>JAUIBP010000017.1 GCA_030427735.1 Bacteroidia bacterium | reverse complement strand
TTAACGAGTTATACAGTTTCAGGTTTAACGCCATCCACGACCTATAGTTTTACGGTTCGCGCTTTGGATGGTTCGGGAAATATGTCCTTGCAGAGTGTCGCTTTAGAGGCAACGACCCTAAGCCCAGCTGATACAGAGGCTCCAAGCATTCCGACGGGCTTGTTGGCTTCGAACCTCGGGACAACGGGCTTGGATTTAAGTTGGGCAGCTTCAACGGATAATGTAGGTGTTAGCGATTATGAAGTATTTCAGAATGGTGTGAGTTTAGGATTAACAGGCGGATTAACGAGTTATACAGTTTCAGGTTTAACACCATCCACAACTTATAGTTTCACAGTTCGCGCTTTGGATGGTTCGGGAAATATGTCCTTGCAGAGTGTTGCTTTAGAGGCAACGACCCTAAGCCCAGCCGATACAGAGTCTCCAAGCATTCCAACGGGTTTATTGGTTTCGAACCTCGGGACAACAGGTTTGGATTTAAGTTGGGCGGCCTCAGCAGATAATGTAGGAGTCAGCGATTATGAAGTTTTTCAGAACGGAGTTAGTTTAGGGGTAACGGGCGGATTAACGAATTATACAGTTTCAGGTTTAACGCCATCCACAACCTATAGTTTTACAGTTCGCGCTTTGGATGGTTCAGAAAATATGTCCTTACAGAGTGTCGCTTTAGAGGTAACGACCCTAAGCCCTGCCGATACAGAAGCTCCAAGTGTTCCAACGGGCTTGTTGGCTTCGAACCTCGGGACAACTGGCTTGGATTTAAGTTGGACGGCCTCAACGGATAATGTAGGGGTCAGCGATTATGAAGTGTTTCAGAGCGGTGTGAGTTTAGGATTAACAGGCGGATTAACAAGTTATACAGTTTCAGGTTTAACGCCATCCACAACCTATAGTTTTACAGTTCGTGCTTTGGATGGTTCAGGGAATATGTCCTTGCAAAGTGATGCTTTCGAGGCAACGACCCTAAGCCCAGCCGATACAGAAGCTCCAAGCATTCCGACGGGCTTGTTGGCTTCGAACCTCGGGACAACGGGCTTGGATTTAAGTTGGACAGCTTCAACGGATAATGTAGGTGTTAGCGATTATGAAGTATTTCAGAATGGCGTGAGTTTAGGATTAACAGGCGGATTAACGAGTTATACAGTATCAGGTTTAACGCCATCCTCAACTTATAGTTTCACGGTTCGTGCTTTGGATGGTTCTGGGAATATGTCCTTACAGAGTGTCGCTTTAGAGGCAACGACCCTAAGCCCAGCCGATACAGAGTCTCCAAGTGTTCCAACGGGCTTGTTGGCTTCGAACCTCGGGACAACAGGCTTGGATTTAAGTTGGACGGCCTCAACGGATAATGTAGGTGTTAGCGATTATGAAGTATTTCAGAATGGCGTAAGTTTAGGATTAACAGGCGGATTAACGAGTTATACAGTATCAGGTTTAACGCCATCCTCAACTTATAGTTTCACGGTTCGTGCTTTGGATGGTTCTGGGAATATGTCCTTACAGAGTGTTGCTTTAGAAGCAACGACTCTAAATGAGGAGGTTAATTATACAGATCAGAATGCTAACAGGTTAGATGTAGATTGGTATTCTAACCATACGTTTGTAAATGGTAATCTAGGTATAGGTACTTTAAATACGTCTAATTACAGATTAGCTGTCGCTGGAGGTGTAGTTGCTGAGGAAATTAACGTCGCTCTGCAAACTTCTTGGCCAGATTATGTGTTTGAAAAGGGATACGATTTACCAACATTAAAGGATGTTGAATTGTTTATTCGTAAATATGGGCATTTGCCAAATGTACCGAGTGCGAATGAAGTTAAAGCGAATGGAATTGATCTCGCTAAAATGAATGTTGTTCTTCTTGAAAAAATTGAAGAAATGACTTTATATATTCTGCAAATGGAAAAAAGGGTGTCTGAATTAGAACAACAAATAGATGTTAAAACAAAAGGGGATTAAAAACTGGCAACTGTAATGGTAAATTCTATAAGGAGATTTTTGTTTTGGTCTTTTGACTATGTAAAGGGTAACAAAGTAAATGCACATTACAAGGAAATTAACTATATACTTGAAAATCTTAATACTCTAAAATCTAAAGAGATGCAAGAGCGTAATTTAGAGCGATTGTTACAGCATGCCATAAAAACGACTCCTTATTACAGAGAAGATGTAGATTCTTTAAAAATTTCAGATTTTCCAATACTAAATAAAAACAAGATTGTAGAGCAATATGATAAATTTAAATCAGAGGAGTATTTAGATCAGAAAAATTTTTCAGCATATACTAGTGGGTCTACAGGTACTCCATTTAAGGTGTATCATAACCTTAATAAAAAACACAGGAATTTAGCCGATGTAATCTATTTTTCTAAGCTGTCGGGTTTTCAACTAGGAGACAAATTGTTTTATTTAAGACATTGGGATCAGTACAATAGCAAAACTAGGTTTCAGGCATGGAAACAGAATATTTATATGCACCCTGTTTCTAAACTTGAAGAACATGATGTTAAAATGTTTTTAAATGAAATACATAAAACCAAATCAGGAAAGGGAATTTTAGCATATGCATCATCTTTAAACGAAATTAGAGATTATATTTTAAAATATAATTTACAGCCTCAAAAAAATAGTGGTATTAATTCTGTTATTGGCATGGCGGAGGCTTTAAACGGCAAGACAAAAACTGTTTTACAAGAATATTTTGGAGTTAATGTGGTGTCTAGATATTCAAACGTTGAAAATGGAATTATAGCGCAACAGGTAGGTGAAAACTCTGATTTCCATATTAATTGGGCAAGCTATTATGTGGAAATTTTAAAGCTTGATAGAGACGAGCCAGTCTCTGAAGGCGAATTGGGGAGAATAGTGGTAACAGATTTGTTTAATTACGCTATGCCTATGATTAGGTATGATACTGGAGATATTGGTTTGTTGGGTTATGAAAATAAGAATTCAAAACAATATCCAGTGCTTAAAAAAATTGAAGGTAGAAAGTTGGATATGATTTTTGATTCGGAAGGGAAACATATTTCTTCGTATGCCGTTTACCATATTTTAAAATATCCGAATATAAAACAGTATCAATTTATTCAGGAAGACGAAATACATTATACTTTTAAATTAAATGTCAATCCTGAATTTAATTCTGAAACACAAATAAGACAAGAGTTTCAAGAAATTTTAGGAAGCAGGGCAATCATTAATATTTTATATGTTGATGAAATTCCATTGTTATCTTCAGGTAAGCGAAAATTTGTTATAAATAAATGTAGTAATAGTACAAAAGTTCTTCAAGAATCGTAGTTTCTTTTAGCCATTAGAATATTTTTATAAACTATAGAAAACAACGAAAGTTTATAAACTTAATGTTCTGAAAATTTATCTGTGAAATTTTTCTTATAAGCTCTGCCAATAGGTAAGATGTGGTTTTTTGATAAAAAAATCTTGTTTGCAGAAATTTTTGACAAATGTTTCATGTTAATAATGTAAGATTTGTGAATCTGACAAAAATAATGATCTAATTTCTCCAACCATTGTTTTAGTGTGTCTGAACTTAAGTATACCTTATGTTGCGTGTAAATTTCTGTATAATCGCCATCGGAAGTGATAAAAATAATATCGTTGCAATTTAGTTTAAAAAGTTCGTGTCCAGTTTTTACGTAAACAGTATCCTCATTTTTAGATGATAAATTGTTCTCTAATTCTAAAATTTTATTAATAGCTTTCTTAAAACGGTCAAATGCAAATGGTTTTAATAGATAGTCAATAACATGGTGCTCGTAACTTTCTAATGCAAATTCAGAAAATGCTGTTGTCATGATTATGTAAGGCTGATTTTTTAAATCGTTTAAAAATTCCATACCCGATATTTTTGGCAGATTGATATCTAAAAAAATAACATCTACTGTTTCGTGTTTTAAATATTCCAAAGCGCTTACGGCATCTGGAAACGTATTTTTTAATTCCAATTCCGGAATATCAGAAATGTATTTTTTTAAAATTCTTTGCGCTGGGGGTTGGTCTTCTATGATGATACAATTTAGCATTAACGATCTTGTTTCAGGTTTATAGATAATTCAACTTTATAAATGTTATTTGTCATTTCAATATTTAAATCATGCTTTTTCGGGTACAATAACATAAGGCGTTTCTTAACATTTTCTAACCCAATACCACTTTCTAGATTGCTTTTTTTGTTAGAAACGATGTAATTGTTTTTGCAAGAAAATTTTAATACTCCCTGTTCAGATGTCTTAACGTTTATGGTGATGTGTATATTATCAGACTGGTTAGAGGTGCTGTGCTTAAAAGCATTTTCTATAAAAACCATCAAAATTAGTGGGGCAATTTTTAATTTACTGTTCTCGAAAGTATCGGTTTTAAATTGAATGTTGCCACGATGTTCTATTTGCAGTTTATAGAGTTCGGTGAAATTTTTTAAATGGGATATTTCTTTTTCTAAAGACACGTAATTTTCTTTACAGTCATACAGCATGTAGCGTAATACAGATGATAATTCTATAATAATAGAGGGTGTTTTAGGTGAGTTTTCTATGGCATGGGAATACAGGTTGTTAAGATTGTTAAATAAAAAGTGCGGGTTAATTTGCGATTTTAAGAATTGTAATTCACTGTCTTTAACCAAGTTTTTTAGCTGCTTAACTTCCCGTTGTTTTTTATGAAAATTCCAAACAAACTTAAATAGAATAATAGTAATAATTACAGGTTGGGTTTCTATTAAAGTAGGTATAACACCGGGAAAATATGTGCCTCGAGTTGTCGGAAAATATATTTTTTCTAGTATAAATTCATCTACTATTATAACAACACCTTCTATAATTATTAAGCCGATTGTAAAAAATAAGATGTCCTTTTTTACATACAGTTTAGGTAAAAGTACATAACTAATTAGCCATGCACCAATGGCATAGTTTAAAAAAAACGGAATTTTATAAGGTATAGCGGTTATGTTGCTTTGTGTATAATAATTGGCGTTTTCTTGATTGTACGAATACACTAAAAATAATAGTACGGTTACTATAGTTTGAAAAATTAACTCGTCGTAATTGTTTTTTAAGAAAGAAGTTATCTTTTGAAGCATTAAATACTAGAATTTAGCAATCAAAAATATAACTTTCTTTTAGTTAAAAGCTATTCTTTAACTAATCTTCATAGCTATTTCAGTTGTCGTTTGCGGTGCTAAAAATGTCGTTCACAGATTTGAATTTTTTTACCAATAAATATTTCTCACATTTGTTGTTTATATTTAGTCTAAATAATGATTCGGATTTTATCAGTTTTTTTCATGCTGTGTTTTTCAATGGTTAAAGCACAAAACAGCAATGGTAGTATAGAAGGAATAGTTAAAAATGTTAATAATGAACCTTTATTTGGTATTACAATTATTTTAGAAAATACGAACAAAGGTGCCGCAAGTAGTTTTGATGGAGGGTATATAATTAATGAAGTTATTCCTGGTAATTATGTTTTAAAAATTTCTGGGATAGGTTATAAGTCACAAGCAATTGAAATTTCGGTAACGGCAAATATTACGATTACTAAAAATATTATTTTATTAGAAGATACTTCGCAATTAAACCAAGTTGTAGTTAACGGAAAATCTAAGGCTTTAAAAATAGAGGAAAAAGGATTTAGTGTTGATGTTATAGAAACTCAACAAATAAAATCGCAAAATTTAGATATAAATAAGGTTTTAGATCGCGCTCCAGGAGTTCGTGTAAGGCGTACAGGAGGTATAGGTTCAGATTACGATTATTCATTAAATGGTATGTCTGGCAATGCTATTCGCTTTTTTATAGATGGCGTTCCTATGGATTATTATGGTTCGTCTTATTCCATAAACAATATACCCATTGCACTTATAGAACGTATTGATGTTTATAAAGGTGTGGTTCCTGTAGATTTGGGGTCTGATGCTTTAGGTGGTGCTATTAATTTGGTTACTAATCAAGACGTGTCCAACTTTGCAGCAGCGTCGTATTCATTCGGGTCTTTTAATACTCATCAAGCTGCATTACATGGCCAATGGCGAACCAATTCTGGATTCACAACCAAATTGTCTGCATTTTATACTTATTCAGATAATAATTATAAAGTCTGGGGAGAAGGGGTGTTTTACGGCGACGAAAATACCGGGCGAACTATTTATTTTACTAAAGACAATCCAGCTGAACGCTTTAACGACGATTTTAAAACGGCTACCGCCAAGTTCGATATTGGATTTACCCAAAAAACATGGGCCGATCAGTTTTTTATTACCATGTTAGCTTCAGATCAAAAACAAGGGGTGCAAACTGGGCAAACTATGGGGCATGTTTATGGCGAAATGCGTAATAACGAACAGGTACTTATGCCTAGTGTTACCTATCAGAAAAAAGATTTAATAACAGAAGGTTTAGATGTAAATGTCTTTGCAGGATATTCTTATATGGAAGGTACAACTATAGATACAACAACTAATCGTTACGATTGGAGAGGGAAAGTAATAGGTTACAATCCTTCTGGTGGCGAAAGGGGGCGTGGCGGTAGCAAAGCGCTCTATACTTTAACGGACAATGCTTTAATAACTAGAGCAAATATTGGTTATCAATTATCAACTAATTTTAAGTTGGGTTTTAATTATTTGTATTCTAGTACCAAGCGTACCGGAGAAGATCCTTTTGCAGCCGACTATGAAATTCCGTTTTTAGAGCCTCAAAAAGTAGCATCTCAATTTGCGGGTATTTGGTTAGAAACTAAACAATTTGACGAACGACTTCACGCAAATGTGTTTTTAAAGCATTACGGTTTCGATTCATCAATAAACGAATTGGTTTACAACACCGAATACGAAACTATAGTGCACGAAAATACTGTAGGTAATTGGGGTGGAGGTATTGCTGCTTCGTATTTGTTAAACTCTCAATTTTTAATAAAAACATCAATAGAACAAGCAACTAGGTTGCCTAGTGCAACAGAAGCTTTAGGCGATGGTGTTACCATTACGAGTAATCCTAATATAAAGCCTGAAGAGAGTTTTAATGCTAATTTAGGTGTGGTTTTAGGGCGTTATCGTCTGGGCGAACAGCATGGGGTAAAAGTAGGTTTAAATACATTTTATAGAGATGTATCGGATATTTTACAACTTGATATTCAAGGCGGACAAGAAATTGGATCTTTTCAGAATATAAGAAAGATTACTGGTGCAGGAGTCGAGTTAGATGTAGTTTACGATTTCTTTCAGCACTTTAAATTAAACTTAAATGGAACTTATCAAGATTTAAGAAACAATCAAAAAACCGATGAATATGGCCGAGATAACATTCTTTATGGTGATCGCCTAAGAAACACCCCTTATTTTATGATGAATGCCAGTTTAGATTATAAGACAGAAGACTTTATTCAAAAAAACAGTAAGTTTTTTGCATATGTAAGCTCGGGTTACGTTCATGAATTTTACTTAAGATGGCCTAGTTTGGGAGATTCTTCTACAAAAAGTATAGTGCCTACGCAATTAACTTTCGATACGGGTATTGGATATACTTTTCCGTCAGAGAAGTTTGTTGTGGCGGTAGATGTTTCCAACATATTTAACGAACAGGTTTACGACAATTTTTTATTACAAAAACCAGGAAGGGCAATTTTCCTGAAAATTAATTATCAAATAACTCAAAAATCAATTTTTTAAACTATGAAAACAAGAAATCAATTTAAATTATTAGCTATAGGTGCGATGTTGCTTTCGGGCTTAAGTTTCGTGTCTTGTTCTAGCGACGACGATAACAATAATTCGACACCAGATCCAGAATATGCCAAATATACAGTAAGTGCAGGTATTGATGGCGAAGGGTATTACACCATTACAGACGATTTAATGTCGGGAAATATTTCTATTGTAGGAAATGGCTCTGAAGGCTGGGCTAACTTATCGGTTACAGTAGATGGTTATTTGTATATTCTGAATAATACTGAAGGTTTAACAGAGAAGTACGAGTTAACCCCAAGCGGTCCTGTATTTATTGCTTCTATAGATAACGGTGTTTTAACAGCTGGAGCGTTTTTTAGGTATATACAGGTTGTAAACGATAGCGAAATATTGTTATTAAATAATCCTGGTGATAGTGGTGTGCCTTATGCTATTATAGATTTAGAGAGTTTTGGAGCAACAAGTTACGGATATATTACAATGCCTGTAATAGATGGTGTAGAAAATGTATGGTCTAATGCCGTAGTACAGGGTAGTAATATTTACTTCGGATCGTTATATAGTGATCCAGATTGGACTCAGGCTATCGAATCATTAGTGACAGTAAGGTTAGACTATCCATCTATGACGAATCCTGAAATTTTACAATCTAATGCATCTGCAGGATCTACAGCTGGTTATCGTACCAATGGATCGTTTGTAACTGAAAACGGCGATATCTACCAGTATAACATGACTAGCGAGTTGTGGAATGGAGGAGTAACAGATAAACCTTCGGTATTTGTTAGAATTAAGAATGGAAACTACGATGATTATGTATTTGACATTTCTGCCGAATTTAACGAATCAATTTCTATCTGGAATGCTTGGTATGCAGGAAATGGTATTGCTTATGCTAATATTGTACGTAATTCAGATGTGCCAACTTGGGGCGATTTGTTACAAAACACAGGTACGATAGTAGAAATAAACTTGAACAATAGAACTGTAACAGAATTAAACTTGCCTAAAGCTTCGTTTAGAGATATCTTTTCTTTGGATTGTGTAGAAGATGGTAAATTTTATATTCCTGTAAGTGTAACAGGTGGAGAAGCTCATATTTACGAAGTTAACATTGGCGGTGGCGCTAATGGGTTTACTCAAGGTGCGAAATTAGACGGTAGTAACGTTTATGTAAATGCCTTGTTTAAAAATTTCTAATCGATAATTTTATGTATAGCTTAGCATTTTGTTTGTCATTTCTATCGGTGTATTGCCTGTATGCCATTTCAGATCGGGTAGAGATAGAAAAAACAGGCGTTATGCTTTTATTACAGAAAAATAAAATGTTGAGCCTGCTTTTGTCTGGCTCAGCATTTTTATTTAGTACCTTCATTTTTGTTGCTAAAGTAAGTTTAGGGGTTGGTGTTTTTACTAGCTTATCTTTATGGATGGTGTTAGCTTGTTTAGTGGTTATTTGTATGCCTTTCAAAATTATTAAATGGATGCATATTGTGTTAACCGTTGTGGTAAGTTTTAGTACCGAATTAATAATGACTTACTTTTAATTATGCCGGCAAACAAAAAATATTTATCACAATCTTCTTGGTTCAAATTCGGTAAACTCACGGCAGCTATTTTAGGGAGTTTATTGGCTTCAGTCGCTATACATGCGGCTTTAGCAACTTGGTTAGACAGATCGGTAGTGCTCGCTACTGCTGTGTATTCTGGTTTTATTGTTTGGGTTGGGTTTATGCTCGTCACGTATTGGTTTCCTAAAGTTTGGCAGGCATGGTCTTTTTTAATAGGTATTGTAGCGTTATGTGCTATTGTTATTCTATTAGCAAAGTAACAAGTTTTAAATGCTATGAGTAATAGAGATTATAATGTGTTTTTTAATACACACACAGTAAGCGGAATTGTTATAAGCATAGGGCTTTATGTGATTTTCTTTGCAGGGGCTTTTACCTTGTTTATGCATAATATAGACCGCTGGGAAGCTAATGAAAAACCTCATGGTCTTACCTTAATAGATTACGATAAAGTGATTGCTAAGGTTAAAGCAGTTGGCTACGATATGCATGGGCGAAACCTGAGTATTTACGAGCATGATGGCGGCATTAATGTTTATTCTCGGCCTTTACGGGATACTACGTTGGTAAAAAGTAAGTTGGGTATTCTTGATCCTTTGGAAGCTAGTGGGCGTATCGATCTACATCTTAACGATAAAACGTATGAGGCATCTGCCCATAAAGTAATTTCTCAAAAGACTTTAGGCACCTTTCTTTACGATCTTCATTTTTTCGATCAAATTCCTACAGTTGGTTTTTATTTGGCAGGGCTTGTTG
Organism: Bacteroidia bacterium; assembly: GCA_030427735.1. Classification (GTDB taxonomy): domain Bacteria; phylum Bacteroidota; class Bacteroidia; order Flavobacteriales; family Flavobacteriaceae; genus Formosa. The sequence goes on along the minus strand of JAUIBP010000017.1, from coordinate 34,889 downwards.
CTGTGTTTTTTTTGTTTGCCACTATTACAGGTGTGATTGTGCATTGGAAAAAAATTGTGTCGAACTTTTTTACGTTTCGTTTAAAATCTACTGTTAAACTCCTCTGGACAGATGCACACACTGCTCTAGGAATTATAGGTTTGCCTTTTCAACTTATGTACGCTATTACAGGGGCTATTTTTTGTTTGTTAGTTGTAATTTCGGTTCCTATAGATACGATACTTCCCGAAGAAAATACAGAAGAGGTTTCTTCAGAAATTAAGTCCGATTATAATCACGAGGAATTATCTATTAATGATGAGGTTGATTTAATATTATCTGATTTTTCTAATAAAAACATCGAAAGTGTTTACGCTTCAATTAAAAATTATCACGATAAAAATGCCGAGCTGGAAATTTATGTAGGTACAGAAGGGATTGAAAGTGTTTATAATTATAATAAAATGATTTATCGTATTTCCGATCATGAATTATTAGAGTACAAGTCGGCTTCAGAAGCACCTCTATACACCGAAGCCTCGTGGGATTTTATTCATATTATTCATTTTGGAGATTATGGCGGTATTTTGTTAAAAGTACTGTATTTTATACTGGCATTGCTTACCTGCGTGGTTATTATTTCGGGAGTGATGATTTGGCTGGTAGCACGCGATAAAAAGAGTTATTCGCATAAAGCGAAATTCAATAAAAATGTTGGTGCAATTTATCTTGGTTCCTGTTTAGGCCTATATCCTGCTATTGCCTTTATGTTTCTATTAACAAAAACGTTTCCTTTAGGAATGGCACAGCGTTTTGTTTGGATCAGTTGGTTGTTTCTGGCTTTTTGGGTAGGATATACGGTATATTCATTTGTTATAAAGAGCAACTTTAAAATCAATAGAAATGCTTTGGTTTTAGCTGGATTTATGGGAGTATTGATTCCCGTTTTTAATGGAATTCATTCTGGGTTATGGTTTTGGAAATCGTTTAAACTCGGGTATACGGATTCCTTTTTTGTGGATATTACTTGGTTGTTCTGCGGACTAGTTTCCTTATGGGTGGGTTTAAAAATACAACCACAAAAACAAAAGAGGGATTTGAAACTTCAGATGAAATAAAAAACGCCTCCTAAAATTATTAGGAAGCGTTTCATATTTAATTTCACTCAAATTTAAAAAAACTTGAGAGATGTAATTCTTGGTTTACATCATTCCAGGCATTCCACCGCCACCCATTGGAGGCATAGCAGGAGCATCTTCTTTAATGTCGATTAATGCACATTCTGTAGTTAAGATCATTCCAGATACAGATGCCGCATTTTCTAAAGCAATACGTGTTACTTTTTTAGGGTCTATAATACCTGCAGTAAGCATATCTACATAAGCTTCAGTTTTTGCATCGTAACCAAAGTTGTCTTTTCCTTCTAATACTTTTGAAACAACCACGCTACCTTCTCCGCCAGCGTTTTCAACAATAGTTCTTAAAGGAGACTCGATAGCACGAGCTACGATTTGAATTCCTGTAGCTTCATCGGCGTTGTCTGCGCTAATGGTTTCAAGTACAGCTTTAGCTCTTACTAAGGCTACACCACCACCAGCAACAATACCTTCTTCTACAGCTGCTCTTGTGGCATGTAAGGCATCATCTACGCGATCTTTTTTCTCTTTCATTTCAACTTCGCTAGCAGCACCAACGTAAAGTACAGCAACACCACCAGCTAGTTTAGCTAAACGCTCTTGAAGCTTTTCTTTGTCGTAATCGCTAGTTGTAGATTCGATTTGAGATTTAATTTGGTTAACACGATTCTTAATCATGTCTTTATCTCCAGAACCATTTACTACTGTAGTATTATCTTTGTCGATAGATACGCGCTCGGCAGTACCTAACATGTCTACAGTAGCGTTTTCTAAAGTAAATCCTCTTTCTTCAGAAATAACTGTTCCGCCAGTTAAAATAGCGATGTCTTCTAACATAGCTTTACGACGGTCTCCAAAACCAGGGGCTTTAACCGCAGCTATTTTTAACGAACCACGTAATTTGTTAACTACTAAAGTTGCAAGCGCTTCACCATCTACATCTTCTGCTATAATTAATAATGGTTTTCCAGATTGTGCTACTGGTTCTAAAACAGGAAGTAAATCCTTCATTGTAGATACTTTTTTATCGTACAATAAAATGTAAGGATTTTCTAAATCTGTAATCATTTTTTCGCTGTCGGTTACAAAGTAAGGCGATAAATAACCTCTGTCGAATTGCATACCTTCAACAACATCTACATAAGTGTCTGTTCCTTTAGCTTCTTCAACAGTTATTACACCTTCTTTACCAACTTTACCAAACGCCATGGCAATTAAATCGCCAATAACATCGTCGTTGTTAGCAGAAATTGCTGCAACTTGCTTTATTTTTTCTGAAGAATCTCCAACTTCTTTGGTTTGTTTGGCTAGATCTTCAACAATAGCTTCAACAGCTTTGTCGATACCGCGTTTTAAATCCATTGGATTTGCGCCAGCAGCAACGTTTTTTAAGCCTTCTTTAACGATAGCTTGAGCTAAAACAGTAGCGGTAGTTGTACCGTCTCCAGCAAGATCGTTGGTTTTAGAGGCTACTTCTTTAACCATTTGCGCGCCCATGTTTTCTAGAGCGTCTTCTAATTCGATTTCTTTAGCAACCGAAACACCGTCTTTAGTTACATTTGGAGCTCCGAAAGAACGTCCTATAATTACGTTTCTACCTTTTGGCCCTAATGTTACTTTTACTGCGTTTGCTAAAGCGTCTACACCGCGTTTTAATCCGTCGCGAGCTTCAATATCAAATTTTATGTCTTTTGCCATTTTATTTTAAAATTGCAGTAGGCAATAGGCTGTAAGCGTTAAGCGATAGGCTTTATGCTTTTGGCCTTTGTCTACTTGGTTAACTTTTGTTTTAAAGTGAATATTTTTTTCTTAATAAGGTTAATGTTTTGGTTAAGTTGAATAAAATCTTGCTCTAAGATGTAATTTAAATCTTTCGCAAGTATTAATAAATATTCAACTTAGTTTGCTGAGCCTAAAGCAATAGCGAGGAATCGGTTGAAATCTTTGTCACTATCTCTTCCGCAGCCTTCACTAATATTTGTTGGGATGGAGGCGGAAGCTCGTCTTAATTGCGAAGTCAATCCAAATAACTCTTCTTGTGGAAAATTACTGGTTAACTTGTAAATTTCTAGAGTAAGCGAATGACTTAGTTTCCAAATGTCGTATTTTTTAAAATCCCTCATAAGCCTATTGCTTAAAGCTTACTGCCTAAAGCCAAAAGCATTAAATAATTGCCATGATGTCGTCTTCGCGCATCATTAGGTAATCTTTACCTTCAAGTTTTAATTCGGAACCAGAGTATTTACCGTAAAGTACGGTGTCTCCAATTTTTACAGTAAGTGGTTCATCTTTTTTACCAGTACCAACAGCAACAACGGTACCTTTGTGTTGTTTTTCTTGTGCTGAATCTGGAATGAATAATCCAGATGCTGTTTGAGTTTCTGCAGGAAGTGGTTCTACCAGAACGCGGTCTGCAAGTGGTGTGATGTTTACTTTACTCATGTTATTATATTTTTTTAATAGTTTATGATTTACTGAACTGTACATTTCGAAAATTATGCCAAGTTAATAGGACTGACAAACTTTCAGAAACAAAAAATGCCAACGTAAACACGTTGGCATTTTTTATATAAGTTTAATGAGTTTTGCTTATTCTGCACTGTCATCTGTAGCAGGTGTTTCTGTTGTAGTTGCCGGAGCTGCAGGCGTGTTTGGTAACGGTTGCGCTGTAGACTCGGTATCTAATGCTTTAGATTCAACACTGCCAGAACCTCTGTTTATAGCTACGTTAGATAATAAAATTAAAACAAGCATTAAGGTCGCTAATGTCCAGGTACTTTTGTCTAAGAAATCGGTCGTTTTTTTAACACCACCAATTTGCTGAGAACCGCCGCCGCCAAAAGAAGACGATAATCCGCCACCTTTAGGGTTTTGTACCATAATAACTACAATTAATAGAAAGGCTACGACAACGATTAGGAATAAAAATATAGTAAACGTACTCATTAGTTTTTTGTATTTTGTTCTTGTATTTTTTTTATTGCTTTAATTTGGTCTGCAAAGAAACCACTTTTTTCTGGATATTTCAAACTTAAAATGTTATAAGATTGAATTGCTTTTTTATAGTTTTTTTGTTCGACATAAATTCGGGCCAAAGTCTCTGTCATTAACGATTCCGAAGGGATCATTTGTGATTCGGCAAGATTTTGATTTGGAGTAGTTGTCGATTTTTTAGGATCTATTTTAGGGCTAGAAGAAATAAATTTATCAATCAATTCAAATTTTTTAGCCTTAACAGGGCACGATTGCGTTTCTGTTTCGTCTTCTGTGTTGCTAGATGTTTCTGTGTCAGGTCTGTTAACGGGTGTAAATTGGGCAAGTTTTAACCATTCGTTAAACGAGTGGGTTTCGGCTTTATTAAATTCTAGAGGCTTGCCAATTTCCAGAACACTTTCTGGAGATTGATTGCTGTTGCTGTTAGTCGCGTTGGTAGTATTTGGACTTTCTAAAGTAAAACTAGAAATTTTTGAAGGCGTTACTTTTGGCTGAAATAATTCAGGATCCAATACGCCTTCGGTGTCATCAATATGTTGTTTTAAAGTATCGTCTATAGATGTTTTTTTGTTTACTGAAATATCGTCTACATTTACTTCTAAATCTTTTAAATGCGCCGTGTTTTGTTTTATAAATTCCGATACGGCATTTTGAAGAAACACTTCGGATGTTATAAAATCGAACAAAATACTTCTGTCTGTTGTATAGGCTGCTGTTGTTTTTAGTGCCTGATTATATTTGAAGCTTTCGGTTGTTTTTAGACCTTTTAAATGCAATGCTCTAGCAGGTTGAAAATACGGGAATTCTTCGAGCACACTTTGCAAGGCCTCGGTATGGGTAGCTGTTATGGTTTCTGGCTGTTGTAATATGTCTGTAAAGTCTGAAAGCGTCATATTTACATTACCATTGCGCTAGTGAAGCATTAAAAATATCCTGAGTTAAGCGTTCGAAAATTTCGTCGTGAGCAGTAGTTTTGGTCGATCCTGTTAATAGATCGCTGCCTTGGTAATCGTAAAAAAACGAGAAACGTTTCTCGAAATCGGCATCTTCGTCTTGCTTATTGTAAAAGCGCACATTAACCGAAATGGTTAAGCGGTTTTGCGCTGCTGTATTTTGAGCTGTTGCTGTAGTTGGAGAAATTCTATACTCAACTATTTCGCCTTCGTAAACCAAATCGCCATTAGATTTTACTAATTGTAAATTGGTTTGGTTTAATAGTAAATCGGTTAACGCATTCGTGAAATCTAAATCTAAACCAGGTTCTATTAAATTAGAGTTGTTTTGAAAATAGTTAACCTGAAATGTTTTTGTGTTTGGGTTAACTTTTGCTCCTGTAAAGGAATAGACACCACAGCCAACTAGGCTAATTGTTATGCAAAGTAGTACAAAATAATGTTTAATGTTCATGCTTTTATAGGTCGTACTGTTTTATTTTTCGGTATAATGTGCGTTCGCTAATACCAAGTTCGGCTGCTGCCAATTTACGTTTTCCTTGGTGGCGCTCCAACGATTTTTTAATCAATTCTAATTCCTTGTCTTGTAAAGATAATGTTTCTTCTTCTTCAATTTCCTCTGCAAAATGATATTTGTCTAACGCATTATTACTAGGGTCTATTAAAGCGGTATTGGCGGGTTCTGGTATGGAAAGGATTTCTAAATCGTCTTCAGTATTGTTGTCGTAAGTTGTATCGTCGTATTCTGCATCCGATTCGTTACCGTAAATTTTCTGAATTAAAGATTCGTTGTCTTTCTGAACGTTTTTATCGTTACCATGTTTCATAAGTTCCATGGTTAATTTCTTTAAGTCGTTCAAATCACTTTTCATATCAAACAATACCTTGTAAAGAATTTCGCGTTCGCTACTAAAGTCGCTTTCCGATTTGGTGCTCGAAATAACAGCGGGTAAATTAGAGCTTGTTTCTGGAAGGTATGTTTTTAAGGTTTGAGCATTAATGGTTCTGTTTTCTTCCAAAACGGAAATTTGCTCGGCCACATTTCGTAATTGTCTAATGTTACCGTTCCATCTAAATTTTAAAAGTAGGGCAGCGGCATCATCGGTTAATTTTACCGTTGGCATTTTATATTTTAAAGCAAAGTCGCTCGCAAACTTTCTGAATAGTAAGTGGATGTCCTCTTGCCTATCGCGTAATGGTGGTAAGCTTATTTCTACAGTGCTTAAACGGTAGTAAAGATCTTCTCTAAACTTTCCTTTTTCTATGGCTTCAAACATGTTTACGTTGGTAGCAGCCACTATACGTACATTGGTTTTTTGTACTTTACTAGAACCTACTTTTATAAATTCTCCGTTTTCTAAAACACGCAATAGTCGTACTTGAGTGGTGAGTGGTAATTCGCCAACTTCGTCTAAAAAAATGGTGCCACCATCGGCAACTTCAAAATAACCGCTACGGGTTTGAGTGGCTCCGGTAAATGCACCTTTTTCGTGTCCAAACAATTCGCTGTCTATCGTGCCCTCTGGAATAGCTCCGCAGTTAACAGCAATGTACTTACCGTGTTTTCTGTGGGATAACTGATGGATGATTTTAGGAATACTTTCTTTACCTACACCGCTTTCTCCTGTAACTAGAACCGAAATATCTGTCGGGGCCACTTGTATGGCTTTTTCGATGGCACGATTAAGTTTATGGTCGTTACCTATAATTCCGAAACGTTGTTTTATGGCTTGAACTGATTCCATATATTGATGTTTAGCTTTTGGTTAAAATTAAAGGTTAGATAATGCAATACCTTCTCCTATTAATGTAGCACTTGTGCAATCTGTAATTTTTACAGTTACAAAATCGCCTATTTTAAAGTCGCCTTTAGGAAATACGGCAGTAGTGTTTTGCGAAGTTCTTCCAGACCAGTGTTCATTAGATTTTTTAGATTCTTTTTCAACTAAAACTTCTACTTCAGAATTAAGATATGCTCGGGTTCTTATTTCGCTGTGTTTACGTTGTAATTGCACAATATCGTCTAGGCGTTTTTTCTTGATGTCCAGCGGAATGTCGTCTTCCATTTTACGTTCGGCTAAAGTGCCAGGTCGCTCGGAGTAGTAAAACATATAACCGAAATCGTATTTAACGTATTCCATTAAACTTAAGGTGTCTTGGTGGTCTTGGTCAGTTTCTGTAGGGAAACCAGCAATTAAATCGTGACTAATAGCACAATCTGGTATTATGCGATAAATATTGTCTATTAACTCGAAATATTCTTCTCTGGTATGTAAACGGTTCATGGCTTTTAAAATACGGTCACTACCACTTTGCACTGGTAAGTGTATGTGTTTGCAAATGTTTTTGTATTTGGCCATGGTTTCTATAACATCTAAAGTGAAATCTTGTGGATTAGAAGTTGAGAAACGAATACGCATTTTTGGTTGGGCCTTGGCACAAAGTTCTAGAAGTTTAGCAAAATTAACAGCAGTTGCTTTTTGCATATCTGAAGCTTTTTCAAAATCTTTTTTAAGTCCGCCGCCGTACCATAAATAACTGTCTACGTTTTGGCCTAAAAGAGTGATTTCCTTAAAACCTTTATCCCATAAATCGTTTATTTCTTCTAAAATACTTTGTGGGTCACGGCTTCGTTCGCGCCCGCGGGTAAATGGTACAACGCAAAATGTACACATATTGTCGCAACCTCTGGTTATAGAAACAAAGGCTGTTACACCGTTGCTGTTTAGTCTAACGGGAGAGATGTCTCCGTAAGTTTCTTCTTTAGAAAGTATAACGTTTATAGCATCGCGGCCTTCATCGACTTCGGCAAGTAAATTGGGTAAATCTTTATAGGCGTCTGGGCCAACAACAAGATCTACAATTTTTTCTTCTTCTAGGAATTTGCTTTTTAAACGCTCGGCCATACAACCTAATACCCCTACTTTCATGCCTGGGTTTATTTTTTTAACAGCATTGTATTTTTCTAAACGTTTGCGTACGGTTTGTTCTGCTTTATCTCTAATAGAGCAGGTGTTAACCAAAACTAAATCGGCATCTTCTAAACTCTGCGTGGTATTATAGCCTTGGTTTGATAGTATTGATGCTACAATTTCGCTATCACTAAAATTCATAGAGCAGCCGTAACTTTCTATAAATAATTTACGTTTGTTTTCCGTTTTCTGTTCAAGTACAAGGGCTTCACCTTGTTTGCTTTCATCTATAGTCTTTTCCATAATTATCCCCGAAAAAAATAGGTATCAGTCAATAAGTGTGCAAAGATACAATTAAAATTAAGTTTAGTGACAAAGTGTCAGTTTAAAATTTCTTGTTTTTTTGTTAAAAAGTACTTTTTTTACAGCCAACTAAACCTAACCTTATTATGAATACCAAAATAGAACAAAAAATCGCGCAAGCTCCAGAATTAGATTTTGGAACAATTTTTAGTAATTGTATAGAGCTCTTTAAAAAAGTATGGTTGCAAGGCTTGATTACCTTGGTGCTTACCTTGGCTTTAATGCTCCCTTTTTACTTTATAATTTATACGCCATTAATAGCGGTAGACATTATAGATCCCGATGCCTTTAAAAATAGTATAGATAGTAACCCTATTTTACTTATTCCATTTGTTCTTGTTTTTATAGTGTTTATGATTTTTGCTGCAGCCATAAGTTTAGCAATGCAAGCTGCATTTTACAGAATTTGTAAGCAGAAAGATTTGAATGAAAACACTAAAGACGATTATTTCTATTACTTTAAGAAGCCTTATTTGCTAAAGTTGATTACGTTGGCGTTGGTTACGGTGATTATTTCAGTTTTATGTACAATGCTATGTGTATTACCTCTTATTTATGCTATTGTACCAGTATCATTTTTTGTGGTTGTTTTTGCATTCAATCCAGAAATGACGGTGTCAGACATTGTGAAAACCAGCTTTAAAATTGGTAATAAAAAATGGTTGATAACCTTTGGGCTTATTCTAGTTTGCGGGGTGTTGGCTCAAATAGTAGGTTTATTAATGTGTTTTGTGGGTGTGTTCTTAACAAGTTCGTTTTCTTACTTACCTATTTATTTTATTTATAAGCACGTTGTCGGTTTTAACGATGAAGAAAGTGTAAATGATATTAAAGAATTAGAGCTTTAAAATCTTTAAAACGCAGTGTTGTTTTTAGGATAATAATTGGTAAATAAGCAGTTATTATTTGCAGATTATCGTGCGGAAAGCGTATAAAATTAGGATGATGTATTTTTTTTGATTTACATTTGTAGCACCAAAAAAATAAAAATGGCGAAGAATTTAGTAATAGTGGAGTCTCCTGCAAAGGCCAAGACGATCGAAAAATTTTTAGGTAAAGATTATAAAGTAGAATCTAGTTTTGGGCATATTGCCGATTTGCCTTCTAAAGAATTAGGGGTAGATGTAGATGGCGATTTTAGTCCGAAATATCAAGTTTCAAGCGATAAAAAGGCCGTTGTAAAGAAATTGAAAGACCTTTCTAAAAAAGCTGAAACGGTTTGGTTAGCAAGTGATGAGGATCGCGAAGGAGAGGCTATTGCTTGGCATTTAGCCGAGACCCTAAAGTTAGATAAGGCTAAAACAAAACGTATTGTTTTTCACGAAATTACTAAATCGGCCATACAAAAGGCTATCGAAAACCCTAGAGGAATCGATTATCATTTAGTCGATGCGCAGCAAGCTCGCCGCGTATTAGATCGTATTGTAGGTTACGAACTTTCGCCTGTATTGTGGCGTAAGGTTAAAGGCGGTTTGTCTGCAGGACGAGTACAGTCGGTTTCTGTGCGATTAATTGTGGAGCGCGAACGCGAAATTCAAGCGTTTACTCCAGAGGCCTCTTACCGAATAGATGCTGAATTTTCCAACGAATCTGGTCAGACTTTTAAAGCTAAACTACCAAAAACGTTTGCAACTAAAGAAGAGGCATTTGCCTTTTTGGAGTCTAATGCTTCAGCAAGTTTTAAAGTTGCCGATTTAGAGAAAAAGCCAGCAAAAAAATCGCCTGCGGCACCATTTACCACGTCTACTTTACAGCAAGAGGCTGCTCGTAAATTATATTTTTCGGTAAGTAAAACCATGACCTTAGCTCAACGTTTATACGAAGCGGGTCTTATTACTTATATGAGAACCGATAGTGTGAATTTATCGGACGAAGCTCGAAAAGGAGCTCAGGCAGAGATTGAAAATGCATATGGTAAGAAATTTTCTAAGCCAAGAAATTATACTGGAAAAGCTAAGGGAGCACAAGAGGCACACGAAGCTATTCGACCAACAGATTTTGCTTTACATTCTGTAGATATCGATCGCGATCAAGCACGATTATACGAATTAATATGGAAGCGAGCCATAGCCTCGCAAATGAGCGAAGCAGAGTTAGAGCGCACTAATGTTAAAATTTCGGCTTCAACCCATAGCGAATTGTTTACAGCTAACGGAGAGGTAATTACTTTCGAAGGCTTTTTAAAAGTGTATCTAGAGGGTACAGACGATGAGGATTCCGAGCAGGATGGTATGTTGCCCGCAATGAAAGTTAACGAGACTTTGTTGAATAGTTTCATTACTGCGACACAACGTTACACGCGTCCGCCATATCGTTATACAGAAGCTTCTTTAGTTAAAAAATTAGAAGAGTTAGGTATTGGTCGTCCGTCTACTTATGCGCCAACTATTTCTACCATTCAAAATAGAAATTACGTAGAAAAAGGAACTATTGAGGGCGAGGAACGCGAATACACTCAAATAACTCTAAAAAATGGTGAGGTAAAAGATAAGTTGCTCACCGAAAAAGTAGGCTCAGATAAAGGTAAACTGGTACCGACCGATATTGGTATGATTGTTACCGATTTTTTGGTGAATCATTTTGAAAGCATTTTAGATTACAATTTTACGGCTAAAGTAGAAGAGAATTTTGATGATATTGCTGAAGGTAAAGAAGACTGGACTAAAATGATGAAGAATTTTTATAAAGATTTTCATCCACATGTAAAAGATGTTCAGGAGAATGCCGATCGCGAATCTGGAGAGCGTATTTTAGGAACAGATCCTAAATCAGGACGTCCCGTGAGTGTACGTTTAGGTAAATTTGGTCCGATGGCACAAATTGGTGCAGCAGACGATGAAGACAAGCAGTTTGCAAGTTTATCGCCAGAGCAACAGTTAAACACCATAACGTTCGAGGAGGCTTTAGATTTGTTTAAACTACCAAAAGCTTTAGGCGAGTTTGAAGGGCAGGCGGTCGAGGTTAATAATGGCCGTTTTGGACCTTACGTGAAATTTGGTGATGCTTACATTTCAATCCCTAAAGGAGTGGAAGCTTTAGATTTGGAATTGCAAGATGCCATAGTACTTATTAAAGAGAAGCAAAAAGCCGATGCACCTATATATATGTACAACGATTTGCCAGTACAAAAAGGTAAAGGCCGTTTCGGGCCATATATAAAATGGAACAATATGTTTATTAATGTAAACAAGAAATACGATTGGGATAATTTATCCGATGATGATATTGTAACATTAATAGAAGAAAAAATTCAGAAAGAAATAGATAAAGTCGTTCATAATTGGGAAGACGAAGGTATTCGTGTAGAAAAAGCCCGATGGGGACGACATAATGTAATAAAAGGTAAAGTTAAAGTAGAATTAGACAAAACAGTAGATGCTACTAAAATAACCTTAGATGAGGCTAAAGCTTTAATTGAAGCTAAAACGCCAAAACGAAAAACTGCTGCAAAAAAGAAGAAAACCCCTGCAAAAAAGAAATAAATGGCAGACCTTAACTTCTTGGTACCTGTACCAGATATGGTTTTAGCACATACAGAACTATTATCGCCACAGGCCTTTGGAAGAAAATTGAAAATTCACACCAAACAAAATGGTATTCCCGAGCTCGACCAAGTGTCGATTGCAATTATTGGTGTTTTAGAAAATAGAAACGATGTTAATTATATTGGCGAAACGTTTAACCTAAACGAAGTAAGGCAAGCCTTGTACAAATTGTTTCCTGGTAGTTGGAGTTCTGTAGTAGCCGATTTAGGCGATATACCAAAAGGCGAAACTCTAGAGGATACATATTTTGCTGTAAAGGAAACTGTCACTGAATTGGTGAAAGCCAATATTATTCCTATTATCCTAGGCGGTAGTCAAGATCTTACTTACCCAATGTATCGTGCTTTCGATAGCCTGATACCTATGGTAAATATTGTTAATGTCGATTCTAAATTCGATTTAGGGGATTCTTCAAAACCTATGAAGAATGATAGTTTTGTAGGTAAAATTATTTTAGAAGAACCATACAATTTATTCAACTACGCCACTATAGGCTATCAAACCTATTTCAATTCTCAAGAAGAAATAGATTTGATGGAGAAGTTGTACTTCGAATCGTATCGATTAGGCGAGGTGTCTAACGATATTACTTTGGTAGAACCAGCCATGCGTGATGCCAACATTGTAAGTGTCGATTTGGGAGCTATGAAAGCTTCCGAAGTTAGTTTAAATCAAAAAGTATCGCCAAATGGTTTAGATGGTAAAGAAATTTGTGCCATTACACGCTATGCGGGGATCAGTAATAAAGTAAGTGCTTTAGGGATTTTTGAGTATAAACCATCTAAAGACGACGAAATTACCTGTGTATTAATAGCTCAAATGATCTGGTATTTTATAGAAGGCTACAATAATAGAGTGAACGATACCGATTTTAAAGATGAAAATATCTACCAAAAATTCATTACCTTAGTAGACTCCCAAGAACTCAATTTTTATAAAAGCATCAAAACTGGACGCTGGTGGATTGAGATTCCTTTTTTGAATGAAATCAATAATAAATTAAAACGTCATACGTTATTACCATGCATGCATCAAGATTATTTAGATGCTTGCAATAATATCATCCCAGAAAGATGGTATAAAGCGTATCAGAAAAATTGCGTTTAAATGCATAAAAACAAGACGAAATGTACCGTTCATCGATTAAATGCATGTTTTTTACGATGAAATGAGTAAATTTTCCTCAAAAAAGTTGTTTTTTAGAAAATATATAAATATGTTTACGCTCACAAAAATTTAGGTACTAATAATAACCTCGAGTTTTCTATGGATATGAAAAAGTTTGTTTTATTAACAGTTGTTTTAGCAGTATTAACCAGTTGTGGCTCCGGAGATAGGGGAGAATTGGTTGGAGTACAAGGAAAGAGATGGCACCCAGAAAAGCCTTATGGAATGACACTAGTTCCTGGCGGATCGTTTATAATGGGTAAAGCCGATGATGATGTAGCAGCCATTCAGGATGCGCCATCAAAAACAGTAACGGTGCGTGCATTTTATATGGACGAAACCGAAATTACCAATAGCGAATACCGTCAATTTGTAAATTGGGTTCGCGATTCTATTATCAGAACCCGTTTGGCAATCTTGGCCGACGAGGTTGGTAAAACCCCAGAAGATGGTGGTATAGGTGAGTATGCATTTACAGATGCAGATACCGCAAGTATGACCGTTTACGAAAAGTATATGTTGGATAACTATAGTGGTCTTGGCCCAACAGGATACGAAGGCAGAAAATTAAACAAAAACGTAGATCTTGTTTTTGATACTGCAGAGTATCCAGACGAGTATTATACCGAAGTAATGGATACCATGTATATTCCTTTAGAAGAATCTTACAACGGGCAGCGTACTTGGGATGTTACGAAGTTTAAATTTCAGTATACCTACTTAGATATTCAAAAGGCAGCTAAGAATAAAAATCTAAAACGTAGCGATGCTATTGTACAAGAAGAAGTAGAAGTGTATCCAGATACAACAGCTTGGATTAGAGACTTCGCTTATTCTTACAACGAGCCAATGCATAACGATTATTTTTGGCACGATGCTTATGGAGACTATCCTGTAGTAGGTGTGAGCTGGAAACAAGCCAATGCATTCTGCCAGTGGAGAACCTTATATAAAAATTCGTATCAAAAAGATAAGAAGAGACAGTATGTAAACTCATTCAGATTACCATCTGAAGCTGAGTGGGAGTATGCTGCTCGCGGTGGTTTACAAGCTGCTACATTCCCTTGGGGAGGGCCTTATGCTAAAAACGACAGAGGTTGTTTTATGGCAAACTTTAAGCCTTTACGAGGTGATTACGCTGCAGACCAAGCTTTGTATACAGTAGAGGCAAAGTCTTACGAGCCTAACGATTATAACTTATATAACATGGCAGGTAACGTGTCCGAATGGGTACATTCGTCTTACGATCCAGCATCTTACGAGTATTCATCAACCATTAATCCAAGTGTAAACGACCCAAGCAACCAACGTAAAGTGGTGCGTGGCGGATCTTGGAAAGATGTTGCATACTTTTTACAAGTAAGTTCTAGAGATTACGAATACGCAGATTCTGCAAGAAGTTACATAGGCTTTAGAACCGTACAAGATTACATGGGTACAGATATTACCAGTAATTCTAACCGATAATTAAATTAAACTAAAACCCCTTTTATTCATTATTAAAATTAATCAACCACATTTAGGGAAATTCCTTAAATCTTAAAATTAGAAATTATGGCACAATCAAAAGCAAGTAAAAGATTCATGAACATGGCTTATGGCCTTGGAGCATCAGTAGTAATTATTGGAGCATTATTTAAAATTACTCACTTCGAATTAGGACCTTTAACAGGTAACGTAATGTTAACTATTGGTCTGGTTTCAGAAGCAATCATTTTCGCAATATCGGCATTCGAGCCTGTAGAAGAAGAATTAGATTGGTCTTTAGTATACCCAGAATTATCTGGAGGACAAAAAACAGCAAGAGCTAAAAAAGAAGAGCCTAAAGATGCTGATGGTTTATTATCTAAAAAATTAGACAACTTATTAAAAGAAGCTAAAATTGATGGTGAATTAATGGCTAGCTTAGGCCAAAGCATTAAAAACTTTGAAGGTGCAGCAAAAGGTATTAACCCAACAGTAGATTCTATTGCAGCAACTAAAAAATATGGCGAAGAAATGTCTGTAGCAGCCTCTCAAATGGAGTCGTTAAACAGCTTATACAAAGTACAATTAGAAAGTGTAAGTCGTCAAGCAACAATCAACCAAGAGTCTGTAGAGAATGCACAAAAATTAAAAGATCAAATGCAATCTTTAGCGTCTAACTTATCATCATTAAATGGTGTTTATGGAGGTATGCTTTCTGCAATGAACAAAAAATAACTAATTAGAATATCAAGTTCTAGAAATTATTAACTTAAAACCTAATTAGAAATGGCAGGAGGAAATTTATCTGCAAGGCAGAAAATGATTAACTTGATGTATTTAATCTTCATTGCGATGTTGGCCTTAAATATGTCTAAAGAAGTGCTTTCGGCATTTGGATTGATGAACGAAAAATTGGTTGAATCTAACCAAGCGGCAACAGACCGTAATACCGCTTTACTTTCCAGTCTTGAATTGAAAGCAGAAGAGCAACCAGAAAAGTTTAAACCACTTAAACTTAAGGCAGACCAAGTAAATACTTTAGCTCACGATTTTAACAGTTATTTAGAAGACTTAAAATCTAAAATGTTAGCTAAAACCGAAAATCCTAAGGATTACGAAACTATGGATAAAGGTGATTTCTTGGACAATTACTTTTTTATTGGTGATAATTATAAGCCAGAAGGCGAAGAGTTTTTAAAGCAAATTGCAACGTTTAGAGACGGTGTGTCTGCTATTTTAAAAACAGATCCTAAATTAGCACCTTTAGCAGAAGATGTAGAAGAAACTTTTAACACAACCCCTGTAGAAAACAGAGATGGTAATGAAGTAGATTGGTTGAGCTACCACTATAAAGGATTTCCTTTAGTAGCATCATTAACAAAAATCACTCAGTTACAAGCCGATGTTAAAACAACAGATTCTGAAATTTTAAACAGAATGTTAGCAGGTCAATTAGCTGCAGAAGCGTCTATGACTAACTATACAACGTTATTAGAAACTTCTAAATCGGCTTACTTTAACGGCGAAACTTTCGATGGTAACATTGTATTAGGTCGTAAAGATGGTTCTACAAAACCAAACAAGGTAGAATTAACATTAGATGGTAGAGCGTTAACCGATAAGGATTATACTGTAGAAGATGGTAAAGTTAAATTAAACTTTAGCACTGGATCTCCAGGAGAACACACTATTGAAGGTAAATTAGTTTTCGAACAAGATGGAGAGCAAATAGAGGTACCTGTAAAATCTACTTTTGCAACAGTATCTAAACCTAACTCAGCTACAATTTCTGCAGATAAAATGAATGTAGTTTATCGTGGTGTTGCTAACCCAATGACAATTTCTTTCGCTGGTATTGCAGACAATAAAGTTTCTGCAAGTGCACCAGGGTTAAGCAAAGCATCAGGTGTTGGTAAATATGTTATGAACCCAGGTCAAGGTCGTGAGGTAACTATTAATGTTAGCGGTACATTACCAGATGGTGGTAAAGTAAGCGACAGAGCAACATTCAGAATTAAAGATATCCCTAGTCCTACAGGTACTATTCGTGGCGAAGACGGTAACGTTTCTATGCAACGTAACAGCTTAGAGATTGCTACTATTGGTGCTAAATTAGACGATTTCGATTTCGATTTACCTTTAACAGTAACATCGTTCAAAATTAAAATACCAGGACAGCCAACAATTTCTGTTGGAGGAACAAAACTTAACGATAGAGCTAAATCTGCTTTGCGTAAAGCAAAACGTGGTGATGCTGTAACTATTTTCGATATTAAAGCTCAAATTAGTAATAATTCATCTTACAAATTGAAGAAAGTATCTCCAGTTTTAATTGAATTATCAAACTAAAAAGCGTATCTAAAGAGATATTAGCGCAATAATTAAAATTTTTAAACAAATGAATTATAAAAGTTTTTTATTAACCCTATGTAGCATTTTGGTCGCTTCGGCATCGTTCGCTCAAGCAAATATTTTAAATGCTAAAAGTCCAGAAGAAATTGGTTTACGAACAGATGCCCAAAAGGCAATGGATAACGATAAACCATTAGAGTATGGTTATGTAGACGATCGAGACCTGATGTTTTCTAAAATGGTATGGGAGAAAATTGTGCTAGACGAGCGTGTTAATTTCCCGCTTTATTATCCTGTAGATACCAATAATATTGGAAGCAACAGAAGATCGTTATACGATGTGCTTTTAAAAAGTATAAAGCAAGACAAAATCAAGAATATTTACGACGATTCTTACTTTACTACTAAAAGAACATTATCTGATATTAAAGATGCATTAGTTTTAGTAGATACTACAGACATCGGATTCGAGCAGTTTAACGCCGAAGGTGTTGTAGATCCGCAGTACATTAGAAGACGCGAAATTTCTGCTTACGACATTACAGAATATTGGATTAAAGGACTTTGGTATTTCGATAAGCGTCAGTCTGAGTTAAAATATCGTTTATTAGCGATAGCACCAGTGGCCCCAGACGTAAACTTTATAGATACCGATGTTAAAGAATTAATTCCTTTATTTTGGGTATTCTATCCAGATGCAAGACAAGTGTTGCACGATGCAAAAGCGTTTAATAACGACAATAGTGCAGTGCCATTTTCTTTCGACCACATCTTAAACTCCAGACGTTTTAACGGTTACATTTTTAAAGAAGAAAATGTTTATGGAGATAGAGAAGTTACCGAGTATATAGAAGATAACGCTTTAATGCAGTTGTTAGAATCTGATAGAATTAAAGAAAATATTAGAAATTTCGAGTTAGATATGTGGTCTTACTAAGACGTATATAATCTATAAAATAAAAAAACGGCTTACAGATGTAGGCCGTTTTTTTGTTTTTATAATGAACTCAAAATAAAAAGAGATTAGGGAACTTACAGTCTAGATCCTAAAGCTTTCATTGTGGAAATGAATTTAGAAGTGATTTCATCTTTCTTATTATGTATGCCTTGTTTTACAATCCATTTTCCGTTAACTATCGTGCCTAAAATCTGTGCAGGATCTGAAGCATAAACCATAGTGTTGCATAAATTTTTGGTGCTTGAGCTAGCTATTAAAGGTGCATTGGCATCCAAAACAACCGCATCAAAACCTTGTCCGATTTTAAAAAAATCCTGTGTTGTTTGTCCCATTGCTTTTTTTCCTGCTGTCCAAGCCATTTTTATGGCATTAAAACCGCTATCACCATAATTAGGTTTAAAAAAGGTGTGGCGTTTGTGTGTAGTAAGCCGTTGTCCGTAATCTAATAGTCTAATCTCCTCGAAAGGGTTTAGGCTAACATGGCTGTCGGTGCCTATACTCCAACGGCCTTCTAAGGATTTGTAATGCGCGAACGCGAATAAACCATCGCCTAAATTACCCTCGGTGGTTGGACAAATTACCACATTGGCTTGCGCCTTAGCGATGCCTTCTACCTCTTGCTTGTTTAGGTGTGTGGCATGTACTAAATGATAATTGTTATTAACGTTACAGTTTTCTAATAACCACTCTACTGGGCGTTTATTGTAAAAACTAAGGCAGTCTTCAATCTCTTTTAATTGTTCGGAAATGTGTATGTGAAAAGGTTGATGATCTTTTAAGGTATTGCAAACTTCAATAATGGCGTTGGCTTCAACAGCCCGCAACGAGTGAATACCAATGCCTAAATTTGCGTTGGTGTAGCAAGCAGTTGCCTGATTGCTGGCTTCTAATAAATTGTAGTAATCTGTAATATGGGCCGATATAAAACGCTTCTGTTTGTCTTCGGCAGGTTGCCCAAAACCACCTTTTTGATAAAACATGGGGACAAGCGTTATGGCAATACCAGCATTTTTTGCAGCAGCTATTAAGCGTTCTCCATGTTCGGCTAGATTGGTATAGGGTTTTCCGTTTTTGTCGTGATGTAAATAATGAAATTCAGCTACAGCGGTATAGCCATGACGCACCATTTCGGCATACAGCATGGTGGCAATCGCTTCTAATTGTTCTGGAGAAATACTTAAGGCTAAATTATACATGGCCGTTCTCCAGCTCCAAAAATCGTCTGGTGTACTTTGCCCTTCGTGGTATTCTGCAAGCCCAGCCATGGCGTATTGAAAAGCGTGAGAGTGGGCATTTTGGAACCCCGGCAGGGCATACCCATTAACCCATTCTTCGGTTGTTAGGGGTGTATTGGGCGTAATTGAAGTTATTTTGCCAAGATTATCTACCGTAATTTTCACGTTTTCTAGCCAACCATTTTCGGTAAGTAAGCCTTTAAAAAGATATGCGTGTTCCATTATAAAGTTTTAATCAATTCGTTAAAAAGGTGATCGAGTGTCGTTCTGATATTGTTGGCACGTTGCTCGTGATACTGGGTTTCGGAATCGTCCATATAATTGGTTTTAGCCATTTCTAACTGTAGCGCATGGATATTATTTTTAGGGTTTCCGAAGGATCTAGTAATGTGACCGCCTTTAAAAGGGTGATTGTGCTCTACCTGTTTGCCAGATGTGTTTAACGCCTTTAAAGCCGTGTCTATAATTGTTTTTGAAGCAGATGTTTCATCATTGTCGCCTAATATTAAATCAGGGAATGGCGCGTCTTGAATACCGGGAACATGTTTGCGAATGGAGTGAGCATCAAACAAGATTGCTTTGCCAAATTGTTGACGCATCGTGTTTAATAATTCTTCTATTTTTAAATGATAAGGTGTATAGTAATGCGCGATTCTATATTTTATATCAGTTTCGTCGGGGACGTCGTTTTTATATAAACTTACGCCGTTAAAATTGGTTGTTGGTACTAAGCCTGTTATTACACGCCCATCGTTATACAGCGGTTTACTTTCTGGGTTACGATTAAGGTCTATTACCCAACGGTTGTAATTTGCAGTAATCATGGTAATGCCCAGACTAGGCGCAAAATTGTATAAAGTATCTATAAACCAATCGGTGTCGTCTGGTTGGTTTACAAGGTCTGATTGTAAGGTTTTTGCGATATCCTCTGGAAAAAATGTGCCAGAGTGCGGCGAACTTATAAGAATGGGTACTTTGGGTGCAGTGGGTTCTATTAGGTTATAAAGTTCCATAAACTGGTTTTTATATGAGTATACAAAAATACAGCTTACAACGGATTTTATGTAACTATGCCAAATAAATGAGAACTTATGGCTTTAGCGTTTTGCTTTTGAAGTTAGTAGGAAATATTAATAAAGTTAAGGTTATGACGTGTGTCTAAAATTTTTCCTTTTCAGTTTAACTTAAATTTAGGTTGCTCAGTTTTTTCCGCCTCAGGTGGTCATCTACTGACTTTTTTTGTAGCATACCATATTAAGATGTTAAATAACTAACAAAACAACAAACGCCCTTAAAAAGGACGTTTTTTATTATGTTTTCTGAAAATTATAGGTTTGTACAACGGTTACCTTACCATTGTTAGCAACTGGCTTTTTTGTTAATAATCTTGAATCAAAACTTCAGTCGGAATGTGAAGAGTCGTGTTCAATTTTCTAATCATATCCAAGGTCAGTTTACGTTTTTTATTTAAAATTTCGCTGACTCTACTTTTGAAACCAACAACCTCCGCTAAATCTTTTTGCTTCATTCCCATTTGTTCCATTCGGAACTTGATGGCTTCAATTGGGTCTGGCATTCCAATTGGAAAATTATCATTTTCATATCGGTCAATCAAAATTGAAAGGATCTCTAATTCGTCTCCCTCCTCAGTTCCTTTTTTTGCATCAAAAATGTTCTCAAGTCTGTCGAGTGCTTTTTGATAATCCTTTTCATCTCTAATTGGTGCTATTTTCATAATCAGATGTTATTTGCGTCTATTTTATCATATTCTGCATGAGTTCCTATAAACCTTATCCAACATATTTGGAATTCAAAGTTGAATTTTACAATCAACCGATAGTTGTTTCCTTTAATGTTGTAAACAATCCTGTTGTCTTTTAAAATACTGGCGTTTGGATAATCATTTTTTAATTCGTTAATGTTATTCCATTCCGATTTTTCTGTTTCCCGATACCATGACTTTAATTGTTCTTCACGGTCAGCGTGTTTCTCCCAGAAATCTCGTAAGGTTTTTTTGGCTATTACTCTCACATTAAACTAGTTTGTCGCAAATATATGAAATGAGTTACCAAATTGGTAATAAATATTGATTTTTTGGCTTGTTGCCAACGGGAGGCTGCTCTGTAACTGGATAGGACGGGAACCTGTACCATAAACAGTGGAAATAACGATCCAGTCTGCTACTAGATATGAAGTGTTATTAAGCAGGTTTTTTCTCAAATTTAGGCATACTCATTTTAACCCGTTGCGGGTGACTCAGTTTGTCCGCCCTATCCATCCATATATCTAAGTAAATTACATTTTTTTTTCATTTAATTCTTTCTCTTTTGCTTCTATAGTTGGTAGTTCTTTAATGTAGGTTTCTACATCCCAAATAAGATTCCATCTATTTAGATTTTCTTGCATGGTGTTAAGTCCCATTTGTGCTCTTCGCATATCAACATTAGTTGGGTCTTCTAATGGCAGGACATAAGGTGTTTTAAGTTCATTATTAATAGCTAATTGAGTTCCATAAATTTGTCTTTCACCCCTTCTTAAAAGTAGTCTGTCATAAAACATAGCATATTGTCTTTTAGGAAGATTGTTGTCTGCCACAGATTTTTCAATTAAGGGTAAATATTTTTCTTGAGCTTCTTGATTGGCATGCTGTATCACTAAAAATAGGGTAGAAGTGCCTCGTTTGCCAATAAGTGATTTACTTGGCCATCCTCGTTCATCTAGAATTTTACTAACCTTAATAAGATTAATAGAATCTTGTTTAAGAATGGTTTTCCAAAAGTCATCCATTTCCTTTGAATTCCTTCCATACTTCTCTTCCATAGAACGGATTTGATTTCGAGTGCTTTGATCGTCAAAATATATTGTGTCTAATACAGCTACCAAATCTTTGTCAAAGTGCGCTTCAGTCTCTTCTTTATTTTGCATGACGATTGACTTTAATTCTTCCCAGCGTTTATCTGAATGCAAAACTTTTAAATCACTATCATTGATTAAATGATTATAATCATCCCACTTTAAATCGTTTGCAGTAATAAATAAATGATGGAAAGCCATATTGTTATTTCCAGATAAGGCGTAAATACATGAGGCGTTATAGCGATCATTCAAAGGGACTTCATTATTAAGCTTAAAGGCTTTCTCATAGAGTTTTGCTGAACCAGCAAAGTCTTTTTCCAAGCAAAGTTTCCAACCATCTCTTATTAAATTAGCATATTCAAGATTAGTGTTTTGAGCAACACCAATCATTGTAGAAAAAATAATTAATACAACTGTTGTTACTAATGTACGTTTCATAGTTTTTTAATTTATAATTAATGTTGCCAAATTATAGCGCTTTTAAATTCGGAAATAAAAAAATAGACCAATCAAAACTTTAAGAATACAGAAATGTAAAATTGAACCAAAAACCGTTTTGTTTGTGCATTATAGCTTTTTATTGGCTGTAATCATATTTCTGTCTATTAATAAACAATAGATAACCTATAAATTGTAGATTTACTTAAGCAACAAAGTTTACTAATTAATAGATATGACTTCATTTTTAAATAAGAAAATATTGGGACACGTCTTGTTCTGGGCAGTCTTACTCATTTATTTCATGAGCGTGTCTTGGCCTTATGAAACCAATAAAATATTTTTATTTGAATCTGTTTTTTTTAAGCTAATTCTGCAAATAATATTAGCGTATGCTATTATAAAAATAGGTATCCCATATTTATTAAATGCCAATAGAAAGCTTGTCTTTTTCTCTAGTTGTTTGGTCTTAATTTATATTTTATTTATTAGCTACTCTATTTATAAAGCATACATTTTAATACCTTCTTATCCTGATGAATTTTCATATAGGCCACCCTTTATTCTAGCAGATAGGTTTACTAACTGGCCAGCATATATAGGCAGTATTCCTGAATATCTTTTTCCGACAGTAATTTTAGTTATTTTTAATTATTACAAAAAACAAAAAGAAACGGCTATTTTATTAGAGAAGAAAAGAACTTCAGAATTAAATGCTCTAAAAAATCAATTAAACCCGCATTTTTTATTTAATACATTAAACAATTTATATGTGCTTGCATTAAAAAAATCTGATAAGACACCTGAAGTAATTGCTAAACTTTCTGAAATATTAGATTATATATTATACCAATGTAAGGACAAGTATGTCCTATTAAAAAATGAAGTGGCACTTTTGCACAATTACGTAGATCTAGAGGAAGTGCGCTATGGAAATCGTGTGAAAGTTAGTTTTAATAAGGATATAACGAATGATGCTAAAATAGCGCCATTGCTTTTGCTTACTTTTTTAGAGAATGCCTTTAAACATGGTGTTAGCCAAGAGATAAATTCAGCACGTATTGATATTTATATTCAAGGAGATGTTCAAAATATCGAATTTAGAATAGTAAATACAAAGCCAGCTATTTCCGAAAAAAATCATAATGATAATCGAGAAGCTATAGGCTTTAAGAACATAAAAAAACAATTAGAATTATTATATCCCGATAGTTATATATTAGACGTTAATAATGAACGAGACCTATATTCCGTAAACTTAAAAATCACTTCCAATGCTTTATAAATGTCTTATAGTTGATGATGAAAATTTGGCAAGAGAGCTAATCGAAACTCATTTGTCTCAGCTCGATATTTTTAAAATAGTTGCATCATGTTCTTCGGCACTAGAGGCGCACAAGATATTACAAGTCGAAACTATAGATTTAATGTTTTTGGATATAGAAATGCCAGTATTAAAAGGAACTGATTTTTTTGAAAATTTAAAACATAAACCAAAAGTCATTTTTACCACAGCTTATCGTGATTATGCGCTTGAGGGTTTTGAATTAAATGCTGTAGATTACCTTTTAAAACCAATCACATTCCAACGCTTTTTTAAAGCGATTGAAAAGTTTATAGATACAGGCAAGTCATCTATTGAAGCTACAGAAAGTTCAAAACTTAAAGATTCATATATTTTTGTTCAAAGTAACAAGAAGAGTATTAAAGTCTTTTATGATGATATAACTTATATAGAAAGTATCAAAGATTACATTAAAATTCACTTAAAAGATTCTTCTTTAATTATAAAACAGGGGCTAACTGTCTTTCATGAGAAATTAGATGCTCGTTTTTTAAGAGTGCATCGATCCTATGTAGTCAATTCAACAAAAATTTCAGCATTTACAAAGCAAGATATTGAAATTGGTAAGGTAGAGATCCCAATTGGTGATTTTTATAAGGCTAATGCGATGAAGCAACTCAAAAAATATGAATAATATACATCAATCAAATATGAAATATTTATAAATAGTACTGTTTGTTATAACGTCAACAATTTACGCTCAAAACATTTATACAACCCAATTTTTAGACATTAAAGATATAATCATGTTTCCCCTTATGTAGATTTAGAAGGCACTTATCCTATTGATAAAGAAACAGCTCAAACTACCTCGCACTACCTTTTTAAGAATGATGGATAGGATCGGAACCTGAACTATGAACAGCGGAATAACAATCCAATCTGCCACTAGATATTAAGTGTTATTAAACAGGGGTTTACCTCAAATTTAGGTATGCTTAGTTTAACCCGTTGAGGGTGGCTCAGTTTGTCCGCCGTATCCAGTTAAAAGACAATATAAGATACAGAAATTTTAGACCTACAACTCTTGAGTCATCTTCACAATTTCTTTAAACTCTGATTTAAAGTTGTGCTCATCACTTAGATTCAGGTTGTCAATCCAGTTAAGTACGTTTAAATAGCTGCTATCTCCTTTGTATTCAGAATCCGTGATAAGCATTGAAAAAGATGCAACTCCTGCTGTAAACTTCATAAAGTCGCTAGCTTCACTAAAGGAGTTTCCCTTGTCGTAGATCTCTAAATCGAGAGGAATACTGCTATCGGAATCAGGAAGCTTATATCTAAAGTTTATTGTAAACGTAGGGGCAATTTTGTAATTGGGATTCTCTTTTGGGACTATCTCATATAAAGCCGTGATATTTTGGTTTGAGCCTATTTCTCCTGCATCCTCAGTGTCATCTTCGAAGTCTTCTTGGTTTAATAATCTATTTTCATATCCAATCAAACGATATGCTTCAACATTTGCACTATTAAATTCTACTTGAACTTTAACATCTTTGGCTACAGTATAGAATTTGCTGTAATCATAAATAAATACTTTTCTCAATTGTTCAAGGTTATCAATGTACTCATATGTGCCATTACCATTGTTGGCAATTTGCTCTAAAGCAGCATCGTTTAAATTCCCTCGTCCAACACCAAGTACGGTTAAAAAGATGCCAAAATCTCTTTTCTCTTCGATTAGTGTAATTAGCTCTTCTTGACTAGATGGGCCTACATTGAAATCTCCATCAGTTCCAATGACAATTCTGTTATTACCTCCTTCAACGAAATTTTGTTGGGCTATTTCGTAGGCAGTAATAATACCTTCGGCTCCAGCTGTACTTCCACCAGAGCCCAAAGCATCTATAGCTTTTTTTATTTCAGTTTTATTGTCACCCGATGTTGACTCCAAAACAACTCCCGCTGACCCAGCATAAGTTACTATGGCAACTTTGTCGGCAGATGTCAATTCATCCACAAAATATTTAAAACCATTTTTTAATAGCTCCAGTCTGTCTTCACCACCCATGGATCCTGATACATCAATGAGAAATACAAAATTTGAAGGGGGTAGCTCGTTTTGTGGAATTGGTTTTCCTTTCATACCAATCCTAATCAGTTTATTTGAAGTATTCCAAGGGCATTGACTTACTTCTCCGTTTAAAGAGATAGGGTGGGTAGGGTCGGTGTACTCATAGTCAAGGTTGAAATAATTAATCAGCTCTTCTGTTCTTACCGCTCCGCTTGGTGGAAGTTGATTGTCTTGTTGAATGAATCTGCGGACATTTGCATAGGAAGCGCCATCGGCATCAACTGAAAACGTGGAAATAGGCTGTTCCAATACTTGGACAAAGGGATTTTCTCCCACTTCATTGTAAGTGTCACCTGGTAATGTTACTTCTGAATCTCCATAAACTTCATATGATCCCAAATCACCATCCATTTCACAACTGGAAACCATTCCAATTGTTAACAATCCTAAAATTAAACGCGTTACTTTCATTTTTGATTTTTTTAACCCAACTAGGTTTTTATTACGCTTCATTGGGGGTTGGTTAATTAATAGCACATGAGAATTAGATAAATGCTCGTTTCGTGTTTCGAAAGGTTCAGAAGAGCCCCATAAGCAAAAATCTAAGTCTCTTTAAACTTACTTTGTTGTAAGCTTTTTCTACTAGATGAGAAAATTATCTAATGGTTGCGTTGAAATGGGAGTTAATTTATTCTGCCTTGAATTTGCCAAAGACTTTGTTGGTAATTACAGAGTTATTTAGTTCGAATAATCGTTTGTTTAATTTGTTAAACGTAAATTCTTCTCCGTCAACGTTTATTATCGTTATAACTCCGTTTTCCATTAATTTTATGCTCAAGTCAAATGGTTGTTTAGCATTTTTAATTATGAAATTTAATTAAATTATTTTTACAGTGATTTACTCTTCGGATTGATTAATATTTCCTTTGAATTTATGGAATGGTTGCAAAAGTAGCTTCGGTATCTCTAGGGTTTTATACCCAAGCATTATCTTTTAGTTGCCACATTAATAATGAAATTTTGATGTTTTTAGTGTGTAATTTTGGATCCATTTCATCACGAGTAAATCCGCCTGCTCTAATTAATTCGAAATCCAATAGGTGTAAATACACGAATGCAGTAATTTTTTTTCTTCAAAAACGAATAACATTTATTTACAATAATTAACCTTAGCAAATGACCTAATTAAGATAAAAAAGATTGATTTTGTATGTCTTTAAAGAATGTTTACCGTTCCCGTCTCAGTGAATTCAGACATTGCTCATATTGTTTTTCTAGTAGGTTTAATTGATAAGCTAGAAAGTGGAACCATTATAATAATTATAGAAATCTATTTAGACCAACTACATCAATACTCCTTTTTTAGCCTCAATACTTGGAGGCAAATCTTTTTCACCTAATATTTCACGTAGATCAATTTCAATTATCCTACATAAGGATAACATTGGAATATCATTGGTCAGTCCTGAAAATGGATTTTCAGAATAATCCCCAACTAATTCCATGGCTACATAAATCCATCCAATTAATGCCACAACAGGAATTGAGAACCAAAACCCCAATTGTCCAATGTTCATCATTTCAGGTATCATACTAAATGGTAAAAACGCAATAAAAATCCCCACAAAATAACGGCTCATATTAGCATATTGTCTTGGCAACGGAAACTTTTTAATGCGTTCATTTTTACCTTGTAGTTCATAAAACGTTCTCAGTACATTTTCCATAGACATATGCCTAAAATCATCTATGATGTTTTCTTTTCTTAACTGTGTCAAATCCCTTGACTGCTCATTGATTATTTGTGTCGCTGTATTAGCTGCATTCACTAAGCGTTGGTGTTCTTCTGGCAATAAAAAGGTGTCGAGACTACTTCTTGTTTCTTCATCATCTATTAAACCTACTCCAAATTTTTCTTGAGATTTTTGTGCCGATTTACCTATATGTCCTGATTGGGCACTATGCTCCCATGATGTAGGAACTAATAATTGACTACGATGTGCGTATAGCCAAGCTATGTGTCGGTAAATGAGTTTCTTCTTTATCTTTTTTATTTCTTCCTTTGGAATAGCTTTATCTGTAAATTGACTTGTAACAAAGCCATCTACCATCATACCCCAAGTGCGACTATCGTTAACAATACCACCCCATATTTTACGTGCTTCCCATAATCTGTCATAGGATTGATTATTTTTAAAACCCACATAAAATGCTACAGCTGTACCAATAACAGATACAG
Organism: Bacteroidia bacterium; assembly: GCA_030427735.1. GTDB lineage: Bacteria > Bacteroidota > Bacteroidia > Flavobacteriales > Flavobacteriaceae > Formosa. The sequence goes on along the minus strand of JAUIBP010000017.1, from coordinate 6,936 downwards.
GAATCCAAGGTATTTTGAAAGTTATTATACTAAAATGATATAACACCGCTATGCTACCCATTAAAGGAATTAGCCATAGAAAGTGATGGCCTGTTGTTTTCATCAAGCGTGAAAAGCTTATGTTCTTTGTAACAATCATATTCTAAAATTTATTTATTAGCCAATAAATTGATGTCTTTATTTGATAGATATTTTGAATCAACATTAAAGAAGAGTGAATTTATCATAGCCAAACCAATATTGGTTGATGTTGTTACGTTACTTAACTTTTTAAGAAAAGGAAACAAAGGACTCATAAGGGTATATGTAGTATTTAACCATCCTGTTCTTGATTTTGTTCCTTTTTCTGGAATAATAATTCCTGGTCTGAACATAAAGGCTTTTTTGAATCCTTTTTGTAAAATATAATTCTCCGTTTTTCCTTTAATTCTTGCCCACATCACTTTTCCTTGTTCTGAAGTATCTGTACCAGCTCCTGAAATATAGTTGAAAACCATATTGGGGTTCATGCTATAAATTACATCGGCAAATGTTTTAGTCGTTGTATAAGTAATGCTGGTGTATGTTTCTTCATCCATGCCTAAAGCTGATACTCCCATGCAAAAGAAGCAAGCATCGTAATCCTTTAACTGTTCACCAATAGACTGAATATTAGAAAAATCCTTTAAAATGATTTCTTCCAATTTGGGATGGTTTAACCCTAATGGGGTTCTATTGATGATAAGTACTTTATCAATTTTTAGGTGCTCTAAACATTCTTGTAACACGGCTTTACCGAGCATACCTGTAGCTCCTGTTATTATTACTTTATTCATTATCGATTATATTATTTCATCCTTTATTTGTTTACGTGGCAATAAAAAATAAGCCGTTGGAACTAAAACGAATATAGCAGATGATATATAAATACTCACGTAGCTTAAAGGCACAGCCAACATAAATAATATAGTGGCTACAATATTCATTTTACGAGTATCTGCGGTATGTTTATTTCCAGATAATTTGATTGCTCTTTCATCTAACAAAAAGTAAAATAAGGTTGCTGAACCAAACACTAAAGCAAAGATGATGTGGCTTTTATTATCATAAAAAGACTCATCGATTGTTCTTGTGGCCAAAGGAATTAATGAAGTTGAAAATAACAGCAAAAAGTTAAACCATAATGTGGTATGATCAACCATTTTTACATATTTAAAAATATTGTGATGGTTTATCCAAAGAATGGCTATAAAAGCATAGCTTACAATATAGATACCAATTTGAACCATAAATTCATTAATACCTTCTTCATTTAGACTTGGCAGTTCAATCTCTAATGCCATTATTGTGATGATAATAGCCATAACCGCATCTGTAATGGCTTCAAAACGTTCTTTTTTCATTGCTTAATTGTTAACTAGTTTCTCTTTCTTTTTAAATACGCCAAAGTTTTCTAAAGGCACAGTTAAGATAACATAAAATTGATGCCTTGGCAATAATCCTGTATCGTTCTGTAATACATACCAGAATTGTGGGGACAACCACTTAAAAGCTTTTACAGTTGTTCCTAATATCACACGGTTTCTTGTAAATTTTCCACTTTCTAAACTCCAAAACATAGCATCGTGCACAAAAATATCGGCAGGTTTTTTAAATAGCTTGGTGTGGTAGATAAGCCCTATTCTATTCCTGTAAAACGAAACAGCATCAGCATTTTTTCGTTCTAATCTAAAATACATATTCCTATCGGTTAATGTAAATCGTTCACTTAATTTGAAGTTGAAAATAAGGCTGGGTAAAAAATGATGTTGTAAATTGGTAAACACTTCATTTCCATCAGTTTTTGTCACCATATAACCAGGCATAAACTGAATGTTTTTATGTAATTTAAAAAAGGGCAATGCTACCAAAGCTTGAAAATTATCAGATGGACTATACCCATAGTAAAATACAAATTTATTGTTACCAGGAATGTCCATAGATGCTCCAGTAAACAAGAATGTTCCTTTTTCATCTACCGCAATCTGTGCTTCCATAAACTGATCGCCCATAATAAGAAATAAGGCAAACCCTAAAATTTGCCTTTTTAAAAGGTTTCTATGCGAATTTAAAATCCACATAAGCTTATTTTGTTTTATCTACAGTTTTAAACACAAAGCCTTCTGTTTCGTTACCTTTAATATGCCCAAAAGAAGGACTACAAAAATGAGTACAGGTTACCAAAGTATCAGAACCACTTAATTCACCTAAAATCTTACGTCTTGTTGCCGATGATTCTTTTTGATCGTAATCAATAATTGCTGCCCAATCGGTTTGTGCAACTTGGCAAGGATGGTGACACATATCTCCTGCTATGATAAAGGTTTCATCACCTGCATTGAAATGTACATTAACGTGCCCTTTACTATGCCCTGGAGAAGGTTTAAAGGAAATACCATCGCCTAAATCTGCATCCATTTCTACCAAATTTACCAAACCTGCTTCTACAACAGGGTCTATGGATTCGTGAAACGATACATTTTCTAAAGGCCCTAAGACGTGATTCTTAAAACCATCCTTTTCCCAATACTCATATTCTTCTCTGGCAAAGTGATATTTGGCATTTGGAAATGTTGGTTTCCATTCGCCATTTTCCTTGTAGGTGTTCCAGCCTACGTGGTCAAAATGTAAATGTGTACATATAACATCCGTTACTTTGTGGCGGTCAAATCCTGCTTTTTCAATAGCATCCAAAAAGGGTAGGTTAAGATTGGTAAAACCATCGAACCCCAATACTTCTTTTTCATTACCAACGCAAGTATCTACAACAAATAACCTTCCGTTCATTTCCACAAAGAATGCCTGTGAATCTGCGTTCATTAAATAATCATCTGTCCTGTACGGTTTGTCTAACCATTCTATTTTTTTTCATTTCTTCGGGCGTAGCATCAGGAAGAATGATTGGCATTGCTTCGTTAATGTCGCATTCTACGATTTGAGTGATTTTAGCATTACCAATTTTAGATTTTACGATTTTTAAGTTCATATTTTTTAGTTAATTAATTAGTTTTTGTTCTACTTCACTCAAAAAGGTATTAACATCCATTTGCTGTGTCATACGTCCTCGAATGATATATATGTGTTTTAAGAAAGTTCCTCCTTTTTGTTCAACACTATTTTTAAATTCATCTATATACTGTGGCTCAAACTTGCTATTCATAGAATTGAACAACACCACTTTTTTATTGGTGAAATCATTATTGCTTACAAACTCAAAAATGGGTGGTGCTGGACTATACAACCATATTGGTGAACCTATGTAAATGGTATCGTATTCTTTTAAATTTATTGTTGTTGCTGTAATTTCTGCCTCTGTATTTCTTGCATCTTTTAGTGACTGAAACCAACCTTTAAAACCAATGTTGTAATTATTGGAAGTTATAGGTAAAACGTGTGCTTCTTCTAACTCTGCAATTTTTTTTGCCATTAGTTCTGTATTACCTGAACGAGAAAAAAATACCACTAACGTATTAGAAGGCTTTTGAGTTTCTGTTAGTGACTGAATAATTTTTTGATTACGCTTATACTGGCTGGAATCAATAGTTACAATCGTTATAGCAAAAGCAAGGATTGTTAATATACCAACACCTAAAATTGCCCAAATCATCTTTTTATATTTCTTCTTTAATTTCAATTGTGATTGAATTAGTAAAATGAAGGTTTATCTCCTTGTGTACCTGGTTTGTTTATGCCTATACTTGCTTTACTGTCTTTTTCTGGATGCTCGATGAGGTCTGCTATATAATTACCTACACTTTTACGAGATACTTCAGTACCTTTAAAATCTTCTCCTTTTTGAGTTGTTTCAAAGTTCACTTCATCTTCATCTTGTAGCCAAGCAGGTCTTACAATGGTATAGTCTAAATCGGATGCTTCAATAATATCTGCCGCTTTACGATAGGTTTTTAATGCGTTGCCTATCATTCTGTCGTTCCACTCACCAAACTTGCCTGGTATCTCATTATAAATACCTAAAGAGGTTACAAAAACTAATCTTTTTGTTTGGCTTTCTTCCATTTCGGAAACTATTGCTTTAGCCAAATTTTCCATTGCCCCTGAAAGATTAGCATATACAATATCTTTGTTTTTTAATGCTTCTTTTAAATCTGATTTATTCAACACATCACCTTCTACGATTTTAGTGTTAGGGCTTTCAAACTGCTTTATTTTGTTAGTGTTTCTTGCGAAAAGGGTTAAATTAATATTATTATTTTTTTGCAATTTTTCTATGGTGTGTTGTGCAATTGCTCCACTTGCTCCTAATATGAGTGCGTTTTTCATTTTTTCTAATATTATAAAAAGCCGAAGCACAGAACTTCGGCTTTATGATTAATATGTTTTCTATTTCATATGAGAATCCAAGAAAGCTAACACTTTCTCTGGTGTTCTTCCAAAATAGTTATACCCATCTTTAAAACGGTGTGTTGTACCTTCAATCCAGTGTAAGTGTTTTTCCTTACTTGGAATCGTATCAAAAGTAGCTTGTGCATCGCCTGGGTTTTCTACCCAAGCATCATCTTTTACCTGCCACATTAATAATGGCATTTTGATGTTTTTAGTGTATAGTTTTGGATCCATTTCATCACGAGTAAATCCACCTGCTCTAATCAATTCAAAATCCAACAGGTCTAAATAATCATTGACACCCAATAGTTTTGAAAAGGCATTGTAGATTGAACGCATAGAAGGTACTAATGGGCTACACATACAGGCTACGTTTTCAAATAAGTCTGGACGTTTATCAATCGCCACGTATTGAGAGCATCCACCCATACATTGACTATAAAGTGCCACTTTCATTTTACCTAATCGAGGGTGTGCATCCACATACTTTTTTACGCCCACGCAATCTCTCCATTCCAATAGCCCAATACCGCACATACCATCATTTGCAGTACCACTCTGTCCGTGATTACGAATATCATAAGCTAATACGTTATACCCTGCATCGGTTAAATGTTTCATTTGGATAACGAAGTCTATTTCTACAGCTTCAAAACCGCTCCAAGGTTCTCCCATATGCCCTTGAAAACCTGCTCTACTCATAGGTAATGCGTGATTGAAAATAACCAGTTTATCACTTTCACCACCTTTGGCAGGGATATACCAACCGTTTAAAGGCACACCATCATCTGCTTGAAAGTAAATGTCTTCCCATCCCTTCATTCCATAATCATCTGGTGTTTTGTGTAATAAACTTCTCCATTCTCTTTTACAGACTTTTACCATACCCATAATTTTGGCATAGTCTTCCTCTGAAATTCTGTTCATTTGGTCAACAGCATTTTCCATCATTTCCTTTGACATTCTTGCTGTATTTGTCGGTTGATTTTCTATTCCGTCTAAATTTATTTGATGTTCCATTTTTTTAAAGTTTTTAGTTATTGGATAAAAAAGCCAAAGCATTTTGATACTTTGGCTTATATAATTAATTCTGAATTAAGCTTCAACGAGTTCTGCAACGCCTAAATGCTCTTTAAAGAACGGTGCTAACTGTGCAACAGCTTCGTCTAAATATTTAGGAATATCATATAGTTTCATATGATTAGCCCCTTCAACAATATACATTTGCTTGTTGTCTGTCCCTGCTCTTTCCATAAGGTTATCACTCATCCATTTAGATTCTGCAACACTACCTGCTACCACAAATAATGGTTGTGTTAAGTAAATTTCAGCCATATTAAAGGCATCATAAGTTACCAATTGCGTTAAGCTACGAGCTGTACCATAACCTGGTGATGTTGAGCATTGCGCTCTGTCTGTATGGTAATACTCCCAAGCTTCTTTTAAATCGGTATAAGGTGTATCATCCTCATTAAGAGGTGCCATTGGCATTTGAACAATATCACCGCCATTGGCTTCAATGGTACGAGCTTGCGCACCAAATTGTAAAGAGCCTATGGCATCTTTCATATCTTGGTCGCCTAACCAACCTTTACTAATCATATGCCCAATGTTAACCGCACTTACAGTTCCGACTGCTTTAATACGTTTATCATTAATAGCCGCATTAACGGTATAACCACCACCTGCGCAGATACCCCAAGCGCCAATACGCTCGTTATCTACATAAGGTAAAGTGGTTAAATAGTCTACTGCCGAACTTATATCTTCAGTTCTGATATAAGGATTCTCCAACTGACGAGGTTCTCCACCGCTTTCACCTTGGTATGAAGCATCAGTTACGATGGTTACAAAACCGTGTTCTGAAAATTTTCTTCCATAAATACCAGCGGTTTGCTCTTTTACACCACCACCTGGGTGAGTTATTACTATGGCTGGGTATGTTTTGTTTTCATCAAAATCATTTGGAAGGTCTAAATAAGCAGACATCATAATGCCGTTATTTGTGTTCTTGTAAGAAATTTTTTGTTGTGACATCATATTGAGTTTTAAGATTAACAATTAATTTATACCTCAAAATTACTTGATAACTATGTGGTTGAACAGTAACAATTACTGACCAAAAAGAAACATTTTACTGATAATATTATTTTTAACTGTTCGTTAACTTTTGCTTCATCCTGAACTGTTTAGGCGTTAATTGTGTTTTCTTTTTAAAGAACTTGGCAAAATAGTTGGGGTAATCGAAACCTAACTCAAATGCTATTTCAGCATTGGTTAAATCACTTTCAAGAAGTAGTTTTTTGGCACTATTTGTAATGTGCTCGTGGATGGTTTCTAAAGCAGATTTGTGGGTATATGCTTTTAAAACGTCACCAAGATAATTTGGTGTGAGATTCATTTTACTGGCAAAATAATTCACTGATGGCACTCCCTCTATACGACCATTATAATAATCTCGAAGTAACTGTTGAAATTGCAAAAAACGGCCATAGTGAGCCACCTGCAGCGGATTAAAGTGAGCATAGTGCGGCGGATGAAATTGAGCCACCCACAGCGGATGAAACTGAGCCA
>JAUIBP010000006.1 GCA_030427735.1 Bacteroidia bacterium | reverse complement strand
ATACTCCATGTTTACTGATAATCCGCCAATGGCTATAACACCGTCATTGGAACTACAATCTGTAGGATTGATTGATGTTATAGTCGCCTCTAAATCTGGGGACAAAAGCTCTACTTGGCCTAAATCACTCGAACAACCTGTATTATTATCAATTATCATAATTGCATCATAAACACCTTCAGGCAATCCGATTATTTCAATTACTCCTGAATCATCAGATTGCAAATTATGTGTTACTGTTTCTCCTAAATAATCATAAGTAATTGTATAATTCGTATTGAATTCTAAATTTGATATTACAATACTACCATCATTTAATCCACATTCAGTTAAATTGGTAAAGGCAATTGAGCTTATTAAAGTTGATGAAAGCAATTCAGCAATATTTTCATCTGTGAGTGCTCGGTCCCAATATCTAAAATCATCAATGGCTCCTTTAAAATAATTTGCAGGAACACCTAATGTCCTATCATGCCTTCCTATACACCCTGGCAAATCTGAATATTGTAACTCTCCACCCGAACCTGAATAACTGCCTCCATTTTCAATACAATCAAAATAAATTCTCATATCGTTTGCGGAATTAACTATTACAATTATTTGATGCCAATTATTAACATCAATAGCAGAATTAGTTACATATGATCTTCTTGTTGAAGAAACATAACTATATGAACCATCACCATAATTAACGGCGTAGTTACCAGTTGATGCTTGTGAGTTAAAAAAAACCCCTGTATTTCTATCTTCCTCAAAAGAAGTATTAAACACTTCTCTGTCTTCTGAAGAATTACTATCATATCTAATCCAAAATGAAAAAGAAACAGGTAAATCAGGTTTCAACTCTTGTATATTAGGAAAATTCACATAATCATTAATTCCATCAAAATAAATTGCAGAATCAGAATTACCAAATCTGTCATTAATAAAAGTTCCTCCAAAATTGTCACCATGATTTCCATTCGAACTTGAATCATTTGTATCTCCATTAAAACGATAATAAAGCAATAAATTATCAGTTAAGCTTTGAGAAAACATGCTAGAACATACTAAAAAGAAAATTATATTTATGATCCTCATTTATATATTTTTGTATTATGCAATAGTAAAAACAACTACTTATTTTGTTTAAATTACTAACCAATTATTTTAAGAATGTATTTATCTTTGTAAAATACTAAAACAAGTATGGATTTAATTTATAGGATTATTTATCACCCAAAAATAAATTTTCTTTTTAGAAACATTAATTATTTCTTGAAAGATTTATTTTTAAATAAAATCAAAATACCTCCCTCTGGAATAATAAACATAAAAACAGATTCTGGGTATCTAAAAATGGCTACGAATCAAACTAGTTATTTAACTCAATTATTATTTTGGAATGGATACAAGGAATTTGAGTATTCAGACATTTTTGAAAAAATATCTAAAAACATTGATATCTTTTTAGATATTGGTTCAAATATAGGCTACTATTCTATATTAGCTTCAAAATCAAATCCAAAAATCAAAGCTTATGCCTTTGAACCTGCAATTGGCCCAAAATATTATTTGAAGAAGAATATCGAATTAAATCACTTTCAAAACAACATCAAACTTCTTGATTTTGCAATATCAAATTCAACTGGAGAAATAGATTTTTATGAAGTTCAAAATAAGAAATATAAATACCTAAAACACAATCTAGCAGGTGAAGGCAATGCAGGCACAAAAACAAAATCCAGGAACTTTGTGTTGAACAAAGTAAAATCTACAACCCTAAGTAATTTTATTAAATGTAACGACCTAAAAAAGATTGATTTAATTAAAATTGACACAGAAGGAACAGAAACTATTATTTTAAATTCTGGATTAAGTGAGATAAAAAAATTCGAGCCAATTGTTATTTGCGAAACCTTGTTCAACACAATTGAAAATGAATTGGAAGACATTTTCAATCAATTAAATTACGTGTTTTATAACCATACACCTAAAGGACTAATAAGAGTAAAAACAATTAAAAGAGAGGTTGATGATGGAATTAGGAATTGTTTTTTTATCCCAAAATCGAAAATTCATTTAATTTCAGAATTTGTCGTTTATTGAATTTTTACATCGTCATTCCCGCACACAACGAAGCCGATTCGATAGCTCTAACTTTAGAATCTTTAGCGAGCCAAACCTTAGTCCCCAAACAATTGGTGGTCGTTAACGATCATTCCACAGACGACACTCAGGCGATAGTCGAATCATTCATAAAAAAACATCCATGGATTTCCATTGTAAATAATCATTCTTCAGATGAACATTTACCAGGTTCTAAAATCATCAATGCATTCAACAAGGGTTTACAAACTTTAAACGAAGATTACGATGTAATATGTAAATTTGATGCCGATTTAATTTTCCCGAAAAATTACCTAGAACAGCTCGCACAACATTTTTCTGCCAATCCGCGCTTAGGTATGGCCGCTGGATTTTGTTATATTGAAAAGGATAACAATTGGATTTTAGAAGATTTAACTAATAAAGACCACATTCGTGGCGCTTTAAAAGCTTACAGAAAGCAGTGTTTTAAAGATATCGGACAATTAAAACCTGCTATGGGTTGGGATACGGTAGACGAGCTGTTGGCTAAGTTTTATAATTGGGAGCTACTTACCGACGAATCCCTGCATGTAAAACACCTTAAACCAACAGGGGCGAGTTACAATAAAAGCTCCAAATACATGCAAGGCGAAGCTATGTACAAAATGCGCTACGGACTGACCATAACCGCCATTTCGGCTTTAAAACTCGCTGTAAAAAAGAAAAACCTCAGCCTTTTTAACGATTATATGGCTGGGTATTTTAAAGCCAAAAAAGAAAACCTCATACCTTTAGTAACCACAGAACAAGGCGCATTTATTAGAAAACTGCGTTGGGATGGCATGTTGAAAAAGTTTGGATTTTGAGACTTATTTGGGTTAAGGATAATAATTTGATAGTAATAACAACTTCATCTGTTATATAAATAATGTGACTCTGAATTGAATTCAGAGTGACGAATCTCAAACTAAAAACAATGTAAAAATTACCTACGTCATGCTGAACGTGTTTCAGCATCACACAAAAAGCTAATAAATTTTTCTATAATGAGAGTCTGCAACGAATCCCGATTGAAGACAACTCTAAAGAAAAAACACCTCAACATTATCTACTGAGGTGTTTTCTATTTTATCGTAAGACTCTGAAACAAGTTCAGAGTGACGTTATTACTTTAAACTCGCCAAACTCGCTTTTAAAGTTTCTATTTTTGCCAAAGCATCGGCTTCTTTTTTCTTTTCGGAAGCAACAACCGCTTCGGGAGCATTATTTACAAAACGTTCGTTGGATAATTTCTTTTGAACGGAATTCAAGAAACCTTCAACGTATTTCAATTCTTCCGACAATTTTGCTAGTTCCGCTTCCACATCGATTGCGCCTGCCATCGGGATAAAATATTCGTTGGCTTTTACTCTAAACGTCATCGCACCTTCAACTGGCTTTGTAACATAATCTATCGCTTCCAAATTACCTAACTTAGCGATTACCTCATCAAAATCGGCATTCACATTTTCATTATTAATCACTGAAAATCCTATTGAATCCTTAAAGGCAATATTTTTCTCTTTACGCACGGTCCTGATTCCTGAAATGACTTCAGAAGCAAAATCGAATTTCGCAATGATACTTTTATCTACTGTTTTAATCTTTGGCCAAGCAGCAACAATTAAGGCTTCTTCTGGCGTTCTTTCTGAAATGTATTGCCAGATCTCCTCGGTTAAGAACGGCATAAACGGATGCAAGATTTTTAAATTATCTTCAAAACAACTGATAACACTTTTAAAAGTTTTCGCATCGATTGGTTGCTGATATGCTGGTTTTACTATCTCTAATAACCAACCACAAAAATCGTCGTAAATCAACTTATAAATCGCCATTAAAGCATCGCTTAAACGGTATTTACTAAAATGATCTTCGATCTCTACAAGTGCTTCCTGGAATTTCGCTTCGTACCATTCTAAAGCAATTTTACTAGATTCTGGCTGCGGAATCGCATCGCTTACTTCCCATAAATTGGTTAAGTTAAACGCGTTCCAAATTTTATTCCCGAACCCTTTCCCTTGCTGACAAAGGGCTTCATCGAACATCAAATCGTTACCTGCCGCACTACTCAACAACAAACCAACACGCACGCCATCGGCACTGTAATCGTCAATTAATTTTAAAGCATCTGGCGAATTCCCTAAGGATTTACTCATTTTACGGCGTTGCTTATCGCGTACCAAACCAGTTAAATACACATTACTGAATGGCTTTTCGTCTTTATACTCGTATCCAGCAATAATCATACGGGCTACCCAGAAAAACAAAATATCGGGACCTGTTACCAGATCGTTAGTAGGGTAATAATATTTAATGTCGTCGTTTTCGGGATTACGAATACCATCGAACACGCTCATTGGCCATAACCAAGACGAGAACCAAGTGTCTAAAGCGTCGGTTTCTTGGCGTAAGTTATTAGTTGTTAGTTGTTGGTTGTTCGTTTTTTGTTTTGCTAAAACTAAGGCTTCTTCAATATTCTCAGCTACAACGAAATCTTCTTTACCATCACCATAGTAAAATGCAGGAATTTGTTGTCCCCATAACAACTGGCGAGAGATATTCCAATCGCGGATGTTTTCCATCCAATGGCGATAGGTGTTTTCGAACTTTTTAGGGAATAATTTAATATCGGCATCGTCACCTAAAACTGCTTCGATTGCTGGTTTAACTAATTCTTCCATTTTTAAGAACCACTGGTCGCTTAAGCGCGGCTCGATAATCGCTTTGGTACGTTCGGAAATCCCTACACGGTTATTATAATCTTCAACTTTTGCAATTAAACCTAAGCTTTCAAGCTCTTTTACGATGGCTTTTCTAACCTCGAAACGATCTTGCCCTTCGTAATGTAAACCGTAACTGTTTAAGGTTGCATCGTCATTAAAAATATCGATGACTTCTAAATTATGCTTATCCCCTAACACCTTATCATTTTCGTCGTGAGCTGGCGTTACTTTTAAGCAACCAGTACCAAATTCAATATCCACATATTCATCTTCAATAATTGGAATCACGCGGTTACAAATTGGCACAATGGCTTTTTTGCCTTTTAGGTTGAAATGACGCTCGTCTGTAGGGTTAATACAAATCGCCGAATCGCCTAAAATGGTTTCTGGACGTGTGGTTGCAATAGTTAAAACATCATCACTTCCTTCAATTTTATAATTGATATGATATAATTTTCCTTGCTTATCTACGTACTCAACTTCTTCATCAGATAAAGTGGTTTTGGCCTCGGGATCCCAATTTACCATACGGTAACCGCGATAAATAAGTCCTTTTTTATAAAGGTCTACAAACACTTTTATCACGGCTTCAGACATGTCGTCGTCCATGGTGAATTTTGTGCGATCCCAATCGCACGAACAACCTAGTTTTTTAAGTTGCTCTAATATTACACCACCATATTCGTGGGTCCAATCCCAGGCGTGTTTTAAAAACTCATCGCGAGACAAATCGTTTTTATCGATGCCTTGTTCCTTTAACTTCGCTACAACTTTGGCTTCGGTAGCAATTGATGCGTGATCTGTACCTGGCACCCAACACGCGTTTTTACCTAACAATCTGGCTCGACGAATTAACACATCTTGAATGGTATTATTAAGCATGTGCCCCATATGCAACACTCCTGTTACGTTTGGCGGCGGAATAACTATGGTATAAGGTTCTCTGTCGTCTGGTGTAGAATGAAAATAATTATGTTTCATCCAGTAATCGTACCACTTACTTTCTGCTTGTTTAGCATCGTATTGCGATGGAATATTAGGCTGCATAGGAAAAAATCTTTTGTAACTATTTAATTTTGCTGACTTCTATTCTTTTTATTTTGAAGCCATTTGCCCTAAAAACCTCTACTTTGGAATAGTTTTTGAGCATGAAATGCAAAAGTACTTATATTTCTATTGCTGTGAAATTATATTGAAGATTTATACGACCTAAAGGCATAAACTTTAAATCAGGTATCGTGCAATTCATCTAATAATTTTGCATAATGGCTAAAAAGTAATTACGTTTACACTAAATTTAAAATAAAGAAAAATGAAACAGCTTATAACTATTTTATTTATTGGATTATTAAGTTTCTCTATCCAAGCCCAAGACAAAGTAGCAAAAATCAAGTTTAAATCTGAAACTATCGATTATGGTACTATCGAAAAAGGAGCAAATGGTGTTCGTGTATTTGAGTTTACAAATACAGGAGATGCACCTTTAATCGTGTCTAAAGTAACCTCTAGCTGTGGCTGTACTGTACCTAAAAAACCTGAAGAACCAATTATGCCTGGAAAAACAGGGCAAATTGAAGTAAAATACGATACAAACCGTGTGATGCCTATTAGAAAAACCATTACCGTAATTTCTAACGCAGACACACCAACTGTAGCTTTAAAAATTAAAGGTGAAGTAATCGACCCAAGCAAAGCCGAGGTTATCGAGAAAAAAGGTAAAAGTGTGGTAGAACAACACTAAAAAACACCCTACTTAAAATAATAAAAACCGCTCTTGAGTATTTCTCAAGGGCGGTTTTGTTTTAAAGGTGTTTCTAACTGAAATTTAAAATAATGCTCGTAACCATTGCGGTCTATTTTCATTTTTATGGTTTCGCCTTCATCGCCGTAAAACAGATGTATTATTTCTTGTAATTTATAATTTACAGCCTTCCTATTGTTTACAGCTAGCACCACATCGCCTTCCAACAATCCTGCCCGTTTAGCAGGAGAATCGTCTCGTAACTCTACAATTACAAAAGCTGGTTTTAGTAAGTGCTTGTAATCGGCATTAACATTTAAATCTATTTTAATATTATTTCCCGAATCGTTTCTTGAAAAATTAAAAACGGGTTCGTTTACTAAAACAACACCATGTTGCTCTAAAATAATACCGCTTTTATTATAACTAAAAAGTTTTCTAAAATGTCGGTTTTTTTTAAGTGTTAGCCTTGCCCTACTGTAGTCTACTACAACATTAAACCGCATTAAGACATTTCCAGAAAGACTGCCATTGCGCTCTTTATTCATTTTTGCTAAAGCGATATCGACAGAATCTGGATAAGCTACATTTACCCGATCTAAAACAATGTTCTTTAATTTTAAAGCTTCAATTTTAGAACGTTTACCATGTACGGTACCACTTAAACCGTGACCTAAAAAATCAACAAAATAATGAGAGTCGCTATGCAAGCCTAAGGTTTTATCTTCGAACAACCAAAGCGCATCGCTTCCTCCAGAATCGATTAACAATTTTACAGGAATATAAACCTCATCAATTTTCACCTTAGCATTTATATAGGGCTTATTATTATAAAATTCCAAATTTAAAGTTTCGCATTTGTCGCAAGTTTTATAAGTATAATACTGCGGATGATGCAATTTTAGGTACTTCGCACTGTAATTTATTTCGACCACAAAATCTTTAAACAGATCGTACCCAATAATACCGTGAATAGGCACACCCAACTGCGGCGTAAAATTTAAACTGGCATCGTGAATGGCATACATATCTTGATTTAATGCAACAGCATCGCCAATTTTAAAAATGTTATTTTTAGATTTTAAAGCTTCAAAAGCATCGCCTTCGCCCAGGCCTCTTAAAAAATATGCTTCGGTATTATTAATTTGAAGGGTATCGGTTTCGTTTAAAAAGCCAAAAACTATAGGTTTAGCAACACCTGTATCTAACAAAAAAGAAAGTTCTACTCCATTTATCTCTACAGGAATCACTATTAAATTATTAATTAATTCGAATTTAATTTTATCTGATCTTTTATTGTTTTCTAGCTTAAAATTGTATTGGGCATGCACAAAACACACCGAATACAAAAACAACCATATTATAAAACAAAAAGATTTCATTGTAATGCCTATTAAAAAAAACAACTATAAGCCTTAATACAGCACTGGTAATTTACTGAAACAAAAAGACTTGTTTAAGAATTCGCAAAATTCAGTAACATTAATTTACAACAATTTATTTTAAGTCGTTTTTAAAACACTTCTTTTAAGAAAAAATCAAGAATAATTTTGCAAATTTGCACTTTAAACACATTACAATGCCAAGAATTTCAAACAAAGGGCTAGCCATGCCCGAATCTCCCATAAGAAAATTAGTACCCTATTCTGAGCAAGCTTACAAAGCAGGCAAAAAAGTATATCATTTAAACATTGGACAACCAGATATTAAAACACCTGAGGTTGCTTTAGAAGCTGTAAAAAACAACACGCTAGAAATTTTAGAATATTCCCGTTCTGAAGGTTCTGAAGCCTACCGCACAAAAATTGCGGCGTATTACGCTAAAAACAATATAGATGTTGCTGCTACAGACATAATTGTCACTACAGGAGGTAGCGAAGCTTTGCTTTTTGCCTTTGGAAGTATTATGGATGTAGATGACGAAATTATAATTCCAGAGCCGTTTTACGCCAACTATAATGGATTTTCGACAGCCTCGGGAGTTAATGTTGTTCCCGTAATTTCTAAAATTGAAGACAATTTTGCTTTGCCTCCAATTTCTGAATTCGAAAAATTAATTACCCCAAAAACCAAAGCCATTTTAATCTGTAATCCAGGTAACCCTACTGGATATTTATATTCGGAAGCAGAAATACAACAACTTGCAGAATTAGTAAAAAAACACGATTTATTTTTAATTGCCGACGAGGTTTACAGAGAGTTTACTTACGATGGAGTTACACACAACTCGATCATGTCTGTTAAAGGTTTGGAAGCCCATGCCATTATGATCGATTCTGTATCTAAACGTTACAGTATGTGCGGCGCAAGAATAGGTTGTTTAGTATCTAAAAACAAAGCCGTTATAAGCACCGCTCTTAAATTTGCCCAAGCGCGTTTAAGTCCGCCAACATTAGCGCAAATTGCAAGCGAAGCCGCCTTAGATACGCCACAAAGCTATTTTGATGAAGTTAGCACCGAATATGTAGACCGAAGAAATACTTTAATTGAAGAATTACATAAAATAGAAGGCGTAAAAGTAGGTGTGCCTAAAGGCGCTTTTTACTGTATTGCTGAACTGCCAATACAAAATTCTGATGCTTTTGCACAATGGCTTTTAGAATCTTTCGATGTTGATGGCGAAACGGTAATGGTTGCCCCAGCAGGTGGATTTTACTCGACCCCTGGCGTTGGCTTAAACCAAATTAGAATTGCTTATGTTTTAAATAAAGACAGTTTAATAAAAGCTGTACACATTTTAAAAGAAGCCTTAAAAGTTTATAAAGACTAGTGCAGATACAACACAACATATCTTTAAAACCCTATAATACTTTTGGAATAGACGTTGTTGCAAAACATTTTGTAACAGTGTCTACTCTTAAAGAGTTAACAGTTGTTCTAGAAAACACGAATTACCCAGAAAAATTCATTTTAGGAGGCGGCAGCAACTTACTGTTAACTAAAAATGTTGATGCTTTAATCATTCATATTAACATTAAAGGCATTACTATTTGTTCGGAAACAGAAGACCATGTTTTTGTACAAGCCAATGCTGGCGAAAACTGGCACGAATTTGTGTTGTGGTCGTTGCAGCATAATTTTGGAGGCCTGGAAAACCTATCGCTTATACCTGGTAATGTAGGCACTTCTCCCATACAAAATATTGGAGCTTATGGCGTTGAGCTAAAAGATGTATTTTATAGTTGCGAAGCTATTAACATAAACACAAAAAATACAGAAACCTTTAGCAATGCCGATTGTGAGTTTGGTTATAGAAACTCCATTTTTAAACAAGACGCTAAGGGTCAATACATCATTTCCTCTGTCACGTTTAAGCTAACCAAACGAAACCATACATTACACACCAACTATGGCGCTATAAAAAATGAACTAGAAGTCATGGGGGTTTCACAACCAACCATTACAGACATTTCTAAAGCCGTAATAACTATTAGAAACAGCAAACTGCCAAACCCTAAAGAAATTGGCAATAGTGGTAGTTTTTTTAAAAACCCTGTAATTAGCACATCCAACTACAAGACTTTATTGCAACAATTTCCTGACATGCCTTGTTATAAAGTATCGGAAAATGAGGTGAAAATTCCTGCAGGATGGCTAATAGAGCTGGCTGGATTTAAAGGTAAACGACTGGATAATTATGGTGTACACCAAAAACAAGCCTTGGTATTGGTAAACTACGGCGGAGCCAAAGGTTCAGACATTTTTAAATTATCTCAAATTATACAAAAAACCGTAAAAAGGATATTCAATATCACCATCGAATCGGAAGTTAATATATTATAGTTATCAATAAATTACATAACTTTGGTTAATTTACGGCACTTTAAACAACACTAACTAAACGATTCATTTTGATTGCACCTATAGAACAGGAAATCGTTAGCCTATTAAAACATGGCAACAAAAAAGCAATGGGCTTACTGTATCAGCATTATGCCGATACACTACTTGGTGTGATTTCTAAAGTAATAACCGATGAAGATTTAGCCCAAGACGTACTTCAGGATAGTTTTATAAAAGTCTGGAAGAAAGCAAAAACTTACGATGCCAGTAAAGCAAAACTATTTACATGGTTGTACAGAATTGCTTACAACACTGCCATAGATAAAGTTCGCTCTCTGTCCAATAAAGACACAAAAGAAGTCCAGATTGAAGTTTCAAACGTATATAAGTTATCGGCCGAAGGTTTAAATCAAGATGTCATGGACATTCAAAAACACCTTATGTCGTTGGATCCAAAGTACCAAATTGTACTAAATGCACTCTTTTTTGAGGGCATGACGCAGCAGGAAGCAAGTGATGAACTAGAAATTCCGCTTGGGACTATCAAATCAAGATTAAAAATTGGACTACGAGAATTGAAAAAAATCTACGATCCAGAATAATTACATGTTATGAATCAAAAAATTACTTCATTCCTAAATTCTGATCTATTAGAAAATTATCTAATGGGGATTACCTCTGCGAAAGAATCAGAATTAGTTGAAACTTATATTTCTAAGTATCCAGAAGTAGAGCACGCTTACAATACCATGCAACATAATTTAGAAATTGTATCTAAATACCATGCTGTTGAAGCACCTTCTTCTACCTTAGAAAATATTATGAAAGCCTTAGACAAGGAAACAGAAACACCTGTTGTTCCTTTACAAACAAGAACACGACGCAAACGCTCTTGGATTAAACATTCTGCCATTGCCGCAAGTCTTGTTGCTGTTATTTTTGCTGTATCTTCATTTATCTTTTATTCTCAAAATTTAGAATTGAAGAAAGAAAACCAAGTGGTTGTTGATGAAATTTTCGACTTAAGAAGCGATATCGAAATGAATAACAAAAAACTAGACGAAATCATGTCTCAGTTTAAGCAACTTAACAATCCAGAAACCCAAAAGTATGTTATTAAGGGTAATAACAGAGCAAAAAATTTAAAAACAGTAGCATACATTAATCCAAAAGATAAAACATCTATGATAGATGTTGTATCGCTACCTGAATTACCTAAAGAGCAATGTTACCAAATTTGGGCAGAGTTAGAAGGTAAAATGGTAAATCTAGGCATTCTAGACGAAACAGACAGACGATTAACCTCTATACCGTATACCGAAAATGCTTTAGGCCTAAACATTACTATAGAACCTAAAGGCGGTAACACCAATGCATCTTTAGAGAATTCTGTTGCCGAAATTTCACTAAAAAGCAGGGAATAATTTTATTGAAAAAGAAAAAGAAAAAAGCCGCCTAAATTTAATTTTAGGCGGCTTTTTCAATATTATACTATATCAAATTAAGATACACATAATTAATTAAAGTACAATCTCCTATATGTTGCTGCAAAGCTATTTCCAAAAATACCCTGTTAATATATTCAGATTCCTCATAAAATAATTAATCACAACAATTCCAATAGCACTTTTATTCGTGATTATCTAAATCTCAAATACATACAACTATTTAACGTTGAAAATTAACATATTTATATTACCTTTAAGTAGCTAATAATCAAACCATTTAAAACAACCAAATATGCGGTACATCTCATTACACAGCATACCCCCCTTATTTGCAGCTCTATTACTACCCTCTTTAGCATTAGCTAACGAAGAAACTGGCGGTATTGAAGATACCATTGCCGAAGTAATAAGCTGGGTAGCATTAATTGTTGCTCCAATAGCTGGTATTGGAATATTTTTATTCGTGCATGTACTTCCTGAAAAGGTAGCCGAAAAGAAAAATCACCCACAAGCCGAGGCTATAAAGATTCTATGTATTCTCTCCTTATTTTTTGGCGGACTTCTTTGGCCCTTAGCCTGGTTATGGGCTTACAGCAAACCCGTACTATACAAAATGGCTTATGGCACAGATAAAGGCGATTACCACGAAGAAACCATAAAAGAGTTTAAAGAAAAGAAGGAAAAACATCTTAAAGATACACCTCCAAACGAAACGCTTTAACTCACACCAACCAACCTTTAAACTGAACCAATGGAAATATTATTACTTTTAATCTATAGCGGTATCGTTTGGCTTATCTTTTTCAAATTCAAACTATTGCCTTGGAACACCGTTACGCAAGTTATTGTTTACATTATCCCTGTAATTGCTATTAGCTTTTTAATATTATTATTAAATATTGTAGCACCATCGTCTCACGATGTTCGCGTTTTAAATTACAATGTAGAAGTTGTACCCACGGTAACCGGTAAAGTTATAGAAGTACCTGTTAGCCCTAATCAACATGTAAAAAAAGGTGATGTTTTATTTAAAATAGATCCCGAACCTTTTCAATTAAAAATTAAAGCACTTGAGGCCCGCATACCTCTTTTAGAAGCCAAAGTAGTAAGTGCTAAAGCTTACGATAAAGAATTAGAACAACAAATTGCGGCAGCAAGCAATAATATATCTGTAATTGATGCACAATTAGAATTAGCCGTAAAACGAGAGCAGCAAAACAAAGAGCTGGCCGATTTAGGTGCGGGCTCTAAATTCGATTACGAACAAGCGCAAGCGAACCTTAAAAATCTTCAGGCTCAAAAAGCAGTGGCCGAATCTCAACGTTTACAATATCTTCAAAAAATTTCGGCAGTATCATCCGATGGTGAATTATCTGAAATCACACAAGCTAGAGCCGATTTGGAACAAGCCAAAGCAGAACTTAAAGAAGCGCAATGGAGACTATCACAAACCACATATCTGGCTCCAGCCGACGGCCGCGTTATCAATCTTCAACTGCGTCCGGGTGCTATGGCCGTGCAGCTCCCCTTAAAACCCGTGATGTCTTTTATAGAAGATGAACAGTGGCTAGTGGCTTTATATAAACAAAATGAAATCCGCTATGTTCAAGATGGAAATATTGCCGAAGTCGCTCTTAAAACCTATCCTAATCATATTATAAAATGTAAAGTACAGCATATTGTTTGGGCCAATGCCCAAGGCCAAATTACCGCTAGCGGAAAATTACCCGACACCCAAGAAACCCATTTTGAAGAAGGCCGATTTGCAGTTAGACTAAACGTTATTGGAGAGGATAAAGACTTATTTCTAGCGCCTGGAGCTGTAGGACAAGGCGCCATTTACACCGAAAAAGGTAAAATTATACACTTGGTAAGAAAAGTTATTTTAAGAGTTGGTACAAAACTAGATTGGCTGGTACCTAAATTACATTAATATGCAAAAAAACATCTTTAAAATAGCACAAACCGGACTTTGTATTATTTGCATATTATGCATCTTTAATTGTGCCGTAAAACACCCCACTAACAGCGAAGATCTTCAACAAGAAGCATTCTCCAATTTTATGCTTCCTGAATCGTGGCAAAACAGTTTAGATACCTTACAAATACAAGAACATTGGCTAAGCACGTTTAACAACCCTACCCTAGATACCTTAGTCGCCGAAGCTTTAATCTATAATCCTGACCTGCGCATTAGCAGCCTGAGAATACAAGAAGCCAATGGTTATGTTGAAGCCGCTAGAGCCGCACTACGCCCTGCCTTATCGATATTAGGAAGCGAAGCCACTAAATTAGGTGGCGATTTAGGAAATAACGGACTTAACGGTGGAATTCTTTCAGCATCGTGGGAATTAGATATTTGGGGAAAATTAAGAAATGCACGCAACGCCGAAATAGCCAATCAAGATGCCTTAGCTTACGATTATGCGTTTGCAAGGCTATCAATCGCTGCAATGGTTACAAAAACGTATTATTTATCAACCGAAACGTATTTGCAAATCAATTTGGCTAAACAAATGATAGCCCTATCCCAAAATCTAACAACCATTTCTCAACAACGCTTAGATATTGGTATCGGCACCGAAATAGACCTTGTAATGTCTAAAGCCACTCTAAATAATTTCCAAGATGCGATGTATCAATTGGAATTAGCTTACGATAATCAATTGCGAGCCTTAGAACTACTTTTAGGAAGATACCCTTGTGCCGAAATAGAAACCAACACCGAGCTACCTGTTGTAAACGCCAACCTTCCTTCAGGTGTTCCTGCTCAAATTTTAGAACGCAGACCCGATATTTTAGCTGCCCAAAACCGTTTTAATGCTGCCTTTTATCGTGTTGGCGAAGCCGAAGCCGCTCGACTGCCACAAATAACACTTACTGCAGGCTTAGGGTTACTCGATAAGCGGCAATTAGTACTATTATCTGATGCTTTTAGTAATCCCGTTAGGAGTATTGGCGGAAAACTTGTAGCTCCTATTTATCAAGGTGGCGGATTAAAAGCCAATGTTGATATAAGAACAACCCAACAACAACAAGCCGTAGAATTTTATAGCCAAACGGTATTAAATGCTTTAGCCGATGTTGAAAACGCTTTAAACGCTGTAAATGTTCTAGACGACAGAGAGCTTATTGTTAAAGAATCTGTAGCCAACAATCAGCGCGCTTTCGAGTTAGAACAAATCAGATTTAAGGTAGGTAAGATAGACATGCGTGATTTAATAGACCAACAAATGGACTACTTTAAATCGCAAACCGATTTAATAGCCGTACAAGGCGAAAAAATAGTACAACGCACTAATTTATTTCTGGCTTTAGGAGGCAGTTTATAAATTATAAAAACATGCATTCGTATTATGCTATTTACCAATAGGAATACCTACGCCAAAAAACAAACGCATTTTGTTTGTGCCATTAACCCAGGTTAAGTTTAAATCTATGGGCCCTAAAATAGAATTATAAGACAGCATAGCGCCTAAAGAAACCAAACTGCTAGTCTCTAAATTATCTTGCCACTCGCCCGTAGGTGTTAAAGTATCGTCGATATAGTCGTTAAACGTTCCAAAACCCACAGTAGCAATATTTACATGGGGCGTAACAAACACTTTTTTCATCATTTGGTATTGCAAACCAAAATTAACACCCATAAACTGACTTACAGGCAATTCATCTTCTAACAAACCATAAAACACAAAATCGTCCTGTCGTGGCCTTTTAAGATTACCTCCTAAATAATAATTCCCACCATACCCCAATTCGGTATACGATATATCGCCATTTTTAAGAGCATCTATAAATGTAAACCCAAGGTTTGCCCCTGCAATAACAGTTAAATTCTTTTTAAATGTATTTACGTACATGAAACGTCCTCTAAACTTGGTAAAACCGTTTGTAACTCCAGACTCGTTTTCATCGACATCTGTATCTATAAAATTTACAGAAGCAGAATGGTTTAAAGCCCTGCCCAATCGCGCCTCGAAATTAAGTCCGTGTGTTGGATAAAAAACTTCGTTAAGGGAGTTGTATACAAACTGTCCGTAAACTTCTGTTGTTCTGAATCTATAATTTACTAAATTCAATATATTAGGAATAACATTAGGGTCGGCTTCTGGCCTTAAACTGGTTTGCTGATACTCCAAGCCAATACCAACATAACTTTTTAAAGTGTTTAAATTCCTATTAAACTCGTTATTGAAGTGAAAATATTTATAATCCATTTCATCGGCAGCTTCACCACGAATAAAAACATTTTGATCGAGACGCTCGCCATAAACTTCGGACCTGAACCACCAACGTTTATATTCACCGAATATTTTTTGATATTGCACTCTAAATTTTGGCTGTTCGGCCACATCTAAGGTTACTAAAAATCGAGACGAAGCACCAATTATATTTCTTCCTGTATAGTTTAGTAAAAGCCCTACACCTCTGTAATCATCAAAATGAACGGCCAATTTAGCTTGATTATGGGCTTTTTCTACTGCAGTAATTTCTAAACCTATTTTATCGCCATCTATAATAGGACTTGTTGAAATAGAGCTGAATAAATTGGTTCCTAAAATTCTATCTATAACTTCTTTTCCATCATCGATCGTATAGGTTTTATTTACTTTAAGACCCGATCTGGACTCTACCAACCTTAAATTATTTTTACTAACTCCATGATAAATAATAGAATCTAAAACCGCATGTTCATCAACTTTTGGTATAGCATGCGATCTTTGCTTATACGGCTTAAGCCTGTTAGCCAATGCTATTAATTGTTGTTCCTGAGCATGTGTTGCAACTTTCCCTTCTTCGTAAATGATATTACTTTTACCAAAATCGCCAGCTGTGTATTTTAAATTGGGGACATGGTCTATTAAAATATTACATTCTTCTTTATGTTTTTCGGCTTGAAGGTTACTGGACAACATTCCTGTTTGGAACAATAGGGTTTGTATGTTACTTAACTTTTCTTTAGTTTGTAATCCACCGCCAACTTCGCTACCTATAATAAAATCGGCACCGAGCTGCTTGGCAACGTCTACAGGAAAATTGTTCAACACCCCTCCGTCTACCAATAATGTGTTTTGATATGGTACAGGTTTAAACACACCAGGAATAGACATACTGGCTCGCATAGCCGTGGCAATAGAACCTTCGTCTAAAATAACTTGCTTACCGTTTACAATATCTGTTGCCATGGCACGATACGGAATAGGTAAATCATCGAACTTACTAATATTATATACTGGATAGGTTAAAAAAGTAAAAAACTCTCTTAAATTTTGATCGTTTAATAAGGATAGTACAGGCTTTGGTTTTTTGTCCTTAATTTCAAAATCTATAACGTAGCGACCAAATTCGCTTTTTTCTTCGTTACTAACATTTTGCACGGAAACTTTTCCGCTAAATAACATGTCCCAATCTGCAGTACGGGAAATTTCGGCAATTTCATCGCCCGAATACCCAATAGCGTATAGTCCACCCACGATACTTCCCATACTGGTTCCCACAATTAAATCGGGAACAATCCCCAAAGAATCTAATTTTTGAAGTACAGGTATATGCGCAACTCCTAAAGCTCCGCCGCCACTTAATACTAAAGCAACCTTAGGCTTTTCTTGATTTGAATTAGATTCGCTCTGTGAATGGCATACTACAGACAACAATATAAAACATAGTGAGACCACTAAATTAATGGTTGCTTTCATAAACAGAGACTAATTTTTTATTTCGCTTTTATTTATCAAAAGGATATATAACGCTCCAGTCGTCTTTCATGCTAACTATAGTCCATCCTTTTTTAGTGCCTTCATCTAGACCTTTATCGAAACCACCGATATGCGATTTTCTGTCGTATGCCCATTCTCTAATAGAATCGGTATGGTGTACGTAAAGCTTAAATGTTTTATAAGTATTGGCATCGGTCCATCGCAGCATTTGCAAATCGCCATCTGAATTACCTGCTGCAAACACTGGCTTTTTGCCTATATAACGATTAATGCCCACGGGCTTGCCTTCTTTATCGTCTATCAAATCAATTTTCGGAAGACGTTTTATTACTGGCTTTCCATCATTATAATCGTATTCCGTTTGTATACTACTCCCTACAACTTGCTCTGCTGGAATGCCATATACTTGCTCTGTCCAAGGTCTCATAAATTCGATACCGCCACCAGAAACTATAAAGGTTTTAAAATCTTTTGCCCTTAAATAATCTAAGAGTTCTAACATAGGTTGATATACTAACTCTTTAAATAATTTATCTTTTGTTGGATGTTTAGCAGTCGTAATCCAATTAGAAACTACAGCCTCAAATTCATCGGTGGTCATTCCTGCGTGGGTACTCATTAAAATTTCTATCAATCCTTTTTCGCCATACTCCATTACGGTCTTCATATCGTTCTCTAAAACAGCCTTGAATGGCTGTTTAGATTTCCATTCTGGATGTTCTGGTGCCAAAGCCTTAATTCTATCTAAAGCAAAAAATAATTGAAAATACAAAGGTTGCTCAGACCAAAGAGTACCATCGTTATCGAAAGTCGCGATACGATCTGTTTCAGGAATAAAATTAGGACTTGTAGGATTGGTTACATCATCTACATAATTTATTATGGCTTGTTTACTTTTACCATCTACCCAAGAAGCTAGTGGCGCTTCTATACTATCGACTTCTATATCTTCTATTTCTATAATATCCTGATTTACATCTTTAGAGCTAGATTCTTGTTTACAAGAAGACAATAAAGGCAACACACAAATTGTTGACCACACTATTAACTGTTTTATAGCATTGTATTTATTTTTCATAATTATATTTATTGATTTTAATAAGCACTTAAAGATAAAAAAAATTAGTTTCTAAAAGTTCAATACTATCTTGTAAAAGAAAATCCATGACAATCGGTTAAAAACCTAAAAGGCAACTTATAACTAATTGTTTCATTTTTAATGCGATTAAAATTCTTAAACACAAGGTAATTACAAACATTCATATCCTTTTTACTAATAAACAATTGACCAAACCAAAACTAAAACCATAAGAAACAGAGTTTTACATAACCATTATCAAATCGTAAACTTTAACATTCTAAACACAAACAAACAGAAGTAGTTAAACAATTATTATTATATTTGCTTTGCTATTAACCATAAAGACGACACGTCTTACCCCAAAAAAATAACCAAAATGAAACACCTTAATACCCCAAAAAAGGTTGTTCTTCCGCAACAACGTCTTGTAAAAAACAGCCGTTTATCTGTAATTGCCACCTGTTTAATTGGCTGTATTATGCTAACATCGTTTCACCTAACCAAACATGCCGGACTTGCTATTTTAGGCATTTGTTTTGTTTGTGCAGCTTTGGTATTTAACAGTGCATTTTTAATTAAATTAATAGATACGGTTCTTAACAAAGAAATTGAGCTAAAGTCGGGCATGATTTCTATTATTGTTTTATTGTTGAATATTCCTGTGGCCTATGTTTATTTTCAGTTATCTTTAAATGTTATGGAAACGTCTGGATACAACCTTTTGGCATTTTATTAATCACAACAGTACAACACCTTCTTTCAGAAGAATATACCGTGTTTTAAAAATCAAACAGGTTTAACAGAGCTGCTTCTTAAAAGTATTATCTTAGTTACATACTTTTCAACATTAAAAATGTTCTAAGATTGCACTATGGCTTTAACAACATTCCAATCATTTAAAAGTAGAAATTTCAGATTGTTTTTTATGGGGCAATCGGTATCGCTTTTAGGAACTTGGATGCAAAAAACAGCAGTAAGCTGGGTTATTTATAGCTTAACACAATCTAAATTCATGTTAGGCGTTTCGGTATTCGCAACCCTGTTCCCAACCGCTATGTTTTCTATTCTTGGCGGCATCACGGCTGATCGATATAATCGCTACCGAATATTATTAATCACACAAATATTATCACTTGTCCAAGCCATATTATTAACACTTGCTGTTATTTTTTTTGAAGAAGATACAGTATGGGCCATTATTGGCTTGAGTGCTATTTTAGGTATTATTAATGGTTTTGATGTACCGGCCAGGCAATCGCTTGTTAGGGAATTGGTTCCTAATAAAACCGATTTACCCAATGCACTTGCTTTAAACTCTTCTATGGTAAATCTTTCCAAATTACTAGGGCCTGCCCTAGCTGGTTTTATACTCGAAACTTTTGGAGACCAAGTATGTTTTGGGTTAAATGCTGTGAGTTTTTTAGCTGTAATTATATCTTTATTACAAATGCGATTACCTAAAGACAATCCTGTTTTAACAGAAGAAACCAACAGGTTAGACGACCTTAAAAACGGATTTAAATACATTAAACGTAATTCGGTTATTTACTCTGTTATTGTTTACGTTGCCCTTATGAGTTTCTTTGTTTTGCCATTTACCACACTTACTCCTGTTTTTGCAAAAGATATTTTTAGAGGAAATGCCACCACGCTAGGAATTATTGATGGCGTTATAGGCTTAGGCGCATTTGTTGGTGCACTTTTTTTGGCTTCATTAAAAAAAGGAACAAATCTAAGCCGCATATTAGCCATTAACACATTAATATTTGGTGTTGGCTTGGTTTTGTTTTCTCAAACACCTCAATTTGGGCTAGCCCTTGTATTCATAACTATTGCCGCATTTGGAATGATGTCTGTTAGAACGTTAAGCAACACCATTATTCAATTACAGGTTACAAACCAATATCGTGGTCGGGTTATAAGCATTTACATTATGGTACTCACCGCCATGATGCCGCTTGGCAGTTTACTTACCGGAGCCATATCGCATTACATTGGTGTACAAAACACTGTTTTAATACACGGTTGTATTGGTATATTAGTCGCCTTAATTTTTGGTAAATATCTCAAAAAACAAAAATTAAAAGCCAAAAACAAAGCTAAAGAATTGGCATTGGTAGAAAGCACTACAGATGTCGTGCTCCCCCGATTGTAAGTACAAATTAGTTTTGTTCTTTATTTGCAATGCGTTAATTGTTCGTTCCTTTTTATTAAATTCGCTTATTCATAAATTGAAAAGATATTTTACCACAACCAGCACCAAAAACTAACACAACCAGCTCATGAAAAAACACTTTTACATTATGGCGTTCTTAATACTTGTTACGCCACAATTAGCAAATGCACAAGCGGCAATTTTAGCCTTGATTTTTGGAGATAAAGTTGCTACCGAAAACTTTAATTTAAGCATGGAAATCGGTTTTCCAATAAACCATTTTTCGAATGTAGACGACTTAAAACGCAGAAACGGTATTAACTTCGGAATTGCTGGTAATATTAAATTTTCTGAAAACTGGTATTTGAGTCCAACAGTATATTTTATGTCCAGACGATCGGTAAAATTAGAAAACACGAGTTTAAACACCAACGACAGTTATATTAACAGTCTATATGCCAATACCACAGCGCAAATGAAAATTAATTACACCGATATTCATGCGTTGGTTACTTACCAATTAAGCGATTCTAATTTCAGGTTTGGCTTAAGTCCGCAAGTATCTTTTCTTAGTAAAGCCCGAGCAACTTACGAAGGGGCCGAAGGAGATTTCACGCAAAACATAGACGATTTTGTAAACAAAACAGATTTTGGGCTTATCGCTAATGTGGGTTATTTTTTAAGATCTGGGCATCAAGGTAAAGGCATCATTTTTAATGTAAGATATTACCACGGCTTTACAGATGTTTTAAAAGACAACTTTGCTTCGGGCACGAACAACAGCAGTTACTTTGCCGTACATGTTAGCTTACCGTTTATTACCGAAGAATTGGCGGCTAAAAACAAAAAACCTTCCGAAATCAATCCGTAATAAAACATAAAAAAACCTCTTAAAATAATATATTTCAAGAGGTTTCCTTTTTAGACTAATTCAAAAAAAGCGTGTGTTTATTTCATAGCTAGTACCTTTTCTATAAGTGCTTTCGCTTCGTTAGCGTTTGTAGCTTCGGCATAATCTAAAATAGAATATCCCTTGTTACATTTCTTTTTTAAATCTGCTCCGTTAGAAATTAAAAGCTGAAGAATTTCTACACGATTGTACTTTGCGGCATACATAGCAGGAGTAAGACCATTAGATTTTTGGTTTACATCTTCTCCCATATCTATTAATTTTTTTACAATTTCAATATCGCCCTTGGCAATAGAAGTGCAAAATAAATTAACTTCACTTTTGGTCATTCCTACTTCTAAACTATC
This sequence comes from Bacteroidia bacterium, assembly GCA_030427735.1. GTDB lineage: Bacteria > Bacteroidota > Bacteroidia > Flavobacteriales > Flavobacteriaceae > Formosa. The sequence continues at coordinate 215,211 of JAUIBP010000006.1, read as the reverse complement.
AAAATTAGGATCGGTAAGGGTGTTAGAAGCTTGAATAGATGTTGTTAAAAAGCCTAAAGCGATTGCGATGATTACTGTTGATTTTTTCATGATGAAAGTGTTTTAATTTAATTGATTGATGTTTTTTTGATTTATTAAAGAGACGACTTAAATTTTAAATTGTTACAGTAAAATTATTTCGATAACATTTTTTTAACTATTTGCAAATAAATTCCTTAAGAAATTATTAAAACCAAAATTCGGTTTAAATGCTATTAAAAGTTGAACTAACATTGTGGTAACACACTAAACCACAAAAGAAAACGATTGAAGTTTTAAAGTCTTATAAAAACCCTAATTTGTAAGCTAAAAATTTTACGAAAGCCATTTTAAACTTTTATCTTTACGCTAATTATAAATTCTAGATAATGAACAAGAAAGTAATTTTAATGATACTAGATGGTTGGGGAAAATCTCCAGACCCAAAAGTGTCGGCCATAGATAACGCAAACACACCTTTTATTGATGCCTTATACACCCATTACCCAAACGCCTCGTTACGCACAGACGGTTTACATGTAGGCCTACCAGAAGGCCAGATGGGTAATAGCGAAGTAGGACACATGAATCTGGGTGCTGGACGTATTGTTTACCAAGACCTTGTTAAAATTAATTTAGCTGTTAAAGAACAAACTTTAGGTCAAGAGCAGGTTTTAGTAGATGCCTTTAACTATGCAAAAACCAATAATAAACCGCTTCATTTCTTAGGGCTGCTTAGCGATGGTGGTGTGCATTCCCACATCAATCATGTATTCGGTTTGTTAGATGCCGCAAATGAAGCCGAACTTAAAAACGTTTACGTTCATGCCTTTACAGATGGTAGAGATGTAGATCCTAAATCTGGTTTGGGCTTTGTAAGCGCTTTAGAAAACCACATTAAAAATACTCCTGCAAAACTAGCTTCTGTTACTGGCCGTTATTATGCAATGGATAGAGATAAACGTTGGGAGCGAGTAAAGCTAGCTTACGATGCCGTTGTTAATGGCGAAGGAGAGCAATCTACAAATATCGAGGAAAGCATCAAAAAAAGTTACCAAAACGATGTGACAGACGAGTTCATCAAACCAATAATCATGTGCGAAAACAACAAACCTGTTGCTAAAATTCAAGATGGCGATGTGGTAATATTCTTCAATTTCCGTACAGATAGAGGTCGCGAACTTACTCAAGCCCTGTCACAAACCGATTTTCATGAAGAAAACATGCATAAACTCAATTTGCATTATGTAACCATGACCAATTATGATGAAAACTTCCAAAACATTAACGTTATTTTCAATAAAGAAAATTTAACCGAAACGTTAGGAGAAGTCGTATCTAAACACAATAAAAAACAAATTAGAATTGCCGAAACCGAAAAATACCCACACGTAACATTTTTCTTTTCAGGCGGACAAGAAGAGCCGTTTGAAGGCGAATCTAGAATTTTAAAAAATTCACCAAAGGTAGCAACTTACGACCTTAAACCAGAAATGAGTGCTTTCGAACTTAAAGATGCTTTAGTTCCTGAGCTAGAAAAGGAATCTGCCGATTTTGTTTGTTTAAACTTTGCCAATGGCGATATGGTAGGCCATACAGGTGTTATGGAAGCAGCAATTAAAGCCTGCGAATCGGTAGACCAATGTGTTAAAGACGTAATTACAACAGCCCTAGAGCACGATTACACCACTTTACTTATTGCCGACCACGGTAACTGCGAAACCATGATTAACCCAGACGGTTCGCCAAATACAGCACACACAACAAATCCAGTACCTATTATATTAATAGACAAAACTTTAAAACATATTAACGATGGGGTTTTAGGCGATGTTGCCCCAACCATTTTAAAATTAATGGGGATACCGCAACCAAAAGCCATGACAAGACATTCGCTTATAGATTAAACCTATAAACGGCAATCTTAAAATGAAATATATAGTACATTTGGCATTACATTTGCCGAATGTACTATTATCCAAAAAACTAAAAATCTGAAATGATATTTCAAGATAAACTCATTATAGCTGTCGACTTTGATGGAACCATAGTAGAAGATGCGTACCCGCGTATTGGCAAACCTAAAACTTTTGCTTTCGAAACACTTAAGCGTTTGCAGTCCGATGGGCACAGGCTTATTCTTTGGACATATAGATGCGGTAAATCCCTAGATGAAGCGGTTGCCTTTTGTAAAGATAATGGTATTACCTTCTACGCTGTAAATTGCAGTTTTCCTGAAGAAGTTTACGATCCTGCAATAAGTCGAAAAATTAATGCCGATGTGTTTATAGACGACAGAAATATCGGCGGATTTTATGGTTGGGGAGAAATATATCAATTACTTTCCAAAAACAATGCACCACCACTTACCGAACCTAAAAAGAAAGGTTTATTTTCATTCCTAAAAGGAAAATAACACGAATCTTAACAAAGTATTAAACCCAGAGTTAACGCTCGCTCCCAAATATAAATTAAGTATCTTTGTCGATATTTTTGTCGAAACATGGTTATAGTAAAAACAAGAGAAGAAATAGAATTAATGCGCGAAAGTGCCTTAATCGTATCTAAAACATTAGGAGAATTAGCCAAAGCTGTAAAACCTGGCGTTACCACATTAGAGTTAGATAAACTAGCAGAAACCTGTATTAGAGACCACGGTGCGATTCCTGGTTTTTTAGGTTTATACGATTTCCCTAACTCTTTATGCATGAGCCCAAATGCGCAAGTAGTTCATGGTATTCCTAACAACACCCCTTTACAAGAAGGCGACATCATTTCTATAGATTGCGGTGCTCTTAAAAACGATTTTTACGGCGACCATGCTTATACTTTTGCTGTTGGAGAAGTAACACCAGAAGTTCAAAAATTACTAGATGTAACTCGCGAATCGCTTTATGTAGGTATTCGAGAATTTAAACTAGGAAACCGTGTTGGCGACGTTGGTTATGCCATTCAAAACTATTGCGAAGCACACGGTTATGGTGTGGTACGCGAATTGGTAGGACATGGTTTAGGCCGAAAAATGCACGAAGATCCCGAAATGCCAAATTACGGCAAACGCGGGCGTGGCAAAAAATTTATAGAAGGCATGGTTGTAGCTATAGAACCTATGATTAACATGGGAACCCAACGCATTAAACAACACAGAGATGGCTGGACCATTACCACTTTAGACAACAAACCTAGTGCGCATTTCGAACACGATGTAGCCTTAGTTGATGGAAAACCAGAATTACTATCAACGTTTGCTTATATACACGACGCTTTAGGCATTACGACTAATGAAGAAGATGCATTCAGAAAAACTGCTTTAGTGCTTTAATGAAATCGGCTTTTAAGTTTGTTTTAAACACCATTCCGCGTCCTATTTTAATTCGGTTAAGTTATCTTGCTCGCCCTATTTTAGCTGCTGCTTTAAAAGGAAATACGTATACCGACCCTATAGACGGGAAACAATTTAAATCGTTTTTACCTTATGGTTATGGCAACCAACGCAACAATGTGTTATCACCTTCTACCCTATCGCTAGAGCGACACCGTTTGCTTTGGTTATATTTACAGCGGGAAACCGACTTCTTTTCGAGTCCTAAAAAAGTATTACACTTTGCTCCAGAACAAGCCTTTTACAAGCGATTTAGAAGTTTAAAACATCTAGATTACACAACCACCGATTTGTTTTCGCCTTTAGCCGATGTAAAAGCCGATATTTGCGATTTACCGTTTAAAGACAATAGTTTCGATATTATTTTTTGCAATCATGTTTTAGAACATATCCCTGACGACACACAAGCTATGAAGGAACTCTATCGTGTTTTAAAACCTAGCGGCATGGGAGTCTTTCAAATCCCGCAAGACCTATCAAGAGCAACCACTTTTGAAGACGATACGATTACCGATAAAAAAGAACGTGCAAAAGTATTTGGCCAATACGATCATGTTCGGGTGTATGGTCGAGATTATTTTAACAAGCTCAGATCGATAGGATTTAAAGTGACTGAAGTCGATTACACCAAAGCTTTTTCCGATGCCGATATTGAACGATTCTGTCTGGCAAAAGGAGAAATTATTCCTGTAGTTTATAAAGAAAACAACTAAAAAAATGAATGCAAACTACATTGTTGCTACCGCAGCCTTATTAGGCATGTTAGCCGTAATTTTTGGAGCTTTCGGAGCTCATGCTCTAAAAAAGATAGCAACACCAGAGCAAATTAAAAGTTTTGAAACTGGTGTAAAATACCAGATGTACCATGCTATCGTTTTATTGATTTTAGGCTTAAACTCCAGTTTTATATCAGCAACAATCTACTGGTGCTTTGTTACAGGCATTTTACTTTTCTCATTTAGTATTTATGGCCTTGTTTTGTCTGATGCAAAAGGAAAAAAATTAAAATTTTTAGGCCCTATTACTCCCATTGGCGGTCTATTTTTAATTGTAGGCTGGCTACTTTTACTGATTAAAGTTTTATAAAAATTATTCAGGAAAACCATTCAAACTCATAGTTTCTAACTCTTGATTGTCATTTTCAAAAATCAAAAACACCTGTAGCTCTGGGTGGCTTTTTAAAAAGGCTTCAACACGTGCTATACCCATAGCTTTAAACGCCGTAGCATAAGCGTCGGCAAACATGCAAGACTCTGCAATAACAGAAATACTCAACAAATTGGTTTTACTAGGGTATCCCGTTTCAGCATCAATAATGTGCGAATAACGGTTCCCTGCCGCATCTAGTTTAAATTTACGGTACGTACCAGATGTTGCCATAGATTTATTTTGTAAAGGTATGGCCTTTAAAATAGATTGCGAGCCATCAAAATGTGGCATTTCTACACCAACCTTCCAAGCTGCGTTTTTTTCTACATTAATCCCTCTGGCTCTAATTTCGCCACCTATTTCGACCATAAAATCCTGTATAGATTCACTTTCTAAAAATTCAGCAATAACATCTACACCATAACCTTTTGCTATAGCATTAAAATCTAGAAATGTATTGGCATCAGACTTTACAATTGTATTTGCTTTACGCTGTACTTTATCTAAACCAACACTTAGCAATAAACTATCTACTTTAAGGCTATCTAAGCCAATAATTTCCTTCTCTGGACCAAAATCCCATGCATTCACTAAAACACCTATAGTAGGATCGAAAGCACCATCGGTTTCTGTATAAATGGTTTTAGAAGCATCGAAAACATGAATAAAATGAGTATCTACAGTATCGGATACATTGGCATTGATTTTTGAAATACGTGAATCGGGAGTGTATGTAGACATCGACGCATTGATAACCGCAAACAAGCTATCGAATTGCTGTTGGTAGTTACGATTGGTTTCGGAAAAATATTTTACATGATACGAGGTACCAAAAACAGGCCCAGATAACGATACATTTCGTTGTTCTTGCTTACAAGAACACAAAACACTTAGCGCAAGTAGAGCAATAAAAAAATGCTTCATTTAATTAAGATGTGTTTCTATAACTTGAATACCATTGTATTCGATTAAATATTCCTGATTTAAGTAAATGGGTAAATCATTCCCATCTGGATTGCCTAGACCAACGCCAGCGTAAAGCACTTTAGCTTGCTTAGACCGCGCATGTTCCTTAAAAGTTTCCATCCAAACCACATCGTAGTTATTAGGATTTTCTGGCATTAAAACTGCACGAACTATAACAAAAAAATACTGACTGTTTTTATCGATACAAACAAACTGCGGATGCCGTTTCAGCTTACTATTAATCGCTACAAACTCAAAACCGCGTTGTTCTAAATCTTTACCAACATGGTTCATAGCTAAATTATGAAGTTCTTGTGTTGTAAGTGGTCTACTCATACTGCAAAATTAATATATAAACTTTACAATTTTAATTGTGCGGTATATTTTGTAACTTAAACCGTATAAAATTTGTGTTATGAAAACAACTGTCCGATTTGATAAAGCCATACAAAAACTATATACTGCATTTCATGATAACACGTTACACCCAGAATGTTGTAAAAGTTGTGCAGTGGGCAATATTTTAGACCAAAATGATGCTTGGAAACATTTGTCTGATGAACACGGTTCTACCCAATTAAATTATTTAGGACAAGTACATCAAAACTTAGGAAGACGTTTTAACGGATACAAACCTTTGGAGCTACTACAGATTGAACATGAATTTTTAAAGGCCTGCGGCTATAGCGTACCCTTACATTATAAAAACAAGAAACCAAAAAAACCAACGAGTAAGGATAATTTATTTAAAGGACTAAGTGCAGTGGTGGCTTTATTATGCCAATTCGATAACATTCCTAATGTAATGGACTGTTCTAAGTTATTTGAATTTGAAATGCAACACGAAAGACTCATTTAAATTAATTTGGTTAAAAACCATAAAAAAAGACTGGCTAAAAAGTTGATGTTTCGTCAATCTGAATTTATTTCAGATTCTCATAATTATTGATCTTCAATATGATGAGATTCTGTGTCAAGCACAGAATGACGAGTTGTTAAACTTCTCAGCCAGTCTTTTTATGTATTAATAAATAAGGATTACTTACTTAACAAAGCATTCAATACCGAAGGATTCATTTTTGTGCTCACTTCAGAAATAGGAGTAACCCCAATTGTTCTATCTCCTTCCGTTTGATCTACAGCTCCTAAAAATGTAGTATTATAATCAAGTGCCACTGGAACACCATCGATTAACGCAGTATAAGAGAAATCTACAGTTTCAGAGAAATCACTATTTAAACTGAACATTGCTTCGGTTTCATGACCAAATTCATCAACAATCTCTTCGCCATCCAATCCTAAAAAGGCTAAAGCATAATAATGTGTCGTTTCTGCCATACTTGGAGCAACAGGAACGCCCTCTTCATCAAGATCTGTTAATAATACCAATTGAATATAGTTTGTAGACTCTGTATTTTGAAAATCGCCATTACCTGCTACTACAGCCCATAAACCATGAGTATTGGCCTCAGCACCATCATCTAAAGCATCTACTGGTCCGAAATACGCCAATATAGAATTTTTAACCTCGTAATTTACCGCTTCAAAGAAAATAGCATTATCTTCTTGAACAGCATTAACCTCTACAGTAACAGTGTTACTAGTTAGGCCGTCGTTAGTCGCATGAATCGTATAAGATCCGGCCTGATTTGGAGTAAAAACTTGAGATATTTCGCTTTCGTTTACATAATAGGTTGAAGTAGCTGTAACATTCTCGTCTAGATCGTTCATTACAGTTAAAGTTATAGAATCACCCATGTCGATAGTTGTAACATCGGCAGATAAGGTAATAGAAGTCGCAACAGGTTCCTCTATTATAGGTTCTTCAGTAGATCCGTCATCACTACTACTACATGATAAGATTAGGGTAGATGTTCCTACAAAAAGAGAACACAGTAAAAAAAATTTTTTCATAATTGATTATTTGTAATAAAATTGAAGAGTCAAAGATATACTTATATCGTTAAGAATCTAATGCAATTTAGAGGGTCAGGCATGAAATTATATGATTTTTCTTACATATTTTTTTAGGAATTCAGAAATTGAAAAGACTAAAACTATAAACACATAATACCGAATAAAACCATTAAACACTATAATTCAATACCATAACTTAAAACAATATAGTAGAAAGACTATGAATATACACTTAGCAAAGAATATACATCATAACCTTGAAGAATAATGCTATTATGCTGCTATAAGAAGCTAAAACAGTAATTGGTTTGATTAAACTACAAGGTATTAAACACAAAAAAACCCAACAATATATGTTGGGTTTTTAATTTATGTTGAGAACTGTTATCCTCCAAAGTCATCAAAACGAATATTTTCGTCTGGAATACCAAAGTCTTCTCCCATTTTTTGAACGGCTTTGTTCATTAATGGCGGTCCACAGAAATACAGTTCTATATCTTCTGGGGTATCGTGTTTGCTTAAGTAATTATCGATAACACAGTTGTGAATGAATCCTACAAATCCATCACCAGGAGCATCAATGTCTTCCTTAACTTTCCAATTGTCTTCTGGTAACGGCTCTGAAAGCGCTAAGAAGAAACGGAAATTCGGGAATTCTCTTTCCAATTCGTAGAAGTGCTCTAAGTAGAACAATTCACGCTTAGAACGACCACCGTACCAATAGGTTACTTTACGACCTGTTTTTAAGGTTTTGAATAAGTGATATAAGTGCGAACGCATTGGCGCCATACCTGCACCACCACCAACATAAAGCATTTCTGCCTCAGAATCGTTAATAAAGAACTCTCCGTAAGGTCCAGAAATAACCACTTTATCGCCTTTCTTTCTAGAGAAAATGTAAGACGAGGCTACACCCGGGTTAACATCCATCCAACCGTTTTTGTTACGATCCCATGGCGGAGTTGCAATACGAACGTTAAGCATAATTTCGCGCCCTTCTGCTGGGTAAGAAGCCATAGAGTAGGCACGTTCTACAGACTCAGAGTTTTTCATAACTAATGGCCAAAGATTAAACTTGTCCCACTCGTCTTTAAACTTATCTGGCGTTTCGTGCTCTTCTGGGTGCGCTGTAATATCGATATCAGCATATTTAATCTCACATTCAGGAATTTCAATTTGAATATACCCTCCTGCTTTATAGTTCATATCCTCTGGAATCTCGACAACGAACTCCTTAATAAACGATGCTACGTTGAAATTACGAACAACTGTTGCTTCCCATTTCTTAATACCAAATACCTCTTCCGGAATGGTAATTTCCATGTCTTGCTTTACTTTAACCTGACAGGCTAAACGTGCACCATGTTGTAATTCTTTTCTTGTAAAGTGAGGTGTTTCTGTCGGTAAGGCTTCACCACCTCCAGATAATACATGACATTCGCACTGAATACATGTACCACCGCCACCACAAGCTGATGGTAAGAATATTTTTGAATTTCCTAAAGTTGAAAGTAAGCTTCCTCCAGATCCTACTTCAATTTCTTTTTCACCATTTATTTTAATTTTAACAGGTCCAGATGGTGATAATTTCTGTTTTACAAATAACAATAACGCAACTAAAATTAAAGTAATAATTAAAAAAGCTGCTACGGTTGCTATTATGGTTCCTGTTGTACTTGCTGCTAAAATCGTCATGATATCTTAGTTGATTGCTTTTGTATTATTAGCTAACTCTGTTGTAGTATCTACTTTAGGAGTTTCTACTTTTACCGTTTTTTCTTCTTTGGCACCTTCTTCATCACCACCAGTTAACATACCACCAAAACTCATAAACCCGATGGCCATTAAACCTGTAATAATAAAGGTAATTCCTAAGCCTCTTAAAGCTGGTGGCACATTTGAGTATCTGATTTTTTCGCGAATGGCAGCGATAGCTAAAATGGCTAAAAACCAACCAATACCCGAACCAATACCATAAGTTGTTGCTAAACCAATAGTAGGAATTTCACGAGATTGCATGAATAAAGATCCCCCTAAAATAGCACAGTTTACGGCAATAAGCGGTAAGAATATACCCAAAGAGTTATATAATGAAGGCGAAAATTTCTCTACAATTATTTCTACTAACTGTACCATAGTTGCAATGGTAGCAATAAATAAAATAAACGATAAGAAACTTAAATCGTAATCGGCATACTCGGCACCTAACCATTTTAAAGCTCCTGGTTGTAATATATACTGATCTAACAACCAGTTTAAAGGCACAGTTACTGTAAGTACAAATATAACGGCCGCACCTAAACCCACTGCGGTTGATACTTTTTTAGATACCGCTAGGTAAGAACACATTCCTAAGAACGTGGCAAATACCATGTTATCTATAAATATTGATTTGAAAAATAATTCTATATGTTCCATATTATTTAGTATTGAGTATTGAGTTGTTAGTATTGAAAATCTAAAATCTTCATTACTAATAGCTCACTACTAATTAATGATCTTCTATTAAAGCTTTATTTCGGCTACGTTGTACCCAGATAATAATACCCACAACTATTAAGGCCATTGGCGATAACAGCATGAATCCGTTATTTTCATAACCTATAGCGTACAATCCTGTTTTCTCGATTGGGTCTCCTAAAACTTTAAATCCTAATAAAGTACCAGAACCTAATAACTCTCTAAAAAATCCAACAATAACAAGAATTAAACCATAACCTGCAGCGTTACCTATACCATCAAGGAACGATCTCCAAGGGCCATTACCTAAAGCAAAAGCTTCAAAACGTCCCATAATAATACAGTTTGTAATAATTAACCCTACGAAAACCGATAATGTTTTACTTAGCTCATAAGAAAAAGCTTTTAAGACTTGATCTACTATAATTACCAATGCAGCTACAACAACTAACTGAACGATAATTCTAATTTTTGAAGGAATTACATTTCTTAATAAAGAAATAACAACATTTCCTATACCTAACACAGCCATTACCGAAACAGCCATTACAATTGAAGCTTTTAATTGCGCTGTAATTGCCAAAGCAGAACAGATTCCTAATACCTGAATGGTAATTGGGTTATTATCTGCTAACGGATCGGTGATTAACTTTGTGTCTTTTTTTGATAAAAGTCCCATAAAATTAATTGTTTTTTAAGTTATCAAAATAAGGTTTGTACAGCTTTAAATCGCTTTTAATCATAGCCGAAACCCCATTACCTGTAATAGTTGCTCCTGCAATAGCATCAACCTCATTATCTGTTTTATCTTCGTTAGTTGGATCTGCATTTCCTTTAGCTACTTCTACCCCTTTAAAGTTTCCGTTAGCGTCTAGTAAATGTTCTCCAATAAAATCGTCCATAAAGAAACGCTCTTTAATGTTGGCTCCTAAACCAGGAGTTTCCCCTTTATGATCGAAATATGCACCTTGTATAACCATATCTTTATCTACAGATACGTAACCCCAAATAGCATCCCAAAGGCCTTTCCCGTAAATAGGAATTACGTAAAAAGTTTCGCCTTCTTTCTCGCCAACAAATACAGGTAAACGTCTTTTAGAGCTATCGTTACCAGCATTCGATTTTTCTTTCTTAATATCTATTAAGTAAGCTTCTGAATCTTCGCTAACATCTCCGTCTAAAATTACGATTTGTTTAGTGATATATTTTTTAAATAACTCCGGTGCTTCACTTGCAGAAACAAATACTGCACTTCCTTCGTCGTTATCGTTTACGCCCATAGCGTACAGAATATTTTGCTGCTTTTCTATACGTTGGTTTTCTGCAATTCTAGGTTTTAATGAAGACGCAGTAAAAGCTAATAATGCACCTACAATTAATACCATTACTATAGCAAATATAATGGTGTACGAATTTTTGTCTGTTCTATTTTCCATTGTTATGCCGTTTTAACTTTTAAACGTTTCATTCTTTTCTTAACGTTAGCCTGAACTACATAATGATCGATTGTTGGAGCAAATACGTTCATTAATAAGATTGCTAACATAACACCTTCTGGATACGCTGGGTTAAACACACGAATCATAATCGATAAGAATCCGATTAAGAAACCGTAAATCCACTTGCCCTTATTGGTTTGCGATGCCGTAACTGGATCTGTTGCCATGTATACCGTACCAAAAGCAAAACCACCAATTAATAAATGATGCCAGAATTCTGTATTCATTAAAGCATAAAATTTGCTGCTTTCTGCAATCCATCCTGATGATGCCACTCCGTTAAAGATTAAGCCCATAACTAAAGCTCCTAAAACAGATGATAACATAATTCTCCAGCTTCCTATTTTAGTAAAGATTAAGAATAGACCGCCTAATAAAATAAGAAATGTAGAGGTTTCGCCTACCGACCCTGGTATGAATCCAAAAAACATATCGCTTATCGAATAGTGAATCTCGTGACCTTGTGCTAAGCTTCCTAAAATAGTTTCTCCAGAAATAGCATCAACATTAGCGCCAGCAGCAATTTCTTGAGAACGCTCTACAGCACCGTGTACCCATACTTTATCTCCGGACATCCATGTTGGATAAGCGAAGAACAAAAAGGCACGGATAGTTAAAGCTGGGTTAAGAATATTCATTCCCGTACCTCCAAAAACTTCTTTACCTATTACAACACCAAAAGCTACAGCCACAGCCAACATCCATAACGGAATATCTATTGGCACAATAAGTGGCACTAACATACCTGTTACAAGGTAGCCTTCTTCTACTTCGTGTTTTTTAATGATAGCGAATAAAAATTCGATTCCTAAACCAACTCCATACGATACGATTAGTAAAGGCAATACCTTTATTAATCCGATATAAAAGGCATCCCAAGATAAAAATTCTACTGGTGTACCTAAAGCCGAAAAATGCTGATATCCGGCATTAAACATACCAAATATTAAACACGGAACCATAGCCATGATAACCGTATTCATAGTACGCTTTAAGTCGTCTGCGGCTTTTATATGCGTACCGTTGTGCGTTGTTTCGTTTGGCAAGTATAAAAACGTATGCAAAGCATTAAACGCTGGCGCATATTTTGTGCCCTTATACTTTTCTTTTAAATTATGTAAATTACTTTTTAAACCCATGATTACCCTATTTCTTTAATCATTACATCTAAACCTCTTCTTATAATTTCCTGATGCGGTTGTTTAGATACACATACAAATTCTGTTAATGCAAAATCTTCAGGAGCCACTTCGTACATACCTAATGCTTCCATCTCGTCTAAATCGTTATACATACACGATTTTAAGATTTGCATCGGATAAATATCTAAAGGAAATACTTCTTCGTAATTTCCTGTTAACACAAATGCTCTGTGTTCTCCGTTAGTATTTGTATTTAAATTGTATTTTTTATTTGGATTCAACCACGAGAATGTCATTGCTCTGGTAGTAGACACTTTATTAAACACAGGTTTATTCCATCCAAACAATTCGTAATCATCGCCTTCTGGAATAACCGTAATTAAGTTGCTATAATAATCTAAATTACCATCTGGTTTTACTTGCTTACCAGACAGCACGTTTCCAGAAATAACACGGTAATTACCATTTTGTTCTACGCCATTATCGTAAATCATGGTAGCAACTTCACTTCCTATTTTAGTTTTAAAATATCTTGGTTTTTGTACCGAAGAACCAACTAATGCCACAATTCGTTCTGCATTAAACTTTCCAGTTAGTAACAATTCTCCTATAATCACCAAGTCTTGCGGATTGATAGTCCACACAGTTTCTCCTTTGTTAACAGGATCTATTTTATTAATTTGAGTCCCCACATTCCCTACTGGGTGTGGTCCCGACACCTGATGCATAGTTACTCCAGACAACCCAGACAACGGAGAGCTTCCGCCCTGCTTTACAGACACATGTACCTTACCTTCTGTTAACTTACCTAAGGCAGTAACCGCAGCTTGTAGCTCGGCTTCTTTACCCTGCAATACAAAATCGTAATCGGCAGCTAACGGCGCACTATTGTACCCAGAAACAAAAATAGCTTTAGGCGATTTTTGCGGATTAGCAATAACGTCGTAAGGTCTTTGCTTGATAAATGGCCAACATCCAGACGCTAGTAAAAGCGACTTAATGGTTTCGGCATTTGCAGATTGAACATTGATTTTTTCGTTTTCCTGATATACTTGCGTTTTATCTGCCTGAATTTTAATTGCTAAAATTTTACGTTTTTCTCCACGTAAAATATCAACAATCTCTCCTGAAACTGGAGATACAAATTGAACAGATTCATTAGATTTATCGTAAAATACCGAACCACCAGCTTTTACTTTATCACCAACTCTTGCAACTAATTTAGGAATAACACCGTGGAAGTCTTCCGGTCTAATGGTGCAGGTATTGCTTATTACAGCACTTTCCAAAGCTTTTTCAGCTTCACCTTCAAGTTTAATGTCTAGACCTTTCGTAATCTTAATGTCGTTTGACATATTATAAATCTATTTATTAATAATAGTTATACCGATTTTTGTCTAAAAACCGACTAAAAAATCGCTGCAAATTTAAGAATAAAAACATAATTTTCTTTGAATTTCCTACAAAGAAAATTATTTATAACTGTTCTAAATAATCAAAATACATACACTTACAAAAAACTGTATCTTTACAAAATCTAAAAACATCTTTCATGCGAACTACACTACTTTTTACAGTACTTAGCACCTTATTTACATTAATTAGCCACAGCCAAGTTGCGTACGAAATCAATCCTCCTAATTATATAAAATCGATAACTTTTAAAGGCGATACCGATGTGAGTGTATTACCGATACTCGATTTAGGAGAAACCTTACAATTAGAATTTGATGTTTTAAACGGAAATGAAGACGATTATTACTACAGCATTACGCACCATAATTACGATTGGACCCCATCTAATTTAATGCGTACCGAGTACATAGACGGCTTCGATAAACAACGCATCGTAAATTACGAGAACTCATATAATACATTTCAAATATATTCGCACTACGTGTTAAGTTTACCAAACAACCAAGTGCGCAGCTTAAAAGTTTCTGGCAATTACATGATAAAAGTCTACAACGAAAACGACGAGCTTATGTTTTCCAGAAAGTTTATGGTAAACGAAAGCGGAGCCACAGTTGGAGTAACCGTAAAACCTTCTAGAGACGTTAAGTTTATAAACGAAAAACACAATGTAGACATCGTTATAAACTCCAATACCATACAATTTACAAACCCACAGCAAACTGTAAAAACCAGTATAATTCAAAATAACAATTTAAAAAGCGCCATCAACAACCTAGTACCAATGTACACCATGGGCAACGCTTTATCTTACAAATACACCAAAGAGACCAGTTTTTGGGCAGGTAACGAGTATTTCTATTTTGAAAACAAAGACATTAGAGTGGCTGGTTCTGGAGTAAATTTTGTAGATCTTCAAGATATTTATCACTCTATTTTATTTACCAATCCAACCAGGAAATTTCTAGCCTACACCTACAACCCAGACATTAATGGTAATTTTGTAATAAATACCATTAATGGCACAGATCCTGCGATTGAAGCAGACTATGCTTGGGTACATTTTTCGTTAGAATCAGACGAATTCCCGATCAATAAGACCGTACATATTTATGGTAATTTCAATAATTACGACACCAATAGCGAAACACAAATGACCTACAATCAAGATCGTGGTATTTACGAAGGTGTTTTACTTTTAAAACAAGGATTTTATAATTACAAATTTGTTACTAAAGACGAAAACCAACAAGTAAATGAAGGTGAAATAAGCGGTAACTTCTATCAAACCGAAAACGATTATAAAGTTATTGTGTATTATAGGGAGTTAGGTGGGCGTTACGACAAAATTATAGGCATTGGCGAGGCCAACTCTGTAAATCTTTCCAATTAATTCTTTTTAATTTCATTACATTCTATTATCTTAACGTTTTTCAAAATTAAATTTATTATTTTTGTAGTCTAAAAAACACTATTTATCAACTAGATAACATGGTTCAACAAGTAACAAGAGGCATAAAAATTTCTGTAGAAACTAATTTTGAAGGTACTTTTTATAAAAACTATAAAATACAGTACGCTTTCGAATACCAAGTTACCATAGAAAACCAAAGCAAAGATGCAGTGCAGCTAAATGCGAGACACTGGACGATTCTTGATGCTTTAAATAATGTTGAAATTGTTTCAGGAGAAGGCGTCATCGGTAACAAGCCTGTTTTAAAACCTGGCGAATCGCATTCTTACAAGTCAGGATGCCTACTTACATCTCCATTTGGTGCCATGCGTGGCTTTTATAGTATGATCAACCTTAACAACACCCAAAAGTTTAAAGTTATTATTCCTACTTTTAAACTTAGTGCACCATTTGCCATAAATTAATTGCTACAATTTATTCCTATTTCAACTAAAGGCATGCGATAGCTTTTAGCGACTATTCATTACATCATCAATAAATCCAATTTAACGCCTTTTTAGGATTTTCTAAATCTAGCAACCAAGATAAATATTGTACATTTGTTGCCTATTCAACAAACACTGTAAATTTTATAATATTATGGCTAAAGGATTTTTCAATACACCAATTGCTATTAACGAACCCGTAAGAAGTTATGCTCCTGGATCTCCAGAACGCGAAGCCGTTTTAGAAGCTTACAACGCGATGTTTAACAGCAATGTAGATGTCCCTTTATATATTAATGGGAAAGATGTGACCACTGGAAACACAAGAACCATGTCTCCCCCACACGACCACAAACATATTGTTGGCCAATATCACTTAGCAGAAAAATCGCATGTAGAAGAAGCTATTGCCACAGCTTTAGAGGCTAGAAAACAATGGTCTCAAATGCCTTGGGAACAACGTGCTGGCATATTTTTAAAAGCTGCCGAACTTATTCAGGGGCCTTATAGAGCAAAAATAAATGCCGCTACAATGATAGCGCAATCTAAGACCATTCATCAAGCAGAAATCGATTCAGCTTGCGAATTGATAGATTTTCTTCGTTTTAACGTGCAATACATGACCGATATTTACCACGAGCAACCAGAAAGTACTAGCGACGCATGGAATCGTGTAGAATATCGTCCTTTAGAAGGGTTTACTTATGCAGTAACTCCATTCAACTTTACTGCAATTGCAGGTAACTTGCCAGCCTGTATGGCATTAATGGGTAATGTTGTGGTTTGGAAACCTAGCGATAGCCAAGTCTATTCTGCAAAAGTTATTATGGATGTATTTAAAGAAGCTGGTGTTCCAGATGGCGTTATAAACGTTGTTTTTGGAGATGCTGCCATGATTACCGATATAGTATTAGCCAGTCCAGATTTTTCGGGCTTACACTTTACAGGTTCTACATTTATATTTAAAGAACTTTGGAAAAAAATAGGTAACAACATTCACAACTACAAAACTTACCCTAGAATTGTTGGTGAAACTGGTGGAAAAGACTTTATTGTAGCGCACAAATCGGCTATCCCTAAGCAAGTTGCTACAGCCATAGTTAGAGGTGCTTTCGAATTCCAAGGTCAAAAATGTAGTGCTGCATCTAGAGCCTATATTCCTCAAAACATTTGGGAAGAAGTAAAAGCAATGGTTATAGAAGATGTTACATCGTTCAAGATGGGATCGCCTGCAGATTTTAACAACTTCATTACCGCTGTAATCCACGAAGGGTCTTTCGACAAATTAGCCAAATACATAGACCAAGCAAAAGCAGATAGCGATGCCGAAATTATTGTAGGTGGTAATTACGACAAAAGCAAAGGTTATTTTATAGAACCGACTGTAATTGTAACTTCTAACCCAAAATACACAACCATGTGTACAGAGTTATTTGGGCCAGTAATTACAATTTATGTATATAATGAAGAAGAATACAGCGAAACTTTAAAATTAGTTGACGAAACTAGCGAATACGCTTTAACTGGTGCTATTTTATCGCAAGACCGATATGCTGTTGTTGAAGCAACTAAAGCTTTACAAAACAGTGCAGGAAACTTCTACATTAACGACAAACCTACAGGAGCCGTTGTAGGCCAACAACCTTTTGGTGGCGCAAGAGCTTCTGGAACCAACGACAAAGCTGGTAGTGCACAAAACTTATTAAGATGGGTATCACCTAGATTAATTAAGGAAACTTTTGTAACACCGACCGATTATCGTTATCCGTTTTTAGGTGAATAGTCTCGACAAAAATTCATACATACAAAATCCTGTTTCATTTAAATGAAGCAGGATTTTTTTTATTCACACTTGCGAGTTAATTATAAATACTGTTACTTCGTTTTGTTAGATAAACCATCCACGAATGAAAACGTTCCTTTCTGCTTTAAGTCTTTTAATTATTACCAGCTGCAGCTCTTCCAAAACAACAGTTTCAAAATCTTCGGACCGACCATTTTATGTCGGTACTTACACCCGAAACGACAGTAAGAGCAAAGGCATCTATCAATACCTATTAAAAAAGGATGGCACCTTACAGAAAGTTGGACTAAAAGCCACGACAAAAAACCCGTCTTTTCTAAGTTTCAACGCCGATAAAACAACACTTCTAGCTGCCAACGAATTGGAAATTGATGGCAGTGGAGCCATAACAGCTTATGCTATAGATAACGATTCCTTGGTGTTTAAAAATACCATTTCATCGGGTGGTACAAATCCGTGTTTTGTTACCACAACCAGCAACAACTATGTTTTAGCGGCTAATTATAATAGCGGAACTGTTGGACTATTACAATTACAAGACGATGGCCATTTATCGCAATTACTATACACTCAAAAACATGTCGGGAAAGGTAAGCATGACAGACAAGATGCGCCGCACGCCCATTCTGTTTGGACAGTACCCAACAGCAATCAAATTATAGCCGTCGACCTAGGCACAAATCAATTGTGGTTTTCAGAAATAGACACACAAACCAACACCTTAAAACCAACGGAACCCTTGCTTCTAGATATGGCTGAAGGCGCAGGGCCAAGACATTTAACATTTCACCCTAACAAACCGTACCTGTATGTTTTAAACGAATTAAATAACACCATTACAAGAGTAGAAAAAAACAATAACAATTACACCGCTAAAGAAAGCATTTCTACCCTTCCAGATGCGTTTACAGGAGAAAATACAAGTGCAGATATACATATTTCTAACGATGGTAAATTTGTATATTCGAGCAACAGAGGGCACGATAGTATTGTCATATTTAAAGTAGATCCCGACAATGGGCAATTAACCTTTATTGCACATGAATCTACACGCGGAAAAACACCTAGAAATTTCTCGTTAACGCCTCAAAACGATTTTCTAATTGTTGCCAATCAACATTCCGACAACATGGTATCGTTTAAACGAGATAAAAAAACGGGGCTTTTAACTTTTGTAGATACCATTGAAGCACCAAGACCTGTTTGTATTCTTTTTGAATAATTACGGCTTGTATTTTATAGGCAAGTGAACAATTTTTTTAGTATCAAAAAAATCTTCATCAAAGTAATCGCTTAAATTATAAATGGTGGTGGTTTTATAATCTTTTAATTCATCGGTTAAATCGCCGCCTTTCAAATAAATAATCCCATTTTTCAGGGTGTTTTGTTGCGCTTTGGCGATTTTACCTTTGGTCCAATGCACAAATGTGGGCATAGCGGCTACGGCACGGCTTACTATAAAATCGTATGTATCGTTTATATCCTCTACGCGGCTATGCGTAATTTTCACATTGGTAAGTTCTAAACCATCTACTACATTACTAACAACCTTAAGCTTTTTAGCAATACTATCTACCAAATGAAAGGAACATTCTGGAAACATAATAGCTAAGGGTATACCAGGAAAACCTCCACCAGTACCTACATCCATTAATTTAGAGCCTGCCTTAAACTGTATTAACTTTGCTATGGCCAAAGAGTGCAATACATGTCGTAAATACAATTCGTCGATATCTTTTCGAGACACTACATTAATTTTCAAGTTCCAATCCTGATACAATTCTTCTAATTTTTCGAATTTAGAAATCTGATCTTCACTAAGATTGGGAAAGTACTTTAAAAGAAGCTCCATCTGATTTTATTTTTGGCAAAAATATGGATTTTAAACACATATTTTTATGAATTAATTAATAAGTTAAGTTGCTTTATTAGCTATATTTGCGGAAAATGTAAACCACACCCTTGGTTCTCATTAAAATTATTAGTTATGACAAATCAAATGCTTTCGTTTTCGCGTACAGATTCTGCTAAATTTTTCAGAACCTTAAACAAACGCGTGAACGAATATTTTAAGGAAAACAATATAAAACGTACAGGTAATTGGAAACTATGGGTAAAAACCATTATTATGTTTTCCATATTTTTAGCACCTTACTTTTTATTGTTAACCTTAGACATACCACAATGGGCACAACTGCTACTCACTATTGTTATGGGTGTTGGGATGGCTGGCGTTGGCATGAATGTGATGCATGATGGAAACCATGGCTCGTTTTCGGACAAAGAATGGATTAACAACCTTATGGGCAGTAGCATATACATTTTAGCTGGTAACGTATACAACTGGAAAGTACAACACAATGTGTTACACCACACTTACACAAATATTCATGGACATGACGAAGATTTAGAAGCTGGTCGTATTTTACGATTTTCTAAACACTCCGAATGGCAATGGCATCACAGGTTCCAACATTACTATTCCATTTTACTATATGGATTGTTAACCATTAACTGGGCCATTACTACCGATTGGAAGCAAATGCGAAGCTATATGAAACGTAAATTAGCTTATGGCAAATTTCCGAACCCAGTAGCCAACTGGAGCAAGTTGGTAATTTCTAAAATAATTTACATTAGTATTTGGATTGTTTTACCAATGTTAATTTTAGATTTAGCATGGTGGAAAATTCTATTAGGATTTTTTATTATGCACTATACCGCTGGCTTAATTTTAAGTGTAG
Organism: Bacteroidia bacterium; assembly: GCA_030427735.1. Lineage (GTDB taxonomy): Bacteria > Bacteroidota > Bacteroidia > Flavobacteriales > Flavobacteriaceae > Formosa. The sequence continues at coordinate 194,818 of JAUIBP010000006.1, read as the reverse complement.
TATTTCAGCTAGCACACGTTATGGAAGATGCAGAAATGCCATTACCAGAACAAGATGGCACCATGAAAAACACTTGGGCGATTCACCAGTTAAAAACTACCGTAAACTTTTCAACGAAAAACAAAATCGTAAATTGGTTTACTGGCGGATTAAATCATCAGGTAGAACACCATATTTTTCCGCATATCAGTCATATTCACTATACCAAAATTTCAAAAATAGTGAAAGAAACTGCCTTAGAATTTAATTTACCTTACAACGAATATAAAACCACACGTAAAGCCATTATAGCTCATTTTAGATATTTACGCGAAATGGGCATGAAACCTGCTTTACAATCTTAACTAACAGAATATTTTATTAAATGAATCCACTTTCTGACAGAATTACCAGCTTGCCTTCATCGGCCACTTTGGCCATGGCAGCTAAAGCACGCGAACTTAAAACTCAAGGTATAGACATTATTGGACTTAGCTTAGGAGAACCAGACTTTAACACTCCAGATTACATTAAAGACGCGGCAATCCAAGCTATTAACGACAACTTCAACTCTTACTCTCCTGTAGATGGTTACGTCGAGTTAAAAGAGGCTATCATTACAAAGTTTAAGCGCGACAATAATTTAACATATACACCTTCGCAAATTGTAGTATCTACCGGTGCAAAACAATCTATTGCAAACGTAGCTCAAGTTTTATTAAACCCTGGCGACGAAGTATTATTACCTGCGCCTTACTGGGTAAGTTATTCTGCTATTGCAACGCTATGCGAAGCAACATACAAAGAAATACCATCAACTATAGAGAACGATTTCAAAATCACTCCAGAGCAATTAGAAGCTGCCATTACTCCAAAAACAAAAATGGTATTTTTTAACTCGCCTAATAACCCTAGTGGTACGATTTACAGCGAAAGCGAATACCGTGCCCTTGCCGAAGTTTTAGAAAAGCATCCTAATATTTTTATCCTTTCAGATGAAATTTACGAGCACATAAACTACGGCGCTAAAAACTTCAGTTTTGCAGCTATACCTAGCATGTACGACCGCACCATAACTGTTAATGGAGTTGCTAAAGCTTTTGCTATGACAGGTTGGAGAATTGGTTATATTGGAGCTCCAGATTGGATTGCTAAAGCCTGTACAAAAATGCAAGGGCAAATCACTTCTGGAACTAATTGTATTGCACAACAAGCTACAATTACAGCCTTAAACGAATCGCCAGAGCGTATCCAGTTTATGGTTGATGAATTTAAAGTACGCCGCGATTTAATTCTAGACTTATTAAATGATATAGACGGTATTAAAACAAATGTTCCTGAAGGTGCATTTTATGTTTTCCCTAACGTATCGTACTATTTTGGAAAAACTTTAAGAGGCAAAACCATCAATAACGCGACAGATTTTTCTTTATATTTATTAGAAGAAGCACACGTTGCAACAGTTACTGGTGAAGCTTTTGGAAATTCGGATTGTATTCGTATTTCTTACGCCGCGTCTCAAGAGCAAATTATTGAAGCTTTAAAGCGTATTAAAAGCGCCCTTACTGCATAAAATTACAAAAAAGATTATAGTGAAGAGAGAAGATACTGTTTTTCAGTTTCTTCTCTTTTTTTTTATAAGTAGTAATAAAATACACTAACGAGCAGTATTAAAAACAGACTTAAAGCAACAATTTGCTTAATGTTTACGCGTCTGTTTTCTTCCTTCAAACGTGTTCTTAAGCGTTTCAAAACAACCGGACTCGCATTCTTAGTTTTAAAAATAACAGGACCACGTTTTTCAAAGCTTCCCATACTATCTTTTAAAGATTTGCGCTTAGACAACAAATTCCTGTTGTTCTTTAAAGAAGTAATCATAGCTTGAGCAGCACCACCAAAACCCATATTCTTAAATATTAAATTGTATCGTTATACTAATTAGTATGATGCAATGCTAGAATGTTACAAGCAATAAATTCTCAAAAAATTATCTGTTACGCCAGAAGAAAGGCGTCATTAAAATAAAAACAGTAAAAAGCTCTAATCTACCTAGAAGCATTAAAAAACTACACCACCATTTACCCACCGCTGGTAAAGCGGCATAATTGGTAACCGGACCAAAATTACCTAAAGCCGGCCCTACGTTACCCAAACTTGAAGCCGATAACCCCACAGCCGATTCAAAATTAATACCGAGCATAGAAAAAATTAAAGCCCCTATAATAAAGGATAACATGTATAAAATGAAAAAAGCAAGTACGTTAAATACAATGTCCCCTGTAACCGCTTTTTTATTATAACGCACAGGTAAAACAGCATTCGGATGTAACGAACGCTTAAACTCCATAAACCCATTTTTAATCATGATAAGATGACGCACCACCTTAACACCTCCTGAAGTACTTCCTGCCGACCCTCCCAGAAACATCAATCCAAAGAAAAACACCACCAAAAAATGAGTCCAAAGTGTATAATCGGCAGAGACAAATCCGGTGGTTGTAATAATAGACAATACCTGAAACAACCCATGACGTATGGCACTTTCGGCCTGCCCCCAAACCATCGGATGTTCTATAGTAGACAAAGCCAAATCCGCTCTAAAATAAATGATTCCTGAAACGATTGCTGTAAAAATGCAAATGAACCAGCAATACAGTTTAAACTCTTCGTCTTGAAATACTTTTTGAATTCTTCCTTTAAAAGCAAAATAACTCAATACAAAATTTGCCCCAGCCAAAAACATGAACAGGATAATGATATATTGAATAATAGGTTGATGGTTCCAGTACGCCACACTAGCATTTTTTGTTGAAAACCCACCTGTAGACAAAGTCGCCAAAGCATGGTTTATAGCATCGAAAAAAGACATGCCTGCCAACCATAAAAACAAAGTTTCGGCCACTGTATACCCGAAATAAATAAGCCATAATCGTTTTGCCGTATCGGTAATTCTAGGATGTAGTTTATCGGCGCTCGGACCTGGAGCTTCGGCGGCAAACAACTGCATACCTCCTATGCCCAATAACGGCAGTATAGCTATTGCCAATACAATAATTCCCATACCACCAATCCAATGGGTTAAACTTCTCCAAAACAACACGCCTTCGGGCATGGCTTCAATATCGTGTAAAATAGAAGCTCCTGTTGTAGTATAACCAGACATGGTTTCGAAAAAAGAATCTGTAAAACTAGGAATACTATCGGTTAGCACATAAGGCAAAGTCCCCGACAGCGACATAACAATCCACCCAAAAGTTACAACAATATAACCTTCGCGTTTATTCATTTCCTTTTTATGATCTTTGGCAGTTAACATGACTATAGTCCCCACCATTATTGGAATCATCCCGGAGAAGAACAGCTTAATGGTTACGCCGTCTTTATATAATAAACTGATTAAGGCAGAGAGCAACATAAAACCACCATTAAACAATAATAGCGATCCTAAAAAATAAAAAATGATTTTATAGTTAAGTTTCATGCGCTATAGAAATAGTTTTTCTACTTGCTTGATAGATTGTGGCAAACAACAGACCACTACACGATCGCCTTCGGATATTTTAAAATCGCCAAGTGCTATGATGCCTTTACCATTACGGATAATACCGCCTATAATAGCCGACCGCGGAAAATCGATATCTTTAATAACCCGATCGCAGATTAAGGATTTCGACTTCACTTTAAATTCTAATAACTCGGCATGCATGTTGTTTAATTTGGTCATGGCTACAACATCGCCTTTTCGTATATATCTAAATATATTATTGGCTGCCAATAGTTTTTTATTAATTAATGTATCGATACCAATAGATTGCGACAGCTCGAAATAATCCATGTTTTCTACAAGGGCAATGGTTTTCCGAACGTTTTTAGATTTTGCAACCAAACAAGACATGATGTTGGTTTCGGAATTTCCGGTTACAGCAATAAAAGCATCCATATCGCTTAAATATTCTTCCTCCAAAACATCTACATTACGTCCGTCTCCATTAATCACTAAAACGTTAGGCAATTCGTCGGCTATATCGAAAGCACGATCTTTATTTTTTTCTATCAGCTTAACGCGTATAGAACTACTGCTTAAATCTCTTGCCGCTTTATAGCCAATCTTACTTCCGCCAAGAATCATTACGTTCTTAACTTCGGTATTCATCTTTCCTGTTAACTTACACAATTCTTCGGCACCTCCTTCCGAGGCAATAAAAACCACATTATCGCCAGCTTTAAACACAGTATCGCCACGCGGAATGATAGTAAATTGCGTTCCAGAACGCTGAATAGCTATGGGTACAAAATGAATTTCCGGAAAAATTTGAGCAGCTTCCTTTACCGTCTTCCCGACAAAAGTTACCGTTTTCGGCATATTTAAACCCACCATGGTTAAGGCGCCTTCTTCGAACTCGTAACTATCGTTAAAAGCCGATTGATCTAACAATAATTTAATTTCGGATGCAGCTAAAGCTTCAGGCGAAATGAGCTCGTCTATCCCAAATTTGGTAAAACCAACTTCTTCTTGATGATGAATAAACTCGGTATTAGATATTCTGGCAATGGTTTTTTTGGCTCCTAACTGTTTTGCCAACACGCAAACCGTAATATTTGTAGTTTCGGAAGCGGTAACAGCAATTACCAAATCACTTTGCGACACTCGTGCTTCCTTTAAAATAGAAATAGATGTCGAATCGCCTTTAATCACTTTTATATCTAAATGCGTATCGGCATACATTAAACTTTCTTTATTAATGTCTATTAAGGTAATTTCCTGCGATTCGTAAGATAATAATTTAGCCAAATGGAATCCAACCTCACCAGCGCCAGCTATAATAATTTTCATGCGTGAATATTCGTAAAAAAGTATAACAAAGATACAGTAATTTATAGATTTAGCTACTTTTACAATTAATATAATTATTTGTTTTCAAGTTTCTTAATACATACCGAAAAACTTATATTTGCTGAAAATTCTGATTTGACAAAAGTAAATCCCTATAAAGACAGCGACTTAGGAAAAAAGGAGCAAGTCACTAAAATGTTCGACACTATTTCAGGCAATTACGACGATTTAAATCGTGTGATTTCGTTTGGAATTGATATTAAATGGCGAAAAAAAGTAGTAAGCCTTGTTAAAAGCACTAATCCTAAAACCATATTGGATATCGCAACGGGTACAGGTGACTTAGCTATTAATTTAGCCGAAACCAATGCCGAAAAAATTATAGGCTTAGACATTAGCAGCGGTATGCTGGAAGTTGGAAAAGAAAAAGTAAAAGCCAAAAACCTAGACCATAAAATAGAAATGGTTTTAGGCGACTCCGAGCACATTCCGTTCCCAGACAATGCCTTCGATGCCATTACGGTGGCCTTTGGTGTTAGAAATTTTGAAACCTTAGAAAAAGGCTTGGCCGAAATTTTACGCGTGCTTAAACCAAATGGCATTTTTGTAATTTTAGAAACATCGGTGCCTACCAAAACACCGTACAAACAAGGCTACAATTTGTACACAAAAAACATTTTACCATTAATTGGCAAACTGTTTTCTAAAGACAAAACGGCTTACAAATATTTAAGCGAATCGGCGGCTGTTTTTCCTCACGGGCAGGCGTTAAACAATATTTTAGAAAAAATTGGGTTTATTAATGTTGAAGATTTTCCGCAAACACTTGGAGTCGCGACTATTTACACATCATCTAAAAAATAATATGAAAAAACCATTTGTCATCTTATTATTAATCCTGGCCTCGCATACGGCTTCTGCCCAACTATTCAGTAAAGAAAAAATTCTGAATAACGAAAATTTTGATAAAGACAGATTTAGTTGGGGGTATTTTCTCGGGTTTAACCATTACGGTGCTAAATTCGATTATAAAGAAAAACTTACCGATGCAAATGGAAGAGATGTTACAGATATACAGGTAAAAACAAAACCAGGTTTTAGTGTTGGGCTATTAGGAAACCTTAGAATTAACGATTATGTAGATTTACGTTTCGAACCCGGACTATACATTACCAACCGGGAGCTTATGTACCCAGAAGAATATTTTGCAGACAGAGCATATACCGACGCCGATTTAATAAGAGAGGTAAAATCTACCTATGTGCATTTTCCGTTACTCGTAAAGTTTTCAACCAAACGATTAAATAATTTTAAGCCTTTTGTGGTTGGCGGTATTTCTACCTCGCTAAACTTAAACAGTAATCAGAACAACCCGAACGACAATAACAACGGGCAATTTAGAATGACTAAAAGCTCCTATTATTACGAAGTTGGTTTTGGGGTAGACTTTTATTTATACTATTTTAAATTTACACCATCCATCCGCGGTGTATTTGCCATAAATGACGAGTTAATAAGAGATAACGAAGCCAACGGCCCAAGCCCTTGGACCGACAATATAGAAAGCATGAAATCTAGAGGAGTGTTTATCAATTTCACTTTTCAATAAATTCGCCGCTTAAATTCACTCAACAAAATAGAGGTAGCTGTAGCTACGTTTAAACTCTCGGTTGCTTGCAAGGCTCCAAATCTAGGTATGGCTAGTTTTTGGGTTACTAAATCTGCTATAGTTTTAGAAACTCCATTAGCCTCGTTGCCCATAACCAAAATACCAGAATCTGGAAGCGGAGATTTATACACATTTTCACCATCCATAAAAGCACCATATATAGGCAATGCCGTATTTGCTAAAAACTGTTCCAAATCTAAATACGTTATGTTAACACGTGTTACAGACCCCATAGTAGCTTGTATTACTTTAGGGTTAAAACAATCTACCGTACCCAAATTACATATTAAGTCTTGCACCCCAAACCAATCGCATAACCGTATAATGGTGCCCAAATTCCCAGGATCTCTAACATTGTCTAAAGCAACACAAAGTTTAGTAGTTTGTATGGGCTGTACTTCTGGCATTTCAAAAACCGCTAGAGCTTTATTGGGTGTCGTTAAAAAACTAATGCGTTTTAAATCGGCTTCAGAAACAACAACCTGGTGTTCTAAAGGCAAATCGAATGCTGCTGTTGTAAACAACTTATGGAGTTTAAACGAAGACTGCAAAAGTTCGTCTATCCCTTTTTCGCCTTCTACAACAAACAATTTAGTGTCTTGTCTATACTTTTTTTGCTTTAACTTTGCAATTAATTTTATTTGATTTTTTGATAACATTCAAATAATGTATTTTTGATTTTATAAGTACCTTTAGTCGTTTTGTTTAAAACAATTTACAAACTTAAAACAAGGCTTTAAACTTTTCTAATTTCTTTTTTATTCTTGAAACACAGGTTCCCAAAAATAGTGTTATTTATTGTAATAACAGGTTTAATTACCGCTTGTAATTCTATTAAACGCGTGGGAGAAGACAAACACCTCTTGGTAAAAAACACCATTTATGTAGACAGTGTAAAAAATAAATCTGAAACGATAGAAAATCTCTTATATCAAGAACCAAACAAAACGCTACTGGGCTTACCCATTAGATTATACATTTACAATTTAGCCAGACCCAATATAGACTCTATTGTTAATGCACAAATAAACCGAAGCGAAAAACACAGAAAACGCTTAGAACGTTTCCTATCTAAAAAACAATTACACCAATTTGTAGAAGCCAGAAAAGGTTTTAACTCTTGGCTTAAAACAACTGGAGAAGCCCCGGTTACCATTAACGAACTGCGCAGCAAAAAATCGGTCACAAGACTAGAGGATTATTACACTAACAACGGTTATTTTGATGTAGAAGCCCGTTACGACACCATTATTACTGGCACCAAAAAAGCTGAAGTAAATTACCATGTAAACCTTGGCACGCCTTTTATAATAGACAGTTTAACCACGCAAATTATGTCTCCAATTGTAGACTCGCTATACCATCAATTTAAAAGACGGTCTTTTATAAAATCTGGCGAACGCTATACGACCGATAATTTTGAAGCCGAACGCGACAGGATTACAAGTAATTTAAGAAACCATGGTGTCTACCAATTTAGTCAGGACTATGTTATTTTTCAAGTCGATACGATTAACACCAATAAAAAAATGAATGTTGAAGTTCAAATAAAGAACTTCAACCAACGCAATCAAGATTCAGTGCGCAGAGAACCTTTTAAAATTTTTACAATTAAAGATGTTAATATTTACACCGATGCCTCGAACGAAAACAGAAACGATCAATTACAAGACTCTATAACCTACAAAGGCTACAATTTGTATAGCACCAGTAAAATGACTTACAGACCTAAAGCACTTACCGATGCTGTTTTTATTTCGCCAGGATCTATTTTTAGAGATATAGACCGTACCAGAACCTACAAACATTTAAGCGAATTGAGAACGTTTAAATATCCAGATATTAAATATGTTGAAAACCCCGACACTACGCTTACTGCCAACATATATTTAACGCCCTTAAAAAAATTCAATTTAGGATTTAGCACCGAAGTATCCACGAGTAATATTCAGGTTATTGGATTTTCTGTTAACCCGAGTTTATTGGCCAGAAATATTTTTAAAGGTGCCGAAACTTTAGAATTATCGGGTTTTGCTTCAATAGGGTCGTCTAAAGATGCTAACCAAAACGAAGATCGTTTTTTCGACATCAACGAAGTTGGAGCCGATTTAAAACTTACCATCCCCAGATTGTTTTTCCCTTTTAATACCGATAGTTTAATCCCAAAACACATGTCGCCTACAACCAAAATGGGACTCTCGGTAGCGAGTCAAAAAAATATTGGTTTAGACAAAAGATCGTTTACAGGGGCATTAAACTACAATTGGAAACCGTCCCGACGTGTTACCCAATCGCTAGAACTTTTTAGTGCGCAATACGTAAGAAATTTAAATCCAGACAATTACTTTAACGTTTACAGTACATCATACAACACTTTAAATGATATCGCGCACGATAGTGGCTATTTACCAAGAAATGAAGACTTAGAAATACCAGAAGGCACCAACGAGTTTATAAATGAAGTATTGGGTCCGAATCCACCTAGAGGCATTTCCGACGATGATATCCAAACCGTAAATAATATTGATGAACGCCAAGTTAGGTTAACCGAAAACAACCTGATTGTATCGAGTGCCTTCACCTATATTCGGGACAGCCGTAGAGATGTTTCCGATGAAGATTTTTACATTTTTAGAGGCCGCATAGAATCGGCTGGAAATTTATTAGCATTAGGCTCGTCGCTATCTAATCAGAGCAAAAACAGCGATGGACGCTACGAACTATTTAATGTAGCCTATTCGCAATACATTAAAACCGAATTGGATTTCACCAAGCACTGGGATTTGGGCCACAAAAACATATTAGCCGTTCGCAGTTTTTTTGGCATTGCGATTCCGTATGGCAACTCGCCTAACATTCCGTTCTCTAAAAGTTTTTTTGCAGGAGGTGCCAACGATAACCGTGCTTGGTCGGCCTACGACTTAGGCCCTGGAAGCTCTCAAAACAAAGACGATTTTAACGAAGCTAACTTAAAAATTGCCCTTAATATTGAACACCGCTTTAACGTTTACGAAGATTTATACGGAGCTTTATTTGTAGACATGGGTAACATCTGGAATGTTTTTGATAATGTGCAAGACCCAGGCGCCACCTTCGAAAGTATCGAATCGTTAAAAGACATTGCCATTGGCTCTGGATTTGGATTACGTTACGATTTTAGTTTTTTAGTCTTCAGATTCGATATCGGATTTAAAACTTACGATCCGTCTTACTCTAACGACGAACGTTGGTTAAACGATTTTAATTTCGGAAATGCCGTTTATAACGTAGGTATCAACTATCCGTTCTAATCAAAAAAAACACCCATAATTTATAACGATTTCGTCAATTTCAGCGGTTTTATCACCCAATACCTGCAAAAAAATACTTAAAAAAGTATTACTTTTGAGGAAATCAAACTTAAACATTAAACAAAATAATTATGGGACATAACATTAAACCTGGTGTTGCAACTGGTAAAGAAGTTCAAAACATTTTTAAATATGCAAAAGAGAAAGGATTTGCTCTTCCTGCTGTAAACGTAATTGGCTCGAACACCATTAACGGTGTTTTAGAAACCGCAAGAGATTTAAATGCGCCCGTAATTATACAGTTTTCTAATGGCGGTGCGGTATTTAACGCAGGAAAAGGACTAAGTAACGACGGACAAAAAGCGGCCATCGCTGGAGCAACTGCTGGTGCCAAACACGTTCATTTAATGGCCGAAGCGTATGGTGTTCCTGTAATTTTACACACAGACCATTGCGCCAAAAAATTATTGCCTTGGATAGATGGTTTATTAGATGCCAGCGAAAAACATTTTGCAGAAACAGGAAAACCATTATTCAGCTCGCACATGATCGATTTAAGCGAGGAGCCTATAAAAGAAAACATCGAAATCTGTAAACAATACCTAGAGCGCATGAGCAAAATGGGTATGACCTTAGAGATAGAACTAGGTATTACCGGTGGTGAAGAAGATGGTGTAGATAACAGCGATGTCGATGAATCTAAATTATACACCCAACCAGAAGAAGTTGCTTATGCTTACGAAGAGTTAAGTAAAGTAAGCGATCAGTTTACTATTGCAGCTGCTTTTGGTAACGTACACGGGGTTTACAAGCCTGGTAACGTAAAATTAACTCCAAAAATTCTTAAAAATTCTCAAGAATATATTTCAGAAAAATATGGTGTAGGTCATAATCACATCGATTTTGTATTCCATGGCGGATCTGGTTCTTCTGTAGAAGAAATTAGAGAAGGTATCAGTTACGGTGTAATTAAAATGAATATAGACACCGACATGCAATTTGCCTTCATGAGCGGAATTCGTGATTATATGAACGATAAAGCCGATTATTTAAAAACGCAAATTGGTAGCCCAGAAGGTCCTGAAGCTCCAAATAAAAAATATTACGACCCTCGAGTTTGGTTAAGAAAAGGCGAAGAAACATTTGTTTCTAGACTAAAAAAGGCATTTGAAGATTTAAATAATGTAAATACATTGTAAAATAAATCTTAGCGTTTTGCTAAAATTAAAAACAAAATTTTAATTTTGACCCCTGCAACCTAATGGTATTACATAAAGATTATGGTTTAAACACCTTGTCTTCAAACACGTAATACCTTACTTGTAAAAAATTAACTAACGTAAATGTACCGTTTTACGCTACATTTACGTTAGTTTATAAACGCTAAACAAAACATTTTAAGCTTCCCCGATAGCTTAAAAGCTAAAAATAAAATCAATATGTCTTGGTTTAAACGAAAAACAAAAGGAATAACAACCACAACCCAAGAAAAAAAAGATACTCCTAAAGGGTTATGGTACAAGTCTCCAACAGGCAAAATTGTAGATACCGAAGAGTTAGAAAAAAACTTTTACGTAAGTCCTGAAGATGGCTATCACGTAAGAATTGGCAGCAAAGAATATTTCGAAATTCTTTTCGATGACAACAAGTTTAAAGAATTAGACCAGAACTTAGAGTCTAAAGACCCGCTTAAATTTGTAGACACAAAAAAATACCCAGACCGTTTAAAAGCCGCACAAGAAAAAACAAAACTAAAAGATGCTGTTAGAACAGCCGTTGGCAAATCTAAAGGTAAAGACTTAGTTATTGCGTGTATGGATTTTGCCTTTATTGGTGGATCTATGGGAAGTGTAGTCGGCGAAAAAATAGCACGTGCAGCAGACTATGCATTAAAAAAGAAAATGCCATTAATGATTATCTCTAAATCTGGAGGCGCCCGTATGATGGAAGCCGCTTTGTCATTAATGCAATTAGCCAAAACATCGGTTAAACTAGCCCAACTAGCAGATGCTGGCATACCTTACATCTCGTTATGTACAGACCCAACAACAGGAGGAACAACAGCTTCTTTTGCCATGTTAGGCGATATTAACATTAGCGAACCGGGAGCTTTAATTGGTTTTGCTGGCCCACGAATTGTTAGAGATACTACAGGAAAAGAATTACCAGAAGGGTTTCAAACCGCCGAATTTTTATTAGAACACGGATTCTTAGACTTTATAACCCAACGTAAAGATTTAAAAAATAAGGTAAACTTATACATCGATTTAATTACCAATCAACCCATTCGTGCGTAATAATTAAACAATAATCCTTTACGCGCTCGCAATATGAGGATTGCTAATAAAACTAAATGACTTCATTTTTATGTGAGAAATATAAAAGATTGACAATTTAAGCATTAAATCATATTATATTCATATATTTGCCGCTTGAAAGAAAATCTTTCATGTACATAAAAATCATTTAAATAATATTGGAATGTATTTAACAAAAGAATCAAAAGAAGAAATCTTCGCAAAACACGGTAAAGGAAAGAACGATACAGGTTCTGCTGAAGGTCAAATCGCGTTATTCACGCACAGAATTAATCACTTAACAGAACACTTAAAAAACAATCGTAAAGATTACAACACAGAGCGTTCGTTAGTAAAATTAGTAGGTAAGCGTAGAGCGCTACTAGATTACTTAACTAAAAAGGATATCTTAAGATACCGTGCTATCGTTAAGGAATTAGGATTAAGAAAATAACAAAAGAGAGGCTTTATGCCTCTTTTTTTCATTTATAACTCGAGTTCGAACGAGCATAACCATCGACAATTGAAGAAGCTTTTACAGTTTTTCATTGGTCACTACAACAACTACACAACAACACAACGACCATTGTTTAACATGTTTCAAGCATAAATAAGCTTGATAAAGAATTAAAATTTATGATTCCACAAACATTTAAAGAGGTTATAGACCTAGGTGACGGTAGAGAAATTTCTATCGAAACTGGAAAACTAGCAAAACAAGCTCATGGTAGTGTTGTAGTGCAATCGGGAGAGACTATGCTACTTTGTACAGTAGTATCTAACTACGATGCCGCCGATGTAGACTTTTTACCGTTAACGGTAGATTATCGCGAAAAATTTGCTGCTGCAGGTCGTTACCCTGGCGGTTTTTTTAAACGTGAGGCACGCCCAAGCACCGAAGAAATTTTAGTAATGCGTATTGTAGACCGCGTATTACGCCCGTTATTCCCTAAAGACTATCATGCCGAAACTCAGGTAATGATTCAGTTAATGTCTTTAGATAAAGATGTTATGCCAGATGCATTAGCTGGTTTAGCAGCATCTGCCGCTATTCAATTAAGCGATATTCCTTTTGAAACTCCAATTTCTGAAGTCCGTGTAGCTAGAATTGATGGCGAATTTATCATCAACCCAAGTTTATCTCAATTAGCACAATCAGATATCGATATGGTTATTGGTGCTTCCGAAGATTCTGTAATGATGGTTGAAGGTGAAATGAGCGAAATTTCGGAAGAAGAAATGGTTGAAGCCATTAAAGTTGCTCACGATGCCATTAAAGTTCAAATTGAAGCTCAAAAACGTTTAGTTGCTCAAGTTGGAGCAAAAGAAACTCGCGAATATGAGCCAGAAGCCGAAGACGATGCTGTTCTTGAAAAAGTAAAAGCCTTTGCTTACGATAAATGTTACGAAATTGCTAAAGATGCATCTTCTAAGCACGACAGAGGTTTAGCTTTCTCCGAAGTAAAAGAAGCTTTAAAAGCAGAATATACAGAAGAAGAATTGGAAGAAGTTGGTGGTTTAGTATCAAAATATTTCAACAAAATTCAAAAAGAAGCTGTAAGAAATCTTGTGTTAGAAGAAGGTATTCGTTTAGACGGACGTAAAACTACCGAAATACGCCCAATATGGTGCGAAGTAGATTATTTACCATCTACACACGGTTCTTCAATCTTTACACGTGGGGAAACTCAAGCATTAGCTACAGTTACTTTAGGTACATCACGTGAAGCTAACATGATCGATAACCCATCGTTAGAAGGCGAAGAGCGTTTCTATTTACATTATAACTTCCCACCGTTTTCAACGGGAGAAGCAAGACCGTTAAGAGGCACATCGCGTCGTGAAATTGGTCACGGTAACTTAGCACAACGTGCATTAAAACGCATGGTTCCTGCAGATTGTCCTTATACTGTAAGAGTAGTATCCGAGGTATTAGAATCTAACGGTTCATCATCTATGGCTACAGTTTGTGCTGGAACGATGGCGTTAATGGACGCTGGTGTGCAAATGAAAAAACCAGTATCTGGTATTGCTATGGGATTAATTTCTGATGGTGAGCGTTACGCTGTTTTATCGGATATTTTAGGTGATGAAGATCACTTAGGCGACATGGATTTTAAAGTTACAGGTACAGAAGATGGTATTACTGCTTGCCAAATGGATATCAAAATTAAAGGCTTAAGCTACGAAATTTTAGTAAACGCTTTAAATCAAGCTAAAGAAGGTCGTATGCACATATTAGGCAAGTTGACTGATACTATTGCTACGCCTAACGCCGATGTTAAAGCACATGCACCTAAAATGGTAACTCGCGTGATTCCTAACGAATTTATAGGCGCTTTAATTGGTCCTGGTGGAAAAGTAATTCAAGAATTACAAAAAGAAACCAATACTACTATTGTAATTAACGAAGACCCTGTAACAGAAGAAGGTATCGTAGAAATTTTAGGAACTGGCCAAGAAGGAATAAATGCTGTACTTGCTAAAATTGACTCATTGCTATTCAAACCGCAAGTTGGCGAAGTTTACGAAGTAAAAGTTATTAAAATGCTTGACTTTGGTGCTGTTGTAGAATATACTCAAGCTCCAGGAAACGAAGTGTTATTACACGTAAGTGAGTTGGCTTGGGAACGCACAGAAAACGTATCGGATGTGGTGAATATGGGTGATGTATTTGAAGTAAAATACTTTGGTATAGATCCTAAAACTAGAAAAGAAAAAGTATCTCGCAAAGCTATTTTGCCAAAACCAGAAGGTTACGTAGCAAGACCGCCTAGAGATAATAAAGGAGGAAACCGAGATAACAGAAATCGCGACAACCGTCGTGATGATAGAAAACCGAGACACGATAGAAAAGAAAATTAATTTTTTCAATATAAATGTAAAAGCCCATCGAAACACGATGGGCTTTTTTGTTAAATCGCTTTTAAAAGTTGCAATTCTTCTCATTTTCATTATATTATAAGTTATGATTCAAGAAGACAAAGCAAAATACACCGACATTTTAAAGCACTCTATTTCCTATTTAGAACATCATGGCTATCAAAACATTAAAGCAGATTTAGAAGGTTACGACACGCCAAAATCATATCTAAAAAAAGGAAGCAACATCGCTATTACTCCAGATGTTGTTGCTACTAAAGAGGGCCGTAAGTATGTTTTTGATATCAGTTTAAAATCTGAGAAACCTAATTTACTAAAATCAAAATGGCTATTTCTAAACACGCTAAGTAATTTAAAATCGTACAGATTCAGGCTTATAACCACACGCGGGCATTATAAATTCGCCTCAGACATGCTTGAAGCGATTAATCTTGAGCATAAAAATCTTATAAAGATTTAAAAATAAATACTGTTTTTGTAACATTTATTGTAATACTTACGTATAACTAATTACAAAGGAGTATTCACTTAATTATTTACAGGAGAACTTTACATGAGACAACTTAAAATTACGAAGCAGGTTACCAATAGAGAAACAGCTTCGCTAGATAAATATCTTCAAGAAATTGGAAAAGTTGACTTAATTACCGCAGACGAAGAAGTAGAATTAGCACAACGTATTAAAGCTGGCGATCAAGTTGCTTTAGAAAAATTAACAAAAGCTAATTTACGTTTTGTGGTTTCGGTAGCAAAGCAATATCAAAATCAGGGTTTAACTTTACCCGATTTGATTAATGAAGGAAATTTAGGATTAATAAAGGCTGCACAGCGTTTTGATGAAACCCGTGGTTTTAAATTTATATCGTATGCCGTTTGGTGGATTCGTCAGTCTATCCTACAGGCTTTGGCCGAGCAATCTAGAATTGTACGTTTACCATTAAACAAAATCGGTTCTATCAATAAAATTAATAAAACATTTGCATTTTTAGAGCAAGCGCACGAACGTCCGCCAAGTGCCGAAGAAATTGCCAAAGAATTAGACATGACCATTAACGACGTTAAAGAGTCTATGAAAAATTCTGGTCGCCATGTCAGCATGGATGCACCACTTGTAGAAGGTGAAGACTCTAATTTATACGACGTATTAAATAGTGGAGAATCTCCTAACCCAGATCGTGAATTATTACACGAGTCTTTACGCACAGAAATAGAACGTGCTTTAGAAACCTTAACCCCACGTGAAGCCGATGTTATCCGTCTGTATTTTGGATTAGGTAACCAACATCCTATGACCTTAGAGGAAATAGGAGAAACTTTCGACTTAACGCGTGAACGTGTAAGACAAATAAAAGAAAAAGCAATTCGTAGATTAAAACATACATCACGAAGCAAAATATTAAAAACATATTTAGGTTAAACCTAATTACAGTAACAACAGTTTAAGCTCGAAAGAGCATACAATAACTGTTCGTTTTTTGATTGATGAAAGAACCCTCGGCTGATTACCGAGGGTTCATTTTTTTATACTATTTTTGCAAAAATTTAAGTCAATACAATGAATTCTAAATTAATTGCGCCATCATTATTGGCGGCAGATTTCGGCAACTTACAACGCGATATCGAAATGGTTAATAATAGTGAAGCAGATTGGTTTCACATTGATATCATGGACGGTGTTTTTGTTCCTAATATATCCTACGGAATGCCTGTTTTAGAAGCCATTTCTAAACATGCAAAAAAAACCTTAGATGTACATTTAATGATTGTAGATCCCGATCGCTACATTAAAACTTTCGCAGATTTAGGTAGCGATGTACTTACAGTGCATTACGAAGCATGCACACATTTACACAGAACCTTACAAGCCATTAAAGCTGAAGGCATGAAGGCTGGTGTTGCTTTAAATCCGCACACTAATATAAATGTGTTGGAAGATGTAATAAACGATATAGATTTAGTATTAATAATGAGTGTAAATCCAGGCTTTGGCGGACAAAGTTTTATAGAAAGCACCTACAATAAAATTAAAACCCTAAAAGCATTAATACAACAAAAAAATGCTGCTACAATTATAGAAATAGACGGTGGTGTTACCGACAAAAATGCAAAACAATTAGTAGATGCTGGCGCTGATGTTTTGGTTGCAGGAAGCTTTGTTTTTAAAGCTGCAGATCAATTAAATACTATTTCAAATATCAAAAAAATAATCAACAATTAATTTACATTTAAACCACTATTATTTCAATAAGTAATTAAAATTGATTATGTTAGCTTATACTTTAGCAAAAAAATTAACCCCAAAATAATTCTATATAGAAAAAAATAAAATTACACTTCTCTAATAACAAATTAAACCTTAATTTTATTAAAAATTTTAATATGAAAAAGATTACAGCTATACTATTATTCTTAATATGCAGTACCGCCGCTTATAGTCAATATCGTGGTTACGATGAGTGGGTTGCTAGTGTAGGTATAAATATTTTAGACAACAGTGCGTTTAGAGACCCTATTAAAGGTTCTGAACGTTGGAATTTTAAAAACCCAATCACTGTTGGTGTTGAATATAAGTTTGATGACAATTGGGCAATAAACCCTATGTTAAGTTTTAATGGCATAGAAAGAGCGTATGAAAAAGGTGTGGGCTGGATTGAAGGCGATGAAACTTACATGTCCTTCGATGTTAATGGAAAATTTTATTTTGGCCACTACATTTGGGACAATGAAAATATCAACCTATATTCTGGACTTGGCTTAGGAGTTTTTGATGTAGGCCCTGAAACCAATGGTTCCATAAACTTCAACATAGGAATGCGATTTTGGTTCACCCCTGAATTTGGAGCTAGAATTCAAAGTTTATCGAAGTTTGCATTTGATGCGAACGACCACATTTACGCTAACAACAACTTTATACACAGTTTAGAATTCTTATATAGATTCTAAATTTACGTGCTGCCAAACATAGATAAGCGGCTATCAATGTAATTTATAATACATTGATGGCCGCTCTTTTTTTCATAATTTCACTAATAAAAATATTCTAACAGATGAGTAAAGTTATTTTGATAACATACCCATCATCCATTAGAGTAAATTATTATTAATATATAAAAACCTTGTAACAAACCTTAGAGAATAAAAAAGACCGGACTAAACCATTATAAACTGGAAACCCATCATTGTGTAATATGAAGGACTGAAGGAAGTTACTATCATTCTAAACTAAGAATAGTTTAAATCTGGGATTAAAACTCTATAATACTTAAAACCTATTTTAAATTTTCATTTTAACTAAGAAATTTCAGAGCTTCATAAGCTAATTTGAAACCTATAAAAAAAGGTTAAAACTTTAAGTCTTAACCTTTCATATTTTTCATATAATTCCTTAATATAATTATAAATTTCTAAGCTTATTTTTAATACCTTCCTTAAACCATGTCCAAGTATACTTTTTAATCGTTGAATCATTATTATAACCATATCCGTACCCGTAATTATAGCCATAACCTCTAGACGATTTAGCTTCACTAATATCATTTACAACATAAACCATGTTGTTTAATTTTTTATGGCTATAAATTTCTTTTGAAAATCCTAAGAGTTTCTTCTCTGTATAACCAGCACGAACCACATAGATAGTCGCATCTGCATACTGAGATATTAATAATGTGTCTGTAACAGGTACAACAGGAGCTGTATCAATGATGATATAATCATATTCATCCTTAGCATCTTCAATAATAGCTTTTAATTTACCATTAGACAATAATTCGGCTGGATTAGGAGGGATAGTCCCTGCTATTAATACATCTAAATATTGTTTGTTGTATTCACTATCTTGTAATACAGTCCTCCAATCTAGGTTATTATACAAAACATCAGACAATCCTTTAACATGTTTTTGTTGTCCAGTAACTTTTATTTTTGGGTTTCTCAAGTCAGCGCCTATTAATAGTACACGCTTACTGATACTGGAATAAGCTAAGGCCAAATTAACGGAAACAAAAGTCTTACCCTCTCCTTTTATAGAAGATGTTACATAAATAACTTGTGCTTTATCGTTTTGATTTTTAGCTGGTAAAACATAATTTAAATTAGTACTTAAAATTCTAAAAGATTCGGCCAACATAGTCCTATCATGAGGATTTGTAAACAATTTATCTTGTTCACCAATCAATTTAGGTATTTCTCCAGCAATAGGAATACTTTTTGTTGCTTTTGTAACATCTGATTTATCATGAATCTTTGTGTCCAATTTAAACAATAAGAAAATGACCCCGAAAGGTATAATCAATGCACCTAAAAGCGACTTAATATAGATACCATTACGATCTGGACTTACAGGTCTTCCTGAACTTGCTGCATATTCTACAATCTTAATACTAGGTGCTGTTATCGCTAAATTAATGGCAGCCTCCTCTCGCTTCTGTAATAGTAATAAATATAAATTCTCTTTTAAATTTTGCTGTCTTTCAATAGATCGTAAAATCTTCTCTTTTTGGGGCATACTTTTAAACAACCCTACCGCATTGCTTTCCTCCTGCTTTAAACGGCTTAACGACACATCTAATTGGCGTTGATAAGTAGATAGTGATTTATTTAAATTACTTCTCAACTCTTCTAGATGTTCATTTAATGCTATTACTTTAGGGTTATTATCTCCTGCACTTGTTATAAGTGCCTCTCGCTCCAATACAACTGTATTATAACTATCAATTAACCCATTAGCACTGGCATTATCTAGCCCTATACTTTGCGGTAATAAGGTACCTAAATTATCTTCCGCTAAAGTATTAATTAATAATTTTGATAAGGCTATTTGATTTTCAATATCAAACACGGCACTTTCTGTACTAGCTTTTTTTGTCATGCTATAGCCTACATCTGCTCCAAAAGATACCATATTATTATTCTGTTGGAACTCTTTTTTATCTACTTCTATGGAGTCTAATTCCTCTGCCAAAAACACAAAACGTTCATCAACAAAATCTATAGTTCTTTGGAATACAAGCTGTCTATCTTCTACACCATCCAAATTAAACTGCTCCATAACTTTGTTAAGTACAGCCTCAGATCGCTCCCTACTTTCTCCTACTAAATTAAGTTGTAAAATATCTGTAGCTCCTACACGTGTAATTCCAATTTGATTTGACAAACTAGCCGCTGCGGCACTAATAGGCTGTACATCTACTCTAAAGAAAAAGTTAACATATCTTTTTATACTTGGTGAAGAAGTAATGATAAAAGGAAAATCTTTTTGCGGATTATTAACATTATATCCTTTAGTAATAAATTCGGTTTCTATAGCATCACCCCTTCTAATTTTAAAGCCATCTTGAAGAACCTCAACATAGTACGTGCCCCATTTAACACTCTCTTTAGGTAAAACACTAACAAATTTAAAAGGAGGATTCCAAGCTTCTTGTTGCTTAAATTTGCCTTCAAAATAATAACGAATATGAAGGTCTAGACTATCTACGACTTTACTTAATAGTCGTTTAGATCTGATAACTTGAATTTCATTATCCAGATTCTTAGTTTCTGAAAACAACCCACCGCTTTTACCTGTAGACAACTCAAGGTCTGACGATTCATCTAAAATTTTAATTTTAGAAAAAGACTTATAAGTTTCAGGGGTAAATCTCAAATAAAGAAAAGCAACTAATACCCCAATTATAGCTGCCAAAACAAACCATTTCCAAAACTTTAAATATCTTAAAATTTCATCTTTAATATTGATACCATTATCCTCTGTATCCTGATCTAAAGGCACATGCATCTCACTCATAAATTAACTTTGAATTAAAAGAATTAAAGTAATAATAAACGACACAGCTCCCATTAAACCACCTATACTTGGTATATACCCCGCTCTCTTAACTGCTGGACCATTTTGATTAACAACTATAACATCATTCTGTTTTATGTTATAATAAGGGCTAGTAAACCAATCCGTCTTTGTCATATCTACTTGTGCAACTGTACGAACACCATCAACTTCTCGAATAATTCTAATGTCTTCTCTAACACCATTTATACTTAAATCCCCCGCTAATCCTAAAGCTTGGGGTAACGTTAAAGTTTCCTCATCATACTCATAAGTACCTGGCTTTTTTACCTCTCCTAAAACAGTAAATTTAGCATTAACAATTCTAACAATTACAGTCGGTTTTTTTAAATGCCCTCCGTCTACTAAAAGCTTTATGATATATTCTTGAGCCTCTTTCGTGGTCATATTGAGGACTGAAAAATCTCCAAGGATCGGAAAAGTAATAGTCCCATCAGGTCTTACCAGATAGCCTTGTAATTTTAACATAGTGGTATTATTACTGTTACCACCACTAGCAGCATCTGTTCTATTATATGGTGCCGCAGCTTCTGGATCTATAGTTTTAACGGTAATATTCAAGATGTCGTTAACCTGAATTTGAGTCATTTGCCTTACAACTTCTTCTGGAATATTCCCGCTATCTTGAAAGTATAATATTTCTTTTTTAGTTGCACAAGATGTTATAAAAACAAAAGCACATAACAATTTTAGAAGGGATGGTAATCTCACAGAAATTAATTTTGGGTTCATTTACAAATATAGAGGGATTGCCTATATAAACAAATGTTTAAGATGGAATTGAATCGTTTTATTTTACTTTAGAGTAACTCACCAAATTGAGTTTTCTTAACAGTTTATTTAATTTAAAACGCTTGTTAAAAACACTATAATTGATGAAAAATGGTAGCGAAAACATAATTAATCCAGTAATAACTACAACTAACAACTGCCAATTGACAGTTAAATATTGAGACATTAATGCGAAGATTAACACCGAAGTTGATGCTATGGAGATCACTAAAGTCACCTGCCAGTGCCTTAACCCCAGCTGAAGCATTTGATGGTGGATATGGTTCTTATCTGGACTAAACGGGTGCTTTTTATAAATGACAACCCGCACATAAAAGATTCGTAAAGTATCCAACAATGGAAAAAACAAAATAGCAAGTACTATAATTGGAGCATTTAAATGAAACTGAGCTATAGGATTAAGCTGATTTAAATTAATAAAAGCAATTGCTTGAAATGCCAATAAAAACCCAACAACCATAGAACCTGTATCCCCCATAAATATTTTTCTAACTTTTGAAAAATTGAAATACAAAAATGCAATTAAAGCCCCTACTAAAGCCAACGACACTACCGTTAAAGACATGTCCTGCATTTTATAAAATAAAAATCCAAAAAACAAAGAGGCTAAAAGTCCTACAGAACCAGCTAACCCATCTAAGCCGTCTATTAAATTGTAAGCATTAATAATTAATATAAAAACAAACAAAGTAAAAGCGATAGACACAATATACGGTAAATGATGAATGCCCAAAATTCCAGAAAACGTAGTAATTCTGACATCGGTAACTAGTATAACAAGTAATGAAGCTATAATTTGTCCCATCATTTTTTTCTTTGGAGATAGAATCAAAATATCATCCTTCACACCTAAAAAGAATAAAATAATTAGGGCACCTACAATAGGCATTAATAATTTTGCATTTAAGAAAGCTCCCGTTAACGTAATAACTATGGCCACCGCAAAAAATATACCTATTCCCCCTAAAGTTGGCACTGTTTTAGAATGCACACTACGTTTATCGGGAACGTCTACCAACTGTTTTGCATGGGCAATAAAAATAATGGTTGGAAATGCTAAAAACGCGGTAATTAAAGCCAATAAAAATGGAAACAACAATAATGTAGTATCGTCTAACTGACTGATAAGCTGGTTTATATAATTCATCGATAGCGATTTAAATACAAATGTACAACTTAAAACCCGATGTACAAGGTTTCACTTTTTTTTCGTTCAATATTAAGACTGTTAAAATTACATTGCTATTACAACTTATAGTAACCGAATTCATTTTAAAATTAACCGTAACAAAACGAATTTTACAGAAAATAAAACACTTTACTTCTTAAACCATTGTGGAATTTTAGACAAGTTCTTAGAGCAAACTACCAATGCTGGACTACCTATATTGTTCCCTTTTACAGCCATGTAATCTTCTCGCGTTTTTAACCAAATATTCTTCAGGCTTCTGTTACTAGCGCCACCAACTCGCATTTTTGTTACAACCTCAGGTAAATATAAGAATGTTAAATCCTTATCTTTAAATATACGTAGCATCAAATCGTAATCTGCGGCAATTTTAAATTTCAAATTAAACTGGCCGTGTTTTTTATAAACATTTTGCTTTAAAAACAAGGTAGGATGTGCCGGCATCCACCCCTCCTTTAAGAGTTTTTCAGAAAACGGTTTACTCTTCCAATTTCTAACAATCGTATCAGATTCACTCGATATGTAATGCAAATCGCCATAAACGCCATCTACATTAGAATTTTGAAAAGCAGCAACAATATGACTGATAGTTTGGGTTGAATTGAAATAATCGTCGGAATGTAAAAATCCAATAATATCCCCTGTAGCTTTTTGGATGCCTTTATTCAATGCATCATAAATACCTTTATCCGGTTCAGAAATACAGATGATATTTTTATTTTGAGTTTGTGCAGCTTCCACTTTTGGCAAAGTGCCATCTGAAGAAGCACCATCGATAATGATATACTCAATATCTTGATAATCTTGCGACAAAACCGATTGCAAACAATCGCCTATGGTTTTCTCACTATTGTAAGTTGCTGTTATAATTGAAACTTTCATACTCTTTTCACTTCTAAATTCTGAATACCTGATTCACCTATTTTAAGCACTCAAAAAACACGTATCTAAACAGTCTATTCGCTTTATTCTATTTTCTATTTTTTAAATCCGTACGACTAATTTCTCGTTTCCTTACCAACATCGCTGGATTCCCTTGATAAATGCCATAAGCTTCCATGTTTTTGGTAGCGACAGATTGCACTGTCAAAATAGCGTGAGATTCAACATGTACACCTGGACAAACTACCGATTTTGCGCCAATCCAAGCCCCGTCTTCAATGGTTATCTTACCGACAATGAGATCGAAAGTCGATTTTTTATAATTATGATTGCCACAAAGCAACATCGCTTCTTGTGAAAGGCAAACGTTTTTTCCAATAGTTACTTGAGCCAAATTATCTATCCATACCTTTTCGCCAATCCAAGTATAATCGTCTATGGATAATAACCACGGATATTTAATATTAACACCTGGCTTAATCACCACGCCCTGCCCAATTTTCGCTCCAAAAAGCTTTAACAACACCACTTTTAACTTTGAAACAGGATTCAACGGATTAATAAAAAACAACGCATTAACGAAATACCAAAGCAAAACTTTTAGTTTCCCGCCTGGTTTATACCAACTATTATTATAAGTAGATAAATCTGTTTTCACTCTATATTAGTTCTTAAACTTCTTCTATTTTCATTAATTCTTATCCTCAGACTTTTGCAACATTTGCAGTTAATTGTTTTTTATCATAGTCAAAATATTTCTTAAGTTTTAAAAAGGAGGATTCAAAAAGATAAAAACTAATAATTGACAATAAAAATGAACAAGTAATCCCCACAATAAATCTCAAGAAAACGTTTTCTATTTCAAAATAATGTTCACAAAATTTATATGCCAAAGGGTGGTAAACATACAGGCCATAACTAATTTTCCCGGTAAATAAGAAAAATTTAGTCCTTAAAATTTTATTTACAAAATGCTCTTCTTTTAAACACAACAACATGCCTATTAAAGAAAAATAGATTCCTGATAACAATAAAAATTTAAATGTTTGAATATAAATATCTCCGGTGCCTGTAAAAATAGTCCACATCATTATGGTTGGAACTATCAAGCTCAATAGTAAAACAGAAAACTTTTTAGCTGTTCTCTTCTTAAAGCCACATTCAATTTCTATAATTGCTAATAATGCACCAATCGCTAAGGAATCAAACCTTGTAAAGGTAAAATAAAAAACTTGATACCCTTCAGAAAGCATATACCACCTTAATACTAAAGCTACTATAATAATTCCAGAGATTATTTTGATCAGATTTTTATTTGAAAATAGATAGACAACAAATGGCCAAAATAAATAAAAATGCTCCTCTACAGCTAAAGACCAAAAATGACTAGGTCCAATTGCATCCCAGTTAAAGGTCGAAGCAAAATTTTGCAAATAAGTATAATAATACAACTGCTGATGTAATTCTGGTATTTTAGTACCAAAAAAAATTGGTGCGATATAGTACGATATGAACAGAAATAAATAATATAGCGGAAATATTCTTAGTGTCCTTCTTAAATAAAAATTTTTAAAAAATCCTTCTGTATTCTTAGTAGCTATTAAAATCCTTGTTATCAAAAACCCAGATAGTACAAAAAACAAAGTGACTCCTGTTTGACCAAAAACTGAAACTTTGGTCAAAAAACCTAACAAACCTCCTTTAGATTCAATTCCTATAAAGAAATGAAAAAACATCACCATTAAAGCTGCAATAGCTCTAATACCATCAAGATTTTTATAATACGTTAATTTCATTTTATTTTACCCTTGTATATTATATATTTCTATTCATAGAAAATTCTTTTCAAAACTTAATGTTTCCTATCTCCTTTGGTTCTGTAATTTAAATGGTTTTGTCCTGCTATAAAATCAATCTAAAAATCCTGTTATTTATTCAAATTCAAAACTGTTTCCAAAAGCCAATTCCAACAAAATAACCCAATCTCACAATTCAAATAGAAATCTTAAAAATACTTAACTAACTATTATTTAACAATCTGAACAGCCATTATTATAATTGTAGAACTCCGATAAAATTCATTCTCTCACTATGATTAAATAAAAACCAAAAATTAAGCTTTCAGCAAATTATCAAAATATGCTATAGTTTTCACCAACCCTTCTTCTAACTGCACTTTAGGCTCCCAACCGTTTAATTCTTTTTTTGCTAAATCGATAACAGGTTTACGCTGCATGGGGTCGTCTTTTGGCAATGGTAAATGAATCAATTTCGATTTAGAATTAGTTAATTTCAAAATTTTCTCTGCCAATTCTATCATGGTAAATTCTCCTGGGTTTCCAATATTTACAGGTCCCATAAAACCGTCACGACTATTCATCATTCTAATCGTACCTTCAACCAAATCGTCTACATACTGAAACGAACGGGTTTGTGTACCATCTCCAAAAATGGTAATGTCTTCACCTTTCAACGCTTGAACAATAAAATTAGAAACTACACGCCCGTCATTAGGATTCATGTTTGGGCCATAAGTATTAAAAATTCTAATAATCTTAACAGCAACTTGATTTTGAATATGATAATCCATAAACAAAGTCTCTGCACAACGTTTACCTTCGTCGTAACACGAGCGCAGGCCAATTGGGTTTACATTGCCCCAGTAACTTTCTGGTTGTGGATGCACAGCAGGATCGCCATACACTTCACTTGTAGATGCTTGTAAAATTTTCGCCTTAACTCGTTTGGCCAAACCTAACATATTAATAGCCCCCATAACTGACGTTTTAATCGTTTTAATAGGATTATATTGATAATGTACAGGCGATGCCGGACAAGCCATATTATAAATTTCATCTACCTCTATCATATAAGGCTCCGTAACATCATGTCTCACCAATTCGAAATAATGATGATCCATTAAATGCTCGATATTCTTTTTACTTCCAGTAAAATAGTTATCCAAACAAATAACTTCATTACCTTCCTTTAATAAACGTTCGCATAAATGCGATCCAACAAAACCAGCTCCTCCAGTGATTAATATGCGTTTCATTTTTTATTTTTTATTTCCTTTATTTAAATAATTGTCTATTAGCCTCTAAAACCTCTGGATTATCACAAAAGGCTTTGGCATATCTAAAAGCATTAAAAGACCATTTTTTATATTCTTCTGCATCCATATTTATAGCATAATTCAAAGCGTTTTGAATTTGCTCAGGATTAGTTAATGCTACGTCCCAACCAATCTGCTTATCTTCCAACTGCTGCCAAGGAGTTTGGTCTGAAATCAACACAGGACATCCAGCTGATAATCCTTCCAAAATAGCATGACCAAAATTCTCTCCTTCAGATAACAGCACAAGAAATTCGTAAGCCTTTAGAGTTTCAGGAATATTCTCCCCATCGATAACGCCCTTATGTTGCACATTAATAGTACTTGGCAAACTATTAATGATACCCAGACACGATTCCCAATATTCACTATCGTAAATTGGTCCGTACAAATCTAATTGTATTTTTTTATTTTGTACGTATTTCAGTGCATTCAATATATGATGCGTTCCCTTTTCTTTAGAAATTCTAGCTATACTTACCATTGATACTTCTCCTGAAACTTTGTAACGCTCTTTAACTGTTTCCGACAGTATCCTTGGCAAGTTAGCCGCTATTTTAACCTGACTTTGACCTGTAATAGTTTTTATATAATCTGCTTCAGTTAAATTTGTAGCATGAAATGTTATATTCTTATAAAGCCCTAATACTTTAGCCAGCTTTAAAAACAATTGTTTTCTATGCTTTTTAACTGAAAATGCTTGAGGGTTTAGCATACCTCGTGCCGCAACAATTACAGGTTTATTGGTTTTCTTTAAATAAAATAAGGGCAATATTGAAAAATATAACGAATATATACCATTAACATACCCATAATCAAAATTTGTACTGGCAATAACCTTTTTAATTGTCTCTTTATTTAATTGATCATTAGACACATAATACACCTTAGTGTTTTTAGACCATTGATTCCACGTATTTGACTTAATACTTGTATAGGGTTGTGTTTCGCAATAATCTGTATCTCGCGTTACTATATAAAACTCGAATTCGTTTTCGAAATGCGTAATTAAATTTGCGTACGATCGCACTGGCCCTCCAGATCGGGTTCCTGGTAAAAACCAGTCTATAAAAATTAATACTTTAGCTTTATTACTTTTCAAATTCTAGCCTTATTTAAATGGATTTATATAAATCCTGATATTGTTTTGCAATAATTTCTAATTGAAATCGCTTAATATTTTCTTTTCCTTGGTCTATTAGAGTTCCTCTAAATTCAGCATTATCAATTACTCGTTGAACGCCATCCCGAATTGACTTTACATCATACGGATCGACCAAACAAGCACTATTATTAGCAACCTCTTTCATAGCTCCTAAACCTGATGTAACTACTGGTCGCCCAATAGCTTGAGCTTCTATTATAGGCATTCCAAATCCTTCATAAGTAGAAGCAAATAATACCAAATCTGAATCTTGATAGGCTTTCACTATGGAATCATACGGCACATGAAACACATTGATAAATTCTAAATTATATTTCTTTAGCAAATCACTTTGCTTTTCGGTGAGTTTACCAACAATATACAATTTACATGTTACCCCCTGTAAAGCTTCAAAAGTACGTTCTAAATTTTTATTTGGTTTAGTCCCTATTAATAAAATTTGAGGAGAAGTGGTATTAAAAGTTTCAGGAGTATAATTTAGTTTCGAATTTACGGGGTTGGGAATTACAACAATCTTTTGTATTGCGAAGGGAATAATTTTAGACAGTTCCTTTTTAGTGAATTCTGAAATCACTGTAATTTTCTTTACAAATATAGCTGGCAACCAAAACCAAAACAACTTAATGTATAATTGTTTTAACACATTCCCTTGAAATGCAGAGCCAATGTCATGTATAGTTAAAATCGTCTTCTTCCCTGTAACTAAAGCCATATAATGCACATCGCCTGTAAT
Source organism: Bacteroidia bacterium (assembly GCA_030427735.1). GTDB lineage: Bacteria > Bacteroidota > Bacteroidia > Flavobacteriales > Flavobacteriaceae > Formosa. The sequence goes on along the minus strand of JAUIBP010000006.1, from coordinate 166,142 downwards.
GTGATATACCGTTTCTTTTTCTTTCGAGAAAGCCTTTAAATTTTTTAAAATCGTATTAGGCGAACCTCCAGAAAACGGTACGCTCGTAACCTTAATAAGGTTATCTGTTACCAGTGCTGCCTTTATACTATAAAACAATTCCTCAATACTATTGAATTGTTGTAAACGTTTTCTAAAAATATAGTTGACTTTCATTTTACGCAGTTACTCGAAAAAAACGATCAAATTGTTTATATAATATATTTCTTACAAAAAAAACAGGAATTAAATAGGTTATAAACTTCCCCATTACTTTCATCATATTAAAACTATATATACTTATTAAGAAATAAAAAGGAGCGATAAAAATAATAGCCCAAAACATATTTTTTGATTTATTAGCAAACAATACAACTGCATAGCCAAAAATGGCTCCCAAAAACATTAAAAAAGGAAACATATACAAAGGACCAAAATCAATATAGGCATCCGTCATATAACCAATACTATGCGATGCTTTTCCATCTCCGGCCAACCCCAACATGGTGTATTTATTTGTATGCTCGGAATCATCTATAATTCCCTTGTCAGGAAAAAATATCCGCGGCTTAAAATAAAACAATACAGATTCTTTAAATATCGCTCCATTTTCATGAGGCAGAACGCTAGGCACATTATCTAAAGTAATGGAGAAAAACTCGATATAACTGATTCGGTCTAATAAATCATCTGTAGCATCTTCTAACTTTTCTGCATCTAGTCCCTCCAATAACTCAATCATTTTATTAACAGCTTCTCCCTGTGAAACTACAACTTTCTGACCTCCCCCGCCTGAAAGATATTCCCTATAATCGAATTTTACAGCGGTCCAAACTAAGCCTAAACACAAAGTAGCTACACCAAGAATGGACAGTTTTAATAATTTAGTGCCATCAATTTTATACAGAACACTTAAAACGCCAATTGCTGTTACAATAATAATATCTTTAAACGATGAAAAATAACCTGTAAAACCAATTAAAATTTCTGCTGCTATTACCAAATACAAAAGTTTTAAATCTCTTTTATAATAATTAGCATAAATAAATGCCCAAATGAATACACCCCACTTTAGTTTCGAAAACGCCTCTAAAACGGTATTAATACCGGGGATAAACCGTTTTAATACAAATAAGAATGTAAAGCCAAATGTAAGCACTAAATAGGCAATTAAAATTTTTCTTACAGAGTAGCTCGGATCTATAATATCGTCTATTGTAATATTAGATAATTTTTTCCTTGTTGCTAAATACAAGCCTAGACTAAAACATATCAATCCAATATTACTAATCGTATTTGCATCATACAACCTATAAATATTTTGATAAAAACTGAACTGTTCGTCTAACCTTAACCCAATAATATTACCATATACTATTTTTATATTTATAGCTAACCATTGGAATGCTAAGGCAAAAAACAAAATACAATAAATCGGATTCCGCAATTTAAAAAACAGACTTATTATTACACCCAATGCTAAAAAAGCCAACATACTCGACATAAAATGTGGCCCCATTATAGCACCTATTAGCCATGGCACCGCCAAAATTCCAATAATTTTAGACGCTTCTTTATTCAATTTACTTGAGTTCTATTTATTTTTTCTGTTCGTAATTTTAATTTAATGCTCACCGTTCTTGTTTTAAAAAATATAACAAGGCGTATTACGCTCCAGCTCTTGTTTTTTTAAATGTTAATCTTTAATTATACGTATCATATTATCAAAAGATTCTTTCACAAGCTGTATTTGCTTGTCTCTTGATTGTTTTAACAATTCTTTATCCACATTTATAATTTCGTTGAAGTTGTTCAAAATATTGTTTATCTTAAAAGTTTTGTTTAATGGTTCAACGGACCATGTTTTTAAATACTGATTCAACTTAGTAACTTCAATGCCCATATAAGGTACATTATAGCTCATTGCTGTAATAGCTCCATGCAAACTAGTACCAATATACATTCGAGAATTTGCTATTAAAAACATAGTGTCCCAAATTGATGGATGGTCTATATAAAATGATTGTGTTTCGAGCATAGCATGAATATCCTGTAATGGCACATGATCTTCATGTTTGTTTGCTCTCCCTATTGGACATAAACATATTTTTAAGTTAAATTTTTCAGAGATACTTTTTAGGATTTGAGCTAACTCTGTCTCTTTACCTCTAGCCAAAGTCCTATTTATTTGGAAAAACACATAAGACTGTTCCTGGGCAAATTTACTAACACTAGAACTAATCATTGTTTTTAATGTATCCAAAGGATAAAATTCAGACATAATAATTGCAGAATCTGGAACTAATTTGACAGCTTCATACTGTTTTTTAATTGAATTACAAACAATTTCATCTCTAACCGAAAAATAATCCCCAAAAAGAGATCCATCAAATAAATTTGCAAATTTATGGTAATTAGTTCCTCCTACCGAATTATATAATAGCGCTTTTAAATTTTGGAAATCGGATTTTTTAATTACAAAAGGCCAATCTGATTTTCCCCCTAATAAGTATTTTGCTAACTTATTTCTATTAAAAAGTCGGCTTGTTACTCTCCCCCCTTTCATAAGTACCTTCCCAGGGTGATCTAAAGCCAATAAAACAGATGCCCATTGCGCTGTTAAAACATCGCCTCCAGCGACTATAAGAACAGACGAATCTCCTTTCATCGATTCGTATAAATCACTTATCCTTTTTGTTTTTAAGGCTCCATAACTACTTAAATCAGATTCTAAAATAGCATATATATTTATAGAATATTTTTCATTATCAAGATTATCTTTTAAAAAATTTTGTAAAATAATAGGAAATAATAAATCGCCATAGTTATGGCGATCATAAGCTCCCAAAATATTAATTGCAGTATTAATAGACATAAGTTTAATTTATTGTTAATAGTAAAATTATTACTGTCTGCACTTGCAAATAGCCTGACTTTTTTGTTTCATATTAAGCAAATGCTTTATTGTAATACAACCAGTGTAAAAAAGGTTTATCTTGTTTGATTATACGCAACCCTTTTAAAAAACCATATCGGAGATAAAACCCCGGCACACTACTATATTTTTTAATCACTTTTAAAAATGCTTTGGCTTCCTGAGAATCTCCAGAACGTAATAAATTTAAATACAGTCCAAAGTATTGATTATACACGCGCCATAACAAACCGCGTTCTAAATACTTTTTTTTATCCTTTGGAACACGTGACATAAATGTTTTAATAATCTCATCATTTTCCTGAATGCGGTAAATCCACATTCTTGGGTTTCGACTTAGTTGTCCCGTATGACGTCTTAACTGTATCAAGTGCTTTTGTATAATGCCTACTGGTAATGTATCCGTTATGCGACACCAAAACTCGAAATCGCCGGAATATTTTAAATCTTCTCTAAAATAACCATAGTGCTCAAAAACAGTTTTCCTAATGGATACATTAGCTATATTTCCAGGAACACTACCTACAAGAATGGAGGTTAAATCATGAGTTAAAGAACTCATTGTTTCATTTTTACCAATAGGCATTTTCTCTATCAGTTTTCCATATTCATCAATCACCTCAACACGGCTAAAAGCATAAGCAATATCTGGATTTTCTTTATGAAACTTCACCGTTTCAGATAAACAATTAGGCATCATGATATCATCTTGGGACCATAAATGTATAATACTTCCCTTGGCTTGCTTTATTAAAAAATTAAGATTTCCGAAAAGCCCCAAATTTTGAGGGTGATGAAATACTCTTAATCTAGAATCTTTTACACTATCTAAATAAACTTTAGTAGCTTCATCTGTAGGGCAATCGTTTCCAACTAAAACTTCAAAAGTAACATCGTTCTGATTTAGTAATGATTCCAATGACTGTTTCATTAATGGCATGCCCTTATAAGTAGGCATCACCACAGAAATATCGATAGTTTGATCTTTCATAGCTTAAGATTTCAATTGGTTAACAAGAGCAGTAACAATGCGCTCAAAATTCCATTGTTTAATATAATTTTGCGCATAAGCCCCCAAGGTTTTTAATTCATCTTGATCAATGTCTAAAAGTACTTGTTTTAAAGTAGTACTGTCGTTGGCTTTAATTACAAAACCATTTTCACTGGGTTGCACCAAATCGGTAGCGCAGCCTACTTTATCGCTCACGATTACAGGTCTTGCACAAGCCATGGCTTCATTTACCGCCAACCCCCAAGTTTCGCCTGGCCCTTTGGAAGGTAGACACATCACATTTCCCAAACGATACAGTATTGGCATTTTAGATTGATTTTGAAACGATAAGAATTTTATATTAGTATCGCCTTTTGCCTGTTGTTGCAAATCGGCTTCTAAAGGGCCATGCCCCACCAAAAGTAATTTCACTGGCTGCGTTCTCAGTTTATTTGCATCTTGTACAGCTTTTAACAAGGTGTCTGGTTGCTTTTTAGGCTCGAATTTCCCTGCAAATAACACCACTAAATCATCAGGCTGATACCCTAATTCTAAGCGCCATTTCTTGGCCTGTTCCTCATACAGCTTAGATTCGGAATCAAAAAAACGATCATTATCGATAGCATGTGGTGCATAAATTAATTGCTTGTCTTTAAGCCCAACTGCTTTAAAATATTTTTTATTTTCAGACCCAACATAGAATACCTTATCGATATACCTGTAAACATAAGTTAAATAATATTTTCTGAGTTGCTGTTTAAATCCTGGATGATCATCCAAAAGTGTAGAATCGCCTCGAAACCAAACTGGAATTTTTCCTTTAAAGTGTTTCATCACTTTAAAATGACTCTTCAAATACCAACCAAAAACCAAAATCGCATCAGGCTGCCATGCCGCTATTTTCGAAACCAATTCTGGACAATTTATACCATTTTTATGATGCGTTCCTGGATCTTTAGAACTATTTTCAACAAATTCGTAATCGTAGCCTTCTAAAAGCGGTATATCCCATTTAATCGTTTTTCCAAATGTTTTATCTTTCACATCTTCTGCTGCCTGAGACCATGTGTAAAATACTTTTAAAGTTACTTCTGATTTGGCAGATAGCAATTTAAACCAAGGTGCGTTATATTGTATAGGGTGTGTAGATACTATAGCTATTTTTTTCATGACTGGAGTCATTTCTTACTATATAAAATTATATTTATATTATTTTATTAACGACCTAACATAAGAATCATAAACCTTATATATTTCGCATCCATTATATTACTTTCTAATATCTTCAAACTTCTCGTCACATATTTGATTTTTATGATTCAATAAAATCTTTAAGTTAAAATCCTTTTACATCTTTCATAAGAAACATTAGCTTCTTGCAGAAGCTGAGATGGAATTTCAATCTCTGGATGCCCACCCGTCTTCATTAATTTCCCTCCTAATATGTTTTTTGATGGGTCTCCATGACTTGGTTTTCCAGTGTTATTAAATATTTTATAATCACTAGTTAGAGGTGATTCAAGCCCCAGCCAACCTGTTAAACTACTTAAAACAGAATCTGTTTTTTTAACAAGATCGTCTGAATCGACAAAAATAAAATCACGATTCTGAACTTCTGCAAGTTCAGAGAGTCTATTTAATCGAGAACAATAATAATTGGTAGCATCCTTTGGGTTTTTATACAAATCGTTACCTCTAGTAATCCCCATTTTTATAATGCTTTTAATAGTACTCTCAGGTTCTCTCAATAAAAAAATAAATTTAGGATTTGTGATGTCTATAACTTTTCTAGAAATCTCCTGATTATTATGAAGAATTTTATCCAATAAATACCTTCCTTCTATTTCATCTTTAAATTCCTCCTTCAAAGTTGCTTTCATATTTACAACATCCTTATAATTTACATATGATTTATGCATTTCGCGATAACCGCATATACCTTCATTACTCCCTAAAATATGAGAAAGAACTGAAGAACGACTCCGCATATGACTGAGGATGAATAGATATTTAGAATTACTAAATTGAATTTCAAATTTAGATTTAACTTCAGATAATGTTTTTCGCATATTTATATTTGACATAGGTATACTTATTTTTTTTTAAAATCCTCTTAATAGTAATTTTTCAATTAGTTTTTACATTTTAGAAGACTTTATTTAATACTTTTTTATACAACACTATCCATCACCTCAACCAAAGCTCTAGCCGATTCTTTGGACGAATATTGATTTAATTCGCTTAAATCGGGTTGCCAGTTCAAATCTTCTTTTTGAAAAGCTTTTAAGGTATCAACCATAGCTTCTGAAACGTTTTCATTAATATCACTGTTATGATAAGGCACTAAAAAGGGGTCTGCTTTCACATCCTTTAAAACCTGTACCGCTTGGCTTTCCCCATGCAATACTGTAAATAAAGGACGCTCACTTAATAAACATTGATAGGTTTTTGATGCCGTATAATGCTTTTCAGTGCTTCCAAAAAGCATCACGCGATCGGCTGCACTTAAATAATTTAGAATATACAAAAACGGCTGGCGTTCGCGTTGCTCGATTACGATATCTTCTAGGCCATAATCTGCTGCATAAGCGGTGATACGCTTTGCTGGATAGGGTCCAGTTCCTATAAAAAACAAGCGTATTGCTGGATCCCAATTTCCATCATCTTTTAATTTAGCAATGGCCTTAAAAAACGCATCCATAAACACATGGGAATTCGGTAGGAATGCTCCTGCATAAATCCAAGGTTTACAATTTGGCATTCCATACCATGGCATTTTTAAATTAGGTAATTGTATTTTATGATCGTTAGGGTCGAAACCATATGGCATACCCACATGTGCCGGAGGAGTTTTAAAATTACGCTCGATAACCGGCCAATAATAAGGCGTAGACACACCTGTAATAAACGATGCTTTTTTTACAGCATAAGGTTCTAAATTTCGTGCAACCAGCTGACTTAACTTGGCACGTGTATCGCTTTGATTGGTGATATCCCGCACCCATGGATCTATATAATCTATCCCATACGGAATACCTGTTTTATCATGAATAATACGGCCTAACAACGCCGTATAAAACGACGGTATCGGAATCCATATACAATCTATTTTTCGTGTTTTACAGAGTTCTAAAGCCTTTTCTTTTAAAAACGGAAACGCTCGCAAACCAATATCCCCTATAATGCGTGGTTTTGAAACTTTATACGCCTTTGTATAAACCACTTCAATATCTTTAGAAGCTGTTTTAGCAATTACAGGATCGGGCGTCTCTTCGTAATATTTCGAGTCGACTGTTAGCAATAAGGGATGCCAGCCAAACGATTTTAAATAATTGCCTATTAAACGTGGGCGCTGTACACCTGCTAAGTTAGCAGGCACCCAATGTGGATATATAATAAGTACTGTTTTCAATAATTTTATTTTTTGAAATTAAATTACAATTTCCAATGAGACAAATCTTTGTTTAGTAAAACTTCTAGATCTGTTATCGAAGTTTTATAAATTTTATTCAATTTTTCTTTCGAAGCCTGAGATAATTTTGGTTTTTTATTATTAAAAAATAATGACTTAACTCCCAACAACTTATCCTTAAAAGCTTTATTATTTACAATTTTAGTAGGCAAAAATCGTTTAACATTTTTCCAAAGCACAAAAAGAGGCATCATTCTACCTGGATAAACCGTTTTATTAGATTGTTTAACAACTTGTTCTTTTCGAACATAATCTACACCTAAAAATTTATATAAATCTTTTATTGTACGCTCCTGTTCTTTAATGAAATCTTCAAAAAAAATAATATGAATTTGAGAAGCATCAAAATACTGCATAAATATTTTTAAATGTTGTGCATATTGACCACGCTCTATCAAATAATCTCTAAAGTTTACTTTCCCATTGTGAATGTATAAGGACTCTTTACCTAATAAAATGTTTTCAAATAAATTACGCTTATTAACTATTGTACCTTTTGCTACATAAAACCAAAAATCAGACACATAACGATCTACAGGATTTCTTAGCATAAAGACTAATTTTAAGTTTGGAAAATTAGCTTTCAACTGTGGTGCTGCTTGCTGTGCATTAGACAAATACGACACCGAACCCTCGCCTGCTAACAACTGACCTGCATTTTTAAAAAAGACACTATATTCTTCAACATCCTCTGGAGTTCTTGGTCTTAAAAAAAAATCCAACTCCTTTGGGGATGTCATAAAAATCTTAGGATCTCTTCCTAAATATTCGCACAATGCTGTGGTACCTGCCTTTGCTGCACCTGCTACTATAAATTGTGGTTGCATAGTTTATAAGGATATATATTAAACAAAAGTAAGCCAGATACGTCGTAACTTTTCTTTTTCTTTATTCCAGCTAAAGACTTTTCCAGACTCTAACCTATCTGCTTTACTCTTTATAATCTCTGGTTTTTCTTTATAAATAGAAGTAATAGCTTTAGATATATCGAGTGTATTTTGACCGCATAATCTGCCCAATGTTTTGTTAGATTCTAAAAAATCTTTTTGAGCAGGGGTATCGGTTGCTAAAATATATAACCCTGCTTGGGCGTAAGTGATGATTTTATTTGTTAAACAAATCTGACGGTTTAAATCTGTTGAATTAAATTCTAACGCCAGACCTATATCGTACTGACTAACTTCGGCATGAAGTTCACGTTGTTGTAATGGTTCTTTTATTTGCAGACCAATGTTCGTGTCTTGTAACTGTAATTGTAAAGGTACTATAACTTCCTTCTGAAAATTGGCATCCATATCGCCTATTAATATCAAATCCAAAACGATTTCAGAATGAGATTCTACTAGCATCTCTAAAGCAGAGAATAACTCCTCTAAGCCTCTGCCATAACTTATTTTCTGGCTAAACCAGACTAAACTTAATACTTCATCAGCTTTATTATCTTCCTGAAAGGTAAAATCTTCTGCATTAAATCCGTTAAGGATCGTTTCCGAATTGTTAAACTGGCCCACTAAATCTGTAGTGTATTGTGCTATAAGCGGACTGGCAAACGTTACTGCCTTCGCCTTTGGCAACAGTGTTTTCATTAAAAATTCTCGCCGACGCTTTTCATTTTCGGCATCAAACGCAACAGTTTCTCCTGGATGATAATCTTCTACATCAAAAATAAACGGTACATCCCATTGTTTACCCAATTGGTAAGCTGGATATAATGCGCCTAAATTGTGTGCGCAAATTAAATCTACACGTAAATCAATCTGACTTGCAGTCTTCAATAATTGAAATGCTCTTCTAGAGTTCCCTAAAACATTCCATTTTAAATGATTTGAGAATACCGAATAAGCCTTTTTAGCCACTTTTTCACTCAGTCCCCAATACAACCAATCTAATTTATTAGTTGGAATAGCCTCTATATCGACTAATTGCAAGCGATCTGCTGCCTCAGGATATGCTAATTCAAGTTCAGAATGTAACACTTTTGTTTTGGCATCGCTCCAATTATGTAATTTAAACTGAAGCACCGTAGCTTTGTAGCCTTCTTGCAATGCCAATTGTAGTTCTTTATACAATCGGGGGTTAGTAGCTAAATTACTTGTGGTTAAAAATAGTAGGTGTTTCAATGCCGTTTTCTTTTCGTGATTCTTAAATACGCTATATTAACAATATATAGCTTATCGGTTTAATAATTTTCGTCCGTTAACAGCAACGGATTTTGCCAACTTCCAACCAAAGATCTTTTTGATTAACTCGATCATTGTTCCTCCTAAAATTGGATTATAAGCACTCCCACCTAAATCTTCACAAGACTTTAGTGCGCGCTTAGTGATATCTTTAAACTCAGGCCAAGCCTCCATAGCCACATGTTTATATTGGGTTGCAATTGCTTGTTTAGCTTGCTGAGATTCAGTTTTTTTAAACAAATAATCGGCTTTTAGACTCGTGGCCAACAAATTACTTTCTATATGTTTTATCTGCTTTTTTGAGGCTATATTTTGCCCCTTAATATGTTTTCGGTAATAATTTTTGGCCTCAGGAACATAAATTATTCCTTCACTCTGTAACCCTACCCGTGCAAAAAACTCGCCATCTTGGTCTTTAGCTAATTGCTCGTTCCAAGGATCTGCTTGCTCAATTAATTTTCTAGGTATTAACCAGGCACTGGTTTGTACCATATTCATATTTGCATCTAAACCTCCCCAAAGTTTTATAAATAATTCCTCTGGAGTGTCTGTAGAAAATACATAATCGACATCGGAACAACTACCATTTTCAATTGTATCGTAAAAGTGTATGGTATTGCAAACTGCCAATTTGTTCTGAACTCCATTTAAAGCATTGACTTGGCATTCAATTTTATTGGAACTTAACAGATCGTCGGCATCCAAATATTGAATATAATCGCCAGAGCTTACATCAAAGCCATAATTTCTGGCAGCACAAGCACCTTTCCCTTTATTTTTAAGGACTTTGATCTTATCACTTAAAAAAGATTCGGCCAGTTCCCAAGATCCGTCTGTAGAACCATCATCTACAACAATTACTTCAATATTGTTATACGATTGCTGTAATACAGATTGCAGCGTTTCTTCAAAAAAAGTAACGGCATCGTATAAGGGAATGATAATAGATACTAGAGGTTGCATTATATCTCTTTAATCAATTTTGCTGGTATCCCGCCATATATCGTTTCACTTGGCACATTTTTAGTCACTACAGATCCAGCTGCTATTACAGCTCGCTTACCAATAGTTACTCCTGGTAAAATGGTAACATTTGAGCCTATCCATGCACCATCTTCTATAAAGATAGGTTTCGATACTAAACCACCTTTCCAAGCAGGCAACTCCTTGTTGGTGTATTCATGGTCGTGGGTATACAGCGTACAATTAGGCCCTATGGCTACTTCATTACCTAATGTAACATCTTGCACAAGATCTATAATTGTAAAATCACCAATATGTGTGCCATTACCTATTTTAAGAATGCCTTGGCCTTGAGGTTCTCTTGAAAATATAGCGCAATGCGTTTCAATTTTCACATCATTTCCAAATTCCCAATGGTTATTAACATACAATCTGGCGTGGGCACCTAATTTAAAATTTTCACCAATAGTGACTTGACAATTTTTATTCACCAAAATAGTCGACTGAGTTTCAAATACTGCTGCTTGCCCAATAGAAAGTGTTCCTTTCTGCCCGATGCCTAAATTAGTGTGCTTTTCTAATCTAACCTTATCGCCTATGGTTAATGTTCCTGCACCTTCACGAATAACAGGAAATACAATCTGACTTTGTTTCCCTATCGATGACTGCGATAACTTATATAGCCAAAATACATGGCGTAATACCGTTTTTAATGTATATGATATAAATTGAAATACTATCAACTTAATTTATATTTTAAATGTTCTACTAAACTTTTACCTGAAGCTTTAGCCATTTCTTTTGCCTTAGCAAGTGAATGGTGTTTTATTGCTGAAATCACAGCCGTTCCTTGCTGTTTTTTCACATTTTCTACAGCTAATAGACGGTCAGTTTCAGATAGTGGACAATCCGTAACTTGTAATAATTCTTCTGCTAACAAAATATATTTAAACGGCACATAAGGATCGGTACGATTATCATTCATCTGCTGATCGTCATGTTCTCTGTACCACACGATACCATGGGGCATTAATACTACAGGATATTTTTGAGACAGCAAATGCCAAAGCTCGAAATCGCCTAAATGCTGTTTACCTGTAAATTTACCTACTGCTTCAAACGCTTCTTTTTTTATAATAGCTGATAATGGTGCCTTATGAAATATCTGCTGTACAAAATAATGCCGTTTGTAAGCTTGCTCTTGACTTAATAGAAACGGATATATTTGAGCTTTATCTTGTTCTAACGAACACAAACCGTATCCAGACTCTGGGAATTGCTCCATATAAAACACCAATTGTTCCAAACCATAAGGATAAATCATATCGTCTGCATCAACATATTTTATATATTTCCCTTTAGCATACGAAGCCGCTTTGTTTCGATTAGGGTAATCTCCTAAATTAACTTCATTTATGTAAACTTTTATACGTTCATCCTTTTCTTCAAAAGACTTTGCTATTGCAACTGAGTTATCTTTAGAACGGTCATCTACAATAATTAACTCCCAGTTTTGATAGGTAGAATTTATTACAGACTGTATGGCTTCTGCTATATACTTTTCTCTATTATAAACCGTCATTAAAACGGATACTAAAGGATTTGCTTTCATCTATCTTATCGAATCTTATTTATTTTCTTCTATTAATGATTCTAAAATAAAATGGTTGGGAATTGAGTTTTCATCATACAACTCTTTAAAACCAAAACGCTCCAAAATATCTGAAGCCGATTTTAGTTGCTCTTGATTAATTTGACTCTTCCAGTTTGATATACTGAAATTATTGGTAACCGATGTTTTTGAGGGTTTCTTAAATTTTTTAAAATCTTTAAAATCGCCATTCACAGATAAATCTAATTTCACAAATTCTTGAATACGATTTAACTCTTTTTCTGGATTTATTACCCAGTCCTCATAAAAAGTTACTAATAACTCATTTCCTTTAAATTGTTTAAGAGGAACATAATTAATTATGGACCATATTAATATTTGCTTATCTAAATGAGTACCATTTTTAGAAATATCCTTAATTAAGTTTTCAAACGGATTCAAAAAGTCATTCATAAGTTCTTTCTGATTTAAAAAATCTATCGGATCTGTCATCCAATACCAATCTTTAGTTCTTGATTTAGATAATGCCACAGAAAACGGATTTCTAATTAAGAGTACAGGTTTTACATATTTATTGGTTTTACAAATCTGATAGGCCAATAAATTTGTAAAAATATCTTTAATCAACATATTTTTATATCTCGGTCTTTGCCATATAAACCTATTTGCTTCCTCTGATCGTTTTTGATAAAAATTGCCCTTCAATATCTGAGAAGACAACGTTTCTATTGCTATATTATCATTTGCATCATTTAAATATTTATGTTGGCAAAAACCAACGGCACTTAATTCGGAATAACTGGGGTGGAAAGGTTCGAATAATTCTCTAAAGGAATTATTAAAATTAATTAAAGAAGACACCCAAGTTGTGCCGCTACGCCCCGACCCAATTAACCATATGGTTTTGTCATACTGCTTGGGATAATATTTATATATATAGGTAACAAAAATTTTAATTAATCTTTGTTTTCTTAATTCCATGTTACTTTTCTGCTTCACAGTACTAATTTTTCAATAATTTAATTTCAGTATTTTATACTAACTCCCTTTAACAGTTAAATTTTGATCTAATAAATTCATAATATCAACATCTACATCAAAATCAAATTTTCTGGCAAACAGCTTATTTTCTGGTTGATTTAATAACAAGTTTAAATCTTCTGCTTTAAAAGTTACGGGTAAAGGTTCGTTTTTCCTGCTCCAATCTGTAAAATGAAGGTTTGGCTCAATTTTTATAGAGGCATCATCTTTAGACACCACATTAAGTATAGTTTGAAAAAATTGTTCATCTGCACAAAATGTATGTTTATAATAAGCGTCTAACTCTTTACGGTGCTCTAAATAATAAGAATAAATTTTTTGTAATGTACTGTAAGTTAAACACCACCACTGGCCTCCCCAATGATAACTATCAAAACAGCTAGAGCGCTTAATGCTCAATATGGGCCATAATTTTTAAAAAAACTTAGTGCGTTTTAATAAAAGCCGTGTTATTGCTTTAATATCTTTAACAGACAAACCCACTATGGGAGGTAAAAGAATATAATCTCCTCTTTTATCTGACAAATTAAATTTATACTTTTTTACACGTTCGTAAGTATGTGTGTTATTTTCTACTGGTCGTGTTATTATAAAATCATGATCTTTATTTGTATATAAAAAATCGTTTATAAATAAAGAATTTTTTATTGGATAGTCCTGACCGCTTAATAATATTACATGTCCTTCCGAGGAAGTCTGCAATGCTATTTCAATAAGGTTTAGTGTTGCCGCTACTTGAGAATAATCTCCCCAAACACAATTTACTCGATTAACTATAAATTGCACATTAGCTGTCTTGATTAGATCGACAAAAGGAGTGATGTCTGATTTTAAATCAATGTGAATTAAGAATTTAGAACAACTATCATCTAATCTATCAATTAATCGCTTTAATTGTTCAGGATTTTTATGAGCTAGTATGAGGTAAGTCTTATTAACTATTCTATGTTCCATTTAGTTAAGGAGATGTCTATTCATTTTAGTTAATTACGCGCACTATTGTAAATAAATTAAAAATTTATAATTTGTTAGCCTCTAGATCTTCTACGTATTTTTGAATAACTCCCTGCCAACTATACCTATCTTTCATTAATCGTCTTCCATTTTTTCTGATCTTTAATAATTGCTCCTTATCATCAAAATGTTTTAGGATGTTTAAAAAATCTACATCAGAATTAAATTCAAAAAAGTGTTCCCCATCTATAGCATCTATACCTTCTATTCCTTTAGCTGTACTCAGTACCAATTTCCCATAAGACATCGCTTCTAATATTTTAAGTCTAGTTCCGCTACCTTCTAAAAGAGGCACAACCACTACATCGTATTTTTTATATTCAGCTTCAATATCTTCTACTTCTCCAACCAACCGAATATTATTAAAAGGTTTTATAAATTTGAAATCATTTAAATTTGGAGATTTACCAACTATGGTTAATGTATATGCTTTGGGTAAAGCACCAAAAATATTTTCTACAAACCATTGTAATCCGTTAACATTTGGAAAATAATTTAAAGTACCTACAAACAAAATATTCTTGTAATCCTCTTTGACGTCTTGAAAAGTCCTAGACTCGATATCTGACCCATTAGGAATTTCAAAAAACCTCACATTAGTCTTCGGATTGGCGTTTTTAAATTTAACCTCATCAGCTTTACTACATACCCAAATTTCTGAAAAATAGGCATCAATGTTATGCTCATAACGTTGCAAAACGTTTAACTCATTTTCGTTTTTTAACAGTTCTGAATCGGTAGTTTCTGCATTATTACGTTTATTATCTATACTCATTTGCGCCAACTCCGAGTCAAAATTATGCGCATTAAGAATCTTATTCTTAAAAAGACCATTAACATTTTGGACCACAGCTAAAGTATCAAACACAATCGTGTCCAAATTTGTACACTTTGGATTGTGTTTAATTTCTTGCAATTGTTTTTTTAACAAATAGGTTTCTAAGTTTGATTGGTGCAAAGCTGTTTCAGATTCATATTTTTTAAGAATGTTATTTAACATTTTAAAACCTTGAAAAACAAATCTATTTTGAATAAGTGTTTTTTTTGCTCTAACTGCTTTGCTTACTATAAAATTAGCATCAACATCAAGATTGTTACTATTGCTATATGGAGACAAAACATGTAAATCGAAATGTTTGGATAATTCCTTAATCAAAAAATAAGTGCGTTGTTGTCCTCCATTGCCATCTTTCCTAAAATGAAGATTTGTTACAAACAACATAGGTGTTTTTAACATAGAATATATGTTTTATAAATCTGCTCTAAAAGTGTATTAATTTCACTTTGATTCTTGTCACTTTTGGATACCAACATTTCAACAATACGCGTCCTATTACTTTGCAATGCTTTTATTTTGTTTGGTAGTTTTTTAAAATCATTTACATTCACACAAAACTCCAGCATTCCCAAATCGGCCAAATAGTTATCAATTTTATTCGCATAACTCACAGCAATAAAAGGAACTCCCATTTGAGTAGCAAATATCAAAGAATGTAAACGCATGCCTATAAGATAATCGCTATTTCTCAGGTCATTAATATTAAATTCTAATTCCTCATTAAAATTTAAATAATCTCGAAATAATAAATTATCTCCATTTTTCGAATTAATGTGTAAAGGGAATGGTGTTATACGTTTTGTGGTACTAATTTTAACTAAATTCAAAAACTTTTTTATATCCCACAATCCTAAAACAGAAGATAAAAAAGGTAATTTATGATTTAATTTATTAAATCTGTGGTAATTTCTAGTGTACTGTTTAAATATGTTAGCTTTCCAAGGCCTTAAAGATAATGCGACAGTGCCTTGCTCTCCTGAATTAGAAGCTTTAGGGTAAGGATTTAAGAAGGTTAAATCTGGAGCTAAAAAGAGATTGCCATCCATATAATTATTGAAAATATCAACACTAAATTTATCTCTTACCACAACAAATTTAGCATGCTTAGCTATATAGGTTATAAAGTCGATATTATCATTTCCTACACTATCAATACTTACACCAATAAACCCCCATGGAATAGTTACCCTTTCCATTAAATCAACAACTCTATTAGTGTTTCTAAGAATTAATCCTCCTCCTCCTACTAGCAAAAAATCGCAGGTATTAATATCATGTATTTTAGTTTCTAGTTCTTCCCATGCTATAAATACCGCTACATCAGTTACTCCTAATGCTTTCAATTTTCCACTTAAACATTCTAAAATTCTATCGTCACCTGCATTATTCTGGTAATACCAACCTAAAATTCCAATTTTCATTTATAAAGTTATTTCATTTTTATAGAAAGTATTAATAAGATATTTATCCATACTTAGCATATATTCTACAAAATCATTATCATAAGCTTTCTTATTATAATTCCCTTTATTTTTTTCAGGAACTGAAGACAGAACTTTATGATCTCTAGATGTATGTGTTTTTATATATTGTGTTAAATCTTCTTGCAAGTGCTCTTGTTTCAAAAAATGAATATTCGGTTTAATAACACCCAATAAGTCTTCTGTTTGTCCTGAGATTAAGCGTTGTGCTGAATGTTCAGGATCTTCAGAATAAAATATTAAAAAAAGTCGCGTACTATATCCTAACGTATCTGCATATTGCGGCAATAAGTTAGAAGGTGTTAACTTTGGATTATTTAATAACTTCGCATAAGTTAACAGATCTATATTCGGATAATCTGGATATTCTTTTTCGATTGAAGATATCTCCCCTACCGGATTTCTTTTCCACCATCCAAAATAATAAGAGGACGTTATTCTTTCTAAAGGATTTCTTACAACTGTTAAAATTGGGCGGTCTTGATACATCTTAGGGATTTGTTTTGCTATCCCATGTTGATCCTTATAGTTAGACGACGGGTTACCATATATTTTAGGAAAATATAACTCTTTAAAAACTTCTTGTTTGTAAAAGATACTATTAAATAAGCTATCTTCTTTATATAATTGTTTTATACATTCTCGCATATACGAACTACCTGTTTTGGGGTAGTTTAACAAAACAAAATCTTTAGTAACAATCATTAATTCTTAAAATAGTTTAAAATATTTTTATTTTTTTATTTCCCCATCTTCAATTGTAATAATTCTATTACAGTGTTTTAAAGTACTCAATCTATGCGCTATAATTATTAACGTAAGGTTGCCATCACTTAAAGTGTGTATTGAATCTGTAATCTCCTTTTCTGTTTCGGTATCTAGAGCGGATGTGGCTTCATCAAGAAAAAGAATTTCAGAATCAAAATATAAAGCTCTAGCTATTCCAATCCGTTGTCTTTGTCCTCCAGATAATCGCGTCCCATTTTCGCCAATAATTTCTTTCTCCCCAAACTCCAAACTATCAACCATACTCCTTAAATTGGCCTTTTCTATAACCGTTTGAAGCTTTTTATTATCTATCTCTTCTTCTTTACAACCAAAAGCTATGTTTTCGGCAATAGTACCATCTATCAAATAAACCTGTTGCTGCACATAGCCCACTTTTTCGTAGAAAGCCTTCTCGTGACTAATATCCAATACTGTCTGGTCAATAAGAAAACTACCCTTAGTTGGCGATAAAAATCCCAATAAGATATTCATTAAAGTCGTTTTACCTGCTCCAGATGGCCCTACTAAACCTATAACCTCTCCCTTTTTAATAGTCAGGTTAATATTCTTTAAAACTGGGGTTTCTGAATTTGGGTAACTAAATTCTACTTGTTCTAACCTTAAATGTTGATTAAAAGCTATAGGATATTGTTTTGGTTCTTCAAGTAATCTGGCCTCGGTTTTTAAAGGAGATAGCACCTCAAAAATCCAATTAGACCTATTTAGTCCATTAATTGCGACCATCATACGATTTATAGATGGCATAATACGATATCCTGCAACAGCAAATAAACCCAATAATTTTAAAAGTTCTACTTTAGATGGAAAGTAATAAATACCAAAAGAAATCATAATAGCTACTGCTAGCATAATTGAAGTTTCAATTACTCGAGTAGGAACCAAGTTATAAATATTAGTTTTAACACTTACATCTACTAAATCGTCTAAATTCTCTTCAATTTTATCTCTAAACTCTTGTTCTGCCCCCATTATTTTCACATCGACAAAACCAAATATACTTTGAAACATGTTTTTACCCACCAAGGGAGTAACCTTTTGAGTAACATTACCTAGCTCATGCGATTTTTTTCTAACCCAACTATAAAATATTAAAAATGGAGGCAGTACAGTACAAGCTAGCAACAATAAAATTTTAAAATTGTAAATTGCTATAAATACAACTATAAATACTAAAACTATAACTTCGTTTAAAAAATTCAATGCGCCTAACACCTGTAATTGTGCAAATTGTGTTGTTGCTACACGAACATTTCTCATTACAACATTAGAGTTTGTAGTTTTAAAAAAAGAAAAGCCTTTTTTATAATAAATTTGATGCATCTTTAAGGCAAAATCTTTTGATAAACCAAGTGCAAATTTAGAATTATGCTTGACTATTAATAAACCTATTAAGTTTTTACCTAATATTACTAAAAATAAGCCAATAGCCAGAATAACTACTAATTGGTTCTCATTTGTTAAATGTAGTGTATCATAAATCCCTTTTAGATAAGGATTTTTTCCTATACCATCATCTTCCAGCAAAACAGAAAAAACAGGTAATAAAGCACCGAGTCCAAGTAAATCTAAAAATGAACTTAAAAACAGTAAACATCCTACAATAATTAATTTCATCCTATCTTTTGAAGGAAGTATTTCTATTACAAAACGAATTGTTTTATAAACTATTTTCATGCATTTTAATTTTTATAAAATGTTTTATACCAATCTACAAAAGCTTTAACACCAGCTTTGACATCGGTTTTAGGTTTGTATTTATATTGTTGTTCTAAAGCTGAGGTATCGGCATACGTTTGTTTAACATCGCCTGGCTGCATAGGGAGCATATCTTTAATGGCAGTTTTCCCTAAAGCCTCCTCTACAGCTTCAATATAATCTAGTAATTGTACAGGCTGGCTATTGCCAATGTTATAAAGTTTGTATAATCTCGATGCCTCCGAAGGCTGTAATAACGTAGCAACTACTCCCGAAACAATATCGTCTATATAAGTAAAATCACGAGATAAATCACCGTTATTAAATACCTTGATTGGTCTATCGTTAATAATTGCATCTGTAAATAAAAACATAGCCATATCGGGTCTGCCCCAAGGCCCATACACCGTAAAGAATCGTAAGCCTATGGTCTCAAAACCATACAAATGACTATAAGTATGTGCCATCAACTCATTAGCCTTTTTTGTGGCCGCATATAAGCTAATAGGGTAATCTACATTAGCTGTTTCTTTAAACGGAACCGCATCGCTATTACCATAAACACTAGAGCTACTGGCATAAACCAAGCGCTTGATATGATGATTTCGGCAACCTTCTAAGATATTTAAAAAACCAATCAGGTTACTATCGGCATAAGCATTAGGATTTTGTAATGAATAACGCACACCTGCCTGCGCGGCTAAATTGCAAACAGAATCAAACTTGAAATCTTGAAACAACTGCGCCATAGCTTCACGATCTTCCAAATTCATTTTAATGAATTGCATACGATCGCCAAAAGTTTCGCTTGAAGTAGCATGTAAATCCTGCTCAGCTTCAGTTCTTAAAACACCTAATTCTGTTAAACGCGCATATTTTAAATTGATGTCGTAATAATCATTAATATTGTCGATACCGATAATACAATGTCCTAAATTCAAAAGCGATTTTGCAACATGAAAACCAATGAAGCCTGCGACTCCCGTTACAAGTATCGTTTTTATTTCAGTTTTATCATTTTGTTGTTCCATAATATAATGGTTATAAGGTTATGCTGTTATACCTTTATATAACTTAGACTATTAGAAATCACACTGTGTCTTCGATTCACTATTCAACCACAATTCACGGCATCACAGCATCACTGCGTCACCACTTCACTGAGTAACCGATTTACTGCCCAATTACATAAACCTGAAAACCAACCTGTTCCAATGCGGATTTATCTAATAAGCTTCTACCATCAAATACAAATGCTGGCTTGTGCATGTTATCGTAAATGCGTTGCCAATCGTACGTTTTAAATTCATCCCATTCGGTTAACACAGCTATGGCGTGAGCACCTTCTAAAGCTTTGTACGGATCGTTCTCAACGGTTAAAGCATTTTGATTCGCTTCTGAAGATCTAGTTTGCAAGTAATCTAAGTCACTGTACATTTGCTGATCTGTTACCTTAGGATCGTATACCACAACATTAGCTTGTTCATCGATTAATTTATCAGCCACATAAATAGCAGCCGATTCACGGGTATCGTTTGTGTCTTTTTTGAAAGCCCATCCTAAGAAAGCCAATTTTTTACCAGAAACCGTGTTATACATGGTTCTCACCATATTCGCTGCAAAGCGATGCTTTTGATGATCGTTCATAATAATCACTTGTTCCCAATAATCGGCAACAGCATCTAATCCATAAGATTTAGCGATATACACTAAGTTTAAAATATCTTTCTGGAAACAAGATCCGCCAAAACCAACGGATGCTTTTAAAAACTTAGGTCCAATACGACTGTCTTTACCAATAGCATTCGCCACTTCGTCTACGTTAGCACCAGTAACTTCACATAATTCCGACAACGCATTTATAGAAGACACACGTTGCGCTAAAAAGGCGTTCGCAGTTAATTTAGATAACTCCGATGACCATAGGTTAGTAGTTATAATTTGAGCTTTAGGCACCCAACTTGCATAAACATCTACTAATGCCTGAATGGCTTCTAAACCTTCAGGAGTTTGTTCTCCACCAATCAACACACGATCTGGAGCTTGTAAATCTTCTACCGCTGTACCTTCAGCTAAAAACTCAGGATTTGATAATATTTGATATTTAACACCATTTCCTGTATTATCTAAAATGTTTTTAACTGCTTCTGCAGTTCTTACCGGGAGTGTCGATTTTTCTACAATGATTTTATCGCTTTTGGATACTCTAGCGATCTGACGCGCGCACAACTCGATATATTTTAAATCGGCAGCCATGCCTTTACCTACTCCATACGTTTTTGTAGGCGTATTTACCGATATAAAAATCATATCTGCGGCATCTATAGCGGCATCTACAGCTGTACTAAAAAACAAATTTCTACCACGTGATTCGCCTACTACAGCATCTA
This sequence comes from Bacteroidia bacterium, assembly GCA_030427735.1. Lineage (GTDB taxonomy): Bacteria > Bacteroidota > Bacteroidia > Flavobacteriales > Flavobacteriaceae > Formosa. Next base: position 144,723 of record JAUIBP010000006.1, on the reverse strand, counting down.
AACCTGGTTCATAAACTGGCAGGTTATCTAAATTATCGTCGTTCCATGCAGCAATTCGCTTTTCGTTTAAATCGACTACAGTTACGTTAATGTTCGGATTTTTTTGTGCGATAACAGCCATAGTTGGACCTCCAACATAACCTGCACCGATACAACAAATATTTTTTACTTTCATGTGGATTTATTTAGACAATTTTACTTGTTTTATTGTGGTTTGATGTTCTAAAAACCAAGTATATGTTTTTTGTATACCTGCTAATAAATCTGTTTTGTAAGACCATCCTGCTGATTTAAGTTTCGATACGTCCATCAATTTTCTTGGTGTACCATCTGGTTTTTCAGCATCCCAGATAATCTCCCCTTCATGGCCAGTTACACTTTGAATAGTCTCAGCCAATTGCTTAATTGTAACATCGGTTCCCGTACCTACGTTATATAAATGTTCTGGAAGTACATTATTTACAGCAAATACTACAGCTTCGGCCATATCATCTACATATAAAAATTCGCGCATAGGTGTGCCACTTCCCCATAAGGTTACTGGCGCATTACCATGTTCTTTGGCTTCATGAAACTTACGAATCATGGCTGGTAGCACATGGGAAGTTTCTAAATCGAAATTATCGTGTGTGCCGTATAAATTTGTAGGCATCAAACTCACAAAATCTTTCTGGTATTGCTTTCTAATCGCTTCGCAAGCCTTAACACCTGTTATTTTTGCAATAGCATACCACTCGTTGGTAGGTTCTAAACTATCGGTTAATAAATAGGCTTCTTTTAAAGGTTGCGGCGCTAATTTTGGATATATACAGGAGCTACCTAGAAAAATAAACTTTTTGACATCCAATTTATGAGCAGCATCAATAAGGTTATTTTGAATCTGTAAATTCTCCATTAAAAACTGATACGGATAATTGTTATTTGCTAAAATACCACCAACACGTGCAGCAGCATCGATAACAACATCGGGTTGTTTGTCTATAATGAATTGATTTACAGCTTTCTGGTCACGTAAATCCAATTCCGAACTTGTACGCCCTATAAGATTTGTAAATCCATCGGCCTCTAAAGCTCGCCAAACAGCTGAACCAACCATACCACGATGGCCTGCTATATATATTTTTGAAGTCTTGTCCATAAATATTGATTTAGATTTTAAATTATTCAAAATAATTTAAAATCTCGTAACCTCCATCCTTAAGATATTGGTCTTTCTGCATCAGCTTTACATCACTCTTCATCATATCCTTCACTAAGTCTTGCAGTTCAAACTCTGGTATCCATCCTAGTTTTGTATTAGCTTTAGTGGCATCTCCAATTAATAAATCAACCTCTGTAGGTCTGAAATATTTAGGATCAACCGCTAGAACTTCTTTCCCAATTTCTAATTGATATTCAGGATTGTCACAAGATGCTACATAAGCTTTCTCTTCGACTCCTTCACCTTTAAATTCTAAAGTGATTCCAACTTCGGAAAATGCCATGCGTACAAAATCTCTAACTGGAGTCGTTTTACCAGTAGCAATTACCCAATCTTCGGCTTCATCGGCTTGAAGAATCATCCACATCATACGCACATAATCTTTAGCATGTCCCCAATCGCGTTGCGCATCTAAATTTCCTAAATAAAATTTATCCTGTAATCCTAAAGCAATACGAGACACAGCTCTTGTAATTTTACGGGTTACAAATGTTTCTCCTCGAATTGGTGATTCGTGATTAAATAGAATACCATTACACGCATACATGCCATAAGCTTCACGATAATTTACGGTAATCCAATACGCATACATTTTGGCAACCGCATACGGACTACGCGGGTAAAACGGCGTGGTTTCAGACTGTGGTACTTCTTGTACTTTTCCATACAACTCTGATGTTGATGCCTGATAAATTCTCGTTTTCTTTTCCAGTCCTAATAATCGTACTGCATCTAAAATACGAAGTGTCCCCAAACCATCGGCATTACCAGTATATTCTGGCACTTCGAAAGACACATGTACGTGACTCATAGCCGCCAAATTATAAATCTCATCTGGCTGAATTTCTTGAATCAAACGAATTAAATTCGTACTATCAGTCATATCGCCATAATGTAAAAAGAAATTACGTTCATCGACATGCGGATCCTGATACAAGTGATCGATACGATCGGTATTAAATAATGAAGAACGACGTTTTAAACCGTGTACCTGATATCCCTTTTTCAATAAAAACTCACTCAAGTAAGCTCCATCTTGTCCTGTTACGCCTGTAATTAACGCTACTTTTTGTTTCATTAGACTGATAAAATTTAAATCACCTTTTGGTGTAATTTCTAATATTTTTTCACAGAGGTCACGTTTCCATTCTGGTGCGACCTATGTTATTTGATTTTTTAATGTTCTGACAAGAATTAAATAAATCTATTTATAATTAGTATTATTTCTACAAACGCTTATCGACAATAGCATCTGGTAAGATACCCTTAACATCATAAATAATTCCTTGACTCGATTTTAATTGACTGATATTAATCGTTAAAAATGCCTTATGTGCAACAGCCAACACTATACAATCATAAATAGTATCACCTAAATCCGATAATAAATCTATTTCAAATTCTTCTTTCACTTCCAAACTATTTGCCCACGGATCATAAACATCTACATCAACATGAAACCCCTTTAATCCGTTGTAAATATCAATTGCCTTAGTATTTCTAATATCTGGACAGTTTTCCTTAAAAGTTATACCTAATAAAAGAGCCTTAGCTCCTTTAACACATTGCCCTTTTCCAATCATGGTTTTAACAATTTCTTGCGACACATAATTCCCCATGGTATCGTTTAAACGCCTTCCCGCAAGTATAATCTCTGGATGATACCCAACTTCTTGAGCCTTTTGAGCCAAATAATAAGGATCCACACCTATACAATGACCGCCTACCAAACCTGGTTTAAAAGGCAAAAAGTTCCATTTGGTACTAGCCGCTTCTAATACGTCATGCGTATTAATATTTAATAAATTAAATATTTTTGCCAATTCGTTAACGAAAGCAATATTTATATCCCTTTGGCTATTTTCGATAACTTTTGCTGCCTCAGCTACTTTAATGGAAGTAGCTTTAAAAGTTCCTGCAGTAATTATAGACTTATATAACACATCTACCTCTTCAGCAATTTCAGGTGTTGACCCTGAGGTTACTTTTAATATTTTAGACACCGTATGCTCTTTATCTCCAGGGTTAATTCGCTCTGGTGAATAACCCGCATAAAAATCAACATTAAACTTTAAACCAGAGAACGACTCTAAAACTGGTACACATTCATCTTCCGTCACCCCTGGGTAAACTGTAGATTCATAAATAACAATATCGCCCACTTTTAAAACACGTCCAACGGTTTCTGAAGCTTTGATTAAAGGTGTTAAAACTGGTCGATTATTTTTATCTGTAGGCGTAGGGACGGTTATTATAAAAATATTGGCTTTGGATAAAATAGCTTCATTAGAAGTTGGCACCAAACCCTTCTTATTACTTTCAAACAAATCATCTTGAACTAAAACATCTTGTAGTTGACTCGAACTCACTTCCAAAGTATGATCTTCTCCCTGCAACAACTCCGCTACCCGCTTCCCATTTATATCAAAACCAATAGTTTTATATTGTTTTGCAAATTCAACAGCTAATGGTAAGCCAACATAGCCTAAACCAATAACCGCTATTGTTTTTTCTTTCAATTGTTTTGTCATCCTTAAACTTCCGTTAATTATGTAAAATCCACGGCTCCGCCGTGGTGCATCCCATTTCGGGTTGCTCCCAACGTATTTATTTCTATTTTATTTTTTACTGCAATTGCAGTTTCACTACATATCCTAAATCTTTCAACACCACCCAACATTGGTTTCCCGACACATGCTTCACCTCTCCTGACTGGTCTTCAAAACCAAAGTTGCTCAACTCCAATTGTGTTCCTGGACCAATAGCCTCAACAGCATTAAGCTCCATACCATTATTTTGTTCCACTTCTTTAAGCACTTCCACTTCATGCTCTCTAACCACAACTGGCTTTCCTCCCCAAAACATATATCTTACAACACCAGAAACCGCAAACACCCTATCTCTATCTTGCTCTGGCAACTTCACTAATATCATAGATGGCAACAAGGGCACTACAACTTTTTTCTTTCTGTCGCTCCAAACGCGCATTTCGGTTTTTACAGGACAATAAGCTTTTACTCCTAAAGCATTCAGTTGCTCAGCAACCTTCTTTTCACCTCTCGACTTTGTATACACCACATACCATTTCTCTTCCATCACACCTGTGTTGTATCCTCTTCTATACGTTTATCATAAATCACAAAACCATCGTCGTGAGAAAACGTACTGGTAAAGGAAAAACTCACCTTCCTCCCTATCTCCTGTTCAATTTTTCCGGCCATCTGATTAATATAAACCGTATTTAAATCTTCACCTTCAACAACTACATCTATCAATCCACTATCTACACCCTTCGCATAATCTCCAACAACTATAACACGAGATACCTCGCCCATACGCTGTAAAACCGTACGTACGATAGTATCTATCCCTACATATTTTCGCACCATATTTTGTAACGGCACAAACAACGGATGTTGTGTATTTGCTTTGTATGTAACTTTGTTTTGCTCTTTACCTTTACCAAGGTAACCTGCGGAAGACAACTGATTAAGTTCTTTACGAACAGCGTTTGTAGACTCGTTAAACTCTAGAGCTAAGCCACGTAAATACCCACTGTTGTTTGCATTAAGAAACAACTTAACCAATATCCTGATTCGGGTTTTTGAGGTGATTAGGGACTCTAGCATTTTGATTAATAAACGAGTAACAAAACTACTCTTTTTTATTTATTACAAAAATATTTTTGCAGAAGTTTTTACCGAAAACGTTTTTGTTTACCGAAATTTAACACTCTAGTCAACCAAACCAAAAAAGACTGGAATTCCATAAGTTTGAAAACAGACTGAAAGTTCTATTATTTGTGTTCATTTTAGCCACAAATACACGAATATTTTTTATAAAAACTATGTCAAATGTTCGTGCATTCGTGGCGCAAAAATATTTACAGAAAATGAAAGTCCTGCACTAACAGCGCATATTTTCAACTAACGAACAAGAACAATGATGCAACTAAAAATCAACACTCTATCAATTTGCTAAATGATATTTTTAAATAATTCCGAAGTAAGGTTACTATACAGATACGCCACAGCTCAAGTATAGATACTTCATGGATAACGTATTAAAAAGCGATTATTCCAACGAAAAAATCACCAAGACAATTAAATCAAATAACCACATAACTGATTCACCATCTAATACCCTACGAAGTTAAAATTCAACATTTGCTTAGCCTTGGCATAAACCTGAGGAAATTGCCCTTTAAACTCAGTAGGACGTTCTATAAAATGCTCCATGATAACGGCAAGAAAATCGAACTGGTTCAAAATTTGATGATCCTTAAAAAAACGAGACTCCATCAATTCTTTACGCAGCCCCTCGTTTTTGGTTAGCATACGCGCCAGCTCTTTAAAAGAATCTGAGAAAATAGTAGAGCTCACATCGCCTTCCTTCATACTATTAAAATGAATAGCATGGGTAAACTCAAAAATACCAACATTCACAGTATTATTAGTCATTTCTAGACCATGCATAAAATCTTCCCAAGAAATAACAAGCGTTTTCAATCTCGGATTCATTTCACCTTTATGATAAGCATCGCTAGAGCTGGAGTAAAATTTGTTCGGATAAATAAATATCTTATCGATTAAACCAATAAAGAAATCTCTAAAACCAAATGTTAAAATAACCGCATGCGCAGAAATTAACAACTTCATGTCGTGAGTAACAGTTAATCCATCACGTCCAATAAACTCTTTATCATTAATAAAAGCAATAACACGATGATCGAAATACAGGCGTTGTTTTTCGTTTAAAGATTTATAAAAATTAAAATTCTTATACAACAACGCTTTATCGGCGTCATTAAGTTTTTTAAGCGCCATATAAAAATGAACAAACAGTGGTTTTTTAAAACGAATAACATACACCATTTCAATCATTTTAAAGGTATAATACACCATAATAGATATCAAAAGCGCAAGAAAAACGCCCAAAATAAGCTTACTCGGTAAGCTAAACTGTTGCAACGAAGATATAGCCAAAGCCATAGTTTAGATTTTTAAAGTTAGTAAAGCGAGGGAATTTTGAATACTAAAGATAAGCACAAATACCTGACTATAGTAGTGATACACAAAGTTTTAGATAAGACTAAAGAATTTACCGATAAGCAACCTATTTTACAAATACATACACCATTTCGTCTTAAAAATTGGTATTTTATCAAAAAACAGAAAGTTTAATCGTATATTAAAACACACAATATAAATTTATTTATCTTTGTACCACCTAAACTATTATTTAGTTAAATACCAAACACTTACTACAGGTAAGTTGCTATGAATCTTAAAAATTAATAACTATGAAGAAAATTTACTTTTTATTATTATGTTGTATAACGCTTGCATCTGCTAGTTATGGACAAGATGTGACGATTGGCTCTCAAAATTTCGACACTGAAAGCACATGGAATTATTCAACTACTCCAACAGCTCCAATAAACACTGCTGCTACTCAATGGAGGGTGCTTGATATCCTTGGATCAATAGGAACAGCTGATGATGGAGATTTCTTTTTTGGTTTACAGAATAGCGCCAAGACTCCAGCTTCTAGATTAAATTACTATTTAGAATTTGATGATTTAGATATTAGTGAATTTGAAGATGTTGTTGCTAGCTTCGACTATGAATATATAGCTCAAAATCAAAATTTTGTACCTACCCTAACTTATCAGTTATATGTAGATGGTGAAGAATTTGCTTCAGAGACTTTAGCTTCCAACGCATTAAATTCAGGATCTGGTTCTGGAACTGTATCAATCAATGTGCCCAATAATAGCTCAATAATAGCTTTTTATATTCAGGTAAATTATCCTGCAGGTTTTCACAACAACTATGCAGCTGCAGTTTTTTCTTTTGACAACTTTAAAGCAGTTGCTATAGATTCTTTTGACGGTTTCATTTATCAAGGTGGACTTTGGACAGGAGGCACAACGGAACACCCTATTCCTGATAATGAAACGGGTGATAGTAATGCCCTTATTGTAGACGGCACATATATTATAGACTCCGCCATACAACTACAAAATGTATACACTGAAACTGGAGCTGGTATAACTATAGCCCCAACAGGTTCTTTAACAGTTAACGATATTACTACAGCTAACAACCTATTAATTGAATCTAATTCTCAGAATTATGGCTCTTTAATAGTTAATGGATCTCCAATTGGTAGTGCTAGGTATTCAAGACATGTTAATGAAGCTACAAGCGATTTAATCTCTTCACCTTTACCAGGAGAATTGTTTTCAGATTTCGCAATAACAAATGCCGACAATATGGTAGATGCAGGTACAAATCAAGTACGTTTTGGCCCTTACTCCAAGCTTTCTGGTAGCTACCTTAACTGGTCTACAGAAGAAGTGATAGAAGGTGAAATTTTAGAAGCAGGTGAAGGGTATCGTTCACAAACTAACTCAAACGGCAACTTCTTTGTCTTTTCTGGAGATATAGAAACAGGATCAGTATCTCGTTTTGTTTTATATACCGATGAATATGCATCGCAATGGAATTTAATTGGAAATCCATACACGTCTTATCTTGATATTGCAAATTTTGTTTCAACCAATGAAGATTTATTTCAGTCAGGGAAAGAAGCTGTTTATGGTTACGACGGGAATGCTTCTGATGGTTGGTTAGTTTATAATCTAAGTTCTGGTGTGCAAATGGCACCTGGGCAAGGGTTTTTCGTTGCGATCCCTTCATCAAGCCCAGACGCGTACATGGTTTTCAATCCAGAGATGAGAACCAATGGTCCTGGCGATGACTTTATAGCCGGCAGAACAACAAACATTAATAAAACGCACTTTAAATTAGCAATGAACAGTGGTGAAACAACGCGACACACTACAGAAGTATACTTCAACGATATCGCAAGTTTAGGTTTTGATAAAGGTTACGATGCCACAATTTATGGCAACAATGCCTCAGGTTACACCCTTTTCACACAAATGGTAGAATCTAATCCTGACTTTAAAATAGCCATCCAAACATTACCTAACAGTAATTTAGCAACTGGAATTGATATCCCGCTTGGTATAATAGCCCCAAAAGGACAGCAAATTACTTTAGAAATTAAAGAATCTACTTTAAGCGAAAGTGCAACAGTGTACTTAGAAGATACTAAAACAAACACCTGGACTCTTTTATCGGATAAAGCTTACACCTTTACTACCGACGAAAAACTGTCTGGCTTGGGCCGCTTTATTCTACATACAACCGACGACAGTAAACTTAGTATAGAAGACAGCACCAAAGATCAAATACAAATATTTACAGGTGAACGCTCTATAAAACTTAAAGGACAATTATATAGAAATACCAAATTAGCCATTTTCGATATCCAAGGTCGACAAGTACACAATACTGTTTTAAATCAAACGGTTAATGAATATACTATTAACACGACTGGTTTAGGCAGCGGTATTTACATTGTTCGCATAGAAAATAATACTGGAAACCAAATCTCTAAACGTGTTATTTTAAAATAACATTTTGTTTACCAAAAACTTATTTTATATTTACACTTATGAAAAAGGAAATAAAACATACAGAAATCACTCGTAAAGAAGCCATTAAAAAACTAGGTAAATATGCAGCCTTTACTGCTGTAGGTACGTTTGCTGTGTTAAATCCTTTACGAGCTCAGGAAACAAGCAACCCACCAGATCCAGATGCATCAAGAACTAGTGGCGAAGCTACAATTGACGACAGTAGTGCTCCTGCTAACAGTAGTACCATTCAGGATACCCAAATAGACAAAAATCAGGTAAAAAGCAACTTTTAATATAAAACGATATTGAAAGGTTTTTTAAAACCTAGATATACACAATCCGTTAACGATTTAATGGTTTTATGGTTTGAGCCTTCAAATCAATACACTATTGTCGATAACGGATTGTTTTTTTGTTTGCAAACGTATTTTGATACGGATACAGAAAAGCAATGCGTTTCTCTTTATAAAAAACAATTTCAATTAAGCTCGGTTCAAGCCGAACAATTGCTTAACGATGTTGAAAAATTTCTCACCGACCGAAATTCTAATATTATTGAAGAGAGCATTGCGCAATTAGACCATCCAATCGAAAAACCAAATTATGTTCTTACCAAATACTATAGTAGTTCAAAGAAAATCTTCTGTATAAATTATGAATCAGAGGACCTTCTAACATATATCCACCCGCAATTAGCACATTTAGAAACCACTAAATACAGCAAAACAGATTTCTATTTTAATCTTTCAATTAAAAATAATTTACATTTATTATATAAAAACGATGTCTTTGTAAGAGCTTTCCCAACCAATCACTACCACAAATTACAAGGCAGAATTTATATGGAACTCATAAATGCATTGCACAATAAGGTGAACCACGATTGGATTGGAGTATTTCATGCTTCGACAGTCTCCAACAACAGAGACTCAGTGATGTTAATCGGGCAATCCGGCAGCGGCAAAAGCACCTTCACAACACTATTAACCTGCTCTGGTTATTCCTTAATTGCAGACGATAACACACCGTTACTAAATACAGATTTCAATGTATATCATTTGCCAAATGCTATTTCCACTAAAGAAGGGGCTTTCAATACACTCCGCGCATACATCCCAAATATAGATGAACTCGAAAACAATCATTTAAGAGCTTATAAAGGTGCTATAAAATACATCCCAGCACTAACACCCGATAAGTTACAGGTCCCCTGCAAAACCTTAGTTTTAATAAACTACCAGAAAGATGCTGCTACAGAATTAAAGCGTATTAACGCTAAAAAAGCTCTAGAAATTCTTATTCCCGATTCTTGGATTTCGCCAAAACCAGAAAATGCCAAAGCCTTTTTAGAATGGTTAACAACACTCAGTTTTTACAAATTAACGTATAGTAATAATGAGGATGCCATTTTAAAATTTCGTTCTATTTTGCCCATTTAATTGTAAATTACAGTTCAATTCAACAACCATTTATGCCTTACATACACTCAACGTATTTTACGATTGCCAGTATATTAAGTTTTGAAACCGATGTTACCGAATTAAAAGCGTGTATCCAGAAATCGCCTATCGATTGGGAAGATGTGGTTCGTGTAGCGAGTAGTCATTTAATTATTCCTGTAATATACATTAGGCTTAAAAGTAAAGGATTGTTAGATAGTATTCCCGAAGACCTTGTGTTGTATTTAGAAGAAATAAACCGGTTAAATTTAGAACGAAACCTTCAAATTTTAGAAGAAGTTACCACCTTAAGCGCATTACTTAAAGCGCATAATATCGATCATGTATTTTTAAAAGGTGCTGCTATGCTCGCTAGCGGATTATACGAATCGATTTCCGAACGTATGATTGGGGACATTGATATTTTAATTGCGCAACACCAAATAGACCAAGCTTTTCATTTACTAAATACCGCAGGTTACACCAAGCATTACGATTTTGATTACGAAGTAAAACATCACAGGCATTATCCGAGACAAGCTTCCGAGCATAAATTGGCCGCTGTGGAGCTACACACCAATGTCTTAAAATATAATCATCATCATTTATTAGACATTAATGACATGTTGCAAACCAAAGAAGAAATTAACCAAATAAACGTCCCCAATAATTACTTCCTGAATTTACATAATATTTTAGCATGGCAAATTAATGATGATGGCTATTACTACAACCATCTCTCATTAAAGAATAGTTACGACAGTCTGGTTCTTAAATTATTCAACAATAAAACGCTTATAGAATCACTCGCAAAAACTCCAGTATGCGCCCATTATCTTGCTTTAAACAAAGTGCTCTTTCCAGAATATCAGCTTCCACCTTTAAAGCAACATTTAGAACGCAAACAAAATGATTATCGTTACGCCATTAACCATCGCAACTATTTAAAGACCACATACAGGCTAAAGCGATATTACATCAATATTAAAGACCGGGTCATCACTTTTGCTACCAACAAAAGTTACCGATCGCATATTTTCAAGAATAAGCTATTTAAAAAGAAGTAATTTTATACTAATTATTGCAACTGTTTTAAGACTTCTTCTTTCTCTATAAACCCAGAATGTACCCAGATTTTAGTTTCATCTTTATACAATTGCAAAACAGGTAAAGCAGCTACATTTAACGTTTTGCAGAGGGCTTTATTTTTATCGGCATCTATTCTAACTACTTTAACCGTAGTTGCCATATCGGATGCTATATCGTTTAAATAAGGTTCCATCTTTTTACACGGTAAACACCATTCGGCATAAAAATCGACCAATACTAATTTATCCGACACCAACATATGCTGAAACTCAGCAAGACTCATCCCAGAATCTACAACCTCCTCGGCTACTTCCTTACGGTTTTCACTACGCCATTTTACTATTCCTCCATCCAACTCATACACGTATTTGAAACCTTCATTTCGTAGATATTCGGCTGCTTTGGCACTTCTACCTCCACTCAAACAATATACTAGTATTGGCTCTGATGGATTTAAAGCTGAAATTTGATCAGTAAAACTATCATCCTTCCAATTGAAATTTTTAGCATCCTCTAAATGACCACCATTAAATTCCTCTGGAGTTCTTACGTCTATAATTTGTAGGGTTTGTTGTTCTTCAATAATTTGAGCCACTCCAGATGGAGCAAGTAACCTATGTTCATCTTGCTGACAAGCCATAACACTTAAAAACATTAAGCCTAAATACAAACGGATTAAAAATTGTGCTTTCATGCCGTAAATGTATAGAAATTGCAGGTATACTACGAGCGAACCTTTGATTTTAACGAATGTTTATATTATAAAACAACAAAGCGCCATTAACAGTTGTTAATGACGCTTTTTATGGTGACCGCGGAGGGATTCGAATAATAAAAATAGATTATAACAGATTATTATAGAATTTCCTTTATTAATGGCACTTTACACGCACTAAGGTTATAAAATGATTTAAAATAATTTAAAATATAACAACATAATTGTACCGCAGATTGTACCATTTTGTATATTTACATTGTTCAAATTATTCCTTATGGCAAAAATAAACTTCATATATCGGAGCACTAACGATATAGGCAAACTTTCAATAAGGTTTGTTCACGGAAAAGAGATAGATTATAGGGTTGCAACTCCCATAGAATCAAGAAAAGAGTATTGGTTTAAACGAACTACACGTAAAGGAAAAACCATAAACAGACATCTTCAATTAAAAGACCTCCCTAACAACGGTTCTTCTCAATTTAAAAATCATAAGGAAGAATTAACAAACATTCAAGATTCTATTATTGAACACTTCATTTCCGACTATAATAAAGGGGTGCCTATAACCTCAAAATGGTTAAAGAAAAAGGTTTTTGATTTGACTAATGTTTTGGACACTAAAACCAAGATAGACGCAATTTCAAAACAAATAACCGAAGCGAAAAACAAAAAGGACCAGGAAGAAAAAGAAATAATAAAGGCCAATCTTCTAGAATCCGCAATAAAAAAAATGTTCGTCAAATATAAAACCAACGAGAACGAACTTAAAAAGTATAAGGTTACTTATAACATGCTTTTGAAATATCAAGAGGCAAAAAAAATAAAATTCAACATCAAAGACCTTAATCAAGATTTTGCAGATGAATTTATGAACTGGAGTGTCCTTGATATGAGGTACAGCAAATCTTATACAAACGCGCAATTGAAAAGGTTTAGAAGTTCGGCAGTAAACGCCTATGAAAATGATGATAAAGATTATATCCAAGTAAGTAAGAAGCTTAAAACATTCAAAATGTTTGATAAAGTCTACAAAGACAAAATTGTTATTACATTAAACTATAATGAACTAGACACCATAGACGAAACCAAACTTGAAAACGAATCGTTATTCGATGCGAAAAAAGCAATTTTAATAGGTTGCGAAACAGGTTTAAGATACTCCGACTTCAACAAATTAAATGATGAAAATATTCAAACTATAAACGGTGTGGATTACTGGAAATTCAGAACAGAAAAAACCGATACAGTTGTTCAGATCATAATCACAGAAAGAATTAAATACTTGATTGACAAATATGGGATTCCTCAAACCAACTATCCAGACAACGGAGTAAAACTTAATGAGGACATAAAGGAAGTTTGCGAAGAAGCAGGCATTAAAGAGCTGGTAAAAGGCAGCAAAGCAGAAGTAATTAAGGTTGAAGGAAAAAAGGTTATCAGAAATATTAGAGGTGAATACCCTAAATGTAAATTAATAACATCGAGAACCTTTAGACGTTCGTTTGCAACTAACTATTATGGAAAAATTGACACAGCATTAATAACAGCCATAACAGGCCATTCCACAGAAAACCAACTTAGAGCCTACATTAACAATAAAGACGAAAGCAATATAGAAAGAACCAAGGAACAAATAGACCATTTCCACAACACGCGAACGAAAGAAACCAATAAGCCTCATAAACTTAAAATAATTTAGAATACGGCAGTAAACGAATAGGCAACGCAACAAAAAAGTTCAAATGAAATCAGACAAAAATCAATCCGGCTTAGACTTTAGGACATACTTTAACTATAAAGAATTCAAAGAAAACTATTCACAAGACAAAGAATATTATAATGAAAAATATCCAGACAGTACAGAAATTCATTTCATAGAGGAAGGCATTAAACATTATGAAATTTGCTTACAAAATGTAACGTACATTACCTCAACATCTGGAGAAGAAATAATAGAGTCAGAATATATCGGCACAAATTTACATCAAGTTATCCTATTTAAAATCAAGGACGGTAATAATGTTGTTATTGAAGAAGAAAGAAAACGTTTAAAATATGCTTTCGAGAGAATTCTAAACTACTTTATAAGTGAAAAAAATAACCATGAAATGTTTTTCGGATCTGAGAAGTATGAAAAAACCAACGTTATTGAAGACAACACGAGAGATCATGAGTCGGAAAGTTTTAAATTATTTGACAAAATAAGATATGAGGAAATAGGTGATTTTGATATGACTATTTTGTTACAGGAAACCTCAAAAAATTATAATATTGAATTATTGAAGGCCTTACTATACGACTTATCTTTTTATCTCTTTGAAGAAAAAGAAACACAAGAAAACGGATATACTTCTGAACAAATAGACCTTGCCATTAAAGAAAGAATAAATAACGGCCTAGAAGTGCCTTTAAATACAACCACTAAACCTAAAAACCTTACACAAAAAGGAGAAAAATTATTCCAGAACATGCAATCAAGTATAGATTTGGAAGGCTTATTGTTCCCCTATGAATTCTTTTCGCTTTATAGGTTTGAACAAAAAATTAAGAATAAAATTAATGAATTAGAAAATAAAGGAATTAATAAAACTAACATAAAATTGCAATGGCATGGAAAAAATGTAGAATTTACAGAGTTAATAAAAGCATTACATGTTAATGGTACATTTAAGGGAACCTATGAAAACGCCATCTTAAGTGCTTCTGAATTTTTTGGGGTAAAGATTAATCCAGAAACCATACCTCAACAATTGCAAGAAATAAAAAAAAGGAACAACGGTAATGAAACTAAATTCCTAACTAATTTAACAGAGACTTTATACAACGAGTTACAAAACAAAACAAAATGAATTAAAACTAACCATAGGTAGGCCATACCTATGGGTTAAAGCACTTGAAATCAATGCAATTTAGCCAAATATTAATCTTTCAAATATTTGGAAAATGCAAGCAATTAAATTAGAATTACCTACAGAGTTCAAGTCTGACATTGACTTAATCAAATCAGAACTAAAGGAACTTAAATCAAAGTTCTCTCCTAAAAAATCTGAAGAACTTTTAACAAGGAATGAAGTTGGAGACTTCTTCAAAATCAATGCTAGTTCTGTTCATAACTGGACAAAGAAAGGCATCTTGACCGCGTATCAGTGCGGAGGCCGCGTCTATTACAAACGTGCTGAGGTAGAAAAAGCCATTGTTAAACTTAATAAGTAAAGCAATGGCAACGCAATACCCGATAATGATAACCCATGTATTTCAAGAAACTACAGGAGGAGAATACAACACAGTAAAGCACTACGAGTTAAAAGAAGTCAGAAACGGAGTTTCACAACTAACCAACAAATTAAACCTTAGTAAAGACCAAAGTTTTGCAAAATCTAGTCCAGACTATTGGTTAAAAGTTAGGGAAGGTGATAAATGGAGCGAATGTTTAACAGGGCTTTTTAAAATAGGTAAAAAGAACTTCTACAGAGGGGATATTGATAAGAAAAAACACCTCTTATTATTCGAATTCTCTCAGGGATATAGTATTCTAACGATCTACTATTTTCAAAATTTCTACACAAAAGATTTTCTAAATCTAACAAAGCAAATCAAATAGTACTCACAGAACATAAAAAAAGACGGGTATTCCTCCCGTCTTTTAAATCGTTCAAATGAGTAATACTTGGCAACGCATTACCTAACAACAAATATAAAATAATTCTTTGATAGAATATCCTATAAAAGTCCTTGAATGTACGATAATTTGCCCTTTTTCACCTCCAATAAACAGCAAATAGAAAACTTTCTTAATAGTGGTCTATTAAAACCTGTAAACGAATATGTAGGATACTGCAAGGATTCTGGGGAGCAGTACACTACTAAAAGAACTTATAAATACTACAACCTTTTTTTCACACTAACATACACTTCTAAGGATGAATACGATGAGTTAAAATGCAAGGGTTCATTTCATTATCTTATGAACCAAGGGAAGCACAATGCAGACAAAGTCAATTTTACAAAGGCGAAACATTTTTTACTAGAGTTCGCTAGTCTATTTAACGTAGACCTATTTAAGTTAGAATTAAACCCTCCTGAGTTTGGTTTAAATTTATCAATACCCTTTGATATTACCGAGGTAGTACAATATACTTTTTGTGAACAACGGAAGGAATTTAGTTTTAATCCTCCACACATTAAGACTTCTAAAATTTCGGGCAGTCCTGCAAATGATAACCGTTTAAAGTTCTACAGTAAATCCCATGATTGCCCTAAATATTCTGAAGACAATATACTAAGAACAGAATGGCAAATAAAGAAAACAAGAGTGCTAAAACGCATAGGGATAAAGACAGTAGGAGACTTGCTTAATATTGATAATTGGAAAAAAATAAGTGAGAAACACATTGAGAAGTTTAAGCACTTAATTATTTATGATTACACTATAATAGCACCACCTTCAAAAAGAATTCAAGAGAAACTAAACAACTACAAAAGCGACAAGTATTGGAGAGCTTTAATTGAAGATTGTAAGCTTGAAAATTGCTCTTATGATAAGTACAATGATAAAAAAGAGGACTTAAATAAGTTGTCAAAAAAATACGGTTCAAACCTAATAGGAAAAATCCTTGAAATCATGCGTAAACAGTGGGATTGGTTTTTAATAGAAGAAAAACACCCTAACTATGCACCACTTTTAAATCCTAACTATGCACCATTTATAGAGTGCATAGCCTGCACAAACAAAGACAGTCCTAGAACTTGTTTAGTTACTGGCCTTGACATTTCGATGCAAAAAAAGAGTGATAAATTAAGTCATACAGGGTTGAGGTTTTATCACAAGTATGATAAAGAAATATTTGAAATGATAAAAAGTAAGTTTCTTTCTAAGAATTGGATAAACTCAGACTATGAAACTCAAATAAAAGAAATTGCTCATAACATAAGAAACGCACACAGTAACCAGAACAGGAGACAGAAAGGACTTTATTCAGAAAATCAAATGCGACTTTTCAACATCACTTAAACTCTAATAAAATGACAAAAACAGAATTCGGTAATTTAGAATTTGGAAAAAAAATGAATACCATTAGTACATTGGGGCAATTAGTCGGGCAACTACAAAAGGACCACGAATCCCTTCTTTGTTATGCTGTAGACAAATTCTTTGTTGAGGTAATCTATGAAACAGAAACACATGATTTATTAAGGTTGGTAGTTTTTGAAGGTGGTAGGCAGTTAGACAAATACTCGAATTTAAAAACAGAAATTTAATTTACTTGTTCCTAAAAAAGAACTTATTAAATTCTTTTTTGCGACTGCTTTTATAAATTTACTGTAAATCAGTTTTTAATTATGACAAAAAAAGCCACTCTATCCTACTCTACATTTCTACAAAATTCAGGAATGACCGAATTTCTGATAATGTTCTTAACATTTGCTGAACATCCAGAAAAAGAAAATCTAAAATTGAATTTAGAAAAAGCTCTTAGAAAGGCAGCCCAAGCCAGTAAAAGCGAAATTAACATATTGGCCGAATTCTTAGAAAAGAGTGATAGTGAGGCTCTCTTTGACGTTGGGTTGTATGAAGATATATTTGGGCAAATGGCCTATTCTAGGTTAGTAGATAGTTGTTTATGCTATTTTAAAGAAGTGCTATCTGAAATTGTTAGAATCAACCCAAAAATATTAAAATCTAGAGACACGGAACCCTTAGATTATATCCTCTCTTTTGATAACATGGATGATCTAATAGAAGATTTAGTAGAGAAAAAGATTTCTCAATTATTTTATGGAGGTGTTAATGACATAGAGAAATATTTCAAGTCCAGACTGAACATTGAATTATTTGAAACTATTGAAGACAAAAAAGAGTTCAATCAATTGATAAAACAAAGAAATTTAATAGTTCATAATAGAGGCATAATTACAAAAGAATTTACAAAGGAATTTCCGATTTACTCTGGACATGAAGGAAGTATGATAACTTTTGGATTCTCAAAAATATCAATGATTAATAACTATTTAATAGAATTCCTTTACAACCTAGATAAAAGGCTCTCAGAAAAATTTAAATTGAAATTAATAAGTTTAACAGACTAAACACTCTAATAACACTCAAATATGATAGATAATTTCGGAGATAAAGTAAACACAAATGGTTTTGATAAAAGACCAGAGGACACGAATAAGGGAGGGCGTAAACCGTCTATAAAAAATCAAATGATAGAACTCTTAGAATCCAATGGAGAAATGATAATCCAGCCTGAAAATGTTATCAAAATAGAAGACAATGGATCGGTAAGGATTAAAATCGCTACAGAAATGCAACTTGCAATGAAATTAAACGATTGGGCAATGAGTAAAAAAGGTTCTGACAGTTTAAAAGCCTTACAAATAATATTAGAAACTATTGACGGTAAGGCCAAACAATCAGTAGATGTTACTTCAGGAAATAAACCTATATCATCCGTTATGGGTAAACGTAAGATTATCATACAGGAATTCAATGGTAATGATGAGGTTTAAAGACTCGAATTTTGTTAACTTTAATAAACCATTTTTTAAAACTATGAAGGCTTTTTTACTGTGCTTATTTATAACTCTTAGTGTTTATTCTCAGGATAGTTTTACCATAACCAAGGAAGGCTATAATACATTTGTTCAGGAGGTCACCTCAACAAAACAAGAATCTTACAAAAAGGTAAAACTAAACGTAGTTAACAATTGTGATATTCTAAAAAACTGTATCGTTTCAGAAGTTGAAAATGAATACATTAAATTCAAGTATTTAGATAACACAACATACTCTTGGGAAACAAAAAAAGGTAAAAAACGAGAGTATGAATATGTAATTATTCCTGAATTAGAAATTGAATTCAAAGATTATAAAATAAGGGTAAATGTAACCTCTGTTTATTCTGTAGGCTCTGATGGGCAAACGTATTTAGTAGAACCAGACCAGTACTTCACTAGAAATGGTGAATATATAAGCAATCTTGCTGCTATAGGTAAAAAGGTTGCTATAGAAAACTCCGTAAATAAAAAAATAGAATCCATGTTTGAAGAAACTAAGGATTGGTAAAATAATTAACTTTGTTACAGGAGCAAACCGCGGCTCAACAATAACGGTATTTAAGAATTTATAAATTAAAACGTACCGTTATGGCAAGTGATGAAATACTATTTAAGGTAGCAGCAGACCTTTCTGGGTTAAAAGACGACCTTCAAGACCTTTCTGGATATTGGGAAAAACACAATAAAGAAATAGCCAAAGGAGAAAAGGCTATGAACGACTATACAACCAATACAGTAAAAGACTATGAAAAGGTAAATCAAGCCCTTAAAAAAAACACCAAACAATTAACAGAGGAAGCAAAAGCAGCCGTTATACTTGAAAAACAAATACAATCATTAAACGAAGCAAATAAGCAATCCTTCAATGACGAACAGTTAAAAGAATTCAACTCCTCTCTTTCATTAATTGAAAACAACCTACAAAATTTAAAGAACTTAGACCTAAGTTTAGAAGATTTAGATTTATTAACAAAGAACCTAAAAGAAGCTTCTAACGATTTTGAAGTACTCAATACCTTAATTGAGTTTTTTGACAGTAAGTTAAAAACGGCCTCTAATAACACAGTCAATAGTTTTGATTCTATTAGTTCTAAAATCGAGGAGACCAAACTAAATATAAAATCCACAGAAGACTACATTAAATCGGTCAATGACCAGATTAAAAACACGGCTCCGGGTAAATTTCAAGCAGAACTAATACAAGAAAGAGAAGCCGCTAAGAAAGCATTAATCGAAGAAAAAGTCGCGCTCGAAGATTACAAAGCACAAATAAAAAGTGTCGCTAAAGAAAACGTAAGTCTAGAAACCCAATTAAGACGGGTAAAAGATGAGTTAATAGAGCTGGAATTAGAAGGTAAACGTGGTTCTGCAAGATGGGAAGAACTTCGTGATAAAGCTGCACAATACAATGAGGTAATCAGAGACACAAACCAAGAATTAAACCGTGCATCTTCTCACACCTCGAATTTAGATCACTTACTTGGTGCCGTAAGTGGTTTAGTTGGTGCATTTAGTGCCGCTGAAGGAGCAGCAGCATTATTTGGAGAACAAGAGGAAGAATTAGAACAAACATTAATAAAGCTTAACGGTGCTATAGCCCTATTAAACGGACTGCAAGCCGTACAAATAGAATTAGCCAAGAAAGACACTCTAGCCTATAAAGGGTTAACACTAATTCAAAAACAATATTCTATAGCAGTAGACACCTCAGCAAAAGCCACCTCTCGCCTATTGGCAGCAAGTAAACTTTTAGGAGTCGGCTTATTGATTGGTGCTTTGGCTGCTATTGTTGTGTATTGGGAAGATATCGCTAAATGGATGGGGATAGTTAACGAGGAGACAGAAGAAATTAACACCTTGAATAAGGAAACTAATTCCATTTATACCGAACAAGTAGCAAAGTTAAAAGTAATGATTAGTGCCGTTGAAAGAGGTAGCGCAACATTAGATCAACAAAAAGAAGCAGTCAAAGACTATAACAAAGAATTTGGAAACACATTAGGAGCCGTTAAAAATTATATTGAACTAGAAGAACGCCTTATTACTAACGGAGATAAATACATTAAATATCTTCAATTAAAAGCAAAAGCAGAAGCAGCAACTCTTTTGCAGATAAACAAAATACAAGAAGCTTTAAAATTAAGAAATGAAGTTGAGGCTTCACCGTTTGACTATGTAAAATCTATATTTGGAGATAAGACGCCAAATGAATATGCAAAAAAAGAAAATGAGGAAGCAGCCCAAATAGCAGAACAGGCAGCGGAAAGATACCGAAAAATAGCCGATGAGGTTAAAAAAGAAAGTCTTGAATTAGCAAAAGAATTAGGTATTACTGGAAGCGAATCGACAAAAACTTTAGGTGACACAGTAACAAAATATGAATCACTATTAGCAAGTTTAGTAGATAAAGGAAAGCAATTACAACAACAAGGAATCGAAAGCAATCGCGAGCGCGAAAAAGCAGCCTTAAACGCCCAGTTGGAAGAAGAAAAAGCAGCGTATTTAAAACAGATAGATAATTTAAATGCAACCGAAGAACAAAAATTGATTATTCGTAAAAAGTACGACGAAATCTACAACAAAGAAACGGGCACGGCATACGAGCAGTTACGGAAAGATACTAACGAGATAGACGAAAAGTACAATAAACAGTTCGAGGAGAGTAGGTTTAATGCCATTTCCGCAATTAACGAGGTCTATAATCAAGAGGCAAGAACCGAAAGGATAGCAATAGGCAGAAAATGGAGTAAGATAAGGGAGGAACTAGGTAAACAATTAGCCGAAACGGAAGATTACGCGGATAAATTGGATATAAAAAACAAGCTCAAAGCCATCACAAATATTGAACAGCAAGAAATCACAAACTTTGATATAAATACAGGCTTAGAGCGTATTAAAAGAGAAAAAGAAATAGCAGATTCAATCCTCAAAATTTATCAATTAAACTCACGTGAAATCATTAACAATGAAAAGTTAAAATCAATTCAACTATTAGCAAATGAGAAAGACTTTTTAGAAAAGCAACTCAAAGTTTATAGAGATAGTTTGAAGTTCGAAGATCAATCTCTTTTTGAACAATTGATAGCAGATTTGCAGGAAGTTGATTCAGAATTAGAATTGAATAATATTTCTGCAAAATTAAAACAGGTATTTAGTCCAGAAGTAACCACTGATATTTTAAAGATTGTAGAAGCACTTAAAAAGGTAGGTATAGAAATCAAAGATATAGGGGAAGCAACTAAAAAGGAAACATTTTCAAAAGGGCTTAGTAAATGGACTGCTTCTATAAGGTCTTTTAGTGAGCAACTTGGAAAAGCCTTGGGGTTAGACGGGATAAAGAACAAAGAAGCTTTAAAGGCATTTTCAGACAGCCTAACCACCTCGATTGAAACCTCATATAGAGCATTAGAATCATCGTTACAAGCAGAAGTAGAATATCATCAGGAAAGAGTAAACCTCATCAATGATACAATTAGCGAAGTAGAAAATCAAGTTCAGAAAGAAAAGGATTTGTACGATGAAGGCTATGCTAATAATTATGAATTAAGAAAAAAGGAGCTTCAAGATTTAAAGGATTTAAAACGCCAGGAAGAAGAAGAACTTAAAAAAGCCCAAGAACGTAAAAACAAGTTAGCAAAGGCAGAACTTTTAGCCAATGCCGCACAGCAAACATCAAACTTAATAACAGCCGGAACAGAGATATTAAAAGCCTATTCAGGAATCCCTTTTGCAGGAATATTATTGGCCGCAGGTTATATAGCGTCTATGTTTGCCTTGTTTGCACAGTTTAAATCTCAAGCACAACAAGCACAAAGCTTTAGGCAAGGTTTAAAAGAGGGGGCACTTACTTTAAATGGTCCTCGCCACGAGCAGGGCGGTTTCGGTTTGTACGATTCCAAAAGTGGCCGTAAGGTGGCAGAGTTTGAAGATGGAGAAAAACTTTATGTTACAAATAGAAGGCAACAAGGCAGGTATAGCGATATTCTAGACGCCTTAATTGCAGATTCGCAAGGTCGCGGCAATCTAGAAGAATTTTTAAAACAAAAATACGGTGTGCCAGAAGTAGGCAAACAAACTACCCAAGTAGTTAGGCACATTAACCGTGTTACGGTACAGGCAGCGCAGGCAAAAGAGCAAGCCTCAAGTAAAAACGATGGTGTTTTAAAAGAGCTTAAAGAGTTCAAAGATGCTTTTAAAAGTGAGTTCGATGGTTATAAAAACGAACGAGACAACACCACTACCTCTTGGGAAACTAAAGAATTCTACTTTGTTAAAAAAGGACAGACAATAAAAAAATACCCTAAAAAAACTACTGAAGAATGAAGTGGAGATTTGAAATAGAGAACGCCTTAGATACATTCGATATCACCCCTAATTCAGGAAGAAATTTATCTATCCAATTCACAAAATCAGATGAAAGGCGATTTGATTATGAAGAAGAAATTAAAGATATCGTTCTAATAGGAAATGATTATAAATACTTCTACAATTTAGAAAAGTCGGACACTAGATGCGAACTGCAAACCTTTAGAGTTTACATGACTTGTGGTGGACAAGAAACCGTTAGATTTGAGGGTATATTTGCTATGAGTTCGGGAGTTTGGGATTTAGAAAGGTGCACCGTTTCTTTTAAGGTTAAGAATTCAAGCCCGTATAAATGTATTGAAAACGATAAGTCTAAAAATTTATACGATTATAATCTCCCCCTATATGCCACAGACTGTCCAAGTTATTTTCTAAATACATTAACATGCAATAACAAGGATGATTGTTTAGATTGTAAAGAATTTGGAACTACAGAAGAATTAGAACTCACAGGATGGACACTAATGCATGAAAAAACTGTAGACGCATCTAATGTTAGAGTAGATTTTAAACTATATGCAAGGGAAGAAATGTGGGTGCCTTGTGGACAGCCAACAACAGACGATTGGATTTTACTTGAAAACTGTGTACAGCATATATTCACGGTAGACAATGAAACTCTTTATGTAGATAAATATTACAGGGTATATAGTTCTGAAAATGAATCTTTCGAGCCTGTTCTTATTGGAGATAAACATTTTCAAACAGGTGGATCAAATCAATGTTATTATGCTAATTTAAAAACAAGCGTTCCTATTGGTCCTCGATATTTCTTTGTAAACGGTTTTAAACTATTAGACGTTATTCAGGCCTTTATAAATGATTATTGCCCCGGATTAACAGTGGTTTCAGATTTCTTTCAATGGAATCCAAAGAATCAAACCAGCATCAATTACGTAACAGGCGAAACAAATTTATGGACAAATTTAATACTACATCAAAAGTCCGATGTAAAACGCATGTATCCTAATTACAGGAATCCTTCTACAAAAGCAGAAATTAGTTTTCCAGAATTATTTAGCGATATCTTAAACACATTTAATTTAGGATATAAGATAGAGAGTGGAGAATTTATAATTGAGCATGTAAGTTGGTTTATAAATAACCTAGGACTTGATCTAACCTCATCAAAGTACTCAAATCACTTAAGAGGCACGAAAAAATATTCTTATAACACTACTGACTGGTACAAATACGAAGAATTTTCTTTTATGGAGTCTGAAAATTTAGATTTTGTAGGAACTGACATTGTTTATAACTCAGAATGTTTAGAAGATAACACAAAATCAAAGCCAATCGATGTGAGCAATATTACAACCGATATCATGCATATCATTTCAGACCAGATAAAAGGAGAAGACAAAGTGTCTTTAGATGGCTTTACACTTGTTGCATGTGAAAGCTCAGGTTCTCTAAGAAAAATTTACAACGATAGTAACATTTCAAATGGCTATAGAGACTTATTAACCTTTAAAACAATTCAAGTGAACCCAATTCTAGATACAGGTATTACAATTAACAACTCTTTATCTTGGGCTTATCTACACGACAAGTTATGGAAATACGGTCGAATATTTTTAAACGGCAGCATGAATGGTGTAGACACAAATTTTACAACTAAAGTTCCTGCTATTAATCAAGAGCCTATTAATGTAATTCTAGGCTGTACAGACCTAAAAAACTTCAACCCTTTAGACAAAATAAAAAGTTCTTTAGGTTGGGCTTTTGTTCGGTCTGCCGAACTAAAATTGTATCAATGTGTTATGACATTAGAATTGCAATTAGAATCAATACAAGATACCAGAGGCAGCGGAAACACAGAATACGGAGACTTTGACGGAGACTTTGACGAAAACTTTGATTAACTATGAATAAAAAAGGGAGGTTAACCCCTCCCTTTGCCTTTCTAAAATAGAACTAAACCTAGTCTATACTTAATTAAAGTTTGTTTATCCTTTATAATGGTCAAACTAATCTATATCGGATTTAAAGGTTTCAGATATGAGTGATTCTACTTTAACAGAGAACATTTCAAAAGTCATTTCTTTACTCTTGAAAAACTCGCTTTGTAAAATGCCGTAATCTTCCGTTAATACACATCGTTGTTCATAGTCTAACTTATTTATGAAAGTACTATGAGTAACTCCAAATAATTCAAGTTCAATTTCAAAAGGTAATTCATTCATAATATCTGAGAAATTCCACAAGGAACAGTAGCAGTATTCAATTTCTTTAGTAAGTTTAAAATATTTCTTAAGGTCTTCTTTTGTGAATTCACTCCCTCGCAAAATAAAGTCTATAACTTTATAAAGAACTTCTGGATCCAATTTATTGGGGCTCCCTAAATCAAAGAATAATTTGTTCAAATATCCTACAGAGTTAATAAGTCCTAATACTTCTATTGACATACTAAAATGAAAGTTGCTGAAATGAGATCTTAGGTTTTTAGTCTCTAAAACTAAATAATCAAATGGATAAGATTTAATAAGGTTAATTTGTTCTGGAATTTGTTTTTCTGAAAGTACCATATATTTAAAGTTTAAATTATACTTAGGTGTATAACTATTCATTGCAAATATAACATATAAATACAATACAAAACAAATAAAATAATACTTATTTGTTTAATTTACATTTGCATATTAAACATTTATGGTTAATTTTGACAAAAAGTTAATCATGTTAAAAATTAAAGAATTACTTAAGCATCAGGGAAAAACTCAAAAAGACCTAGCAAACGAGTTAAACATTACCCCAATAGGACTAAACAAACTTATTAACGGGAATCCAACTTTAGAAACTTTGCAACGTATAGCAACGGTTTTAGATGTTGAGGTTTTGGATTTATTTGAGTCGAAGGACAGCGATAAACAAAAGGTACTTTATATAAAAGAAAATGGAGAGTTTATTCCTGTAGGCAAGATTAACCTATTTTAATAACAGCAGCACAGTTTTAAAAAGTCAAAAATTCATGATTAGTAACATCTAAATATACCCCGTGCCCTTTAAATTTTGACTTTCCTATTCTGAGGTACTTTCTTTTATACTGTGTATCACTACACATACAATAACATATAGCCCTTATACCTTTACCATGTGTACAAATATAGTCAAGGTCTAGACCAAAGAACCCTATCATTAACTTAACCTCCTTTACAGCCTTAAAAATAGCCCTGAATAGTATTTAGAGCGTAACTCCTATCAAATAAACATAAGGAAATAATAAACCGACTTCTTAGAATTGATTAAAAACATTGCTTCGATCACACGTGTATTAGAAAGTTAAAGATTTTTTGATAGTCATAATTTGAGTGTAAGAATAGTGAGTTTCAAATCATAATTGTACCACATATTGTACCATTACAGAGAATATTAAAGAATAAAAAAACCTCAACTATTTGAAAAACAAATAATTAAGGTTTTTATTTAGTGACCGCGGAGGGATTCGAACCCCCAACCCTCAGAGCCGAAATCTGATATTCTATCCAGTTGAACTACGCAGCCGTTTTAATCTGTAATTTGATTTTGCGCCTGAAACCAGATTTTCTTTCCAGTTAAACCCTACCTTATTGGCAGGCAGGTACGCAAGCCCGATTTTAATTTTATGCTAAACTCTTTTTAACAAGGTCTGCAATGGTTTTGCCATCGGCTTTACCAGCTAATTCCTTATTAACCGCTCCCATTACTTTACCCATATCTTTCATGCCTTCTGCACCAATCTTAGTAATTGTCGCTTTTACAACTTGCTCTATTTCAGCCTCAGTTAATTGCTCTGGTAAAAACTGACTTATCACTTCGGCTTGTGCCAATTCAGGCTCGGCCAAATCTGTTCTATTTTGCTCTGTAAAAATAGCAGCACTATCCTTACGCTGTTTTACCAATTTTGATAATATTTTTATTTCTTGCTCTGAAGTTATTTCTGCCGAAGAACCAGACTCTGTTTGCGCTAACAATAATTCCGATTTTATTGCTCGTAATGCAGCTAATGCTGTTTGATCCTTTTCTTTCATAGCAGCTTTCATAGCCGTCATGATATCTTGCTGTAAACCCATATTCTAATTTTGATGCGAATATAATAAGAAAAACCCAAAAACACTTAGAGATTTTTGGGTTTAAAATTAACTAAAATTGCTATTAATCTAGTCTACATTATCGTGTAAAAACGAATTATTACTTCTTAACTGAATATCATTATTATCGTCTACTCCTAAACTGGTTTTAGACATGTTAGTTTCAGATGAATGCTGCGTTTCATTTAAATCTACACCCTGACGTTTATATGCTGGGATTTTTTCTATTTCATCAATTTTCGAGGTATTGAATTTATAGTTGAAATCCTTCATTTTACGACGGCGCTCTTCGGCACGCTCCTTCAACATGTCCGAAATAGGACTATGCATAGGATCGACCTCTTCTACTTTATTATCCTGTACCGGACGCTCTTGCTTCGCTTCTTTTTTAACGAAACTAATGTTTTGATCAAACTCATTAAGCGCTTTATCTTCTACCGGTTTCTGAACTGGTTTTCTTGTAATTTCACTTTCTGGCTCAGAATAATCATCTAACACGTAACGTACTTCCCCTTTTTCGGTAGCTTCGGTAACATTTACAAGTTCTACATAATCGTTAACTGCGATATTTTTAACATGGTCGCTTTCTTCTTCTAGATTGTGCTTAACCACTTTTTCATTAGCATCAGTATCTGCAGAACCTTTAGATAATGGCATATCGAAAGTTAAGGTGATTTGCTTCTCTTCTTCAATATCAAACGTTTCGGTTGGCTCTTCTACCTGATGATTTTTAACCTCGGTAAACACAAAATCGTTAACATCTACATGAGATAAATCTTCGTAATCGACTTCAATATTTTTAATGGCTTCGGTTGTCGGTACCAAATCTGAAACATTCGACGACGGCTTAGTCGCTTCCTTTTTTGGTAATTGCGGCTGAGTTTCGAATTCTTCTAGATCGTTTAAATCTAAAGTATGTCTAACCACTTTTGGTGGCTCTTCTTTTTTAAGCTCGATATTTGGTGTTATAATAGCTGGTTCGCGCTCTATTTTATTAGACTCTTGCTTTTCTAAATTTTGCTCGTCTTCTAACGAGTGTACCACTTTTTTAGCTTCGGTATTAGAAATTTCGTCCTGCTGATCTAAATTAAAACCCGTTGCTATAATGGTTACCGCGATAGATTCTTCTAACGAATCGTCTTCGCCAACCCCCATAATAATGTTTGCACCGTGTCCAGCTTCATTTTGAATGTGGTCGTTAATTTCTCCAATCTCATCGATAGTAATTTCTTGAGCTCCAGAAACGATAAGCAACAATACGTTTTTAGCTCCAGAAATTTTGTTATCGTTAAGTAAAGGCGAATCTAAGGCTTTCATTATGGCATCTTTCGCTCTATTTTGTCCAGATGCAACCGAAGACCCCATTATAGCAGAACCACTATTACTTAATACGGTTTTAGCATCGCGTAAATCGATGTTTTGTGTGTAGTGGTGGGTAATTACCTCGGCAATACCACGAGCAGCTGTGGATAACACTTCGTCTGCCTTAGAGAATCCAGCTTTAAAGCCTAAATTTCCGTAAACTTCGCGAAGTTTATTATTATTAATTACAATTAAAGAATCTACTACACTTCTAAGTTTTTCAATACCTTTTTGAGCTTGTTCATTACGCATTTTACCTTCAAACTGAAACGGCATGGTAACAATTCCTACTGTTAAAATATCTAAATCTTTAGCCATTTTAGCAATAATAGGAGCGGCTCCTGTACCTGTTCCACCTCCCATACCAGCAGTAATAAATACCATTTTTGTATTGGTATCTAGCATGCGTTTAATGTCTTCGTAGCTTTCTACAGCCGATTGCTCCCCTATTTCTGGGTTGGCACCAGCACCTAAACCTTCTGTTAGATCGAGACCTAATTGGATTTTGTTAGGCACGCCACTATTTTGTAGGGCTTGCGCATCGGTATTACAGATTACAAAATCTACACCTTTGATGCCTTGTTGGAACATGTGATTGATGGCATTGCTACCACCACCACCAACACCAATAACTTTAATGACATTTGATTGGTTCTTTGGTAAGTCAAATGAGATACTTGCGAATTCTTTGTTGCTGCTCATAAATTCTTTTTTACTGGTTTATTTCTTTACTTTAGTATTGATTCTTTTTTGTTACGCCTATCCCTTTTTTAGGATGACTTTGTGTGCTTTTATTCTGCGTTATCTAGAAAGTCCTTAATTTTATCGGTAAACTTATCTAGAAAATTACGGCGTTCCTTTTTTACCACGGGTTGCTCTTGCGGTGGTTCTTGTTGCTTAGGCGCTTCCTCGATATCGTCTTCTACAATTTGCTCTGCTGCTTTTTCTTCAATTTCTATATCGCGTTGTTTGCGCTCTTGGTGTTTTAACCCATCTAAAACCAAACCTACACTGGTAGCATATAACGGACTGGTAATATCTTCGTTACTATCGCCTGCTAAATGCTCGTTAGGGTACCCAATACGAGTGTCCATCCCTGTTATATACTCTACCAATTGCTTTAGGTGTTTTAATTGTGCGCCACCACCTGTTAACACAATACCTGCAATAAGTTTCTTTTTTTGTTCTTCGTGACCGTAATTCTTTATCTCTAAAAACACTTGCTCTATAATCTCTACAACACGTGCATGAATGATTTTAGACAAGTTTTTGAGTGTAATTTCTTTAGGCTCGCGACCTCTTAATCCTGGAATAGATACAATTTCGTTGTCTTTATTTTCGCCAGGCCAAGCCGAACCAAATTTAATTTTAAGCAACTCTGCCTGCTTTTCTATAATAGAACATCCTTCTTTTATGTCTTCGGTTATGACATTTCCACCAAAAGGAATAACAGCTGTATGACGAATAATACCGTCTTTAAACACGGCTAAATCTGTGGTTCCTCCACCTATATCTATTAAAGCTACTCCTGCTTCTTTTTCTTCCTGACTTAAAACTGCATTGGCTGATGCTAATGGCTCTAAGGTTAAACGCTCCAGTTCCAAATCGGAGCTTTTTATACATCTTCCTATATTTCGTATAGACGACACCTGCCCTACAACCACATGAAAGTTAGCCTCTAATCGGCCGCCATGCATACCTATAGGTTCTTTAATTTCTGCCTGCCCATCTATTTTATACTCTTGAGGCAATACATGTATAATTTCTTCGCCAGGAAGCATTACCAGTTTATGTACCTGATTGATTAATTTATCGATATCTGTTTCGTCGATAACCGTTTCGGAATTAGGTCTGGTAATATAATCGCTATGTTGTAAACTTCTTATATGTTGCCCTGCTATACCAACAGTTACGCCCTCTATTTTAATACCTGCAGAAGCTTCTGCCTCTTGAACAGCTTGCTGGATAGATTGAATGGTTTGTGTAATGTTACTCACCACACCACGATGTACACCTAAACTTTTTGAGCGACCAATGCCCAAAATTTCTAATTTCCCGTAATCGTTTTTACGACCAATCATGGCCACAATTTTTGTGGTTCCAATGTCTAATCCAACTGCTATATTATGTTCCATAGTTTAGTTTTTGGTGCACACCACTTGGTTGTCGAATTGCAAATTTATGTTACTGTAATTGTTAAGTGTACCGTCTTTCAACGCCTTTTTATAAAACACTTTTAAATTATTAACTTTTTTATCTAACTGATTTAAATTTCCTAAATACACGCTAAAATGGTGTTGTCTTAATTTTAAAGAAATCGTGTTATTGTCGTTCTGATGAATTTCTACAACATGCTGCTTTAAAAAGGTGTCATTATAAACTTTCTGAGCAATTTTAAAAACGTTACTCAAATTATTTTCATCTACATGTCCCACAACAAAAGGTACTCGAGCTGTATAGTTAGACGATAATGGCATGGCTCCACCTTCATCATCTAAATAATAAGATGTTGTAGTGCGAATTCTCGCAATAGGTTTTTTTTGTTCTATTTCTGCATTCAGTTCGCCGTTAATATCGACAAACACTTCGGCAGATTTTATCATTGGGTTAGAATTCAGGGCAAACTCTAAGGCATTCAAATCTAAAGTTTCTTTAATCAAATTCGAAGTGTCTACAGTTTTTTGTATTAACAACTTACTAACAGTTTCTTGCGTGATAAACAGATTGTTATCTCCCAAAAAGCTAATTTCTGGCGCCGACACTTTTCTATCGTTATTTCTAACCGTTGCAAAAGCAAACAGGAACACGATAAGCGCTAATAAAGCAACCATTTTAACATAAGCCCATTGTACTTTAAATGCCATGTAATGCCTGTTTTATATGTTTAACTTCTGCTCCTATATCTCCAGCTCCCAAGGTTAATACCACTTGCGCAGGACTAGATTTTATTTTTGAAACCAAATTGGCCTTACTCACCAATTGTTTGTTGGGGTTATTAATTTTACTCAACAACCATTCCGACGACACCCCTGCTATAGGCAGTTCCCGCGCAGGATAGATATCTAATAAATACACCGAATCGAAAGCCGATAAGCGCTCGGCAAACTCGTTTGCAAAATCTTGGGTTCGACTGTACAAATGTGGCTGAAATACCGCCAATATATGCTTGTTAGGATACATTTCTTTAACCGCCTGATACACCGCATGAATCTCTTCCGGATGATGCGCATAGTCGTCTATATACACCAAGTCTTCGGTTTTGATTTGATACGTAAAGCGCCTTTTAACCCCTGTATACAATGCTAAAGCTTTGGCGAGCTGCTGGTGAGGGCAACCATACTCTACAGCCATCGCCAAGGCTATTAATGCATTCGACAAATTATGTCTACCGGGTAGGTTAAATTGCAAATTTTTAATAACGGTTGTTGGAGTTTTAACATCAAACACATAACTTCCGTTCTGAATAGTAATATTGTATGCGGTATAGTCCGAATCGTCTTCTAAACCATACGTAATTCCTTGTATTGGCAATCCGTTTTTCACAAACAGCTTTCCGTTTTGCTTCACTTTTTTAGAAAAGTCTACAAACGATTCCTGCAATGCTTCAGCTTTACCATAAATATCTAAATGATCGGCATCCATAGAGGTAATACAAGCCAAGTCTGGCGACAAGGTTAAAAACGACCTATCGAATTCATCAGCTTCCACTACCGAAACTTCTGTTCCCCTTGCAATGTAATTGGAGTTGTAATTTTCGCTAATACCACCAAGAAATGCCGTTACCGGCACATTACATTCGTACAATAAATGCCCTAAAATACTAGTGGTTGTGGTTTTTCCATGCGTACCAGCAACAGCCAAACAAAAGGTGTGTTCTGTAATTAAGCCTAACACTTCCGACCGCTTTAAAACTTTAAAATCGGGATTGCTTTTAAAGTACTGTAACTCTTTATGATCTTTAGGCACAGCAGGTGTATACACCACCAACGTATTTTGGGCGTTTAAAAATGCTGACTCTATTTTAGAAACTTTGTCTTCAAAATGTATAGCGATCCCCAAGGCTTGCAATGCCTCGGTAACCTCGGAAGCGGTTTTATCGTACCCAGCAACACATTTGTTATTAGCTTGGAAATACCGCGCTAAAGCGCTCATGCCAATACCGCCAATACCAATAAAATAAACGTTATGTATGCTGTTTAAATTCATTATTTACGCAATAACTTTTCTACTTCGTCTGCTATATCTTTAGTAGCATTAACCAAGGCTAATGCTTTAATGTTTTTACTTAATTCGTCTTGTTTTTCTTTTGACGCCATTAACTGAGAAAATTTATTCTCGAAATCTACATCCAAATCGGCTTCCTGTATTAATACGGCGGCATGCTGATTTACTATCGCCATCGCATTTTTAGTTTGATGGTCTTCGGCAACATTAGGCGACGGAATAAAAATAACCGGTTTGCCCACGATACATAATTCTGACACCGAACTTGCTCCTGCCCGCGATATAATAAAATCGGCTGCCGCATAAGCCAAATCCATGTTATTTATATATTCGTGCACTTGCACATTTTTTGTATTACTATAAATTTTATAGGTCTTATAGTACAACTTGCCACATTGCCAAATAACCTGAATGTTTTGCATTTGAAGGTAATCTAGTTCTTTCTCTATCAATTCATTTATACGCCTAGCACCTAGACTCCCTCCTATTACCAATAAGGTTTTTTTATCGGGCACCAACTTAAAAAAGGCCTTTGCTTCTTCTTTTTTAGTATGTACCGTTAACAAACTTTGCCGTATTGGATTTCCTGTTTTTATAATTTTTTCTTTCGGAAAAAAACGTTCTAGCCCATCGTAAGCCACACATATTTTCTGAACCTTGCTGCCCAACATTTTATTGGTTATACCTGGAAACGAATTTTGTTCCTGAATTAAAGCAGGAATGCGTTTACTTGCCGCCATTCGCAACAAAGGACCACTCGCAAAACCACCTGTACCAATAACAACATCTGGCTTAAACTGTTTTATAATTCTGCTTGCGTTATATAAGCTATTGATAAGCTTGAACGGAAACATTAAATTTTTAAGTGTTAATTCACGCTGAATTCCCGAAATCCATAAGCCTTCAATATCGAAACCAGCTTGCGGTACTTTCTCCATCTCCATTCTATCTTTTGCGCCTACAAAAAGAAATTCAGCATCAGGGTAGCGTTGCTTCAACTCGTTAGCAATTGCAATTGCAGGGTAAATATGCCCCCCTGTACCACCACCTGATAATATGATTCGATAATTTTTACTCATTACATTGCTTCAGATAAAATCTCTAACGGATTATCTTCTTCCTTTTCTTTTTCTATACGTTCTGCTACAACATCCTGCTTAGCACTTACACTTAATATAATACCTATGGCCAGACATGTCATCCAAATAGAGGTTCCTCCACTACTAATTAATGGCAATGTTTGCCCCGTTACCGGAAACAGCTCTACTGCCACAGCCATATTTATTAGGGCTTGAATAACTATTGGCAAGCCAACCCCTAAAACGACCAACATACCAAAAATAGACTCTGCCTTATGCGCCACAATTACAATGCGCACTAAAAACCACATATAAATAACCAATAAAAACACGCCACCTATTAACCCGTATTCTTCGATAATTATCGCATAAATAAAATCGGATGACGACTGCGGCAAAAAGTTTTTCTGAATACTTTTTCCTGGCCCCATGCCTTGAATACCTCCAGAGGCAATGGCTATTTTAGCTTTTTCTATTTGATAATCTTCTTCGGTATCTTCTCCATTCGAAAAATTCTCGATACGACTCATCCAAGTATCTACACGGTTTGGCATTGCATCTGGAAATGCCTTTGCCACCAATATAAACATGGCCAAGCCCACCACACCAGCGCCTACAATAAGCATAAGATACTTTAATGGATATCCTCCTAAAAACACTAAAACCAATACGGTTAGGAAAATGATAGCCGTCGTAGAAAAATTAGCCGGCAAAATTAAAATAAGTACTGTAAAAACAGGCATCCAAAGTGGTAAAATTGACTCTTGGAACGATATTTTTTTATCGGCCATTTTAGACATGTATCTAGCCACATATACCATAAGCACTACCGAAGCCAAAGTTGACGTCTGAAACGACATGTTAACTAGCGGTATCTGTATCCATCTGCTGGCATTTGCTCCTTCTATTGTGGTACCTTGAAACATGGTAATTATTAACAAGCCCACCACAAAAGGAATCATAACTATAGATAAGCCCCTAAAATAGCGATAAGGTATTTTATGCACCCCATACATAAAAGCAAAACCAAGTACCAAATGCATAAAATGTTTTACAAAAAACGTAAAAGTACCACCGCTACCGCGCATATAGGCCAAGTTACTGGACGCGCTATACACGGGCAAAAACGAGAATATTGCCAGCAAAGCAGCAATAGCCCAAATAGATCGATCTCCTTTTAAGTTTTTATAAAATTCTTGCATTATAAGTTTCTTACAGCATCTTTAAATTGTCTACCTCTATCTTCGTAATTCTCAAACAAATCAAAGCTTGCACACGCTGGAGACAACAACACATTATCTCCTGCCTCGGCTATTTTGTAAGCTATTTTTACGGCTTCGGCCATAAATTGGGTTTCCACTATAACATCAACCATATTCCCAAAATTTTCTAATAACTTGTCGTTATTTACTCCTAGGCAAATAATCGCTTTAACTTTTTCGTTTACAAACGGAAATAATTCTTCGTAATTATTCCCTTTATCTTGTCCACCAACAATCCAAACTGTTGGAGCCGTCATACTTTCCAAAGCATAATATGTTGCATTAACATTTGTAGCTTTAGAATCGTTTATATACTGTACTTTATTAATTTTTAAAACATGCTCTAACCTATGCTCTACCCCCTGAAAGTTTTCTAAACTCTCTCTAATGGTTTGCTTTCTTATTTTTAATAAGTGCGCCACAGTAGATGCTGCCATGGCATTTTTAATATTGTGCTTACCTTCTAACGCTAGGTCTTTTGTTGACATACTTATATGATTGTTATCTATTGTTATATTTATTGTTTCGTTACTTAAATAGGCGCCATTTTTTATAGTTTTCACTAACGAAAAAGGCAATAATTGGGATTGAACGGGATGCGATGCTAACCAAGACACCAACACATCGTCATCGGCATCATAAATCAAATAATCGTCTGAGGTCTGATTCATGGCTATTCTAAATTTTGAAGCGATATACTCATCAAAATTATAGTTATAGCGATCTAAATGATCTGGTGTAATATTGGTAATAACCGCTATTTTAGGTTTAAAATCTTTAATATCGTCTAGCTGAAAGCTACTAATCTCCAACACGTAGTTAGCGTAGTTACACTCCAATACTTGCTTCGCAAAACTATCGCCTATATTCCCTGCCAAACCTACATTCAGGTCTTGTTTAAGAATATGATGAGTTAAACTTGCCGTTGTTGTTTTGCCATTACTCCCAGTGATTCCAACAATTGTAGCATCAGTAAAATACGATGCGAATTCAATTTCTGAAATCACGGGAACGCCGGCTGCTATTAATCGTCCAATTATATTCACAGTACTTGGAATTCCTGGACTTTTCATTACTAGATCTGCATTAAGAATTTTAGCCTCTGTATGCTGCTCGTCTTCCCAATCAATCTTATTATTTAAAAGAACGTTTTTATATTTATTTTTAATTTTTCCCTTATCGGAAACAAAAACTTCGTAACCTTTTGCTTTAGCCAAAAGCGCAGTCCCAACACCACTTTCTCCTCCTCCTAGTATTACAATTCGCTGCATTATTTTTAGTTCATTACTTCGTTATTATTCATCTCTAAACTCAATATCCAATTATCTGATTTTAAGCGTTACAATAGAAATGATAGCCAGCAAAATGCCAATAATCCAAAAACGAGTTACTATTTTACTTTCGTGATATCCTATTTTCTGATAGTGATGATGCAAAGGCGACATTTTAAAAATACGCCTACCTTCGCCATACTTCTTTTTTGTATATTTAAACCAGCTTACCTGCATAACAACCGACAAGTTTTCTGCCAAGAAAATACCGCACAACACTGGTATAAGCCACTCTTTTCTAACGGCAATGGCAATAACCGCAATAATCCCCCCAATGGTTAAACTACCGGTATCGCCCATAAATACTTGCGCCGGATAGGTATTGTACCATAAAAACCCAACTAAAGCCCCTGCAAAAGCAGCAACATAAATAGTAATCTCTTCCACCCGTGGGATGTACATAATATTGAGGTAATCGGAAAAGATAAAATTCCCCGACACCCAAGCGAATATACCGAGAGTCAACACAATAATAGCCGAGGTGCCTGCCGCCAAACCATCTATACCATCGGTTAAATTAGCACCGTTAGACACAGCGGTTATAATAAAAATGACAATAGGAATAAATAACAGCCAAGCATATTTTGCGTAATCAGGATTTATCCATGTTATTAAATCGGCATAATCAAACTCATTGGATTTAACAAAAGGAATGGTTGTTTTAGTCGATTTTTCTTCAGGTTTAAACTGTTTGGCTTCTTCCCCGCGAACTTCCACAAGTTCTTGCTGGGTTTCAGGCATTTTTTCTTTTATGGTTACTCCCGGATGAAAGTATAAGGTTGTTCCCACAATAAGCCCTAAACCTATTTGCCCCAACACTTTAAATTTTCCTTTTAAACCTTCTTTATCGTTTTTAAATTTTTTGATATAATCGTCTATAAAACCTATGGTTCCCATCCACAATGTGGTAACGATTAATAATAAAATGTATACGTTATCTAATTTCGCAAAAAGGATTACCGGAATTAAAGTGGCCAAAATAATGATGATACCTCCCATAGTTGGTGTACCTGCTTTTTCGGCTTGCCCTTCTAAACCTAAATCGCGAATAGATTCGCCCACCTGCTGACGCTGTAAGTATAAAATAATACGCTTACCATAAATTGTAGATATTAGTAAAGACAATATAACTGCCATAGCCGCACGAAAGGTAATGAAGCCAAACAGTGATGCTCCGGGTAATTGATATTGTTTTTCTAAGTAGTCGAATAAATAGTATAACATATTATTTTTCTAACTGTTTTAAATAGTCTTTTACAATTTTAAAGTCGTCGAAATCGAAGCGTTCGCCTTTAATCTCCTGATAGGTTTCGTGCCCCTTTCCGGCAATTAATATAATATCGTTTGGCTGCGCCAATTGGCAAGCTGTTTTTATAGCTTGCTTTCTATCTACAATAGACATCGTTTTTTTAAAATCTTGAGGCTCTACCCCTTTTTCGATATCTTCTATAATAGTTTCGGGCACTTCGCCTCTTGGGTTATCACTTGTAAAAATGATTTTAGTACTTAAAGCCGCAGCTATCTGCCCCATTTTAGGTCGTTTTGTTTTGTCGCGATCGCCCCCGCAACCTACAACCGTAATTAATGCTTCGTTTTTAGTACGAATGCTATTAACGGTCTCCAAAACATTTTTTAATGCATCAGGGGTATGTGCATAATCTACAATAGCTGTAACATGCGTATCGGAAATAAGGTACTGAAAGCGACCACTCACGCTTTCAAGGCTACTTAACAAACGTAAAATCTCATCTTTTCCTAAGCCCAATAATTCTGAAACTCCATAAATAGCCAGTAAATTGTATGCGTTAAACGCCCCGATTAAACGCACCCAGACTTCGCTTTCGTTAATTTTAAGCAACAAGCCTGTAAATTGATTTTCTAAAATCTGTGCTTTATAATCGGCATAACTTTTTAGGGCATAAGTATGCTTTTTTGCCTTTGTATTTTGAAGCATGATTTCGCCATTTTTATCATCTACATTTACTAAAGCAAATGCCGATTTTGGCAAGTGATCGAAAAACGATTTTTTAACATCGCGATACTCAGCAAAAGTGTTATGATAATCTAAATGGTCGTGTGACAAATTCGTAAATACACCGCCTACAAAATGTAATCCTTCAGTTCGTTTTTGATGAACTCCATGCGAACTCACCTCCATAAAACAATACTCAACACCTTCAACATTCATCAAACTCAAATATTTATTAATAGTCAGAGAATCTGGTGTTGTATGCGTTGCCTTATATTCAACATCATCAACTAAAATCTTAACAGTAGACAAAAGACCTACTTTGTATCCCGCCTTTTTAAATAGTTGATACAACAAAGTAGCAACGGTTGTTTTTCCGTTAGTTCCCGTAACACCAACTAATTTTAAATTCTCGGAAGGATTTCCATAATAATTAGAAGCCATAACCGCCAAAGCCACTTTAGAGTCTGCCACCTGCACATAAGTTACACCATTAACAATATGCTCAGGCATACGCTCGCAAACTACAACTAAAGCCCCTTGCTTAACAGCCGTATCGATAAATGCATGACCATCGGACAACGTACCGCTTACTGCCACAAAAACATCGTTCAACACGACTTTGCGAGAATCGAAAACAATGGTATTAACGTGCACGTTGGTGTTTCCTACCACTGCATCAATAGCCACTTTATACAATATGTCTTTTAATAAACTCACGATACTTCTAACACTACTTTTTGATTCTTTTTTATTTTTTGTCCTTCAGGAATTGATTGTTTTTTCACTTTTCCTAAACCCGAAAGCTCTACATCTAAACCTAAATTTTCTAATAAAGCAATGGCATCCATAACTGGCAAACCTACCACTCTAGGCATGATGGTTTTGTATTTTTGAGCCGTTTCAAAATACCCTTCAAATTCCTGTTCTATAGGTTTATCTACCACCTCTAAAGTTTCTACCTCATCAATAATCGGGGTATCTGTAAATATTTTTTGAGCAATGCGCTTAAACACAGGACCAGACACATCGGCTCCATAATATCCTTTTTTGGTACTCGGTTTATGAACAACCACAATACAAGAATACTTGGGATGATCGGCTGGAAAATACCCAGCAAAAGAAGACACATAACGCGGCGACCCCTCCCAATCTTTCATCCAATATTCTGTTTTAGCCGTACCTGTTTTTCCCGCCATAGAGAAATATGGATTGTATAACGATTTCCCCGTACCACGAACCACAACGTTTTTCAGTATTTCACGAATTTCACCTAAAGTTTTATCTGAACAGATTTTATCATTGATCACTTCCTTATCAAACACTTCAATCTCTTTGTTTAACTCTCTTACCTCTCTAATAAAACGCGGTTTTACCATAACACCATCATTTGCAATCGCATTATAAAAGGTTAACGTTTGCAAAGGAGTTAATTCCATATTGTATCCATAAGCCATAGACGGCAAGGCGTTTTTACTCCATATTGGGTGACCAGGCTCTGGAATAACCGGATCGCCCTCCCCTATAATAGATATACCAAAAGGCTGATCTAATTTCCAATCCTTAATACGATTGATGAATTTTTCTGGCTGTTTAGAATACCCATCATCTATAATGGTCGCTAAACCGATATTGGAAGACACCTCTAACGATCTTGCCACGGAAATTTCGCCAAAGCCGCCATGATGCGAATCTGTAATGGTACGGCCATAAAACCGCTTTCTTCCCCGCCCTGTATCAACTACAGTTGATGTATCTACAATCCCATCTTCTAAAGCCGCCATAAGCGCCATAGT
Organism: Bacteroidia bacterium; assembly: GCA_030427735.1. GTDB lineage: Bacteria > Bacteroidota > Bacteroidia > Flavobacteriales > Flavobacteriaceae > Formosa. The sequence goes on along the minus strand of JAUIBP010000006.1, from coordinate 104,762 downwards.
TTTAAACGTCGATCCTGGCTCGTGCGATTCGCCTACTGCATAATTCAGTTTTTCGTAATACGTACCGTTTTTTGTGCGACCTAAATTAGAAATAGCTCTAATCTCGCCAGTCTCCACTTCCATAACCACCACGCAACCGTGCTCGGCCTCATAATACTCCAACTGCTTTAACAAAGCATGATGGGCAATATCCTGAATATTTACATTTATGGTGGTATACACATCGTAACCATCTTTTGGCTCTACTTGATTATAATCGGCAATAGGTTTCCATTGCCCCTTACCAATACTTTGCTTTAGCCGCTTACCATTTGTTCCGCGCAAATACTTTACACCAAATGCGCCATCAATACCTGGCCGCGTTACATTACCATCGTCATCTATACGTTCGTAACCAATGGTGCGCTCTGCAATACCCCCCATAGGGTGCTCGCGCTTGGTTTTTTGCTCTACAATCAATCCACCTTTAAATGCACCTAAATTTAATAATGGAAAATTGCGCATTCGGATGTACTCCGAATACCCAATATTCCTTGCTAAGAGATGATATCTATTTTTATTAGCTCGCGCTTGACGTAACGACTTTTGATAATAAGCTGATGATTTTCCTCCGAATTTCTCGAGCGAATCGCACAACGGCTTTAAATATTTTTCGAAAGTTTTTGGCGACGGGGTTAACGCATCAAAACGAATATCGTATTTAGGCACAGAAGTTGCCAACAAGCTCCCTTCGGAATCGTAAACATTACCGCGATTAGCAGGAATAACCACCGTTTTTACCGTTCGCTTTTCCGCTAAGCTTCTATATTTTTCGCCATGTACAAATTGTATAGAAAACAATTTAAACACCACAGCTATAGCAAAGAGGAACATACATCCTGCTATAAAATACAATCGCCTAATTATGTTCTTCTCGTTAGTTGCCAAGCTAGAACTTATTGTTTAGATTTAACTTTTACTTTTTGCGGCGGAATTTCGGAAGGCGCCAAGCCCTTAACCGCCATTTTACTTACTACAGTCGACTCCATTTTAAGCCGCATTAATCGCGAGCGCCCATCTACAAACGCAGACCGAAGCTCTTTAACTTCGTTGTTAAGCCGCGCAATTTCATGCACTTTCTTATCGGCACGATGCGAACTCGCTATCATTACAAAGGCCAATGCAAACACAAAAAGAATTCCGCGCCAGTTTTTAAATGAGTCGTCGCTCACCAAAAACGTTCCTCTTAATATGCTGTAAAACCTTTTTTTCATATTTTTTCGGCGATGCGCAATTTTGCACTACGCGCCCTATTATTTACTTTAATCTCTTCTTGAGTTGGCACAATTAAACCACCAACTTTTTGCAACGGCACTTCAAAATTCCCAAACATATCTCGCTCCGGTTCTCCTTCAAACATGCCATTTCTAATAAATCGCTTCACTAAACGATCTTCTAACGAATGATACGAAATCAAACTCAGGCGTCCTTCTGGCTTTAAAATTTCTGGTGTTTGTAACAAAAATTCTTTCAACACTTCAATCTCCTGATTCACTTCAATTCTTATCGCCTGATAAATTTGAGCCAAAATTTTATTCTCTTTTCTAGGCGGCAAAAAACGACGCAAAATAGCCTTTAATTGCTCACTGGTTTTTACAGGCTCCAACTCGCGCTGCTTTACAATTTCTCGAGCCATTGCCGCTGCAGATCGCAACTCGCCATACTGCCACAACACATCACGCAACTGACCTTCCTCATACTCATTCACCACATGATAGGCAGACAACTGATTATTCTGATTCATTCGCATATCTAAATCCGATTCAAATCGCGTAGAAAACCCGCGCTCTGCAACATCAAACTGATGCGAAGACACTCCAAAATCTGCAAGAACACCATCAACCTGCTTCACCCCATAAAACCTTAAAAACCGTTTTATGTATCTAAAGTTCTCGTGTATCAGCTGAAATCTATCATCATCAATTGCATTATCGAGTGCATCAACATCCTGATCAAAAGCAAATAATTTTCCGCGAGCGCCTAAACGTCTTAGAATTTCTTTACTGTGCCCACCGCCACCAAAAGTTACATCTACATAAACGCCGTCTTCCTTAATATTAAGACCATCTACAGTCTCCTTTAATAGTACTGGGTTATGATATTCCATATTCATCATCGTCTTGCCCCATAACCTCTTCAGCTAAATCTGCAAAATCATCAGCCGAACCACTTATGCTTTGTTCGTATTTATCTTTATCCCAAATCTCAACAATATTTACTGCAGACGCCACCACAATCTCTTTAGAAATTCCTCCAAAAACAGCCAAGTCTTTCGGAATCAAAATTCTTCCCGTACCATCTACCTCAAGCAACTTAACACCTGCAGTGAACTTGCGAATAAAATCGTTGTTCTTTTTCTTGAATCTATTAAGTTTGTTTATTTTTTGCATTAAGGCATTCCACTCCTGCATGGGATACAATTCTAAACACGCATTAAACACCGAACGCTTCAATACAAACCCATCCTGCAACACGGCACTCAACTGCTTTTTCAGCGGACTAGGCAACATTAAGCGCCCTTTCGCATCAACTTTGCATTCGTATGTGCCTATTAATGAGTTCAAAACAATTTCTTGAAATTAGATTCTTTGTTTTTCAAATATATTGAAAAATATACCACTTTTTACCACATTATACCACTTTGTTGATAAATTTTCGATTATCGACCATTTAAAAACGCCTACACAACCCCAGAACACCCTTTAAATATTGATATTAAAGCAATTACTTTGTGGTAATTTAAATCCCAAGGGTTTGTTGATATCTCGTAAGGAAACATTTTTAGCACTAATGCATTAAATTCGCCATTATACGAATGAAATACCTATATTTGTTTTTTGACGACAATGAACAATTAATGACGCATCGCTTAAAGAAAGAGAACAAATTTAGCTACCTAGAAGTAGGAGAAGGTCAGCCTATAATCGTGCTTCACGGACTAATGGGAGGCCTTAGTAATTTTGACGCTGTTACCGATTATTTTAGCGCTAAGGGTTATAAAATTATAATCCCAGAGCTCCCCATATACACCATGAGTTTGCTTAAAACCAATGTTAAAAGTTTTGCAAAATACCTTCATGATTTTATAGCGTTTAAAGGATTTAACGATGTTATTCTGTTAGGAAATTCTTTAGGAGGCCACATCGGGCTTTATCACACCAAACTCTATCCCAAAAAAGTTAAAGCACTTGTTATAACTGGAAGCTCAGGACTTTACGAAAGCGCTATGGGAAGCGGCTACACTAAACGCAGCGATTACGAAGTTATTAAAAAGAAAGCTCAAGACGTATTTTACGATCCCGCTGTTGCCACAAAAGAGATTGTAGATGAAGTTTATGAAACCGTAAACGACAGAAACAAGCTTATAAAAACCTTAGCCATAGCCAAAAGCGCTATAAGACATAATATGGCTAAAGATTTACCTAATATGAACACCCCAACCTGTATAATTTGGGGTAAGAATGACATTGTAACACCTCCAGAGGTCGCTACTGAATTCCACGATTTACTACCAGATTCAGATCTATTTTGGATTGATAAATGTGGGCATGCAGCCATGATGGAGCACCCCGATGAGTTTAACACATTATTAGACGCTTGGCTAAAGGCCAGAAAACTATAAGTTAATGGAAATTAAATCTGCTGAGTTTGTAATGAGTAATTCGGATGTAAAAAAATGTCCGAAAGACCGATTACCCGAGTATGCCTTTATAGGGCGTAGTAACGTGGGGAAATCGTCGCTAATTAACATGCTTACGCACAGAAAAAGTCTAGCAAAAACATCTGGTAGACCAGGAAAAACCCAGCTTATAAACCACTTTATAATTAATAAAAATTGGTACCTGGTAGATTTACCTGGTTACGGTTATGCCCGCGTATCTAAAAGCACAAAGAAAGTCTTTCAGAAATTTATTACAGAATATTTTTCAAAGCGCGAACAATTAGTGTCAGCCTTTGTTTTAGTAGATATTCGCCACACGCCACAACCCATAGATTTAGAATTTATGGCCTGGCTTGGAGAACACGGCATTCCGTTTTCGATTATTTTCACCAAAGCCGATAAGTTAAAACCCAAGGCCATCGAAAACCACATAGAAGCCTATAAAAATATTCTTTTAGAAACTTGGGAAGAAATACCTAACTATTTTATTACTTCATCTAGCAAAACAATTGGCAAAGACGAGCTTTTAAATTATATAGAAACTATTAACAATAACCTTAATAGAGATTAATTTTTAACATCCAGCGCATCTCTAAGCGCATTTCCAATTAACATAAACGCCATGACCAAGCTCATGATACAAAGTCCGGGAATAACTGCCAAATAAGGCTTACCTAGAATAATATAATTGTAATGATCTTTAATCATTGCGCCCCAACTGGCCATAGGTGGCTGAGCGCCTATCCCTAAAAAACTGAGTCCGCTTTCTATTAATATTGCCGATGCAAAATTAGCAGCACAAATAACAATTACGGGCGCCATAACATTTGGCAAAATGTGTTTAGTAATAATTCTATAATCGGTATATCCTAAAGCACGAGCCGCGGTAACATACTGCTGCTCTTTAGCGCTGATGATTTGCCCACGTACTACACGTGCCACCTCTACCCACATGGTTAAGCCCACTGCAATAAACACTTGCCAAAACCCTTTTCCCAAAGCCAATGTAATAGCTATAACCAATAATAATGTAGGGATAGACCACGTAACGTTAATCAACCACATAATAAGGGCATCAATTTTACCGCCGTAATACCCCGCAACACTTCCTAACAACAAACCTATGACCAAAGCAATAAATACGGCCACAAAACCAATAAAAAATGAAATTCTAGCGCCTACAAGAATCCGACTAAGCACATCTCTCCCGTATTTATCGGTTCCTAAATAAAATGTTTTTTCCAAAATTAATTTATCGATTTCTGTTTTAGAAAATGAAGAAACATCTATTTGTTTATTTTCTCCCTGTAAGCCGTCGGATGCATATTCGGTGTAATATAAAGTTCCCGATTGCAGGTTATTCGTTAGAATAGGTGTTTCTGTATTGGCATTTATATCCCCAAAAAACAATTTCTCTAAAGCGTTTTGATTCTGGTTAGCCGCCGAAGGCAACGTAAGCATTTGCACCGTAAAGCCTGGTTTTTTAGAATGTATTGCCAAGTGCATTTGGTTGGCATGCTGCGAATTATCTGGAGCCAAAACATAGGCAAACACAGCTATTAACCCCACAACAACTATAAAACAGAAACTAAAAACGCCCCAAAAATTGTGTTTAAATTTTTGGAGCGCTAATTGTTTTAAGGACTGTGTTTTACCATCCATTCAAAAAAGAACTAATTTTTTACCTCGGCAGATGTAGAAGCCACTTTTTTAATAGCGTAAGACATTTTTAAATCTTCTAACACATGAACAGCTTCTTCCATATAAACATCTTGCGTTAAGCTTTCGTGCCAACGGTCACGTTTTTCTTTTAAAGTAGAATCTTTTTCGAACAATGCACTTTCGTAAGGTAAAGACTCGTAAGTTAAATTCGATTTATAGGTAGAGATTTTATCGAACTGTTTACCTTCTTCTTCGTTAAGCTCTAATTTCTCTTTATACTTTTCGTAATTTAAATTAAAAGTATTTTCATCCATCTTTAATTTGATCCACTTTGCATTTTCAGCAATTAAATTCAATTGCTCGTTATTGCTCATTCGCTCTTTACTCTTTTGAATCGTAGAATCGTAATCGAAATAATTTCCCCATACCGTATAATCGGCTGGAGCTATTTTATCCCAAGGCAACGGATTTTCTTGATCTTTTTCACCTATATCTATAAAGCTATAGCGGTCTGGAACCACAACATCGCTTTTAACACCTTCTAGCTGCGTAGATCCGCCATTAATTCGGTAGAATTTTTGCGTTGTTAACTTTAAAGCGCCTAAATCGCCATTGCTATTATTACGCACCATTCTGTTTAAATCCAATACATTTTGCACAGTACCTTTTCCGTAGGTTTGTTTGCTACCTATAATAATGGCACGTTTGTAATCTTGCATGGCAGCAGCTAAAATTTCTGATGCCGATGCCGACAATTCGTTTACCAAAATTACTAATGGCCCATCCCATTCTATAGATTTATCGGTATCTCTTAAAATTTCTTTTGGCTCGCCTGTAGAACGTACTTGCACCACAGGACCTTCCTCTATAAACAATCCAGCCATATCGACTACGGTTTGTAACGACCCTCCTCCGTTATTTCTTAAATCGATAACCAGACCTTTCATGTCGGCTTCTTTTAATCTATCGATTTCCTTTTTGATGTCGGAAGCTGCATTTCTACTTTTATAATCATCAAAATCTACATAAAATTTAGGCAGATTAATAACACCATAGTTCACACCGTTTTTCTTAACGATTGAAGACTTGGCATAAGTTTCTTCCAACTCTACGATATCTCTAACAATAGATACATCTTTAACGGTTCCATCTACCTTTTTAATGGTTAAAGTGACTTTGGTTCCTTTTGGGCCTTTTATATATTTTATGGCATCGTCTAAACGCATACCCACTATATTTACGGCTTCCTTTTCACCTTCCTGACGTACTTTTACTATAATATCGCCAACTTCCAACTCTTTACCTCTCCAAGCTGGTCCTCCAGAAATAAGCTCGACAATTTTAGTATTGTCCATTTTCTTTTGTAATCGAGCTCCGATACCCTCTAACTTACCAGACATTTGCTGATCGAAACGATCTTTGTCTTCTGGAGCAAAATAAAAGGTATGCGGATCGAATTCTTCTACCACTGCATTTACATACATCGCAAACCAATCTTTACGCTCTAAATCGTCTATATAATCGGTGTAATAATTGTCTATAGATTTGCTTGTAGTTTTTCTGGCTTCAGCTTCAATATCTTTATTGCTTTTTATTTTGTAAGCAGGATCGTTTTGCTTGTTACGGTGCTCTTCGGTCTGAATATCATCGTAGTTAGCAATGGTTTGAAACTTTAATTGCTTTCTCCAACGCTCTTTCATTTCCTTTTTATTCTTCACGTAAGCCTTATCTTTATAATCGGCATTAAACTCTTCGTCTATAGAATAATCAAAAGGGGTGCTAAGCACGTCTTTATAAATCGCTTTAGACTCTTCTAAACGCTGTAACAGACGTTCGTGAGTTAAATTGAAAAAAGAAATATCGTATTCTTTTAACTGGTCGTCTATACTGTTTTTGTAAGCCTCGAATTCTTTAATATCCGAATCGTAAAAATAACGCTTTAAAGGATCTAAAGCTTGTAAGTAATTATTGTAAACTTCTTCTGAAAAATTGTCATCTAAAGCTTTCGGATCGAAATGCCCACGCTCTAGCACATAGGTAATAACTTGAACTAATAATTTATCCTTATCTGGATTGGTAAACGTTTTTGTAGTAAAACTGCATGACGCAAAGGCCAATAATAACAGTACCACTAAATATATATAATTCCTTTTCATAAATCTAAAAAAATGCATGATATATTTTCTACTAAAGTAGAGAAAAAACCATGCCAATAAAAATCTAACTCCCGTAATTTTTTGTAAAACCAAAGAAATTCTAGTTAAACCTTATAATTTATGTATTTTAGCGATAGAAAAAAACCTCATGTTATGGCTAAAAAACCCCTTATTTTAGTAATTAACGACGATGGCATAACAGCACCGGGTATAAGAACACTCATATCTGTTATGAATACCATTGGCGAAGTTGTAGTCGTTGCTCCAGATAGTCCACAAAGCGGCATGGGGCATGCCATAACTGTAAATTCTACGCTATTTGTAGAACAGGTTACTATTGATGATGGCCCACAAAAAGAATACAGTTGTTCTGGCACACCTGCCGATTGTGTTAAATTAGGCGTAAAAGAAATTTTAAAGCGCAAACCAGACCTTTGTGTTTCGGGCATTAACCACGGCTCCAACTCCTCTATAAATGTAATTTATTCTGGCACCATGAGTGCTGCTGTCGAAGCTGGTATAGAAGGCATTCCTGCCATTGGATTTTCGCTTTTAGATTATAATTGGAATGCCAATTTCGAACACACCAAAACCTTCATAAAAACCATTACCGAAAACACCTTAAAACACGGTTTACCCAAAGGTGTTGTACTTAATGTTAATATCCCAAACGTCACAAAAAAAGACATAAAAGGCATTCGCGTTTGCAGACAAGCCATGGCCAATTGGGAAGAAGAATTTGACAAACGTAAAAACCCACACGGTAAAAATTATTACTGGCTAACTGGTAAATTTGTAAATTTAGATAAAGGCGAAGATACCGACGAATGGGCACTAGCCAATAATTATATTTCTGTAGTTCCCGTACAGTTCGACCTTACAGCACACGAAAGCATTAAACACATTAACACTTGGAATTTTAATGATTAAAAAAGAAGTATTTATAGGCTTTTTAGTAGGCGTTCTTGCCAATGCCATTGGCCTATTTTTAACAGCACATTTTTTAGGCAAAGGAGACGACGCCTTAACCGTATTACAAGCCGCAGCAAACGAAGGCTTTTTAGGCAAATTAGTCAGTTTAGCTGCAGTATTAAATTTAATTGCTTTTTTTATCTTTATAAAACGAAAAGAAGATTACAGAGCTCGCGGCGTGCTTTTAGCCACTGCAGCCATTGCATTGCTTACATTTGTATTTAAATTTTTATAATGTTCTACCATGAAATATTATATCCTTGCTGGTGAAGCCTCTGGCGATTTACATGGCTCTAACCTAATGAAAGCATTACAAAATGTAGATGTAAATGCCGATTTTAGGTTTTGGGGTGGCGACCTTATGCAAGCTGTTGGCGGCACCCTGGTTAAACATTACAAAGAGCGTGCATTTATGGGCTTTGCCGAAGTGGTACTTAATATTTCTAAAATTTTTAAAGCCATTGCCTTTTGCAAAACAGATATCGCTGAGTATAATCCCGATGTGGTTATTTTTATAGATAATTCTGGTTTTAATTTACGCATTGCAAGGTGGGCCAAACAACACCATTTTAAAACAACCTATTACATATCGCCACAAGTTTGGGCATCGCGAGCAAGTCGCGTTAAGGCCATTAAGCACGACATAGACCACATGTACGTGATTTTACCTTTTGTAAAAGACTTCTATAAAACTTACGATTACGATGTTACCTATGTGGGCCACCCATTAATTGATGCCATAGCCAACCGAAAACAAATTAGCGAATACGAATTTAGGACACAAAACGAATTAAGCGACAAACCTATTATTGCGTTACTGCCAGGTAGTAGAAAACAGGAAATCAGCGCCATGCTTACCATCATGCTAAGCGTGGTAGACCAGTACCCAAACTATCAATTTGTAATCGCTGGTGCTCCTAGTCAAGATTACAGTTTTTACAAACCGTTTATTAAAAATGCCAACATTCATTTTGTGGCCAATAAAACCTACGATCTTCTAAGTGTGTCTTATGCCGCATTGGTGACCTCTGGCACAGCCACCTTAGAGACTGCCTTGTTTAAAGTGCCACAAGTGGTTTGTTACAAAGCGAGTTGGATTTCTTACCAAATTGGTAAGCGCATTATTACGCTAAAATACATTTCGCTGGTTAATTTAATTATGAATAAACCCATAGTTAAAGAACTAATTCAAGACGAGTTTAATAGTAGCAATCTAAAAAAAGAACTAGATCTTATTTTAGATGACTACGAACGCACTAAATTCTTTATTAATTATTACGATTTAGAAAAAAAACTTGGTGGAAAAGGTGCCAGCCAAAAAACAGCAGAATATATTTTCAATTCTTTAAAACCTTAGTCAGAGTATATGCGAATATTGCCCCTTTTAATAACCTTTTGTATTTGTTTAAGCAGTTGTAAGTCTTCTAAAACTAAAAACAAATATACCGCAACCACACCAACAGAAACCCACTTACCCTCAGGTAATATCCCAACATCACCTTACGATGAAAATAGTGCCATCGCTCCAGAATCTGAAGCAGATCTTGTCGTGTTAAGCAACGAAATTATAGATTATGCCAAACAATTTGAAGGTGTAAAATACAAATTTGGGGGCACTACTAAATCTGGCATGGACTGCTCCGGATTGGTTTACGAATCGTTTAGAGCCTACAACATTACACTACCAAGAGTTTCTAGAGACATGGCCACAAAAGGCACAAAAATAGATCTGGACGAGGTTAGAGAAGGCGATCTTCTGTTTTTTGAAACCAACCCTAAACAAAAACGCATTAACCATGTAGGTTTAGTGGTATCGGCAAGAACGGGCAGTGTAGAGTTTATTCATTCAACAACTAGCAAAGGCGTTATAACATCCTCGTTAGCCGAACGTTACTGGTATTATTCTTTTAAAGAAGCTCGCAGGATTTTATAAAAAATAGTATCTTACAATAATGAAACTAAGCCAGTTTGTTATTGTAAAACTTACACTGTTACTCATAATAGGTACTTGTCTTGGTTTTTATATAAACCTACCTGTTATTTGGGGTTTGGTCTTTAACTTTGGGTTACTTGCTATCCTTTTCTTTACTTATCGAAAAGAGCAAAAATCTTTTTCAAAATCTATAGCATTCGAAATAACGACTGTAGTACTAAGCATTTGGATTGGCATTTTAAACGTTCAAATACACGACGCGTCTAAACATTGTAGCCATTACTTACATTATCCTTCAGAAATAAACCAGATAACTTTTAAGGTTCGAGAAGTTTTAAAATCAGGGCACTATCACGACAAATATGTTGTTAAACTTTTAAAAATTAATAATGATTATGCCAAAGGTTCATTACTTCTTAATCTAGAAAAAGACAGCACAACCAACAAGCTACATATAGACGCTATCTACACCACAGCTTCACCCTTAAGCAGTATTACTTCGCCTTTAAATCCAGGTGAATTCAATTACAAAGCATATTTAAAGCAGCAATATATCTATAAGCAAATATTTACCGCGCCTTTAAAATTAAAATCTGAAGCAATCAAAACTCGTAGTATTTTCGGCTGGTCCGATCGCATAAAACGATATGTTCAACACCAATTAAAACAGTATCCGTTTGGCGACCAACAATTAGCCATTATTAATGCGCTGCTATTGGGCGAACGCAGAGACATTTCCAATGCATTGTATAACAATTACACAAAAGCGGGTGCAGTACACATTTTAGCTGTATCGGGTTTACACATTGGCATACTACTTTTACTGCTTAATATACTACTAAATCCTGTTTCGCGACTCAAACACGGTAAAGCAATTAAAACCCTAATCCTTTTAATATTACTTTGGATGTTTGCTGTGCTAACTGGTTTATCGGCTTCTGTAACCCGAGCAACAACGATGTTTAGTCTAATTGCTATTGCCCTGAATTGGAACAGAAAAACTAACATCTATAATACGCTAGCTATTTCTGCTTTTATTTTATTATTGATTAAACCTAGTTTTTTGAAAGACATAGGCTTTCAGTTAAGTTATTTAGCAGTATTGGGGATCGTAACCTTTCAACCAAAATTGCGCGCGATCTGGTACCCCAAACACAAAGCGTTACAATTGTTATGGAATACTGTAACGGTAACCTTAGCTGCACAGATTGGTGTATTACCCATTAGCCTATATTATTTCCATCAGTTTCCTGGATTGTTTTTTGTTACCAATATGGTGGTTATTCCGTTTTTAGGTATCATTCTTGGCTTGGGCGTATTGGTATTAATTCTTGCCGCAACTAAATTGCTGCCTCTATTTTTGGCGACAAGCTATAACAACATCATAACTTATTTAAATGATTTCATTTCGTGGGTCGCACAACAAGACCGATTTATTTTTGATAATATCTCAATACATTTTAATACTGTTCTAGCCATTTATGGTTGTTTAATTTGTGCGTTTATCTGGTATATCAATAAGCGTTTTAAAACATTAGCGACATTACTTTTGAGTCTGATTATATTACAATCTGTTTGCATTTACAATGCTACCAAATCGAAAACCAACGAATGGGTTGTTTTTCATAAAAGCAGGAAAAGTATTCTCGGTATAAAATCGAATAACAGGTTACAATTAATGAGCTCTATGCCAATTGCCGAAATTAAGGCCGATAAAACTGTAAAGAATTATGCAATCTCACGAGATATTAAAACCATTCATTACGACAGCTTAGCATCGGTGTACATGATGCAAAACCAACCACTTTTAATAATAGACAGTCTGGGAGTATATGCCACAAAAACCTTTAAACCAGATAAGATTCTGCTTATCAATTCACCCAAACTAAATATAAATCGTTTAATAGATTCGTTACAACCCAAACAAATTATTGCCGATGGCAGTAATTACAAATCGTATATTGCGCGTTGGGAAGCCACTTGCAAAACAAAAAAACTCCCATTTTTCTATACAGGAAAAACAGGAGCTTATCTGGTTAAAACTAACAATTAGTTATTCTGAAAACTCGGGTTTAAACGCCTCGTAATACGCAGTAAAACTTTCTTGTGTTGTCATTTGTTTATAATCATCGCTTTGAAACAGTTTCAAATACAACTCTAATTGCTGTGGCTGCTGATAGCCACGAATAGGCGCTATTAACTGTGCATTTTCGTCGAAAAAAACTATTGTTGGATAAGCAGAAACGCCTAAGGATCGTGTGAACTCGTGTACACTATTACGACGATTAGCATTCGCGGCATTATACTGTGGGTTAGCGTAAGTTTGATCTTTAAATGTTATACTTTCATTTCCTTCGGCATTAAACTTTACGGCATAAAAATGGGTATTTACATACGCTACCACATCTTGGTTATGAAACGTATTTTTATCGAGCATTTTGCAAGGTCCACACCAATTGGTATATACATCCATCATTATTTTTTTAGGCTCCTTTTTTTGAAGTTCTAAAGCTTCGTTAAAAGATACCCAATTAATTTCTTGGGCACTAACGAGCGTTGTGGCCAAGAAAAACATTCCGATTAAAAAGTTAAGTTTCATTACAATAATTGCTTTAATCTTTTAAATAACAAACGCCCAAGAGGGCCTCTGTTACATATAATTTATTGCACACCGTGCATTTTGCGTTTCATCATCGGGTTTAACAGCAGCATGATTGCAGCTGCGGAAATTGGGATAATGGTAAAAATTAAGAAGAACGTAGATAAGCCATACTCTTCCGAAATCATATCGATGTAGCTTCCTGTAATACCTCCCAATAAATTAGCCACAAAATTAGCTACAAACCATATTCCAAACATCATACTTACTAATTTTAACGGTGCTAATTTACTAACATAAGATAATCCTACTGGCGACACACAAAGCTCTCCTAATGTGTGCAGCAAATATGCAATTACCAAAAATATTAAACTAACAGCCGCCGTTTTAGCACCTTCTGGTATGGTTGAAGCCCCATAAGCCAATACGGCAAAACCTAAACCGACCAACACTAAGCCAATAGCAAATTTTACTGGTCCAGACGGATTGTATTTACTTTCCCATATTTTAGAAAATAAAGGCGCAAACAAAATAATAAACAAAGAGTTTAAAACCGAAAACCAAGATGCAGGCACTTCGGTAGCGTCTGCTTCAAATTCTTTTTTCAACATCCAGATTACAATACCCCAAATAATTACAAAACTGAGTCCTAACCAAACATTAGATATTGCAAACTTGCTAAACGTCTGTTTAAATAACATAATTAACACATACGAAATTACAACCATTGGCACCAAAGTAATAATGGCATTTATAATTTTAAATGTCATCGCGGCATTGCCAGCCAAGGCTCTATCTGTATAGTCTGATGCAAAAATAGTCATAGATCCACCTGCTTGCTCGAACGCCCACCAAAAGAAAACAGTAAACAAAGCAAAAATACCTATAACAAGCATTCTATCTTTTACCACTTTAGGACTTTCTGGCTCGACAGCCTGCTCTTCAGCTGTTGCTGTATGATGCGATTTCGCTTCGGCCAAGGCCTCTTCTGTTTTAGCAGGCGACAATCCTATTTTTCCAAAAATCTTTTGTGCAAAATAAAACTGAAGCATTCCTAAAAACATAAAAATTCCAGCTAAACCAAAACCATAATGCCAGCCTACTTTTTCACCAATATAACCACATAGTAAAATACCTAAAAAGGCACCCGAGTTAATACCCATATAAAAAATGGTATAACCAGCATCTTTTTCTTTACCTTGACCAATATACAACTGACCAACAATGGAAGAAATATTCGGCTTAAACAAACCGTTACCTAAAATTAAACACAATAATCCTACAAAAAAGAACATGGTAGAAATACCTTCTAAGGCCATAGAGGCATGCCCTAAAGTCATGATAAAAGCCCCCAAAACAATGGCATTTCTGTACCCCATTATTTTATCGGCAATAAGCCCTCCTATAATTGGAGTTAAATATACTAAACCTGTATACCACCCATAAAGCACCAATGCGTCGGCTCGTTCCCAAGCCCATCCTTCTTCTAGTAGGCTAGAGGTTAAAAATAAAACCAGTAAAGCACGCATACCGTAATACGAAAAGCGTTCCCACATCTCGGTAAAAAACAATACAAACAATCCCGAAGGGTGTCCTAATACTGTTTTTTGGTTTGTTTCAGATCCTCCAAATTTATATTCCATAGTTTTTATAATGTTTAGTTATTTTTAGCATTTATTTTATCTCCCAGAGTTTTATCTATAAAATTGGTCATTTTGGTGTATAACTGCAATCTTGTATTTCCACCGTAAATACCATGATTTTTATCTGGGTAAATCATAAGTTCAAACTGCTTGTTAGCTTGTACTAAAGCTTCTACCATACGCATGGTATTTTGAACATGTACATTATCGTCTCCAGACCCATGAATTAACAAGAAATCGCCTTCTAATTGATCTGCAAAGTTAATTGGTGAATTATCGTCGTAACCAGAAGCGTTCTCCTGCGGAGTAGTCATATAACGCTCTGTATAAATAGAATCGTAAAATCTCCAACTGGTTACGGGAGCTACGGCAATTGCCATTTTAAATACATCGTTACCTTTAAAAATGGCATTACTACTCATAAAACCACCAAAGCTCCAACCCCAAATACCAATACGCTCAGCATCGATATAAGAACGACTTCCTAGTTGCTTAGCGGCAGCAATCTGATCTTCCAATTCGAATTTCCCCAATTCCTTTTGGGTTGCTTTTTTAAAGGCAGCGCCTTTAAAACCTGTTCCTCGACCATCTACACAAGCTACAATATATCCTTTCTCGGCCAACATCTCGTACCAATAATCGTTGGCACTCATCCAACGGTTAGCCACTTGTTGCGATCCTGGACCTGAATATTGAAACATAAAAAGCGGATACGTTTTTGAAGCATCAAAATTTGAAGGCTTAATCATCCACATATTTAAATCGTTCCCATTTACAGAAATGGTACTGAATTCTTTATACGAGACATCGTAACCTGCCAATGTCGTACTTAATTCTTTATTGTCTTTAATAACTTTTATAACATCGCCGTTTTTGGCATTGTTAAGAGTATATACTGGTGGTGTTGTTGCGCTAGAATACGTATTAATAAAATAGGTGAAATCTGCACTAAAGGCCGCCGAATTGGTGCCTTCTTTCTGACTTAGTCTTGTTTTCTTCTTTCCGTTTAGACCAATGCTATACACATCGCGGTTGATAGATCCGTTTTCTACAGATTGATAAAATATTTTCTTTGTAGCTTTATCGAAACCGTAATATTGTGTTACTTCCCAATTTCCAGACGTTATTTGTTTAATTAAGCTTCCATCTTTTTTATAGTGATAAATATGATTGTAGCCATCTTTTTCGCTAGTCCAGATAAAGCTATTATCTTCTAAAAACGTTAAATTATCGGTTACATCTACATAAGCTGGATCTTTATCGCTTAACACCAAAGTAGCGTTCATGTTCGAGGCTTCAATCATCCACAAATCCAATTCATTTTGGTGTCTGTTGGTGTACTGCGCGCTCAATACGTTGGCATCGTTAGTCCATTGTATTCTCGGAATATAAAAATCGGTGTATGCTTTATTTAAAACCACATCGGTTGTTTTGTTTTTAGTCAAGTCGAAAATATGCAACGATACTTTAGAATTTGCTTCACCTGCCTTTGGGTATTTAAACACCTCTTGCTGCGGATACAGACTAGTTCCATACATATCCATAGAAAATTCTGGCACCTCGGTTTCATCAAACTTAATATATGCTATTTTAGAGCCATCGGCATTCCATTCAAAAGCACGCACAAAAGCAAATTCTTCTTCGTACACCCAATCTGTAATACCGTTAATTATTTTATTCTCTACTCCATCGGTAGTGAATTTAGTAGTTTCTCCGGTTTTTAGATCTTTAACAAAAAGGTTATTGTTTAGACCGTAAGCCACTTTCGAGCCATCTGGAGAAAAGGTAGGTTCTTGTATTTTTTCGTCGGCCACTTTCGTTAAGCTTTGTGTTGCCGTATCTAAAACATAATAAACGCCTAAAGTAGATCTACGAAAAATAGATTCTACTTCTGTAGCTAAAAGTACTTTGCTTTCGTCTGTACTAAAGGTATAATCGGTAAAGTATTCTATTTCCGATAAGGCTGAAGAATTCACTAAAGTATTAACTTTTTCTAAGGTTTTATAATCGTAAATACCTATAGATGTTGTTCTGGTGGCACGATCGAAATCCAATACCGAATATTGTTTTCCGTTAGCCATAGAATGCAGCGATTGCATGCCTTCGGTTCTAAAACCACCGTTCCAAATGTCTTCTAAAGTAATCTGTTTTTTTTGCGCAGAAGTTAAGCCTGTCAAAAGAAAAAATGACAGTAAAAAATACGTATAATGCTTCACGTTTAATTGTTTAATAAATTAGTTTAAATAGGGAATTTTAAAAATGTTGTCAAGTTTACTAAAAATTATGTAAAAAACCGCTACTATTAACAGTTTATAAAGATATAGAAAGGCTTAAACCTCTAAATACGCTCAATAATAGTATCTTTGCCCCGTTAAATTTATAAAAATGAGCAAAACGATTTCTGGGTTTTCAAAACTATCAAAATCTAAAAAGATAGATTGGATTGCCAACACGTATTTTTCGAATCGCGAACACGCTAAATCCATCATTAAACAGTATTGGAATTCTAACGACAAATTGCAACAACTGCACGACGAGTTTATAGAAAACACCATTACCAATTACTATCTACCCTTAGGCGTTGCTCCTAATTTTTTAATTAACAATACGCTCTACACCATCCCAATGGCTATCGAAGAAAGTTCTGTGGTTGCCGCTGCGAGTAAAGCAGCTAAATTTTGGTTAGACCGCGGTGGTTTTAAAACCCAAGTTATATCGACCACCAAAATTGGACAAGTGCATTTTATGCACAACGGCAATGTAACAGAACTCACCAACTTTTTTAATGCGGTTAAACCGAAACTTTTAAACGCGGTTAAACCAATTTCTAAAAACATGGAAAAACGTGGTGGTGGTATTTTAGACATCGAATTGCGAGACAAAACCAATGCAATTCCTAATTATTACCAATTGCACGTATCTTTCGAAACAGTCAATGCCATGGGGGCGAATTTCATTAATTCCTGTTTGGAACAATTTGCCAAAACCTTTAAGACCGAAGCCGAAACATATACTAGTTTTACAACCGAAAGTAAGCAAATAGACATTGTTATGAGTATTTTGTCTAACTATGTACCCGACTGTTTAGTACGCGCCGAAGTCAGCTGTAAGGTTGAAGATTTAACAGAAAATGATGACATTCCCGCAGAAGAATTTGCCAAAAAATTTGTGCAAGCAGTTAATATTGCAGAAATAGAACCGTATCGAGCTGTAACACATAACAAAGGCATTATGAATGGGATAGACGCCGTTGTTCTAGCCACAGGTAATGATTTTAGAGCTATTGAAGCTGGAGTACATGCGTATGCTGCAAAAAATGGCACTTATAGCAGTTTATCGCATGCTAAAATAGAAAACGACACCTTTTATTTTTGGATGGAAATTCCGTTGGCTTTAGGTACCGTTGGCGGATTAACCAATTTGCATCCGCTTGTAAAATTAGCTTTAGAAATGCTCAACAATCCAAGCGCACAAGAGCTCATGCAAATTGTTGCTGTGGCAGGATTGGCTCAGAATTTCGCTGCATTACGTTCGCTAACAACAACAGGCATTCAGCAAGGACATATGAAAATGCACCTGATGAATATCTTAAACCAGTTTGAGGCCAATACCGAAGAAAAAACCATCTTAACCCAGCAGTTTAAAACCCAAACGGTATCGCACAATGCCGTACTTGAAGCCTTAGAAAAACTCCGCCAATAATGAATAGATTTTACAGCAATGGCAAACTTTTAATTACAGCTGAATATTTAGTTTTAGATGGCGCAACAGCTTTGGCTTTACCCACTACATTCGGGCAATCGTTACAAGTAACATCGTCAACTACCGAAGGAATTACATGGCAAAGTCTAGACGAGCAAAATCGTGTTTGGTTCGAAACCCACTTTCACATACACGACAATCAATTTACAAGCAAAAACGATGATGACTTGTCTAAACGTTTACTATCCATTTTAAACGCTGCCAAATCTCTAAACCCTCTGTTTTTAAGTAATGAACAAAACATTTCCGTAAAAACAACTTTAGATTTTCCCAGACATTGGGGTTTAGGCACCTCGTCTACCTTAATAAATAATATCGCCAATTGGGCAACTATAAACCCCTATACTTTATTGGCACGTACCTTTGGAGGTAGCGGCTACGATATTGCCTGCGCCAGCCATAATACGCCTATATGTTACAC
Organism: Bacteroidia bacterium; assembly: GCA_030427735.1. Taxonomy (GTDB): domain Bacteria; phylum Bacteroidota; class Bacteroidia; order Flavobacteriales; family Flavobacteriaceae; genus Formosa. The sequence continues at coordinate 85,914 of JAUIBP010000006.1, read as the reverse complement.
CTTACAGGATAAACAACCGGTAGTACAAGCTGTAAGATTTAATCCCAAATTTAAAGAACAGCTCTATTTTGTATACTTAAACGAAAAACAAAATAGCCGCGAAGGTATTGCCCGTTACAAGGCTTACAATACCAACAAAACTGAAGCTATTAAAACCATTAACCACATAACTTCAGCACTCGTTGATTGCCATAATTTAAACCAATTTAATGCCTTAATTGACGAGCATGAAACCCTCATTTCCGAAATAATTGATTTGCAACCCGTAAAACAACGGCTGTTTCCCGATTTTAAAGGCAGTATAAAAAGTTTAGGTGCTTGGGGAGGCGATTTTATTTTAGTAACGAGTACAAGCCCACCGCAAGACTATTTTAAAGCAAAAGGCTACACTACCATACGATCTTACAATGAGATGATTTTATAAATTTCAATCACGCTTGCATTAAAATACTAAATGCTCAACAGATTGATGTGGACAACACAAATTGTCATCCTTTTTAATTATTCAACTTAAACTCTCTTAAAAAAATCATAAACTTTTACAAACAAAAAAATCCCCATCACGAGATGGGGATTTTTATATGTTGTAAAGCTATTTAAAACCTTATTGTACGGTTTGTGCTCTATTGTCTTCGATATCTGAAGCCTCTCTTAAAGCTTGGTATAACCTTGAATTTACTGCGTTTGCTTTTTGTTGTCCTACACGATTAGCAAAAGCTTGGTAACTATCTAATTCTACTGCTGGCGTTACTTTAGTTACTTGCACCATGTAAACACCATTGTTACCTACTAGTAGCTTAGACGTTTCACCTTCATTTAACCCAAAAGCAGCACCTACAATTATAGGCTCTCTACCTGCTCCAGAAATGGTTGGGTTTTTCATATTGATAGCCGATGCTGTTCTTATAGTTTGCTTTTCTGCAGATGCTAAAGCATCTAAAGTTGTTGCGGTAATGCGTGATTTTAATAGCTCTGCTTTTTTCTCTTTACGAATTTCTGGCACAACTATAGCCGATGCATTTTCTACAGACATTAAACCCGCTTTGTTTTTAGCTGAAAGCTGTACCAATACATAACCACCAGGAATATTAAAACGTTTTACATCGCCTACTTGTGTTTCTTCCTCGAAAGTCCATTTTACAATTTGACGTTGATTGCTTAAACCTGGAATGTTTTCTTGTAAAATTTCGATTCCTTTTACAGGACGTACGGTATAGTTATTTGTTTTTGCCACCTCTTGGAAATCCTGATCGCCAACGGCAATCTCAAACTTAGAAGCATCTCTAAACACTTTATCTATTGTTGCTTCAGACGGCTCTATTTGTCTTGCTATAGTTGCTACCTTAACAGCTTTCTCTTTACTTTTCTGATCTAAAATTTCGATAATATGAAAACCAAAATCAGTTTCTACTACAGCAATATCGCCAGTGTTATTCTGGAATGTATAGTCTCTAAATTCTGGCACCATCGCATTGTAAGTATACCAGTCTAAAACGCCTTCTTTTTCGTTACTTACTTTATCGGCAGACAAATCTAATAAGTCTACAAACTTTGAAGGATTTGCTTTTATAATAGCCATAGCGCTATCGGCAGTCTTTTTAGCCTCAACTTTATTCTGTACAGTTTCTGCAGTTGCAGCACGAGATCCTACAAAAGGAATTAAAATGTGTCTAGACTTTACAGAATCTGGCATCATAGTTTCGGCTACCAATTTAGATAATTTAAAATATCCGTTTTCTTTGTATGGTCCATATACTGCACCTACTTCTTTATCGAATAAATTATCAGCTAATGGCTTAGACAATCCTGATTTAAACACATAAGCATCATTGTATTTAATATCGGAATGCGTGTTAACATACGCTTCGTTATCGGTTACATTTGCAAAACCTAATACGGTATCGTTTGCTTTAGTAATGTCGTTATAAACCACCGAATTGTTTAACATTGCCGATAACCCAGCAGAAATTTCTTTTTCATCTTCTAACGAAGCTACTTCTCTAAACTCTACAAAGTTAATATCTCTTGAAGCCTCTACTTCGAATTGCTTTTTATGGCTTTCTATATAACTAGAAATTTCAGATTTAGAAACGGTAATAGTACTATCTGGTATAGATGTAAACGGTACTTGCACATATTTAATATCAACTTTGTTGCCTTCTAAATCATGCTCTATTTTACCTTCTGCCAAAGTACCAGTTACGCCAGCCTTTACCATATTAATGTATTCTTGTTGCATACCTGTTGCAGCGATAGAATTTTCGTAATCTATCCATTGTTGGTAAGCTTCTGCAGATGTTGCTTTAATGTTCGCGATATATTCGTTTAACTTATTTTCGTCGAACATACCAGCTTCATTTTGAAATTCCGGACTACTGGCAAGATTTGTTTTTAATAAATCGCGCATTTGATCGCGCTCTACGCTAAACCCTAATTTTTCGTATTGCGACTCCATTACTGCCTGTCTTACTTCTTGCTCCCACACGCGGTTCATAGCTTGTGTACTGGTTACACTAGGCCCCATTTGTCGTTGTGCAAATTCAACTTTACGTAAAAAGTCTTCTCTAGAAATTTCCTTACCATTTATAGTGGCGACTACATTTTGAGCTTTTGCCGATAAGGCGCCGCTGTTTTGGAATAATCCTGAAAGTACAAACGAGAATAATGCTAATGCAATAATTAAGATTAAGAAAAGTGAACGCTGTCTAATTTTATTTAAAACTGCCATCTGTCATTTAAATTTTTATGAAATATAGGCCGCGAAAATACCATTTTCATTTTAATAAAAAAAGGAGAAAATTGCAATAATGCTATTAATTTCTTGGAATTTAGAAAATTAATCTATATCAGCTATTTTTAGAGCTACCAAGTCTATTTTGGTATTCGAAACTTCTAAAATGGTAAACTGAAATTGATCGATGACTACCATTTCGTTTTTAGTAGGAATCTCTTCGGTATGATTAACAATAAAGCCCCCTAGCGTTTCGTAATTTTCGCTTTCGGGCACATTAAGTTTATAGTTTTCGTTAAGATAATCGACCTCTAAACGCGCCGAAAATGTATAGTTATTATCGTCTACTTTCTCTTCTACCAGAACCACGGTATCGTGTTCGTCTTCTATTTCGCCAAACAGTTCTTCTACAATATCCTCTACAGTCATAATTCCAGAAGTCCCACCATATTCATCCAGCACCACGGCAATACTTTTGCGCTTTTTTATAAGCACGCTCAACACATCTTTAATAAGCATGGTTTCTGGCACCAACTCTACTGGCATTAAAATAGATTTGATAGATTTTGGTTTTTTGAACAACTCGAATGAGTGAACATAGCCTAAAATATCGTCTATCGTATCTTTAAACACCAATATTTTAGACAGTCCTGTTTCTGTAAACAACACATTTAAATTTTTTGGTGTTTCATGAAGTTCTATAGCAGTTATTTCGGTTCTGGGCACCATAACTTCTCTGGCTTTAACTTCGGAAAATTCTAAGGCGTTCTGAAAAATTTGTATTTCGCTATCTACCTCTTCATGTTCTTCAACCTTCTGCAATTGCTCGCTTATGTAATTCCCCAATTCTACTTTCGAAAAAGCCAACTGTACTTGGTCGCCTTCGGTTTTAAAGAAACGTTTGAGTACGAAATCGGAAATCCATAAAACAAAATCCGATACCCAAGAAAACAAGCAATAAAACACATACGCAGGAATAGCCAAAGCCTTTAGCAATGAATTGGCGTATATCTGAAAAAACACTTTAGGTAAAAACTCTGCCGTGATTAAAATGATAAGTGTAGAAATTATAGTTTGCGACAACAAACTCAACTCTACAAACATGTAGTTTACAAAACCAGAATTAGACGGCAACATAGACTGAAACCAGTCGACCAACAAATCGCCCATAAAAAACCCATACACTACCAAGGCTATATTATTACCTATAAGCATGGTGGCAATAAATTTTGAAGGTTTTGCCGTTAATTTGGTAAGCACTTTGGCCAAAAAGCCTTTTTGCTTCTTTTCAATTTCGATATGGATTTTATTAGACGACACATACGCAATCTCCATGCCCGAGAAAAAAGCAGACAGTAATAACGACGAAACGATAATGATGATGGCTAAAGTCATCTATTGTTTTGGATCTCTATTATTGAATTTTTTATTGAAACGTTTTCTAAAGAAGAACATAAAAACACCTAATCCGGCAAACCCCAAAGAAATATAAGCTCCCATGCGGTCGTTATTCCACTTAGATATGGCATCGTAAAGAAACAATACAGCAAATACTAAATAAGCATATTGAAAAATCTTAAATATATTCATGTAATCGAAATAAGTTTAATTTAAAGTAAAGGTAACGAATTATTCGTCAAGTGTAATAATACCATTTATTTCTAACACTTCGGCTTCTTTAAAGTGCACATCGGAATCGAAACCTGTACCGTGTATTAAATCGGAACCTGTTCTAAACGTTACAGGTTGGTTGGTAGACATCCACTGTCTGTTCTGGTCGTAATACAACTGTTCTGCAAATAGTGTATCGTTAGTATAAGTAGCCAAAACCACATGCCCCTGCAAGTCTATTAACCCCGTACGATCGTATACAATGGCGTAATCGGAAATCACTGTGCTTTTATTGTTTTCGTCGTCGTAAATATACAAATGAATGCCTTCGTCAAATTCTGAAAAAGCAAAATCTCTGTTGGAATAATCTAACATTTTAGGACTTATCAAATTCGCTTTTAAACGTCCAGAATCGGTGTATTTTAAGTTGATGTCCTGAGCCACTCCTATAGGCTCGTTAGCAGCCAGACCTATTTTTTGGACATCACTAAGGTCTTTTCCGCATGAAACAAACATGGCCATAGCAAAAGCTATGACCATGATATATAAATTATGTGATTTACTAAGCATTATTAAATACTTGGCACCTTAACGCTAGAACCAATCCAACATCCAATGTTAATGGTTGCACCTGCATTACCTTCAGAAAATATATCTGATTTTTGTGGTGCTTTAGCTCTGTAACTTGTAGCCGATTGCGCAGCATGCGATTTTAATGTAGGATCTACATTACCTGCTTTAGCAGCCTCGTCTGCAGCTAACCAGAATACAGCACGCTTATTGAAGGCACTATCTCCACAATCGTTAGCACTAGCGGCATACATAGATGCAATTTGTAAATACGGACGTCCGTTTGATGGGTTTAATTTTAAAGCTTCTCTGTAATAGCTTCTCGCTTTAGAATAGCTTCCTTTACCTTTTAACTTATCGGCAACTTTACTGTATAATTTTGCTTTTTTATAGCTATCGGTTTCTAAACCTAATGCTTGCTCGTAATATTTAAGGGCTTCGCTAGGTTTTCCTTCTTTATCTTTTAAGATTCCTAAATAGTAAGCAGAACTTGCCGACGGATTTAAACCGTGATAAGCGTTTACTAATTTAAAGAATAACGGATCGCTAGTACAGTCTTTTTCAGACATTTTACCAGCAGCTCTTTGTAACCAAACAGCATCTGTTTTGTGCGCTTCGAAATCTTTAGTGTATAACGGAATTAAGTTTTCGCAGTTAGCACGCTCTCCTAATTTACTGTTGATACTACCACCAATTTTATCGTAAGCATCTAAGTAGCTAGAATAATATCTCTTGTATTTTTCTTCTTTACTTGTTAATGCCGTTCCTGCTTCTTCTTTTTCGATAAGCTTGTTTAAATCTTCAGAATAGTTTTCTACTTCGGCATCTACTTTTTCTACAACATCGTCGTATTTGTTAAACAAATCTTGAGCCGATTTTTCTCCAGCATCGTATAAATCTACCATTAAAGAAAAATACGTGTAAAGACCTTTAGGGCTTTTAAAGTTTTCTTTGTCTTTGGTAAATGCTAAATCGAAAGCATTGTAAACTTCTAAATCAGACAAGCCTAATTCTTTTCTGTTGTCGTACATTAACTGGGCCTTATCTGCAAGCACTTCACCTTCTTTAGCTTTACTTGGAAAATTCACCAATTTCTCGTCGTAAAGTTTCAATAAATCGTTAATGTAAGCTGTTTTTTCGGCTCCTGTAGAGTTCTCTATTTTATAATTTAAAATCTTTTCACCATCAATATGTATGGCGTTATTAAATTTAGGACACTTAGTTCTTACGTCCATCCAAGGTTCGTAGGCAGCGTTATAATTTTTAGCTTTTACGTACTCATGAAATATCGATAATTTCGATCGACACTCATCTTCATTTTGGGCAAAGCTATTAAGCCCTAAACATAGCAATGCTACTAGCAAAGTCACTTTCGATTTCATAATTTTTATATTTGTGCAATTGTTAATCATACTTACGTTTTTGGAACCAACGGTCGTTTAACGACAAACTGAGGCTAAAGTTAAAAAAGTTTTCTTGAATAAGACCTTGGTTGGTTGTACCGCGTTTTCCAAACTCAAATCCTAAATTGGCATTAGAGAACATAGTCCCTAATGGTAAGCCTGCTCCAAAAGATATGCCAAACTCGTTTATCGACTCGCCATTAATCACTAAACCAGAACTTTCCGTGCGAAATCCAGCGCGATATACCACGCGATTCCAGTAGCCCGAAAAGGCATTGTATTTAGGAATATAGAACCCACCAACAGACAAGCCAAAGGCATCTTCGTATTCTACTTCTGTACCTCTGTACAATTCGTTTTCAAAACTTCCTGTTTGCAAAAAGCGAGTTTCTACCCCTACAAACCAATGTCTTGGCTGCCCAATACCTGTACCGATAGAAAATTCGGAAGGTACGTTTACAGAAGTTTCCAACTGCCCAGCATCAACCAAGGATTGTTCGCCATCGATAGTTTCTACAATAGACTCAGCTCCGGTTGATGAACTTATGGTAATGGTAGAAAAATAACGTTCGTTCTTGGATGTTAAGCTATTTCCAGGATTATATGTTGCCGAACTCACCCATTCAAAATTATCGTTCAAAATCATGGTTTTGTAGGTCATACCAAAATTAAAACTCACGCCACTTAAATCGGAACGGTCATTCTGTCTAGATTGGTATCTGGTTAAATCGCCACTAGTATCGTAAACATATTCTACAATACTATTTTGTATGGTCCCAAAATCGTATCGGGCATCGACCCCAACACTAAGACCTTTGGCCACCAAATAACCTACAGATAAGTATACCTTATTTAAACCGCCTTCACCAGCAAATTTATTCTGAAGTTCACCGTCATCGTTTCTGGTTTGTAATTTATATCCAACCGAAGTGTATGGCAAAAGTCCAAAACCAACTCCAAAACGGCCGATAGGAATAGACATAGAAATATAATCGAAGGTAGACGATGATGATTTATCGGAACCAGCATCACTTTTAAATTTTACTTGAGAGTGGCTACCACCAACTGCAAACTTTACGGGACGCGTTTCTTCGCGATAATACTTTAAATTTTCTGTAGCGTAAGACGCTGGGTTTCTTAAATTCACATGAATACTATCGGAATAAATGCTAAGTCCACCCATACTTTTATTTTCTACAGTACCTTTAAATTTAAGGCTTCCTATTCCGAAATACGAATATGGCGATGTGGTTCCACCATCTTGGGCATAACTATTAATTGCAAATAAGGCAATAAAAACTAATACAAGTTTTTTAATCATTCGTGTGAATTAAATTGTAAAATTGAGTTCAATCCTTCTAAAAGAAAATTCGAGTTGGCAAATATGCTACTTTTTAATTGCTTAGACAAGAAATTCGCGTCGCCACCTGTTAAAATAATTGTTAAATCTGGATATTTACTTTGATAATTATCTACAATTCCCCCGATTTCGTTTAAAATACCATAAACCACTCCCGAATGAATTGAAGATGCTGTAGAGTGCCCTGTTAAGCGCAACGGCTGCTCGGCTTCTAGCAAAGGTAATTTGTCTGTATAATCGTGTAACGCTTTGTAACGCATATTTAAGCCTGGCGAAATTGCCCCTCCTAAATATTCGGCATGCGCATTTACAAAGTCGTAGGTTATACAGGTTCCGGCATCAATAACCAAAACGGGAATTTTAGGATATTGAATGGTAGCGGCACTTACCAAGGCAATACGGTCTATACCCAAAGTTTGTGGCGTAGCGTACAAATTCTTAAAAGGCACTGGTGTAATCTGATTCAATACCAGAACAGACACCTTTTCGGTTAGTGTTTGCAGCACATTATCTTCCAGATTTGCCACCGAAGACACAATACAGGCATCGATTTTTACATCGGACACTATATGCGCTATATTTTTTTCTGAAAATTCTTGTAGCGGCACTATTTTTTTATCCATTAGACTATCCTGCTCGAACACAGCGAGTTTCACAAAGGAATTCCCAACATCAATTATTAAATTCATATCTAAAATTAAAATCGCTAAGTTACAAAAGCATTTTTTATAAATTTTATTTTGTCAGATTGCAAAAAGCTCTTATATTTGCACTCGCAATTACGCACTGGTGCCTTAGCTCAGTTGGTAGAGCAAAGGACTGAAAATCCTTGTGTCCCTGGTTCGATTCCTGGAGGCACCACCAGAAAACCCTGAAAACACACTGTTTTCGGGGTTTTTGCTTTTTACATGTAATCCTAAAAAGCGCTAGCTGTCTAATTTTAGCCGTCTAAAATCTCAATATTGATTACTTTATTCTGAGAGATCAACTACCACTATTGTCTATCTGCAGATTTCTAAATACCTTTAGAACAGCAGAAATACATCGTATGAATTGGTTAAAACTCAGCATCTCAATTATTGCGGCTATTGGACTCTTTACACATAGCCTAGAAAGTTTTTCTAAAAATCTACAAGCGCAAGCCGACTCCAAACTGAAGTCAATCTTATTAAACATCTCAAAGTCCAAACTACGCGCTTTTATGTTAGGGTTTACGGCCACAGCTATTATTCAATCTAGCAGTGCGGTTATCTCTATAGTAGTATCTTTCGTAGATGCAGGTGTTTTAGTTTTTAAAAGCTCATTACCTATTTTGCTGGGCAGCAACCTAGGAACAACTATCACTGCATGGTTAGTGTCCTTTAAACTGGAAATGCTAGGCACTTTTTTAATCGCCATCGGCTTTATTTTAGGCTATTTTTCTGGTAAAATAAAACTGCTTTCCAAGCCTATTTTTTATTTAGGACTTATCTTGTTTAGTTTAGAGCTTATTGGCGCCAACCTAGAACCTATAAAAGAAAGCCCAAAACTGATTGAGTTTTTAAGCCTCGCTTCCAACCCGTTTTTTGGCATACTGTTTGGCATCGTAATAACAGCTATTTGCCAATCGAGTTCGGTTACAGTTGGACTGGTAATCATTCTGTCTTCGCAAGGGATATTAAATTTGGATAGTGCCATTGGTATTATTGTCGGTTCTAATATTGGCACTACCACAACTGCATTTTTAGCCTCCTTAAAACTAGGGCAAGCCGCAAAACTTTCTGCAATTGCCAATTTATGTTTCAATACGATAGGCGTCTTAATATATTTACCATTTTACAAACTTTTCGAGATGTTAATTACCAACATATCATCTAACATCACATACCAAGTTGCCTTTGCTCATTTAATATTTAATCTAACCATTGGTTTAATTCTATTGCCTTTTACAAACTATTTTGCAAGAATATTTCAAACCAGACTTGAACAAATAGATTCCAAACACTAAAGCTTGAGCTAATATTTTATTGTTTCGGGATAACGCTTCACTAATAATCGCCGTACATTTACTATAAATCTTAATTTCTATCTATATGGCAGTTATAGGAAACATCATCAAAGGCGTCATTCAATTAAAAGACACATTAACACCAGAGCCTAACCCCATAGACGATCAGCTAGCGGTGTTAAAACATCTGCTAAATACTGCCAAACATACGCAGTTTGGCGAGCATTATAACTTTCAAGATCTATTAAACAGCGACGATGTACCTAAGGCCTTTGCTGAAAGCATTCCGTATTTCGATTATAATAAAATCAATGCCGAATGGTGGCACAAACTCCACAATAATGAAAAAGATGTAACCTGGCCAGGAAATCCAGATTATTTCGCCTTAAGTTCTGGAACTACCGGAAAAAGCAGTAAGCGCATTCCTGTTACTCAAGACATGATTGAAGCTATTCGAAATGCTGGCATCGCCCAAGTATTTGCGCTTAGTAATTTCGATTTACCTGCAGATTTCTTCGAAAAAGAAATTATGATGCTGGGCAGCTCTACCGATTTAACCGAAAAAGAAGACCATCTAGAAGGCGAAATTAGCGGTATAAGCGCCAGCAACATCCCAAGTTGGTTTCGCGGCTACTATAAGCCAGGCGAAGACATTGCCAAAATAGACGATTGGGATGAACGCATACAGCATATTGCCGAACAAGCTAAAAACTGGGATATTGGTGCCCTTAGCGGCATTCCGTCGTGGCTGGAACTCATGCTTAAAAAAGTAATAGAATACCATAACGTTAATAACATACACGACATTTGGCCCAATTTACAAGTTTACACCTCGGGAGGGGTAGCGTTTAAACCTTATGAAAAAAGCTTTAACGCTTTACTAGGCAAACCCATAACCGTTATCGACACCTATTTGGCATCCGAAGGTTTTTTGGCTTTTCAAGCCAGACCAGAAACTACAGCCATGCAACTGGTAACCGATAATGGTATTTACTTCGAATTCGTTCCTTTTAAACCCGAGTTTATTAATGAAGATGGCTCGATTACCCAAAACGCACCATCCCTAACACTAGCAGAAGTTAAACCCTACACCGATTACGTATTAATTATAAGTACTGTATCTGGCGCTTGGCGTTATGTTATTGGAGACACCATACAGTTTACCGATGTTGAACGAGCAGAAATTAAAATTACAGGGCGCACCAAGTTCTTTTTAAACACTGTTGGCTCGCAATTATCGGTTAACAAAATGAATAATGCCATGCTGCATTTAGAAGACACTTTTAACACCAAAATACCCGAATTCACTATTTGTGCCAAACAATTCGACGATGGCTTTTACCACTGCTGGTATTTGGGTACCGAAAGCACTAGTTTAAACACCGCCGATATTGCAAAAACGATTGACACTTATTTAAAAGACGCTAATAAAAATTACAAAGTAGCACGATCTAAAGCCCTTAAGGGCGTAAAAGTTACAGTAATAGCACCCGAAATATTTTATAATTGGAATGCTGCGAACAAGAAAAAAGGCGGACAAGTAAAAATGGAACGTGTTATGGGTGAAGATAAATTTGAAACTTGGGAAGCATTTGTGAATCAACAGTGAAACTTGATGTAATGAAATATTTTTTAGTTTAAATTGTGATGTATTTCAAATCTGTACATTTCCGCATCGAAACATCTTCAAATTTTCAAATCGAATAATTAACACTTTGAATTTTTAGTACATAAAAAATCATCACTTTAACTCATCAACCAAAATCATAATTTCTTCGGGCGATAGGTAATAGGCTCTAATTCTATTTTTATAAGACTCAGGAATATCGGCATGATCTAATATAAAATGTTTGGTCGCTAAAATGTACTCGTACATACCATACCGAATGGCATAGGTATCGGCTGCCCGTTCGGCATCTTTTATAAACGCTTTCGAAAACAAATATTTCAATCCAAAAAACACTAGACCAAAGCCACTCTTGGTTTGGTAATCGCAAATATGCCCTAGTTCGTGCCCCAACCAACCTATAATCACGTTCGACGGAATATACTTTGTAGAAAACTCGCTATCGGTTATTTTAACCTTTTTACTTATAAAGATCACATAACGACGTTGCTGTTTCGATTTAAACAAATCAGCAAACACAGGCTGAGCCTGCATAGTAGACTTTTTTATATCGGATTTAAACCGAATATCAATAACCACATCTGCTAACTGCGGATAATGGGATAAAGCTACACGTGCTTCTTCCTCTAGCGATTTAGGAGCAGTATGATAATCTGAAATTTTTACTGTAGCCATAGATTGAGATTGAAGAACAAGACTTAAAATAATAATATTCATGTGTGCAAAAACACTCACAATATGGTTATTTTGAAGTTGTACTATCGTCCCCTTCAGTAGTTACCCCTTTAAAACCTTCAGGAAAATCTAAAGTGCGTATCGGGAACGGAATGTTAATATTGTTGGCATCAAACGCTTCTTTTATAACCATAATGGCTTCAGACTTGGCTTTGGCGACTTCTAATGCCGAAGTGGATTGTATCCAAAATCGCGTTTCGAAATTTATAGAACTATCGCCATATTCTTTATAAATAAAAATAACATCCTTTTCGCTTTTTATTTCATCAAAATACTTTTCTATAGTATCTATAACCAGTTTTTTTACAAATCGTAAATCGGAATCGTAAGCGACACCACATCCTAAAATTACACGAGACTGTGCTGTTGTTGAATAGTTTTTTATAGGATTTTCTACAACCATTTTATTGGGCATGTACACCAAATTATTATCGGCCTGCTTTAAAGTTACCGATCGCAAATCTATATTAATAACTTCGCCTTCAACACCATTGGTTTCTACCCAATCGCCAAATTTTATAAAATGAACATAAGACAAGATTACGCCTGAATACAAATTAGCCAAAGCCCCTTGCAATGCCAAACCAACAGCTAAACCAACAACTCCGGCACCAGCTAAAACGGTTTTTAAAGCATCGCTTAAATTTAAAATACCCAACACCAAAAACAGTCCGAATAAAATAAAGACAGACGATACCAACTTAGATATTAAACTCTTCATTGAAGCCTGAAGATTGGTACGATCGAGCAGCCTCACAATAAATTTGGTAATGTACTTAGAAAGAAACAGTACAAACACAAAAACAATTATAGCCAAAATAAAGTTAGGTAAACCCAAGACTATGTCGTCTAACCATTTATCTAGTTTTTCTAACATTTTTTCCCAAGCCTTCGAAAATTTTAAATCCATTATAAGCATAATTTTATGTGTTTTGCATATTATCAAATTCTTTACACTTTTTAAAGTTGCAAAAAAATTAATAGTAACTCAAATGAAAAATTAAAATATATAACCCTTCAAAAAGCAATTCTTTCAATTTTAACTTAAAGTCATTTATATTTATATCGTTTAAACTTATCTTAATCGGTTAACACATAGCTTAAGATTAAAACTTATGAGCCTTAGCACTTTTTTTAAGACACTCGTTGTATTATGTTTTTTTGCAGGTTTACAAACCTCATTAAAAGCACAAACTACAAGTACCGAACGACCAAAAATTGGAGTGGTTCTTAGTGGAGGTGGTGCAAAAGGCATGGCACATATTGGAGTTCTTAAAGCATTAGAAGAAGCTGGTATTTACCCAGATTACATTACAGGAACAAGTATGGGCAGTATTGTTGCCGGATTATATGCCATAGGATGGACACCAGACGAAATTAAAGACATTGCACTAGAAATAGATTGGAACTTTGTACTCTCTAACGACATATTACTTAACAAAGTTGCTTTCGAGGAAAAAGATTTCTATGGCCGTTACATGACCGAATTTCCAATCCGAGGCAAAAAAGTATACCTGCCACAAGGCGCAATAGAAGGACAAGAACTGACTTTATTATTAAGTAAACTAACTCGAGAAGCACATAACATTAAAGATTTTAACGATTTCCCCACACCTTTTGCTTGTATTGGCACCAATATAGAAACAGGAGATCCCGAAGTATTAAATTCTGGCTCATTACCAGAAGCACTGCGCGCCAGTATGTCTATCCCTTCCATATTCACCCCCATGCAAATAGGCGACAAATTATATGTTGATGGTGGTTTAACCAGAAATTTTCCCGTACAGGAAGTTATAGATATGGGCGCCGACATTGTTATTGGAGTATCTGTTAGCTCCGATTTATACAAAAAAAACAAACTATCGTCTATGATAGACGTTTTGATGCAATCGGCATTTTTATCGAGCGCACACGACACCAACAAACAAAAAGAATTGGTAGATATTTTTATAGAACCCAATCTAGAAGGTTATAGCGCAGGAAGTTTTAAAGATACTCCTGACATTATTAAACGAGGCGAAGAAGCTGGCGAAAAATTTTTACCAGAATTTAAAAAACTTGCAGATTCTTTAAAACCTTATGGTTTAAGATCTAAACCCAAGCCGCTACCACATAAAACATCCTATTTTATAGAAGACATTGTTGTTACTGGCAACCAACATATTCCGGTAAGTTTAATTCTGGGAAAAATGAAACTTAAACCCAATACCGAAATAACTATTAATGAACTAGAACAAAAAATTATTCAGCTCTACGGCTCGCAATATTTCGATAAAATTGTGTACACGATAGAAAACGACAATACACTACTTTTAAAAGTAAAAGAAGCGGCAAATGGTGCTTTAAAAATTGCAGGACATTACGACTCCGAAAATTATGCAAGCCTTTTATTCAACATCACATTACGAAATATGCTTTTACCAAATTCCAGATTCGTAACCGAATTAAATTTTGCGCAAAATCCGGGATTGCGCCTCAACTATTTAAAATATACAGGCGAAAACCAAAATGTTGCCTTAACCCTAGCATCAACTGCATTTAAATCCGAAACGCCTTCCTATTCCAACATTACGCACGACAATGAAAATATCGAAATTCAAAAAACAGGATTATTAGACCAAACCAGCTGGACTAGCTATTTTGGTTTGCAAACTACCAATTCTACCAATAGTACCTTTGGTGTTAGATTCGGTTATAATTACGAGCGGTTCACCCCTGCTATAGTAGATGAGTTTGCTCTAGACGAGGACATATCACTAAGCATTAACGAACTAAAAAACAAAGCATTATATCTACAAGGTTTTTACACAACCAACACCTTCAATAAAGTATATTTCCCTACGCAGGGTATTTATTTTTCAACCAATGTTAATTATTACATGACTTCGAAATCTACCATTAAATTAAAAGCAAATGAAGAAACCATAACAACGGTACTAAACCCAGAACCTATCTGGAAATTAGAAACCCAATTTGGGAGCGCCATAAAAATATCGCATAAATTAACAGGCTTAACCAATCTGAGAATTGTTGTAAACGACGGCGATTCCAGCTTAGAAAATTTTGCTTTAAACACCTTTATTGGTGGTTTTAATCCGATAGGTATTTATGTGCAGCCCTTTTGGGGAATTGACTCGAAATACATATCCTCATCAAATTTTTTATATGCTTCTGGACAATTACAATGGAATCCAAAATCGAATATCTATTTTAATTTAGGTTTGAATTATCTCGATTTAGAATACCCCATGTCTTGGATTAACGACCATATTACAATTGAAGATAACACAAAAAAAAGACAATTCGGCGCCATGTTATCGGGCAGCTACAACTCTATAATTGGCCCTATAACTTTAGGCGTTTCTAAAGGCCAATACACCTCTGGATTGAAAGGTTATATAAGTATTGGCTACACACCAAAATATTAGTTTAGTGCCTTCAGACGACTTCAATCTATAAAAAAACTTAAGTTACTTAATCAGTTTTTTCACCAATCCTCCCACAGTTAGCCCTTGTATCAATATAGAAAACACAACAATAATATAGGTCATCACCAAAAACAATTCGCGATGCATGCTATGGGTCAAACTTAAAGCCAACGCTATAGAAATGCCGCCACGTAACCCGCCCCAAGTCATAATCATATTGGTTTTTGGTCTAAAATCCAAGCGTTTTTCGAATGCATTAATAGGTACATATAACGATAAAAACCGGCTAACCAGGGCAACGAGTATAGCGATTAATCCGGCAGCTACATAATCCCACCTAAATTCAAGCACCAGCATTTCCATACCTATAAGCACAAACAAAATAGTATTGAGCAGAATATCTACAAGTTCCCAAAATTTATCGACATAGTTTTCGGTAATTTCAGACATGGCACTACCGCGAACAGTATCATTCCCCACCACTAATCCTGTGGTTACCATAGCTAAAGGCGCAGACAAATGTAATTTTTGGGCAATAACAGTACCTGTCATAACTGCGGCTAAAGTAATTATCACTTCAATATCGTAATCGTCTATCGATTTCATCAATCTATACGTGCCATAGCCAAGCAATAAACCTAACAACACCCCACCTAACACTTCGCGACCAAAAAGTTCTAAAATCCCTAAAGCATTTACACCATCGCCTCCCGAAGCTTGAGCTACCTGATAAATTGTTAAAAAAACAACCACACCTACTCCGTCGTTAAATAACGATTCGCCCACTATTTTGGCTTCCAAATCTTTTGGAACCCCTACTTTCTTCAAAATACCCAAAACCGCTATGGGGTCGGTAGGTGAAATTAAAGCTCCGAATAATAAACAATAAATAAAATCGATATTCAAGCCTAAAACATAGAGCACACCAAACACCAATGCACCAATTAAAAAGGTAGAAACCAAAGTCCCTACCGTAGCAAATACTAGAACCGGCCAACGCTGAATTTTGAGCTGTTCGAAATTGGTATGCAAGGCTCCTGCAAACAGCATAAAACTTAGCATAACATCTAACAGAACAGTTTCGAAATCGATTTGCGTTATCAGCTCCCGCTCTGCCAACAACAAAGTTTTATCTACGGTAGCTAAAGCCAAAACCACCAAGGTAAACACTAAGGTAATCAGCATCAAACCAATGGTATTGGGCAATTTTAAAAACCGCACATTTATATAGCCAAAGGCCGCAGCCATAAGTACCAACGTAGTTATAATGGTAAAATAATCCATAGACATCAATTTATTACTTAAAGTACGCCATTAATACGCACTTGTACAAGTCTAAAAACAAGTAACACCAATAAATTTTACAGGTAATTCATTTTCGAACAGAGTTAACACTTCAAAAACTCATGCTTAAAAAAGGATGGCTTTTAACACGGATAGTGCTTGCGGGCATGCATACACAAACGCTATTATTAAAATAAATTGAATTTATGCGTAATTTCGTATGGAAGAGTTAAATGATATCGATATTTTTGAACTGATGATTCCCATCGGGAAGTAATTTTTAGACAATAATTATGATTAAATATATAAATGAAACAACAGAATACTTATTAAACAAAGGTTTCGACACTCCAGAAATAGGTATTATTTTAGGTACTGGTTTGGGTAAACTGTTAGACGAGGTAACTATTTTACACGAAGTAAGCTACAACCACATTCCGTATTTCCCAACCGCAACTGTCGAGTTTCATAAAGGCAAATTAATTTATGGTGAGTTAGAAGGCAAAAAAGTAATTGTGATGCAAGGGCGTTTTCATTTATATGAAGGTTATACGCTGCAAGACATTACTTATCCCGTACGCATTATGGAAAAACTGGGCATACACACTTTACTGGTTTCTAATGCATCTGGCGCTGTAAATTTAGATTTTAAACCAGGAGAACTTATGCTTATAGACGACCATATAAACCTGCAAGGTGGATCGCCTTTAGCCTTTAAAGGAGTTTCTAAATTAGGGGAGCGTTTTACAGACATGAGCGCACCTTATAACCCGGAGATTAACAGTAAATTTAAGGCAATTGCCAAAGCACAAAACATTACCTTACACGAAGGCGTTTATGCCAGCATGGTAGGCCCACAGTTAGAAACCAGAGCAGAATACCGCATGCTTAAAATATTAGGTGCCGATGCCGTGGGCATGAGTACAGTTCCTGAAATTATTGTAGCCAACCACCTTAACTTAAAAGCGGCAGCAGTTTCGGTAATAACAGACCAAGGCGATCCCGACAATTTACATCCTGTAAACATTTCGGAAATTATAAATATGGCCGCTCAAGCCGAACCACAAATGATTACCTTATTTAAAGCCCTGATTAAATCACTTTAAAATTAGTACAACTATTTAAACTCATAGCAACTTGTTTGCCAATTTGCTGTGAGTTTATCATCTAGCTTTTAGTTAATTAAATTTTAAAGTGTAAGCATAGTTTAGTGTAATATTTTACTTTCACGTAAAACAAGCACTATGAAAATCAACTTTGCCATTGTCTGCCTTTGCCTTTTTACACCACTTACCCACCAATGCCAGACACTTTTACAAGCTAAAATTATAGACTCTACAACCCAAAGTCCAATACCTTTCGCCACGGTATCGTACAACAACATTTCTGGAGTTATTAGTAACGAAAATGGCGATTTTCAGCTGCATTTAAAAACAACACCAACCCAAAGCGATTCGCTATTCTTTAGCTGTCTAGGCTACGAACCAAAAACTATTGCTGCTTTACAATTCACAGATTCTTTAGTCGTGCTCGCAACAAAATCCATTGCTTTAAACGAAGTAATGCTATTTAACAAAAACTATACTGTTGAAGAAATTATAGATAAAGTAAAGGAACAACTAGAAAAAAATTACACAACAAATTACACCAAAAGTACTTTATTTTTTAGAGAATCGTATTATACTTCGTTAATTAAAAAAGAGGTTACTATTAAAACTTCAACTATACCTGAATTCAATCAACAATTTACAGACAGCTTATTAAACGATCTCCCAAACAATTCCGATAACTTTACCGAAATACTGGGCACACTATATAAAAACAACAGTGCAGAACCAGAAGATATCGACACCAAATTAGACATTATTAAAGCTTCGCATCTTTACGATAAAGACAACGAAATTACTGCAAATGCTTACGAAGAAAAATTTAATTCCATCATTAAAAAACGTATCAAACGCGATTCGTACTTTAAAATAAAATCGGGAATATTTGGCACCAAAGAAGATATGGATTCCACAATTTTTGCCGATGATGCAACAAAAAAAACCGACGCATATCTAGCACAACAAAAACAATTAGAAGAAGACAAAAAAAAGAACTTCTTAAAATATCGCAAACAAACCATCAGCAATATAGATAAGCATAATTTTTTATCGGAAGATTCCGATGTAAACATAATTCACAAAGCCAACCGCTATCAGTTTCAACTTTTAAATTATACACATATTAACGACCAATATGTGTATAAAATAGCGTTCGAACCCAAACGCGGCGAAGATTACAAAGGCGTTTTGTATGTAAACACCGACGACTTTGCTGTGATCCGTTTAGAATACACCAATGTAAACCCCATAAAAACGTTTAAACTTTTAGGCATTTCGCTTAATGTATTTTTAAAAAAAGGCACCTTACTGTACGCGAAAAACTCCAACAACACCTATAGTTTAAAATATGCCGAAATAGAAAGCGCACAAAAAGCGGGCGTAGATAGACCACTTAAAATTATTGAAAAAAACAAGCACGTTAAAGGCCGAAGAAAACAAAATGAAGTCTCGGCAGATATTAATTTCCAGATTTCTAACCGCTCTAAAAAAGAGATGGTTGTTTTTGAAACTGAAACTATAAACCCAAACACATTTGAAGATTTTAAAGAAGAAGCTCAAGTAAACCCTACCTATCTGCCTGCTTACGACTCCGAATTCTGGAAAGGCTATAACATTATAGAGCCCAACCAAGCCATAAAAGATTTTAAAAGTTTAGACATAGAATAACCAAAAACAAATACAGATTCAATAGACTAAATCACTATAGGCTGGAAGTCCGATTATTTGTGTTCATTTTAGCCACAAATACACGAATGTTTTCATAAAAACTATGTCAAATAGTCGTGCCATTCGTGGCGTAAAAATATTTATAGAGACTGAAAAGTCTTGCAGCAAAAGTGCATAGTTTCGACTAACGACTGAGACCAATGAATTAAAAATTTATCTTCTTAGTAATTTTACATTGTAAAACAAAACACAAAACACGCTGCAACAACTACTGACACTGGAACTGATACTATTTTTCCCGTCAAAAAAGACATAAATAATCTAAGTGTAAATAAATAATACAAAACGTATTGCGAATATTAAAAGATACTATATTTGCCGCATAAAAAAAACACTCGATATTTACTAAAAATAGTTCATAATCATGATAATAGAAATTATTATAATTGCTATTTACTCTACTGCTTTGGCATTAATTTTTATGTATGCCCTAGCGCAGCTTAACTTATTACTTAATTACCTTTCTGCTCAAAAAAAAGACGATCAGTTACCACCACTTGATGTTAACAACACAAGCAATTTACCAATAGTTACCATACAACTTCCCGTGTATAACGAAATGTATGTTATGGATAGGTTGTTAGATAATATTGCGAATATCAATTACCCAAAGCATAAACTTGAAATACAGGTTCTAGACGATTCTACAGACGAAACCGTTAGCTCTACACGCCAACATATTGATCGTTTAAAAGCATCTGGCTTAGACATTACGCATATAACTAGAACCGATCGTAGCGGATTTAAAGCAGGCGCACTAAAAGCTGGTTTAAAAATTGCTAAAGGTGAGTTTATTGCTATTTTCGATGCCGATTTTCTTCCTAAATCCGATTGGTTATTACAAACCTTACCCTATTTCGAAAACGAAGATATTGGTGTAGTACAAACCCGCTGGGGACATTTAAACCGCGAATATTCCTTACTCACCAGAATTCAAGCCTTTGCTCTAGATGCACATTTTACGTTAGAACAGGTGGGGCGTAACAGTAAAGGGCACTTTATTAACTTTAACGGCACAGCTGGTGTTTGGCGTAAAACCTGCATTTTAGATGCCGGAAACTGGGAAGGCGACACCCTTACAGAAGATTTAGATTTAAGCTACCGCGCCCAATTAAAGAATTGGAAATTTAAATATTTAGAAGATGTAGAAACGCCTGCCGAACTTCCTGTAGTAATTAGTGCCGCACGCTCACAACAATTTAGATGGAATAAAGGAGGCGCAGAAAATTTCAGAAAAATGCTTTGGCGTGTTCTTAAATCTGATAATATTTCTGGCAAAACCAAACTTCATGGTGTGCTTCACCTATTAAACAGCACCATGTTTTTAAACGTATTTATTGTAGCTGTACTTAGTATACCTATGCTTTACATTAAAAACGAATATGCTCACTTAAAACCTTATTTTTATGTAATGAGCTTTTTTGTGGTAAGCAGTGTTATTTTCTTTATCTGTTACTGGTTTATGTTTAAAAATATTTACGGCAGCGGCATCAAGAATTTTATACGGTACATTGGTATGTTTTTTACCTTCTTTACAGTTGCTATGGGCTTTTCGCTACACAACTCGATAGCTGTATTAGAAGGGCATATTGGTAAACGCAGCGAATTTGTTCGCACGCCTAAATTCAATATCAATTCGATTAAAGACAGCTGGAAAGGCAATAAATATTTAAAGAAAAACGTATCTATTCACGTTATTTTTGAAGGCATTTTAACGCTTTACTTTGCCTTTGGCATGTACAGTGCTTTTGTGGTTGGCGACCAAGGCGGCGATTTCGGACTATTCCCATTTCACCTGATGCTCTTTTTAGGATTTGGTTATGTATTTTTTAAATCGTTAACATCTAAAGCCTAAAACCAAACAAGACAAAAAAAATCGGCTGTCTAAAATTAAGTTTTAGACAGCCGATTTTTTTTTTTTACAATTATCCGATGCTAAAAAAACAATTTAGCAATAAACATATCGACCACCTCAACCAGAATTAATATAATTATAATCCACTCTAACTTGCTGCTTTCGTTGTGGTCCATAATATCTTTAAACAGCTCTAGATTTTCTTTAATAATGGCAATCCTATCGTGAATAAGCCTGTATCGGTCTTTTAAATCGAATGTTTGTTTTAAGCCTAAATTTAAACGGTTAAGTTGTTCGCTCTCCCACGTACTATCTGGCGAATCGAAAATATATAAGTTCTCGGCAATCTTATTTTTAATATTCAATGTTTTACCTATAAACCGTTTTAGCTTATGGCCAGAAATATCTAATTTACCATTCTGCTCTAAATATTGGGTATGCTTATGCGTGTCTAACAACAAAGCTTCAGACAGTTCAGAATACATATCCAACGCCACAGATTGCGAAGCATTAAGCATGATTAAACGAATCATCTCTGCATCTAATTCGGGCAAAATAATCCGTTGGAATTCTACCTTTAATTGTTCGGGTTGCACAACTACTTGAATATCTTCAGAAATGCGTTCTGTATTATAATTTTTACAAAACGGCAGGAGTTGCTTTAAATACTTTTCGATGTCTTTTGATGGTGTATTGAAAAAACTCACAATGCCATACTGAAAAATATACATATAAGCATTGGGCTGAACTTGATAAAACAGCTCGTCGCTATCCGAAAACAACAATTGCCAATGAAACTGGGCTTTACATTCTTTAATTTGAATGGTACTTGCTACTTGATACGCAACAACAGAAAACATGATTCAAAAATGTATAGTTTTTATGTGTAATCTAGGAAAGAAAACCATAATATTTGGGCAAATACTTTGTAGGTACTTGCCCAATTTAAGGTTGTAATTATTAGCACAAACAGCTAAGTGTTGGTTACTCTAGGCGTCTACCAATTTTAAACTTTCAATTCGGTAAATTACATCGTCGTCTTTGCCTTCTGGCACTTCTACGAAAGTAATTTTAAAGGTTTGGTCGATAAAACTTTTATCGTTCTTTAAATCGAATTGTTTTAAAGCGCGAGGATGAATATCATCAAAAATCATATCCTCGCCATTTTCAAACATAAACGTATACAAACCGTTTTTGTAAGATTGAAAAACAGCAACTTTCATTATTAATTTATTTTAATCATTATCGTCGTCATCACCGTCGTCGGATTTCACTTCATCAAAATCTACGCTCGAATCGTCGTCTGGACTTACATCGTCGTCGTCTTCGATATAGTTTTCCATAGCTTGAGCTAAACGTACGCCTACTTTTACTAAATAAATAGTGTCTTCGGTACGCACTTCTACGGCTTCAACAATTTCGTTTTTTGCATTTCTGAAGGATATGATGTCTGAATCGTCATAACCATCTGGAAATTTGTCTACTAAAAGATCTAAAATATCTTCGTTTAACTTTTGGTAGTCTACAATTATTCTTTTCATATTTTTTAAACTGGGGTTACATGTCTAATAAGTAAGCAAAAATTAAAGGTGCCACTATGGTAGCATCGCTTTCTATAATGTATTTTGGGGTGTCTATATCTAATTTACCCCAAGTAATTTTTTCGTTTGGTACTGCACCAGAATAAGACCCATAGCTGGTTGTAGAATCTGAAATCTGACAAAAATAGCTCCAAAATGGTGTATCTGTACGCTCCATATCTTGATACAACATTGGCACGACACAAATTGGGAAATCGCCAGCAATACCACCGCCTATTTGAAAGAATCCAATTCCGTTTTCAGAATTTTCTGTATACCAATCGGCTAAGAAAGTCATGTACTCGATACCCGATTTCATGGTAGTTGCTTTTAACTCGCCTTTTAAAACATAGCTTGCAAAAATGTTCCCCATGGTACTGTCTTCCCAACCTGGGCAAACGATAGGTAAATTTTTCTCGGCTGCGGCATACATCCAAGAGTCTTTTAAGTCGATCTCGTAATATTCTTCTAAAACACCAGACAGCAACATTTTGTACATAAATTCGTGAGGTAAATAACGCTCGCCCTTATCGTCGGCATCTTTCCAAATTTTAAAAATATGCTGTTGTAAACGTCTAAAAGCTTCTTCCTCTGGAATACAAGTATCTGTTACACGATTAAGTCCTTGCTCTAGCAAATCCCATTCTTCTTGCGGTGTTAAATCGCGATAATTAGGTACGCGTTTGTAATGCGAATGTGCCACTAAATTCATAATATCTTCTTCCAGATTGGCACCTGTACAAGAGATAATTTGAACTTTGTCTTGGCGAATCATTTCTGCAAAAATCTTTCCTAACTCGGCTGTACTCATGGCTCCTGCCAAAGACACCAACATTTTTGCGCCATTTTGTAATTGTGCTTCGTACCCTTTTGCAGCATCTACTAATGCTGCAGAGTTGAAGTGTAAATAATATTTTTCTATAAAGTTTGAAATTGTGCCTTTAGTACTCATCGTCGTCATTAAATTTAATCGTGTTATGTTTTTGTGCTGAACCTTCGTAGGTATTGTCGTAATCGTCTTCTATATTTTCATCCATAAATTTATAACTTAGCATTTTGTAATACAATTTTGCAGCTAAAAAATCTGAAGATTTATCGATTTTATTCGGACAAAGTTCTACAATATCAAATCCTACCACGTTTTTTTCGGCAAAAACCTTTTTTAAGAAATCTAAGGTCTCGTACCAAAATAATCCGCCCGGTTCTGGTGTGCCCGTGCTTGGCATGATAGAAGGATCTAGAGCGTCTAAATCGAATGTTATAAACACATGGTCTGTCATTTGGTCTATAACACTATCGCTCCAAAACTCATCGTTTACCATATCGTGTGCAAAATAAGTTTTATCTGGATCCATGACTGTCGTTTCTTTAACATCCATCGACCGAATACCTACTTGCAACAAGTTTGTAGTTTGACTAGCCTCGTAAACAGCACAGGCATGATTGCAAGACGAGCCTTGGTACGATTTTCTTAAATCTGCATGAGCATCGATATGCAAAACCGTTAAATTCTCGAAACATTCGTTAAACGCTCTAATAGAACCTATAGAGATAGAATGCTCGCCACCAAACAACGTTACAAACTTATTTTTTTTAATATACTTTTTAGTGATTTTATGTACAGCATCGACCATAGCTTCTGGCGAACTATTTTCGGTTACTGCATTGGCCAAATACACCCCTTGTTTATAAACTTCGGTTTCGGTTTCTATGTCGTAAGTTTCCATGTTTTCCGAAGCATCTAAAAAGGCTTCTGGGCCTTTATCGGCTCCCTTCTGCCAAGTACTTGTGCCATCGTAAGGCACAGGAATTAATACAATTTTAGCTGTTTCTAACCTGCCATATTCTTCAGGTATTCCAGCATAGGTTTTATTGTTCATTGTAACCTAATATTTTAAGTAAGTCTTCACTTTTTTGTTGTTCGCTAAATAATTTTGTTGTGATGTTTCCGTCTGCATCTCTATCTATTAAAATATGCTTTGGAGACGGAATTAAACAGTGCTGCAAGCCGCCAAAACCACCAATTGTTTCTTGATAAGCGCCAGTATTAAAAAAACCTATATATAACGGTTTATCTTTATTATACTTTGGCAGATAAATCGCATTCATATGCTGCTCGCTATTGTAATAATCGTCGCTATCGCAAGTTAAACCACCCAACAATACACGCTCGTAAGTGTCGTGCCAACGGTTTATTGGCAACATCACAAAACGTTTATTAATAGCCCAAGTATCTGGCAATGTAGTAATGAACGACGAGTTAATCATGTTCCATTTTTCGCGATCGTTTTGTTGTTTTTGATACAACACTTCGTAAATAGCACCGCCGCTTTCGCCCACAGTAAAACTTCCGAATTCTGTAAATATGTTTGGCACATCTACTTCCTCTTCGTCGCAAACAGTTTTAATTTGATTTAAAATTTCGTCGACCATGTATTCGTAATCGAAATCGAAAGCCAACGAGTTTTTAATAGGGAAACCTCCACCAATATTTAAGCTATCTAAAGACGGACATATTTTTTTAAGTGCCGTATATACTTTTAAACACTTTAATAACTCGTTCCAGTAATAAGCATTATCGCGGATTCCAGTATTGATAAAGAAGTGCAACATTTTAAGCTTCACTTTTTTATTATCTTTAATCTGTTTGTTATAAAATGGCACAATATTTTTGTAACCAATACCCAAACGCGAGGTGTAAAATTCGAATTTTGGTTCTTCTTCCGAAGCAATGCGAATACCTATATTATACTTTCCGTTTATTTCTTCGGACAATAAATCTATTTCTTCATAATTATCGATTATGGGAATACAGTTTTTATGGCCATTATTTATTAATCGGGCTATATTGGTAATGTATTGCGCACGTTTAAAACCATTGCTTATTACAAAGGTTTTATCGGTAATTTTACCTTCCTTCTTTAAATTTTCAACAATATCTATATCGAAAGCCGAAGAGGTTTCTATATGAATATCATTTTTTAAAGCTTCATTTAATACGTGCTTAAAATGCGAACTTTTAGTACAGTAACAATAATTGTATTTTCCCTTATAATTATTCTTTTTAATAGCCGAAGCAAACCAGCCTTTCGCCCTATTAATATTATTAGAGATTTGTGGTAAATATGTAAATTTTAATGGTGCACCGTATTCTTCTACCAATGCCATTAAGTCTATGTCGTGAAATTGTAAGGTTTTATCCTCTAATTTGAATTCGTCTTGAGGAAAGTAAAATGATTGATTGATTAGATCAATATATTTTGTGTTCATGAGTAAAATTTGATATAATAATTACAGTTAAAAACGTTTAAATTACACAGAGAAATCTGGGTAACAAAAATAAAAGTGTTAACTATTTATCAAATTTGTATTTGACTTTGGGTTGTAGGCATAAAGCCATAGACATGTTGGCTTTTAACAATGGCATAAGCGGAAGTTAGCTCTAAAATTCGGTTGCTCATCTTATAAGCGGCTTTTGAATATGACTTCCTAATTTTCAAAAGCCCGAACGTAAAAACACTGTTCATAATGTTCAGCTAAATGCTACTGCAAATGTGCTATAAAAATTTGAAAAAAAAAGTTTTTTTTCAAATTTTTTAAAAAACTTTTACCCGCTAATTTACAGCATTTTAAGGCTAATTATTTCCTTTTCGGTAAGATGTTTCCAATGTCCGCGCGGGATATCTTTTTTAGTTAATTGTCCTATACTTACGCAATCTATCTTTTCGATATCGTATTTCAAATAATCAAAAATTGTTCTAATGATAGTATTGCCCGTATTTTTAATTTTTAGGCCTATTTCTTTTTTTGAAGCGCCTTCTATATAACTAATCTCTTCTACAGTTATTAATTTACCATCAACTTTAAATCCGCTTTCAATCTTTTTAAAATCTTCATGTTTTAAATTTCTGGTTAATTCTATATGAAATAAACGGGAAACCCCATGCTTAGAATTTGTAAATTTCTTTACTATATCGTCGTCGTTGGTAAATAAAATTAAACCTAAGGAATTTCTTCCTAAGCGGCCAATTGGCTTAATTCTGGATGTAGTTGCATTCGCTACTAAATCCATTACCGTTCTGCCCTTACCTTCGCTGGTTGTGGTAGCAAAACCTTTAGGTTTATTAAGTAATACATAAGCCTTTTTTTCTGGACTTACGCGACTGTTATCGTAACGCACCTCGTCGTCTGGCTTTACCTTATATCCCATTTCGGTAACCACTTTACCGTTTACAGTTACCAGACCAGTAGCGATATGTACATCGGCTTCTCTACGTGAGCAAATACCTGAATTCGCAATATATTTATTTAAACGCACACCATTAGATTCCGAAGTCTTAGCATCCTGTTTAGCAGGTGTAGTTGCTCCCTGTTTTTTTATAGGGGCATTGCCTCTTGCATAACTTTTACTGCGTGTATTGTTGGCACCACGCCCTGAAGCTTTTCCTTTTCTGTTACTACCTTGTTGTCTGCTCATGTAAGTTAATTTTTGTACAAAGATAAACTATAATTATTCGATTTATGATTTTTACTATGGCTTTTAAAAAAGTCTGTTTAAAACCACATTAACGTCTATTAACAGCACGCTAAAAACACCCGAAACTATTATAAATTTAAGAATATTATGAAGAATTACATAATGCCTTTTGGTTTTGGAACGCCACAACAACCCTAAAAAAACACTAAGCAAAACCATAGTGAAATAAAAAAAATAAGACATATGCCCCACATTGTATTTTGTAAGCAAAAAATAAGTAGGTACTAAGGTTAGCAAGGCCAGAATACTAAGCATTATTTTAGAATATTTTTCGCCATACACTATGGGTATGGTTTTATAGTTTTGCGCCAAATCGCCTGTAATATTTTCTAAATCTTTAGTCAATTCGCGCATCGAAATGATTAAAATAAGATAAGTAGCATGTACGAAAATAACATGCTCGAAATTTTTATAATAAATAAAAATGGCAAAAAAAGGCACAATTGTTAGGATGGCCGATGTAATGTTACCTACAAACGGCAATTTTTTTAAGCGGTGGGAATACAGCCAAATCGCAAAAATATACATCGAGAAAAACAACACCGCTTTAAACGACACATAACTAGCCATTACTACGGCTAAAAAATTTAAAACAAAATAAAATGATAATTTGGTATTCTGACTAACCAACCTGTCGAGCATGGACTTTTGAGGGCGATTTATTAAATCTTTTTCAGAATCGTAAAAATTATTGATGATATATCCCCCTGCAATAGTCGCCGAAGAGGCCAAAACCAACATTAACAAATTCTCGTCGAAAACGACTTGCCTAACCGGTTTGTCGTGCGCCAATATATACACTGCTGTTACATACTGTGCAATAACAACCATTAGCACATTATACCCTCGAACTACAGAAAACATGCTAAAAAATTTTAACAAGATATGTTTTTGTTTTCTGCTAAACATGCAATCGCGTTATGGTATTTTAAACAGAAATCCTGTTAGTTTTGGGAGTGTTAAAAATTGTAAACCACTTCTAACTTATGGCCTTTTAAAGCTTGTTTTGCTTTTTCAAAATCTTCTGCAAAACCTAAAATATAACCTCCACCACCAGAGCCACAAAGTTTTAAATAATAATCGTTGGTGTCCAGGCCTTTTTTCCAAAGCTCATGAAATTGATTCGGAATCATAGGTTTAAAATGATTTAAAACCACTTTAGATAATTGCTTAGTATTTTTGAACAACGACTTAATATCGCCTTTTAAAAAATCGTCTACACAAGCATCGGTATGTTTAACAAACTGATCTTTAATCATGTTTCTAAATCCTTCCTGTTTCATGTTTTCCATAAAAATCTGAACCATTGGTGCAGTTTCGCCAACAATACCACTATCTAATAAAAACACAGCTCCTTTACCGTCGCTTTTTTGGGAAGGTATGCCAGTAGCTTCAATATTGTCTTTTGAATTGATTAGGATTGGCAAACTTAAATAACTGTTAAGCGGGTCTAAACCTGAAGATTTGCCATGAAAGAACGATTCCATTTCCGAAAAAATAGTTTTTAACTTAAATAATTTCTCTCGCGTTAAATTTTCTAAAACCGTAATTTTATCCTGTGCGTACTTATCGTAAATAGCAGCCACCAAAGCGCCGCTACTTCCCACACCGTACCCTTGCGGAATAGATGAATCGAAATACATACCCGCATCAATATCTGCGTTTAAGGATTTCAAATCGAAAACCACCAAATCGGCATCAATTTCCGATAAATACGATGCAAAACGCTTTAAACTTTCATTAGAGTTTTTGGTAATTTCGGTTGGTGTCTTCATCATTTTTAAAGCCCCGTTATAAAAGTTGTAAGGAATCGATAACCCCTTGCTATCTTTTATAATACCATACTCTCCAAAAAGTAAAATTTTAGAATAAAATAAAGGTCCTTTCATAATCTTCAATTGATAATTAACAATTTATAATTGATAATTATTTTTGTTTTGATGCTTTACGATACTCGTAAGATTTTTTAATAAATAGGTAACTGAATACTAAGATACTCTAAATTATTTAAACAACTGAATACCTGCTCTGTTAACATAAATTTATGCAAATTTACAACACTTCCAGTAAATTGTCAGCTTTTATTTTGAATAACATTATAACCTAGACAAAGCCGCCCTTTCTTCACCTTCAGCCTTAACATATCGAATGTTATGAATTTTAAAGATGTTCATTGACAATGGATAATTAGAAATTGATAATTACTTCTGCTTTGAAGTTTTTACAATACTAGTTAGAATTCTTAAAATTTCCTGAATATCTAACTGAATGCTTAAATACTCTGAATTCTGTAAATAATCGGTTTCTCTTAAAAGCTCCAACCAATATTCTGTTTCGTTTGCTTCTTTTAGCGCAATTGATAATTTATGAATAAAATCTGCTTTACTTTCTGCATGCTCAGCCTCTCTTACATTTGCTCCAATTGAAGTGCCTGATCGTAATAATTGTTTAGAAAGCACAAACTCTCGTTTCTCATCGACCAAAAATTTGTACAATTTGACAATTCTAACAGCAAACTGATAACTCTTAGTCTTAATAACATTATTGCTCTTCATAACCAGTATTATTCATTATCAATTATCAATTGTCAATTATTAAGCTGTTTCGCTCCCATCCCGATTTCATCACAAATAAACTGCCCATTTTGACAATACGGCGCTAATTCCGTAGTAATGAATTTTAAAATGTTCTCTGATTCGGTTTTCGGATATAGCACATGCACATTCGCTCCTGCATCGAGCGTAAAACCAATATGCAAGCCGGTTT
Source organism: Bacteroidia bacterium (assembly GCA_030427735.1). Lineage (GTDB taxonomy): Bacteria > Bacteroidota > Bacteroidia > Flavobacteriales > Flavobacteriaceae > Formosa. The sequence continues at coordinate 55,606 of JAUIBP010000006.1, read as the reverse complement.
CTTTACGGAATGCCCATATTTTATTAAGCACTTCTAAAGTATTTGGTTTCATCAAAATATAATACGGCATGCTGGTCATCATCATCGCGTGCAAGGTCAAGGCTTCACTTTCTATAATCGCAATAAAAGCATCCAAATCGCCCGATTCTAAAACCGATTTCAAAGCCGCTAAATTTTCGTGGGCTTGTTCAAATCGACGCTCCGCAAATGGGTGGCCATGCATTAAATTGTGTCCAACCGTGCTACTCACCTGTTTTTCGCCTTTATCGATTAATAAGATGGTATCTTGATAATTTTTAAAATTTTCATGAACAGGAAACGGATACTTGACACCAAATAAATCTGATGCTGCTGTTACGGTCTCGTTTTCGCCCCAAACTATCAAATCGCCTTCAATACTTCGGCAGGCAGATCCCGAACCTAATCGCGCTAAAAATGATGCTTTTTGATTAAAGAACTCCCTCGTCATTTCAGGATTGAATTGTTTTTCCAAACTCATTAAACACAATGCCAAAGCGCTCATACCACTCGCCGACGAGGCAATTCCAGAACTGTGCGGAAACGTATTTTTGGTTTCAATTTTGAATTTAAAGTCTTTCAAAAACGGCACATAAGCTTCAATTCGTTTGAAAAAGGTTTCAATTTTAGGCTCGAAATCAGGCTTTCGCTCACCTTCTAAATACACCTCGAAATCAAAATTTTCAGTTGCTGTTTTCTTTTGAAACGTTAAACTCGTAATGGTTTTACAGGCCGAAAGCGTAAAACTTATGGATGGATTTTCAGGAATTTGATGCTGTTTTTTGCCCCAATATTTTACTAAAGCAATATTACTTGGCGATTCCCAAGTTACTGTTCCTTCGGAAATATCTTTGGAATACACCGGCGAAATAAAGTGTTGTTCGGTCATGAATTTAAAAATCAGAGCACAAAGATAACAACTTCTGCATGGTTTTAAAATTTCTCGTGGTGGCTGAAACTTTTAATTTCCGTTCGAAAAAATTATTGTTGCATTTGGCTTTTCCGTAACCGGTTTCAGAATAAAAATAAACGCATTCGGGTGTTATGGCAAACGTTTCGCCTGGATAATTTTCGGCTTGTACTTGGCTTATCAATGTAATGTCAGGTTTACTATGCAAAAGCGTAAAATAAGTAGCTAAACGTTTAGAGTCTTCAAACGGATTCGCCTCAAAAACAGCTTGTAATTCTTCTAGAGTTTTCACCAAAACAGGCACTTCAAATTGAAAATAATTAAACAGTTCCTTCTGAATTTCAAGCGCTAAATCCGTGTTCGCTTTAGTTTCCGATTGAAACATAACATTCCCACTCTGTATATAAGTCTTCACATTGTGATAGCCCAGATTTTTTAACAAAATTCGTAAATCTTCCATTGGCACTTTTTCTGTCCTGCCACATTTATGCCGCGTAATAAGGCAATATAAGTTGTCATTACAAACCTGTTATTGCTTTCGAAATAATGAACCCGCCAGTCCAAGCATTCTGAAAATTAAAGCCTCCTGTTACCGCATCGATATTTAAAACTTCACCCGCCAAATACAGGTTTTTATGAAGTTTACTTTCGAAAGTCTTGAAATTGACATCCTTTAAATCGACACCACCGGCCGTAACAAATTCTTCTTTAAACGTACTTTTTCCATCAATTTTGAACACGGCTTGCGTTAACTGATTCGACAAGTTTTCTAACTGAAACTTATTAACCTCTGCCCAACGCATACGCTTATCAATATCTGAAGCCAAAACCAATTGTTGCCATAAACGTTTTGGCAAATCGAACTGCACCGATTTAAATACGGTTTTTTTCGCACTATCTTGTTTTACAGCTTTTAAAACCTCTAAAACATCAGCAAAACTGCGCTTCACAAAATTAATTTCTATATCGAATTTATAATCACGTGCTGCCAATTCCAGCGCACCAAAAGCCGATAATTTTAAAATAGCCGGAGCACTCAAGCCCCAATGCGTAACCAATAAGGGTCCTTCGGAAGATAGATTACTAGATACAATTTGCACCGCAACATCTTGAGCAACCACACCAGGAATACCTTTTAACCTTACATCTTTACAATTGAAGGTAAATAACGACGGAACCGGATTGGTAATTTTATGCCCTAAGGCTTGCAACAACTTCCACATTTTTGGGCTGCTACCCGTAGCTACTACCAATTGTTCACTTTGAAAATGACCTTGATTGGTTTCTACGCCCCACAGTTCCCCTTCTTTCCGAACAGCCTTAACAGCATGATTCGTCAACACTTGTACATGATGCTTTTTTGCTTGATGAAGAAAACAATCAATTATACTTTGCGACGAATCGCTCTCTGGAAAAATGCGTCCGTCGTCTTCAATCTTTAAAGGCACACCACGTTCCTCAAACCAGCCCATAGTATCGCCTGTCATAAATTGATGAAACGGCCCTAACAATTCTTTTTCGCCACGCGGATAGTATTTCACCAATTCCTGCGGAATAAATTCGGCATGAGTAACATTACAACGGCCACCGCCAGACACTTTCACTTTTTGTAAAACGTCTTTGCCGCGTTCTAAAATTGCGACTTTTAATTTTGGATTTTGTTCTGCAATATTAATTGCCGTAAAAAAACCTGCCGCACCAGCACCTATCACTATCACGTTAAACTGTATCATACCAAATCTGGAACATCAGAAATTATTGCATCAACACCGTAGTATTTCATACGCTCTATTGTCTCTTTATCATTAACCGTCCACACATTAACCATATACCCCTTACTATGTGCCTGTTTTACATTATCGCGGGTGACTAAAGCAAAATCAGGGTGTATAGCTTTGGCAGCAATTGTTTGAGCAAATGCCATGGCCTCTGCCACATTCGCCTTGGTTAACACACCTAACGGTATCTTATTATCTAATTTAAAAACGGTCTCTAATTCGCTATGCTGAAAACTAGACACTAAAAAATTGGAATACTGCCAGCCATGATTTTTAATATAATTCTGAATGGTCTTACAGGTTGCTTCTGCTGTAAATTTTCCTTTTAATTCTATATTCAACAAACACGTTTTATCAATCAAATGTAAAACCTCATCTAAAGTGGGAATAGAAAACTGATTAGCAACTTTTAATGCTTTCAATTCCGAAAGTGAATACTTTGCCAACTCGCCTTCACCATTAGTCATACGATCGAGTGTAAAGTCGTGAAACACCACCAATTCTCCAGAAGCACAGCAATGCACATCGATTTCTATTCCATCAACGTTAAAACTCAACGCTTTTTGAATCGATTCTAAAGTATTTTCAGACACATAAGCTTTTGCTCCGCGATGCCCCATAACCAAACAGGTTTTTGTCATATTCTATTTATTTTACTAATGGTCGCATTAAACCTTCCTGTGCCACACAAGCAATAAGCTTTCCTTCTCTAGAAAAAATATTGCCTTTGGCAAATCCGCGCGCGTTTGATGCATTTGGTGTTTCTATAGAATACAACATCCAATCGTTATAATCAAAATCTCTAAAAAACCACATAGAATGGTCTAAACTAGCCATTTGTGTATTGCCAAAATGTGCTTTACTGGCGTGTGGCAACAAAGCTGCCGCCAAGATATTGTAATCGGAAATATAGGTTAAAATCTGTTGTTTAACCGCCAAACTAGAATCTGTTAATGGTGCTTTCAATTTAAACCAAACGTTAGAATAAGGAGGTAAATTTTCTTGTTTTAAAGGGTTAACTACCTCTACAGGCTTAAACATTATAGGCCGATCTATTTCTAAAAACCGTTTGGTTAACACTGGTAAAACATGTCCAAATTGCGTTAGCATTTCGCTCCAACTCAACAACTCTTCTGGCTGTTTTAAACTGGTGTTCATTTCGATTTGATGATCGTAACCCTGTTCGTCTTTATGAAAAGATGCCGCTAAAATAAATATAGCTTTACCGCTTTGGCTTGCTAGAACGCGTCTTGTAGAAAAACTCCCTCCATCGCGAACTTCGTTAACCGAAAACTGTATGGGCTGCTCCAAATCGCCGGCCTCTAAAAAATAACCGTGCAAAGAATGTAATACACGATTATTATGTATGGTTCTGTAAGCAGCATTTACGGCTTGGGCCAAAACCTGACCGCCAAAAACATTAGGACTGCCAATGGTTTTGCTAACACCTTCAAATGTAGCTTCATCTAGTTGTTTTAATTCTAATAAGCGTAATAGTTCGTTTGCAGAAGTCATAATCTCTATAAAATTGAATATTCAAAATTACCAAAATGATTTTTGACCTCCCATTTTAAGCAAACAAAAAACGCCAAACTTATGTGCAATACATAAATTTGGCGCTACCAATAATTACTAACCAACCTGTGTTATCTGTTCTTTTTCATATAATTTTCGTAACTCGAAGCTAATTTTGTTTTTTGAGTATCGGATAAGGTTTTACCCGCCAACTGAAAAAAGGTTCGTTCTTCGTCTTCCAGATGGTGTTCGACTTTTTCCTTAAGATTTTTGGCAATTTTTAACCAAGCCGACGAATCGTAATCGGTATCTTCTAAAGCTTCTATTAATTCGTTTATTTCATGATGCTCTGCAATACCATGTCTGGCATGATCCTGCATCATATCTGTTGAAATTAATGGTTTGTAAAAATGTCGTTCTTCGGCATCTGCATGTACTTCAAGTTCATTTTTTACAGCTTTAAACAACGCATCTCGTGTTTTACTATCGCCCGAGGTTGCTACCAATTGGTCTAGCAAGTTGCGTTGTATGTCATGATCGTGTCTTATGGCTTCAAAAATAGTCATTGGCAAACATTTTAAAGTTAATATTTAGAGCTGGTTTTTCTAAACTTAATATGTTATACAGCCGCTGTTTTAGACTTTGTACTGTTTCTAAAATGTCTGTTTTTGGTTTTTAAAATTTCCAATTTCTTTTCCAGAGCATCAATTAAATCGTCTGATTTATGGGTAGAATCTGTTACTATAGATTCTATTTGCTCTTCTAAAGTCGCTTTTTTAACATTCACCTTTTTAGCCACAACATCGGCAAACTCAGACGCCTGATCGGCTATTTTATTTTTGGTATTTTCGGCCTCTTTAATAATGGTTTTTCTTGTTTTGCTACCTTTATCTGGCGCGAATAAAATACCCATTGCTGCTCCTAATGCTGTACCTGCTACTACGCCTAAAAATGTATTTCTCATGATATTTTGTTTTTAATGATTAAACTTTCTATCACAAATTTAAGCCAGAAGTAAATGTTGGCTTAACGCTAAACAATTAAAAATTGACGTAATAAATTTTAAATAAGCGCTACTGCCAATGTAGTTCGCTGCGTTCGCTCCAATAGGCGTTGGATTTACAAGCCATTGTTTTTAATTGCTGAATTTCGGTTGGATTTAAATGAAATGATAAGGCCTTTAAATTATCTTGAAGCTGTTGCGTGGTTAATGCACCGCTTAACACAAAATCTGGTTGTAAACTATCAATTATAAAACGAATGGCCACAGCATCTACACCAACTTTATATTTTTTAGACAGCGTTTTTAAAACGCCATACATATCTAAATAATGCGAAAAAACATCATTTGGAAACACCCGACCATTTGCCATTGCTTCTTTTACTATTACTGTTTTTTGCATGTCTAGCAGTTGTTTCAAAATAGCGAAAGTCGATTGTTCGAATACATTATAAGTTACCTGAAAACTATCGAAAACCGCTTCATTATCAACTTCAATTTCTAAAGCTTTTTCAATAATTTCGGATTGCTGTGCGCCACTTGTAGTAATCCCTATTTTTAAACCCGTCTCCTTTTTAATTTCGAGTAATTGCCGATGAACTGTTTTGTTTTCAAAAATCCCACTGTCTAAAGTCGCTGAATGTACTTGGTACAGTTTCAACTGTGGTAGTAACTGTTTAGAGGTTTGCCATTGTTCTAATAATTTAGCTGAAGAATGTTCTTTAATTTCGTGTTTACCCGCATAACCTAACTCCCAATTTGCCATATAGGTATAACCCCATTTGGTACTCAAAAACACATCTTGATGCTGGCGCGACGTCTGCCAATCGATTAAAAACGATTCACCTTTTCCGTAAGACGGCGCCGTATCGAACATACGAATGCCACTGCTATATGCATTGTCTAAAACCCGCATGGCATTCTCCCGAAATGCGGTTTCAGACTGATTGATATTTTCCTTTTTAATATTGATGTATTCTGGACGACCAATAGCCGCAAGGCCTAATCCTAGTTGTGTTTTCATGTGTTGGGTTTCTGGTTTTCAAAGTTACAAAGAAGCCAAGATTCTAAGTCGCAAAGATTCAAAAGAAAATTTGAAAATTTAGCTGCATGAATTCAATCTAGAAACAAAACTCGAAATAAATTCTAATACATAAAACCAAAAAGCCACACCGGAATCATATTTCCAAAACCTATTTCTATGTTGTCTTTTGCAACAAAAGCATTAGCTGTGTTGCCAATTTGTTTTTTAGTTTTGTTTTTTCCTCCTATTTCAAAAGTGTAGGTATTATCAATTAAAAAATCAGCAGTTTCAGATCGGTTAATAACATGCAATCCTTTAAATTGATTTAAGAAAAAAGTTTCCCTAACGTTCCCTATGTTACTGTTTTCTTTTGCGAGTGCATACATTAAATTGGTATTATTTAGATACAGTTTTTCGGGTTTCGTTAAAGCTCCAATACCTGAAGCATCTTTATAAAGTTCGTTAACTAAACCTGCACGTTCTAGAATTTTTAAACTTTGCACTAACATGTTTCTCGAAACCCCTACTTTTTCGCTCAACTTGGTAATATTGGGCGTAAACGGGGCACTCGAAGCCACACTGATTAACAACTTTTTTAATTTTACCAGCGTTTCATATTGCAAATATTCAACCGCATTTATATCAATTTCTATAATGAGATTGATGGTATTTTGCAATTTCTGATAATACTGATCTTCATTTTCTTTATAATAAGGATACGCACCAATTTTCAAATATTTCGCGAACAAAGGCAAAGGCTTTATATTTTCTAAAAGTTGAGCTGCAATGGTATTATGCTGCTCTAAAATTTCTAATAACGTATAAGGCTGAAGTGTTTTTTGTGTTTCGAAAGTGATAAACTCTCTAAAGGATAACTCTTTTAAATAATACGTGATGGCTCTTCGGCTTAAATCGGATTCCGATTTGTAAATTTCGAGCATAGAAGACGACGTAAATATTACATTAAGCTCAGGAAAATTATCATAAATCAGCTTAATTTCTCTAGACCAATTGGGATATTTATGCACTTCGTCCAGCAACAAGTGTGTGCCTCCAAACTGCGTGAACTGCTTTGCTAAATCGTACAATTTATTATCAAAAAAATAAATATGATCCAAACTCACGTAAAGACTCGATTGGAGTGGCAAATACAACTTAGCAACTTGCAAAAGCAAAGTCGTTTTTCCAGAACCTCGTGCGCCTTTAACAGCAATCAACCTGTTGTTTAAATCTATTTGATTAACCAGATAACGCTGTATATCTAATGAAATCGCTGTGATTTTAAACTGAAATTCTAATAACAAATCCTCCATAACTGCTCATTATAAAAAGCAAAAATACTCAAAATTGTTAACTACATAAAGCATATTGTGTCAAAAATGCTTTATCTAGTTAACAATTAACAACTATTCAAAAGTCTATGAACTACAAGACAACATCGAACAACCTACTTTGTGTCGTGCCCATTCGGGGCGTTTGGCAAACCATTTTTCATATTTTGGTTGCTCGTCGTAAGGCTGTTTTAGTAGTTGATATAATTCGTCTATCAAACTGTAATCACTTTTTTCGGCAGCATCTATAGCGAGTTGCGCCATGTAATTTCGAAGCACATATTTGGGATTAACGCTGTTCATAAATGTAGCGCGCTCGGCATCGGAAATGAGTTCCTGCTGAAGGCGTTTTGCATATTGTTGAAACCAAGCATTCCATTTTTCGGCAATCTCTATGTTTAATTCTGACTGATAAAATGCATCTTGAATAATTTGCAGACCGTTTCCGGATTTATCCTTTTCAAATTTCGCGAGGTTTCTAAAAAAGATTGTCATATCGGTTTCCGTTAACAACAAACAATCTTCCAGATTTTGAATCAATTGTAAATCGTCATCTAATTCTGTTTGTAATCCTAATTTCGACCGCATCATCTGTAAAGATTGTGTTTCGAAATCAGTTTTATAGTCATCCAAAACAGTTTGTAATCCATCTGCTTCTTCTATCAACAGATACAAAGCATTAGCCAACTGATACAGATTCCACAACCCAATATTAGGCTGATTGCCGTAACGATATCTTTTATGCTGACTATCGGTGGTGTTTGGAGTCCATCCAAAATCAAAACCTTCCAACCAACCGTAAGGTCCGTAATCGATGGTCAATCCTAAAATAGACATGTTATCGGTATTCATTACGCCATGCACAAAACCAACACGTTGCCATTCGATAATTAGTTTTAATGTACGCTCAGAAACCGCTTTAAAAAACTGAACATAAGTCGCCTTTGAAAGCGTGCCTAACTCTGGATAAAACTGATTAATCGTATAATCGACTAAAGTTTTTAATGTTGCTACATCTTGTCTAGCCGCAAAAATTTCAAAATTCCCAAAACGCAAAAAACTAGGTGCCACACGACATACCACGGCACCTTTTTCGTAAGCCGCGTTGCCGTTATACAACATATCCCGCAACACCTGATCGCCTGTTAAAGCCAAAGACAGCGCGCGCGTGGTTGGCACTCCTAAATGGTACATGGATTCACTACACAAATACTCACGAATAGACGATCGTAGAACAGCTAAACCATCAGCCGTTCTAGAATACGGTGTTTCGCCAGCACCTTTAAGTTGTAGTGCCCAATGGTGCTCTTTATATGTAATTTCGGTAAGATTTATGGCGCGTCCATCGCCTAATTGTCCTGCCCAGTTTCCAAACTGATGTCCGCCGTAACACATAGCATAGGGGCGCGTATTGGGGAGCACTGCATTACCTGTAAACACCTTTAGAAATTCCTCCGACTCACTTTCAGCTTTTGAAATACCGAGCGTCTCCAACATGTCATCAGACACATGTAATAATTCAGGATTACTTGTTGCTTTAGGGCTTACGTACGAAAAACAGGATTCTGTAACCTGTCGCCGCGTATTTTCCGCAATCGGATCGGCGGGCAAATTCGCTGTAAAGGTATCGTTTATATGGTTTTTAAAAGTTTTCAAAATTTAAATTGGATTGTACATTATTGAATTTTAACAGCTACCTTTCAGCTTATTGGAGTAATCTAATTTGGTTAGTTTCGGATTAGAAACGGTTATCATAGTTGTTGAGATTCTGTGTCAAGCACAGAATGACAAACTAATTAGCTTCTTAAGTAGCCTCATTTCAATTTATCGGCGTGCATCTGTCGTAATTTCTGCAATTTTGGATTAATAACGACACTGCAATAGCCCTGTGTTTTATTATTCTCGTAATAATTTTGATGATATTCCTCGGCTTCAAAAAATTTATCTAGCTGACTGATTTCAGTAACAATTTCATCATCAAAATACGGATTCAATTTTTCAATAACGTGCTCGGCAATTGCTTTTTGAGCTTCATTATGATAAAAAATTACAGAACGATACTGTGTACCTACATCGGCACCTTGGCGATTTAATGTTGTTGGGTCGTGACTAGTAAAAAACACCGTTAATATCGTTTCAAAAGAAATACTATTAGCATCAAATGTAATTTGAACCACTTCGGCATGCCCTGTTAACCCCGAACAGATTTCACGATACGTTGGCACTCCTGGCACCGTTCCGCCAGAATATCCAGAAACTACTTTTTCAACGCCTTTCAGCTGTAAAAACACAGCTTCCACACACCAAAAACATCCGCCACCCACGGTAGCCACTTCTATTTGTTTACCCTTCATTTTCCTTTTCTAAAATTATAGATTCCGAATTTACACAATACCGTAACCCACTGGGTTCTGGTCCGTCTGGAAATACATGTCCTAAATGAGCATCGCAGGTATTACACATAATTTCTACCCGCACCATACCAAAACTGGAATCTTTTTCGTATTTAATTGCATTTGGTGTTATAGGTTGTGTAAAACTAGGCCAACCCGAACTGGAATTGAATTTTATAATAGAATCGAATAATGGCGTTCCGCAACATACACAGCTGTACTTACCTGAATCGAAAGCCGAACATAAAGCCCCAGAATGTGGTGCTTCGGTACCTTTTTGCCTTGTAATTCTAAACTGTTCTGGTGTTAATTGTGCCTGCCAGTCTTTATCCGATTTTTCAATGCGCTTTTCAGGCTGCGGATTGCCATTAACCGCAAAATCGATAATGTGTTTCCATGTTAGCATACATTCTTTTTTTAGGACTATTATTTAGTCGGATTGCGTTTACAAAACTAACTGTATTCTGACTTTCTCTCTATTTTCTGATAAGAATTTTATATTCCCAAGGCTTTAAATGTACCGTCCCATTTTCCATCTTAAAATCGGTGTTAGCCATATAATCTAAATACGATGCCTTCATGATTTGAAAGCTTTGGGGCTGCGAAGAAAAATTCCCTAAAAATGCGATACTATTTTTACCTTTATTTCGCGTAACGTACAACACGTTATCATTCCCTGTATCGAACTTTAAAGATGATGCCTTTTTCTTCCCGCCATTTAAAGCTGGATTAGTAGCTTTTAACTGCCCTAGTTTTTCTAGTACAGCCCACATTTTCCCTGAAGTTCTACCAATAGAATCTTTCTCAAAAAACTTTAAACGGTGATCTAAATCGTATTCCTGCCCCGAATAAATTAATGGCATGCCAGGAACAATATAACTGTACGCCAGCATTAATTCAGACGCATCGCCCATGCGCTCTGTAACCGTACCGTTCCATGAATTCTCGTCGTGATTGGTAACAAAGTTCATTAAAATATCGTCAGACTCATAATCGGAAAACAACTTGGTTTCATAGTTTTCCCAGTCGGTTATTTTCTTTTTACCCTGAGCAATATCATTCATTAAAGCATGGCCTTTCCAGGCATACACCATATCGAATAAATTAGCTTTCAACAATTCTGGCTCTTCTGCTTCGGCAAGCATAAACAACGGTTTTTCCTGGCGTAATTCTGGAATAGCAATTTCCCAGAAATCCAAGGGAACAGATCCCGCCACATCGCATCTAAACCCATCAACGCCTTCTTGGGTCACCCAATACTTCATATCGGCAATCATCGCTTTCCGCATATCGGGGTTGTCGTAATTCAAGTCGGCAACATCGGCCCAACCCGCAAGAGTGCCATCATTATTTAGAGCTTCCGAAATTTCTCCAGACTTATCTTTGGTATAATAGTCTGGATGTTCTGTAATCCACTTATGATCCCACCCTGTGTGATTAGGCACCCAATCCAGGATAACATACATATTGTTGTTGTGAGCCGTGGTAACCAGATTTTTAAAATCCTGTAAGGTTCCGAATTCTGGATTTATTGCGGTATAATCGGAAACCGCATAGTAACTCCCCAGCATTTTAGCACGTTCTTTAGGATCTTCAATCTCACTTGCAAATCCGCCACCTGTTGCTTTTCTTTTCGTTTCAGAAATTGGAAAAACCGGCATCAACCAGATAATTTTTACACCTAGAGCTTTTAATTTTGGAATATCTGCGGTAAACGTATTAAATGTACCTTCTGAAGAATACTGCCGAATGTTAGCTTCATAAATGACAGCATTTTCCATCATAGCATCCGATACCGGAGCAATTTCGTTGGTCGATGCTACGACATAGGGTTTATCTTGATCGACATTAATGCTTGTCGTATCAGCTTCAATTCCTGAAGCCCCAACAGGTGCTTCTTCAGAATGAATACCATCTAATTCTGGAGTTGTCTTACGGGTTTCGTTTTTACAAGCCACTAAGAATAGCATTGCGCTTGCGAACACATAAATTCTTTTCATTTTGGGTGGTTTTTATTTAAATTATTCTGTAAAATATTACAGCAATAACACCCTAAATTTATGCATTTTTAACGAGCTATTTCTAAAAGCACCGTATCGAATTCTGAATTTACACTAACCTTTCCATTCTCAACAATAAAGGACTGTCCGGAGTAAGCATCGCGAACCATAGTGCCTTCTGAAAAAATATTAGACACAGGAATATCTTTTACGCCCACATTCAAATCTAAAGCGACAACAACCGCATCTTTAAAAGCGCCTTGCTCTAAAGTTCGGGCAAACACATAAGGTGCTTCTGAAAGCATTTTATGTCTACCCGCACCAATAGCTGGATGCGTGGCTCTAAATTTCCCCAATGTCTGCCAATGCCCCAAAACCTCTTGAGTTTTCGAATCGGTTTTAATGGCATCCCAATTCATAAAAGAACGCAAATTAGCATCGCCAACCGCATTTTTAACCTCTAGTATTCTTGCTGATTCGTCTCCGTAATAAATTTGGGCAGCTCCAGGAGATAACAGTAAAAACTCTGCCGTTTCCTTAGTTTTTTCGCGTTTAGCATCGAACGGCTGACCATCGTCATGAGAGCTTAAATAATTTAACACACTATAACCGTTTAAATTACCATGAAGTAATGAATCGTACTTTTTAAACAGGTTTTCTTTACTTAATTGCGAGGCATCCCATTTAAATTCAAAATTGATTAGACTTTGAAAGGCTTTATCGAAATAGTCTACTTTTTTATCACCAAAATCGAACGCATGACCAGCGCTAATACCATAGTTATAAACCTCACCAACCAAATAGAAGGAATTATCGTCTAGAACTTTATCAGGATTATTTAATTTGAAATTTGCAAAAGCGTCATCACACACAGTTTTAAATTCCTGCCACACATACGGCTCGGTGTGTTTAACCGTATCTACACGAAAACCATCTATACCGAATTCAATAATATAATCTGATAACCATTTCATGATATAAAACCGAGTCGCTCTAGGGTATCCCGTCTTCTCGAAAAAGGTATTTAACGATGATATTTCCTTATCGTATCGCCCTTCTTGTTTCCACTTTTCAACAAGTTGGGGAGGTAATTCTACATTATCATTACCCTCTGTTTTTATATCTGGTAAATTTTCTACCAATGTACAGGTTACAGTGCTATCAAAATCGGTGTAGTCGCAGGCAGGACCTGTTCGCACCCAATCGTCTGGCCAAACAGGATCCTTATCCGTTACTGGCCCAGTGTGATTAACAACAGCATCCAACACAATACGAATGCCGTGTTTATGAGCGACTTCTACCAAACGATGTAAATCGGCTTTTGTCCCAAAATTCGGATCTAAATTCGTCCAGTCTTTCGTCCAGTAGCCATGAAAACCATAAGTTAACCCCGTCCCTTCATCGGTTCCGCCATGAATTTGCTCCACGATCGGTGTCATCCAAATGGCATTAACTCCTAAATCGGAGAAATATCCGTCTTCAATTTTCTGAATCACGCCTTTAATATCTCCACCTTCAAACCCGCGAAGTACTCCTGTGTTTTTATTTCGACCAAAATTAACATCGTTAAGAGGGTCTCCATTGTTAAACCTATCGGTTAATAAAAAGTAAATGGTAGCAGCATCCCAAACAAAAGGCACTTTTACCTCCTTCGCAGGCGTTTCAACAACACTTTGTTTTGATTTATTTTGACATCCTAAAAGCATAATTCCTGAAATTAAAACGGAGAGTACTGTTCGCTTCATGTTACTGTAATTTAAAAATAAAAGACTCCAACGGTCGTACAGATATTTTCGCCATAGCCCCCTGTTTTGAAACCGCTAATGTAGTCGTGTAATTATTGTACAATAAATCGTTTAACACATATTCTCCGTGCTTTAAGCCCCACGCTTCAACAATATGGGGCGGCAATTTAAATACAAATTCGGTGCCATAATGGGCATCAAAATTATTAACAATCAAAAGTTTTTCGTTATCACTCCAGCGGACAAAAGAAAATTGCTTCAGGCCGTAATGCTCGGTGTGATCTGTATTATAGGAATGCGTCTCGGCGTAATGCCCCATAAGCGCATCGCTGGAAATGGTTATATTTAACAAACGTTTATAAAAATCTCTTAACTCCAATTCTTCTGAGGTAGACTGGCCGCCATCAAACTGTTTATTATTCACCCAACGTCGCAGAGTTGGCACACTACCATAATCGAAAATAGATGTTCTTGTAGGATCGCCAAAACCTAAATCTTCGGCTGCGGGTTCGCCCAATTCTTGTCCGAAATAAATTAAAGTTGGCGATGTGCTAATGGTTGCCGACACCACCATTCCAGGCTTAGCCGTATTAGGATGACCTAAAAAATCTGGACTGGCAATACGCTGTTCGTCGTGATTTTCTAGAAAATGTAGCATGTGATGTTCGATATCGCTCAATTCATTTTGAATCGGCACGATATAATCTGTTTTTCCATAGCCTTGCATAATATGCTTCAAGGTATCGTAAAGCTGTACCTTATCGTACAGATAATCCATTTTTCCTTTTTTGATATAATCGCGATACAAACTCGGATTGTACACTTCGGCTAAAAGGAAGGCCTCTGGATTTTTCATTTTGATGGATGAATTCATATAACTCCAGAATTCTACTGGCACCATTTCGGCCATATCGTAACGGAAGCCATCCACACCTTTATCTAGCCAATACAAGGCAATATCTTTAAATTTCACCCAAGAATCTGGAATGGTTTTATCCTTCCAAAACTCGAAATGTTTTTGATAATTTTCATTTTCAAAACCGTCTGGCAAACGATCAAAATCGTATTGACCATCTGGCGACACACCATAATTTATTTTTACTGTTTCGTACCAATCGTTAGCATCGGGTTGCGATAATCGCGAACCATTTCCAGTCCATTTGGCGGGATTTTCATCGAATTTCCCATCGGCTAAAGCATGTTTATCGCCTCCTAAAGGCTGATAACCATGATGCCATTCCGGTAATTTAAATGCTTCACCCGGATTGTAATAAAAATTATTATTGACGTGATAGGTTACCGTTGTATCATCGTCTTCCCCAAAACTTGTTACGCCTTTTGGATTGGTAATGCTCTTATAATTTCGCGCCACATGATTCGGCACGATATCGATGACTACTTTTAAACCGGCTTTGTGCGTTCGTGTAATTAAAGCTTCGAATTCATCTAGACGTTTCGAAACATCTTCGGCCAAATCGGGGTTTACATTGTAATAATCCTTTACAGCATATGGCGATCCGGCGCGACCTTTCACCACATCGGGATCGTCGTTAGAAATTCCGAATTCGGTATAATCGGTAATCACATCGTGATGTGGCACACCCGTATACCAGACATGCGTTACCCCTAAATCTTTTATTTCTTGCAATGCTATTGACGTAAAATCGTTGAATTTCCCAACCCCATTATCTTCAATGGTTCCCCAAGGCTTATTGGTTTGGTTTGTATTTCCGAACAAGCGTGTAAACACTTGGTAAACGACTTCTTTTCTTCGCAATGTATCTATTACTTCTGTGGTGTCTGAATTCATAGATTCTGTTTTTTTAGGTTCTTTTTCACAACTTAAAAATACAAATAATATGAGCGAAACAGACAGTTTACAAACTTTAAACGTCATCGGAAATTTAATTTTAGGTTATTATTAAGACTTAAGTAAAAAGGTGATGGGAATATCTAAGCGTTTTTGCCAAGACAACTCGGAATGGTCTGTTCCTTCAAACTTTAAATTTTTAAAATTAGAATCGTCGTACCCTCCCTTCCTGAACAGCTGATTTACCGAATCTTCGAACGCGGGATAATATTTATCTAAGGTTTCAGTTCCAAAATCGAAATATAACTTATGCGTTTTGGGATTTGGCATATTGGCTTTTATATAGTCAAAAAAAGCCTTTGGAAATCCGAGTGACTTTTCGGGATCGCCTCCTGGCCAATGCGTTGAAATGCAAGCCGCGCCTCCAAAAATTTCCGGATATTGGCAAATGGCATACCAAGACATCAGCCCACCCATACTCGACCCTGCCACAAATGTGTTCTCACGATCTGGGTACGTGGCATATTCCTTATCTATAAACGGTTTTATTTCCGTAACAATACATTTTAAATAATCGTCGCCTTTAAGTTTAAAATCAGGATTATCGTTTTTAGCATACGATAAAAACTCCGCTTTAGCATTGGTATTTAAATAAGTTATGGCCTGCTGCGGAAACAGATCGCCATATCTTAAATTGGGGATATTATGAATCCCGACTACAATAAAATCTTTTATTTTTTTTGATTTCATCAAATCCGAAGCTACCTCGTCGACTTTCCATTCCTGTTTATTCCAAGTGGTGGTACTATCAAACAACATTTGTCCGTCGTGCATGTACAACACCGCATATTGTTTATTTTTGGAATACCCATTTGGCAACCAGATATCTACTGCACGAGGTGTAATATATTTTGAAGGAAATTTGGCGATTCTATAGACTGTTCCAGATGAAATTTGCGCATAAGGCAATTCCAAAGCTTCAATATTTTGAGCCTTTAAATTTATGCTAAAAAACATTACTAAAATGAATAACCATAAGCGTCCCATACCCTATTTTTTAGTAGTTAGTACCAGTGGCCCTTTAGCTGCTAATGTTAGCGTTTTCCCCCATTGCATCGTTTTTCCTGAAACAATATCTTTCAAGGTTTCCCCTTCTAATCCTAATTCGCTGTAATGCGACAAATCGAGCGTGATAGGGGTTTCGTTTTTATTTAAAATGAGCACTACGGTTTCATCTCCCGAAATTCTACACAATACATACACGCCGTTTTCTGGTGCAAAATGCAAGACTTTCCCTTTAATTATCGCGTCGCTTTCTTTGCGATAATTCAATACTTTATTTACAAATTGCTGCATATCGGTTTGGTCTTTTGTTAAGCCTTCACCAGAAAATGCATTTACCGTGTCACCTTTCCAACCCCCAGGGAAATCAGTTCTGATTAAACCGTGATCGTGTGGTTTTGCGGTGTTTTGCATTAAAATTTCGGTACCGTAATACATTTGTGGAATTCGCGGCATTAAAAACATATACGCCAAAGCCATTTTAGTATTGACCACGTTTTCTTTTAACTGAGTAAACACGCGATCCATGTCGTGATTGTCTGGAAAAATGAGGATGTTCTCTGGATTGGTATACCCAAAATCGTTAGCCAAACCTTCATACATTTTTACAAAACCCGTTCCCCAGGTTTCATCTTCGTTTAAAGCCGTTACGATGGTTTCTTGCATCGGGAAATCCATAGTCGATTTTAAATGCGATTCGTAACCATCCTTATTTGGCGTGCCCGTTTGCCAATAACGAACCAACAATGGGTTGACGCTCCACTCTTCACCAACTAAGCTGAAATTTGGATATTCATTCATAATAGCACCTGCCCAATCGCTCATGAAATTTTTATCGGGATACGGATAAGTGTCCTGACGAATGCCTCCTAATTCCAAAGTTTCAATCCACCAGATATTATTTTGAATGATATAATTCGCTATAAACGGATTACGCTGATTTAAATCGGGCATCGAA
Source organism: Bacteroidia bacterium (assembly GCA_030427735.1). Taxonomy (GTDB): domain Bacteria; phylum Bacteroidota; class Bacteroidia; order Flavobacteriales; family Flavobacteriaceae; genus Formosa. The sequence continues at coordinate 38,062 of JAUIBP010000006.1, read as the reverse complement.
GGCACAAACCAGCCTTCGGTCATTTCTTTTTTATCGATTTTTGAAGCGTACAAATCTTGGTTTATAGTGCGTCTGTGATTGGAATTTTTCAATTCACCTTTGCTTTCAAAAATCGTTTGCTGATTCACCCAATCTGTAAACGGTAAATCTTCCATCCACCAATGTTCACTTCCGCAGTGATTCGCCACCATATCCATGACTAATTTCAAACCATGCTCGTACATTTCGTGCGATAATTCTTGATATTCTTCCAAAGTTCCGAAACGCGGATCCACTTGGTAAAAATCGGTAATCGCATAGCCGTGATACGAGGATTCTGGCATGTCGTTAGTCAACATCGGTGTTGGCCAGATGGTTGTAAATCCAAGTCTGTGAATATAATCCAGATTATCGATAATTCCGCGAATATCACCACCATGGCGACCGTAATCGTTGCTTCTGTCCAACACTTTTTCGTTCATAGTTTTTTCAACATCATTACTTGTATCACCATTCGCAAAACGATCTGGAGTAATTAGATAAATCGCATCCGAACTATTAAAACCCACATAAGTATCTGCTGCTTTGGCACGGGATTTCAACTCGTATGCATATTGTATTTTCTTTCCTTTTTTCGGTTTAAAAACAATATTGAAAGTACCTGGTTTTGCCGTTTTTTCAATTTTTAAATCGATGAACACATAGTTTGGACTATCGGCTTTATGAACCTCAACTATAGACACGCCTTCATAATCGATACTCGGTACCGCCGTACCAATATTATTACCATGAACCAATAATTGTAAATTCTGATTATTGAATCCAACCCACCAATTTGGCGGCTCTACACGATCGATTTGCGCATGAATTGTTAGCGACAACAACAAAACAACTACTGTAAAAATGGCTGTTTTATGTGGTTGAAATGACTTTGTTTTTGCGTTCATAAGGCGATGTTTTTAAATTATTTTGAAGGTACAGTATACCTTGTCGAGATTAGCATATGCATACTCGACAAGGTGTAACAACCCTAATTTTTCAATATGAATTACAGTTTTATTTCTTTTCTACAATGCTAATCGCAAAGCCTCCACCTGGCGCCGACAACTGCGACAATTTGGTTTTAGAAGTCACTGTTTTTTTGCTAATCGTATACGCTTGCGGGTTGGTTTTGTAATGCGCATCTTTCGCATCGGCATAAATAATAGCTTCGTATTTTTTACCTTTTTCTAAAAAGTCTAAAGTGATTTTAGACGTGCGCGCTTCCGTGCCATTTACATTCCCAACAAACCAATTGTTTGTACCTTTGGCTTTACGAGCTACCGTGATATAACGTCCCGGTTCGGCTTCCAAATAAATGCTTTCATCCCAGTCTATCGCGACATCTTTTATAAACTGAAATGCATCCATAAACTGTTGGTAATGCTCTGGCAAATCGGCTGCCATTTGCAACGGACTGTACATGGTGACATACAGGGCCAACTGATTGGCAATCGTGCTGTTTACATGCGAATTGTTATCTGGATTCAACTTCGCAATATCCATTTCGAAAATTCCTGGGGTATAATCCATTGGCCCACCAATTAAACGGGTGAATGGCAAAATGGTAACGTGATTTGGTTTCGATCCGCCAAAAGCCTGAAATTCGGTTCCTCTAGCCGATTCGTTTCCGATTAAGTTAGGCCAGGTTCTGCAAATTCCTGTTGGACGAACCGCTTCGTGGGCGTTAACCATAATTTTATAATCGGCAGCCTTTTCAACTGCATATTGAAAATGATTGATCGTCCACTGTCCGTAATGATGCTCGCCACGTGGCAAAATATCACCTACATAACCACTTTTCACGGCTGGATAATCGTATTTGTTCATAAACTGATAGGCGGTATCTAAATGGCGCTCGTAATTTCTAACCGAACTCGAGGTTTCGTGATGCATAATCATTTTTACGCCTTTGGCTTTAGCGTACTCGTGAATGGCTTCCACATCGAAATCCGGATACGGCGTTACAAAATCGAACACATAATCTTTAGACTGTCCAAACCAATCTTCCCAACCTTCGTTCCAACCTTCAACTAAAACCCCATCGAAACCGTGCTCGGCGGCAAAGTCGATATACGATTTTACATGCGGCGTATTGGCTGCATGCGTACCGTTGGGTGTTGCATTGGCATAATCGGTTTCACCTAGTTTTACAGATGGAAAATCGTTGGTGTAGGACCAGCTGCTTTTTCCTGTAATCATTTCCCACCAAACGCCAATGTATTTCGTCGGTTTAATCCACGACGTGTCTTCAATAGCGCAAGGATCGTTTAAATTTAAGGTCATTTTAGACGCTAAAATATCACGCGCATCGTCGCTCACCATAACAGTCCGCCACGGACTCGTACACGGGGCTTGTAAATAGCCTTTATCGCCTTGTGCATCTGGCGTTAACCACGATTCGAAAATTAGGTTTTTATCGTCCAGATTCAAATTCATTAATGAATAATTGATTAATGCCGCTTCATGCAGATTAATGTACAAACCGTCGGCTGTTTTCATCATTAATGCCGTTTGTACACCAGTTTTCGAAAACTGTTCCTGCGAAGCGTTATCGGTTAAGGCTTGATCGAATTTTCCACGAATTTCAGTCAGTTTCGATTCGGTATAATCGTATTCTTGCGAATCGTAATCGCCGGGAATCCAAAACGCGGTATGATCGCCCGTCATGGCAAACTGCGTGTGCTCTTCTTTAACCGTAAAATACACTAAGTTTTTTTGCCTTGGGAATTCGTAACGAAAGCCTAAACCTTCGTTAAACATACGAAAACGAATACGCATAATGCGCTCGGTGCCTTGCTGAATTAAAGTCACCGCCATTTCGTTGTAGTGATTGCGAATAGTCTTTTCTTCACCCCAAACCGGCGTCCAAGTTTCATCGAAAGTGCTATTTTCGGTATTACTGATTTGGAAGTCATTCAACAGCGATTTTTCATCGTCTTTCAACTCCAAACCTAAAGTACTGGTTTTTATAACGGTCTTATTTTTATAACTTAATTGGTAGCTAGGCGCGCCATTGCTAGTCAATTCAAAATACATGTTTAAATTACCATCGGGCGATTTCAAATCTTGTGCATTAACCACACTTACCGCCGAAAACAGGAGGGTAAAACTTAATAGTAATGATTTCATTTTTGTTTTATTTTTCACGTCAGGTCGAGCGCAGTCGAGACCTTATAATGTTGAATATAAAATTCCTCTCGACTGCGCTCGAGATGACACTTTAGTACTTAAAGCAGAACTTCGTTTATTATTTATTATACAACTTGAGCGGCATTCGCAGTTAAATGCACCGCCTTGCCATTACATACCAAGTCTAATTCCGTTCCATTTTCTAACGTAAAGGTTGTGCCTTTTTTAGCCACATCGATCTTTAAAATTTGGTTTCTGAAATTTACTTTAAACGAATAGCCATCCCATTGCTCTGGAATTTTTGGCTCGAACGATAAGGCATTATCTTTAACACGCATGCCTCCAAAACCTTCTACGATACTCATCCACGTTCCGGCCATAGAGGTAATGTGTAATCCTTCTTCAACTTCTTTGTTATAATCGTCTAAATCTAAGCGCGAGGTGCGTAAATAGAATTGGTAGGCTTGTTCCATACGTCCTAATTTGGCCGCCTGAATACTGTGAACACAAGGCGATAACGAGCTTTCGTGAACCGTAAATGGCTCGTAAAAATCGAAATGACGTTCTAATTCCTCTGTTGTGAAATGATCTTCGAAAAAGTAAAATCCTTGAAGTGTATCTGCTTGTTTGATGTACGGCGAACGCAAAATACGATCCCAAGACCATTTTTGATTGATTGGGCGCTGCGACTTGTCTAAATCGGCTACCGTAATTAATTCTTTATCTAAGAAACCATCTTGCTGAAGGTATACATTTTTTTCTTCAGAAAATGGCAAATACATATTGCCTGCAACGGCTTTCCATTGCTTTAATTCGTCTTCTGTTAAATTAACTTTATCCTGAATTCTATCGAAATCGGCTTCGTGGTCTTTGGCTACCTTTTTAATATTTTCGATCGCATAATCGATACACCATTTCGCAATATAATTGGTATAGAAATTATTATTGACGTTGTTTTCGTACTCATTTGGCCCTGTAACACCCAAAATTACATACTTGTTTTTTGCTGTTGAAAAAGTGGCGCGTTGTTGCCAGAATCGTGCAATTCCGATTAACACTTCCAAGCCTTTTTCGGGAATGTAACTATAATCGTTCGTGTATCGGTAATAATTGAAAATAGCAAAAGCGATAGCGCCGTTTCTATGAATTTCCTCGAAGGTAATTTCCCATTCGTTGTGGCATTCTTCACCGTTCATCGTTACCATTGGATACAAAGCGGCACCGTTAGTAAAGCCTAATTTTTCGGCATTTTCGATAGCGCGATCTAAATGATGATAGCGGTATTCCAACAAATTTCTAGCCACCTGCTGATCTTTAGTCGCCATGTAAAACGGAATACAATAAGCCTCGGTGTCCCAATACGTACTTCCGCCGTATTTTTCGCCGGTAAAGCCTTTTGGACCTATATTTAATCGGGCATCTTTCCCTAAATACGTATGATTTAGTTGCATGATATTAAAACGAATTCCTTGCTGCGCTTTAACATCGCCAGCAATGGTAATATCGGCCATATCCCAGATTTTAGTCCAGGCTTCCTTTTGCTGATTTAACAAGGTGTTGTAACCTAAATCTATCGCTTTAGACAACACACTTTTTGCTGCTGCCACCAGATGCGTTTTATCGTGATTTCTGTCAACTACATAACCTCCGAATTTCTGTATCGAAAAGGTTTCGTTTGTTTTTACTTTAGCCGAATATTCGTAAGCAATACGCACATTTGTGTGCGATACTTTAGCTTCAAGATTTAAAACTTTTCCTGCTAATGCACAAACAGATTCCATAAAAGTACAGGTGTGAAATTGTGTTTTCATGGTATGCGCTTCAATAAACGCCTGACTTCCATTTTGTGTAATTGCTGTTGTTTCCCAAAATTTATCATCCCAATTGGTATCTTCATTTGTAATCCCTGAATCCAGATAGGGCTCGAAAGTAATTTCTGCATCAGAATTAAGTGGTGTGATATTGTATTCTATAGCACCGACTTCGTCCAACTCCAGACTTAAAAAACGCTTGGTTTCTACTTTCACCACAACATCATTTGGCATCGTGGCTGTAAACGAACGCGATAACCAACCTTCTTTCATATTTAACTCACGCTTAAAATCAGATACCTCTTTACAGCGGTATAAATCTAAGGTATTGCCATTTACAAAAACATTAATACCAATCCAACTTGGTGCATTTAGTACTTTCGCAAAATATTCTGGATAGCCATTTTTCCACCAACCCACACGGGTTTTATCGGGATAATACACCCCTGCAATATAACTGCCTTGAAAGGTTGGACCGGAATAATACTCTTCAAAATTAGCACGTTGCCCCATAGCGCCGTTACCAATACTAAATAAACTCTCTGACGATTTAACGCGCTCTACATCAAATCCTTCTTCAATAATCGACCAATTGTCTGGTTTAATATAATCTTGATTCATTTTATTTTTGAGATGAAAGAACAAAGTTTAAAATCCATGCAACAATGCGCTTAGAAGATTCTCCTGCTTTATTCTGAGTTTTAAATTCTACTTGTTTATTAATTCTGTTATAAATGCTTCTGAAATTTCGCTGAAGTCCTTAAAAATATAATCGGCTTCGTGCAACACATCTTTACTTCCAATACCTATGGAAATCATATTTGCCAGATTCGCAGCCTCTACTCCGGCTACCGAGTCTTCAAAGACGATACAATCTTCAGGTTTACAATTAACCGCTTTAGCTGCGATTAAAAACACTTCGGGATCGGGTTTGGCTTTACTGACATCGTTACCATCTACTATGGCATCGAATTTAGGTAACAGGTGCACTTTTTCTAATATTTTTCTGGCGTTTTTACTGGCCGAACCCAACGAAATACCTTGATTATTGGCTTTAAGAAAATCCAGTACACGCGGTACATCGACCAATATTTCGGAATCATCCATTTTATCGATATACCCAAGGTATTCGGTGTTTTTAAGGGTCATAAGTTCCTGAAATTTTGCTTCGGAAACCGAGGTATTTCCCCAGTTTAAAATTTTCTGCAACGAATCGGCACGACTCACGCCTTTAAGCTGTTCGTTTTGTGCTTCGGTAAAATCGAAACCCAAATTTTTAGCTAGATTTTTCCAGGCTAAAAAATGATACTTTGCGGTATCTACAATCACACCGTCTAAATCAAAAATAAATCCTTTTCTATGCATAACTATTCTTTTTCTGGTTGGTAAGAAATGGCTTTTTTATCTGTAATTAACAAGTTACAACATCCTGCAATAATTAAACTAAAGCCAGCCACTAACATTGCGTTAATAGCCTCATCTCCTATTAAATTTGAAATCACATTAATACCACCAATTGCAGCGATAATTTGCGGTATTACAATAAACATATTAAAAATGCCCATAATAACTCCCATTTTATTAGGATCTACAGAGCTAGATAACATGGCGTAAGGCATCGATAAAATACTGCCCCAAGCAATACCAACGAGTACAAATGAATATTTTAAAAATTCTGGCGATGGCACAAAATACATAGAAAGAAACCCGATTCCCCCTAAAAACAGCGCAACCATGTGCACATACTTTCTGTTGATTCGTCTTTTAGATGTGTAAAATGCCAACACCAAAGCAAATGCCATGGACGATAAACCATATACACCTAATGCCGAACCAACTAAATTAGACGCTTTTTGGAATGCCGTATTAGCAACATCAAAAGCTTCTGCTTGCGCCGGTATACTTAAATCGTAAGCCGACTCGATTGGAGCGGGTGTATGGAACACATGCTCTGTAAGTGCTGGGTTTGCCAGACTCCACATTGTAAAAAAAGCAAACCAGCTAAAAAACTGAATAAGCCCTAATTTTTTCATGGTGGTTGGCATATTGCCAATATTATTAAGGATGTCTGGTATAAATTGATTTTTCTTCGCTTTCTCTTTCTCGAAAGCGGCCATATCTTCGGGAGGATATTCGGTAGTTGTAAACACCGTATATAAAATACTTGTTAAGAACACCACTGCTCCCATTGCAAAAGCGACTTTTACAGACATAGGCACTACCCCCATAGGCGCCGCATCGCTAACACCTAATTGCGATACTAGCCAAGGCAAATTACTGGCCACCCAAGTACCGATACCTATAATTAAGGTTTGAACCACAAACCCATACGACCGTTGGGACTCTGGTAATTTATCGGCAACTAAGGCTCTAAACGGTTCCATAGATACATTTATTGACGCATCTAGGATCCATAAAAAACCGGCAGCTACCCATAAAGCTGGCGAGTGCGGCACCATAAACAAGGCGATAGAACTTAAAATAGCCCCAATTAAAAAGTAAGGCCTACGGCGACCCCACCGTGGGCTCCACGTACGGTCGCTCATATAACCAATAATTGGCTGCACCAATAATCCTGTTAAAGGTGCTGCAATCCATAACAAAGGAATAGCATCTTTATCGGCTCCTAAAGTTTGAAATATTCGAGACATGAAGCCTCCTTGTAATGCAAATCCGAATTGTATTCCTAAAAAACCGAAACTCATGTTCCAAATTTCCCAGAAACTCAGGGTGCGCTTTTTCATTATAGTATATTTAATTAAATACTATTGATAAGCGTAAAACTTATCAAAACTTATTAGTGAGAAGTAAAAGTATAAGTCTTGATAGTTTGGCAAATATACAAAAAGTTTTTATTTACCGTTATATTTTTCTATTTAGTTGATTCTCTTTCAATTAATTCGGTTTCTATAACTATGGTTCTTACAGGTTCATCTAAAGATTCGCTCTCTATTTTTTCTATTAACAAACCTGCTGCGACCTCGCCTATTTTTTTACCATGCTGAGAAACGGTTGTTAAACTTGGCGTGGCATGACGCGACAATACACCATCGGTAAACCCTACTACTTGCAAATCGTCTGGTATTTTTTTCCCTAATTTTCGAGCGACCTTCATAGTGGTAACAGCATACAGCTCGTTTACCGCAAAAACACCATCTATTTCTGGATTCATTAATAAAAGTGCTTTAATTTCTTCTTCTAAAACATCTATATAATCTTCGGACGCCAACTTATCATCAACCTTTAAAATTAAATCGGATTGCGTATGCATTTCATGTGCATTTAAGGCCTCTATATACCCTTGCGTTCGCAATCTACCAACACTCACATAGTCTTTAGTTGTAATAATTGCAATGTGTTTACAGTGGTTTTCTATAAGCTTATTCACTGCTTTTTTAGCGCCTTCCAAATCATCAACTATCACTTTATCGCAGCGGATATCGCTCACCACCCGATCGAACATCACAATGGGCATGCCTTGATTAATAGTTTCGTTAAAATGATGATAATCTTGCTGCAATAAGGTTTCTTTAGAAATAGATAATATAAAACCATCTATACTCCCGCCAGCCAACATTTCCATATTTATGACCTCTTTGTCGAAAGATTCGTTAGACAAACCAATAATAACATTATAGCCTTTTTTGTTGGCAACCTGCTCGATACCTTGAATAACCTTTGAAAAGAAATGATGTACAATTTCTGGAATAAGAATTCCTATCGTTTTTGTTTTTCTATTTTTTAAGCTTAACGCAATATTATTAGGCTTATAATTATAAAACTTAGCAAAAGCTTGTATTTTCTCTTTGGTTTCTTCGCTTATCTCTTTACTGTTCCTTAAAGCTTTCGACACAGTTCCTATAGAGACATCTAATTCTTTAGCAATTTGCTTTAAGGTAATTTTTCTTTTCATTGTAACGGGTTCTTTGGGATAAAGATATGGTATTGAGTAGAAATACACAATTTTCACATATCCTCAATTTAAAACCTTTAAATTACCTAAATACAACAAAGTTACCAACACGCAAACGTTATCGTTGAGAATTTCGTAAATTTAAAAATTGCTTTTACATAAAATTTACATAATTTTAACCTCGAGAAGTAAAAGTATAATTAAAAACAAACTAATACATATTTAACTCAATTACATTGTATGAAAACAATTATTAATAGTTTATTACTGGCATTGTTCTTATACCCAGCTGTTATGTTGGCGCAAGACACTGTCACAGGAACTGTATCCGAAACAACTACCAATTTACCCATACCCGGTGTAAATATTATAGTTAAAGGAACAACAACGGGAACCGCCACCGATTTTGACGGAAACTACACGCTTACCGTTAATAACGGCGATGTTTTAGTATTTTCTTTTATCGGGTACACCAGTAAAGAAGTAACATATACTGGGCAATCGCCTTTAAACGTAACCTTAACTGAAGACGCAGCACTTTTAGACGAAGTGGTTGTAATTGGTTATGGTGCCGTTAAAAAGGAAGACCTTACTGGAGCTGCAGATTTAGTAACCGACAAAGACTTTAACCAAGGCCCTGTTGTAAATGCACCTCAGCTAATTTCTGGTAAAGTTGCCGGGGTTTCGGTAACCTCTTCTTCGGGAGCCCCTGGAGATGGCCAAGAAATTAGAATTCGTGGTAACAGCTCATTGTCACTAAACAACAACCCATTAATTGTTTTGGACGGTATTCCGTTAGATCAAGGTGGTGTTGGAGGGTCTCGTAACCCATTAAACATGGTAAATCCTAACGATATTGAAAGCATGACCGTATTAAAAGACGCGTCTGCAACCTCTATTTATGGTTCGCGTGCTGCTAACGGGGTTATTTTGGTGACTACAAAAAAAGGTAAAGATCGTGATTTCAAATTCAGCCTAAACACATTAACTTCTGTAGGAACACCAATTTCTAAAGTTGATGTATTAAACGCCGACGAATTTAGACAAGTAGTTACTACGCATCCGCAAGCCAACGAAACTACACTCGGTCTTTTACAAAATTACGACACCGATTGGCAAGACGAAATTTACGCCAATGCGTTTGGTCAAGATCATTCGTTTAGCGCCTTAGGTGCTGCTTGGGGTATACCCATGCGAGCTTCGGTTTCTTACACCGATTATGGAGGAATTCTAAAGCGCGACAGCTACGAGCGTACCACAGCCTCTTTGAGCTTAACGCCTAAATTATTCGACGATCATTTAAAAATAGAATTAAACGCCAGAGGTAATTACACCGAAAACTTTTTCGCAAACCGCGGTGCCATTGGTTCGGCCAACACCTATGCTCCAACGCAACCTGTTTACGATAGCAGTTTGCCTTACGGAGGATATTCGTCTTGGATAGACCCTGCAACAGGTTTAGAGCCTAGCCTAGCCAACACCAATCCAGTAGCCTTATTGAATTTAAACGATGACGAATCGGAAGTAAGACGTTTTATTGGTAATGCTAAATTTGATTATCAATTGCATTTTTTTGAAGACCTTGTAGCCACCGTAAACATTGGTATCGACAAATCAAACAGCCATGGGCGCAACATCACTTCGGAGCTTATGCCTAGCACAGACCCCACTTGGGACGGATCTAGATCGACTTACAGAAACGAATCGACCAACAAGTTATTCGACGCTTATTTTACATACAACAAGTCTGTAAACGAGCTTCATAATTTTACAGGTGTTTTAGGATATTCTTATCAATCGTTTGAATATGACAATTACAGCTACGATAGCGAAGCCGAACAACGTGGTAATGTTTACGAATTTATAGATAAATCTAAAAACGTGTTATTATCGTATTTCGGACGTTTCAATTACGACTACGACAGCCGTTATTTAGTTACCGCGACTTTAAGAGCCGATGCCTCTTCAAAACTAAACCCAGATAACAGATGGGGATTCTTTCCTTCTGTAGCATTAGCTTGGAATATTCATAACGAATCCTTCCTAAAAGACTCTTCTTTAAACGAATTAAAATTACGAGTAGGTTATGGTGAAGTTGGTAACGTAAATGGACTAGGAGATTATTTATTTTTAACGCGTTACACTGGCAGTCAATCTAATGCCAATTATCAGTTTGGCAATAGTTTTTATCAAACGTACAGACCAGACCCAATAAATCCGGATTTACGCTGGGAAGTGGGTAACACTTTTAACGTTGGTTTAGACTATAGTTTCCTAGACCGTCGCATTTCGGGATCGGTTAACGCCTATATTAAGCAAACCAAAGACCTTATCGCCTTTGCATCTATAGACCCTTTTACCAATTTTGGTAGCCAAATAGACAAAAACATTGGCGACATGGAAAACAAAGGTATCGAGTTTGCATTAAACTTAATTCCTGTAAGAACAGAGGACTTTGAATGGTCTATAAACTACAACATTGCCTTTAACGACAATAAAATAACCAACCTACCTTTCGATCAAGTTGTTGGAGGTATTGCAGGTGGTGTTGGTAACAACGTTCAACTACACACTGAAGGAGAAGCTCCATATAGTTTTTATGTGTTTCAACAAGTGTACGACGAAAACGGAAAACCTATCGAAGGTGCTTTTGTAGATCGTAATGGCGACAACGTTATTAACGACGCCGACAAATACATACACAGCAATCCGTATGCAGATGTTTTAATGGGCTTAAACACCAACTTAAACTACAAAAAGTGGGACTTAGCCGTAATTACCCGTGCCAGCATTGGTAATTATGCTTACAACAATGTGGCTTCTGGTAACTCGTACCTAAACGGTGTTATACCAACAACAAACAACTTTTTATGGAACATCCATTCCGATTATTTAACAGATGGTTTTGTAAACCAAACCGATAACAACTTTTTAAGCAGCCATTGGATTCAAGAAGCGTCTTTCTTTAAAATCGATAACATTACTCTTGGTTACACATTAGATAACGCTATAAAAGACACCTCTTTTAGAATTTACGGTTCGGTACAAAACCTTGTAACAATAACCGATTACGACGGATTAGACCCTGAAATAGATGGCGGTATAGACAACAGTTTCTATCCTAGACCAAGAACGTACGTATTAGGACTTAATGTTAGCTTTTAAAAAATTGAATTATGAAAAATATTATAAAAAGAATAATCCCAATAATAGCTATCGGTGTTACCTTGACAGCCTGTCATAGCGACCTAGACCAATATCCTATAGATCCCGATAGTTTTACCGAGCAAGATGTATTTGCCAATGTAGATGAAGCCAAAGGTGCTCTTGCCAAATTATACGGAAGTTTAGCTTTAACAGGACAAGAAGGAGGCGATAGTGGCTCACCAGATATTTCGGATATCGACCAAGGCTTTTCGCAATACACCCGTATGCTTTTTAACTTAAACGAATTAACCACAGACCACGCCGTTGTTGGTTGGGGAGATTCCGGCTTACCAGATTTACACGGTATGTACTGGACGTCTAGCAACTCGTTTTCTGGTGCCATGTACTTACGTTTAGCACAGGAAGTATCGTTCTGTAACTCGTTTATAGAAAATGCAGCTGCTTTAGAAGGTGCAGAAGCACAATCTTTTATAGCCGAAGCGCGATTTTTAAGAGCATTTGCTTATATGAATTTAATTGATTTTTTCGGAAACGTACCGTTGTTAACCAGTATTTCTACAGAGTTACCATCGCAAAGTCCGCGTAGCGAAGTTTTCGATTTTATTGAAGCCGAATTATTAGAAATTCAGGATTTACTTCCTGAAAGTCAATCTAACGAATACGGTCGTGTAGACAAAGTAGCTGCTTGGGCATTACTATCTAAACTGTACCTTAATGCAGAAGTTTGGTCGGGAACAGCACGATATAACGATTGTGTTACTTATTCTAACCAAGTTATTAACTCAACGTATCGTCTTAACACCACCGATGCCAATGGTAACGGCAATGCTTACGACGAATTGTTTTTAGCCGACAACGATACTAACGGAGCCCAAAACGAATTTATCTTCGCCATCCTATTCGATGGTACACAAACTACAACTTATGGCGGATCTACCTTTTTAATTCATGCCGCAATTGGCGGAACTATGGATCCAACAGAATTTGGCGTTAACGGTGGTTGGGGTGGTAACCGCGTAACCAAAGCTTTGGTAGAAAAATTTGCACCTAACGATACGCGTGGCATGTTTTATACCGATGGACAATCGTTGGAAATCGAAAACATTCCTCAGTTTAGTAACGGGTATGCTTCAACTAAATTTAAAAATGTAGACTCTAATGGCAATATCGGTAACGATACTACAGGTGAATTTACAGACACCGATTTAGCCATCATCCGTTTACCAGAAATTTATTTAAACTATGCCGAAGCCGTTTTACGTGGTGGAAACGGAGACATGAACACTGCAGTTTCTTTAATAAACCAAATAAGACAGCGTGCCTACGGGAACTCTTCTGGTAATATTTCTGCAGGAACGTTAAACCTTCAGTTTATAATAGACGAGCGCTCTAGAGAATTGTACTGGGAAGGCCAAAGACGTACCGATTTAATTCGTTTCAACTACTTCACAACCGGAAGTTACCTATGGCCATTTAAAGCGAATCAACGTAATGGTTCTGCAACCGACGCCTTTAGAAAGCTTTTCCCTATTCCAAACAACACGATTTTAACAAACCCTAACTTAATTCAAAACGACGGATACTAACATTAATACTATAAGACAATGAAAAATATAAAACTATTAGCTTTATTTGTAATAAGCGCGTTAACATTAAACTCCTGTATAGACGACGACAGCCTGACCTATATAGCAACTCCGCAAGGCGATTTCGAATTCACCAATGCGTTTTTATCAGAATATCTGTTATCTTCTGCAACGTCAAGCAACTTAGGAGAGCGTTTTACCTGGAGCGATGCCGATTTCGATTTACAAACTAATGTCTCTTACGATTTAGAGCGTTCTATCATTGGCGACTTTTCCGATGGTGTTGTAATTAGTACCACCAGCGACAACGAAACAGCTGTTACTATTGGCGATTTATTAAGCCTTGCCGAAGAAGCTGGACTAGACAACGATCCTGAAACCGAAAACCCTAGCACAGGAAATGTATCGTTTAGAGTTCGTGCTTACCCTGGCACAGAAACCGATATAGAAATGTATACCGCTGTGCAAACCCTAACATTAACTATTTTAGAAGAAGGTGGCGGCGATAATTTCCCAACGTTCCGAAACTTATTCTTAGTAGGCGATGCTACAGCCGCAGGATGGAGTCCAGAAAATAACAACACACCAATTGTTAGAAATCCAGAGAATGAAGACGTTTACTCGTTTATTGGTTATTTTGAAGGTGGCGGAGAAGGCTTTAAATTATTAGAAGGTATGGCTTGGCAGCCACAATGGGGTGGCGAAAACGGCATATTAGCTGTAAACGATGGTTCTACAGACGATCCTAAAGCTTTTGCTATTGCTGCTAGCGGATACTACGAGTTCCATATGAATATTACAGACATGACCTATACTTTAGATACCTACGATGCTTCGGCTGCGGCTACTTACAACACTATTGGAATTATAGGTGATGCCACCGAAGGTGGTTGGGATGCCGATACCGATATGACTCAATCTGAGTTCGATCCGCACTTATGGTACATTAACAACGTAAGTTTAGGCGATGGCGAATTAAAATTTAGAGCCGAAGATGCTTGGGATAATAACTGGGGAGGTTCTACCGCCTTTAGTGGTTACGCAACCCAAGACGGCCCTAATGTTCCTGTAACTACAAGAACGTATAATATTTGGTTTAACGATTTAGATGGTAGCTATATTTTAATAGCTCAAGAGTAATACCTTATTGCAAAAAAGAGGCTATGAGAAATCATAGCCTTTTTTGTTTAACACTTTCAACTAAAGACTATGAAAACAAAATTACTCGCCTTATTATTTTTCGCATATCATCTAGGCGTATTTGCGCAAGTGTCTACATCACCATCAACTTTTAATACAGATGACAGCGTAACTATAACCGTAGACATAAATAGTTCTAACACCAACTGTAACTCATTAAACAATCCGTCTAAAGTATACCTGCATTCTGGTATTGGCGACGACGCGAACCCTTGGGGCTATAGCGTTATTGGCAATTGGGGACAAGACGATGGTATTGGAGAAATGACCAATAATGGCAATGGCATCTGGAGCATTACATTTGTACCAAAAACCTATTACAATTTAAGCGATGCACAAGCCACATCGGCCACCAAAATAGGTTTGGTATTTAGAAATGCGGCAGGAAATCAAGAGTTAAAAGCATCTGGTTGTTCCGATTTTTTTATTAATGTAGGAAGCTTTCAAGTCACCCTAAACACTCCTGCAGAAAACAGCACCAGTATTTTAAATACAGGCGGAAATTTTTCAATTTCAGCTTCAAACACTAATGGCAATGCCAATTACACCCTATCTAGTAATGGCACCACTTTAAACACCGATTCTAACACATCGGATTACACGTACACACATACCAACATCACAACAAATCAAAATTATACACTTACCGTCACCCAAGGCACCGAAACTATTACAAAATCTTTTTCCGTATTGCTAAACCCAGGAACTATAACTCAGGCTATACCTGCTGGCTTAGAAAATGGTATAAACTACAATAATGCCGATGCTACAAAAGCGACCTTGGTTTTAGATGCGCCGCTTAAGGATTTTATTTATGTGGTAGGAAGTTTCAATAATTGGCAGCCTACATCGGCATACGCCATGAAAAAAGATCCGAGCTCAGGTAAATTCTGGTTAGAACTTACAGGTCTTACCCCTCAAAGCATCGAAACTTACCAGTATTGGGTAGTTGCAGAAAATCCGGTAAGCAACTCACCTACTTTAGTAAAAACAGCCGATCCGTTTTCGACACTGGTGTTATCGCCTTTTGACGATCCTTATATTCCGGCAAGCTCCTACCCTAACTTACCCGCCTACCCTAACGGACAAGAACGAGAAGTTACCGTATTACAAACTGGAAAAACCGAATACAATTGGCAGGTTACCAACTTTGAAAAACCTAAAAAAGAAGATTTAGTCATTTATGAAGTTTTAATTCGTGACTTCGATGCCGACCGTAATTTTCAAGATATAATAGATCGCATCGATTATTTCAAAAATCTAAACATCAATGCTATCGAACTCATGCCTATCATGGAGTTTGAAGGCAACGAAAGCTGGGGTTACAACACGGCGTTCCATATGGCATTAGATAAATTTTACGGTACAGAAGATAAATTTAAAGAGCTTGTAGATGTGTGCCATCAAAACGGAATTGCAGTTATACTAGATCTCGCTTTAAATCACGCTTACGGCAGAAATCCTATGGTGCGTATGTGGATGGATGACACCGATGGCGACGGCTGGGGAAACCCTAGTAGTGAAAACCCGTATTTTAACGAATACGCTACACACACCTATAGCGTGGGTATGGATTTTAACCATCAGCAGGAACGCACCCAATATTACGTAGAGCGTGTGGTTGAGCACTGGATTACAGAATTTAATATTGACGGATTTCGTTGGGATTTAACCAAAGGATTCACTCAAAACTGTACGTCTAATAATGAATCCTGCACCAACAGCTACCAACAAGATCGTGTAGATATTTTAAAACAATACGCCGATTATTCCTGGAGCCTAGATGCTTCTCACTACGTTATTTTTGAACATCTTGGCCAAGATAACGAAGAACAACAATGGGCGAACTACAGAACCGATGAAGGCAAAGGCATTATGATGTGGGGAAAAATGACCGACCCGTACAACCAGCTAACAATGGGTTATGCTTCAAACTCGAATATTAATCGTATGGGACACAAATCCCATGGCTTCAACAGCAAACGTTTAGTAGGCTATGCCGAAAGTCATGACGAAGAACGCCTGATGTATAAAAACCTGCAATATGGCGCCGCCTCGGGATCGTATTCTGTAAAAGACTTAAACACAGCTTTAGCACGCATGGAAGCATTAGGCGCTGTAAGTCTAAGCATTCCTGGCCCTAAAATGATATGGCATTTTGGCGATTTGGGTATGGAAAATTCAATAAACACCTGTTCCGACGGAAGTGTGTCTGAAAACGTAGACTGCAAATTAGCTACCAAACCGCAACCACAATGGACCAACAACTGGCTTGCAAACAGCAACAGAAAAGCCATTTACGATACTTGGGCTAGATTAAATGCTTTAAAAATTAACGAGCCTGTTTTTGAAGGCGATTATACCATTACTTCGGGCAATTTAACCCCGCTAATTCGTATTTGGGATAATACCTTGCCAAGCTCCGAATTATCGGATGTGGTAATTATTGCCAATTTCGACACCACAGCGCAAACTGTAAATCCAGAATTTTCGAGCAATGGCACTTGGTATAATTTAATGGACGACACGAATATACCAGCTACAAACGCCATCGTTCTAGAACCTGGAACCTTCAAAATTTATGGTAATAATCCTGCAAAAACATTAAGTACAGAGCAAGATGTTATAACAACGCCGTTGTCAATTTTCCCTAACCCAACGGCTTCAGAGTTTTATATAAATACCGAGGTCGCAAAAGTAGAACTTTTCGATATTACAGGTAAAACCATAAAAACCTTTACAGGCAATTTTCAAACTGGCAACGCCTTTAACATTTCCGAATTACCAGCCAGCCTATATTTAATAGGTGTTACAACTAGTAACGGAAGAACGCAAACCCTAAAACTAATAAAGTATTAAATATTTAAAATTCAGAACTATACAGACAAAAAGCTTCAGAACTATCTGGGGCTTTTTTTATAGTTTTCATGTATTAAAATATGTAACTTGCAGTAAAACCTAAAAATACCTTTATGAAAAAACTTTTACTTGTATTAAGCTTAATGCTATGTTTTGCCTGCGATTCTTCCGATGACAACAATGATGCTGATGACCACTCTAGATTTCACCCACCATCTTGGATTCGGGGAACTTGGTACGCAAATGCGAACGATTTAACTGGCGTTAGATTTACATCTGATGATTTTTGTAATATCATTACGGGAACTACAGAATGTTTTAAAGCATTAATTGAACAATCTCACGAGATTGCTTCGGTAGAAAACGAATCTATCACAGATACCGATTATAAATTCACAATAGAATATGGAAATAAAGGCGGGGATTTCCACTACAGAAAAAAATCCGACACAGAAATTGTACTAGTCGTTCAAGGTTTAGAAACCAACATTATATACATTAAAGATTAAATTCACTACAAATACCCACCTTACCAAAACAAAAATTATTAACAAAAAACGATTGAAATAGCTATTTAGATAAAAACATGATATTTATCAGCTTATTTAACGCTATTTTTTTAGTAACTTTATAATGAATTTAAAACACAACATTATAATTTAACATATTTAAAACCCTGAAATTTTATAGTAATACCTCATCAAAAAACCAGTTAACTCAATATTTAATCAATTAAAAACAAACCAATGAAAACACAAAAAAGCTTAGTAATTATTTTACTTTTCTTTGTTAATGCTTTTGCATTTGCTCAAGAAACAGCTTACGATTTAAGAGAAATTGTAGACATGCGTGGTAGTTCTTCGGAACAAGTTTTAGAAGACAAAGGTTATCATTTAGAGAGTGTAGACAAATCGTCTGCAGGAATTTACCAAAATTGGTGGAATAGCCGTAAAAACCAATGTGTTTCTGTACGTCTTGTAGATGGCAGAGTGCAATCTGTAGTAAAAGCTCCAGAGCTCGATTGCGGTAAAAGCAGCTCAAGTTCTCATCATTCATCAAACGACCGCGACGACATCAACTTGTATGAACTTAGCGGTATGTCTGAACCTAGTGCATCTTCCAGATTACAAGATAACGGATACGTGGTTAAAAAAAGTTATGGTTCGTCTTTAATTTCGTTGTATTGGTATAAAGAGCGTAACGACAAATGTTTACTTATGTTAGTTAAAAACGATAGAGTATCTTCAGTTACCAAAGTATCATCATCTTTATGTGGTGGCGACTCGAATTACAGTAGTAGCAGTAGCCGCAACAGCAGTCACCGTAGTAACAGCCATTCTTCTAACAGAGGGGTTACTTTATACAAAGATTGTGGTTTTAGAGGCAGCAGTGTAACCTTAGATGAAGGGCGATACAATCACGACGAATTAGGAATTGGTAACGACAATTTATCGTCTATAGAGGTTCCTCGTGGTTATAAAATAACCATATATCAAAACGAAAATTACGGAGGTAAAAGCAAAACCTATTACAATGATGTAAATTGTTTAACCGACGACGACATGAACGATCGTACCTCTAGCATCAGAATTTCTAGAGATTAATAAAAACACAATATCTTTACAAACAAGGTTTACTAAAAACAACTGTTTTAGTAAACCTTGTTTTATTTTTATTACAAATAAACATCCTGTATTCATTTCATGCGTTCATGCTAATGGGTTATATTTACAATAATCCAAAACATCATTTTTATTATGATTAATTTACAAAATAAAGTTGCTATAATTACTGGTGGCTCTAGAGGTATGGGAAAAACTATTGCAACATTATTTTCGGACCACGGGGCTAAAGTTGTAATTAATTATGCCAAAAGCAAAACGCAAGCCGACCTTGTAGTTTCTGAAATTAAAGCAAAAAACGGAGAAGCCATTGCCATACAAGCCGACATTAGTAAACCTAAAGAAATTACCAAACTTTACGACAGCACAATTAATACATTTGGAAAAATAGATATTGTAGTTAATAATGCTGGTGTTTTAATTATGAAACCTATTAGCGAAACTAGCGAATTAGATTTCGACAATACGTTTACTACAAATACGAAGAGCGTCTTTTTTTCTATGAAGGAAGCAGCAGCCAAAATGGAACCCAATGGTAGAATCATTAACATTTCCAGCACGGTAACCCGAGTTATGTTTCCTAATTACGGCATGTATTCTGCATCTAAAGCTGCGGTAGAACAAATGACACGTGTATTTGCCAAGGAAATAGGCCACAAAGGCATAACAGCCAACACTGTTGCCCCAGGACCTACAAACACCGAGCTTTTTAAAGCTGGAAAATCGCAAGAACTTTTAGACAGGCTCGCAAGCTTATCGGCCTTTAACCGTATTGGAGAAACCGAAGACATTGCCCCTATTGTATTATTTTTGGCGAGCGAGGATGCACGCTGGATTACTGGACAAAATATTTGTGTAAACGGTGGTTTAGCCTAAATGAGGTCTAACAAAAATTTTAGGCATTTTAACGTCTGTTATGAAACGTACTTTTTCAAAGTTAAAACATTGTGGCTTAACGGATTTTATTCGTAGACACCAAAAGTATGCACCAATTTTATTTTTTATTGGCGGATTTATTTTTGATACACTTACGCTTGGACGAATAGACCGCACTTACGATTTAGTAGTACTGTGTTTACATATGTCTGCACTTAGCATAACGCTATACCTATACAATGTAGCCGATGACGGCAAATGGAAACACACAGCCCTAGAACGGTTTGAACCCTATTTTCCGCTAGCCATTCAATTTTTCTTTGGGGGCTTATCTAGCGCCTACGTTATCTATTTTTCCAGAAGTGTATCGCTCTCTAAAACCGCATCGTTTTTTGTAATCTTGGTAGTCTTACTATTAGCCAACGAATTTTTAAAAAAACGTATTTCTAACAAATATTTACAATTCAGTATTTACTTTTTCATCAGCTTTACCTTCTTTACCTTTATGATTCCTGTGTTTATAAAGGATATGAATCCAAATATATTTTTAATATCTGGAGGTGTAAGTTTATGCGTTACGGTTTGCTTAATTCTTTTTATTTACGCGAAAAGCCCAAGCACCAGAGCTGAGATTAAATTAGCAAAATTACTTAGCATCATTCTATCAATATACCTAAGCATAAATCTGTTTTATTATTTTAAACTTATACCTCCCGTACCACTTGCGCTACAAACTGGTATTGTTGCCCATAACATTACTAAAGAAAACAACCAATACACCATTACTTACGAACAAAAGAAACAATTCATTTTCTGGCGCGATTACAGATCTAAATACATACACACCCCCAATACACCGGTATACGTTTTTTCGTCGGTTTTTGCGCCAACGGCATTAGAAAAATCAATCACTCACCGATGGATGTGGTTTAACAAAGTGAAAGACACTTGGGAAGTGGCTGATGATATTGCCTTTAATATTACGGGCGGACGCGACCAAGGTTACCGCGGTTACACTTACAAAAATAATATTAAACCAGGTTTATGGAGTGTACATGTATTAACCGAAGAAGAACTACTTCTGGGCGTCATTGAATTCGAAATAATTACAGATTCATTACAAGCACCTAAACGACTCATAACCAAAACCTACTAAAAATAGTTTTTCTTTTCTGGGTTATCAATACGTCATTATAACTTTTTATAAAAAATCACATTTTCACCTGAAAAATGTAAAAATAACACTTAAAAAATCTAATCTTTTTTATAAACAACAACAAAAGCGAACGACACCACTGGTTGTGAGCTTTACAGCTACTTATCAACATCAAAATCAAGCACTTCCCCTTTTACCGTTCATCGAAAAAATTAGAAATTAAACGATAGTTTCTAAAAAAGTTTATACTTTTAATGTAATCGATTACATTGTTAACAATATTAATTTTTAAGACTTAAATCATGAATTACTTATTTTTTTAACTTTTTATTTCACAAACTAACAATTAAAAACCAACAAACACAATCATGTTTAAAAAAACACTTTTCTCCCTAGGCTTACTGTTTGTAGCGCTTGTAACAACCGCACAAACCGTATCAATTAACAGCGCTCAGGGATGGCTAGAGTCTGCTTATATTAAGTGGACTCCCATTTCTGAAGCAGACAGTTATAATGTATATTATACTGGCGAAGGTTTCACAAACCAAAAAATAGACACACAACTCATACGCAGTTATGGTAACTACTATCGTGCAGACGTATTAGGTTTAAAAGCTGGCCAATACACCT
Source organism: Bacteroidia bacterium (assembly GCA_030427735.1). GTDB lineage: Bacteria > Bacteroidota > Bacteroidia > Flavobacteriales > Flavobacteriaceae > Formosa. The sequence continues at coordinate 16,091 of JAUIBP010000006.1, read as the reverse complement.
TAAAAGTTGTACCAGTAATTAACGGCGCAGAAGGTAGCGCTACAACATCTACCCCTATAACGGTTTTAGCTCACGATCGTGCCGGCTTTGCGTTTAGTAACGGTCGAGTGCCTGGTGCTTACAAAATAGACGGCACCCCAAAGGACAATGCTATAATCTTGTACATTACCGAAAACACCAAAAACACAGTAAGCCTGGATGTTACAGGTGCAACCTCCAACCCTTGCGTTGGCCTTCAAACCATTTTAGAAGGCTTCAAAAAAGGAAAGGATAATAGACCGTTAATTATCAGACTCATTGGGCAGGTAACCGATATGTCTTACATGCAAAACGGCGACATTATTATTGAAAACAGCAACAACGCATCGAGCCACATAACTTTAGAGGGTGTGGGAGACGATGCCACCGCAGACGGCTGGGGCATACGTGTTAAAAATGCCACCAATATTGAAATTAGAAACTTAGGAACCATGAACTGCGATAGCGGCGAAGGCGATAATATTGGTCTGCAACAAAACAACCAATATGTTTGGGTACATAACTGCGATTTCTTTTATGGCGATGCTGGTGGAGATTCCGATCAAGCTAAAGGCGATGGCGCCTTAGACTGTAAAAAATCTACTTATGTTACATTTTCGTACAATCACTTTTGGGATTCTGGAAAATCCAATCTCCTAGGTTTAAGCGAGAATACCACATCTGGCCTATACATAACCTATCACCATAATTGGTACGACCATTCCGACTCGCGACACCCAAGAGTTCGCTATTTTTCGGCACATGTTTACAACAATTATTACGATGGAATCGCGAAATATGGCATCGGATCTACCGAAGCATCTTCAATTTTTTCTGAAGGCAATTATTTCAGAAATTGTAAATATCCAATGTTAACTTCCATGCAAGGCTCCGATGTTTACAACGAAAGTGAAGGCAGCAACGATTATTCAGACATGCCTACATTTTCTAAAGAAGACGGTGGTACAATTAAAGCTTTCAACAATTACATAGAAGGCGCAAGACGATTTGTAGCCTACGGAGACAATAATTATCCAAACGCCACTACAGACTTTGATGCCTATGTAGTAAGCAGCAGAAACCAAACTCTAAGCAATAGCGTTACTTCTGCATACGGCTCGAACAGCTATAATAATTTCGATACCAACAGCGCTGTGATGTACAATTATACAGCAGACAGCCCAGAAAATGCAAAAAATAAGGTAACAACATACTCCGGACGTATTGAAGGCGGAGACTTTACATGGACCTTTAACAATGCTGTAGACGATACCTCGTACGATGTAAATACCGGCTTAAAATCGGCATTAACAAACTACAACACAAACCTCGTGTATGTGCAAGGCGAAGGCGAAGCCCCAATAATAACCGAAGATCCTGTCGTTAACGTCGTGGCTACAACTTCTGACAGTTCGGTTAATTTAAGCTGGACTACAGCTAACCTTACAGCTACAGCCTTTACCATTTACCGAGATACCGACAATAACCCGAGTGGAAGAACAAAAATTGCAGATCTTGCTGCTAGCGCTTCCAGTTATTCAGACAATACTGCTATTAACAACACCACCTATTACTATTGGGTACAGGCTAACGGAACTATAGATTCCGATGCTGCAGTAGCAACACCAACTTCTGGAAACAACGGAAATGGTTCTACTGGAGACCAAGACCATAACTTTACCGCCTCTGGAACCTCCAGTAACTTTTACAGCATCAATGGAAATTTATCCAGCTCTAAAGGCACTGTTAATTACGCTGGACTCACGCTTACCCAATGTCTTAAAATAGAATCGAGCACAAATATTGGTTTCACTACACAAACCGCAGGAAACTTTACTTTAGTTTTTAACGACGGCTGGTCTGGAAGCATAAAAATTGACGGAGACAATTACGACGTATCCTCTGGCGTATTAAATACCGCTTTGGCTGCAGGCGCTCACACCATAACCAAAGGCGATACTGGAAATCTTTATTATATGAGTTTAAGTTTTGAAGACGACGAAACCCCTATAGAAGATCCAGAGGTTGTTTTAACCGCCACTGCAGGAGATGCTAGCGTAATCTTAAATTGGGCCAGCAACAATATAACAACCGAAACTTTAGAAGTGTATCGCGATACTGATGCAGATCCTAGTGGAAGAACACGCTTAGCTTATATTGATGCAAACACCAATACGTACACAGACCTTACAGCAAATAATGGCACAACCTACTATTATTGGATAAAAGTAAGCAACGAGTACTCCTCGAACGCCGCTTCGGCAACTCCAAATGCTACCGAAACTCCAGAAATTAATTTAACTGCTATAGCAGGAAATAATAGTGTAGATTTAAACTGGACCGCAAGCCAAGTAACTGTTACTAGTCAAGAAGTATACCGCAGCACATCAGCAGATATTGCAACAAGAACACGAATTGCGAGTATTGCTTCAGATAACCGCACTTATACAGATAATACAGCAAGCAACAACACGACGTATTATTATTGGATTAAAATAAACGGGGAATACAATTCCAATTCGGCTAGCGCAACACCGGAAAACGATGAAACTCCTCCTATAAATTCTTCAGCAATTTATGTAGCAACAAATGGTAGCGCAAGCAATTCGGGAACAAGCAGTTCTCCAACTACTTTCGAAGCCGCTTTAAGCAATGTAAGTTCTGGTGGAACCATTTATGTTAAAGGAGGAACTTACAATTTCAATGCTTCTATAATTATAACCAACAACGGGAGTGCCAATGCATTAATTACAGTTGAAGCTTACGAAGGCACGCCTATTTTCAACTTTTCGGCTATGAGCGAAGCATCATCTAATCGTGGTATTGTTCTCGATGGCGATTATTGGCACTTTAAAGGTATTACTATTGAAGAAGCTGGCGATAACGGCATGCTATTATCTGGAAACCATAATATTATTGAAGACTGTATTTTCAGAAAAAATCACGACACAGGTTTACAACTAAGCCGTTACAATACCTCAGCAACATCCATTAGCGATTGGCCTAGCCACAACCTTATTTTAAATTGTGAAGCCTACGATAATCGCGATTCAGATAATGAAGATGCAGATGGTTTTGCCGCTAAATTAACCTGTGGAGAAGGTAATATTTTCCGTGGTTGTGTGTCGCATCATAATATAGACGACGGTTGGGATTTATACACAAAAAGCGATACTGGTCCAATAGGCATTGTAACTTTCGAAGATTGCATTGCACACAGCAACGGAACCTTAACGACAGGCGGATCGTCTGGCGGAGGAGACAAAAACGGATTCAAATTAGGGTCGTCTGCACATCAAATTAACCATATTGTACGTCGCTGTATAGCCTTTAATAACGGAAAGCATGGATTTACAGACAACGGTAATATTGGCGCAATAGAATTTACCAATAACACTGCTTACAACAATGCAGAATACAACATCCATACGCGCGATGGAGCAAACCACGTATGGAAAAACAATGTGTCGTTTGGCAATTCTCAAACCGACCGCATCAGAGGTAATAATTCAGCCCCAAATGCCTTTATTAATGTAGACGGCAGCCTAGAGGTAAGTCAAAACGATTTCGAAACCCTATCTCAGGGACCTAACGCTCAACCTACAAGTAATGGCTTTTTAAATCTAAAAAGTACGAGTGCCCTTATAGATGCTGGTGTTAGCGCTTCTGGAATTGCTTACAATGGTACTGCTCCCGATTTAGGTGCTGTAGAATTTGGAGGCGAGATAACACCGCCTAGCGATCCGGAAATTAATCTTTCCGCTTCAGCCGGTGATGGTGTTGTAAATTTATCATGGACTATTAACTATGTAGATGTTACCAGTGTTGAAGTGTATAGAGATCTTGATGCAGACCCTAGCGGAAGAACCAAATTAGCTAACGTATCGGCAACTAGCCAAAGTTATACAGACCAAACCGCAGCCAATGGCACGACATACTATTATTGGATTAAAGTAAATGGCTCGTTAAATTCTGATGCAATTTCGGCAACACCAAATACCGATGAGGATCCAACACCAAGCAGTGATGAAATTCACAACTTTACGGTTTCAGACGACCAAAGTAACTTTTATAGTATTTCTGGAAACCTTTCCGATTCTAAAGGAACTGTTAGTTATAACGGATTAACATTAACGCAATGCTTGAAAATTGAATCGAGTACCAACATCAGTTTTAATGCTACACAAGCAGGAAACCTGACCTTAGTATTTAACGAAGGTTGGTCTGGAGACATCAAAATTGACGGTACAGAACACGCTGTTAATAACGGACTCATTACCGTATCGCTAGCTAGCGGATCGCACACCATTACTAAAGCAGATGTTGCCAATTTATACTACATAAGCTTAACGTATAATGCAAACCGACTTTCTATAGACCAAGACACGATAACGGCTAAAGACATAAAACTATATCCTAACCCAGTTGCTAATAAACTTAATTTGTCATCGACTGTTCGTATAGAAAAAATTCAAGTTTATAATCTGCTTGGGGTACTGGTTAAAGACATAAAAGGCACTGTCTCTAATATAGACATGAGCGATTTAAGTCAGGGTCATTACCTTGTTAAAGTCTTTGCCAATACACAAGTGATCGATAAAATAGTGATTAAGCAATAAAAACTATAAAACAGTTAACAAAGTAATCCCTTAGAACGAAGTTCTTATTTTTTAAAATGGTCTATCTAAATACAGATTGCCCATTTTTTTTATATGTAAACGCCATTCACTTCACCTGTAAAAAAATTGGTTAGCGTTTACTTTATTGGTATTTTCATACTGTAAAAAACGGCTGCGCAATAATGAATACAAGCACTACGCATAATATTAAAAATGTTTCTGATTGCTTACTAGAAGTGGGAGCTTTACTAATGGGAGCTGGAGCCAGTACCAACCGCATAAAACTTACTATAGATAGAATTTCACATGGCTTGGGTTACGACACAGAACTACTAGCAACACACCGTACCATTTTAATAGTTGTAAAACATAAAACAGACAACACAACTTATAATTCTTTTAGAAAAACACCACCTCACGGCGCAAATTTCAATTTAGTTTCGGGCATTAGTAAATTAAGTTGGAAAGTCATTCAAGAGCAATGGTCTATTGCCGAAATAAACAACAGACTCGACACTTTAAAACACCGACCAAGATACTCCCTTCTTACCACACTAATTTTAGTAAGTCTTGCCGACGCTGCCTTTTGCAGATTATTTGGAGCTTCGCATGTAGATATGGCCACTGCATTTACAGCCACAGCCATTGCATTTTTGGCGAGGCATTATGTTTTAAAATTGAAATTCAATCCTTACCTGTGTATCAGTTTTGCTTCATGTATTGCTTGTTTAATTACCGGGGGAGCAGTAAAACTAGGTATTGGTCACCATCCAGAATTGGCCTTTAATACTGCTGTCTTATTTTTAATACCAGGTATACCGCTTATCAACTCTTTTTCAGACCTGATTGAAGGTTACACGATGAATGGTTTGGTGCGCGGCACACACGCCATGCTTATAGCGCTTTCGATAGCTTTTGGCATGTTAGCCACTATGTATATTTATAATTTTTAAACTATGAATGCATTGTTTTATTTAGAAATGGGATTTTGGCTGGCGACTGCGGCTATAGGCTTTGGAGTATTGTTTAATGTGCCTAAGCGCACACTAGGTATGATTGCTCTTTTAGCTGCTATTGGAGGCTTATCCAAACTTATTTTAATGCATTACAATGTACACATTGTTTTAAGTTCTTTTGTAGGCGCTACTATTATTGGTTTTCTGAGCATACAAGCCGCTCACGGCAAACATGCTCCTCCTTTAGTGTTTTCTATTCCTGCTGTAATTCCTATGATACCGGGTGCATTTGCTTATAAATCTATGTTAGGTTTTATAAAATTAACAGGAGACATTCATGCTTCTACTTACGACATCGCTTTAGATGAAACAATAAACAACGGCATAAAAGCTGCGTTTATAGTGCTGTCACTCACAGCAGGAGTTTCGTTGCCCATGCTTATTAGTCGAAAAAACTCAGCTAAACATATTAAATACACCAAAAAGTGATTTTTCCCGAAAAAAATATAAAAGGCGGCTATCTATTATGGACAACCGCCTTTTCTGTTTTAAGAAAGACTATAAATTACTACAAGTCGAATCGATCTAAATTCATCACTTTTGTCCATGCAGCAACAAAGTCGTTTACAAATTTATCTTTAGCGTCATCGCTAGCATATACCTCTGCTAAGGCTCTCAATTCAGAGTTTGAACCAAAAATAAGATCAGCTCTAGAGGCTGTCCATTTCAGCTTTTTAGACACTCTATCTTTACCTTCAAAAACCTCGTCGTTATCTGGCGACAGTTTTGTCCATACCGTATCCATCTTCAATAAATTCACAAAGAAATCGTTAGTTAAGGTTTCCGGATTATCGGTAAGCACCCCTTTACTAGACTGGTCCCAATTGGTATTCAACACTCTTAAACCACCTACCAACACGGTTAATTCTGGTGCTGTTAAGGTTAAAAGTTGTGCTTTATCAATCAACAACGCTTCGGTTGCAATATCGAATTTTGTATTTCTATAATTTCTAAAACCATCAGCATAAGGCTCTAAATAGTCGAACGCTTCAATATCGGTTTGCTCTTGACTTGCATCCATTCTACCTGGAGCAAATGGCACGTTAATAGTATAACCTGCTGCTTTTGCAGCCTGCTCTACCCCAACGCCTCCTGCTAATACAATTAAATCTGCTAAGGATATTTTTTTAGCTCCTGAATTAAAGTTAGATTGAATAGACTCTAATACCTTAAGCACTTTAGCCAATTGTTTTGGATTGTTAACCTCCCAATCTTTTTGAGGTGCTAAGCGTACACGTGCACCGTTAGCGCCACCACGTTTGTCTGAGCCTCTAAATGTGGATGCTGAAGCCCAAGCCGTAGACACCAATTCTGGAATGGTTAATCCAGACTCTATAATTCTACCTTTTAATTGAAGCACATCGGCTTCAGTTACCAATTCGTGATTTACTTCCGGAATAGGATCTTGCCAAATTAGCTCCTCTTGTGGTACTTCTGGGCCTAAATAACGTGATATTGGCCCCATATCCCTGTGCGTTAATTTATACCAAGCACGCGCAAAAGCATCGGCAAATTCGTCTGGGTTTTCGTAAAAACGTCTGGATATTTTCTCGTATTCTGGATCCATGCGTAACGACAAGTCTGTTGTTAACATGGTAGGTTTATGTTTTTTATTAGGATCGAAAGCATCTGGAATAGTCGCTTCTGCATCTTTAGCAATCCATTGTTTTGCTCCTGCAGGGCTTCTATGTGGGTGCCATTCAAATTCGAATAAATTCTTAAAGAAATTATTACTCCATTGTGTTGGTGTTTCTGTCCAGGTTACTTCAGGACCTCCAGTTATGGCATGAGCCCCAACCCCAGATTCGAAACTATTTTTCCATCCAAATCCCTGATCTTCTATAGGCGCTGCCTCTGGCTCTGGCCCTACAAATTCTCCTGGATTAGCCGCGCCATGGGTTTTTCCAAAAGTATGCCCTCCAGCTATAAGCGCTACGGTTTCCTCGTCGTTCATGGCCATACGTTTGAAAGTTTCGCGAATATCTCTAGCCGCCGACACAGGATCCCAGTTACCATCTGGTCCTTCTGGGTCTACATAAATTAATCCCATTACAACAGCTGCCAACGGATCTTCAAGGTCGCGATCGCCCGAATATCGTTTATCGTCTAACCAATCTGTTTCAGATCCCCAATACACATCTTCTTCTGGTTCCCACACATCTTCTCTACCTCCAGCAAAACCAAAAGTTTTGAATCCCATAGACTCTAAAGCTACATTTCCTGAAAGCACATATAAATCTGCCCAAGAAATTTTATTACCATATTTTTGTTTAATTGGCCAAAGTAAGCGTCTGGCCTTATCTAAACTTGCGTTGTCTGGCCAACTATTAAGTGGTGCAAAACGTTGCTGACCTGCACCTGAGCCACCACGACCATCGCCTATACGATACGTTCCTGCACTATGCCATGCCAATCGAATAAACAAGCCTCCGTAATGTCCAAAATCTGCTGGCCACCAATCTTGAGAGTCTGTCATTAACGCATGCAAGTCTTTTTTTAATCCTTCATAATCTAGAGATTTAAAAGCTTCGGCATAATTAAACTCTGCATCCATTGGATTAGACAATGAAGAATTCTGCCTTAGAATATTTACTTTTAACCGATTAGGCCACCAATCCTGATTTCGGGTACCACCACCCGCAACTTGTTTTGGTGCGCCTCCTGAAAACGGACATTTACTTTGCCCATTAGTATTTTGAGAACTTGAATGTGTGTGATTGTGTGTTTCCATGTTTAGTTATTTTAATGTTCTTTCAAGTTACAATAATTTTCCGCCCACAACTGCATCAATTTTATTTATATTTTTTATTTTAAAATAATTAAAACTTATACTCTACGAGTCTTCAGAAAATTTTTGCATACTATAAATTTAACATTTTAAAACCTGAAACACTTCTTAAAAAACATACTTAACAAAACATTAATATCAGTCACTCCTAGAATATTTTCTTAACTACTTTACCCCTTACAATTAAAATACAACTATTGTTAACACACTTAATAATGGGTTTAAAACCATTAAAACACGCTAATAATTGGGGAGTATTTTATCGAATTGTATTCATTTAACGATTTATTCTGTAAGGTCATCCCAAAGTTTGTCGCACATCACATAGAATAGTGGCTTATTTTATATCTTTGGATATAACAAATTCAACCCCTAATGCATAGTATTAAAGACGCACAAACTGGTAGCTCTGGAGTGTGGTGGCATAAGTCTGATAAAGGACCTTTAGCAGATTTACCATTTTTAGTCCAGTTCGGTAATATGAAATTTTCGAAGGTGAAGATAGACCCTACCATGAAACCTCATTTAAACGATGGTATAGAAATACACTTTGTTGTTAGCGGAAAATACAATTGGGCCATTGACGACGAACAGATAAAACTCTTACCAGGAAACCTTTCGGTTACCGCCCCTTGGCAATATAACGGAAGCCCAAGCGGTAAAATGGAAATTGGAGAAATTATGTGGATGGTTATTAAACCTAAGGCCTATAGCCAAGATTCGCCACTAGACCTCGGTAAATGGACCAAATTAAGCGCTACGTTCCAAAACGATTTGGGCGCTTTAATTGCCAACCAAAAAAGTTTGGTTTTAGAAAAAGCCAATAGTTTTAAAACTTATTTTACAACCTTAGCCCACGAGCTAACCAAACATGAAAAAGGTTACGAAATTATAGTAGGAAACCTTATAGAAAACCTACTTATAGATTTGTACAGGTATTTACTTCGCAACGAAAAACAAATTATAGAACAAGATCACTTTATTGATAAATTGAACCAAATTGTTTTTAAAGATTTAAGTAAAAAATGGATTATAGACGATTTGGCTTATATGTTTGGCATGGGTAAAACTAAATTTACTTACGAAGTAAAAAAAGTAACAGGTTATCCGCCTAACAGCTACATCATCAATTTAAAAATTGAAAAAGCCATAGAGATGCTTAACGAAGGGCAAAAAAGTATTTCGGAGATTGCCTATGCCTCTGGGTTCTCGTCGTTACAACATTTTACCTCAACCTTTTCGCAACGCATAGGCGTCAGCCCAGGCAAATACAAGCAAAGTAGTTAGTTTAATCTAAAATATATTTTACTAAATCATTAAACAGACTCGCGTTTGTTTAATTTAGAATTAGCATAATATACTGATCTTACTTTTTTACTATTATAGCTGACCAGCCACCTCCTTTTGCTAATTTTGCTTGGATGACAGATTGCTTATTTACTTCTAAATTTTCAATTTTATAATCTTCTGCAAACTTATTGGCATTAACGCCATCTTTAAATATTTGCATGTTATAATCCCCGTCATCTAAAAAAGATAAATCTATATTTAAAGTGCGTTCATCCCAATCTGTCATTGCGCCTATATACCAAGTATTGGCTTTCTTTCTGGCTATGGCTATGTAATTTCCTACAGCAGCATGCAGCACTTTGGTTTCGTCCCAAACCGTTGGGATTTGCGTTATAAAATCGACCGTTTCTTGTTCCTTATAATATCTTGAAGGCGATTCGCAAAGCATTTGTAATGGAGCTTCGTAGATTGTATACATGGCTACTTGGTGCGCACGTGTTCCTTGGCTCATAGGTCTATCAAAGCTAATAGAAAAATTGATTTCCTGAGTATTCGACATTGCTCCCGGAGTATAATCTAAAGGACCTGCTACCATTCTTATAAATGGCAAAGTAACATTATGCTCTGGTGTAACTTCATTACTCCATTTATTATTTTCGCTTCCTTTAACACCTTCATAATTAACCACGTTAGGATAAGTTCTTCTTAATCCCGAAGGTTTAAATGCACCATGAAAATCGACCAACAATTCTAATTCGGCACATAATTTTGCTATTTGCTCATAAGAATTTACCATGTACTGATCGTTTCTTTGCATATAGTCTATCTTAATACCTTTGGCACCCCAATGCTTATAGGTTTCTAAAATTTCTTGAAGATTGGCATCTAAAGGTTTCCAAAGTACCCATAATATAATACCGACACTTTTTTCCTTACCATACTCTATAAGCGCCTTAACATCCATATCTGGATTTACATGTAGAATATCTGTAGTAGATTTTGTCCAACCTTCATCTAAAATCACATACTCAATATTATTTTTAGCAGCGAAATCTATATAATATTTATAAGTTTCTGTATTTAAACCCGATTTAAAATCTACGCCATAAATATTGTTATTATTATACCAATCCCAAGCCACCTTACCTGGTTTTATCCAATCGGTATTTTTAAGTGCTGTTGGCTTTGCCAATTGATAGGTTAAATTACTCTCTACTAATGTGCGGTCTTCTTTTGCTATTACAAATACGCGCCAAGGGAATGTTCTATCTCCTTTGGTTTTAGCAATATAATCGGCTTCTTTTGTAATGGTTTGTACTCTATCCGATTTTCCATCTTTATCTACTGCTTCCAAAACATATTTAGGAAATATTGCTTTCAAAGTCTCATTACCATTACTTTTTAAAAACAATCCTGGATAATCATGTAACGCTGTTTCTGTAAATAAAACTTTTGCACTCTTTGCATCAAACAACACAGGTAAGCTACAAAAATCGTCTTTAGAGATGTCTTTTAATGATGAGTTTACATAATACCTTTCGTTATGCGAGTACATGGATTCTTCTTTTGGAAAAAATGTTGAAGTATGTTCTGGAAAAGTTAAATCTAATTGCTCTGAGACCACATTTCGCTCTACTTTATTTTTATCGGCAAATTGATAAGCAATCCCATCGTTATACACACGAAAACTTAAACTGTACTTACCTTTAAATGATACTAGCAATTCGGTATATTCATCTAATATCTTAGCATCTTTATGAGGGATAACAGGATAGATAAATTCGGAATTATGCTTTATTTTATGATTTAAAACCTGCGGTTGTATTCCAAAACTAACGCCCTTAGAAAATTGCATTCCTACACTTGCTTTTTCTATTACGACTTGCCCGTTTAAGTTGGCAGACCATGAGATATCGTCCTCTATATTTACCAATAATTGTATCGTTTTGTTTGGAGATTCTACTTGATACTGTTGTGCACTTAAATTAGAGAAACTGGCGGTACAGAAAAAGACTAGAAGTAAGATATATTTCATAACAAGAATTAAATTTAATTGAGAAATTAAAAATATTAATCTTTATTAAAAATCATTGGTTCGAAAGTAGCTATTATTGATACAATTTTAACCAATAATTTAGGTACAAACTATTCTAAAAAAAAAACTACACCTCGATATCGAGGTGTAGCACACACTTAATAAAAACCGTTTACACAATTCCGGTTTCTATTTTATTACTATTTTTTTGGTTTCTTGTTTGTTTTGCGAACTCACCTTTATAAAATAAATTCCTGGTGATAGGCTTTTATTAGTATAAGTTAACCAATACAACTAACCATTTATTTGACAATAAAAAAAGCCTTCTAGTAACAGAAGACTTTTACAACACCAACAATTAAAAATTAACCATTTACGGTTTGTTTTTTTTCTGAAGTTTGATAATTTCATCTTCACTTAATGCGTAGTTATACATTTGAAATGAAGCCATTAAACCCGAATAATGCTCACCAACATCGGATGCACCAACAATAAGTTTTGCATTATCTATTGCAGAAGATAAAAGCATGATTTGAGCATTATCTATTACGCCGTCAACATATATTTTTTCTACCACGCCATCAAAAGTTAAAACGATATGATGCCACTCATTGGCTTTTGGTAGTATTTTATAGGCCATATCAAAATGACCATCTAAATGTGATGCAGCCCCGTAATGCCCACTATTGTATACCAAAGCATTGTACGAATTCGCTAAATTTAAGGCATGTCTATCGCACCACGAGGCTAAAAATTCACCTTCTGCGCTAATCTCTGGATTTTTCACCCACGTTGCCACCGTAAAAGCACCATTCCATTCTAAACTTTTAGGCACTGCCTTATTTAAAATTAAAGCACCTTTCTTAAATTCAATGGCAGTTTGGTATCTTCATCTGTTGTTAAGGACACGTCGCCTGTTGCAATAAATTCTCCACCTAAAGAGCCTGCGTTTAAAAACTGATTCTTGTTTTCAGCACTTACATTTTTTACATCTATGGCTGCTATCATACTGTTTTCCACGTGTAGAGCTGGACCTTCTACAGATGGTTTATTTTGTAATTGTAAAGGGATTTCAAATAAATCACGATACACTTTAATATTCCAAACAGCTGCTAATAAGCCTTGCTTTTCGGTATTTAAGACTGTTAGCTTCACATATCTTGCCTCGACTTCTAAATCGTCGATCATTGGACTTCCAGAGGTTGTGTTATTAGATTTATCGGCAAACACGTCCCAAGTTTGCCCATCTTTAGAATATTCCAAAACATATTGGTAATAATAACTCGCAAACTCAAACTGAACCATTACTCTTTTAATTGGTGTTACTTTACCTAAATCGACTGTTAAATCCTGCGGAAATGTATTATTAGCCGCTTTCCACATGGTCGCATTATTGTTATCTGTAGCATTTTCTGGTTTATATTGATACGATTCACCTAAAACATTTAAGTGATATGAAGACGATGCCGATGCAGCTGCCCGAGATGCAATATTTTCTGGCACCTCCGATTTTACGATAGGCGTAATACCTTTTTGAGAAGGCACAACTTTTTTGATAGTAGAGTCGTTTTCAAAAATTAAATCATCTATACATACTTGTCTTGCCATTCCACCACGCGTCATAGGGTAATCATGTTTGTGGTACACAATGTAATAATCGTCGCCGTCTTCTAACACAGAATGATGCCCAGGACCATGCGTCGTTTGGTCGTCGTTAGTACTTAAAATGGGATTGTTTTCACCAGGAGTAAAAGGTCCATATGGCGTATTGGCATAAGCATAAAGAACTTTATAAGTTTCATCGTGACAAGATTCGCCAGAATACATCAAAATGTATTTATCACCTTTTTTCATCATGTAAGCCGCTTCAAACGAGTTTGGTGTTTGCTCCAAGGGAATATTTTCCGGATTCATAATATCCTTCATGGTGTCTGTATTCAGTTCACCAACGGCATAACCGCCATTGTAATGCACCCAAGTACCCCAATATGCGTAAACTTTGCCATCGGTATCGGTAAAAAATTGCGCATCTAACGACGGAAATCCTTTTCGTGGATAATTATGAGCAATAACTGGCGTGTCGTCTTCATTTAATTTTTCCCAAGGACCAACAGGTGTATCTGAAACATAGCCGTAAATATTACAACCGGCTTGGCAATTACCAAAATACAAATAGAACCTTCCGTCCTGACCTTCAATAATGTCTGGCGCCCAATAATTACGAAGATTTACAGAAGATAGAGACGGGATTTCCATGGTATAATTATACCAATTTTGTAAATCTTTACTATACCAAACTGTAGGTGCTCCAGATGCCAACATTTCATTATCGGTGGTCGCATAAATATAATAGAGGTCTCCAAACTTCTTTATAGTAGGATCTGCATAATACCCAGGTAAAATAGGGTTTCCTATAGCAGATGCATTTTTGTTTGCAGCAAGTTCTACTTGGCTAAGCGTCTTTGAAGTATCTTTACAGGAAGCGGCGACCAGCACTAACAAAAAAAAGGGTATTGTAGAAAAAAAATGTAATTTCATTTGTTAAACTTTACGATTAAAAAAACAAAGGCAATTTCGATGAAAATTGCCTTTGAAAAAAAATATACAAAAAAATAACCCCATGGCGAAAACAATCACAACGCCATAGTTTTCCAAATTATTTTTGTATTAAAATTTCACTTCTAGGCTTTTCTTGGTCAAAGGAATCTCATAAGCTCCTCTAACTTTATTATAAGATAAAGTCTTATCTGAACTTACTCTTAAATACGCTTTAGGTGTAAATTCGGTGGCTGGTGATAAGGTAACTGTTAAATCCTTTGTTTTGGTATTGTACGTTACGCTTTCAAATTGTCCCGCATCTAAAGTTAACCATAATTGTTTTGAAGCAATATAAACCTTAGACTTGGCTGCTGTAGTAAGTTGCATTGTTACCTCATCGCCTTTTACTTCCACATTTCCTCCAAAGGCCAACCAGCCCAAATCATCGTCTTTAGTTAAATAAGAACTGGTATTTACAGCGTAACCATAAAATCCAGAACCATAATCGCCAGAGAGGTAATCAATTCTTAAAGTTGAAGGATACGAATGAAATGCTGCAGGGCCAAACCCATCTTGAGTGATATTAGAGATGCCTCCTAAAAGTCCGCCATACCCCACTTTTAGCAGATATAAATCGTCGCCTTTTTTCCTGTATTGCTCTAGAACAGGGATCGCATTTAAAGACGATCCATAATGATGAATTTGACGCTCTACACGCGACAATTTTCCTCCGTACAAAAAGTCCCAATACCGTCTCGCATTACCATTATACGCCCAGTGAGGCATGGTAGGCATATAGGCTAAAATAGCACTTAAAGTAACATTCGCTTTATGCTCATATCCAAAATAGTTGGACCACATATACACTTCTTCTTGTCCCGTAGAATCCCATGGCATTTCGCTACCAAACGGATAATGCAATGCACGCCAATGGTCTGTTCTTGCTTTCATTCTTGTTTCGAGATCGCTTGCCATTTCTGTTAAATTTTCTCGTTTTAAATCCTCCAGAATATATAAAAATACAGAACCTTCCATTTGTCCAAATTGGGCATAATATGGCGCCTGCTCGACCATGGCTATGGTTGTATGATAAGCGTTTTCTAAATACCAATTCCAGGTACGATTATCTACCAATCCATCATGATATCTAGCTAAACGATACATTACCCAATATGCAGCTGCAACATGCGGATAATTATAAGACCTATCTGGTTGATCGGCATGCTCTTTACTCCAAGCCGCCCAGGACGAATAGTCTATTTTATCGCTATATGTCCCTTTAGGAAGCGAATCTGGTTCGTAGTAAAAAACACTTCGTTTCACCCCATATTTACGTGGACCTTCCTTATATTGAATGGTTCCCCAAAGCGTTTCATCTACAAAGCGTTCGAGCTTATTTATTTCCTCTTTGTTTGGCTGAATGAGTTGTTTCATAATTGCAGCCAACCAGCCTCCTGCACCACCTTCGTCACTTAAACCTGCCACCCACGCTCTACTATCTTGGGTTAATTGAGATTTGGTTTCATAATCGTAACTAATAACCGAAGGATTTCTTTTAAAGATTGGATCTGCTTTGTCGAACCATTGTTCTGTAGTTAGAAAATGCCCAAAATCCTTAACCACATCCGATTCAGATTTTATCACTTTATAATTAATTGTTTGCGTTAAACCGTCTTTATGCAAAAAACGGCCATAGTGAGCCACCTGCAGCGGATTAAAGTGAGCATAGTGCGGCGGATGAAATTGAGCCACCCACAGCGGATGAAACTGAGCCACTAAAAAAATCG
>JAUIBP010000016.1 GCA_030427735.1 Bacteroidia bacterium | reverse complement strand
TTACCTGAACTAACGATTTAAAAAGACCTAGTTCAAATTATTTTTTGCCTTCTAAACGGCTAAAAAAATGGTTTGATCGTGCAAAAATGAACCGAAAAAAGGTCAACCTATTTCAGTATAATACAGAAAAATGAGAAAAATTTTAACTTTAGCTTTACTAATACCTGTTTTATCTTGTTCAGAAAGCAATGAGCAAAATAACGAAGAAAGCAATGAACAAATTTATGATTGTACAGAAATTGCGTTTCTTGAATCGACAATTATAGAAAAAAATGATTGTTTGACTTTTAGTGATAGAGAAGGATTTGAATTTACATTTTTGGGATTTGAAAATTACACTAAAACACATTCAAGTAATGTTCCTCATGCTAAAATTAGCGCAAGATTGTTTGAAGGAAATACAACATTTGAATTTTATGACAGTTTAGTGCATGAAGATTATGAAACTGATGGCACTTCTTTTTCTGGAAGAGTACATACTGGAATAAATAATACTAATTATACAATATTCTTTGATAATATTGAATTCACAGAAACTGAAACCGAGTTTATATTCCATAGAGCAACTATAAGATTCGGGTATTATGAATCTGAATTTGATAGAAAACTATAACCCAAAATTTATAAATATAATTAAAACAACTACAACAGGCTCAGCACAAGCTTAAATCCAATTGTTGAGGTAAATTAAAAACAAAAACATGAACATTAAAAAAATTATCTTATTACTCCCAGCTTTCGTTCTTCTATTTGGATGCCCTGAAAATGACGACACAATAACTCAAGAAGAAACTGAATTACAAAATGTAACGCATGAAGTTATACTATTCGAATTTACTCCAGATACAGGTAATAATTCTTCGAGATTACGCTATGAAATAACGTTTACAAATCCAAACGATATTCCTGTAAACGGGGCGCATAAAGTTACACTGAATATAGATGGACTAATAAGTTCAAACATTGCAACTGATTCTTCGCCCTGCTATTTGATTGAGGGAAATTCTGATTGTACTATTAGTTTTGACGAAGAAGAGTCATTAGATTTAGCAACGATTAATTCAATTGAATTGGTTTCTGTAGAATACATTTTTGTAAATTAAAAAACATCATGAAAAAAATAACAATTTTAATTTACATTTTAGGACTGACTTTAAATGCTCAAAATTCTAATTTAATTGAAAAACAAAAAACAACAATAAACCCAAAAGACCAAATAGAAATTAACATTGCTATTGGCTCCAAAAATCAAGACCTTCAGAATTATTTTGACTTTGAAAAAATTGGTCTATTTAATTTTACTATTAATGGAAATTCTGTAAAGGACAAAGCGTTCATTTTAAAACTCAAGGAGTTTGAAAACGGGAATTTAAAGGACGTGTATACTCTTTTTGATGAGAGCAAAAATAAATACTTTAGAACTGACTCTACATCAATGTCTTTAAAGATATTTACCAAAATTGACCAAGAGAATTTGAAAATTTGGATTAGAGGAAAAAGTTTTGGAAGTAAACATTCTTATTTTAAGCTTCAAGAAAAAAACAAAAGTAGATATATTGTAAAAGATTTTATTGGAGGTAGAAACCCCTTAATTAAGGATGTTTTAAAACCGTTTTATTTATTAGCGGTAATAACACCATATATAACTGAAAGTGGAGCTGGACAATATTGTAAAGTTGCTTATTCAGATATTGAACCTGAACAATTTGGAAAAGAGTTTAATATCCCTCATTACTTTTTAGTGGAAATGGAATTTATAGAATAAAAAACTAATGCCTACAACGTAACTTAAACAGATATATTTTTTACAAGAAACAACTTACTAAGTTAAGAGTATTAGAAAATTGTGCTATATTTAAAACTAAATAGCTTATAAAAAGCAACCTTTTAAAATTTTAAAGACTATTAAAAAGTACATTAATTAAAAAAAAATATGAAAAATCTACCTCTTTACCTGCTCTTAGTTTTATCATTTGTAATGTCTTGTTCAGAAAATGATGATTCATCAGCACCTTCAATTAACTCTAAAAGTGTAACAGATTGTGATACAGCATTTAACCCAAATACCATATCTGGAATTTGTTTAAATGGAGCTGAATTAGCTTCACCAAATGAGATTATAACTTATGCTTCTAAACATGCAACAAGTCATGGAATATCAAATCCTCAATTCAATTGGATAATAGAAAACGGCAGTATAGAGATTTTAAATATTGAAAATAGCATTGTAGATGCAGTAACTGCAAAATCAATTGCTACCATTAAATTTAATTCTGATTTTTCAGGAAATGGCATTATTAAAGTTATGGCTGAAACTGACCATTCGGAGGGAGAAACAGAAATTTTTGTTGAAATGGAAGAATAAAAACATGGCGCAACCATGTTTATAAAAAACTGTTACTTAAAAAAAACGGGATATAGCTGCAAATTTATAAACTTTTCATAGCCAAAACCGTTATACACCATTAAACTGATGAAAAAAATGACCTATAAATATTCTATTTGTCATCCTGAAAAAGAAAATATTGAATATCTTAATAATCCAATTTCTAGTAATGAAGTACGGAAAATAGCTAAAAATTATCCTTGGATTGAAAAGTTGAAATTTTCGGATAAACTAAACCCTGAAAATATTCATTACGACCCTTCTCTCGACTTTACTTGTATTGAAAACGGAAAAAGTTTTTGTTTGACCGCGCATTACGATAAAAATCAAAATCTTGATTTTTCTCTTTGGTATAATAGACCCAAAAAAGTAAAAGTTTTATTTGGGTTATTAGGAGAAAAAGAAAAAATGGTAGTTGACGATGTTTGGGGATTTAGCTTAGAAAAATCTTTATATTATTTGGAACATTTTGTTAACGGAAATTACTCAATGATTAAAAAACTGTATAAAAAGTAACGGTGCACAACAATTTATAATAGGTAATTTTACCCGTAACTGACAGTTATACGAGATTGTTATAAACGAGTTATAAACGAGTTAAAAACGCTAATGAAGAAATTCTGGATACTAATCTTAATAATTCTTATAGCACCGCTAATAGGTGGGATTTATGGAGTTCTTCACGACCAACTGACTTATACAATTTCACCCGAATACTATACAAAATTTAAATTTTATCAATTTGGACTTGCTACGGCAGGAAATGAAGCAGTATTTCCTCATCCAAGATTTGAAGTTTCAATTGTTGGATTCATGGCAACTTGGTGGATGGGTCTACCAATTGGACTTATATTAGGCCTAGTTGGATTAATGCATTCAAACGATAAAATGCTAAAAACAACTTTAAAATCGATTGTGGTTACTATGGTAATTGCACTATTAACAGGGTTAATTGGGTTGGCTTACGGCTGGCTATTTCTAAAATACTCAGATTTAAGTTGGTTCATGCCCGATAATTTAATTGACAAAGAAAATTTTATCGCAGTTGGTTCAATGCACAATTTTAGCTATTTAGGAGGTTTATTTGGATTAATTGCAGGAATAATCTATATAAACAAAAAACTAAAAACACTTATAACAAAGAACTGAGTTAAAAAACAACTTTTAATAATTTTAAAAACTATAAACCAAACACTTAACCTAAAAAGAAACAAATATGAAAAATCAAACCTTTTACTTACTATTATTTGTGTTAACCATGTTTACAACATCTTGTGCAAATGATGATGACGCTTCCGATGATAATGACACTGAAACTACAGAAATGGTTTGTAGTTTAGACATGTCTAGTTATTCCAGAACAGCTTGTTGTATATATGGGAATGAAGTAGCAAGTCCTGGAGAAACGCAATCTTTTGTATATTCTAGTAACACAGATAATAATGTTTTTGATTGGACAATCGTTTCTGGTTCGATATCAATAATTAGCGGAAAAAATGATAAAACAGTTACCGTTAAATTTGAAGATGATTTTACAAGTGGAATAATTAAATGTGATGCCTCTGGCGATTTAGTATGCGATACAGTAATTGAAATTACAAAAAAGTAACAGCATAGTATAAGCGGTTATAAAATAATGGCGAGCTCTACCCTACTTGTAAAGCTCGCCACTATTCTTATACGAATACGCTTTGTTGTGTTAGCATTTTGAATGCACAAATAACCAATAATAAAAACCAAAATAACCCCAAACTACCAACCATGAAAAAAACCATTTTTAGTATGCTATTTGTAATTACTGTACAATTGGCGTTCAGTCAAAATTTTAATCAATTAGCCGATTACGAATTCCAAACAGAAGCAAGCTACAAAACAGAAGAACACAATGTTTTAATGTGTGCTAATTATTTATTTAATAATCCGGCCGATCAGGAAGAAGTAAATAGGTTAAAATCCATTCAGTACATATTAAAATGGATGACAGGCACACCCGATTACACCTTTGAGTTAGGGCAAAATTCTACAGAACTTACAAAAGGTAAAGATGAGCTCCTTGGTATGTACATGGCAGCAATGTCTAAAGTTGTTATCGAAAATACAGGAACACCATTAACAAACGACGACATTTATAATCGTTCGGAAGCGCTATTAGTTGAGTATTGTTCTAATCCCGACAATAATATGAAACCTTCCAAAAAAATAAAAAAGATTATTAAAAGTAGAGCTTAATTCGTCTAGTGTAGCTTAAAAGTCATTGTTAAATATTTATATTTATGTGTAGATTAATGAATATATATACAAGACCGTTAGTTACAACAATAACGCAAAAACAAAGTGATGAATGATGAAATAATACTTCCTGTAAGTAAAAGCAAAATAATGTTGCTTTTTGTAGGTGCATTAATTTTTGTTGCTGGTGGAATACAGTTTGTATACGCCCCACAAATTTTCGCAAACAGTAAGTATCGCCCTAAAAGTCCTGAATTAATTGAAATTATTGGAATAACCGCAGTGCTCTTTTTTGGAGTTTGTGCAATTTTCGGACTCAAAAAGTTATTTGACAAAAAAACTGGACTAAAAATAAATGCTGATGGAATTACAGATTATTTGAGCGCAACAAGTATTGGATTAATTAAATGGAGTGATATAGTAGGAATAGGAACTGCGCAAGTTCATTCGCAAAAATTTGTGATAGTTGAAGTGTCTAATCCTGAATATTATATTAATTTAAATAAGAGCCGAATTGGCAAAATGGCGATGCAATCAAATTACAATAGTCTTGGTTCTCCTATAAGTATTTCTACAATTTCTTTAAAAATAACCTTTACCGATTTAAAAGAATTGATTGAAACACATTACGAAAAATACGCACCGCAAGACTGTATAACCACAATTACGGCGAATTCGAGTACGCCAGAATCCTCTCAGAATTGCTAGCTTCATTTATTAACCTAAAAAGAGTAACTTTAAACCTAAACTAACAATTACACGAGCGCTTTTGTACACATTTATAAAGCGCAAACATCATTTCAATAGCTTAAAAATAATGACACTTACATTCAACCATATAGCACTTTCTGTTAAAGATGTAGATGACTCTGTTCAATTTTACCAGGATGTGCTTCAACTTAAAGAGATTGAGAATACCGCTTCGAATTCTAAAACAAGATGGTTATCCCTTAACGAGGGCAAACAACTTCATCTTATTCCTCGTCCGAATTCTGAAATAAAGCTTAATAAAGCTGTACATTTTGCGTTATCTACTCCCGATTTAAATGGCGTAATAGCGCATTTAAAACACTTAAATATTGAATTTTCCGATTGGGAAGATGTACCTAACTCCATTTATGTGCGAAAAGATGGAATTAAACAGATTTATTTTCAAGACCCGAATGGCTATTGGATTGAAATAAATGATGATGTTTAATAAAAAATATGCTAACACAGCCTATACGTAATTGCTTACTTTTACCTTAACAGCATACATACACTATCTTAAAAAAAGGGTATATTCGCTGCCAGAAATAACGCATTGGCTTTGGTACATGCGGAAGTTGCACGTAATTTGAAACAAGACTTTTTATGAAAAAAATCATCATTGTAATTATTGGATTTTTCTTTCTCAACTTTTCATTTGGACAAGAAATAGAAATGAAACTTATTTTTTTTGGTTACAAGTTCATCCAAAACGGACAAAAATTAAATTGGAAGGCATTAGATAACGCTACAGAATCAAATTTAGAAGCAAATCTGCTAATTAAGAAAGCTAAAACCCATAAAACTATTTCGAATATTCTATCATTTGCAGGAGGTGCACTTATTGGAATACCTATTGGTCAATCAATAAGTGACCAAGACCCCAATTGGACTCTAGCATATATTGGCGGAGGAATAATTGGCATTGGAATTCCTTTCTCATTAAGTGCTTTTAACAAAGCCAATGAAGGTGTAGATAAATATAATCTTTCTTTGAAATCGGCTACCGCATTTGAATTTAAACCTGAATTTAAAGTTATGGCCAATGGCAACGGAATAAGACTTTCTATGGTTTTTTAAAATGAAAAAAACGAACACAAAACATTAACCGTAAGTAACCGCTTTCCCCCTACTTTTAAACATGAACCGCTATTTTAAAGAAAAAGAATTAAGTGCTATACGCGGTAAAATACAACGCAATCTGGAGCAATCTAATCCTGTTATTCGCCACAAATGGACCATTATAGCCATAGGCATTTTTGTGTCTTTCTATGTCCCAGTACGTCGGGAAACGCTTCATCACAGTATTAAAGTGCCCGATTTGCCTTATTACCAGACCGTAATCCTTACGGTATTTATTTACACATTAATGGTTACTATTGGACATTTTGTATGGAATTATCAGGACGAAAAGCGGTTAAAACAATTGCAAAAAAGAGAACAGGAACTAGTGGCGCTTTTAGAAAACACCTAAACCAAAACCTTAGCTATAAGTAATCCTTTGTTCCCCTCTTACCAAGACCTACCAAATTATCTTAAAAAAAAGGTATATTAGTTGCTACAAGCAACGTATTGAGTTTAGGATTGTAAAACGTTAAAAAAATTGCCTAGAAAAATATGAATTGGATTTTAGGAGTTATCATCATTTTAATTCTACTGTTTATTATTAATAACTTCAGAAAGAAAAAATCGTTACTAAAAACCAAAAATGATTTAATAACAAATTGGGGAAAACAAAAAGAACAAGATGAATTCCATTTTAGCTCCATTGAAAAATACTTTAAAAATAACAATCAAAAAGAAAACGCATTTCATATTATATCAGACAGGTGTGCAATTGATTTAGATATTAATGAAACTTTCAAAATAGTTGATAGAACATCTTCAAAAATAGGTCAACAATTTCTCTATTATAAATTGAGAACTATTGGAGAACAAGACGCATTATTAGAATTCGAAAAACTGGTTCTGCTTTTCGAAAAAGATCAAAATTTAAGATTAAAAACCCAATTGGAGTTAAGTAAACTAAACTCTAATGATTCTTATAATTTTGAAGATTTGGTGACTTCGAAACCAATTGAAAAGCCAAAAATATTATGGTTAATTTATACATTAACAGCACTATCTATTTCTTGTATTATTTTAGGAATATTCTTTCCCGTGTTTTTTATATTTCTAATCCCAATACTTGCTGTAAATATGGCATTTCATTATAAAAATAAATGGAATGTATCAAATTATCTTGAGGGTGTATGCCAACTTTCCAAAGCATTAAACGTTTCTAAAAAAATGGCAAGTTTTCAGGAAGTTAAACACCATTTCCCAAACACATCATTTATTAAACAAATAGAAAAAATAAAATTAAAAACTGCATTCATCAGTTTAGAAAAAAACGTTGATAACGAATTTGCGACAGCATTTTGGTTAATATCTGAATTTATAAAAGTACTTTTCAATTTAGAATATTTAATTTTTTATAGTTTCATTGACTCGATTACGACAAAAAGAGAAGAACTAAAAAAAATGTTTCATTTTATAGGAGAAATTGATTCTGCCATTTCTAATGCCTCGCTAAAAGCAAGCCATTATAATTTATGTTCGCCAAAATTCACAGAAGATAAACAAATAAAAGTCAAAGAAATTTATCATCCTTTAATAAAAAACTGTGTTCCTAACGATTTGAGTTTAAAACACAAAAGTTTATTATTAACAGGTTCAAACATGTCGGGAAAGACAACTTTTATAAGGTCTGTGGCCATAAACAGTATTTTGGCACAAACTTTAAATATTTGTTTTGCAAAAGAATATACTGCTCCCTTTTTTAAAATATATTCTGCTATTAGAATTACAGATAACTTACTAAAAAATACAAGCTATTATCTTGAGGAAGTTTTAACTATCAAGAAATTAATAGATGTTTCTAAAAGCAAGACTCCCCATTTATTTGTTTTAGATGAGATTTTTAAAGGAACAAATACAATTGAGAGGATTTCTGGAGGAAAGGCTATTTTATCGTATCTTAATAACGGAAAAAATATCGTTTTGGTTTCAACCCATGATATTGAATTAACCGATATTTTAAGTCAGGAAAATTTTGAGTTATTTCATTTTAGCGAGCAAGTAGAAAACAACAAATTGAATTTCGACCATAAACTTAAAGAAGGTGAATTGAAAACGAGAAACGCTATTAAGATATTGGAATTATACAATTACCCTAAAGAAATTATAGACGATGCCAATAACATAGAAAAAATAACGTTTGCCAATACAGCGTATAGTTAATTTCCATAAACAACTTGCCGGGTTTGGGGTTTTCAGAACTTATTTGGCTTGAAGCCGAGTATTGCCGAAATGTTATAAGATTGACATAAAAATAACGCAACCAATAAAACAATTTAAAAATATCTATGCGGAGTAATTTTAATAAAAAATCGCTAGTTCTTGCGAAAACAGCATATAGTCGCTTAGTTATGAAATTCCCAACGTTATTCTTACCCTTCTTATTAATTGGACAAATGTGTTTTGGACAAACCCCAAGACAATTAACCGCCAAAGACTCAATCAAAATAGAAACAGAAATAAAACTTTCTGTCCTAAAATTAAACGACACCTTTACAGAAAAACAGAATGAATTTGCAAGTGAACTTTACAGAGAATTTACAATAGACACTTTTAAAATAGAAGAACGGCAACGCTTACAACTTGATATTGACTATTCAACTACAGGAATGGTAAAACACACCCTTGTAGCTCATGAAGAATACGACAAACTACTTAACAAATACTATCTAAAATTATTAAATAGCTTGAATGATACAGATAAAAAAACTCTAAAAAAATCTCAAAGAAATTGGGTTGAATTCAGAGACTCGGAACAAGAATTAAATGGCGCTTTAACTGCTAATTATTATTCCGGTGGCGGCTCTATTCAAAGCATATTTGCTTCTTCAAGAATTCTAGAACTAACAAAAAACCGGGTGATTGAATTATACCACTACCTAAATAGAGGCATGAACTAAACCACTATAGACTGGAAGTCTATAGGTTTGAAAACAGGCTGAAAGTCCGATTATTTGTATTTATCTTAGCCACAAATACACTAATATTCTTTATAAAAACTATGTCAAATATTCGTGCATTCGTGGCGAAAAAAAATTTATAGAAACTGAAAGTCTTGCACTAAAAGTGCATAGTTTTAACTAACGACTGAAACCAATAAAAAAAATGCGACTGCAACGTTTGCTAAAAGGAAGTCAGCCCTCGCCATTATCTTTAAAAAAGGTATATTAATTGACAAAACAACTTATTGAATTGTGGTTTGTGCAAGTTGTGTGTTATAAAAAGAACGTATGAAATATAATTTATTAATAATACTAATTACTTTTACTTTCTTAAGTTATTCACAAAATAAACTGACTAACGACATTGATAACTATACAGAAAGCATTAATTCGAACCCTAAATTAAAACTAAGTGAATATGACTGGAATACAATCACTAAAACCCATATTGACCATGGAGCAACATTAAGAATATGGAAGACAAAAAAACAGATTGTTAAAGTTGAAGAACAATTTGCTGCTTCTTATGGCAGGTACACTCGAATAATTTATTTAAAAAATAATAAACCAATAAAAGGAATTGAAATTGAAGAAAATTTTGGGTTTAAAAATAATAAAATTGACTACACCCATCTAAATACACAATTCAAAGCACAAGTATACGTAACTGGTTATAATGATTTGATAGACGAGTATGAATTTGAAACTATAGAGGAAGGACAAAGAAATGCTACACATCCTTATTGTGATTTAAATAGTCTTTTTTCAATTTTAGATAAGGTTACGGATTTATGATATAAAAATATTATAAATAGACAAAGAAAGACTTTTAGCTAAGTAATATTTGCCAACAATGGTTCATCTTCAATAGGCAGTACCTTTTAAAAGAAAATAATTAACTTGATCAACAAACCAATACCAAGCCTATAAATCCGTGTCACCCTACTCCACCAACTGATGAAAACCGAAACCGTTGTGGGTAATTAAAAAAAATGAAAAAACTAATTATACTATTTATCTTATTAGCACTAAACTCTTGTGAAGAAAAAACAAAAAAGACTAATCAAGAGAATCAAGTTAATATTGAACTTAAAGAACAACTTGAACATATATTAACCTTAGACCAAGGAATTAGACAACTTCTTCAAGAAAATATATCTGAAACAGAAAAGGCTGCACTTATTACAAGATTGGGCTTACACAAGAAAACTGTAGAAACAAATATCTACGGGCTGATGAAAGAGATTGATAGCACTAATCTTATTGAAGTAGAAAAAATAATACAAAAATATGGCTACCCGAGTAAAACCCTTGTAGGAGAACCCGCCAATGAAACCGTTTTTTATGTTATTCAACATTCTAACAAGATTGAACAGTATTTACCAATCATAAAGAAAGCTGCTGAAAAAGGAGATATTTCTAAGAAAAAATTAGCCATGATGGAAGATCGCTATTTGATGCATAACGGCCAAGAACAGATTTACGGAACGCAAATTCGAGGACAAAAAGACAAAGACGGAAATTGGGTGCATTTTGTATGGCCTATTAAAAACCCCGTTTCTGTAAACCGAATAAGAGAAAAAATTGGTCTAGAAAACATTGAAGCCTACGCCAAAAAATTCGATATTGATTATAAAGTTTTGACTCTGGAAGAAATTAATGACTTATAAAATATCAATAAACACGTTAAAAAACTTAATGAGTCATTATACTAAAATAATTCTTAGAGAAGCACCGCTGCTTGAAATTACTTTTGACAACCAAATTATTCATATAGTAGATTTCAAAAACGAAAAAAATAATGCAACCATTTATTACGACGAATTACAAAATATCGCGTTTATTAAAGGGATTATAAAAGTAACTTCTGTAAGTAAACATTTAGAAATAGAAGTTAGCGAGCCTAATATTTCTGATGCAGAAAATCTTGTATCCGAAGTAAAAAGATTAATAAAATCGAAAGACATATTATATCCTAAAAACAACTATAAACAAGAATCTTTCGAAAGTTTTAAACAACGCTATAACGGCTACGGAAAATTCCTTTTTACCGTACTAAAAAACGAAAAACCCAACCTATTTAACAAATTAAAATTTTACCAAAAAATAAGCGAAAAAGAAGATAGCTTTGCTGAATATATCGAAAATACAAATGCGTTTGTAATACATCTTGATTTTTATTCCGAATTAATTCTTATTTACAATAATGAAAAACATATAGAATTTGGAACTTGGGACAAGCATGAAATAGAAAAATCTATAAATTTCATATTAAAAGAATTAGTTTAGAAAACATAAAAGTGTATTACTGGAACAAAAATTAAACGCACTATTTAGCCAATAAAAAGCTACCAACAACTGCGATAAACTTATTAAAAAAGAAGTATCTTAGTTATCAGTGCGAACTTACAGGGTTAAAGGTGTTTTAAGCTGAAAGTAATTAAAGAAACACCGATACATAAACAAAAACTAAGATTTCTAAAATGTTTACAATAGAGCAAATTGAATCTGCACACAGCAAAGTTAAATCTGGAGCAGATTTCCCGAATTATATTAAGGAAATTAAAGAAATAGGAGTATTAGCTTTTAAAACTTGGGTTTCTGACAGCCATACAGAATATTTTGGAAAAGGTGGATTTCAGACCAAATCTAAACCAAAATACGACAGTTTAAACATTGCAGACATTTCGGATAAAAATAAATTTGAAAACTATTTAAAAGCCCATCAAAAAGGCGAAACCGATTATTTTACATTTTGCAAGCATTGTGCAGAAACAGGCATCGAAAAATGGAATGTAGATCTTGAAAAAATGACATGTACGTACTATGATAAACAAGGGATCGAAATTCTTATAGAACATGTACCAAAGGCATAAACCCAGCAACAGCCCACAATAAACTAAACCCACTATAGACTGGAAGTCCATAAGTATGAAAACAGACTGAACGTCCAATTATATGTGTTCGTTTTAGCCACAAATTCACGAATATCTCTATAAAAACTATGTCAAATATTCGTGCATTCGTGACTCAAAAAAATTTATAGAAACTGAAAGTCTTGCACTAAAAGTGCATAGTTTTAACTAACGACTGAGACCAATGAATATCAACCAAATTCTAGACAAAATATATCCTATTAAAGCATCATCTAAACTGAAATTGATTGGAAGTTTTGAGGAAATCAGTCTTCCAAAAAATCAGCTTATTATTCGTTCGGACAAGGTTGAAAAAAACATCTATTTCATAAAAAAAGGAATTGCACGAACGTTTTCCAACACCGACGATATTGAGGTTACCATTGCGTTTGGAGAAGAAGGCGACACTATTATTTCGCTAAAAAGCTACATTCTTAACCAAAGCGGCTACGAAAACATAGAACTCTTGGAAGATTGCGAACTCTACAAAATTAGTACTGAAAACCTTCAGAATTTATTCGCTACCGATATTGACATTGCAAACTGGGGCAGAAAATTTGCCGAACAAGAACTCATTAAAGCCGAGCAACGCTTTATTTCCAATCAGCTTGGCACAGCAACAGAACGTTATCTCGAACTCTTAAAAAACCACCCTACTCTAATCCAACGGGTTCCGCTCGGTCTCATCGCTTCCTATCTAGGAATTACACAAGTAAGTTTAAGCAGAATACGGGCCAATATCAGCTAAGTTTCGTTTTTTATCATTTGTTAAATTATTCTTCAAACCTTATTAAGACCTTTGTCCAAAACATAGAAAATAATGAATTGGATCATTTTAATTATTGCAGGCTTATTTGAAGTTGCCTTTGCATTTTGTTTAGGAAAAGCAAAAGAAACAACTGGGAACGACATGTACCTTTGGTATGTTGGCTTTTTAATAGCGCTTACCATTAGTATGACGCTTTTAATTAAAGCTTCCCAAACCTTGCCCATTGGTACAGCCTATGCTGTTTGGACAGGAATTGGAGCAGTTGGTACGGTTCTCGTAGGTATATTTATATTTAAAGAACCAGCATCCTTCCTGCGCATACTTTTTCTCACCACGTTAATTGCTTCAATTGTAGGCTTAAAAGCGGTTTCATCTCATTAAACTCATAAAAGCATGGAAATATCTATCAGAAAAATATCTCTCAACGATATCAATGAATTACAACAAATTGGAAAACTGACTTTTGCCGAAACGTTTTCTTCTGTAAACAGCGAAGAAAACATGAAGGCGTATTTAGAAAAGGGCTTTTCATTAGAAAAACTGACTCAGGAGCTGGAAGACCAAAACGCTGAATTTTACTTTGCAGAGCTTGACAAAGCAACTATCGGATATTTAAAAGTAAATGTGGGACAATCTCAAACCGAAATAAAAGACAAAAGCGCACTCGAAATTGAACGGATTTATGTGCTAAAAGAATATCATGGCAAAAAAGTTGGACAAATGCTTTACGATAAAGCCATTGCCTTAGCAAACGAAAAACAGGTTGAATATGTTTGGCTAGGAGTTTGGGAAGAAAACTCTAGAGCCATCCGCTTTTATAAAAAAAATGGTTTTACAGCATTCGATAAACACATTTTTAAACTCGGTAACGATGAACAAACCGACATTATGATGAAACGAAAGCTGAATTGAAACACAAACTGTTAACGCGATAAGACGTAATGAGGCTGTCCAAAAGATTTAAAATGTGTCATTCTGTGCTCCTGCCTACCGGCAGGCAAGTGACACAGAATCTCATCATATTGAAAATCAATAATTATGAGAATCTGAAATCAAAGATTCAACGAAGTTAACTAAACCACTATGGACTAGAAGTCCATAGGTTTGTTACACGAGGGACTTTAGTCCCTCCTTTTTTACTCTAATATAAAATTAGAATTATCTGAATTGGGTTTTCTGTGATGCTCCAAATATTCATTTACCATTTCATCCGTTATATTATCTGTACTCCAAACTCCATATCCGGTTGCCCAAAAATGTCTACCCCAATACATTTTTCTTAATTGAGGAAATTCCTGTTGCAATTTTCTTGAACTTCTCCCCTTCAACTGTTTCACCAAAAAACTAATACTTTGCGTTGGGGAATATTCTATATGAAGATGAACATGATCTGAACTTACTACTCCTTTTAATATTTCTAATTCTTCTGCCTCACTAATCTGAATCAGTAAGTCTCGACATCGCTTTTGAATATCTCCTTTCAATACTTTATATCGATACTTCGTTGACCAAACTATATGACAACTCAAACGACTAACTGTATGAGATCCTTTCCGTTGATATACTGACATCTCATAAAGATATAATTTTTATATTACTAAAGTGCTGCAATGAAATTGCAGGGTTTTAGACCCAAATTTGAAACCAATAAACCACTATAGACTGGAAGTCTATAGGTTTGAAAACAGACTGAAAGTCCGATTATTTGTATTTATCTTAGCCACAAATACACTAATATTCTTTATAAAAACTATGTCAAATATTCGTGCATTCGTGGCGAAAAAATATTTATAGAAACTGAAAGTCTTGCACTAAAAGTGCATAGTTTTAACTAACGACTGAGACCAATAAATTCAGATTGACGAAAAACTAACTTTTTAGACAGCGTTATTTATTTTAAGTATTTTGTGTTTGAATAGTAAATGCATGAGATTTATTACTCCTAAAAGCAATATTTGTTGTTTTCAATTTATAAATTACGCCAAAGTTGAATTCATGCAGTTTACCATTCAGTGTTATGAACACAATAAAAATTTCATTTAAAATACTAATATTTCTTTCCGTTTTAAGTTGCACATCCCCAAAAAAAGAGGATTTGACACCTCAAAAATACATGGATGAAGTCTTAGATATTATTGAGAAAAATTCTATCCGCAGAGATTCCGTTAATTTTAAACACTTAAAAGGTCTAATCAACGAAAAATTAAAGACTATCGATTCTATTGAAGCGTGTTATCCTTTAATTGAATACACGCTTACAGAACTTAAAGACCACCACAGCATCTTCATGCCTAAAGCGCAAAAAGCGAAATGGGAATCGACTTCCAAAACAAAAACTATTAACGAATTAATTACTTTTTCTGGTAAAACATTAAATAACAACATTGGTTATATTTCAATGAAAGGATTTAATAGTGGCGATTCTATTTCTATACAAACATATGCTGATAGTTTACAGAGTACAATAAAATCTATTGACCACAAAAACATTAAAGGCTGGATTCTAGATTTAAGAAAAAATACGGGTGGTAACTGTTGGCCTATGTTAGCAGGAGTTGGCCCGCTTTTAAACGAGGGCATTTGCGGCTATTTTATAGACAGAAAACATAAAAAATCTTCTTGGTTTTATAAAAATGGAGAGACCGGTATGGACTCTACAATCATTACTAAAATAAGCAAAACGCCATATAAATTAATAAACGAGACACCCTGTATTGCTGTATTAACAAGTTCTAAAACTTGTAGTTCAGGCGAAGTTGTAACCGTAGCATTTCGTAATAAAAAGAATACTAAAAGTTTTGGAGAACCTACAGCTGGATTAACGACAGGAAACACTCAATTCGACTTAAGTGATGGTTCTGCAATATTTTTAACAACCAGTATTTATGCCGATAGAAAAGGTGTTGTTTTTGGTGGCAAAATCAATCCTGATGAACTCCTAACTGAACCATCTGTTTTTACTGAATTACATGAAGATCCTGTGATTAAAAGAGCAACAGAATGGATTTATGAAAAACACTAACACCGTCCTGAAAAGTGTGTAAGTTATATACTCCTACTTAGCTACTTATTGGCAGACAGAAGCTAAACTTACTTGTTACTATGCCCCGATTAATGTATGCAGTATTAACAAAAAGAAACGAGCCTTTTAAGACTACGTTTCTTTTGTATTTTAATTATTTTTATTGGACTTTATAGGAATCTAAACTTCTAATAATACTTGGTACTGAATTGGAAACAAATGATGATGTATCATAAATAAGTCCGACACCACTTGCGTAATAAAACCGGTCTAAACCCGGTAATTGCTCACCATCTGAATTTTTAACGTATCGTTCTGAATTTATACAATCAAATTCACCTGCTTCAACACTTATAACAGTATTACCTTCTACTAGAATTTCGTAAATATTTCCCCATTCATTTTCTTGCAATAAACGTTCTTCATTATTACTATTGGTAAATTTTATAGCGCCTTCTTCGTTTATTAAATTTCCATCGAATGCTCTTAAAAACTCGAAATGTTCCCCATTAGGATTGCAAAACGTGATTTTATCTTCATTTCCTGTGGTCAATCTTCTAAATTTATAATAGGATTCTCCCGAAAAATCTTGAACACCTACAATACTTATGGAGTCTACTACACCAATATCTTGATAGGTTTCTGTAACTGGATTATATTTATAATTTTTGTAAACCCAAGAATTCCCCACTGTTAATGCAAAAAAATTATCATCGGATTGGCTGTTTTGATTTTTAGAATCATCTGACTCTGAACAAGAAAAAATAAATGCAATAATGCAAAAACACAAAAACACACGTTTCATAATATTAAATTCAATTAGTTAATAATAAATGTAATTCTGTGCTATACGTTTACTTTTTTGCTTAAAAACTTTCTTTAAAACGTTTAATAATACGCTTTATTATAACTCATTAAAAAAGTATATTAGTTTTTTAAAATACCCGCTTATTTAAGTTTGGATAATAATAATTGATCTAATTTAACACTTTAAAAAATAAATCGACTTAAAAACAATACATACTCCCAGATGAAAAAAATACTTTTTGGACTAATAATTTTCGGAATTTTAATTTCCTGTAACAGTACAGACGATAACGATTGCTGTGTTAATGTAGACATTGGTATTGATGTTACCTACCGGAATGCAGAAGGTTTAAGCCTGTTTGAAATAGATAATGGCTACAACGAAGCAAACATTACAATTTACCATAAAATAAATGGCGAATGGAAACTCTACTACAATGGCAATTTAGATGCACCTAAAGGGATTACCGTTGCAGATGGAGAACACGGGAAATACCTGTCTATTTTACCAAGTACCAACATAGACCAAAATAACTATTCGGAAACTAAAATTCAATTTTCAGAATCGGACTTTGATATTATTAAAACGGAAATTGATCAAAGCAACTCAAATACAACAGTAACCAAAGTTTGGTATAACGCTGTTTTAAAATGGGAAGCTTACGAGAGCGAAAGAATGTTCGAAATTATAAAATAATATCGGGCATATAACATTATTAAACTAAACCACTATAGACTGGAAGTACATAAGTTTGAAAACAGACTGAAAGTCCGATTATTTGTATTTAATTTCGCCACAAATACACGAATATCCTTTCTAAAACTATGTCAAATATTCGTGCATTCGTGGCGAAAAAATATTTATAGAAACTGAAAGTCTTGCACTAAAAATGCATCGCTGCAACGAACAACTACAAAAAATGAAAAAATCAATTTTAATACTGCTACTCTCACTTTTGTGCTTCAGTTGTCAAAACGACGACGACAACCAATTAGACTGCGCACTTTACGCGCCAGCATTCCCTAGTGTGTTTTTGAAAATAACAGACGATAACGGCAACAACTTACTAGAAAACGGCACTATTAACCCTGACGATATTATACTGCAAAGCGGTTTAGGGATTCGGTACAACCCCGCTAGCAAATCTAATACCGCAAACGCCGATATTAAAGTATTGGACAATACTTTAGAATTATATATTCCCAACGACACCACATTCGATTATATTTTACAACTTAACGATACACAAACCGTGAAGTTAGACTTTACAACAGAAGCATTGGCAGCAGCATGCGGACTAGTTTATTTTGTTCCTAACAGCGTCGTTTACAACAATCAAGACCAGACTTTAGATGAAGTTTTCCCTCAAGTATTTTTAACAAGCATAAGCTTATAACTATAACTTTTCATAAAAATGATTATCTTCATAACATGGTCAGCAATCAACCCAAAGAAACCACTTATGAAGCATTTACTTTTAATAGGCATGTTACTGTTTGTTACCTCTTGCAACCAAAATTCAAATAAAACGCCTAAAGCTATTTCATCACCAAAATCGACAGACCAGCCTGTTGGCGGACAAAAAGATGCGCACGGCTGCCTTACTGCTGCCGGAGAAACTTGGAGCGCCTTACTACAAGATTGTGTAAAAGTATTTGCTGTTGGCATACGCCTTAATCCAACAACACCAGACCCCAACAATTCAGCTGTTTTAAGTGCCTTTATTATTTTTAATCCCGAACACACCAAGGCAGAACTGTTTTTACCTGTAGAGAATAAAACTCCAAAACTTCTTGAACTTACAAAATCAGAAGAATTCAAAAACAACAACTTTACTTTCGATAACAACTCAGGCACACTTTACAATAACGGAAAGTTGATATATAAGATCGAAATTAAAACAGATTAATTATGCATAAAACCCAAGCACTTTTACTATTATTATTTTCACTTTTCGCGTGTTCTACAGACCAAATACCCGATGCTGTAGAAATAAGATTATTAAATGATAGCCCTTACAATTTCGAAAACATCGTAGTAAACACCAGCACTACAGATGTTGATTTTAACAGCTTAAGTCCAGGAGAATTTTCCGCATACAAAACGTTCGAGAAAGCTTATCGTTACGCCTTTATAGAATTACAAATTGAAGGAGAAACCTACACCATACAGCCCATAGATTATGTTGGAGAAAGTCCGCTAAACACCGGCTATTACACCTATCAAATCAATGCCAACGACTCTAAAGAGCAATACCACAAACTGCAATTAACCCTTATAACCGATTAAAAAACAACCCATAACCTATGAAAATCAATACATATAAATTCGATATTATTTTTATACTTTCGACTGCTACAATCTTAATTCTTTTGTCGCATTACAACTTATTAGAAAAGTACATTGGTTTAGCTTTTATTCCTATTTTGATTGCCTATAGATTAGGACAATATTCAGAGAGAAGACTTAAAGCGTAATAACAATATAACAGAAATATTTCGTTTAATTCTCACAAGATCACAACTGTAGCACCTCTGGCTTAATCTCTAGTTAATATAGCTCGAAATTTCTTACACAAGCTTAAATACGCTTTAACACTTGCGTAACATACAGCACATACTTTCGCGGCTTAGATAAAATTACTAGAGAACATGAAAAACAAAACCTACTCACTTTTTAGCCTTGCATTGGCGGCAGCTTTATTTACAGCTTGTAGCGACGACGATTCCAGCACGAACAACAGCAACGAAAACACCAACAAAACCTTTACCATTGCGGTTATTCCAGACACGCAAAACATGACCGATTTTACGCATCAGTCATCGTACCAAGTTAGTGAAGGCGTAAACTTTCCTATAGATGCTTCTACGCAATTTTATGGTATGATGGAGTACATTGCCAACAATACAGTAACCCGTGGTGGCGATATTGCCTTCGCTACATCGGTAGGCGATATTTGGCAGCACCAAACAGAAATTCTAGATCCAGAACACGAAGCCCGTGGTTTTGCTCACGATCCTTACACCATTATTGCCAATTCTGGCGAAGTATTCCCAAGTCAAGAAACAGTTAATTTTGAAATGCCTTTAGCCAAAGCAGGGTACGAATTATTGTCGCAAACAGGTATTCCGTTTGGTGTTGCTCCTGGTAACCACGATGCCGACGCCATGTGGTCTGAAGCGTCATTTGAATCGGATCCTACGCGTTTGGAAGAAATATATACCTTAGGACTTATTCCTGAAATTGTAGGTATGTTACACATTGGCGGTCACGATAATTTCAACTCTGTTTTTGGTGCAGAATCCAGCTTCTTTAAAGATAAACCTTGGTATATTTCCAGCTATAACGGGGGTGCCAATTCTGCACAAACTTTTGAAGCAGCAGGCTATACGTTTTTAAACATTAGTTTTGAAATGCAACCAGGAGACGATGTGCTTGCTTGGGCGCAAAGTGTAATAGATGCCAACCCTGGCTTACCAACCATGATTACCACTCACGATTACCTTAAAGAAAACGGCTTAAGAGAGGCCAACCCTATAATTGATTTAACAGTAGTTGATGCTGAAAACCACAACTCGGCTGAAGATCTTTTTCAAAAGTTCATTAAACCAAACGATCAAATTTTCATGGTACTTTGTGGACATCATCACGGTAAAGCCATGCGCATAGATACCAATAACAACGGCAATCAAATTATTCAGGTTTTAGCCGATTATCAAGACCGTGGACAAACCGTTTTAGATGCCGACCCTAACTTTAGAAACGCTCATGGGTCTACATATGGTATAGGAGATGGTTGGTTACGTTTAATGGAATTTAATTTCGAAAACGACACCCCACAAATAGAAGTTAAAACCTACTCTAGCCATTACAACAGCTTTTCCGACGAACTTAATACCTACGCCAATTGGTATAAAGAAAGTGAAAACCCTAGCGCGACGGACAACGAATTCTACGGCTTAGACAGTTTTACCATTACCCTAGAAGATTTTAAAACGCGATTTAACTAAATCAATACAATGCATTCGTATTATCTAAACAGGCTTCTACACAAGAAGCCTGTTTTTTTATATCTATTTTAGAAGACAAAAACTCCGCATTACCAGAGCAGTAACTTTACAAACCATGTAGCTTTTCTTTTTAAAAACATTATAAAGTCTAAAAAATAATACCTAATTTAGAGCTATCAATTATCTCGCTAAACATCAATACTATGAAATGGAAAGGCCAAAGACAAAGCTCTAATGTTGAAGACCGCAGAGGGCAAAGTGGTCCTGGAAGAGGCATGGGGGGTTTAAGTCCTATGTTATTAATTCCATTAGTTAAACTACTGTTTTCTAAAGCTGGACTTATTATTATTGGTATTATTTTGGCCATATCTCTACTAACGGGTACAAATCCACTTACGTTTATCGGTAATTTCTTTACAGGAGGCCCGGTGCAAACCGAATCTTCCAGTCCTTATCAAGGCACTGCAAAAGATGAAGAATTGGCACAGTTTAGCGCAACTATTCTAGCAAGCACAGAAGATGTTTGGAGTAAATTGTTAAGCAACTACAGAAAACCAACCTTGGTATTATTTACCGGTTCGGTAGCTTCGGCATGTGGAGCAGCCTCTAGCGCTACAGGCCCTTTTTATTGCCCAGGCGATGAAAAACTGTATCTAGATTTAAGCTTTTTTGATGAAATGGAACGCCGATTAAATGCGCCTGGAGATTTTGCTCAGGCTTATGTTATCGCACATGAAGTTGGCCATCATGTACAGAAACTTATGGGTATTACCGAACAAATGGAACGTATACGCCAACAGGTAAGTCAAACAGAATACAATCAATATTCTGTTAGATTAGAGCTTCAAGCCGATTTTTTAGCGGGTGTATGGGCACACCACTCGCAAGAAATGACACAAATGATGGAAAGAGGCGATTTAGAAGAAGCTTTAAACGCAGCTTTTGCAATTGGCGACGACCGTTTGCAAAAACAATCTACCGGTCGCGTAGTACCAGATTCTTTTACCCACGGTACTTCCGAACAGCGCATACGCTGGTTTAAAAAAGGATTCGAAACTGGCGATTTAAATCAGGGAGATACTTTTAACGCTAACCCGCTTTAATTCGAAAGCTACTGCATCAAAAAAAAGCATTTAAAAACGCTTTCAAGCTGTATTCTAAACTTGGTAAAAAACTTATTAAGTTAATCATCTATTCTTGATAGCTAACAACATGTCTTTACAAGAATAAAAGCTTCACATTTTACATCGTTCGTATTTCACTGAAACTGTAAACTTCACTAGTTGAGAAATCAACAAAAACTTCTATCAAATCCCTACAAAAATTATGGATTTTTCAGAGTATTACCCTTCAAAAAACTTTTATATATCAATAAGAATATTGAATTTTACTGTTTTATAATTGCAAACCATCTTTTATGGCCAACGAAATTGTATTACTAAATATTTCGGGACAGGACAAACCCGGATTAACCGCTAGCTTAACAGGTGTTTTGGCACAATACGGCGCAAAAATTCTAGATATTGGCCAAGCCAACATACACGACACCTTGTCCTTAGGTATTTTATTTAAAATAAAATCGGGCTCTAAAGCGGCGGCTGTTTTAAAAGACCTACTTTTTAAAGCCTACGAATTAGGAATTACAGCGAAGTTTACCCCGATAACCGACGACAATTACGAAAAATGGGTTACCCTGCAAGGTAAAGACCGCTATATTGTAACCATTTTAGGCGAAACCCTTTCGGCCAAACAAATTTCTGCTGTAACCGAAATTATAGCAGATCGCAACCTGAATATCGACTCGATAACCAGATTAACAGGTAGGCAATCGTTGTACAAAAAAGAAGATTACCCAAGAGCATCCATTCAATTATCGATTCGAGGAAAAATAGACGATAAGGCCGACCTTACTGCTAAGTTTATGAAAATATCTAGAGATCTAGATGTCGATATCGCTTTTCAGGAAGACAATATTTTTAGACGTAACCGTCGTTTGGTTTGTTTTGATATGGATTCTACTTTAATACAAACCGAGGTTATAGACGAATTGGCCGAATTGGCTGGTGTTGGAGACGAAGTAAAAGCCATTACAGAATCGGCTATGCAAGGCGAAATAGACTTTAACGAAAGTTTTAAACGCCGCATGAAACTTTTAAAAGGCCTTAAAGAAGATGTATTACAGGATGTAGCCATAAACCTTCCGATCACGAAAGGTGCAAGACGTCTTATAGATACGCTTAAAAACTATGGGTTTAAAACCGCAATCTTATCGGGAGGCTTCACGTATTTTGGACATTACCTTCAAAAAGAACTAGGTATAGACTACGTTTTTGCCAATCAGTTGGAAATTAAAGACGGAGCACTAACTGGTGGCTATTTAGGCGATATTGTAGATGGTAACAAAAAAGCCGAATACTTAAAAGAAATTGCCCAAAAAGAAGGCATAGACATTGCACAAACTATTGCTGTTGGCGATGGTGCTAACGACTTGCCTATGCTAAATCTAGCAGGTTTAGGTATCGCTTTCCACGCCAAACCTAAGGTTAAAGATAATGCGCAAAGCTCTATTTCCAGTATTGGTTTAGATGGTGTACTTTACTTATTAGGCTACCACGACAGGCATATCGATCTGTTAGATTAGCCTTATAAATACCGTATTAACGGATTAAACCTCGCTTGATTTTTATTACTTTTAATAAAAACTCAAGCCAATGAAATCGGAATACGAAAAAATGTTAGCAGGTGAACCTTACGATGCACATTGCGAAGAAATGATTGCTATAAGAACGAAGGTAAAACGAAAACTACACAAACTTAATGTAACTGAATATTATACAGACAAGTTTCAAGAAACCATAAATGATCTTTGCCCTAATTCGGCTAAAAACATTCATTTAGAGCCACCTTTTCATTGTGACTATGGCGACAATATTTTTGCCGAAGATGGTGTGTTTATAAATTTTGATGCCGTTATTTTAGATGGTGCAAAAGTACGTATTGGTAGAAAAACCCTTATTGCTCCAGGCGTACATATTTACACAGCAAGACACCCCTTAAATATAAAAGATCGACGTGTATGGGAAGACTGCCTTCCGGTTAACATAGGCGAAGAGTGCTGGATAGGAGGCCATGCAACAATTTGTCCTGGTGTAACCATTGGAGATCGTGCTGTTATAGGTGCTGGAGCCGTGGTTACAAAAGACATCCCTGCCGATACATTAGCTGTTGGAAATCCCGCAAAGGTCGTAAAGCACCTTAACCAGTAATTATATTTTCAACACTTAATACTAAACCACTATAGACTGGAAGTCCATAGGTTTGAAAACAGACTGAAAGCCTGATTATTCGTGCATTTGTGGCATAAAAAATATGTATAGAAACTGAAAGTCTTGCACTAAAAGTGCATAGGTTCAACTAACGACTGATACCAACGAACAAAACCCCGCAAAATAATTTTACGGGGCTTTAGCTATTAACTAGTTAATGGATATGAATAGTTAACTGCTTATTATTTTGCTGGTAGTTCTCGAGTTAACCAACCTCTTTTTCCTGCCGTAGCAATGGCATAAGGGGTAATCCAGAACAAACCAAAAGTGTATAATATACTGTAAGTATAAGCCCACAAAGACTCCGATGCATTATAACGTTTTGAATAAAAGAATGCCGAAAAACTAGAGATAATTAAAATGCTAAACAACGATGAGCTTACAAATAACAATGGGTGTGTACATATAAAATAAAGCATAAAAATAATTAACGGATAACTCATAGCGATTTTAAAAGACTGGTTTAAAAATAACAATCTGGTTCCTGCTTTATTTTCTTGTCTAAAATCGTTAAACACATATTTAGCCATTGCTATATTTTCGCGCACATTACTTCTGCCCCATCTAATAAACATTTTGTATAAGCCTTTATAGGTTTCTGGTACTTTAGTGTATGCATTTGCATTTTTCTGAAACAATACATGCTTACCTTGTTTTAAAATCATATTAGTCATGGCTCTATCTTCACCTATATCTGAAGGTTGCCCCATAAACGTTTGATTAATCCATTCTTCTAAACAAGCAAACACAGCGCTTTTTCTATAAGCGGCCAAAGCTCCTGGTGTACAAAGCACAGAATTTAAAGAACTTTCTGCCGATCTAGCAAATTCAAAACTCATTACAAAACTCACATCTAGCATTTTAGGTAAAATGGCTTTTTTGTTGTTTAACACCTTTATGTTACCAGCAACGGCACCACAATCTGGGTTAGTGATAAACGGACTTACCAAATTTCTTAAAGTGTCTTTATCAACTATAGAATCGCTATCTACTGTAACAAAAACATCGCCAGTACCTAAATGAAATCCACGATATAAAGCATGACGCTTACCTTTATTTTTAGGTTGCTGAAAAATAGCTACACGATCGCCTAAAATATTCTTAGCCTCCTGCATCCAATACCAAGTATCGTCTTTACTACCATCGTCTATAGCCAACAATTGTAACTTTTCTTCTGGATATTCGCTATCTGCCAAGCTCATTAAAGTATCGAAAACCAATTTCCCTTCGTTGTATGCTGGCACAATTACGGTACAGCTTGGTAAAGCTTCATCGTTAACCGAAGCAATTGGTTTATACTTAAAAAATAAATACAGTTTATATATAAAAAATCCGCAATGAAACATAAACAACCCAGTACATACTGCAAAGAATGCGTACCCTAATGTTGAGTCCATACGTTGTAAATTAAACTGTTCGAAATCGGTATAAAATGTAAAAAATGCAATAGCTCCAGCAATCATTAAAAGAAATGTACTTGCTAACACCAATGTATTTCGTGTGTTCTTGGTGCTGGTATTGTATTGAAATAAAGATTGTAAAAATCCTACTAAATTTGAGCTACTGTCTTGGGCGTAAACTTGTTTTGTTGTAATAGATTGACTTTTCATATTTGCAATGCTTTTTTCTTTTTTTTAATCGCACAATACATATTGTGCCATACTCGATTAGAAAGAAGCAATCCATGTGCCATTAGCAAAAACGCTTTATTTACAGCACATTATAAATATCATCTCTTTTTAAGTGTATAATTTTTACACAAAAAAAGAGATCTTAAGTGTCACCTAATTACACAATACACGTTTATTAACTAAACCACTATAGACTAGAAGTCCATAGGTTTGAAAACAGACTGAAAGTCTGATTATTTGTGTTCGTCTTAGCCACAAATACACGAATATTTCTATAAAAACTATGTCAAATATTCGTGCATTCGTGGCGAAAAAACATTTATAGAAACTGAAAGTCTTGCACTAAAAGTACATAGTTTCAACTAACGACTGAGACCAATGAAACTTTTCACGTAAACATCAACCCAACATCGTAAAATGTTATACCTGTTGGTCTGGAATAAAACAGTTACCTTTAATCCGCTATTAATTATACTGCAGATGGTATGTTAAAATACACTTGTCTATTTCTCCTTATCGGTATCGGGGTTCGCGCCCAAGACTTAAGCGGTTATGTTATAGATTTTGATACTAAAAAACCAATACCCGAAGTTAACGTATACCTAAAGCGACAACGTATAGGCACTGCTACCCTTTCTAATGGCCATTTTACGATCCCTCTACAAAAACATTTAAATGACACCGATAGTTTACAGATTTCACACTTAAACTATTACCCAATAACTATAAGTTACAACACTTTTAAAACACAGAATGAGATTGTCTATTTACATCAAAAAACCGAAGCTTTAGCTCCTGTTACGCTAAAAAACAAAAGACATGTATTCCAATCGTTACCTTACAAACAGCTTAAATCGATGCCTGTAGGCGTATCTAATTTCGGATCGGTTAATATTGACTCTAAAATTTATGTGGTTGGTGGCGATGCTTCTTTTTTAGAAGATATTGGTAAAAAAGCCTTAGTTAAAATGGAAAGTAAGGCCGATGCATCGTTTGCCGATTATTTAAAAGAATTGAAATTCGATACCACTTGGGAAACCTATACGAAAAAAATTCAGGTGTACGATATAACTACAGACAGTTGGACTGTAGCTACTAATAATTTAAAAGAACGTGCTTACCATACGGTACAACACTACAAAGGAAACTTGTACATTATGAGCGGTAAAAGATTATCGCGAAACAAAAAGTTCGAGTATTTACATACAGATATCGACATTTTTAATATTAACGATCAGACGATAACTACAGATTACACCAATCCGCATCAAGCAGTTAATCCATTATCTTTTATTTTCAATAACAATATTTTCCTTTTAGGAGGCGCAGTAAAAAAGCTAAAAAACGGCAACAAACACTACACCGATTCGGCACATA
The DNA here is from genome assembly GCA_030427735.1 of Bacteroidia bacterium. Taxonomy (GTDB): domain Bacteria; phylum Bacteroidota; class Bacteroidia; order Flavobacteriales; family Flavobacteriaceae; genus Formosa. The sequence continues at coordinate 28,568 of JAUIBP010000016.1, read as the reverse complement.
TGTACACTATAAATACAGGCCTATGGTATCAATTAAAAGCATTACCTAATCCCGATTTACTTTGTGGCGTACTATTAGAACAAAACATTTTTGCACTTAGCAACAATTCAGACCGTTCGCTCACACAAATAAACATCTACAACATTACCACTGGAACTTGTAGCAAGATTGGCAATTTGCCTGTCTGCTTAAAATCGCCTGCAATCACATCACAGCAAGATACGCTATTCATTTTAGGGGATAAAACACTATTCACCTACAATACAAAAACACAACTTTTAAATACTTATACTCTAAATTTAGAACTACAAGCTGCCAAAATACATGTGTACAATAACAAGCTTTATATAATTGGAGGTTTTACCGAAAATGAATTCTCGAGATCGCCCTCTTCAAAAGTATACTGTATCGATATTAACGAATTTAAAAACACAAGTATTGAAGCTTCAAAAACTTTATAATTTTAATTATGCTTTCATCAATTTCATCAACATATCACACCTTTAAATCCGCTTTTGCTTTTTTTCTGCTACTGTTATACTATGCTACTGGATCAGCTCAAAACTATACTTACAGCAGTTTAGACCCTAATACACCAATTACATTTAATGGCCAGTATATTGTGTTCGAAAAAGACACGATACCATTAGGGCCTAAGTCTTTTTTTATAGATGGACAATTAAGTGATACTATTGTTAATACATCCCCTTTTGTATTTAACTCCATTCAAGAAGCCGCCAAACACTTAACATCCGGCACAGCTTCCAAACCTATGGTTTTGAACATAGCGCCCTATGTATATTGGATTGACGATCCCGACGCCCCTGAAATAAGAACTCCTGAAAACGGTTCTATACCTTATGGATTAAAAATACAATGCGATTGGTTAACCTTTAACGGGTTAACAAAAAATCCAGAACATGTGGTGCTTGCTTGCAACCGCGGGCAAACTATGGGTGCTAAAGGAAATTTCACTATGCTTTATATTGATGGTATTGGCACAACATCCGAAAATATAACTTTTGGTAATTTTTGTAATATCGATTTAAAATACAACTTAAAACCCGAATTAAGTAGACCTAAACGCGGATCGGCCATCGTACAAGCACAGCTTATTATTTGTAACGGAGACAAAGTTGTAGCGCGTAACACCCATTTTATAAGCCGTTTAAATTTATGTCCGTTTGTAGGTGCAAAACGCACATTTTTCGATCGTTGTCATTTCGAATCTACAGACGATGCCCTCAATGGATCTGCCATTTATAAAAATTGCACCTTAGACTTTTACAGTTCGAAACCTTTTTATCACACAACCGGTACAGGAGCCATTTTTTTAAATTGCGACATCAATATTTACACAAAAGGCACACAGTATTTTACTAAAGCCAACGGGCAATTAGCTGTAATAGATACGAGATTTACAGGAGAAAATGTTTCATCTGTACAATGGTGCGACGAATTAAACCCTGCAACCAAAAATTATCAGCATAATATTACTCTTAATAACAAATCCATCCTTATCAATAACACATCGCCTGAGCACACGGTATTACTTAATGACAAACACTTGCTTAACGCTTATGTGTTCAACTATAAAAACAAAACCATTTACAATACCTACAACCTTTTGAGTGGTGATGACGATTGGGATCCTGAGCATTTAAAACCCACAGTTCTAGACGCTGAAAAAACCTTAAAAACACCATTAACGCAATTACCTATTCAATTAAAAGTTACGCCAGATAAAGCCGAAATAGAAACAGGCAAGGACTCGTTATATATTACTGCTTCGCTGTTTCGATTTGGAAATACACCCGCTAAAAACGAGCCTGTAACCTGGCATATTAATGAAGTTGATAAAAATTTAGTGATATTACGGTCTAATAAAAATACGTGCATGGTTATACCAACCAACACATTAAATGTCGAAAAAAATGTTTCAATACAAGTAAAAACAGCTTCTGGATTAGAGGGCTTATGCAATATTAAAGTAAAACCAGCAACGCTCCCGCCACCATCATTTAGTGCTGTACCAAAAATTAATAAACTTAACGACGGCTCTCTTCAAGTAACTTACGCATTTGCTAATACAGCATATAAAGATGAATCGGAAATTACTTGGTACAGATGCGCCGATGCCACCTGCAACAACCCTAAAAAAGCAGCTGTATCGCGTTCACATACGCCTTTAAAAAAATATACACTTACAGCTACAGATGTAAATCAATATATCATGGTTAGTGTTGCACCAAAAACCAATCGCTCTCAAATAGGAGATTCAAAAACAGTTATAAATTCTCATCCTATAAAAACAGAAGATGTGTTAACCGCTCCCAATATTATATTTTCCGATTTTAAAAACACACCTACCAACAACAGTAACGAAAACCTTAAAGGATATTGGAACTTTAAACCATTAATAAACGATAATGCATCTACAACAGATACATCTAAAGATGCCTGGTTTTTTGGTGAAGGCAAACAAGGCTCTGCTAATCAATTAGGATTATTACAAACTGGTCGCACTGCATCTTTAAGTTATACTCCTTTAAATCCTAAAGTAAAAGACATGACCTTAACCCTTACGGTTTCTCCTTTTAAAACAGCTGGCCAAGGGTTTAGTGTTGCGCCGTTATACATGGATATCGTTATTAATTTTGATCCCATTACAAAAACTGGGTATGCTTTACGACTCATAAGAACTACTAAATACGGCAATGCTATAGATTGTTATTTTGTGGCCTACCATAACAATACCACTAAAGCCATTTCGGATCCTGTTACAACAAGCGCATTTAGAACCCCTTGTACTATAAGGCTTCAAAAAGTAGACAATACACTTTCGGCCAGTTTAAAAACAACTGCCAATTATCCAAGCCATGATTACCCCAAAGAGGTAAAACCTTTTGTAGACATTCAAACTACCATTGCGCCATTACCATTCAATAGTTTTGGTATTGAATACAACGGAGGTTCTTCAACCATGATTAACAGTTTTAAAGCAGAAGGTAAAGCTATAAATACTAGACCAGAATAGATTTTTTAAACTGCAATGGTGTCATCAGTTCCATCTTCTTAAACTGTCTGTTAAAATAACTAATGCTGTTAAACCCTGTTTTAAAGGCTATTTCGGAAATTCTAAAATCCTTACTGTTTTTTATCAACTTTTTAGACAATTTAATTTTTTCGGAATTGATGTAATCTATAGGAGAAATACCTAAAGTGCTTTTAAATTTTTTATGAAAATGAGAGGTGCTCATACAAGCTTTCTCTGCCAATACTTCAACCGTAATATCTTTATTTGTTAAGTTGTCTTGTATAAATTTAATTACAAAACCAATTCGGTTATCATCTAAAAGCTCTTGTGCTCCATTCAGCAAAACAAATTTGGCCTTAGTTTGCAGTAAACGAACAATCAATTCTTGAATCATTAAATCCAACAACACATCTTTAGACGAATTGTTATTTGTGAATGTATAAATTAAGCGTTTTATTAATAGATTAACATCGGAATTATTAATAACATGATTAGTTGTAGCGCTTAAATTCCATGTATTATTCTCGTTTTCTATACGCACGCTGTCATTAAACTTATCGATTACCTCCTGTATTTTTGTATTGTCTATACCTAAAGCCATACATTTTGTGGGTTGTGTTGCAGATGCTAAAGGAAAATCGATAACCATTTCCTTGTTAGAAGGCATTACTACAGACTCTCCTGGGTAAAAATCAAACGCAGGCAAACCTTCAATATGCATTACTTTTTTTCCCGTAAGCATACTGGCAATAATAGGAAACCCAAAGGTTAAATGTACCTGCTCTGCGCTTTCGTGAGTTTCAAAAATATTCAGTTCGGCAAATTTTGCATTATAAACCGTTCTATTTTCCACTAAGGTGGTTAGTTTTCTTTGCCGGTTATGTTGATTTAAAAACTGATTCATATTCAATAATACTAAAACGTGTAAATACTTTTTCCCGAATAATAGGATAGTACTAAAATATAATAAATATGTGCAATTATTTCACACTTTAACAAAATAACTTTACAAAAACTGATGATTACATAATTTCAATAGCCAAAATAAACGATATCATCAAAAATTAACTTTTAACATAAATAATAAATGACATGGCCTATAGTAAACCAAAATTTAAATCCACTTACAACAACTTTATCAATGGTAAATTTGTAAAACCCATCCATGGCGAATATTTCGAAAACACGTCGCCTATAGATAAAAGTGTAATTGCCCAATTTCCACGATCTCAAAAAGAAGATGTAGAACTGGCTTTAGACGCCGCCAATGCAGCCAAAGAAAGTTGGGGAAATACATCGGCAGCAGAACGTGCAAGCCTTTTAAACAAAGTTGCCGATATTATTGAAGCGAATTTAGAAGAATTTGCTTTAATTGAAACCTGCGATAACGGAAAACCTATTCGAGAAACTTTAAATGCAGATGTCCCACTATCTGTAGATCATTGGCGTTATTTTGCAGCTTGCATTCGCGCCGAAGAAGGTAGTGCCACCGAACTAGACGCCAATACGCTATCCATGAACATTAAAGAACCATTAGGCGTAATTGGCCAGATTATTCCGTGGAACTTTCCCTTACTAATGCTCTCTTGGAAATTACCTCCAGCCCTCGCAACAGGAAACTGTGTGGTGCTTAAACCTGCAGAGCAAACACCGGCTTCGGCCACCATATTAATGGAAAAGATTGCCGATGTATTTCCCCCTGGTGTTGTAAACATTATTCACGGGTTTGGCCCCGAAGCAGGTAAACCTTTAGCTTCCAGTTCTAAAGTAGATAAAGTAGCATTTACAGGCGAAACCACTACCGGACAATTAATCATGCAATACGCTTCTAAAAACTTAAACCCGGTAACGATGGAGCTTGGTGGAAAATCGCCAAATATCTTTTTTAACAGTGTGATGGATGCCGACGATGCCTATTTAGATAAAGCTATTGAAGGCGCTGTGCTCTTTGCCTTTAATCAAGGTGAAGTTTGCACCTGCCCTTCAAGAATTCTAGTTCAAGAAGCTATCTACGATGCATTTATGAAGCGTGTTGTAGCGCGTACAGAAGCTATTATTCAAAACAATCCATACGATGTAAATACTCAAGTTGGTGCACAAGCCTCTAACGATCAATACGAAAAAATTCAATCGTATTTAAAAATAGGACAAGAAGAAGGCGCTAAAGTATTATGTGGCGGGACTGCAAACACCGCAGGAGATTTGGCAAATGGCTTTTTTATAAAACCTACCATCTTAGAAGGCCATAACAAAATGAGAGTATTTCAGGAAGAAATATTTGGCCCCGTAGTTTGCGTAACCAAATTTAAAGACGAAGCCGAAGCTTTAGAAATCGCCAACGACACACTATATGGCTTAGGTGCTGGAGTCTGGACGCGAGATGCCCATCAATTATATCAGATTCCAAGAGCAATTAAAGCAGGCCGTGTCTGGGTGAATTGCTATCATGCTTACCCTGCCCACGCCCCTTTTGGAGGCTACAAAAAATCTGGTTTTGGTAGAGAGAACCACCTGATGATGATGGACCATTACCGACAAACAAAAAACATGTTAATTTCTTACGACAAAAATAAATTAGGGTTTTTCTAATGGTTTGGTTAGTAATATTATAGGTTGGATTACACGCACCGTAATTCAACCTTTTAAATTTCAAAAAAATATATGGAACGCATAGCAATTACAGATAAAGCAGCAACTATAGTTAAACAACTACAGGCTAAACATGGCGATTTAATTTTTCACCAAAGTGGTGGCTGTTGCGATGGTTCGTCCCCAATGATTTTTGAAAAAGATGACATGTACCTAGACGAGAGCGATATTTTTATGGGCACTTTGGAAGGCGTTCCTTTTTATATGAACAAAGATCAGTTCGAGTATTGGAAACACACACATTTAACTGTCGATATTACCGAAGGTCGTGGTGCTAGTTTTTCACTAGAAATTCCTTTGGGACTTCGGTTTATAATTCATTCCCGTTTACTCACTAACGAAGAAAATGCGCTATTAAATCCAAACTAAACCACTATAGACTGAAAGTCCGATTATTTGTATTTATTTTAGCCACAAATACACTAATATTCTTTATAAAAACTGTGTCAAATATTCGTGCATTCGTGGCGGAAAAAATTTATAGAAACTGAAGTCTTGCACTAAAAGTGCATAGTTTTAACTAACGACTGAGACCAATAAATCTTAAATACAACTACAATTTAATTAACACAAAAAGTATCCATCAGTTCCGAAACTATTAAAGCTTCATCGGCAGCACAAGGATTGACATCTTGTTTTCCGCTAAAATAATCTACAACAGCCGCTATCATGGGATGTTGCACATGCTTGGGATTAGAAAATGTAAACTGATGCGCCTGTCCTGCGGTTTTTAAATGTACATAGTTCCCAAAAAACGAAAACTCGATTTGCCCCTCTGTACCATAAATCACACAGCGATCGGTTTTCGATACATCGGCACAATTAAAAGACCAAATTCCACGACATTGCACCCCATTTTCAAATTGAATTATACCGTTAACAAGATCGTCTACTTTGGACGCCTTATTTTGAGTATCGGACACCCCATAAGCACGATTATATTCGCCAAAAAACAAATACATTAAATCTAATTGATGCGGTGCCAAATCGTGAAACAAACCACCACCAGCAATAGCCGCATTAAACCGCCAGGGTAATTCCGACTGCGCTACAAGATGCGATTTAGGCGGTTGTAACACCTGAATATCTGCAAACAAAACATCACCTATGCATTTACCGTCAAGCAATTCCTTAACTTTTAAAAATGCTGGTAGTTTGCGTCTGTAATGTGCCACAGTTAACTTTGTTCCACTAACTTTAACCGCATTGCAAAGTTGTTGGGACTGCGCTGTATTTAAGGTCATGGGCTTTTCTAAATACACGTGTTTTCCTGCCTTAATAGCCTGTAATGCATAATCTAAATGAGAGGCCGGAGGCGTTGCAATATATACCGCATTAATTTCGGGGTCGTTTAAAATAGGCTGTACCGTATTGTAATAATAAGGAACGTTATGCCTTAGCGCAAAATCTTTGGCTTTATCTAAATTTCTGCGCATAACCGCCTTCAATTTAGAGTTTGGTATTAGCGAAAAAGCAGGTCCACTTTTTACTTCGGCTACATCGCCACAACCTATTATTCCCCAGACTATTTTTGATGCCATTTTTACAAGGGATTAATATAATTTTCAATTTGTTTTTCAGAAAGCTCTGGGTTCGCTCCCGCTTTTTCTGCCACCATAGCCCCAACTGCACAAGCGTAATTAATGGCCTGCTGCGGATGTTCGCCAACTAATAATTTATGAATTAAAGTCGCTAAGAAAGAATCGCCCGCCCCCACTGTATCGTTAACCTGAGCTCGAAAACCACTGTTATAATAAAATGCATTATTATACCACAAAACAGCACCAAACTTGCCTTTGGTTACACAAATGTGTTTTGTTTGCGTAAGTTTCGCGAGCCATTGTATGTTTTGCTCTACTCCTTTATACTTAGACTCTAAAAGATCGCTAATAACATAAAGTTCTTCATTGTTTAACTTAATAAAATCGGCAGCTTGCATCAATGAGACAAGTACAGATTTAGTAATAAATGGCTGCCTTAAATTAACATCGAAAACTTTAAACGCTGTGGTTTTTAAAATTTGAAATAAGGTGTGTTTAGATACCTCGTGCCGTGCTATTAGGCTACCATAAACAAAGGCATCTGCTGTATTTACTACATCTAATTGTTCGGGATGAAACGCTATAAAATCCCAGGCACACGGTGATGCTATATCGTAAGAAGCGACACCATCTACATCTAAAGACACATGTACCAGCCCTGTTTTATAATTGTCCTGCTGCTGGATAAGGGAGGTATCAAGACCACGAGTAGTCATGTACTCCAATGCATCAGCGCCTTTTTCATCTGTACCAATGCCGCTAATCATATAAACGGTATTATTAAATGATTGTAACCTCAGCGCTACGTTTAGTGGAGCTCCTCCAATTTTTTCGTGGCTTGGAAATACATCAAAAAGCACCTCTCCAAAACAAACGATCTGTAATTGTTTTTTCATTATGAATCAAAAAAAAACAGGATGTATATCCTGCTTTTTAAAAATACTATTTTTTAAGTAAACCTTATAATATAAACCAGTCTTTAACTTTATTTATAATTTCGGTGTCTTTAGCTTTATGTTCAAATTCGTTATTAGCCTTATTATAAACATAATCTTTACCCCAAGTTTCGTAATGTTCGGCAACTTGCTTTATGGCATCGCAAATAAACAACAACTCGCTATTGGTAGTAATCGGGTGTAATGATAAACGCACCCAACCTGGTTTTTCGGTTAAATTCTTTTCGTTTAAATTGTGTACTAAATCCTGTGAGGTTTCTTTATCGTAAGCAAACAGATAATGTCCATACGTACTTGCACAAGACCACCCGCCGCGCACTTGAATACCAAATCTATCATTTAGTAATCTAACTATTAAATTGTAGTGCACATTTTTAATTCCGAAAGACACGCAACCAATGCGCTTTACTTCTGTACTCCCTAAAATAAACAGGTTAGGTATTTTTTTAAGTTCGCTAAAACACAAACTTAAAAGCTCTTCTTCGCGATCGGCAATCTTTTGGGTGTTCATTTTATCTTTTAAGCGCATAGCTAAAGCTGTACGCATCACCTGTAAAAATCCAGGCGTACCACCATCTTCTTTTACTTCAATATCTTTAAAATAAGCATATTCTCCCCAAGGGTTGGTCCATTGTACGTTTCCGCCACCTGGCACATCTGGACACGAAGCCTTGTATAACTGTTTATTAAAAACTAATACGCCACAAGTTCCAGGACCACCTAAAAATTTATGAGGTGAAAAAAATACGGCATCTAAACGTGCTTCTGGATCTTCAGGATGCATATCTATATCTACATATGGTGCAGAAGCTGCGAAATCTATAAAACAATAGCCACCATGCTGATGCATAATTTTAGCTAATTCTTGATAAGGTGATATGATTCCCGTAACGTTAGAACAGGCAGTAAACGAACCTATTTTAACCGTTCTGTTTTTATATTTCTGAATGGCTTCTTCCAGTTTGTTCGGGCAGATAAGTTGTTGGTCGTTACATTCTAAAATAACCACATCGGCAATGGTTTCCATCCAGGGCACATGATTGGAATGATGCTCCATATGAGAAATAAACACCACTGGACGCTCGGCCTCTGGAAGACTTTGCTTTTTTAATTTTGCATCTGGAAAACGAAATCCTATAATACGCATAAAATGAGCCAGAACACCTGTCATTCCAGTATTGGCAGTAATTAAAACATCGTCTTCATTGGCATTAACATGTTCTTTTATAATGTTTCTGGCATGTCTGTAAGCGTATGTTGAAGCTTTACCTGTTTCGCTAGAAAACGAATGCGTATTGGCAACCATAGGTCCAATCTCGTTTTGCATTATATCTTCTATCGGCTGGTACAAACGTCCGCTAGCTACCCAATCGGCATACAATAATTCTTGTTCGCCATATACACTTTTAAACTTATGATGACGCCCTATTACACCTTTTGCAAATTCTTGAAAATAGCTTTCTAAATTGCTTGTAGAATTTACTGTTTTGGTCTCATAAATGCTTTCACTCATTACTCTATTTTTACATTAAATTAGCCCAAAATTAAGGTTACAAATTGAGTTTACGATTCAATAATTCATTTTTTTTATAAAAATTAACATCTTTAAATTAAGGCTGACATATAAATGCACTGAAAACACTTAAAATCAAATACTTAACAAAACAAAAGTCTTGTAAATTGATAGGATTTGTTCCTAAAAAAACACATACTAATGAACTAAAAAAGACTTGCTATGTATTAAAAAGCAAGTCTTTTTTCTGTTAAAAACATAGGGTGAATTGCGACAAAAAACTGTTCAAAAAACTACATCAGATTAGTTGTGTGCCGATTTTCTATTTGCCAATAACAAATGATCGCAGACCATAACCAACTCGTTATTTTGATTAAAAACATCTACATGTTCTACCACCTGACCAAATTGCGGTCTTTTATCGTCTTTCTTTTCGATAATAGTTACCTCTACCCTAATGGTATCGCCTATAAACACTGGTTTAATAAACCTTAAACGATCGTAACCTTTGGAAAATGCTTCAGGATTAATTTCTGTTGCCGTCATTCCTATAGCAACACTAAACGTAAGCGTGCCATGGGCTATACGCTGTTTAAAAGGTTGAGTTTTGCACCACTCGGCATCTAAATGGTGAGGAAAAAAATCGCCAGTTTGCCCAGCATGCATTACAATATCGGTTTCTGTAATGGTTCTTCCCAAAGTTTTTCGGGTATCTCCTATAGTATAATCTTCAAAAAATTGCGATTTAAATATCATGTTACTCTTTATCTTTTATTGTTATTTTAATTGTTAAAATGTACTCGATTTGTAAGCCGCCTCAACCAACTCCATGGTTTTTAAGGCATCGGTTACTGCTGTTGGTAATTGATTTTCGGAATCTTCTACATAGCGCATTAGACTAGCCATTGAGCCCATAAATGCATCTGGAAACCAAGACCCTTCAATGGCAACTGTTTGCCATTTTGCTTGTCCGTCTTCATTAATCACACAATATTCAAAAGCATCTGGTTCGCCATGTGGATAATCTAAAAGCAAGCCCATAGTCGCTACAATAACACCTTTTGTTCCTTCCCATTTTATAAAACTTTTTTGATGTTCTCGTCCAAAATTATGATCGTGATTGGTATTAATTGTTGCGCTAATTTCGTTACCATAATCGAACAACATATTACTTCTTGTAGATGCTACTTTCGCATTTGGGTGCTTTACGGTCTTGGCCATTACCCGTTTTGGTTCACCTAAAAAAGAACGTACCAAATCGATATAATGAATACTGTGGTACAAAATTTCTACCCGTGGTGTTTGTAATAGAAAATCCCATAAATGCCACGGCGTGTAAGTACATACCTTTACTTTTAAGTCGTACAATTCGCCAATTGCACCTGACTGAATTATAGAGCGTGCAGCATTTACAAAAGGCGCAAAACGCAACTGAAAATTCACCGAAGCCTTTAACTGTTTTGCGTTACAGATTTCTAAAATCTCCTGTGCGGCTTCTAGAGTCTCGCCCATGGGCTTCTGGATTAAAACGGCACTACCATCTGGAAGATTTGGTAATATTTTAATTATCTGCGCTGCCGGCACAGCCAAATCGTAAACAACCTGTTTAGTGCCTTGGGCTGTAGCAATTAATTCTGGTAATGTTTCGCATACATTTTCGATATCGAAAGTGCTAGCTAATTGTTTCGCCTGATTCACGTGTAAATCGTAAATGGCTAAAACTTTAAATCCAGCCTTTTTATAAGCTGGTAAATGGGCATCTTTTACAATGCCGCCTGCTCCAATAATTACTATAGGCAACTTTTTTTTAGGCCATTCTTGCTCGTAAGAAATAGTCATATTACAGTTCTATTTTATTAATTTGAAATTGAGCCGCTTCTAATAATTCAGGAATTGAAACTTCCGAAGTTATTAACTTTGTCATCATATCGTCTATAACATGGGCTATGGCGTTCCAATTGGTTTTTCTAGGCAAAGTACCTACCTGCTCGTGCAAGCCATTTAGAGTCTTATAAAACGGCACGATACGATTCACCTCTGCATCGTTCCAAGTTGATTTTCTACAACCTATACCGCCTGTTAAGGTTAATAGTTTGTCATTTTTTTTAGAAGTAGCAAACCTTATAAAATCGTATGCGATTTGTTTATTGCAACTGCCTTTAGCTATGGCATACAACCAATACACACAGAGCGAAACGCCTTGCCCGTTCGGCCCCGAAGGGATATTGGATACGTTTACTTTTCCTTTTACTTTAGATTCTGAAATCACTTCACTCATCGAAGCAAATCCAAACCAATTTACCATCATAGCGACCTCCCCTTTAGCAAAAGCCATACCTGCCTGGATGGAATCGAATGTTTTAGAATGCGGGTGAACAGCCGTTTCATCATTCATAATATTCCGATAAAAATTTAAGGCTTCTACTGCCTGTGGCGTATTTATAAACACCTTACCATTATCATCTAAAAGAGCACCACCATGCGCCCATAATTGAATACTAAAATCGAAAACAGAATTATGTCCGTCTGGAAATAACGCAAAGGCGCTGCCATATAAATTTTGTTCTGGACTATGAAAAAACTGAGCAATTTGATGAAACTCTTCCCAAGTTTCTGGAGGTTTTAATGCTTTATTATATTGTTTTTGAAACCGGTTCTGCTCTGCTTCATTTTCAAAGAGATCTGTTCTATATATCAAACATTCTGGGCCATCATGAAATGGTAAACCTAAAATTTGCGCGCCGAAAGTCTGCATACCCAAAAGCGCATCGGACCATCCTTGCGGATAATCTTCTGGTGGATTTTCATCTATCCACGGAGCTAGGTCTTCTAAAATCGCATTGTCGTAAGCCTCTGCAATCCAATCGGTGTTTATATGCACGACATCCCAATCGCCTTTGCTCATGCCATGTTCTTTGCCCAATAGTGCATTGTGTAGCGGATTAAGACCTAAAGCAACCGCTTCTAGTTTTAAAGTACACCCTGTTTCGTCGCAAAAAGCCGTCCATAACTTTTGGATAGTTGTTTCGAAAGGTTCAAATTTTCTAACTGCTATTTTAAAAGTATTCGGCATGCTCTACAAATTAAATTCTGAAATTATAGTTTGGGTGTGCTCGCCTAAAATTGGCGTACCTTTATCAGATTTTAAAACTTCACCATCAATTTTAATCGGGCAACGCGTTGTTTTAAACCTGTAACCATCGCTCATAACGACTTCCTGCTCCATATCTAAAACCTGATATCCTTCGGTTTGCAATAACCTATTCCAATCCATGACATCTGCACACCAAATATCTGCCGGCTCTAATAACGACAACCACTTTTGCGTGGTATCTGTTTCTAAATGTGCTGCTAAAATTGATTTTATTTCACTTCGTTTAGAAAACCAAGATTCCGGTTCTGGATAATTTTTAAGACTATCGCACCCTAACAATTCTCCTAAAAACGGGATTTGCCCCATTGCTAGAGCCAAATAGCCATTTTCTGTTTTATAAATACCATAAGGAGCGCCTAAATAAGCGTGAGCATTATTAGTTTTTGTACGTTGCGGTAATTGTCCGCCATCTTGATAATAGGTTGTAATAACCTCGAACTGAAAATCTATTATAGATTCTAACATGCTTACCTGAACCTTAGCTCCTTGACCATTAACCCCTTTTCTTACCAAGGCTGCCAAAATACCTTGAACGAGATGAGCGCCAGAAATAAGATCTACAATAGCTAAACCCATCGGTACTGGACCAGCTGCTTCATTCCCGCTCAACCATGTTAAGCCTGATAAGGATTGAAGTAATAAATCCTGACCAGGTTTATCTTTCCAAGGCCCTGCAGTACCATATCCGGAGATTTCCCCGTAAATAACAGATGGATTTATTTGCTTTACGGTCGTGTAATCTAGGCCTAATCGCTCTATAACCCCTGGTCTAAAATTATGCATAACAATATCGGCCTGCGCAATTAATTTCTTAATTCGGTTTAAGTCTTTAGCGTCTTTTAAATTCGCCGTTATACTTTCTTTATTTCGGTTTATGGCATGAAAAATTGAAGAATCGCCATTCATTTTAAGATTAGAAACATACAGCGAACGACAAATATCGCCCGTTTCAGGCTTTTCTACTTTAATAACTCGCGCCCCTAAATCTGCTAACTTTAAACTTGCTGATGGTCCTGACAAAAACTGACTTAAGTCTACGACGATAATATCTTGAAGTGGTTTCATTATGACTGATTTTGGTTGTTAAAGTTTTGCAATCCAAATTCGTGTACTATGGTCTCATTATCTTCGCCAACCTTGGGCGCTGCCTTTGAAGCATAGTAATATTGACTATCAATTTGTATTGGACATCTTGTGGTTTTAATTGTTACGCCAGAGGCCGTAATTACATCTTGATCCATTTGTAGTATTTTATACGCGTCATGCGCCATCAGTTCTTTATAATTAAAGATTGCCGAACACCAAATGTCTGCGGGCTCTAAAATGTCTAACCAAGCTTTTGTTGTTTTTTCCTTTAAAATAGCTTGAATAAGCGTCATGATCTCATCTTTAAAATCGAACCAATTGGCTTCTGACTTTAAATGTTCTGGCAACTCAAATTTTAAATGGGTTTCCAGCTTTGTCATTGGCACCATGGCAATAGCAATATAGCTATCTTTAGTTTTATACACCCCGTAAGGTGCTCCCAAATAAGCTTGAGCATTACCATTTTTTGCGCGTTTAGGAGGTTTGCCACCATCGTTAAGATAAGTGGTTAAAACCTCGAATTGCATATCTATAGTCGACTCTAATAAACTAACCTCAACCAGGGCACCTTCATTAGTTTTACCGCGTCTTACCAGAGCAGCCAATAGACCTTGCGTAAAATGTGTTCCTGTAAAAATATCGCTGGCTGCAATTCCCATAGGAGTAGGATGATCTTTAGCTGTGCCCGACAAATATGCTAATCCGGACATTGCTTGAATTAAAAGATCCTGGCCCGGTTTTTTTTGCCAAGGCCCTTCACTACCATATCCAGTAACAACTCCATAAATTATACGCGAATTAAGCTGCTTTACTGTTTTGTAATCTAAACCAATAGCTTCCATAACACCTGGTCTAAAATTATGGGTCATAATATCTGCTACTTCAAGTATTTTTTTAATGCGTTTTAAATCCTCTGGATCTTTTAAATTTGCAGCAAACGACTGTTTATTTCTGTTTATAGTATGAAACACCAAACTATCGCCCTCTATAAATAGATTTTTTATGGCTATTTGCCGCCCTCCTTCTCCTTTTATAGGGCGTTCAATTTTTATAACCCGCGCACCTAAATCGGCTAATCGTAATCCGGCTGATGGCCCTGCGAGAAACTGACAAAATTCTACAACTAAAATGCCTTCTAATGGTTTCATGAACTGACTTTAGTTTTAGATTCCACGTAAAGTGCATTCATATGATTAAGAACGTTAGCTTCATCGCCACCAGACATAAGATAGTTTCTAACGTAATCACCAGCATTATCCTGAAAATGTAAATACCCATTGTAACGTGGTCTTAAAAAAGCATTGTCGTGGGTTTTTAATGTCGATTGAAAAAACTGACTACTTAAGGCATTGGTATGCGCATCAAGCCAAGCCGATCTATGTCCTGGCTGACCTCCGTTATTGAAATACAAACGTTTTTGAGTTTCTGGCGAAGCCATAAATTCGGCATAAGACACCGCTGCATCAATATGTTTACTGCTTGCCGAAATGGCCAAACCAGCACCGCCCAACGTACTTTGAAAATCTTTTCCTTCGTTATTTTTTATAATATCATGAAATTGCAGCTTTTTTGAAGCATATCCATCTCGAGCGTAATTTGTGTAACCGTAAGCCCATGGGCAGTATGCATAATCGTTTCGCGATGTTAAGGCTTCGTAAACTTTAATCGGATTCCAATTAAAAAATTCGGGATTTAATAAATCGGTTAAACGCTTCATCATCTTTAAAGCTTCTATTCCCACGGCGTTACTCACAATATAATCATCCGTTTTAAAAGGTTCCTCGCCTAAAACATTGCAAAACATATAAAAATTCATAAGGGTATCAATAGGAATTCCTGGCATTGTTACGAGTCCCTTTTTAGCCAATTTCAATAGATCTTCCCAAGTTCCAGGAACTTTTTCGCCTGCTTTCTCTAACAAATCCGAACGGCTCGATGCCACAGGAGTTGCCGTATCTACAGGGAGTGCATATAAATCGCCTCCAAAATTGTAGCTCTCGCAAGATTTACCAACCGATTGTTGTTGCTGATCTTGTATAAAAGCTTCTGGCAAATATTTATTAAATGGTATAATAATACCAGTATCGGCGGCATAACCAGCCCAAGGATGATCTATAATTAACAAATCGTACTGTTGTGCTAAAACATCTATATGCTCGTCTGCGAAACCCTGAAGGGAACGCTTAGACCATTCTATTTTTATATGTGGATGCAATTCTGAAAAGCGTTGAGCTGTCGCCACTTTAGGACAATACCCACGACTGTGATCCCATGTAATTCCTTTTAAAATAATTGGTTCTTTCATTATATTTTTATAAAATCTATTATTTAAGTTACGGCTCCATTACCTTGCATGCTTCCATAAGTGATTATTACGAATGAACATACTAATATTAAGAGTCCTGCTATTAAAGTAACATATGTTTGTTTTGATACGGCACGCCATTCTTTCATAATAACACCTACAATGAAGCTGAAAAATATTAACATAGACATATGTATTGCCCAACTAGCAAACTGAAAAGCTCCCATTCGCACATGGCCTAGTCCGTAAAAAAAGAATTGAAAATACCACAAGCCTCCGGTAAGTACAGAAAGCAATACATTACGAAACCAAAGGCCTGCTCCTAAAGCTTTAACTGCTACCAACTCTTTAATAGTATCTTGTTTAAAACTCACTATGGTAAACCAGATAACATTGGTTAAAAACGTACCAGCAGTCGACACCAATAAATTGGCATTACCCTGAAAATGTCCTGCGCCATATTTGCCAGCAAGTTCTGCTATAGGAGCTCCTAATTCTAAAGACACCCCAAAAACAGCTGATAATACTCCTGAAAATACGGTGAGCAACACCCCTTTTTTTAAATTAAAAGCACTTGCTTCCAATTGCTTGCTCTCTTTTAGGTTTTGCTCTTTTTTGTAGCCAGACCATCCACAAATAAAAACTCCAATTAAAGACAGAATCATCCCTAACAACACTATTAGTCCGCCTGGCTTGGAGAATTGTGTTATTAAAGTACCGTGGATAATTAAAGGTACAACCGTACCAATTATAGCCGAAAGCCCAATAGAAATTGTATACGTTAAAGAAAAGCCGATGTATTTTATTGCATAACCAAAGGCCATACCTCCAAACCCATATATGGCTCCTAAAATGAACGCATTGTACATGGCTGTAATTGGAGAATTGGTTAAAACTTCCCATAAATTAGGAACGGTTAAATATCCCACAATTAAAGGAAAAATTAACCAAGCAAATAATGCCTGGATTAACCAATAACTATTCCACGACCAATGTTTTACTTTTTGAAATGGCAAATAACAGCTCGATGCTGAAACACCACCAATTGCATGCAGGACTGTACCTAATAAGGGGTTTGACATATTTCTAATTTTGACATGAAAAATGAATTCAACAATAAAACAACTATAAACATATCATTTTATTTCTTTAAATATTAAAAAATTATCACAATCATAAAAAAATAAATGTAATTAATACACAAAAATTCGAAAGAAAGTTTGAATCGCCTATTCTTGTGTTCTTCCTGTTGGATTAATAAATGACTAAACCTGAATTTATACTTTAATTTTTATTATATTAATTTCAAAAAAACAGCTAAGCAATTATGCATGAAATTTTTACAACTTTACTCTTTCTTTTTGCCGTTATAGACCCTTTAGGCTCGGTGCCAGTATATCTAGAAGCCACCAAGCAATTCGATAAAAAAGCACAAAAACGCATAGCCATACAAGCTTCTATTTTAGCGTTTTTTGTGTTGTTGTTTTTTATAATAGTAGGTCAAGTTGTACTTGAAGGTATGGAAGTATCGCTAGATGCGTTTCAAATTTCGGGTGGTGTAATTTTATTTTTATTTGCGCTTACCATGATTTTTGGAGACGGCAAACCAGAAACTGAAAAACATTTAATTAAAGATTATAAACACGTTATTGTTTTTCCTGTAGCCATTCCCTCTATTGCTTCTCCTGGAGCTATTATGGCCGTTGTTCTTATGACAGACAACCACATTTATTCTTTAAAACAACAAGCCATAACTACTGTTTTAGTATTGGTTATTATTGGCTTAACCTGTGCATTGTTACTTGCAGCCAATAAGGTGAAAAATATAGTGGGAGATTATGGTATAAATGTAATTAGTAAAATAATGGGTCTCATTTTAGCGTCGTACGCGGTACAAAGTATTTTATCGGGACTTAAAGATTTCTTTGCTGTTTTACATTAAGGAAGGTATATAAAAACTAAATCCTACCCGTTCTTACAGCTTACGCTTTAACAAGTAGGATTGAGTTATTAACTAAACTAACTAAACCGCTATTCCTTAACCTATTAGAAATAACAATATTTAGAATGACATAGTTTTGTAAGGATTATGCTATTAATCTTTTATATCTATGAAGAATTATGCCATTCTTAACTATATATACGTTTCTTAAGTTAAAATGGATTATTAAAAACTCAAAAAAGTTAAAGTTTTTTTGCTTCTTCCCAAAAAACATCCATTTCGGCTAAGGTCATATCCTTTAAGTTCTTGTTTAACAGGGCGGCTTGCTTTTCGAGATACTCGAATCTTTTTTTAAATTTTTTATTGGTACGCTCTAAGGCATTCTCGGGATTTATGTTTAGAAAACGTGCATAGTTTACTAAAGAAAATAAGACATCGCCAAATTCGCTTTCTATTCGTTCTGGGTTGTTATTGTTTACTTCAACTTTCAACTCGTTTAATTCTTCTTCTACTTTTTCCCAAACTTGCTGTGGCTCTTCCCAATCGAACCCCACTCCTGCTACTTTATCTTGAATACGACTGGCTTTTACTAAAGCTGGCAAACTTTTTGGCACGCCTTGTAAAACGCTTTTGTTGCCTTCTTTTAGTTTTAAATTTTCCCAATTACGCTTTACATCTTCTTCATTATCCACCTTAACATCGCCGTAAATATGTGGGTGTCTGTCTATCAATTTGTCGCAAATACTATTACAAACATCGGCCATATCAAAACTATTGGTTTCGCTTCCTATTTTGGCATAAAACACAATGTGTAATAACAAATCGCCCAATTCTTTTTTAACTTCTTGTAGGTCGTTGTCTAAAATAGCGTCGCCCAGTTCGTAAGTTTCTTCAATTGTTAGATGGCGTAACGACTCGATGGTTTGTTTTTTATCCCACGGACATTGTTCGCGCAATTCATCCATTATTGTTAATAACCGGTCGAAAGCTGCTAATTTTTGGGCTCTTGTATTCATAAAAAATTAAAATTGTTGTTGTGTTTTGCTAAGGTACTTAAAAAGAAAAGTCCAACCGTAAGGGTTGGACTTTAATATATACTAATTGCGATTTTTTATTCTTCTTCGTTTGAAGCTTCTTCTGTTGCTTCTGCATCGTCCTCGAACTGTAATAAATCGTTTTTATGCAATAAATTGTACCATTGTATTACCTTCTTAATATCGCTCGCGTACACACGATCTTCATCGTAATCTGGTAAAATTTCGAAAAAATATTCTTCTAATTTATCTTTGCTGTCTTTATGGCTAATGCGTGTTTGCGCTCCTTGTTCTTTTTCGGAAATAGCTTTAAACACATTTTTTAAAGGCACCTCTTCTGTTAATGTATAAATAGCGATTTCGCTTAATACACTTACGTTATGGTTCATGTTTATAGACAGTCGTTTGTTGTCTAACAACGATTCTGCTATAAATCCGTTACGTGTTTGTAGTACTAATTTATACAATCCTGGTTTACCTGAAATAGCTAATACTTTATCTAAGCCCATAAATTAATTTTTAAAGGTGGCAAATATCTTACGTTTGTTAAACCTAACCAAATATTATCGTTTCTTTTTTTGATTTGGAAAACGCATTTTATAATCTACTTTTATTTTTCCTTTAGAGATGTTATCTAAACGCCCTTTTATTAGTCGTTTTTTTAAGGTAGATAGTTTTTCGGTAAATAATATGCCGTCTATATGGTCATATTCGTGTTGTATTACGCGTGCTATAAGTCCGCTGTAAGTCTCTACATGCGTTTCAAAATTTTCGTCTTGATATTCTATGGTAATTTCTGGTTTTCTAAACACATCTTCCCTTACATCTGGTATGCTTAAACAGCCTTCGTTAAACGCCCATTCGGCACCTTCTTCTTTAATTATTGTAGCATTAATAAACACTTTTTTAAAATCTACCAAGGCAGCTTGCTCGTCTTTTGTTAAGTCTTCATCTTCCGAAAAAGGTGTTGTATCTATAACAAACAAACGAATTGGCAGTCCTATTTGCGGAGCAGCCAAACCAACGCCATAGGCATTATACATGGTTTCGAACATATTATCTATAAGTTCGTTTAATTTAGGGTAATCTTTATCTATATCGGTCCCTTCTTTCTTTAAAACAGGATCGCCATAAGCTACAATTGGTAAAATCATTTGTACGTGTTATAAATTTTTTGAAATGCAAAAATACAATTCTTAACCGTAATAGCCTATAATAAAAAAACTCCTTAAATAAGGAGTTTTCTGGATGGATATGAAAATTGCTTGCTTTTAACAAGCAGCTTTATCGTTAACGACAGTAAACAAATCGATGCTACATTTAATTTTAGCATTTACTTGCGAATTGATTAAGTCACGTTTTCGGTTTGCCCAAACGGGTAATGTTTCAACTTTTAAAGGTTTTAAGTTTAACTTTTTAACGCTTACAACAACACGATTCATTCTCTTGTAATCGGGCTTTTTGTCTTGCGCTTTTAAACTTGCACTTTGTAATAAGGCTATAGCAAACACACTTATTAATACATTAATTTTCATTTTATTAACTGAAATTTTCTCAAATATAAGAGGCTCTTTCAGTATTGATAAAAATTTTAGTTAAAGGTTATTTTTTTTCGATAAAAAGTTTAAAATTGAATAAAAACCTACAACATTAACGCTTCATACAGAATTATTTAGAATTCAAATAGCTTTGTAAAATTAGTGTTGCACTAATTTCATCTATTAAAGCTTTATTTTGGCGTTGTTTCTTTTTTAATCCCGAATCTATCATGGTTTGAAACGCCATTTTAGACGTAAACCGTTCGTCTACACGAGCTATAGGAATATTGGGTATCGACTCGGATAATTTCTTTAAAAACGGAATAATCAAGGCTTCACTTTCAGACGCTGTGGCATCCATTTGTTTGGGCTCGCCCACGACAAATAATTCTACCTGTTCCTTAGCAATATAGTCTTGCAAAAACGGAATCAGGTCTTTAGTCTCTACGGTAGTTAAACCAGAAGCTATAATTTGAAGCTCATCGGTTACCGCTATTCCCGTTCTTTTTTTACCGTAATCTATCGCTAAAACACGTGCCATATTAACTATTTTTTACAAAGTTAGCATTAACAAGCCATTTTAATAGTTTTTACACATAAAGATTTAGGCAATTTTTATGCTTTCGGTTTTAAGGAGATAAATTATAAAAGTATCTTTGAAAAAAATTTAAAATTTCAAAATGAAAGCATTACAATCTATCATAGAGCAAGCCTGGGAAAACAGAGCCTTGTTATCGGAAAAAGACACGATTGAAGCGATTAGAAAAGTAGTTTCTCTTTTAGATTCGGGAGAATTACGCGTTGCAGAACCAACAGACTCTGGTTGGCAAGTAAACGAATGGGTAAAGAAAGCAGTAGTCTTGTATTTCCCAATTCAAAAAATGGAAACTCTAGAAGTTGGTATTTTTGAATACCACGATAAAATTCCGTTAAAAACAGGATATAAAGAAAAAGGTATTCGTGTAGTTCCAAATGCTGTTGCCAGACATGGTGCTTATATTTCGGCCGGAACCATTTTAATGCCTAGTTATGTAAATATTGGTGCTTATGTAGACGAAGGCACTATGGTAGACACTTGGGCTACAGTTGGTAGTTGCGCTCAAATTGGTAAAAACGTACATCTGTCTGGAGGTGTTGGTATTGGTGGTGTGTTAGAACCTTTACAAGCTGCTCCTGTAATTATAGAAGATAACGTTTTTGTGGGTTCGCGTTGTATTGTAGTTGAAGGAGTTCACGTAGAAAAAGAAGCGGTTTTAGGCGCTAATGTGGTACTAACCATGAGCACTAAAATTATTGATGTAACAGGCGATAAACCTGTAGAAATGAAAGGTCGTGTTCCTGCACGTTCTGTAGTAATTCCAGGTAGTTACACTAAAACCTTCCCTGCTGGTGAATTTCAAGTACCGTGCGCCTTAATTATAGGAAAACGTAAGGAAAGTACCGACAAGAAAACGTCTTTAAACGATGCTTTACGCGATAACGACGTTGCGGTTTAAATGAAAATATTGGTAATACAACAGAAAATGATTGGCGATGTGCTTACAAGTAGTATTTTATTTGAAGCACTAAAAAAAGAATATCCTAATGCCGCGTTGCACTATCTTATTAATGCCAATACATTTTCTGTTGTAGAACACCATCCCTACATAGACCACCTTGTGGTTTTTCCAAAAGAAGCCGAAAAAAACACCAAAGCACTTTTTAGGTTTGCAAAAACCTTACAAAAAGAAAAATTCGATATTGTTATCGATGTTTATGGTAAGCTGTCCAGCAATATTATAAGTTATTTTTCGGTAGCTAAACTTAAAGTATCGTATCGTAAATGGTATTCTAAATGGATATATAACCATACAATTACAAGAACCAAAACAGCACAAACACCCGCTGGCTTGGCCATAGAGCACAGACTACAATTACTAAGCCCCATTTTAAAAACAGTGCCAGAAATTTTAAAGCCAAAAATTTATTTAACGCCTTCGGAAATAGCACAGAGCAAATCGTTTTTAACCGCCAACGGAATACAATTAGACAAAACCCTGTGTATGATTAGCGTTTTAGGCAGTGGCCCTTTAAAAACCTATCCTCTGGAATATATGGCCGAAGTTATAGATACCATTGTAGACCATACCCAAGCGCAGATTCTTTTTAATTACATTCCTTCGCAAACCGAGTTGGCACAACGTATTTACGACAGCTGTAAACCCACTACCCAGCAACACATTTATTTTAATGTATATGGTAAAAGCCTAAGAGAATTTTTAGCCATTCTTTACCATTGCCACGCAATTATTGGTAACGAAGGCGGAGCTATTAATATGGCCAAAGCCTTAGATATAAAAACATTTACCATATTTTCGCCTTGGATAGACAAAACAACATGGAGTATTTTTGAAGACAATCAAAACAACGTTTCGGTTCATCTAAAAGACTATCTTCCTGAATTATATCAATCAAAACCTGAAAAAGATATGAAAAAAGACAGTCTATCATTATACCAATTATTTACTCCTAACTATTTTAAAAATAACTTAATACAGTTTTTAACCCCATTTAAAGCCTAATACTATTCTGTTTTATGACCAAGTTAACCGCCATTATCCCAACAGGTAACGAAATACACAATATTGAAGCCGTAATCGCATCGGTACAATTTGCCGATGAAATTTTGGTGGTAGACAGCTTAAGTACAGATGGTACGTTCGAGAAAGCCAAAACCCTAGCTACAAGAGTTATTCGTCGGGAATATCAGTATTCGGCTTCTCAAAAAAATTGGGCCATTCCTCAAGCTACTCACGAATGGATTTTATTGGTTGATGCCGACGAAAGAGTTACTCCCGAACTAAAATCGGAAATTTTAGAAACACTAAAAGCTCCTAAACACGATGCGTATTGGATTGGCAGAATGAATCACTTTATGGGCGAACGCGTACATTATAGCGGCTGGCGTAACGACAAAGTCATTCGTCTTTTCAAACGTGATCTCTGTAAATACGAAGACAAACAAGTACATGCCGAAATTAAAGTTGCAGGCTCTGTAGGGTTTTTAAAAGAAAAACTTTATCACAACACCTATATTACTTTTGATAAGTATTTAGAAAAAATGAATCGTTATGCCTGGTGGCAAGCCCACGATTACGACAAAAAAACGGGCAACTTAACCCCTTATCATTTTGTTTTAAAACCGTTTTGGGGATTCTTTAAACATTATATTATACAAGGCGGTTTTAGAGACGGAACCGTAGGCTTAACCATTGGTTACATTCAAGGCTATGTTATTTTTATGCGTTATGTAAAACTATGGCTTTTACGAAAAGGACGCAAATAACGACTAATCGTAAGTTTTCCAGAATTTAATTTTTTTCTTTAACCTTTGTTTACGCTGAAATTTTTCCTGAAACGCTTCAGTATATCCCCACATGGCTTTAAACACCTTATCTACTGGTTCGCCCGAACATTTCGCATATTCGTCGCTCATGGTTTTCACCATAGATTTATGGGTGGTTAAGCGTCCAAAATTTTTCATCCGCGCCTCAAAATCCATGGGACCAAATTCCATTCTATTCAAATCCACTAAATAATACGTGTAATTTGGACCTATTTTTTTAATCAGTGTATTTCCAGGAGAATGATCTAGGAAATTAATTTGCTTTTCGTGCAAATCGAAAGTAAATCTTGTAAACCCTCTTAAAATCGCTTCGTGATCTTCATAATTTAAATCATGACACAGTTCGCGGTACGTTAAATCTACCTGCAAATGCTCACTCACATAAAAACTCTTTTTAAAAGCAAACGGTGTAGAAAACTCGTAATAAGCAATAGGCTCTGGGGTACCAATGCCTTTAGACTTCAAAATATTGGCATATTCAAAAGAGCGCTGAGCTTTACTTTTTCTGAAAAACTTATAGGCAATTTGGTTGACAAGATTCGGAATTTTAAACGATTTTATATTTAGCTGCTTGTCGTTTAAGTCG
This sequence comes from Bacteroidia bacterium, assembly GCA_030427735.1. Classification (GTDB taxonomy): domain Bacteria; phylum Bacteroidota; class Bacteroidia; order Flavobacteriales; family Flavobacteriaceae; genus Formosa. The sequence continues at coordinate 3,842 of JAUIBP010000016.1, read as the reverse complement.
AATAATTTTATGGTATTTCTATCTTGATTCCCAAAAGTTTCTCCCGAAGTAGAAAAGTGTTTTATAAACTCATCTATCTTATTTTGGTAAGCTTTGTACTCGTTTTGAAAAATGCGTGTCATGCTGCGAAATTACATTTTTTTAAGATGCCGTAACAATTAATAATTTCTATTGTTTGTTTATAATGTTGTATTTTGCGCAAAAATAGTACATGAGGTTAATTCAGGTTACAGCGTCTAAGGGTTGGCGAGGTCATGAACAAAAAATAATTTATTTATACGAAGCTTTCCGCGATTTTGGGTATGTAGAAGACCAATGGATTGTTTGCCCTAAAGATTCTGAAGTTTATACCATTGCAAAAGCCAAAAATCTTCAAGTCTATGGCCTTGAATGTAAATCGGAATACGATTTAAAATTTGCAAAAGCCTTAAAATCGATTGCCGATACCAATAAGGCCGATTTAGTGTTTATACATAACGGCCAATCGCACACCCTAACCGTTTTATCATCTTTACTTTATGGTTTAACCATTCCTTTAGTACTTTGCCGCACATTAATAAAACGTGTAGATACTAATTTTTTCCGTAAATGGAAATACAACTACCAGGGGATAAAAAAAATAATTTGTGTATCGTACCCTGTAGTCGACAGCTTAAAACCTGCCGTTAAAGACCATTCTAAACTAACCGTTGTTGCAGTGTAACCGATATTAATAAGTTTCCGAAACAACACAAAACGGGAGTATTACATCGAGAATTTAATATTCCTGAAGATTATAAAATTATTGGCAATATTGCAGAATTCACCGCTTTTAAAGACCATTACACTTGGGTAGACGCTGCCGAAAAATTGCTTAAAGAATCTGCCCTGAAATTGAAATTTATACTGGTAGGACAAGGCAAATTAGAAACCGACATAAAAAAACATGTCGCGAGCAAACACTTAATCGATCACATTATTTTTGCAGGCTTTAGAACGGACATTCCTGATATTTTACCAGAATTAGACGTGCTGATGTTTACCTCGAACAACGAACCCACAGGCGGCGTATTGCTGGAAGCTTACGCTTGCAAAACACCCATTGTAGCAGCAAATGCTGGAGGCATACCAGAGGTAATTGTAAATAATAAAACAGGGCTTTTGGCCGAAGTGGGCAACCCTTTGGATTTTGCCAATAAAGTTGAACATTTACTAAACAACCAAACCCTACAAGACACCCTAACTAAAAACGGATACCAATATTTAATAAACAACTTTACTAAAGAAGTTATTGCGAAAAAAATGTATAACGAACTTTCTGAAGTTTTAAAAGCAAACTCGTAGTTATGCAGAAATCGGGATTAAATCTCCTAATTCTTTATTCAACCGATCTACTGTCAACCTTTGTAAACCTGCTAAATGAAAAAAAGTAAGTTCGCCAAAGTAAATTTTATTTTTTATTGAATACAAATCCACTCTTACAAAATAAAATTCACTCGATAATTTTTCGGCAACAGCAATCATTTCATTTAAATTTTCTGGCTTAGGGATATCTTTATTTAAATAATTTTTATGAATTAAATCTGGGCAAATTTTTTCCCAATTTAAATTATAATAGCAATTTCTATAAGCACCTTCATAAAATGTTTTTACATAAATAAGTTTAGGTTTACCATTAACACAAAAAAACTTATAATCGATAATGTAATCGCTTTCAAGTTGATCCAGATACTTTTCTACTAAAATTCTAGGCTGAACGTGTTTGTAAATTCGCTCTCTATATTTATTGTAATAATTTCGAGACATAAACGATTTTAATTGCTGTTTAACAACTTCTAAATCTGTCGCTCTTTTATCCTTAACAATAACATTATACCCAGAACCATGTGTGCATTTTAAGGCAAATTTATTAGGAAAGTTCTTAAAATCTAAATCTTCTACAGCATCGTATACCCCAATAATTTCATTTAAATAGCCTTTACCTAATTTTTTTTCGACGTAGGATCTCACTTCATATTTATCAACATACATTTTATAATCCTCCGAATATTTATAAAAATTCAGCCATTGAAGCTTTTCAGTAAATTCTATAGGTTTATTAAGGTTTAAGGGCTTATCATTTTTCAATTTATAAGCAGCTTTAACAAATTGTTTATCTGTACCAAACTGATTTAAATAATTAACCTTTAATTGGTAATATTTCCTTTTAAAAAAATGCATTAAAATTAGGGCTTAATATTAAATTATGTGAAGACTTTATAATAACGCAAATATATAAAGTCAATAAGTTTTACGTTAATTTTTACTGTTTAGATTTTATCTATGTGAAATAAATGCAATGTAATCGCAAAAATAACCTCATACATAATCTATTATACTCGCAAAAAGCGGCTACAACTAATAATTTTCAAGGTTTAATTATAATTATAGCACTCCTATAATTTTTAGATTATTTTTGTTATCTAAATCGTTCAACTGTTTAATCTCTAATTGGTCATTGTGAAAGACATTTCTGCAATAATTTTAAACTACAATTCTTCAAAATTCACTATAAACTGTATAGAATCTATACTCAAACAGACTTCTAACCGTATTTCTTACGAAATTATTGTAGTTGATAACGCTTCCGAAACGACAGATTATAAAGCTTTAAAACAAGCCATTGCAACCTTTAATGCAGAACACATTACATTAGTACGAAGCCGCTACAACACTGGTTTTGGCGGTGGCAATATGTATGGCGTTCAGTTTGCAAATGCCAAGCATTACGCGTTTATAAACAACGACACGATTTTACAAAACGATTGTTTAAACATTGTTTTTAATTTTTTAGAAGCGCATAAAAATGCTGCGGTTTGTTGTCCACAACAATACAACGAAAAAGGAGAAGTGCAGAAATCGTTCGATCATTTTTTAAGTTTAAAGCGTGAGCTTTTTGGCAGAAAATTACTAGAAAGCAGTAACCCCAAAACATATCCAAAGCGTCAAAAAGTTTATAACAGTCCTCTAAAAGTACAAGCGGTGCCAGGATCTTTTCTAGTTGTTAAAGCTGAACAATTTAATGCTGTTGGCGGATTCGACACCAATATTTTTTTATATTATGAAGAAACAGATTTATGCTTTCGGATAGCTAAACACTCAAACCAAGGAGACTGTTATTTAGTGCCTGCGGGAAAATTTATACATTTTAAAGGGCAAAGCACAGAAAAAAGCATGGCCATAAAAAAGGAGCTAAAAATATCTTTATTGTATGTGTTGCGCAAAAACTCTGGATATTGGGCATACCTTACTTTAAAATGGTGGCTAACTGTTAAATTGTTCTTTAAATCACTTATAAAACCTAAAAACATACCTTTATTTGTACTGTTATTAAAAGGCGCTCCCATAAGCGACTCATTAAAACAAAAACAAATAATTTCCGTTTAGAAGATGACTATTTTACACGTATCGGCTGTATCGAATTGGGGTGGTGGCGAACACCATATCGAAAATCTGTGTTCTGAACTAGCACTTACAAATCCCGAAGTTAAAAACATTGTATTTTGTGTAAAAAACGGCGCCTTTCATCAAAGATTAAAAAACACCTCTATAAACTATATCGCTGCCCCTTTGGCCATTAAAATAGATTTTAGATTTGCTTTGCAATTAGCTAAGCTTTGTAAAAAAAAACAAATAGACCTCATTCACATACACGATACAACAGCCATTCAACTGGCCATAATAGCCGATAAATTTTATAAACTGCCCCCTTTCATTTTCAGTAAAAAAACGTCTTTCGAAATCAAGCAACGTAAAAAAACACTTTATAAATACAATTATCCTAAAATAAAAAAGATACTGTGTGTCTCCGAAGCAACTAAAAG
>JAUIBP010000015.1 GCA_030427735.1 Bacteroidia bacterium | reverse complement strand
GGTAAAATAATAAACATCTGTTCTATGATGAGTGAGTTAGGCCGTAATACCGTTTCGGCTTATGCTGCAGCCAAAGGTGGTTTAAAAATGTTAACCAGAAATTTAGCCACAGAATGGGCTAAACACAACATACAGGTTAACGGTATTGGCCCTGGATATTTTGCGACCTCGCAAACTGCTCCTATTCGAGTAGACGGTCATCCATTTAACGATTTTATAGTAGGCAGAACCCCAGCCGGACGTTGGGGAAACCCAGAAGATCTTCAAGGGACTGCTGTTTTTTTAGCTTCCGAAGCTAGTAATTTTGTAAACGGCCAAATTATATATGTCGATGGTGGTATACTTGCAACCATTGGTAAACCTAGTAACGAAAATTAATTACCACTCATGAGCGCACCTAAGACGTTTATTAACGACAATTTTTTACTGCAAAATAAATATGCAGAAGAACTGTACCACAATTACGCCAGTTCTTTACCTATTATAGATTACCATTGCCACTTACCTCCGCAAGACATTGCCAACAACAGATCTTTCGATAATATTTCGCAAATCTGGATTCACGGCGACCATTACAAATGGCGAGCCATGCGTACTTTAGGTGTAAACGAAACCTTTATTACAGGAAGTGCTTCAGACGAAGAAAAGTTTTTACAATGGGGTAAAACGGTACCCTATACCATGCGTAATCCACTGTATCACTGGACACATTTAGAGCTTTTACGTTACTATAACATAGATACTTTATTAAACGAAAAAACAGCTCCAGAAATCTATAAAACGGCATCAGACATTTTAAAAACCGATGCTTACAGCTGCCAGAACATTTTAAACAAAATGAATGTTGAAGTAGTTTGCACCACCGAAGACCCTCTAGATACTCTCGAGTTTCATCAGCAATATGCCAAGAATGAAAACAAGAAGACGTACATGAGTACTTCGTTTAGACCGGACAAGGCCATTTTTATCGATACCGAATCGTATAACGATTATATAGATGCTTTAGAGAAGGTAACAAATTCGGAAATTAAAACCTACGACGCACTTTGCGACGCTTTAAAAAACAGGATTTCTTATTTTAACGATAACGGCTGTAAATTATCAGACCATGGTTTAAACGCCATTCCTTTTGTTAATTTTACAGAAGCAGAAATCAAAACCATTTTTGCTAAACGCAGAAATAAGGAAGCTATTTCTCAATTAGAATCCTTAAAATTCCAAACTGCTTTATTACTATTTTTAGCGGAAACTTATCACGAATTTGGTTGGGTTCAACAGTTTCACTTAGGGGCATTACGCAATAACAACGCTAGAATGTTAACCCAATTAGGTCCAGATACAGGATGGGATTCTATTGGCGATTTTTCGCAAGCCGAAAACTTATCGAAATTCTTAAACACTTTAGACACTAAAGATAAACTAGCAAAAACTATACTTTATAACCTGAATCCTGCCGATAACGAAGTTCTAGCGACTATGATTGGTAACTTTAACGACGGTAGCGTAAAAGGTAAAGTGCAATTTGGTTCTGGCTGGTGGTTTTTAGATCAAAAAGACGGCATGACAAAACAGCTAAACGCACTTTCTAATATGGGACTTATTAGTTGTTTTATTGGTATGCTAACAGACTCTAGAAGTTTTATGTCGTTTCCAAGGCACGAATATTTCCGCCGTATAGTATGTAATCTTTTTGGTGAAGAAATCGAAAAAGGCGAATTACCAAACGATATGGAATGGATAGGAAAAATGGTTCAAGGCATTTCTTACTACAATGCTAAAGACTATTTTAATTTTCCTTCAAAATAAATTAAATCACACTAACTAATACCCAATAACATTGAAAAAAGTAGTAGGATTAGGCGAAGTATTATTAAGACTTTCTACCCAAGATTGTTTAAAGTTTTCTCAGGTAAATAACTTTAATGCCGATTATGGGGGCAGCGAACTTAACGTGCTTACCAGCATCGTAAACTTTGGTTTGCCTGTAGACTTTATTACCAGATTGCCGCAAAACGATATTGGCGATAGTGCCATTATGCAAATGAACAAATACAATGTGGGCACAAGTGCTATTGCCCGTGGTGGCGAACGTATGGGGATCTATTTTTTAGAAAACGGTGCCTCTATGCGCGGTAGCAAAATTGTTTACGACCGTACACATTCTTCGTTTTCAACCCTTAAGACTGGCATGATCGATTGGGAAGCAGTCTTTAAAGACGCCAATTGGTTCCATTGGTCCGGTATTACTCCCGGGGTATCCCAAGATGCTGCCGATGTGTGCCTGGAAGCTATACATGCCGCAGCAAAATTAGGACTCACAATTTCCACAGATTTCAACTATCGTGCTAATTTGTGGAACTACGGCAAATCGCCAAGCGACATTATGGAACACATGGTCGCGCTATGCGATGTTATTCTTGCTGGCGATTACGCTTCAGATAAATATTTTAATATCATTCCAGAAGGCGGTACCCAGACAGAACTACAACAGTCGCTGTCCGAAAAGCTTATGACCCGTTTTCCAAAAGCAAAAAAAATAGCCATTACCCACAGAGAGAGCATCAGTGCCTCGCACAATAAATGGTCTGCCGTATTGTACGACGGCCAAACCATGCACCAATCTACCACTTACGATATCACACATATTGTAGACCGTATAGGTGCTGGCGATAGTTTTATGGGAGCCTTAATTTACGGTTTAAATACTTACGACGATGCCAAAGCATTGGAATTTGCCGTGGCGGCATCCAGCCTTAAACATACCGTTTATGGCGATGTTAACTTAGTCTCTAAACAAGAAGTCGAAAACTTAATGCAAGGCGATCTTTCTGGTCGCGTTAGCCGATAATATACACATCATGAAAACATTTTCTAGAATAGAAGTCGCCCAACAAATGGAAGCTACAGGTTTGGTACCTTTATTTTATCATAGCGATATTACACTTTTACAACAAGTGGTTAAAGCCTGTTACGATGGTGGCGCCCGTTTATTTGAGTTTACGGCCCGAGGTGCTTTTGCCCACGAGACCTTTGCCCAACTGGCAAAATTCTGCAGTAGCGAATGCCCGGACCTCATGCTAGGCGTAGGCTCTGTAACCGATGCCGCTGCAGCTTCGCTGTACATGCAAATGGGTGCACACTTTATAGTTACCCCAGTATTGCGCGAAGATATTGCCCTAGTGTGCAACCGCCGTAAAGTCCTTTGGTCTCCAGGTTGTGCTACTTTAGGTGAAATAGCCCGTGCCGAAGAATTGGGATGCGAGATCGTAAAGCTATTCCCTGGCGGAACTTACGGCGCCGACTTTGTTAAGGCCATAAAAGCACCTTGCCCATGGACCAGCATTATGCCAACAGGAGGCGTCTCTCCAACCCAGGAAAGCATCAGCCAGTGGTTCAATGCAGGGGTTACCTGCGTAGGAATGGGCTCTAAACTGATTACCAAAGACATTATCTCCAATAAAGATTTCAGTGCACTAACACAACAGGTAGCCAATGCCCTGGCACTTATTAACACCATAAAAAACAACTAATGGGAATGATACAACGCACATTACTATTATGCTGTTTAAGCCTGTTGGTTTTTGGTTGTGGACAACTATCCCAAACAAAAACCATCAAATTGGCTCATGGCCTGGACATCAACCATTCGGTACATAAGGCCATGCTTAAAATGGGTGAAGACTTAAAGGAGATTTCAGGAGGCAAACTCCAACTCGAGATTTATCCCAACCAGCAATTAGGTTCAGAACGCGAAAATCTGGAACTGCTCCAAATCGGGAGTTTGGATATGACCAAAGTTTCGGTAGGGGTGCTGGAAAACTTTGCTCCAAAATTAAAAGTGTTTGGACTTCCGTTTATGTTTCGGGACCGCGAACATTCCTTTAAAGTATTAGATGGCCCAATTGGAAAAGAACTGCTGAACGAAGGTACTAAGTTCTGGCTAAAAGGCCTTGCTTATTACGATGCCGGTAGCCGTAGTTTTTACACTAAAGACAAGCCTATCGAGACCCCAGAAGATTTAAAAGGCCTAAAAATCCGTGTTATGGAAAGTATCACCGCTATGGAAATGATACGTTCTTTAGGCGGATCGCCAACACCTATTTCCTGGGGAGAACTTTACACCTCGTTACAACAGGGCGTGGTAGATGGTGCAGAGAACAATCCACCAAGTTTCTACCTCTCCAGACATTACGAAGTGTGTAAATACTATTCGTTAGACGAGCATACCGTACTTCCAGATGTTCTGGTAGTAGGCACACCGTTTTGGGAACGTTTAAGCGAGCAGGAACAACAGTGGGTGCAGGAAGCCGCCAACCGTTCGGTACCTTACCAGCGTAAACTTTGGGCCGAGGCCGAAGCCGAAGCCTTGGAAGAGGTTCAAAAGAATGGCGTAAAGATCATCCATCCAGACAAAACCCTGTTTGCAGATAAAGTACAGAACATTTACGACGCTTATAAAGCCGATCCAAAAATGGCCGAACTGATTAAAAATATCCAAGACACCAAATAATTATGACCATTAGAGAAAAAATAGACAAAATCCTTGGTAGCGCCCTGGTTATTATTATGGCCGTAATGGTAATTAATGTATTATGGCAAGTATTTACGCGCTATATTATTGGTACCCCAAGCTCGTTTACCGACGAATTGGCCAGGTACCTTATGATTTGGGTAGGGCTGCTCGGTGCCGCATATGTATCGGGTAAAAACATGCATGTGGCCATAGATATTATTACGCCCAAGCTAAAACCAGCAACACAAAAAAAATTAAAGGTGTTTGTGCTGTTGCTCATTATATTATTTGCACTTTGCGCCTTGGTTATTGGCGGATTTAGGTTGGTATACATAACCTATATCTTAGGACAACATTCACCAGCCCTACAAATACCACTTTCTGTCGTGTATTTTGTAATCCCGTTAACCGGCCTACTGATTATCTATTATAAAATAGACGATATACTACAAACTAAACACTCAAATTAAAACTACATTAACTAACTTATGGAATACATACCAATATTTGTTTTAGTACTGAGCTTTGTTGGCTTATTAGCTATAGGAACGCCAGTAGCCTGGAGCATTACCATATCATCGTTATTAACCATGCTGGTGAGCATCCCAGCCATGCCAGCATTTACAACCGTTGCCCAGCGTATTGGAGCAGGATTGGATAGTTTTGCCTTATTGGCCATTCCGTTTTTTGTGCTCTCGGGACAGCTCATGAACAAAGGGGGCATTGCCCACCGGCTTATAGCCTTTGCCAAAACCCTTGTAGGATCTTTACCTGGAGGTCTGGCACTTATTAATGTTATTGCCGCCATGCTTATGGGAGCCATTGCAGGCTCAGCCATGGCTTCGGCTTCGGCTATGGGAAGTATTTTAGGCCCGGAAATGGAAAAAGAAGGTTACTCTAAAGAGTTTGGAGCTGCCGTAAACATTACCTCGGCAACAACAGGACTCGTTATACCGCCAAGTAATGTATTGATCGTATATTCATTGGCCAGTGGGGGCGTGTCGATTGCGGCCTTATTCTTGGCTGGTTATGTACCTGGTATTTTAACAGGATTGTTTTTAATGCTTGTGGCTTCGTTCTGGGCGAAAAAGAAAAAATACAAAGTTGGAAAGCGCAGTAACTTAAAAGAGGTGTTTAAAACCTTTATCGATGCATTTCCTAGTTTATTATTGTTGGTTATTGTAATTGGAGGTATTGTTACCGGTATTTTTACCGCTACCGAAGCTTCGGCCATAGCTGTACTGTACACCCTTATCCTGGGCTTCGTTTACAAGGAAATCAATTTTCAATCCTTACCTCAAATTTTATTGGATTCCTCGGCAACTACCGCTGTGGTTATGCTGCTTATCGGGGCTTCCATGAGTATGTCCTGGGTGATGTCCTTCGAGAACATTCCGCAGAGCATTAGCGATGTCTTATTGGGCATCAGTGACAATAAAATTGTAATTCTGTTAATCATTAACTTAATACTGCTATTTGTAGGGATCTTTATGGACATGACACCTGCAGTACTTATATTCACCCCAATCTTTTTACCTGTGGTAACAGCTTTGGGCATGGACCCTGTTCATTTTGGGATTATTATGGTACTTAACCTGTGTATTGGTTTATGTACGCCGCCCGTGGGCTCCGTGCTCTTTGTTGGTGTTGGTGTGGCACAGACCTCTATAGAGAAAGTGGTAAAACCATTATTACCCCTATTCTTGGCCATGATTTTTGCCCTGTTCCTTGTTACCTATTTCCCTGACTTAACCCTTTGGCTACCGAGAGTATTCAACCTTTAAAAATTACTAATTATGTCTTTAACTCAAAACAACACCCAGCCGCTAAATAGAACTAATGTTGATGCCGGCAATACCTTACCAATCAAAGTGATTCAGTTTGGAGAAGGAAACTTTCTTCGTGCATTTGTAGATTATGCTTTCCAAGAACTTAACAAAAAAGCCAATTTAAACGCAGGAATTGCCGTAGTGCAACCTATAGATCGTGGTTTGGTTTCTATGTTAAACGATCAAGACGGCTTATACACCCTTTTTATGAAGGGTATAAAAAACGGTAAAGAAACTCAGGAGCAAGAGCTTATTACCAATTTAGTACAGTCTGTAGATCCGTATAAAAGCTTTCAAGACTATTTAAACCTGGCCAAAGAAGAAGCTTTAGAATTTGTGATATCGAACACTACCGAAGCAGGAATTGCTTTTGTAGAATCGGATACTCCAGACATGCAACCGCCTACTAGTTTTCCAGCAAAACTTACTGTTTTGTTACATGAACGCTTCAAACATTTTAATGGAGATGCTTCAAAAGGTTTAACTATAATTCCGTGCGAACTTATCAATCATAATTCAGAAACCTTAAAAGAAATCATCTTAAAATATATCGATTTATGGCAATTAGGTGAAGATTTCAAATCTTGGTTATTAAACCACTCTACTTTCCATAGCACATTGGTAGACCGCATTGTACCAGGATATCCTAAAGACGAAATCGCAGACTACAATAGCAAATTAGATTATAAAGACAACTTAATTGTTACTGCGGAAACTTTCTTTTTATGGGTTATTGAAGGAGACGATGCTTTAAAGCAAAAACTACCTTTTGATAAAACCGACTTAAACGTACTTATTGTAGACAATATGCAACCGTACAGAACCCGTAAGGTTAAAATCTTAAACGGTGCGCATACAGCTATGGTACCGTTTTGTTTATTGTCTGGCAAGGAAACCGTGAAAGAATCTGTAGACGATAGCTTTACAGGGAAATTTATAAAAGACACCGTTTTCGAAGAAATTATCCCAACTTTAGATATGGATAAAGACGAACTGAAACAATTCGGTTTAGATGTTTTCGATCGTTTTAGAAATCCGTTCATAAAACACATGCTTTCTAGTATTGCTTTAAACTCAATTTCTAAATTTAAAGTACGCGTACTACCAAGTTTGTTAGATTACATTAAAATTAACGACAAACTACCAACACACCTCATGTTTTCTTTTGCGAGTTTAATTCGTTTTTATAAAGGTACATGGCAAGGCGAGGCTTTACCAATAAATGATGATGCAGAAATTGTAAAAACATTTCAAGACGCTTGGGCTTTAAACGATTATCAAGCCACTGCTCAAGCTATTTTATCTAACACATCGTTTTGGGGTGAAGATTTAACAACAATAGACCAATTTACTAATGCCATAGCTGTTGCACTTAAAGAAATAGACGACAATGGCACAGAAGTTGGATTTAACAATTTTAGTAAACAATTTTAATCCTTTTACAAGGTACCACCATGCAAAACAAAATAATAAAAGTACATGCAGATGATAATGTCGCAGTAGCACTTACTAATATTACGGCTGGAGAACAATTAACCTTAGACAACGCAGCATACGTTGCCACTAAAGACACAAAAGCAAAACATAAAATCGCCCTACAGCACTTGAACGTAGGAGACGAAATTATAATGTACGGGGTTTTAGTAGGCAAAGCGTCTGAAATTATAGAAAAAGGCGAAGTGTTAACCACCGAAAATGTAAAACACCAAAGTGCTAAAGTTACTGGTAAAACAGAAACCTTGGGTTGGAATGCCCCGAACATAGACAAGTGGAAAGATAGAACTTTTATGGGTTACCATAGAGAAGACGGCCAAGTAGGTACCGCAAACGTATGGTTATTCTTTCCTTTAGTATTTTGCGAAAACCGAAATATTGAAGTCTTAAAAGATGTTTTTGAAAACGAATTATTACACAAAAACATTAACAAGCACCGTTTATTACTACGTTCGCTGGTAAGCGACTCCGGACAAGAAGTGCCTGAAGAAGTTGAAGATACCCGGGTATTTAAAAATATCGATGTAAAATTCATTACACATCAAGGTGGTTGTGGTGGTATCAGACAAGATTCCGAGCTATTAGCTAAACTCTTGGCAGGGTATGTAAACAATCCAAACGTAGCCGGTGCTACTGTTTTAAGTTTAGGCTGCCAAAACTTACAAATACAGATTTTTAAAGATGCTTTAGCCGAAATAAACCCGGATAATAAAAAACCTATAGTAATATACGAACAACAACAATCTGGTACGGTAGACGATATGTTAAAGGGTATTATTAAAGACTCTTACGAAGGCATAAAAGCCGCCAATAATATTGAAAGAAAACCAGCGCCAATTTCTAAATTGAAAGTAGGACTGGAATGCGGTGGTTCTGATGGGTTTTCAGGAATTTCTGCCAATCCAACTTTAGGTCGCGTATCGGATATATTAGCAGCTATTGGAGGTACAGCAATACTTTCGGAATTCCCAGAACTTTGCGGTGTAGAACAAGAACTTGTAAATCGTTGTGTAAATGAAGACGACGGTAAAAAGTTTTTACAACTGATGAAAGCTTACGAAAAATCGGTTGTCGATGCAGGTTCTGGTTTCGACATGAACCCGTCTCCGGGTAATATTAAAGACGGTTTAATAACAGACGCAATGAAATCGGCTGGAGCTGCCAAAAAAGGAGGTTCTTCGCCAGTAGTAGACGTTTTAGATTACGGCGAATACATTCACAAACCAGGTTTAAACTTATTATGTACTCCGGGTAACGATGTAGAAAGCACAACTGCAATGGCTGGATCTGGGGCAAATGTTATATTATTTACAACAGGATTGGGCACACCTACAGGAAACCCTGTAACACCAATTATTAAAGTAGCGTCTAACTCCGAATTGGCAGAAAAAATGCCAGATATTATAGATATTGATACAGGAGCTGTTATACGTGGCGAAAAATCTATTGAAGAAATGGGAGATACTATGCTAGAACACATTATAAAAGTGGCTAGCGGCGAAGTACAAACCAAAGCCATGGCATTAAACCAAAGCGATTTTATCCCTTGGAAACGCGGAGTTTCTTTGTAGTATCGTTAACTTTTACAGAAGATTCCCTAACTAATAATTGAGGAGTAAGTTCTACTTTCTTCTCAATTTTTATTTTAGGGTTTTTTACTTGCTCTAGAAACACACGAGCAGCTACCCTACCCATTTCCATAGTACATTGATCTACCGAACTTATGGTCAACTCCATAAATTTAGTAAAGGGTTCGTTACTAAACCCAACTACACAAATGTCTTTGGGGATTTTTATGCCATGTTCTTTAAATTTCTGAATCACGCCTAAAGCGGTATGGTCGCTCGACGAAAACACAGCATCTGGTAATTTGTCTAATTTTAACAATTCCTGAGCTGCAAAATGCCCGGATTCGGTATCACTCTTGGTCTGTATAACATAATCCTCATTGTAAGCAATACCAGCTTGTTTTAAGGCAGCTTTATACCCTTCAAAACGATCTCGGTATATCTCTAATTTCAAATCGCCACAAATATGCGCTATACGCGAACACCCCTGATCTATTAAATGTTTTGTAGCATCAAATCCGCCTTGGTAATCATCAATCGTTACACTACTTACTCCTTTTAATTGGGCACGTCTATCAAAAAACACTAATGGAATATGCTTTTCTAAAACCCGCTCAAAATGTTCGGACGTTGTTGTTTGTTTAGACACCGACATTAATACACCATCTACTTGAGCATTCAATAAATTATCTATCGTCTTAATTTCCTTTTGCTCCTCTTCATGTGTTTGACAAATAATAACATGATAGCCTTTAGGATAAAGCTCTTCTTCAATCCCTCTAATAATAGACGAGAAGAAATTTCTATTAATATAAGGCACTATAACCCCTACATTATTACTCTTTCCGCTCTTTAAAGCCAAAGCGACTTTATTTTGCTTATAATTCATCTCTTTGGCCGTTTTTAAGACTAAAAGACGTGTTGCTTCACTAATTTTAGGGTTGTTATTTAAGGCTCTAGACACGGTTGCTGCCGTAATTTTCAATCTTTTGGCAATGTCATAGATGGTTATTTTTTCGTTCATTATGCAAGGTTAACAATAAAAAGAATATAGTTAGTTAATTTATTTTTAAAAATGTGATGTTATCGATTACATAAACCCTGTGCTAAAGCTATGTTAATTCCCTAAAATCGACATCCAATTGTTAAATATATAATTTTAAGGTGATAAAGTTTTCATTTTACCAAAAAAAACACATCTAATTACATATTTACCACTTTTTTTTAAAATAAATTTGTTTTTTAATACTAAATGTTTAGTTTCGTGTAATCGATTACATTTAATTTTATAACAAATCTTTAACAAAGTGCTAATAACAAAGGGGTTTTCAGGTCAAATTGCTAATTATACCAATAAAAAATTAACAATTTATTTATCGGCTTCAATGGTATTTTTTACCTCATTAACTGTTTTTTCACAATCTGAAAAAACTTTATCCGACCCTTGGAGTCAAGCTGAGCACTTAACAAAAACAGTTACGCCTCCGAAATTTCAATCGAAAACTTATACTATTACAGATTTTGGGGCTATTGCAAACGACAATAAACCAGACACGAAAGCTTTTGCAGATGCTATTGCAGCATGTACAAAACAAGGTGGTGGTCAAGTTATAGTTCCAAAAGGTGTTTTTAATTCGGGACCTATTCATTTAGACGATAATGTAAATCTTCATTTAGAAACAGGAAGCGAAATTGTATTCAGCGACAATGCCAACGATTATTATCCGCTAGTTCACACCTCTTTTGAAGGTAACGAATTGATGAATTATTCACCTTTAATTTATGCTAAAGGCAAAAAAAATATAGCGATAACAGGTTCTGGAACTTTAAATGGTAACGCTAGTAATAGCAACTGGTGGCCTTGGTGTGGTAAAGATAGTTACGGGCATAAGCCTGGAGCACCATCGCAGCACTTACCTGAAGGTAGAGATCGTTTAGCCGAAATGGCCGAAAACAACACACCTATTGAAGAACGAGTATTTGGCAACGGACATTATTTAAGACCAACGTTTATTGAACCTTTAGAGTGCGAAAATATTCTTATTAAAGACGTTAAAATAATTAATGCGCCATTTTGGGTTATTCACCCTTTAAAATCGAACAATATTATTGTTGATGGTGTTACGGTAGAAAGCCACGGCCCAAATAACGACGGTTGCGATCCAGAATATTCTAAAAATGTAATTATAAGAAATTGCGTGTTTAATACAGGTGATGACTGTATCGCTATAAAATCTGGTAGAAACGATGAAGGCAGACGCGTAGGCATAGTAAGTGAAAACATTCTAGTACAAAACTGTAAAATGATAGATGGCCATGGCGGTGTAGTTATGGGCAGCGAAATCTCTGCGGGTGTTAGAAACGTGTTTGTAGAAAATTGCGAAATGGACAGCCCTAATTTAGACCGTGCTATACGTATTAAAACCAATTCTAAACGCGGCGGTTTTGTCGAAAACGTTTTCGTTAGAAATGTTACCGTAGGCCAAGTTAAAGAAGCTGTTATAAAAATAAACCTATTCTACGGCATTTACAAAAACCAATCTGGCACAAACTATCCGAGAGTAAAAAATATAAATCTAGAAAACATTACGGTAGAAAACGGTGGTAAATACGGCATACTTGCCAAAGGCGACGAGAAGTACCCGATAGAAGACATTACTTTAAAAAATGTAACTATTAAAACCGTAAAACAAACACAAAGTGTAGAACATGTAAACAACTTAAAACTAATAAATACTCACATAAATCAAACAGAAACAAATTAAATGAAAAATGAACCACTAAACACAAAATTCAAACATTAATTCGAAACTAACAATTCACTAATTATGAAATTTAATACTTTAAATCTTAAGTATCAGAGGTCCTATAATAAGTACTTATTTATGCTGGCCTTTTTGATTTGCAATGTCACATTTGCACAACAAATCACTATTTCCGGTGTCGTTAATGATACCGAAAGTAACATGCCCTTACCTGGGGTAAATATTATCGAAAAAAATACCTCGAACGGAACAACAACAGATTTTGATGGAAATTATTCGCTTTCTGTATTACCAGACGCTGTAATTGTAGTAAGTTATTTAGGGTACAAAACCCAAGAAATTAACGTACAAGGCAGAACTTCTATCAATTTCGATCTTGTAGCCGATTTAGAAGAACTTAACGAAGTTGTACTTGTAGGTTATGGTACACAAAAAAGAAAGGATTTAACTGGAGCCGTTGTTAGCATGGATCCAGAATTAATTACCGAAAGAAACGTAACCGACCCGATGGAAGCCATTCAAGGTAATATGCCTGGAGTTGTGGTACAAAACTCTTCTGGTAGAACAGGAGATAGTTTCAGCATTAACATTCGTGGTAGCAACTCCTTTACAGGAAGTGCTGATCCACTATATATTGTAGACGGAATACCGACAGACGGTATCGATTTTTTAAACCCTAACGACATTCAAAGCATCGACATCTTAAAAGATGCATCGTCTGCCGCTATTTATGGATCTCGTGCAGGGAACGGAGTTGTATTGGTGACCACAAAAGGAGGCACTAGTGCTAAAAGTAAACTAACAGTATCTTTCGATACGTTTTACGGAATTAAAGAAACTGCACGTTTACCAGAATTTATGGATACTGCAGAATGGGTAGACTATCACAAATCGGCTTATTTATACACCATCAATCCAGATGCAATGCAAGTAACTCCAGAGCGTTTACAAAGTACCGTTTTTGGAACACAAAACTCTTTATTAGAAGAGCGTTATTTAAACAACGAAACGTTTGATTGGTACGATGCTGTATTAAAAACAGGAACACAATCTAACAACTTCTTATCGATTTCTGGTCGTGCCGACAATGGTTTAGCTTATAACTTAGGTATAGGTATGCAATCGGAATCTGGAAATGTTGACAACGAAGGGCAAGACAAATACACTTTTAAATCGAGCGTAAACCATAGAATTAACGACAAATTTTCTGCTGGAGGTCAAGTTTCTTTAAACTTTAGCAATACCCAACGAGGTAGCCAATATGCCATGCGTGAAGCCTTCCGTTTAGCGCCTGTAATGACACCTTACGATTTAGAAGGTAATTTATTTCCATTACCAGGAAAATTAACCGATGCCAATGGAGATTTTATAATCAACAAGACTTCAACGTACAACCCACTTTTAGAAATTCAAAACTCTAGCGATGTGACTAGACGTTGGAATATGTTAGGGAATGTATTTGGAGAATACAGACCATTAGATTGGTTCTCATTCAGATCGACGTTTAACTTTGGATTCGACGACAGACGTCGTGGCCGTTCTTGGGGCGCTTTAACCAACACAGGGGTAAGCAATAACGACTTACCATCTGCCCAAATGGAAAACAGCCAAAACTTTAACTATACTTGGGACAACCAAATTAACATAGAAAAGACTATAAATGAAGCACATAGATTCAACTTCTTAGCACTACAAAGTATTTATGTAACAGAAACCGAAGGTTCTAGCTTGAGCTCTAGAAATATGCCGTTCGACACTAGTTTTTACAACTTAGGGTCTGGAGAGCAATCTACTTACAATTTAGGATCGTATTACAACAAAGCGCAATTAGCTTCTTTTGCTTTACGTTTAAACTACTCGTATAAAGATCGTTATTTAATAACCCTTTCTAACAGATGGGATGGTTCGTCATTATTCCCAGAAGGTAACCAATGGGATTCTTTCCCTTCTGCCGCCTTAGCTTGGCGTTTAAGCGAAGAAAGCTTCATGCAAAACGTGAACTTTATATCTGACTTGAAATTTAGAGCAAGTTGGGGATACACAGGAAATAACAATATACCACCATATTCAACAATTAACATTTTAGATCAACAGCGTTATTACGAATATAATGGAACTACAGCGAATGGCTGGTTACCTTCAGATTTATCTAATTTTACTTTACGTTGGGAAAGTACGCGCGAATTTAACTTTGGTATCGACTATGGTTTCTTTAACCAACGTATTTTTGGTTCGGTTGAAATCTACGACAGATTATCTGAAGGATTATTATTCGACCAAAGACTACCTATCGAGTCTGGTTGGGGGTCTACAACCTCAAATATTGGTAGCATCAGCAATAAGGGGGTTGAATTTGGTTTAACAACTGTAAATATAGACACCGAAAACGTACGTTGGAGAACTACATTCACTTTTGCTAAAAACAAAAACAGTGTAGATGAAATTTATGGTGATGGTGCCGACGATATAGGTAACAACTTATTTATTGGCCAAGCTATTGGTGTACATTACAACTATGTATTCGATGGCATTTGGCAAGCCGATGAGCGTGAAGAAGCTGCTTCTTACGGCCAATCTGAAGGTCAAGCCAAAGTAAAAGACTTAAATGGAGATGGTAAAATTACTGCCGATCAAGACCGTACTTTTATAGGGCAGGCTGTTCCAGATTGGACAGGAGGATTTAACACGACTTTAAATGTAGGTCAGTTCGATTTCTCTGCCTCTTTAATCGCAAGTTATGGTGCTACAATATATAGCGACTTCCACGCTAACTTTACCAATACTGAAGACCGTGGTAGACAAAAACTTTCTGGTTTAGATTATTACGTGCCAGAAAACGGTGCTGGCTTAGAACCAAACTTTTCTAACTCTTATCCGCAAGGCCGTAACATGGGTACGTATTGGAAAGATAACGGCGTTGGATATTACAGAGATATAGACTTTGTAAAAGTGAAAAACATCTCTTTTGGATATAAGTTTGACGATAATTTATTAAGTAAATTAAAATTATCTTACCTAAGAGTGTATGCAAACGTATTAGACCCGTTTGTGTTTTCAGATTACGATGGATACGACCCAGAATGGGCTGGTGCTAGTTTAGCCAGAGGTGGTGTAAGTTCTATTACTTACCAATTAGGTCTAAGTATTAAATTTTAAAAATTGAACAAATGAAAAAATTAATTATAAGCGTAGCTGTACTTGGATTGTTATTAAATTCATGTAGCGATTTTTTAGAAGAAGATGTGCGCTCTAATGTAGTTGCCGAAGAGTTTTATGTAACCCCAGAAGGTTTCGAATCTTTAATCAATGCGAACTATGCGATTTTAAGCGATATTTATGGTGGTGCACCATGGACCTTCTGTGCGGGTACCGATATGTATTCCGAAGGGCGTACACCAGAACCTATAGGTATTAGCCAGTACCTAACTTTAAGTCCTGGTACTAGCGAAATAGAACCGTTGTATTACAACTGTTACAACGCGATACAAAAAGCAAACATGGGCTTGTATTATGCCGATGTTACCGAACAAACCGAATCTATTAGCTCACGAATAGGAGAACTTAAATATTTAAGAGCCAATGCTTACTTTTTATTAGTACAAACATATGGTGGTGTAGGCTTAGTAACAGACTACATAAACTCCCCTGTATTATCGTTCGATAGAAATTCGGCTGAAGAAGTTTACACTTTTATCATTTCAGAACTTGAAGAATCTTTAAATTTAGTAGGTAACGGTGGTTTCGATGGTCGTGTAAACCAAAGAGCAGTACAACACTTATTAGCTAAAGTACACTTAACACGTGGTTACGAAAGTTTTGGTTCTGGCGACGATTTCTCTAAAGCAGCTTCGTATGCCGATACTGCAATTGGAGGTCAATCATTAACTATTCCTTTTGAAGAACTTTGGACTCCAGATAATGAAATGAATGCCGAAACAATTTTCTCTATCCAATATAGCGAAAGTACCGTAGCCACAGATCCAACAAACTTAGGGCATCAACAATCTTACTTCTTTGGATCGTATTTAGGTGGTGCCGAAGTTGCAGGTAACGCACCTAACCGCAGCTATAATTTAATAGCTACCGATTATACTATCGATTTATTTGAAGAAGGCGACGAGCGTTGGGATGCTACATTCATGCTTGAAATCTTTGACAGATATTACGATTATTACGATGTTGACAAAAAAGACCACGGATCGCTAACCGTAGCCGATTATTACGAACCTAAATGGAAAAGCACTGAGCAGGATAGTATAGATTACGTTGCTGCACATCCAGGAGTAACTTACCATGGTTATGGTACATATTCAGCACAAATTGCTAGTAGTGATGCAGCTTTAATTACTTGTAAAAAGTTCGATCACCCAGACGAACCATTTGCTAGTGGCCGTTCTAGTTTCCGTGACCTTATTTTATCGCGTGTTGGAGAAACCTACTTAATTGCTGCCGAAGCTTATTTTAAAGCAGGAAATTCTGGTACCGCATTAGAGCGTCTTAACGAAGTACGTAACCGTGCAAAAGCAGCGCCATTAACCTCTATAAATATCGATGTTATTTTAGATGAAAGAGCTCGTGAGTTATTTGGAGAATACCACCGTTGGTTCGATTTAAAACGTACAGGTACTTTAGTTGATCGTGCTACAATGTACAACCCAACTGTTCAAGAAGGAAGTTTTGCTGGAAGTAATGGAGAATTGAAAATATTGCGACCAATTCCACAAACCGCAATAGATTTAAATCAGAATAACGATTTTCCTCAAAACCCAGCCTATAATTAAATTTTAATAATGTTTGTTTGAATTAGTCTGGAATTAGGAGCTTGATTTTTATCGGGCTCCTAATTCATTTAAAAGCCACTGCGTAAACCTATACTGTAATGTTAAAAAAAACACTCTTATTTAACGCTCTTGTTATGGCCTGCACAAGTATGCTTTTTGCACAAACAACCACTACAACAGATACTAGCTATACCATACATTCGGCTTTTAAAAAGGCCAAAAAAAAGTATCCTTCCATCACCATTGCCAAAGGTAAAACCTCAAAAGACGTTAAGGCATTTTTAAATGCTCCTTACACCATCTATGGCAACGATACTTTAAAGCTAGATGCATTTATAAACACAAAAGGCACTAAAAATCCGGCCGTAATACTGGTTCATGGTGGTGCTTGGAAATCTGGAACTAAAGAACTCTTAAACCCATTAGCCACAACAATAGCAGCTCATGGTTTTAGTTGTTTTTCAATCAATTACAGATTAGCACCAGAACACCAATATCCAAAAGCGGTTTTAGACGTTTTTAACGCCTTATCATTTATAAAGCAAAACGCTTCAAACTATCGTATAGATGTTAACAAAATAGCTGTTTTAGGGAGTTCGTCTGGCGCCCAAGTAGCCTCATTAGCAGCTACAACCGGCCAGTCTAAACTATATCTCGACCAGCCAATGGCCCTTCAGGCCTTAATAAATATAGATGGTATATTAGCGTTTAGTCATCCAAAGTCTGAAGAAGGCACTCTTGCGGCAAGCTGGTTAGGTGCTACCGAAGCAAACAACCCCGAATTATGGAAACAAGCTTCGGCCTTAACTCATGTCGACAAAAATTGTCCGCCAACTTTATTTATACCAAGCGACTTCAAACGCTTTCAGGCAGGTCGCGACGAGATGATTACCATTTTAAAAGAGCATAATATTTACTATCAAATTTCACCCGTTCACGATGCGCCTCATACCTTTTGGTTGTTTAATCCATGGTTTGATAACGTTTCAGATTCCATCATAAATTTCTTAAATTTCATTTTTTTAAAATCATAATGCTTTATGAAAACTTTTCACTTAATACCTATAGTATCGCTTGCCGTACTCACCGCTTGTAAAAACAATACTAAAACCGAAGACACTGCCGCTACACCTGTTGCAGAAACACCTGTAGAAAAGGTTGTTACAACACCAAAAACCTATGCCGAAATTTCCATTGCCCAAGGCGGCGAATGGGTAGACGGTTCTAGAGGCCATAAAGAATACGCTAACAATACAGGCTTTAAAAACGTTTCGGAAATTACAGTCCCTAAAGAACACACCGACCATTCGTGGTATATTCGTTACGAAGGGCCAGGCTGGGAAAGCAACAAAGTAGGTTACCGCCTGTATTTAGACTGGCGTAATGCTATCGATATTTTCGGTAAAATTACAGACACTCTAGAATTATCGCATGTAGGACAAGATGGTTTCGATTCTTATCACGAAATGAGCGATTGGGGTATGGATATTCTTAAAGCCGGAAAATCTATGGGTATCGGTTCTATTGGCCGCTACGTAAACAACGAAGTGTTACATTTTAACACTGTAGAAGAAACCACAGCCCGTGTAGAAAATACGCCAGAAGCATCAACAGTTTTTGTAAATTACAAAGGTTGGGAAACCGCTGGAAAGCGCATCGATTTAGCCTCGACACTAAGCATAAAACCAGACTCCAGAATTACCAAACATACCATACAAGCCTCTGAAGCTATAGAAGGTATTTGTACAGGTATTGTAGACCATAAGGTAGGCTTAATAAAAAGCGAAAACCAAGATGGAGGCTGGGCCTATATCGCTACTTACGGCGAACAAACCTTGGTGCCAGACCAATTAGGAATGGCGTTATTTTACAAAGTCGATACCGCCGCAGAAGTTAAAACGGGCACCGACGACCATTTAGTTATTTTTAAACCAAATACTGCCCCAATTTCATTTTACTTTTTAGGTGCTTGGGAAAAAGAAAAAAATGGCATTACCAATAAAGCCGATTTCTTAAGTTATCTAAACGATACGTTAACCCAATTAAACAACAATAATTCTTTATAATATTATGAAAAAACCACTAGTTTATCTTTTTACTTTAGGCCTTGCCTTTGCAAGCTGTAAAGACGCTAAAAAAGACACAACTGCAACCGAACAAACTCCAGAAACTCCAACAGAAACCTTAGTAGTACCTAAAGATTTAAAATGGTCTGAACGCATGGCATTATCTGAAATGCACCGCAGTCCAGAATCGTATATGATTGACGATAGAACTGTAGCCAAATGGGATTATGTACACGGATTGGTGTTAACTGGTTTTGAATCGCTTTACAAAAAAACAAACGATCAAAAATATTACGATTATGTAAAAGCCTATGCCGATAAGCTTATAGACAGCACAGGAGCGATAGCAACCTACGAGATGTCTAAATACAATATCGATATGATTGAAGCTGGTAAAATTCTTTTCAATTTATACGAAGTCTCTAAAGACGAAAAGTATTTAACAGCCATGCAAACTTTAAACAAACAATTAGAAGAACAACCACGTACTCCTAGCGGCGGATTTTGGCACAAAAAAATATACCCTAACCAAATGTGGCTAGATGGTTTATACATGGGCGCTCCCTTTTATGCTGCCTACACCACCACGTTTCAAGACGGTAAGCATTTAGATGATATTGCCAAGCAATTCGAACTCATTCAAAAACACGCTTACGATAAGGAGACAGGTTTACTATATCACGGTTGGGATGAAAGCAAAGCCATGGATTGGGCCAATAAAGAAACAGGAACATCGCCTAATTTCTGGTCGCGTTCTTTAGGTTGGTATGCGATGGCCCTTGTAGATGTTTTAGATTATTTCCCTAAAGATCATCCTAAACAAGCAGAACTTGTTAGCTATTTAAACAGTCTGGCCGAAGCCTTAACAAAATATCAAGACGACTCTGGGCTGTGGTACCAGGTTACTAATATGGGAGACAAAGAAGGCAATTATTTAGAAGCTTCGGGAACCGCAATGTTTGTTTACGCTTTAGCCAAAGGTGTTAACCAAGGTTATTTACCAGCGCAATATAAAGCTGTTGCCGAAAAAGGATTTAATGGCATGACCCGAGATTTAATTACTGTAGCTCCTAATGGCGAACTAACCTTAACACAAGTTTGCCAAGTTGCAGGACTGGGCGGCAACCCTTACCGCGATGGATCTTTTGAATACTATGTAAACGAAAGAAAAAAAGATAACGATCCTAAAGGTGTAGGGCCATTTATTTTAGGCGCTGTAGAATTAGATAAATAGGTAGTGTTATATATCACGTAAAATGGGGTTTTGGTAATTAATACCTACCCCATTTTATACCATAATACTATACTCTATTATTTTCATTTTAGTACCTCCTTTCGAGATAGAACATAAACGTCATCACATCTCGATGCTAGGGTATTTCCAACAGACTTTCTATGACATTTTTAAAACAAACCCTTATCTTTTTATTCGTTCTAACAGCAACAGGACTTCACACACATGCACAAGTTTTAGACCATTCTTGGAAAGATGTTGTGCTAAAAATGGACGATAGCTGGTATGGCACTACTGAAGCCCAAGACATTGCAGAACAAGTGTTATTATATCAAAAAGATAATGGAGGTTGGGAAAAAAACATTCAGATGCAAAACCCGCTATCTGATTCGGAAAAACAAAAACTACAGGCTTCAAAATCCGATTCAAACCGCTGTACTATCGACAATGGTGCAACATATCTGGAAATGGTTTATCTGTCTAAAGTCTATAAACACACTAAAAATGAAATCTATAAAACAGGCTTTTTAAAGGGTTTAAATTATCTGTTAGAAGCACAATATCCAAACGGCGGATGGCCACAATACTACCCATTACGCAAGGGCTATTACACCCATATTACATATAACGATGGCGGAATGATTAATGTCATGTCTATTTTACAAGACATTAATACTGGCTCTAAAACACTAGGTATACCAGTAGACGAAATCACTTTAGAAAAAACACAAACGGCATTCAATAAAGGCATTTCGTGCATTTTAAAAACGCAATACAAACAAAACGGTATTTTAACGGGTTGGTGTGCCCAGCACGACGAAACCACCTTTCTACCAGCAAAAGCCAGAGCTTACGAGCTACCATCGCTAGGCGGAGTAGATACTGCACAAATCGTTTTGTTATTAATGAACATTGAGCACCCTTCAGACGAGGTTAAACGCGCTGTAGAAGCAGCTGCAACCTGGTTAGAAAAAACAAAAATCACAGGACTAAAAGAAGAGCGCTACATGACTGCTGATGGCGAAAAAGAAAAACGTTACATTGAAGATCCAAATGCAGAACCGCTTTGGGCACGTTTCATGGATTTAGAAAATAACACCCCGTTCTTTTGCGATCGCGATGGTATAAAAAAAGCATCGATTATGGATATTAGCCGAGAACGTCGCGTAGGCTACGCCTGGTACAACACACAACCTAATAAAGTTTTAAAAGTATACCCTAAATGGAAAGCTTCATTAAAACCAACACCTAAAGACAGTTATAAAGTCACCGTAGCTCAAGACGGCAGTGGCGATTATACAAATATTCAAGATGCCATAAACAACAGCAAATCGTTCCCTTACGACCGCATTACTATTTTCATAAAAAAAGGAACCTATATCGAAAAGGTTCATGTATACGAATGGAACCCTAAAATCACGCTTATAGGCGAAGATAAAAACGAAACCATTATCAGTTTTAACGATTACTTTAAAAGCATAAATCTAGGCAGAAACAGCACGTTTCACACCTCAACCGTTTTAATTGAAGGTCATTACACACAACTTAAAAACTTAACTATACAAAATACAGCAGGACCTGTTGGGCAAGCCATTGCGCTTAGTATAAATGCCAATGCCTGTCTGATTGAAAATTGTACTATTTTAGGCAATCAAGACACAGTTTACCTAACTGGCGAAAACCACAAACAATGGTTTAAAAATTGCTTTATTACAGGTACAACCGATTTTATTTTCGGAAATGCAACAGCCTTATTTACCGATTGCGAAATTAATAGCAAAAGCAATTCTTACATTACAGCAGCCTCTACCGAAAAACACACAGCGTTCGGATTTGTCTTTAAAAATTGCACACTCACCGCTACAAAAGAAGCAAACCAAGTATATCTGGGAAGACCTTGGCGTTACTATGCTAAAACCGTATTTATTAATTGCAATTTAGGGAAACATATTAAAGCTGAAGGCTGGCACAACTGGAACAAAAAAGAAGCAGAAACTTCAAGCTTTTATGCCGAATACAATAATACTGGTGCTGGAGCAAACACCAAAAATCGAGTGCCTTGGTCACATCAGTTAAGTAAAAAAGAGGCGAAAACATATACCACAAAAAATATATTAGGAATTAACGCTGAAACAGAATGGCTACAATAACATCTTCAAAACTATTTAAAATTGCTTGTGTTGCGCTAATATGTATAAGCATAGGCGCCTTTAAAAACATACAAAGCAAGCCCATTACTATTTTTATGATTGGCGATTCGACCATGGCCAACAAGAAAAACCCTGAAACGAATCCGGAATTTGGATGGGGTCAAGTATTTGCCAACTATTTTAACGCAAATGCCACTGTAGAAAACCATGCTGTAAACGGCCGAAGCTCTAGAAGTTTTATAAGTGAAGGGCGTTGGGATAGCGTATACAACAGTATAAAACCAAGCGATTATGTGTTTATTCAGTTTGGGCATAACGATCAAAAAATTAAAGACTCCACACGTTACACCAATCCGTATACCCAGTACCGCTATAATTTAGAGCGTTATGTAAAAGACACGCGAGCCAAACAAGGCATTCCTGTTTTATTATCATCTATTGTAAGACGTAAGTTTAATGAATATGGAGTTTTAGAAGATACCCACGGAGCCTATCCGTTAGTTACCAGAATGGTCGCTAAAGATTTAAATGTACCGTTTATTGACTTACAATGGCTTACCGAAAAGATGGAAATAGCTTATGGCCCCGAAGCTTCAGCAAACCTTCATCTTCATTTTAAGACAGGAGAAAACCCTTATTATCCCGATGGAAAGGCAGACGACACCCATTTATCGTTTAAAGGTGCTACCGAGGTAAGTAAATTAGTCATTAGCGCAATACAACAGCAGATTCCAGAACTTGCTATTTACTTAAAAACCAATTAGATTATGCCATTAAAACGTTCTCTTTTTAGTATTTTATATTTAAGTATGATGACATCTGTTTTCAGTCAAAACGTAGAAACCATACCGCTTTGGAAATCGGATATACCAAATAGTATTTCAAACTCCAATTACCAAGAGCAACCAGTATTTGATGGAAAGACGCTTACAAGCACGTCGCAAGTAGTAACACCCACTTTAACTGTGTTTACGCCAAAAGCAAAAAAAGAAAATGGCACAGCCGTAGTTATTTACCCTGGTGGTGGATATCATCATTTATCTATGAATAAAGAAGGTGCAAAGGTTGGAGCTTGGTTAAGCGATTTAGGCATTACCGCATTTGTATTAAAATACCGCCTTCCTAATGATGCTATAATGACCAATAAAACCATTGGCCCATTGCAGGACGCACAAGAAGCAATACGCTATGTAAGACGCCATGCCAAAGACTATAAATTAGACCCAGCTAAAATTGGTGTTTTAGGGTTTTCGGCAGGCGGACATTTAGCTTCAACCGTATCTACTCACTACAATCAAGAAGTCTACAAACACGATTCGGTTTCTGCAAAGCCAGATTTCTCGATATTAATTTATCCAGTAATCTCTATGAAACTAGGCGTTACACACGAAGGATCGCGACGTAATTTATTGGGCGAAACACCTACCGAAGACCTCATAAAAAATTACTCCAATGCCCTACAAGTAAACGCTGCTACCCCACCTACGTTTTTAATTCATGCTACAGATGATGGTGCCGTACCTGTAGAAAACAGCTTGGAATATTATGCCGCATTGCGCCAAAACAAAGTGCCGGCAGCACTGCATATTTTTGAACAAGGCGGACATGGTTTTGGACTAAGCAAACCCGAAACGCAGTTGTATTGGCAAAGCTTATGTGAGCAATGGCTTAAATTGCATGACTTAATTTCAGAAAATTAAACCAATTTCTTTGCTCTTTGGCATAATTGAAGCGGCAAGCCCCAAGGATCGCGTAACATGACCAAATGAGTCCCTTCACCTGGTTGTTGTTGTTCTATAAAAGTGGCGCCAGCCTCCAACAAACGTGCTTTATCTGCCTGTGCATTGGGTGTTTCGAATGCAAAATGAAAGGTTAATTGATGCTCTTTACTAAAATCGGTAATGGGTTTAGAAGGCTGATAATACAGCTCTACCACAACCCTATTGGTGCTATCTGCCAGAAAGGTCATGAATGGCGGCGTATCATTTTCCAAAACTTTTTTCATTTTAAGATGTGTGCAATACCAATCGCTAATGGCTTTAGGATCGGTGACGTTGAGTGCGAAATGTTCGAAAGCTAACATAGATGTCAAATTTTTATATACCAAAGGTAAGCGAATTGTTAGGAGTACAAAAGATTTTAAATACAGAGAACTCGCCTAACCCAGCTACATGCGCAAACCCAACAAAAAAATAAACCTCAGCAATCCGTTTTAAGACTATCATTCAATATTTGAAGTTGTTTCTATACGCATCAGCAATAACTATAAGTCAGCATAAACTCAGTATAACATCTGCTTGAACCTTATTGAAAACGGCGTTAAAATCTGATTAAACAGTCCATAAAGCAATCCTAACAAGACCTTCACACCTTACTGAATAACAACATATTAACACTTGAAATTTCACAGATGTTTAGCGTATTTTAATAGATTCATATTAAAAAAAACGCTATTTTTAACAGACTATGGAAGCCTTCAACTTAAACATTCTCAATTTATTATGTGTGCTGTTAGCAGCATGGATTGGTGGCGCTGCAGCGCGTCGGGTAGGCTATCCGTCTATTTTAGGTGAATTGGTTATTGGTATTATTTTAGGCCCTGGTTTATTAGGTTTTTTAGAATACACCGAAACCATTAAAGTCCTAGCCGAAGTTGGTATTATGCTTTTAATGGTTTATATAGGCATAGAAATAGATTTTAAAGATTTAAAAAAAGCCTCTTGGCCTGGGCTTATGGCCTCTATTGGTGGTTTTGTCGTGCCGTTTATTTTAGGCTATTATACTACCATATTTTTTGGTGGCAATGCCATGGCAGGCTTGTTTGTGGGTATGGCCGTTGGGGTAACCTCGTTAGCTACCAAAAGTCGAATACTTGTAGACTTAAAATTACTAAATACCCGAGTGGCTTATGTACTTATGGCTGGAGCCTTAATTTCGGATACATTGGCGCTACTCATTTTTGCTGGTATTTTAAGTGTTGCCGCCATGGGCGAATTTAATGCGGCCGAACTTATTCCTGTGGCTTTAAAAGCCATAGCCTTTTTTGCAGTAACCATACTTATTGGTATTTATGTATTACCCAAACTAGGCAAGTATCTTTCAAAATTAAAAAATACGAGTAGCACCTTCTTTTTTACCATTATTATTATTGTAGCCTTAGCTTACGCCGAACTGGCCGAACTCGCAGGTATGCATAGTATTTTAGGGGCATTTATGGCAGGGTTATTCATCAAGGACAATTTATTTCCAAAAAATATTTCTAAAGAAGTCCATAAAGCATTTTACGATGTATCTATCGGTTTTTTAGCTCCCGTCTTTTTTGTTTCGGCAGGATTTATGGTTAATCTGGACGTTTTTCGCACCGATTTACCACTACTTTTAACCGTTATTGCCATGGCTATTATTGGAAAAATTCTAGGCACAGCCCTATTCTATCTACCCACAGGGCTAAGCTGGAGAGAGGGTATAACTGTTGGTGCAGGAATGAATGGCCGCGGTGCTGTGGAAATTATTATTGCCGGCATCGGTTTAGAAATGGGTATTATAGACCAAACCATTTTTTCGGTGTTGGTTTTTATGGCCATATTAACCACGATGACTGTTCCTTTTTTACTAAAATGGACAACCGATTGGTTAAAACGACGCGGGGAATTAGTTGTTATGAATAAACGTGAAGGGCTGTTGTTTCTTGGCGCCAACCCCATAAGCTTATTGATTGCCGAACAATTACAAAAAGACACGCCAATTACGTTTATTGATGCCAACCAAGACGTCGTACAACACACCTCTAATTTGGGCTTTGATTGTTTTTACGGTAATGCTTTAAAGGAAGACACCCTGGCCGAAACCGGAGCCGATACGATAGCCACGTTTGTTGCCGCCACTCCCAATACCGAAGTTAATATTTTAGCAGCACAATTGGCCAGCGAAACCTTTCAAGTACCTAATACCCACGTACTATTATCTCGAGCCAATTATATGGCCGGCATAGATATTTTAGAACTTTCGCACACGACCAGTTTGTTTGCTTCGGGTATAGATGTAGAATATTGGTTTAAAACCATTACAAACAAAACCTACACGCTAAAAACCGATACCATTACCCAAGCAACCAGCAGCAGATCTTGGATTAAAAACCAGACCACAACCACCGAAGTTTTACCGCTAATTATAGAACAAGTTTCGGGCGAAAAACACATCTTTCGTTTTGGTTATCAATTACAACCATCTGATAAAGTGCATTATATTATTTAGCACTATAAACCAAAACCTCCTGCTTACTATGCAGTTACAATATCATTTAATTTTAATGAAAATAATATTTTATGTGCTTATTTACCTACAATATTTAAAATAAACACCTAAACTATTAGAATTATTTATTAACTTCACAGTTCAATTTTTCATATAAAACACTATAAATTAACCTATTAATCATGAAAAAACGTTTTACACCGTATCTTATGCCAGCCTTATTGGTAGTAGGATTGGGGTTCTTTCAGTCCTGTAACCAGTCGAGTTCTTCTGAAAATACAGCCCAAAGTTCCAGCGATATCCAACAACCCGACGGGTTTAAAGGTAAAATTGCCTTAGACATTCGCGATTCACAATCCGATTGGTCCGCGTACACACCAAAATCGGCTCCAGAAGGAGCGCCAAACATTTTATTTGTCCTTTACGACGATACAGGCTTAGGAGCTTAGTCGCCTTATGGGGGGCGTATTAACATGCCAACTTTGGATAAGTTAGCCGCAAATGGTTTAACCTATACGCAGTGGCATACTACCGCTTTATGTTCGCCAACGCGTTCTACCATTTTAACAGGTAGAAATCACCACTTAAATGGTATGGCTTCCATTACTGAAACTGCTGATGGATATCCAGGTTCTAATGGTCGTGTTCCAAAAGATTGTGCACCATTTGCTCAAATTATGCGCGATAATGGTTATAGCACGTTTTGGATTGGTAAAAACCACAACGTGCCAGAACAAGACATCGCTCCTGGAGCAAGTCGTAGCGAATGGCCAACGCAAATTGGATTTGACCGTTTTTACGGATTCTTAGGAGGTGAAACCAATAACTGGTATCCAGATTTAGTAATGGACAACCAATTTATTGAAGCACCAGCAACACCTGAAGAAGGTTATCACTTGTCTAAAGATTTAGCAGATCAAGCCATCACCATGTTGCGTGATAAAAATGCGACCAACCCATCTAAGCCATTCTACATGTGGTTTAACCCAGGTGCCAACCATGCACCACACCATTCGCCTGCAGAATACACAGCGAAATACAAAGGAAAGTTTGACGACGGTTACGATGCTTACAGAACGTGGGTTGTTGCCCGTATGAAAGAAAAAGGTATTTTACCAGAAGATACAGGTATGGCCGACTTTAATCCGATACCAGAAAATATGGCCAACCCAGCAGATTATGTACGTCCGTGGGATGAACTTACTGCCGACGAGAAAAAATTATTCTCTAGAATGGCTGAAGTTTATGCAGGATTCTCGGAATATACCGATGCGCAAGTTGGACGTATTATCGATTATTTAGAAGAAACTGGACAGTTGGAAAACACCATCGTATTGTATGCTGCCGATAACGGTGCTTCGGGAGAAGGAAGTCCAAACGGATCTGTAAACGAAAACAAATTCTTTAACGGTTATCCAGATAGCATGGAAGAAAACTTAAAATATTTAGAGGTTTTAGGTGGTCCAGATACTTACAATCACTTCCCAACAGGATGGGCTGCTGGTTTCTCGGCTCCGTTTAAAATGTTTAAGCGTTATTCGCAATATGCAGGAGGAACTAACGATCCTTTAATCATTTCTTGGCCTAAGGGTATTAAAGCCAAAGGTGAAATCCGTCACCAATATCACCACTCGGTAGATATCGTTCCTACCTTACTGGAAGCTTGTGGTATCGAAATGCCAGAAGTTTACAACGGTGTTAAACAAACGCCTTTATCAGGGGTGTCTATGGCTTATACTTTTGATGCTGCACCAGATGCACCAACCGAAAAACACGTACAATATTACGCTATGTTAGGAACTAGAGGGATTTGGAAAGACGGTTGGAAAGCGGCTGCTGTTCATGCGCCTATTAGCGGAAAAGGTCATTTTGATGAAGATGTTTGGGAACTTTATAATGTTGCTGAAGATCGTTCGGAAACCAACAATTTAGCTGAAGAGCATCCTGAAAAACTTCAAGAGTTAATAGATGAATGGTTCAAACAAGCCGAAATAAATAAGGTGTTACCGCTAGATGATAGAAGTGCTGCCGAAATTTTAGGAACAGAAAGACCATCGCAAGAAAAGCCAAAAGATCGTTACGTGTATTATCCAAACACGGCTCCGGTACCAGAAGGGGTGGCGGTAAATGTTCGTGGTCGCGATTATAAAATTTTAGCCAATGTCGAGATTACCGATCCTAATGCACATGGTGTATTATTTGCACACGGTTCTCGTTTTGGTGGTCATGCGCTTTTCATTAAAGACAAAAAATTATATTATGTGTATAATTTCTTAGGTATAAAACCAGAGCAAGTTTACATCTCTAATAAAACTTTAAAACCAGGAAAATATACCTTAGGAATGGAATTCAATAGAGAAAAAGCTGGCGAATACGGTGAGTCTATTGGAAGTATGAAATTGTATATTGATGAAGAGGTTGTTGCAGAAGGTCCAATGCGTACCCAACCAGCGAAGTTTACCTTATCTGGAGACGGTTTGTGTGTCGGTTACGATAGTGGAGACAACGTAAGTAACTTATATAAATCACTGGGAGAATTTGAAGGTGGTACCATTCAAGGTGTCGGCGTTTCTGTAGAAGGAGAACCTTATGTTAATTTGGAAGCAGAAGCCAGAAGAGCAATGATGGTTCAGTAATTTAAATAAACCTTCAAGGTTTTGAAAGCTGGTTTCGATATTTCGGAACCAGCTTTTTTTGTATTATCAATTTAAAAGTATCGGTTTTAAAACCACAACACCCATATTTACAGTAAATTATACTGAAAATTCTCAAGGAAAAACCTTACCTTTAGTACGACCATAAACAACCTACGTTTATTTTTATTTAACGGAAAACCATCAATATTATGAGACCACTGCTATTAACCATTACGAGTCTTCTATTATTTGCAGGCTGCAAAGACAGTCCAAAAGAAACCCCTGTTGAAACCAACACCACCACCGAAGAAATAGACATGGCTGCTAATATTCCTAGCAACCCATTAAAAGAAGCCTATTTTGGCGAGCAACACTTGCACACAGCTGCATCTATGGATGCCTTTATTGCAGGCACCAGATTAACTCCTGACGATGCCTATCGTTTTGCTCAAGGTGCAGAAGTGATGGTTAACGGAAAACCTCACACCATTAACCGGCCATTGGATTGGGCTGCAGTAACCGACCACGCCGAGTTTCTGGGTGAAGCTTACTCGCTAATGAATCCAGATGCTCCAGGTTATGACAGTGAAGCGGCAAAAGCAATGCGGGAAGCTCCTGATTTAGCCACAGCCCTTACAGTTTATAAAAAATATGTATTAGATGCTTTGGCTGGAGGCAATGCGCATCCCGATTTCTGGCAAGGTTATGATGCCGTAAAATCGCAATGGAAGGTAAATATCGATGCTACTGAAAAACATTATAAACCCGGAAAATTTACAACCATTCATGCTTACGAGTGGAGTTCGGCACCCAATACCGCAAACCTTCACAGAAATGTATTCTTTAGAGACACCAATCTACCGGACATGCCATTTTCTGCTAACGAAGGGCCGTCACCTCAAGAATTATGGGATTGGATGAAAATTCAAGAAGCCAAAGGCATTAAGGTTTTCTGTAACCCGCATAACTCCAACGAAAGTAAAGGAATGCTATTTCCAGAAGTTGCCATGAACAACAAGCCGATTGATGAAACCTATGCAAAAACAAGACAACATTTTGAAAGAAACCTGGAAATGATGCAAACCAAAGGAAATTCTGAGGTTGTACCACAGTTTTGGCCAAACGATGAATTTGCCGATTTTGAAAATGCTGTTTCCCTTCAAAAATACTTTGGAAGAGTTTTCGAAAAGCACAACTTTGTACGTTACGGTTTAACCCGAGGTGTTAAATATTATGAAGAATTAGGCATCAACCCGTTTAAATATGGATTTGTAGGCGGAACCGATAGTCATAATGGCGTGATGTCTAATGTTGAAGAATTTAATTATGTTGGTCATCACGGCATGGCCGATGAAACTGCCGAAGGACGTTCTAAAAACGAACAAGATGGTGAGATGTACAACCGAGACATGAACCCCGGAGGTTTAACTGGCGTCTGGGCAACGTCTAACACCCGAGAAGCGATTTGGGACGGCATGCACAACCGTGAATCTTTCGCTACCTCAGGACCAAGAATAAAAGTTCGCTTTTTTGCTGGTAACGGATATAGCACTAATTATGATTCTTACGAAACTATGGTAAAAGACGGTTACGAAAAAGGTGTGCCTATGGGACAAAATTACGAAGGCTCTGAGTCTCCAGATTTTATGGTTTGGGCCATTAAAGATCCTATCGGACCAAATTTAGACCGTATTCAAATTATTAAAGGATGGGTGGAAAACGGCGAAATGAAAGATAAGATTTACAACGTCGCCGCCTCGGACGACCGATTAAAATCAGACGGAACCGTAACGCCTATAGATGCTCCTGTGGATTTAAAAACAGGTGAATTCAATAAAGAAAAGGGCGACCCCGAATTAATGGCTGTTTGGAAAGATCCAGAATTTAATCCCACTCAAAATGCGTATTATTATGTAAGAGTTATACAACTGCCAACGGGACGTTATAACTTATTTGATGAAATTAGAAACCCCAGAGTTAAATATCCAGACGACACAAAAAAAACAATTCAAGAACGCGCTTGGGCTTCCCCAATTTGGATTGAAAACAAGCTATAAAATCAATTTATGAAGAAAATACTTAAGGAACCCTTAGTGCATTTTTTGTTCTTAGGGTTCTTAATTTTTGGTTACTACTACCTAACCAATAAAGATTCTAACGCTGAAGAAAATAGTATCGTTATTGACAATACCGAATACGACTACTTGTTAAGTTTGTGGAAAAAACAATGGCAGCGCGATCCTAACGAACAGGAAATAAAAGCTTTTATAGACCAATATCTGCGTCAGGAAGTATTTTACAAAGAAGCTTTGGCCATGAATTTAGATCATAACGACCTTATTGTAAAACGCCGTTTGTCACAAAAAATGGAAGCCGTGTCGAACGATTTAAATGCCATAATTAAGTCGCCAACAGACGATGATTTAAATGCATTTTACAACAAAAACAAAGACCTGTTTATATTGCCACCAGCCTATAGCTTTAAACAAGTATTATTTTTAAATGATGAAGACAATCTTGAAAGCGAAATGGAAACAACCAAAACGCAGTTAAATAATGGGCAAGATATTCCTAAAGCGCGCCAAACAAAACTATCCATTCCAAATACATGGAACAAAAGTGAAGCCACATCTATTTATAAAACGTTTGGCGATTACTTTACCTCCGTTTTAGATTCCTTACCAATCAATACATGGGTAGGGCCTATTCCTTCAGGTTTTGGTCAACATTTGGTGTACATTTCAAAAAAGGAAGTGTCTGAAATTGCCAAATTCGAAACGATCAAACCTTATGTTGAAAAGGAATACCAATATCAAACCGAGCTCGACATGCAGAATAAGGTATTCGAAGATTTGCTGGATAAATATCCTGTAAAACTAACGGCAGACAAAATACCTTCAGACATTAAAAAAAGTTACCAAAATTAATGAGAGTCCTCTTTAAAATTATTACAGTACTATTTTTCGGGGTCACGTTTAATTCTGTATTCGCTCATGAAATTCGTCCAGCCTATTTACAAATAAATCAAATATCAGAAAACGAATACACCGTGCTTTGGAAAGTACCACGTACTGTGGATAAGGTTTTGGATATTCAACCAAAATTTGACAAGAATTTTACCTTAACCGAAAGCATTGCACCGAGAATTCTAGAGGCCTTTGTCCTCTATACTTACAAACTAACAGGAGCAACAAATTTAAGTAATACCTCAATAAGTATTAACAACCTCAATACTACAGGAATCGATGTGCTGGCAGACATCCGTATGTTAAACAAGGCTCATCATACCTTTCTCTTGCAACCTACAAAAAGCAGTGTCATTATTCCTAGCGCACCAAATAAGTGGACAGTGGCAAAAACCTATATTGTTTTGGGGATAGAGCATATTCTTCTGGGCTTTGACCATCTCTTGTTCGTTCTGGCCTTAATTATAATAACCGTAGGATTTAAAAAATTATTGAAGACCATTACCGCTTTTACGCTTGCACACAGTATTACCTTAAGTTGTTCTGCTTTAGGTTTAGCCAGTTTACCTGGCCCTCCTGTAGAAGCTGTTATCGCTTTAAGTATTGTTTTTCTAGCCTTAGAAATACTAAAACTTCAACAAGGGAAACCGACACTCACCAGCGAAAAACCTTGGTTGGTTGCTTTTAGTTTTGGCTTACTCCACGGCTTTGGATTTGCCGGAGCTTTAACCGACATCGGACTACCACAAACAGAAATCCCATTAGCTCTGGCTACATTTAATATAGGCGTAGAACTGGGACAGATCCTTTTTGTTTTAGTAGTAATCGCCATTTCATACCTTATAAAATCAATTATCCCTAAAAAAGGCTGGATTCCTCGAATTTTACCGTATAGTATTGGTTCTGTCGCCATGTTTTGGGTTATAGAACGTATATTGCTTTTTTAATGCAACCCTTCCCTAATTAAAGCATAGTACTTCGTTAAAACGTCATCACAGAATCCAACCCCCGCTTTAAACCTGTAAACGAACTTACTTTTTCTATGGCTAATAGACCACCTTTTACATAAGGTTCGGCACTGGCACCAGAATCGTGACGGATAGATAGTTTTTCATCTTTAAGTCCGAAAATGGATTCTATAGAGATAACGTGTCCAGGCAATCGCACCGAATGCACTTGTACTTCATTGAGTTTAGCTCCCCTACTGGATGCTTCACCAATAAGTTCGTCTTCACCTACAAACACATTTGGTTTTTGAACTTGTGACAAACGATACGCCAATTCTCTGGCAGTACCACTGGGCGCATCTATTTTATCTTCGTGAGCATAATCTATAATCTCGAAATTGGAGATGTATTTGGCCGCCATTTCAGAAAATTTCTGAAGCAAGACCACCGTAATGGCAAAATTACCTACTGCCAAAACAGACGTATGGTTTTTAATGGCTTCCTGTTCTATCGTTTTATAATCGGCTTCGGTTAAACCAGAAGTCCCCACCACCACATGCTTTCCTTTTTTAAGAGCAGCCAGAATATTGGTTTTAGCAATATTTGGTTTTGTATATTCTACCAGCACATCAAAATCGGTTTCAGACAAGGCTGTTTCAATATCTTCAAACACAGGAATCGGTTCGGAATCCAGTTGTAAAATGTCAGACAAATTTTTGCCCTTATAGGTTCTGGATAAAGCCGATACCAAAGTCATTTCCGGATGCTCACAAACCCCTTTACTCAAGGCAGAACCCGCCCAACCTGTTCCGCCAGCAATACAAACTTTTATCATAACACTTGTGTTTTGTTGTTTTTGTTCTTTTTCGATTTATTTAAGTGATACACATGAATCACACAGAATATGATTCCCGAAATGATTAACGGGCCCGATTCTAAGAAAAATCCGTACACCACATAAAAGGCACTCGATATTAAATGCCAAAGCCTAAAATGCTCCATTTTCTTTTTGGTTGCCGCAAAAAATCCCACGGCAATAGCCATATACCCAATAATTTCGACCACTATTTTCATGCGTTTAATTTATCGCGTACGCGTTGTTTATAATCTTGTTCGTTTAACCTCTTTTCTATATGTCCTAATTCTTCCAACAAATGAGGACTTTCGGCCAACAATTGTTCTAATACCTGGTTTTGCGCTTCCCAAAGGACTTCTATGGTTTTGATTTGTCGTTGGGCTTTGGGCGTTAGTTTCAATATCTGTTTTCGTTTATCTTCCCGATCTGAAACTGCTTCTACATAACCGCTTTTTTTCATTTTTTTGACAATTTTAACCACAGCCGGATGAGATAGTTGCAAGCGCTCAGACATTTCTGTAATGGTTAAGGCATCATGTTCCTGTAGCAACCTAAAAACTAAGTTCCAATTGGGTTCAATATCCACCCCTTCGGTTTTGTATAAATCTCTGGTGGCATAAAGCAACACATCGCTTAAACGCTTTAAACGACTTGTAAAACCTTCCACCTGAAGTGTTGTCAAAAAATCTTCCATTCTATTTAAGTAACTGGTTACGCAAATGTAATAACAATAAACGTAACCAGTTACATGTTTAGCGTATTTTAACATTCATAATACACCTCTGAACCCTAAGTAATATAAATTTCAGAGCGCTCACACCAATTAAAAAGTAATCTATAACTTACATCGAAAAAGTTAGTTTTTGTTTCACTGTTATTTATAACCTTTGTAAATTAGAGCTCTAAAATCATCAAAATCAACACTTAAAAAACCATTTTATGAAAACATTTTATAGCAGTATCATCATTTGCACCGCCTTAGCCTTTGCCTCTTGCAAAAGCGAAAAAAAAGAAGCCGAAGTTATACAAACCGAAACTGAAACCGTAAAAGATACCACCGTTGCCGTTAATAACGAGAATTTCGCTTACGCCATGGCCGATTTGGCGATGCAAAAAGAATTTGTACAAGGTGCCAATAATACTTGGAACCACCACCGTAAGCCCATGCCTTTAGACGAGCAACCAGCGCCACTTATGAATCGCGATACTAACTATTCCTTTGCCATTCTCGATGGCGGTGGCGATGTAGCCATTACGCTTCCAGAAAACGACGGACGCTACATGTCCCTACATGTTGTAAACCACGATCACGTAACGGTTGATGTGTTTTACGGACCAGGACGTTACGTAATTCCAGCTTCCAAAACCACCGATTTTTTCTGGGCGAACGTGCGCATGCAAGTCAACCCAAAAAGTGATGCCGACGTAAAAAAGGTTAACGAATATCAAGATCAACTTCAAGTAGAACACCTAAACGGTTATCAACCAAAATCATTCAAAGTCACGCCATGGAATATGGCTCAATTTAAAAGTGTTCTCGATCATTATATTGAGATTGCAGGTAAAGAAGGCGTTCGTGGCACAATGGGAACAATAGACAACCCTGTCTCTCTTGAAGCTAGAAACCGTGGCGTGTCAATTGCAACCGGATTATTACCCGATAAAGATGCGGTTTACCTAACCGAAAAATACGAGCTTGATGGTAGTAAAGTGCATAAAGTGACTTACCAAGTCCCAGAAATGAAAGATCCTAAACTAGGTTTCTACTCCATCACCATTTATGGCGACGATCAATATTTAAAAACCGATAAAGGTTCTACGATTAGTAATTCGGAAATCAAATTGAATACAGACGGAAAAACCTTCGATATTTATTACACTCCAGAAGATCAATACGACAGTCTAAAGCAGAATAATAAACTGCTAATGCCAACACAACCCTTTTGGATTTGCTTCAGAATTTACATGCCTTCGGAAGGTGTAGTGGCTGGGGAGTATACGTTGCCAGCTATAAAGTAATTTTAATTAAATGAGATTCTGAGATAAACTCAGAATGACGAGAAAACAACAAAAAGTCATGCTGAACTAGTTTAACTTCGTTGAATCTTCGATTTCAGCATCACATAACACAGAAAACCTTGCAATCAAGCTTTGTGTACATATTGACTAACACCTACAGAACCACTTTTTACATTGGTGTTACCAATAATTTAGAAAGAAGAATCCTAGAACATCAAAACGGAATCGGGTCACTTTTTACCAAGAAATATAATCTTAAAGACCTGATTTATTTTGAGCAATTTTCGGATATTAAACAAGCTATTGCCAGAGAAAAACAATCAAAAAACTGGAAAAAAGATTGGAAGATAAATTTGATAAAAGAAATGAATCCAAAGTTAGAAACTTTAAATTTTTGAATATGGTGAGATTCTGAATCGAGTTCAGAATGACGAAAAAATAACGAACGTCATGCTGAACTTGTTTTCAGCATCACACAAGAAAACGTAATAAAACAAAAAATATGATGAGATTCTGAGTCAAGCTCAGAATGACGAATTCGCCAACAAAACGTCATGCTGAATTTAGTTCAGCATCGCACAAAAAGCGTAATCACACATAAATAAACAAACCATAAAATAAGACCAATGAAAAAACTATCAAGTATAACCATCCTTTGCTTCATATTATTGCTTGCATCCTGCAAAAGCGAAAAAAAAGAAGCTGAAGTAACACAAACACAAATAGAAGAAACCGAGCAATTAACCAAGCCAACAGAAACACCGGACGAAGAGGCTAAAACGGGTGTAGGCAAAAACGGTGAAGCCACAGCAATAAACCCAGCTTTTATTGATGAAGGTGGCGAAACAGTTAACATGGACAATGTCGTTCGTGCCGAAACTGCCAAATACCTAGCAGCCGAAACCATCATTAGCGGCCCCAATAAATTTAGACATGAACGCAATGGTATCGACTTAGATAATCAAACTGTAATCCGATCTAATTTTGACGCCATTTATTCCTATGCCGTTTACGATGTGTCTGGTGGCTTAAAGATTTCGGTTCCTGAATACGATTTGTATCAAATTGTACAAGTATTGGATGAAAACTCGGTAACGATTGGTGTGGTTTATCCTGGAGAAACAAAATCATTTTCAAAAGACGATTTAAGTTACGGCGATCACGTTTACCTTTTTATGCGAACCAGACCACGAACTTACGACGAAAAAGGTATGGAAGACATGCGTAAACGCCAAGATGCCGTTGTAGTTGAAGCCGGATCGGCTAACCCTTATACCTCAGAAGTGAAATATGACGTAACTTCGTTTAATACACTTCGCGGCGAATTACTTAAAAGAGCCATTACCGAAGGTGTGATAGAAGAAGGTTTTATAGATGACATTAAAAACATAAAGACACCACAATACCAAATGATTAACACCGCAGGTTGGGCTGGACTACCTGCTAAACACGCCTATTATTTTGTGGTGCTTCCTGGCGATGAAGGTGCTAAAAATGGCGAACATAGTTCCGTGACTTTTAACAAACCCGATTTACAATACGATCGCGCAGCTTACTGGTCTATTACTATTTACAACGAACAAGGTTGGGTGGTTACGAATCCGTTTAACACCAATTCCACCAAAGCCAAACCAAATGCCGATGGAAGCATTACCCTTAATTTTAACGGTGGCGATGATGCTATTAATAACATTAAAGTACCGAAAAACTGGAATGCATTATTTAGATGTTACTTACCTAGTTCGGTGCCTAGTATCGTAGAGTACCGTAAGGATTTTGTAAAAAATCATAAAGTGCTTACGGTTAAATAGATTTGAGATTCTGAATCGAGTTCAGAATAACGAAATGAATAACGAACGTCATGCTGAACTTGTTTCAGCATCACACAGAAAGCATAAATTAAAAAAAACATTAAATGATGAGATTCTGAAATAAATTCAGAATGACGAAATCATCAACAAACAAATAACTCATGAAAAACACCCTCATTAAAACCACTGTTGCAGCAGCGCTTATACTAACCGCCTGCCAGCAACCAGAGAAAAAGGTGAATACAGACACCACTACCTCAACCGAAAACCATTACGAAACCTTAGCCAATTTACGATTGCCAGGAGGATACCCTACTGAGGCTTCAGCAAAAACCTTAACCGAAGAATTGTATTTTCAGCGTGCTACACAGGTCTATTTATGGGCGCTACCTGCGGTAAATATGTACGCCATGAAAGAAGGTTTAGGTAAAACCTTTGGCGAAGGCTACAACGTGATTTCGGTATTCGAAAAACGCTTAAAACCAAACACGGTGATTACCACACCTAATTCGGATGTGATTTATGCCCTTGGCTTTGCCGATTTAAGTAAAACAGGGCCTTTAGTATTGGATGTCCCGCCTATGTTACAAGGATTGTTAGACGATTTTTGGCACAGACCCCTTGTAGGACCAGAAAAACCAGATGGCACCAACTTTTTAGGAGATATCGGATTTCCTGGACCAGACCGCGGTAAAGGAGGTAAATATGTGATTATTCCAGAGGGATACAAGGGCAAATTACCTAAAGACTACTATGTATATACCAGCAAAACCAATGGCGTTTTTATATTTCAACGTGGCTTTTTCAAATCGGTTGACGATTTAGAACCGGGCGTGAAAGGGGTTGAAGGCATTAAAATATATCCTTTAGAAGGGGAAGCGAAACCCATGGATT
Source organism: Bacteroidia bacterium (assembly GCA_030427735.1). Taxonomy (GTDB): domain Bacteria; phylum Bacteroidota; class Bacteroidia; order Flavobacteriales; family Flavobacteriaceae; genus Formosa. Next base: position 24,217 of record JAUIBP010000015.1, on the reverse strand, counting down.
TTCAACATGCCTCAGACGTCGATTCTGATGCCCTTTTTGCTCATGATTTTTCGTATTACGAAATGCTTAACCGTTTTATCCAAAGTGATCGTGTAGATAATATCGACCCCTATATGCATGGAATGATGGCGGCTATCGGTATTAAAAAAGGTGCTGATTTTAATCCGACTGCACGCGAAAAAGAATTACTTGGACAAGCTGCCGAAACTGCTTGGAAAATGGCTAAAACCATTTCAGGTAATTTTGATGAAGAACCAGATGGACTTTGGTGGAAAGACCGCAAATGGGTAGCGCATGCCCATACCAATTTAGATGATTTTATGCACACCCTTATCGATGAAGAATTTAGAGATCGAAAAACAGGACACACCGATGTAAATGCCAAAGCACACATGTATATTAATCATTACTCGATTAGTACCGGAATGATGTCGTCTATCGTTGGGCTTGGTGCAAAATATGGTAATGCCTACAAAGACAGTGATGGTAACTACCTCATGGGTGAAAACACATACAAAATCACTTTCCCTCCAAATATGCCAGCCAAACTATTTACCTCGCTTACCATTTACGATGCAGAAACCGCATCGGGGGTTGCTGCCGAAGGACAAGATTATCCGTCTTTAAACACCATGAACGATTTAGAATACAATGAAGATGGTTCGGTAACCTTTTACGTTGGCCCAGAAAACACAGAAGGCTACAAAAATTTCATCAAAACCGTACCAGGTAAAGGTTGGTTTAGTCTATTTAGATTCTATGGGCCAGATCAAGCGTTCTTTGACAGAACGTATAAGGTTGGTGATTTTGAGAAAGTGAAATAATATTTTAAAAGCATAAGCTTTACATTCAAAATACATATAGCCCTCGCAGGGTTTGAAACCCTACGAGGGCTTAAAGTTAAAGTCCATTAAAATGCGTAACATACTACTTGCTTTATGTTTATGTCTTAGCTTTCATACTTACGCTCAAGACACCAAACCAGAATCTCTCTCTGTAGAAGACATGGCCAAAAAACGCCAAGACCCTGTAGCTGGCTTACGCAGTATTTATTTGCAAGAAGTCTTATTACCTATAGATGGCGGTATGGCACAATCCTTTTCTATACAGCCTGTTTGGCCATTTCGGCTAGGTGAAAATCTGAAACTGATAACGTACACTATTATTCCATTCCAATCTATTTCAGCAAATAATTCCACCAGTCATATTCCTATTTACCCGACGCCCACCCAAGAAAGCGGTAGAACTCACGCGGGCGGGTTAGGAAATATTTTATTCAACGGTTTTTTTACGAGTATGCAAAAAAAGGGAAACATCAGTTGGGGTGTGGGGCCTGCCATTCAATTTCCAACTCGAACCGAACCTGTTCTTGGAAGCAATCGTGTGAGTTTAGGACCTTCATTCCTGTTTAATCATGGAGGCGAAACGTTTTCTGGTGGATTTGTCATTCAGAATTACTGGTCCTTAGGCGGTGAAGGCGCTAATGCAGTGAATTCCTTTAACTTTCAATATTTCACCTACTACAATTTGCCTAAAGGTTGGTTTTTAGAAAGCAATGCTACGATCGTTAACAATTGGCTGGCCGAAAGTGGGGATCAGCTTTTACTTCCTCTTGGTGGTGGCGCTGGAAAAACCTTCAAAATAGGTCAATCCAAATTATTTTATTGTGCCGCAGCACAATTGTTTTATAACGCCGTAAGGCCTGATATTGTTGGCACTTGGGAAGCCGTGTTTCAGTTGCAGGTAATTTTGTGATGATAAATGAAATTCTGAATCGAGTTCAGAATGACGAAAAAATAACGAACGTCTTGCTGAACTTGTTTCAGCATCGCACAGAAAGTATAAAATAAAAAAGTATTAAATTATGAGATTCTGAAATCGAAGATTTAACGAAGTTAAACAAGTTCAGAATGACAAAACCATCTAAAATCATGAAAGAATACAACTACAAAAAACGCCTAGAAAAACCACGCAATAAAATTGTAAGTGGTATGATGTATTTATTGCCTTTGTTTATCCTATTTGTAGTGATAGAAAAACTGTGGTATAAAGTCAGTCATTTAGGAAAATTCGTTGCACACAATTTACATTTAGACGATTTTCTTGGTAAGTATTCCATCACCGTAACAACGGGTTTATTATTACTACTTATTTTTTATGTTTTTGGCTATTTAGCCACCTTACCTCGTTTTATCAGATTTTACAATTGGTTTGAAGGCATGTTATTGGATGTTATTCCGGGGTATAGCAAGTATAAAAACGACTTAGAAAATAAAATAAGTCCGAAACCAGACAACCGCATTCCTGTTTTGTTGAAAACGCCTGTAGGCAATAAACCTGGGCTTCTCATTGATGAAAAAGAAGCAAGCTCTGTGGTGTTCTTTCCTAGTACTACCAATGCTTTGGAAGGTGAAGTGCTAGTTGTAGACAATAAAATCATCGAAAAAATTGATTTAGATGCCAAATCGTTTCTGGGCATTATGAAAAAACAAGGCAAAGGTTTGCCTGTTTCTTAAATATAAACCCTCAAGGTTTTAAAAAACCTTGAGGGTTTGATTTTTCTATTCGTGTTTCATATCTCCCAAAAGCTTTGTACTTTTATATAGAAAAACACTAAATAACCTTCCATGAAAACCACCTTCTTAAGTCTAGTGTTAGCAACTGCTTTATTATCTGGTTGTCAACAACAAACAACAACTAATGATTCTACCCAATCCACACAAACTATAAATAGCATAACAGCCGCAGAAGCCAAAGCCATCGCCGAGGAAGCCTATGTTTACGGTTTTGGTATTGTAGAAAACTACAAAGCCATTTTCGGGATGTGCATTGCAGAAAAATCGCCAGCCTATTCTGGCTTCAATAAATTTTTACACGGACGCAAATTATACGACCCCGATTACACCACTGTGGTATCTCCAAACAACGACACCTTCTACTCCACCACTTGGGCCGATTTAAGTGATGAGCCTTTAGTTATTGAAGTTCCGAAATTAGGAGACACCTATTTTGTTATTCAATTGGTTGATATGTTTACCGACAATTTTGCTTACATCGGTACGCGAACCACAGGAAAAAATGGTGGTACTTATGTGCTTGTTGGACCTGATAATAACGGATCCATTCCAGCGGGAAAGTTTGACGATGTGATTGTGTCCAAAAGTCGCTATGTCGCTTTAGCCACACGAACCGCTACCGACGGCACCGAATCAGGCAACAAAAAAGCATTTGCTATCCAAGACGGATTGAAACTACATGCTTTAAGTGCCTTTTTAGGAACAGATGCACCAAAAGCCACAGATTTTAAACCAAATTTCCCAATTTACAACGCCGATTCGTTATATGCCAAACCTAAATTATTCACCTATCTGAATCAATTTTTAGAATGGCAATCGCCAACTAAAGACGAAACTGCGATGATGAAGCGTTTCAGTAAAATTAATATCGGGCCGTATCAAACCTTCGATTTAAAGAATTTTAGTCCTGATATTCAAACAGCCATTCAAGAAGGAATTGCAAACGGCCACCAACAAGTGGTTGATAAAGCCAATAGTTTAGGGAATCGTGAAGACGGCTGGGAATACATTCCACCGATGGGGAATTACGGTCAGGACTATTTATTTCGTTCGGCAGTGGCTTACAAATTCATTTACACTAACAGTCCGGAAGAAGCCATTTATCCAATTGCTGAAGCCGATGCCGACAATGACAATTTAAACGGTAGTCAACAACAATATATTTTACATTTTGATGCTGATGAACTACCGCCTGTAGATGCTTTTTGGTCGATGACCATGTACCATTCGGATACGCGTTTGATGGTGAAAAACCCAATAAACCGCTATTCTATTGGCGACCGTACACAAGGTTTAAGTTATGGAAAAGACGGCTCCTTAACACTGTACATTCAAAAAGAAAAACCTGAAGGTGATAAAGCGAAAAACTGGTTACCAGCTCCAGACGGTGAGTTTTACATCATTGCCAGAATGTATATTCCTCAAGAACCAGCGCTAAATGGCACTTATAAATTGCCAGCGATTGAGAAATTGAAATAATTAAAATGAAGAAAGTCCTTCAAGATCTTTGCGAAATCTAGTAAGCATCTCATAAAATATTAATCAATACACCAAATAGACTCATTATGAAAACAAAAACTATTGCACGCTCTTTGGTATTCTTTATAACCTGCTGCTTATTTTCTTGTCAGCAAAAAAGTGAAACAACAAATCAAAACGATTCAAAGCAAACCGAATCCAACAACAAACTCCCGTACGATGATCCAGAATTTCATGGTAAAATAGGTAAAACGTATGCCGATTCGGAAATGGATTGGCCCAAGATGCCAACCCCACCCAAAGACGCCCCAAATGTTATTGTTATTCTCTTAGACGATGTTGGTTTTGGAATGACCAGCACCTTTGGAGGTTCAATTCCCACACCAAATTTAGACTCGTTGGCAACCCAAGGTCTTCGTTACAACCGCTTTCATACTACAGCAGTTTGCGGACCAACACGAGCTGCATTGCTTACAGGAAGAAATCACCATCAATCTGGCAATGGCTTTTTAGCAGAATGGGCCACAGGATACCCTAGTTACAGCACCTTGATACCGCGTAGTACAGCCACCGTAGGAAAGGTTTTAAAAAACAATGGCATGAACACCGCTTGGTTTGGCAAAAACCATAATACTCCCGATTGGGAAACGAGTGCTGCAGGTCCTTTTGATCGTTGGCCAACCGCTTTAGGTTTCGATTATTTCTATGGGTTTAATGCGGGAGAAACCCACCAATATTATCCCGTTATTTTTGAAAATACCGTCCCTGTAGAACCGGAAAAAACACCAGAAGAAGGCTATCATTTTCAGACTGATATGACCAATCGAGCGATAGATTGGCTAAAACTTCAAAAATCGATGTCGCCTGAAAAACCCGTCTTTATGTACTACGCTCCAGGAGCTATGCACGCACCACATCATGTTACCAAGGAATGGCGCGATAAATTCAAGGGAAAATTTGATCACGGATGGGACAAAGAGCGTGAAATCACATACGAGCGTCAGAAAAAAATGGGCATCATTCCTGCTGATGCTAAACTTTCGCCACGAAATGAAAATGTTCCAGAATGGGATAGCCTTAACGAGGAACAAAAGAAATTCTACACGTTGCTATATGAAAATTATGCGGGTTATTTCGCCTTTACCGATCATGAAGTTGGCCGTTTACTAAAAGCCATTGGAGAACTTCCAGATGCAGACAACACCTTAATCATGTATATTGTTGGCGACAATGGCGCTAGTGCAGAAGGTGGAGTTGATGGTACTATTAACGAAATAAAAGCCCTTAATGGTATATCGAGTACCATAGAGGAAAACCTTGAAAAAGCAGACGAAATAGGTGGCCCTACAACCGAACCACACTTCCCGATAGGTTGGGCTTTTGCTGGAAACACGCCCTTCCCTTGGGTAAAACAAGTCGCTTCCCATTTTGGCGGTTCTCGAAACCCTATGGTAGTTACTTGGCCTAAGGTAATTAAAGACAAAGGCGGTATGCGTTCTCAGTTTTTACACGTTATCGATGTGGTCCCTACCATTATGGAAGCCACTGTTATCAGTTTTCCAGAATATGTAGATGGTGTAAAACAAAAACCTATTGCCGGAAAATCGTTCTATTCTACGTTTACAAATTCTAATGCTGAAGAAATTCGAAACACCCAATATTTTGAAGTATTAAGTAATCGGGCTATCTATCATGATGGCTGGGTGGCAGCACACCAACACACCAAGCCATGGCGTCAAGACGTAGCGCCTGGTTACGAAAATGAAGTATGGCAATTATACAATATTGAAGAAGATTTTTCTGAAGCTGTCGATATTGCCGAACAACACCCAGAAAAACTAGAAGAACTTAAAAAACTCTTCGATAAAGAGGCCGAAAAATATGAAGTATATCCGTTAGACGATCGTGGTGCAGGTCGCTTAACCGTTCCGAAACCCTCACCGCTAGGTAATCGCAAATCGTTCACCTTTTACGAAGGCGCTACCCGTTTGCCAGAAACGGCCGCACCAAACACAAAAAACACCTCTTGGACCATGGAAGCGCTGTTAGAAACCGACACCAAACATAAAAATGGGGTTATCAATGCCATTGGCGGTCTTGGTGGCGGATATGTACTTTATGTAAAAGACGGCTACCCGACTTTCCTTTACAATTTCTTTGAAGACAATACCACCATTACGTCAAACAAAAAATTGCCAAATGGAATGGCTTCCGTTAAAATAGATTTTAAGTATGATGGTGGTAAGCCAGGAAGCGGTGGTTTGTTCACGCTTTTTATCAATAATGAAAAAGTAGGTGAAGCGCGAGTAGAACAAACCGTAGCTGGACGATATGGTATTGACACCTTCGGAATTGGCGAAGACACAGGCTCTCCGGTAACCAAAAATTATAAGGCTCCTGCAAAGTTTGAAGGTCATATTGCTGAAGTTCAAATCGAATTAAAACCAGCTGTTCAATAAATAATACAATCCTGAAATATATTGAAATACCCCACAAAGGACTTAAAAACCCTTTGTGGGCTTAAAAAAACAAACCTATGAAAACACAAAAATACCTTCTTCTACTACTCACTTTAGTTGGTGCCTTTAGCTTCAACGCCTGTAAACAAGAAACCAAACAACCAGCTACAGAAGCTAAAACAGTAAGCAGCCATGATATTGTAGAATCTTACATCTATCTATTAAGTCGGGCTTTGGTGGTGCGCCAAGAACAAATGGATTTTGAAGGCACCGGATTGGAGTACAACACCATTAAATACAACGAAGCCGGAAAAGCCGATTTCGTTAACCCGAATCTCGACGTGGCCTATATGGAAGCTTGGATTGCCATTGATGAAAACTCGGCAACCTTAATCGAAATCCCAGAAATTAAAGACCGTTACTATACCATACAATTGTTAGACGGTTGGGGCGAAGTGATTGTAAACATTAACGAACGTAATTATCCGGATCATCCGTACGGCACTTTTGCTTTATGTTTAAAAGGAAGTGAAGTGGATTTACCAGAAAATGCTTACCGCATTGACATGGAAAACAAAAAAATTAAAATGTTAGCACGTGTAGAGTTACAAGACGATTTAAAAGCTGCTGTCGCTTTACAACAACAATTCAAAGTAAGCGCTACTGGAACACCAAAAATCGACCCAACGCTTGATTTTCCGAAGTTTACCAACAAGCAACCACCGGGACACAATCTGTTTAATTATACTGAAGCTTTTTTAGAAACGCCAGACACGAAAATGACGCATACCGATTCGATTCAGCAATTGGTAAAATCGGTTAGCGCTTATGTTTCAGAATCTGAAACCAACGCTACAAAAGTAGATTCCATTATAAAAACCGATGCTTTACCGCAATTTATCACTTTTGCGACAACCAAGGCTGGTGGTTTTAAAAATGGCTGGTTAGCTACCCTAAAGGCAGGAAATTACTTTGGTGATTATTGGACCCGTACTTCAGCAAATTTTGTTGGGATTTGGGCCAACACCTCGGAAGAAGTGATTTATTTCATTGCTTCTAAAGACGCCAATAGCGAAGCGCTTGGTAACGGCAAGAGCTATGAATTGCAATTTGCACCCGACAATTTACCTGTTAAAAACGTAAACGGCTTTTGGTCGGTTATTTTAGTGGATTTCCCTAATTATCGTGTGGTAGACAATGATTTGAATCGCTATAATTTCAACAATTACTCGCCATTTAAATACGAAGCCGATGGTAGTTTAAAACTATACATCGCCCCAGAGTATAACTCGAAATGGCCAAAAAGCAATTGGTTGCCATCACCTAAGGAAGGATTGTTTAACTTAACCTTACGCATGTATGTGCCAAAAGAAAATGTGTTGAAAGGCGAATGGTTTCCGGAAGGTTTGGAGAAATTATAAACTTAGACTTCACTTAACACAAAAACCCTTCAAGCACATAAAATACTTGAAGGGTTTTATTCTGGTTTACTGTTATTCAGCCTAATGGTTTTTAAATAAGCATCTCCCCAAAGTCCAAAAGATGCTTTTTGTTTTATATTATCAAATTGAAGGTATAGTGTTTTTTGTTGTAGAGATACCGACTGATACGTTAGCCGATAGGTTTGATAGCGTTCGTTGCTTTCTTCTGGAAGAAAATCAACGGCTTCAATCATTTTATAATCCTTCAAGTTAGGAAGGAAATTATAGATGTTACGATCTATTTTCATCTTTTAAAAGTGTTTCACCAAGCAAACATTAACGGCCGCTTGGTTTTCAAAATTTAAGTGTTTCGAGAGTTACCCAATACACCCCTTAAATTTCTGCTTTTAAACCATTCATTTATAAACGTTTAAATATACTTCAATTTCTTCATTTCCAAGCTTTTTTATCAATTTATCATCACATTACAATTAAGTTTTTGTTATTGACACTTGTTTAAGATTAATTCTTCGAGTTTTAACCTAAACATAACGCTATTAAAACCTTTAGGTAAGTCCAATCTGCTACATTACATATTTTTAAATCATTTTAATGGGAAAAGCAACCGACTTTTTAAAAGTATATAACGCCTATTGGCATATTCAATATGCATTTGCAGCCAATGCATTACAAAATACCCTCTTGGCAGAACAAGTGGTTGGCGATGTTTTTACCGAATTTTGGCACAATTTTGCACTGATTGCTCCAAATGACTACGACACCTACTTGAATAAAGCTTTAAAACTACATTGCTCTAAAAAATTGCGAACTCTAGATTTCAACCCTCATCAATTACAACAAGTGGAGTGTGCTCTACAATTCAGTAAAGATCGGCTACATTTAGACCAAGACAGTAAATCGGATTTATTAGAAACCTTAGACCAACTTTTAGAAACCCCTAATTACGAGCGTTGCTTGCTATTTTTTAAACTGCGATATCGAGATAATATGAGTTGTAAGGATATTGCCAAACAACAAAATGTATCGATAAGAAACGTAGAACAGTATCTTACACAAGCGCTAGACATTTTAAAATCGAAATCGCTTAACACACCTAATACGTAAAGAAAGTATTGTGCATTCCCAAAACCATCTATCACTAAAATTAAGGTATACATGAAAGAGAAAATATTTAAAATGCTGCTCAGAAAATACGAAAAAGACAAAGCCACAAACGAAGACCTAATGGTTATAGATACATATTTTTCGTTAATGCAACACCAAGGAATAAACCCCGAAACCATAAAATTACAATTAGCATTAAGAAACCGCCTGTACAGAACCATTAAAAAGAGAGCTATTAAACCAGTACATTATTGGGCGATAGTTGCTGGCATAGTCGTTTTTATTTTAGTTGTAGGATTTGCAATCTATATTGTTTTAAGATAGCCTTATTAAAAATCCCAAGCTTCCTCATCTTGTGTCGCAATGATAAAGATATTCAACAACACATCTGAAGCATCTAAATGACGTACTAAGATATCGAGATAAACCTGACTATTTTTAAACGAATATTTATTATTTACCAAACCTTCAATTTGTATAGATACGGCGTTACTAACATGCTTATGAATTTTGCGCTGTTGTTTTTTTAGTTTTTCGAACTTTTCATCGTTATTTAAATCGGTTTCTTGAAAAATCGTGTTTAATGATAGGCATTTCAAGTTCTCTTTTATTGGGTCTTTAACCACTTTTTGTAGCAAGCATCTAAAAAAGCCTGACCTTTATTTTTATAATCGTCTGTAAACACCGTAAAATGATCGCCTGGAAAATATTCTATAGCTATATCTGCCTGTAACATTTTCATTTCTTTTTCGAATAAATACAATGCTTCCTGTAAATGAAAATTATCTTGCTCTCCCATAGAAATACGTATTTTACCTGATACTGCATCCTTATATGCATCCCAATTTGTACGTAATTGATAAGACAAATCGTAACGTTTAAAAATAGGCAATACGCTTTTATTTATAGAACCATCTGTAGGGTTTACCAAACGCATAATATTGCCATTTCCGTCTCGCTTACTAAAAACCGCATCAAAAGAATGCAACTGCTCTCCTCTGTAAACAACATGCTCTAACCTGTATAAATCTTTAGCCGAAATAATCGGGAATCGGCCAGCCATTGTGATATCTGCCAAAAGATTGCCATTAGCATCGTAAAACATGTTATCGGTTTCATAAATATTTTTCCCTTGCCAATTTCTAAAATCAACTTGATCTGGTGCACTAGCCCAAGCTCCAGAAAACGTTTCAGGGTAATTAATTTGTAACCATAAAGACGTCCAACCGCCACTACTATGTCCAAAAACCATGTTTGCACCGTTGGTTCTATAACGTTTTTGCAATTCAGGAATAAACTCTTGCACCAATGCATCTCCCCAAGGCCCATTAATATCGCTATTGGCGTAAGTTGAATGTCCTTCAGAACAATTTCCATCTAAATACACTACAATAGCTGGATATCCTGCCAAAGAATTAAAATTATACTTTCCTTTTCCTGCATGTAATTTATAATTAGCTCCAAATCCAAACACCGAAAACACTACAGGGTAAGACTGGTTAGGATTATCGAAATAATGTTTTGGTAAACTTACTGCACCAGCAATAAAAACTTCTTTATCATGGAAAGTACTTAACAGGTTCGATTTTAATCTCAATTCCTTCAAATGTGATGTTTCTTTAAATGTAAGTTCTTCAACAATTTGATTACAGGACAAAACAAACTTTGTATTGAAATTTTTGTCTAATATCACCTGTTGTGGCTCCGAAAACAAATTACCTGCACTATTAGCAATATTTTGCCCACCTAAATTTCTATCGAAAACAGCTTGCACATAATAAGTTCCTCTCTCAATATCAGACAGTGCTACCGGATACGACATCGCTTGATCGTTATATATTACTGATTGATTGGGATTTAAATGATTAACCTCTATACGAAAAACAGGCGGTAATTCTAACGCAAGGAAAGCATCTTTAGGAGTTTTGTTTTCTTTAGACAAATATAAAAGTATCTGCCCAGAAAAGGAATCGGACATTGTTGTTGAAGGAAAACTAACCTCGAATGTTTGCGCTATAGTGCTGCAAACCCAAAACAATACTAAAAATACAATACTACCTATCTTCTTCATTATAATTTTGTTTAGAGTAACTCTTAAATGTACAAATTAATCTGAAAACCCATTTTATTTTACACCTCCATAAGCCGCAAAACAAAGATTTTTATGCAGGATATCTACATTCGAAAATCCAACAGATGTCATTAATTCTAATTGATATATAATAGACCTTGGGGAATCTTCTTTAGCAATGTAATCCAACACTTTATTTTTGTAATCCTGCCCACCTATAGCTTCTAAATAATCGCCATATTTATCCCAAATCAGGGTATTTAACTCAGCAGTATTTTGAAGTATTAAATCGGAAATCATTAAACAACCTCCAGGTTTTAAAAGGTTATACAGTTTTTTAAAGGTTAATTCCCAATCCGAATCATCACGTAAATGGTGCAATACTGCACCAGCTAAAATAATATCAAATTGCTGTTCGGGTAAATCCACTGTACGAATATCGCCCTGAATCACTTCTGCACGTTCTGTTAGCGACGATACGCGTTGCAAAGCACGATGTAACATGGGTTTACTTAAATCGACTAAGGTGCAGTTTAAATCTGGCAACTTACCTAACATTTTAAGTGTGTAATTTCCAGCTCCACAACCAATATCCAACAGATTAACGGCATGTGGTACTAAACGTTTTGCAGCTTCGGTAATTAATTCTAAAGATAATTGAGCATCTAAAGTAGATACTTGCCCTGTTTGTAAATTCGAAAACCGCTCTACATCGTTATCAAATCGCGATGTTATTTCTTGTACTGTAGATTTGTTTTGCATACGCTCATTTATTTTTTTAAAACTACAATACAAATTTTTCAATACGATTGATTGTGTGGTATTCTTTACGATGCCCAAAAAAAACACATACTACTAGAAACTCAGTTTTATTCCTTTTAAAACAAAATAAAAAACAGCGTATGCGAACATTTATTTTCTTGTTATCCACGTATTATTTAAATAATCTAAACAAAATTGAAAGCCTATAAATAATTTTCAACACTCATCACAAAAACCTAATTTACAGGATTTTAAATACATTTTTCTTCTTTTAATTTTCAGCAAAAACAAAAGAGCTTCCTTATATATATTGTAAAAGAGTAAGTAGTTTTAGAATGTGAACAGGTTAAAACCAAGTGTCGTTTTAAAGCTTAACCACCAACAACCGAGCTTATAAATAAACAAGGTTTAACCAACACACCAAAAACAATTATCAACCAAAAATTAATTATTTAACATGAGGAAAATTACCTTTTATTTGATGTTACTCTTTTGTGCATCGGCATTCTCTCAGGTCGAAATTTCAGAAAATTTTGACACCTCGGGATTACCAGAAAATTGGACCGCAGAAAATTCTAGTGTGCATTCACGGTTTAGATGCTCCGATACGGGCAGTAGCTTAGCGTCTTTAGCAGCTAAGGAAACTGCAAATACTATTACTATGCCAATATTCCCGTCTAATGGCACAGCACTTACCGTTAGTTTTAATTATAACATTTACGAAAATAAAGGAAGCACCTTCTTCCCTAACATCGTAGCCCCTCCAACAGCATGGGGAACTTTAGTATTAGAATATACTACAGATGCTGGAGAAACTTGGACTAACCTTACTACCGTGAACGATTCCAGCTTTACTTACGAAGACGCTACAACCTGTGCTACTTTTAGTACTTCTATCGATGCAGGGGTAATTGCCGATGAAAGCAATTTTCAAGCACGATTTGTATTTACAAACGCTAGTGAATCCTCTTTATTCTGTATTTTGGATGAAATATCTTTAAATCAAGAATCTACAACTGTACCTAATTGTACTACAATTACAGCTCCAGAAAACGAAGCTACAAATATAGAAGTTGCTCCTAGCACTACCATTTCATGGAATAAAGCCATTGGTTTTGCTTCTGGTTACAAACTTTCTGTAGGGACTACTGCAGATGGAACAGACGTATTAGACGCTGTAGAAACTACCGAAACAAGCTACGATGTAACTGGTTTAGATTACGAAACCATGTACTATGTAACCGTAACACCTTATAACGATTTTGGAGATGCTACCGACTGTACAGGAATAAGCTTTACAACTCGTAACGCCCCTATACAAGGAGCTACTTGCGACAACCCTTTTGAAGTAACTTTAGGAGACACGCCTTATGTTCATAGTTCCAATACCGCAAACTTCGAAAATTTATATTCAAGCAACCCATGTACCACTTTTAGTGGAAACGACGTTATTTACAAAATCGAACCAACCGAAGACGTTGCTATCGACTTAAGTTTAGTAAAAAACAATCCTGAGGACAAAGGTGCTGTATTAGCGGTATTAAACGATTGTCCTGGTGCTGCCACAGAATGTTTAGGATCTGACTATGACTATGGTGCCGATAACAGAGAGCTTACAGACATTTTACTATATGGCAACAATACGTATTATGTTGTTGTAAGTAGTAAAAGTGCCAGCTCTACGTTTGGTTACAATTTAGTAATTACCAAAAAAGATTGTATTGCCCCACACGTTAGTGTAACACCAGTTGCCGATTGCGATAACGCACAATTTAATGTAGATGTAGATGTAACCTACACTGGAGACGCTACAACCTTAACCTTAACAGACGATCAAGGTAACTCTAAAACGGACATTTCAGAAACAGGTATCGTAACTATGGGCCCTTATGCTAGCGGTACTACTGTAAACTTTACTTTAGCGAACGATGGTACAGAATGTAACACCCAAACGTCTACATTCTATTACTGCCCACCAGCTAACGATAACTGCGACTCAGCAACAGCTTTAGAAATTAATACCGACCAAACTTGTACCTTAATTACAAGCGCTACTAATGCGGGAGCAACACATTCTGAAGCTACAGGAACAGCTTGTGGAACTAGCGGAACTAACGATGTTTGGTTTAGCTTTGTAGCTGTTAGCGAAGGCCTTGTTTTGGAATATTCTAACATTACAGCAGCCATTGGAGAAGGCGGAACTATTCAGGCTACCGAAATTTTAGAAGGTACTTGCGATGGTGAGTTTACAAGTCTTTTATGTACCACTGGAGCCTATGTACCTGTAAGTGGGTTAACTATAGGAAACACCTATTACATTAGAAACTATACTAACCTTGGTGGTGAATACGCACAAAACTACGACATCTGTTTAAAAACACCTCCAGCTCCACCTGCTAACGACGACTGTGTTAATGCTATAGCATTAACAGCCTCTACAGACGATACTTGCGATAACAAAACCAACGGATCGACTATTGGAGCTACCCGTTCTGCAGAATCACAATGCGAAGACACTAGCTACGCAAAATATACAGATGTTTGGTATACATTTAATCCAGAAACAACAGGTTTATACGAATTTAATTTAACCAAAAACTCTGGTCCATCTACCAATTATTTCATCTATAGTGGTACTTGCGGGGAATTAACAGCAATAAGCACTAACTGTAATCAAACTAGTAATATCTTGCTGTCTTTAGATAGCGAAACTACTTATTATGTTGCAGTTCGCTCATCGACCACAGAGCCAGGATCAGATTTCGATTTATGTGTTTGGAATATTGAAGGCGCAGCAGCAAATAACAGTTGTATTAGCGCTATTGCAATGGAAGAATCTTTAAATGATGAAGGTAATAATGCCATTACTGGCACTTTAGAAAACGCTTATCCTTCTGCCGAAAACTGTAACACTTCTAGGTTTGCTCTATGGTACAGCTTTACTCCAAAGTATACAGGCAATTATTATTTAAACTTTTCAACAGATGCAGAAGATCCAGCAGACCAAACTGCAAACTTCTCTATCTTTAGCGGAACATGTGGAGATTTACAACAAAATATTGCAGGTTTAACTTCATGTTGGCAATCTGGTGAAAAAACAGCTGCTTTAGAAGCTGGTACCACTTACTATATTAGTATTCACGATACTGCTAAGACTACAGGTTTTACTTTCTTTGCTTATCCTGATGCTTCATTAAGCATAGAAAACGTAGAAAATACAGCAGAATTTAAATACTACCCGAACCCGATTGTAAACGACTTTACAATTGAAGCGAAATCTAACATTTCTAAAATAAGTGTATTTAACATGCTTGGACAAGAGGTAGCACAATTACAACCAAAAAGCTTAAAAGCTACCCTTTCTATGACCGATTTACAAAATGGAGTATACTTTGTAAAAGTGGATATTAATAACGCTACTAAAACTATTAAAGTTATCAAAAAGTAAATTAGCAAATATTAATTACAATGAGTTCCATTAATAGGGCAGCAATTTAGCTGCCCTATTTTTTTTGTTTTCATAATAAAATCGATTCATTTTAATTTTTTAACAAAAAAACCGCCGCACCAAAGTAAATTATTTGCTAAAATTATGTTAAAAGAAGATTAATACTATATTTGTAAAAGAGAAAACAATTAACCCCTAACTTGTTTTTTTAATTGACTAATGAAGCTAAGCACCCCTAATTCTAGTAGGTACCTGGTAGTTTTTGCCTGTACACTCCTTTTTGCACAGCAATTTTTGTTTTCACAAGAAGGCGATTTAGTACAAAAAGCAAAACAATTGGTACATTCCGATCCCGATGAAGCTATAAAAATAGCCGAACATTTACTAAAAAGTACCGATACGCCCCAAGACCAACTTGTACCTAACGTATTGTTAGCCAACAGCTATTTTGTAAAAGGACAATACCAACAAGCCATAATTCATGCTTTCGAAATAGATGATAATATTCTACAATCGGACACCAAAACACTTATCGAACTTAACATTCTTAAATCGAAACTTTTAAACGAATTAGCACTCTACAAACAAGCAGCGCACTACTTAAATATAGCAAGAGTAGCAGCGCAAAAACAAACAAATTTTAAAGATAAAACCGCACAATTAACTCAAGTAACACTGCAAGATGTTGCTTTATTACTTAGTAAAAGAGATACCAAAAGCGCCTTAAACCTTCTTAACCAGCCCCAATTAAAACAGTATATCGCTGCTAGCACAGACTCTGAAGTCCAAATGGATTACTACTTGGCTAAGTCGAAAGCATTCAACAATTTATCGGTTATAGATTCGGCCGATGTTTACATAAAAAAAGCGTTACAATTAACTCAAAACATCACCTATAATAATATTTATAAAGAAACCCTCATTTATTCCGAACTCGAAAATTTACTTCTAAAACAACGTAATTTTAAAGAAAGTGAAATGACACTGTTTATCGCTATGCGTTATGCTTCGGTAATAAATAACCCGTCTTTATTAATGCATATTTATAAAGATTTATCGGTAATTAACATCGCCTTAAACAAAAAAAGTCAATACAAAGTCTACAACGATGAGTTTCTGTTATTAAGAAATCAAATTGAATTGATGGAGCAGGAATCGATAAATACACTTTTCAACAAGACCCAACTACAAGACAACTTAAACATTACGGCTAAAGCCACAGAACTAAATTGGTTAAAACAAATTGTTCTTGCTGCATGTTTTGTACTGGTATTGGTGTGTTGCATCGTTATTTTAAAAAGCGAAAACCGAAAAAAACGCTTAAAAGAAATTATCAACTATCTAGAAATTAGTCGCACGAATTTCTTAAAATTAAAACCCGCGCCTGTTAGCAAGCCTAAAACAAAAAGCTTAGTCATTTCCGAAGAAACAGAACAAGCCTTACTAGCCAAACTTAATGCCTTCGAGAATTCTACAAAATTCTTAAACAAAGACATGTCACTCTCGGTATTAGCCGGAAAATTCGAAACCAATACCAGATACTTGTCAGAGGTTATAAACAAGCATTACAACGACAATTTTAACACCTTTATAAATAAACTCAGAATAGATTACATTATTAAGAAATTACAACACGACTCTAATTATGTAAATTATAAGATTAGCTATTTGGCAGAAGAATGTGGCTTCTCCTCGCACAGTAATTTTACTACAGTTTTTAAAACCATAGTCGGTATGTCTCCTGCAACGTTTATAAACTTGATTAAAAAAGAACAAAAAAGTATGGTTAAAAAAGTAGAAGACGACGATGATGAAACCTATACAAACCAAGATGTAGCATGATAACAAACCACACCAAATACCTTGTATTCGTTTTATTTAGCATCATAAATACAGTTACAGTACTGGCAGCCGATAATGGCAGCATTCAAGATATCGATGCCACTATAAACTCAAGTTTTAATAGTGTTTACGAAAATCCAGACGATGCAATAACGCTGGGGAATTCTATTTACGACAATAATAACTATACGCAAAAAACACGTGTAAAAGCCCTTATGTTGGTGTCGTTGGCTTACACCTCTAAGAGAGATTACCAACAAGCTTTAGAATATATAGAAAAAGCAAATTCTTTGTCTAAAACAATTAACGAGCCTACGTTACAAATAGAGATTATGTTTAGAATGGGCACCATATACCAACAGCTTAAAATTTATGACAAGTCTTTAGAGTATATCGAAAAAACAGAACACCTTACAAGTCTTTACCCAAAACACGATCCCGTACGTAAATTTTTAGCCAACAGTTACGCTGTAAAAGGTTTTATTTACAAAGAGAATTTAAACTGCGATATTGCTTTAGACTATTTCAACAAAAGCATTGCAGAATTCTTATCTATTAGTAACAATAGCTACTACACCAATTTAAGTATTGTGTTTTACAATATGGGTAATTGCAATACATTACAAGCCAATTACAACGAAGCTAAAATTAACTTTAATAAGGCCATAACTTATGGCAAAGATGCCGATGCCGCTAGTTTAATAGCCTTTGCTCAAAAAGGCTTAGCAGAAGTATATATGTTAGAAGGCGATTACAATATGGCCACAACACTGCTTCACGATGGTTTGAAACGCTCTAGTAAGGTTGGCGATTTAATATTAAATTTAGGGCTTTACAAAGGGCTTTACGAAACGTATTTGGCCTTAAACCAATGGGACGATTACCAAAAATATTTTGACTTATTTTTAAAGACACAACAAAAAATTAAAGAATCCGAACGCAATTCCATTAGCGATTCTTTAGACCAAATACACCTTAACCAAACCGAACAAATTGAAACCTTAGAATCGCAATTGGTGTATTACATTCAATGGATAATTTCTGGTGTTACACTATTTCTTTTAATAGTATTTTTCTTGTTAAAACGCAACAAAAAAACCATCAACACCTTACAAAAACGCGTGAAAAACTTACAAGATATTAAATTCAACGCTTCAACCACTTCATAAAACATTTTAATCTTAAGTAACTAAACAACAATTAATTATAAGTTTTTTTATCTTTTAAATTTTCAGCAAAACGCAAAGTATAGTACTTTTAATATTAAAGCAAGTGTGGTTAATTTGGAATACAATCCTAATTATCCCAAAAAATGTCGAACCTGAGAAAACTGCTGTATAATTTTACAGCAAAACACAATCTCTTTTATCATTCAAAAACAAAGCAATTCCAGCGCAATATTAGCAGCTGGCATTTTGTTTTAGCGCTTGCGTTTTCGTTAGCCTTTTTTAACCATTCGCAAGCTCAAGTTTCGGAAAACTTCGAGAATGGCATTCCGTCTACTTGGACTCAAATCCGTACCTCGAATGCCAACACACAATGGAGCGCTACAACCAATGGCTATAATGCCACTAATGCCGTTTCTGTAAATCCTGCATTAGACAATATTGGGCAAGACAATACGGCGCAATATTTTCTGGTAACACCCCAGTTTACAGTTCCAGAAAATGGCGAAATACATTTTTACACCAAACAAGGTAACGAAGCCGATTTAGGAGCTACTTACGAAGTGCGCCTGTCTACAGCAACGCAACCCGACATTAACGGTTTTAATACCACCTTACAAACCTACACCGAAAGTAATTTAAACCTTAACGAACAAACCGAATACGAGAAAAAGGTTATTAAACTCCCAGAGCTACCTGCAGGTTTTCAAGTGTATCTGGCATTTGTAGCTAAAAATACACAAACAGGAGCCACGCCTTCGGGAGACGAATGGTTTATAGATGATTTTGCAGTTGTAGAAAGCTGCCCTACGGTTGATGACACCACCATAAGCATTAGCGACATTACAGTTAGTGAAGCTTTGGTAGAATGGACACACCCTTCTGCAAACCAATTCGAAATCCAAATTTTACCACAAGGGGGCACTCCTGCCGAGTCAGGTATACAAATTACAGGAACCTCTTACCAACTAGAAAACTTAGACAGCAATACCGAATTCGATATCTACCTTTCTGCCATTTGCGACAATAGCTCGAAAAGTACATGGACAGGCCCTGTAAGTTTTAAAACCTTACGTTACGGTATGAGTTGCGATTACCCGATAGAACTTACAGACCTTAGTACACCTTATGTTTTAGAAGACAACTTATCTAATTGGGTAAATAATGCTGTTACTTACACTACAGCAGGTTCTAATTGTATTACTGGTTCTGGTAATACCAATTATTTAAACGGAGACAAAGTTTTTATTGCATACACTCCGGAAGAAGATGGTTTAATCAACTTAACACAAACAACACTTACTGGTGGGAACAGCACCAACCAATGTTATAATGGACGAAGCTCCCTTTTAATTTACGATGGCTGCGAAAATGTTGGGGTTAGTTGTCTTGCTGGTGTTATCACAACAGAAGGTTTTACTCCTGCCACTATTAAAAACTTTTTAGTAGAAGCAGGAAATACTTACATGATTCTAGTATCATCAGAACTTATTTCTACTGCAGGTATTTGTTTCAATTTAGAAATTAAAAGCGCACCGTGTGCACCTCCAAACGAGATTACGTATCATAGCCTTACCAAAGACAGTATTACATTGTCTTGGGATAACGAAGGTGGATTTGCGAATTCTTGGGAGTATGCCATTGTTCCTTCTGGATCTGGGGCCCCTACCAGCGGTATTTCAACTACAAGCAACAACACCAACAATGTAATAAACACAGGTTTACAACCTGGTACAGCTTACGATTTTTATATTCGCTCTGTATGCGATCAAAATGGGGGCGATTGGCGCGAACCGTTTGCTTTTACAACCCAATGCGAAACAATAGATGGCAGATATACCACCAATTTTGCTACAGCTACCAACGATACTCCTGAAGCTTGTTGGACTGTTTTAGACGCCAACAACGATGGCACTACTTGGAATTATATAGGAGGCTACCCTACTATACTCACAGAAACGGCTCAAAATCAAAATCACGATTATTTTGTATCGCCTCGTTTACATTTCGATGGTACAGCCAAACAATTACTATACAGTTTTAGAGCTACTCGTGGTATTTCTAGTTACACCGTTAAATTATCGACTACAGGAATTGGTGTCGAAAATTTCACCACCACTTTAGTGCCAGAAACACAAATTAGCAATACTTCGTTCCAATCGGTACTAATCGAAATTCCAGAAGACATTGTAGGAGATGTAAACATTGCTTTTGTAGTACAACCTAATACACAGGAAACTGCTTTTAGATTTGCTATAGACGATGTTACTGTAGAAAATGTACCTACTTGTCCTGTACCTACTAACCTATTCAGCCTAAATGTCACCGAAACTTCGGCTTGGTTATTCTGGACCAAAGGAGGCAGCGAAACCCAATGGGAACTTGTGGTGCAAGAACAAGGTACGGGCGAGCCAACAGGTAGCGGTATCTTAGTATCTCAAAATGCACCATACATGCTTACTGACTTAGAGCCTGGCACACGTTACGAATTTTATGTTCGTGCTTATTGCGCAGACAACGACCAAAGTTTCTGGGTAGGTCCTTCTAACTTTCAAACCACTTGTGTATCGTACGACACACCTTTTGTAGAAAGTTTTGATGATACCGACGAAAACACTCAAAAATATTGTTGGCAACCTACTGGCGGTTGGGCTATGACAAACACGCATACCGAGCTTAGCGGTAGCGACAAATCCAGTTACTTAATTACGCCTGCCATAACTATTGAAGGCGCTAAGCAACTATCGTTTAAATACCGTGCCGAAAAATTAGAATGGTTAGGTTCTGTAACTCCAGCTCGTCATGGTTTAGAAGTGCTTATGTCTACAACAAATAGTAACCCATCAAGCTTTAATCAAGTTATTGTACCTGGCGAAACGTTCAGCCATTCAGGTTACATCGAAAAATCTGTAATTATTGAAGGAAACGGTACTATTTTCGTTGCATTTAAAGTTCCAGAAGACTTCTCCGGATCTGCCACAGTATTAAATATAGACGATGTAAGCATTACCGATGCACCACCTTGTCCAATCCCTAGCAATTTAAACTTAGAAAGTTTAGGGCATACCACAGCAAGCTTTTCTTGGACTACTGGATATCAAGAAGAAGCATGGAACGTCGTGGTACAAGAAGCAGGAGGACAAACTCCAGCAAACGGCGAAGGTATTGCTGTAACCAGTACAACCTATACCGCAGAAAACCTAACACCAGATACGGCTTACGAATTTTATGTACAATCGGTTTGTACTAACAATGGCACCAGCGAATGGTTCGGGCCGCTCGAATTTAAAACAAGTTGTTCTCCTATAACTACACCGTTTTTTGAAAGCTTCGATTCCGATTCTCAAACCGAAAGCTGCTGGACAGTTATCGATCAAAATGGCGATTTAGATACTTGGGATACCGACAATGCCTTTTTAATGTACGAAGGCGACCAATCTGCTGCTGTATTTACAGGTAAACAGGGCCAAACAGACGACTGGTTAATATCGCCTACCATTACAATTACAGAAAATCAACGTTTACGTTACTACTACCGTGTTTACGACGATTATTACAAAGAAGACCTCGAAATACTATTGTCTACTAACGGACCAGAAGTGAGTCAGTTTACCACTGTGTTATACGACTCTAACGACGACCCGATAGACATTAACAATACCGAATACAAAGTAAAAGTCATTAATTTCCCAGAAGGTATAACAGGAGACATCAACATTGCTTTCCACATTCCTTATGCTCCAACAGGAGGGCCGTCTAAAGGCCAAATGCTTTTAATAGACAATGTATTTATTGAAGATGCAGACGATTGTACCGAACCCACTAACATAACTACTGTAAACATTACCGATACAACAATTGAAGCTACTTGGGAAAACAATGGAAGCGAAGGCCCTTGGGAAATCGCTGTACTACCCGAAGGCGAGCCTGCTCCTACTGGCGATGTTGCCGAAGAATACTTATACCAAGCAACAACAAATCCCTTTACTATAACAGGACTTACAGCATCTACAATTTACAATGTGTATGTGCGTTCGGTTTGTAGCGATACTTTCAGTGCATGGTCAGATCCTTTAGAGGTTATAACCAAATGTCCGTTCGACAACTTATGTCAATACACCTTTGTATTATCATCAGATTATGGTTTATCATCAGAATTGCAAATATCACAAAACAATCAAATAACCCAAACACTATATTTTGGAAGAAATCAAGAGCAGGAAGAGTTTATTGTTAACCTGTGTAATGGTACAGAATTTTCTGCCTACTTCTGGACTATCGGAAGCAATGCTGAACAATATCAAAACTTTAAAGTCGATATTTTAGACCACGATGGCAATCTGGTGTACTCAAGTCCAGAATCTGGAATGACCCCTAAACGTACCATTTATTCGGGGATGACAATTTGTGGCGAGGTTGCTTGTCCGCAACCTACCGATTTAACAGCTAGTGCCACTACCGAATTATCGTGGACACCAGCTGGCGACGAAACCCAATGGGAAGTTGCTATCCAACCGCTTAATAACGGTACAGTACCACAATCTGGAATACTTGTAAGCTCACCATCTTACATACCAACAGAAGCCGATTATAGAAATACAAATGCTGCAACTTACGAGTATTTTGTAAGAGCTGTTTGTAACGAAAACGAAAGTAGTTATTGGGCAGGACCGTATGTATTTGTTCGTAACGACGATGCTTCTACAGCTATAAATCTACCTATAAACGATAGCGATAGTTGTATAGAAATGGCATCCGAAATCACCTTCATTAACGCCTCTGTATCTCCAGAAGCTATGAGCTGTGAAGGCGAAAACCAACGCGACGTTTGGTTCAATTTTACAGCAAAATCGTCTGCGCATATTTTCGAAATTAAAGGCTTCCAAGGTAATTTCTACTACACAAGTGGAGAAATGCCTTTCCCTTCAATAACCATGACGTTATACAAAGACCTTGGAAATTCGTTAGAAGAAATCGTGTGTACCTACGACAATGTATTGGTTGCCATGCATGCTTCAAAATTAATTTCTGGCGAAAACTACAAAATGCGCTTAACCTTAAATAGCGATAACGAGCATTTTAGAACCTTTAATTTATGTGCTACCACACCTAGCGATTTATGCGATTTTAATTTTGCCGTAAACGGTGGGTTTGAAGAACCTGTAGCGACAGAATTTAATGCGGTTCGTAATATTACCAGCTTAGAAGTCGTACCTGGATGGAGACAAAACCTTAGCGAAAACAATTATCTTTTTATGTGGTTAGGTATTAACGCTCCAGGTTTTCACCCATACGAAGGCGGACAATGCGTACAGTTAACTTACGACGAAAATGCAAATCCTAGCGCAGGAAATATTACAGGCCTATATCGCGATTTCGACACTTCTGAAATCACCTTACTAGAATACAGTTTCAGACATTATACTAGATTTGAAGGTGGAAGAATTGAACTATGGGCAGGCCCTAAAGAAGGACCATATGCCTTAGTGACCGAAAATCTAGGCGGTTGGTCTTGGGAACTTATCTCTGGAGCATATCAAGTTCCTGAAGGACAAGACACCACCCGCTTTATTTTTAGAGCTGCCGAATCTACAGAAACCATAGGCAACCTACTAGACGATGTCCGTGTATATGCCAACAACCAGATCGTATCAGCACCTAGCCAGGTTGACTGTACCGATCCCGTGGCACAGGTAAGCGCCAATGGTACCGGTACATGGATCGCCAGCGAGGACAACCCGGGGGAGGTCCTCTTCGAAGATGCCAACAGCAACACCACCACTATCAGTGGGTTTACCTATCCAGGTACCTATACCTTTACCTGGCAGACCAGCCACTGTGCCTACCAGATAGAGATGACCTATAACG
>JAUIBP010000014.1 GCA_030427735.1 Bacteroidia bacterium | reverse complement strand
AATCTATGCGTAAAAAATTAAAAAAATAACACTAAATTTAAACACAAATGAATCGATTTTGAGCACTTAGTTTACTATGCTCAGTTTGACCCGCCGAGGGTGGCTCACTTTGTCCGCCCCATCCATATTATCTCCAAATCGCGATGAACCTTCGTGTCTTAAACTAGCCAATAATAAAAATCTATCGTCGTAGTTATATGTTATTCTTCCAAAAAAAGCTATTAATTTATCAGAATTCTTATAACTTCCCATTCCTGCTTCACCCAATTGCAATCCTAACCCTGAGCCTATATTATTATATGTAAATGCATCTGTTGGAAACCTTCTATTTGTAGACCAAAATCCTTCATTCACATTATCTTCGTAATTATAACCCAACAAACCTGTTACTGTATGTTTTCCAAAAGTTTGTTTATAATCTAAAGTTAATTGCCCATAGTTACCTCTATAATCATCTGTCCCACGGGAGGCAAAACCATCTTGCCCATATTTTACAGTTGACACATGGTTTTTAGTTTGATAAAATCCTCTAATATTAGAGTTTCCCTTCCTTGTATATAATCCTTTTATTTCTAAATTATCATTTAACTCATAACTAAGACTTAAATCTAATCTTAAATTTCTATACCTGTTCTCCCCTATAGTTTCCTCTATATAGCCAACTGGATTATCGTAAAAATATACATCTCTTTCGTACCATGAACCATCTTCGTTTCTTACCGGCTCTGTCGGGTTACGAATTATTGCTTGTCTATAAATATAAGGGTTAAAACTTGTTCCATCTCCTAATGCATTATAAACTTGCTCACTCGCTATAATTGATACATTTGTTTTTAGTTTTTTATCAAACATAGCATGATTAACACTTATTCTCCCCGTATATTTCTCCGTTTCTGATTTTATAAAAATACCTTCTAAATCTCTATAGTTTAAGGATGCTGTTAAATTAGTAACATCATTCCCTCCTCGAAAAATTAAGTTATGAACTTGACTTAATGCATCTC
This sequence comes from Bacteroidia bacterium, assembly GCA_030427735.1. Classification (GTDB taxonomy): domain Bacteria; phylum Bacteroidota; class Bacteroidia; order Flavobacteriales; family Flavobacteriaceae; genus Formosa. The sequence continues at coordinate 66,074 of JAUIBP010000014.1, read as the reverse complement.
TTGTTATTAAATCTAACCAATCTGTATCTTCACCAAAATCCTGAACATTCGCTCCTATAAAATTATAACCTTCAGCATATTTCTCCCTTAATTCGCTTGCATTTAAAAAATTCATTTTATTAGCTATTGTTGAAAGAGAAGTATAACCATTATAATCTATTGTTGGTTTTGTGCTATAATTTCCTTTTTTAGTAGTGATAATAATAACGCCATTTGTACCTCTTGTACCATAAATTGCAGTAGCCGAACCATCTTTTAACACATCTATAGACTCTATATCTTCGGGGGCTACTGTATTTAAATTTCCAGGAACACCATCCACTAAAACCAAGGGGTCAGTTCCTCCAGTAAGAGAAGAAGTTCCCCTCAGTTTTACTTGAGACCCTTCTGTAGGATCTCCCGAGGGAGATGAAATTGTTAATCCAGCCACTTTCCCCTGAATTAATTGAGCAGCATCCTTAACGTTTCCTTGAACAAACTCCTCTGATTTGACAGTCGCTATGGCAGCAGTAACCTCCTCCCTATTTTGAGTCCCAAAACCAATAATAACAACCTCTTTTAATTCTTCTAAATTTTCTTGCATCACTATATGGTGCACCTCAGAATCGTTCAATTGCAGCTCTTGAGTTTCAAACCCCATATAAGAAAATACCAAAACAGCATCATTGGTAGTAGTGGTAAGATTAAAATCACCATCAAAATCCGTAATCACTCCATTTTGTACATCCTTCTCCTTCACTGAAACGCCTGCAATGGGTATAAAATTATTATCAACAACTTTACCCCTTATTTCTTCCTGAGCAAATGAAGTAAAGCCTATTAAAATAAAAAATAAGAGAATAAAAGAACTCCTTTGTAAACATCCTTTTCCTTTAGGATAAAAACAACTTTTAGTTAATTTCATAATACGATATTTTGGTTTGTTAATTAATAAGTGTTATAATTACACTTATTTACGTGTAATTATTCCTTTGTAAACTTATTTTAAAATTTATCGTAACAGAAAGTTAATATTAGCAGAACATAAGACTATATTAACATAATATATGATTTTTCATAAATTATTGAACATAATTAACAAAAAGAAGAAAATCACTAAAGAATAAACAATCAACAAATATCTTCCTCTAATTTGGTCAATTTTATAGAATTCATTCCAAAAGAGCGCACTCATTTACCAAATGATCAATTACAAACTATCTAATAATTAAAAAAGGGATTCTACTTCTAGAATCCCCTTGATATATAAATATTAAATTATACTATAAAACGTATTGTTTAATACACCGAAAAAAACATCTCTTTCTTCTCTTTACAAAACAATATCTTTTCTACGGATATTAATGCGCATAGTGCCTTCTATTGGTTGTTCCGATACTAAAATTAGATAACCGCCACCACCAGCACCAGCTAATTTCCAAGCCAAGGCTTTATCTTTATATTTTTCTATTTCTTTATTAACCTTAGCGTTTACCATAGCGGGGAACATTGTTGTTTGCGCATTAAAAGACTCTAAAAAGCCTGCTGCAAACTGCTTTAAATCCTTAGCTTTTATAGCATCCCATACAGCATCGGCTGCCAGCGCCAGCGCCTTCACATTAGATTCTGTAATGTAGGTTTCTTTTAATAAATCCAAATCCTTTTCTCTTGGCCAAAGCAAAGCCATACTAATATGCGCTTCTAACCAAGATAAAATAGACTCGTCGTGAATAGATTCAAATTTTAATGGCCAATAGGCATTATCGTAATAATGTCTAACCAAACCTGGCATACAAATACCAATGGCATCTTGCGCGCCTGATATTAATGTAGATCCTGGTGTGTTTTCGAATTTAAATAAAATTTCCGCCAGTTTTTGCGGCTTCTCTAATGGCAGATAATATGGCCATATTTTTTTAGCTGCATTACGAGTAGAGGTAGACATACCACAACGCTCGTTATACTCTATAATTGGCTCTAAAGACACAGTTAAAGCCCATCCCGGATGATATTTAGAAACATACGGCTGATCGATCCACGTTCCAGCCAAATCTATTCGATAAGGTAAAGAACAATTACCCGCCGATGTTCTAATGGCTGTTGTAGAACGTTCAGGCAAACCTGCATCTGGAATACGTTGTAACACGTGTAACTCTATGTTTAAGGCATTACACAGTTCCTCTTTATCTGGCGAATATCCATCTTCATTAACAACAAAAAAATCTGGTTGCAATGCTTTTAAATCGGCTTCAAAGTCTAACATGCCAGATCCAGAATTTACAAAAGCCTGCTTTACATGCTTAATCGCATTTATCATGTACAAGCGTTCTTGCTCAGAATTGATTGTGTGGCGCCCTTTTAACTCTTCGATCGTAGCATCCGATCCGATTCCTACATACAAATCGCCAAAACTCGCAGCTTCTTTAAAAAAAGCAACATGCCCACTATGTAACATGTCGAAACAGCCAGAAACAAATACTTTTTTGTTTTTAGTTAATGTCATTACTGATAAAATAATTTATTTTGAAATTTTTCGTAGCTGGCAAGATATGGCATTTAAAGGAATCAAACAAAAAAAGCAAGCTATATAGCTTGCTTTTCGTGGGAAGAGCAGGATTCGAACCTGCGAAGACATAGTCAGCAGATTTACAGTCTGCCCTCGTTGGCCGCTTGAGTATCTTCCCAAAACCGGGTGCAAATATACCACACTTTTTTATTTGTATCAAACAAAAAACGCATCAATTTTCACCTTTACAATCTTACATCCTGATAATGAAGCTAAAGACCTTCATTTTACAACGAATATATAGCACGCAAGGTTACATATCGCGGCTGTATAATATAATCTGTAGCCCTTACAGACACATCGTTAGCACTACTTTGGCTTTGCGCTTTGGTATTTAAAAGGTTAGTTGCCTTTAACTCAAATTCCCACTTACTGTCTTTATCTTTTCTGTATGCTAAAGAAGCATTCCAAAATTCGTAAGTATTAAGCGTTTCACTTTCATTTTTAAAATTATTATACGTATAATCGGTTTTAAAGGTTAAAACCTTCCATATTAAAGCATCAAACTCTGCTCTTGGCGCCGAGGTATAAAATTTAGTTCTCGTATCGCCTTGATCGTTATCCTGAATGCTGTAATTGTATCCAATTTCAAAATTTGGGGCTTCTCTAAAATTCGTTCTTAACTCCAAACCATAATTTTGAGTATAATTTTCGTTTACCGATCTTATATTTTGAATAAACTGATTGAATTTAGAATAACTAAAACGCCCATTGGCAGAAGCTTGAAACTTTCCAAAACGCTTCTGAAAACGTCCATTAGCAGACAAAGTTTCGTCAGCATAAGCCGAATTAAAAGGGGAATTCGACCGAATTACACTTTCAAAATTAGTGATATTACGAATCTGATCGATACTTTTGTTATAATTAATATTGGCAAAAACATTGGTATAATTAAACATATTGAAGCTAGAATAAGACAATCTAAGATTATGAGACAAAGCATTATCTAGCGATTCGTTACCACTAAAAAACGAGTTATATCCATTCATAACCAAACCTCTAGCCAATTGGGTAACATCTGTAAATTGTGTTTGCATGTTATAGGTCAACACAATTTGTTCGCTCTTTTTCAACTGAATTCGCGCATCAAAATCGGGTAATATTTTAAAAAAGTCGTTATTGTACTTTACACCAAACTGGGTATTATCGGTATTATAAGCATGTATCGTTGCTCCCGGCGTAAAAGTAAACATGCCTGCTTTTAAAGTATAATGAAGCCCAACATACAAATCTAAAAACCCATATTCGATGTCGTTTTCGACTAAACCATCATTTACTGTAGGTGTAGGTTGATAACTTTCGCCACTGTCTAACAATTGAAAAATATTAGAGTTAAAAGCCTGATGGCTATAGATTGTTCCTAACGTAAAATTTAAATTGCTTTTTGTATTCAGCACATTAAAATAATCGACTTTAGCATCCATCTGATTAGACTTTACGCGCTTATCTTGATTCACGTTGTAGTTAATCTGATCCATATCCAAACCTAAAATATCTGCTGTATTATCGTAAGTAGATTTCTCCTCAATAATAGCATTATAAAACGGATCTTCGTCTTGCCACAAATGCTGAACTTCGAATGCAAAAATATGCTTGTCGCTTAGCGTATAGTAATAATTTAAATTTTGATTGATACTAAACGGACTCGACGATTCGTATTGCAAAGTATTACCTATTACCGAAGAAAGTTCGTCGGCATCTTGCGATTCTTTAGACACACGCATCATTATATCGTAATCTAATTGATTATCGACATTGGGCTTATACAGCAAACTTAACTTTGCCATTCCCAAATCGCTACGCTGTCTGGTATTACTTTCGGTAACTTCGTCGGGTACTCCTAAATCGGTATTGGTATAGGTTATACTATTAATTTCCTGCATATCTATTCGGCTGCTCGAAAAGATACCAAATCCGCTTATATCTAATGTTTTTTTAGGGGAATAACTAAAATTAGCGGCACCAAACTTTGTATTAATAGCTTTAGCTCTATTGTTTTGAAGCGCTGCAAATCCTAAATTATTACTTCCTAAATCTATGTTAGTACCACTGCTTCTACTAGGCGCTCTAAAACCACCAGTAAAATTGAAATAATCGCGTCTGGAAAATGCTATTTCTCCAATATTATTTAAATCGCCTATTACATTTACACTGTATTTCGGACTGTAATAAAACAATTTGGGCTGCAACACGTACAAACCGTCTTCGTCTGTTGCTCCAGCTACACCTGCCCCACCAGTAATGGTTCCGAACCAAAAACTTTCCTTGCCTTTTTTTAACTGAATATTAATTGCTACGTTATCCTGATTATTGGTAACACCACTAAGCTGACTTACCTCGGCAAAGTTTTTTAACACTTGAACTTTATCGACCGCATTCGATGGAATATTTTTGGTAGCCAATTTAGAATCGCCATCAAAAAAATCTTTACCATCTACCATAACCTTAGTTACGGTTTTACCTTCAACCTCTATCTCGCCATCATCGTTAACCTCTACGCCTGGTAGTTTTTTTAATACATCTTCTAATTTACGCTCAGTTCCGTTTTTAAACGAATCGGCATTATAAATAAGAGTATCGCCTTTTACAGTAACCGGCATTTCGTAAACCAATTCTACTTCATCTAAAGCATTATCGGCTTCTAAGACAAATTCGTGAAATACATCGGTACTTTGGGTACTAATTTCGGCCTGGGCCGTTTTCATACCTATATAACTCACCTGCACACTATACGTCGTATTTTTAGCCACAGAAAGCCTAAAATTACCTTTATCGTTAGTAATCCCGTAAGTTTCTAAGGCATTAGTTTCTTTATTAATGGCTATGACGTTTGCTAATTCTAAAGGTGTTCCAACACTATCTTTTACGACGCCTTCTAATTTTAACTGACCAAACATTTGTGTAGCTACAAGCAAGACAAATACTGTAAGTAATTGTTTCATATTTAATTTTGAATTGGGCTGTTAATTATGGGCGACCGCCACCTCTTCTACTCTGAAACATTTCTCGCATCTCCTCCATTTTCTTCTTCACAATAGCATCGTATTCTTCTTGAGTAACCTCTTTACCTTTTTTAGGCGCTTTTATCTCTTCTTTCTCTTTTGCATTAAGCACAATTTTAGAGCATAAAATTGCAGTCCTGTCGGCATTAACTTCTAAAATTAACCCTGGCAATCCCCAGTATTCTCCTGGCCCCTGATTTACTGGAATTTGAGGTGTATACCATGCAGTAACAGTAATTTCACGTGATTGGTTCTCTTGATCTTTATTGTCGTCGCCTGGTCGTGGCGGTCTCATATTTCTGATATCCGAGCCACTAATTATCTTAACTGCTGTAGCTTTAAAACAGGTGTACTGCCCAATTTGCTTGGTTTCGTTCTCCATTTTCCATGTTAATTTTGGCAAGCTATCTTTAATTAAAAACTGCTTTCCGAAAAACTCTTGATCTTGAAGCCATTGATTGGTTTGTATGTTTTTATACTGCGGTCCCGAGGTAAAATTTCCCATCATTCTAAATCCGCGACCAGAACCCTGAGTAGGTGCTTCCAGCTTTTCTTCTTCTTTGTAAAGGGATTCTGAGCGGTTGAAGGTAAGCACATACGATTTTTCCAACATGCTCTTCATGCGCTCTTCGATGCGCTTTTTTTGTTCTTCGCTTATTTGGCGTCCACCAAAATCTGGCATATCTGCAGTGGTTTTAGATTCGTAATACGCGACGCCCTGAAAATCGCTTTGCGCATGTGATACTGTAGTTAACACAGTAAAAAAGATAAGGAGAAATACGTTTTTAATTCGCATAATGGTAACGATTAAGTTAATTTATAACCCTAAGACTTTAAAATGTGCTATTCGTTTAATTTCACCATTAATTATTTAACAAAAAAAGGCTGCCTTTTCAGGCAGCCTCATTTAAATACTTATGTTTTAAACTATTTTTTAATGAACTTCTGTCTTCCAACAGCACCATTTTCAGTAGTCATTTCTAAAAAGTAGAATCCACTTTGTAAATTCGACACATCTACCTGGTTGTTGTTTAATGTTGCATTTATTTTTTGTCCGTTAATAGTGTAGATAGACACACTATTTATTTTAGCACCGGCAACATTAAGAATATTTTGAGTTGGGTTAGGATACAATTTTAAGCTTTCGAATTCTGGTTGCGCAATGCTTAAAGACTCGTTAACCTCGTAACTAAACTCGTCTATTAAAACTGCTCTTGTCTTTCCTGTTGGCTTTACATATTTTATAACCAAGAACGTATCGTCTCCTGTGTAGTTCTCTAAATTAACCTCTACATCCTGCCATTCGTTATTGTACTCTATATCGTTACTACTTACTGTAGACAATAAAGTAAATGTCTCGTATTGTTCTGGACTTGAAACCGTACCAATTTCTAAAAACACTTCGTCTTCATCTTCTGCAGTACTTTCATCGTAGAATGCAAACTTAATAGTTTTATCTGCTGATAAATCAGATAACTCTGGACTGATTAAATACATCTCTGTAGTTAAATTTGCTCCATAAAAACGAACTGCCAACGCACCATCGTGAGGCGCTGGGATTATTCCTCCTCCTGACACTGTACGCATATTTCCTCCGCTAGGAAGTACAGACGTCCAACATGGTTGAATGTCTTGATTAGCTGATCCAGATTCAAAACTATCTGCAAATGGCGCTTCAAAAGCCGAACACAAGGTTAAAAAGTCTATCGGACCTTCCCAGGCACTAAAACCATCGGTCTCACCACAATTGGCTCTAACATATACACTATAGTTCGTATTAGGATCTAATCCTTCGGTAATCGAAACCGTAGCTTCGCCATTTACTGCCACACCACTGGTCTCAGCCGTTGGGGCTTCCGCTCCCATTTCTTGAACAAGATACTCCCAAGCTGTTTCTGCCGAAGCACTTGTTGTCCAGCTTACATCGGCACTTGTAGCCGTTACATTAGATACCGCTATGTCCTCTACCTCTAAACATGATGGCAAAGTCTGTAAACAAATATTATCTAAATATACACTAGAATTGTTAACCTCGTTGGTACGCTTGAAGGCAAAATACCCATCTGCGTTATCAGGTAGAGTTACTCTAATTTCCTTATAGGCTGTATTACCCGGGTAAATGGTATCTACCGCTGTAAACGTTGATGCGTCTGCGGGATCTGTTATTGTTCCTACAATAATTCCTGCCTCTGCACTGCTCCCCTTTGCCATAAATACTACACGATGGTTGCCATCTGTCGCCACACTGCTTTCCGCTGAAATTAACATGGCATCTTTGGCGGTTGCTGTACTAGCTATAGACAACGTAAAATAATAATCGCCCTCGAAAGCACTATAAGAACTTTTACTAATTCCAAAACTTCTACCATTATATCCATCTATAGCTTCCCAACACATCGGGATATCCCCTGAAGCATAGCTATCATCTTCAAAATCTTGACAAAACTCTCCCGGTTCTACATCGCAAGCCGTTCTAAAAGGCACAGGGCCTTGCCACGCGCCGTAACCATCAGCCTCACCACAATACGCTCTTACAAATACATAATAAACGGTATTGGCATCCAAACCGTCTACGGTATGCGTAGTAGCATCTTCTACATCTAAAATTCCTGAAACTGGATCGCCTTCGTTAGTCGTTAACACTGCCGTTTGCCACTTGCTCTCTCCTGAAGCACTAGCATCCCAAGAAAACGATACACTATGTGCATCAAAAGTATCCAATGTTATATTTGATACTTCAAGACAAGTTGGCAATACTTCTATACAAAAATCATCAAAATTTATTTGCTGCGCTCTTGCTCCTAAATCATGCTTTATAGCTATATACCTATCTGTTGTACTTGGCACCATTACTCTAATAGTAGTAGACTCTGAACTTGAATTTACTAATATATTCTCTTCAATGGCCGTAAAAACAGCATCCTCTGTATTTGTGGTTATGGTACCTACTGTAAACGTTGCATTTTCAGTACCTACTACGGTAAAAGACAATCTGTGATTACCATCGAACAATGTTGCATCTTGTCCTGGTAATACCGACATTAATACACTATTCTCTGGGATTGTTGATCCTTCTCCAAAATATGCCGTATTATTATACATACGGAGTCTTCTTGATCCGTTAACATTTTGAACATTTGCGTATACAGCCGCTGTAACTCCCGTAGTATTTATTAAAGTCCAATTTTCTGGCACCTGATTATTTGAAATCTCTTCAAAGTTTTCTGAATAATCGCATTGAGCGAATGTTTGCCAAAAGGACATAACAAACACCGCTACTAGTAAGTAGTAGTTTTTCATTCTCTATTTAATTTTAGTTAATTTTCTCTAGAAGCAATATTATTAAAAAATTACGAAACCCACAGACTCAAATTCCTTAAAAATTAACAATCTCTTTTCGTTATTCGTTAAATAAACACAGCTTTTATTAATAAAACATCAAAATATATTTTCACTCCAAAACACAACATGTTAAATATCAAATAGTTACAGGAAACAACATTAAAATAATGTACCGACCTACAAAACAAGACTTTAACATTTCAGAATTTCATATTATTAATTTTATATTAAATTTGTGCAAGAGAAATTAAATAGAGAAAAATGAAAAAACTACTACTTTTAGGTCTAGTCATGGCCTGTCATGGCCTATGGGCACAAACCGATGAGCCAGAAGCAAACACAACACTTTTAGAAGAGTCGACCTCTTACGAATGCGAAAATAAAGTAACTGGAAACTTCCAGGGCTTTTCGCCTTCGGCAGCGATTACTTGCCCAGGTAAGCAAGAATTTAAAACCTTATGGTATAGATTACAACCCGCAAAAACAGCGAGATATGCTATTGCAGTAGACCAGTTAGGTATAGGCGGTGTAAATCTGTTTATATATGAAGGTTCCGCAAGTAATTTAACAGCTATTACAAGTGGCTGTTCTACAAGATATACCCAAATGGATTTTGAAGCCGGAAAAACATATTACTTGTCCATAACAGGTGAATTTAGTACTACAGAATATGCAGCCTGTATTTTTGCTTTACCAGAACCTCCTAGTAATGATGAAGCTGAAAATGCCATTGCCATGGAACTATCTACCTATGGTGAATGCGAAAACCAAATGTACGGACATGCTATAGGCGCTACAGTTTCGGAAGAAAATGCATGCTACGGCAATCGTGACGATGTTTGGTACACCTTTACTCCTAGCGCAACTAGTAATTACACTTTTATTTTGGAACGCATTAACAACTCGGCCGTTTCAGGTGTTGGTGTTTATGAAGGTACACCAGGAAACTTAAGTCTGATAAGCTATGGTGATGACGATATTACTGCTGTTGGATGTGAAGGTAATCGTGCAAAAGTAACATTAGAAGCCAATACCACTTACTATGTAAATGTATCTATAGGTAATACCTCGCGTGTAACCTATTTTAATTTATGCACTTACGAAACCCCAGCCCCACCAAGCAACGATAATTGCGACAACGCTATAGAATTAACTGTAGGTGGCGATTTTGATAAAAGTGCCATAGTTGCAGATATCACTTCGGCAACAAGAGAAGAACGCCATATAGGACCAAACTGCGATTTTTTCGAATGGGTATCGCCAAACGGAAATGGTAAAGATGTCTGGTTTACAGCCACCATACCTGCCTCTGGAAATTTAATTGTAGAAACCCGTGCCTTTAGCGACGCTGAAGAACAATTTTTAAACGATACGGGCATGCAATCTTTTGTAGCTGGCACTTGTGATGCCCTAGAACCATACCGTTATAGTGATCCTGGTTATGATCAAGATGTATATTGCAACAAGTCTTTTTACGAAAACGAAGAATTAGGGCATGAATTTGCCGGCATGCGTTTTACTAATAAAACCCCTGGCGACAAGGTGTTATTTCGTGTGTATCCTTGGGCACACCAATACGGCAAATTTAAAATTGCAGCTTACGACGATTCATCTTTAAGTGTTACGGAATTTGATAAAAACGGATTTGCGTTTTTCCCTAACCCAACTACAGATGTAGTAAATGTAAAATACATACACAACCTTACAAGCCTAACTGTAAATAACCTTTTAGGTAAAACGGTTATGACGGTTAATCCTAACTCTAAAAATGCACAATTAGATTTATCGGCATTAGCTTCGGGTATGTACATCGTAACTGCCAAGTCTGACAGAAACGAAGTAACCAATTTTAAGGTAGTTAAAAAATAAATTCTAGTTTTCCCCTAAAACTAATTATTAAAAGCGATTCTTTAATTTTAAAAGAGTCGCTTTTTTAATTTTAATAAAACAGTATACATGGAATTTTGTACTTTTCTATCATGAAACTTTACCCTTTTATACTTTTAAGCTGTTGTTTTTGCTTTAACACTTTGGCCCAGATAAACGCTAAACTCATTAAAAAAGAGCAATTCCAGGCAACTACTGTAATAGATATCGATAATTTAAATACAAAATACTTTTGCAAACAGAACGAACTCATTAAACAGTCCCCTAGCACAACTTACAGCTATTCTAACCTTCAATTGGGGAATTTAACACAAGTAAATACTTTTAACCCTTTAAAGTTGAGTTTATTCTACAAACCTTTTAATACGGTTGTTATTTTAGACAATCGACTTGCTGAAATTTATAAAATCGATTTTAACCAATTAACACCTTATCGCGATCCCGAATTTATAACCGCTGGCTACGACAATACGCTTTGGATTTTTAACAGCATCACCCAACAACTAGAACTTTACGACTATAAAAACAATACCACACGTACCACAACAACCCCCATTAACAACCCTGTATTAGACCTTATTAGTAATTATAACTATTGTTGGCTATTGACCGACACATATATCTATAAATTTAATTACATGGGCTCGTTGGTCTTTAAAATTAAAAATGAAGGATTTAATAAGTTTGTACTAGCCAACGACGATTTAATACTTCAAAAAAACAACCAGTTATACTTTTTAAAACAAGACCAAACTACGGCTGAAGACATACTAATCCCAGATTTAACAATAAAACAGTTTTTGGTAACCAACGAAACCTTGTATATTTACAGTAACGAAACCCTATATCAATTCCTCTTAAAAACAAAATAACCTATGCACGTTGCTATTGCCGGAAATATTGGAGCTGGAAAAACCACGCTTACCAAACTGCTTGCTAAACATTTTAATTGGGAAGCGCAATTAGAAGATGTTGTAGACAATCCGTATTTAGACGACTTTTACAACCAAATGGAACGTTGGAGTTTTAATTTGCAAGTGTACTTTTTAAATAGCCGTTTTAGACAGGTTTTACAAATAAGACAAAGCGGAAAAGATATTGTTCAAGACCGCACCATTTACGAAGACGCCAACATTTTTGCCCCTAACCTACACGCCATGGGTTTAATGACGAATCGCGATTTCGAAAACTACAAATCGCTTTTCGATTTGATGGCCTCGCTTGTTCAAGGGCCAGATTTATTAATTTACCTAAGAAGTTCTATTCCTAATTTGGTAGGCCAAATACAAAAGCGTGGCCGAGAATACGAAAATTCTATAAGTATCGATTATTTAAGTCGGTTAAACGAACGCTACGAAGCCTGGATTCATAATTACGATAGTGGTAAACTGTTAATTATTGATGTAGACAATCTTAACTTTGTAGACAATCCCGAAGATTTAGGTTATGTGATTAACCGAATAGATGCCGAAATAAACGGATTATTCTAATCTGACTTTATAAACCCCTGTCGTTTTGCATGTTTAATGGCTTCGGCACTGGTATTAATAAGTAAAGCAGGGGTAGTTTTAAAGGCATTAAACAAGCCTTTTACCCTTACCTTTTTATGTTCGTGACCAACGCATCTTAAATAAATCGCTAAAATCCTATCGGGATACAACTTGGCAATTTCTATATAAATATCGGCGTCGTGTTCGCCACTATCGCCAATTAATATAAAATTTAATTGCGGATAGGTTTTTAAGATATTTAAAATTTCTTTCTGCTTTTCGGGCTTTTCATTCTGTTTTTTTCGTTTAAAAATAGAATGCATACTGCGCAATAAAATTGGCCCCTTTGGAAAGTTATTTTGCTTCAAAAAGAGCTCTAAATACCTGTATAAATTCCACGGACTATGGCTCACATAAAATATAGGATTGGCATTGGCGCCAGAGGCTCCACGATGTAGTAAGTGATAAAATTCTGCAGCACCTTCTAAAGGTATTCTACTAAAAACGCTTTTAAAAAATGTATTAATTAATACACGCCATTTTAAAACCGATGCCACACCAGTGTGAATAATAGTATCGTCGATATCGCTTATCACCCCGAAATCTGCACGTTTTGAAGGTATTAGCACATTTACAGGAAACCGGTTACTATTGGTTATTGTGCGCTTAATATTAACATCGCTATACGAAGCTTCAACCTGCAACCAACCTTCGTTATTAGTTAGTACATCTAAACCAGGCACTGTTTTTTCGCATTTAAAATAGCCATGTGCATCGGTTTTAACTTTTAATACTTTTTGGTTAGGTAATCTTAAATTAATTTCAACATACTTAATTTCGTCACTTTCAAAACGTTTGTACGTATTTATTAAAAGCTTAAAAAGACCTTTTTGCTCTAAATCTATGGTTTCATCTTCTATCGCCCTACCCCTTAAATAAAAATGTGTAGCTGTACCATAACTCTGAAAGGCCACAATTTGTAATGGATCTTTTTCAAACCATTTAAGATTCATATCTATACGTTTATAAATGCCAATTATCTGGCCAAATCAGGATTAAAAGTAGTGCAAAAACCACAGAAATAAGCATAAAAATAGAAAGCCATTTTTTTAACACCTTATTACCAATTACCATAGCAATAATTGCTTTAAATACAAAGTTGGAAATTATAGCCGTCATAATTAACCGCCAGCCAAGAGTTGTAGAAATGCCTCCTGCAATCATTTTAGACAGCGACAGCGTAATGGCATCTTTATTGGCCAGCCCTCCTATTGCCGAAGCGATATACAATCCCTGGTTACCAAATTCCTTTTCGGTGTAGGCCACTATCAATAAAATAACACCATAAATAACAGCAAAAATAAGTGCACTTTTAAACTGCGCCGGATTTTTAGGCTCGGGTAATTCGTTTGTTTTTTTATCCTTTCCTATGGTATAAAACAAAAATACGCATAACCCAGACATAAATACAAACAGAACCAGTATTGGCAACACTATGGCTTTGGCTTTTACAGGTATAATTACAAAAATTTCTATTAAAACACGGATTAATGACACAGTAATGGCCACTAATATTACAAAAGTTGCTAGTTTACCACTAGAGGCACTTGCTTTGGTTTTTCTAGCAAAACTTACGGTTGTTGCCGTACTACTTATTATCCCTCCTAAAACACCTCCAGAAATAAGCCCTGCATTTTTACCCAACCATTTGTATATAAAATACCCCAGTACACTTATACCTACAATAAGTACCACCATAAGCCATATGTTTCTTGGGTTTAAAACATCTAACGGGCCAAAGGTTTTGTCGGGCAACACAGGTAAAATAACTAAAGAAATACCCACAAAGGTCATTATTGCAGATAATTCTTTATCCTTCAACTTATCTATAAATCCATGTAAATGTTCTTTCACATACAATAAAATGGCCAACAAACCACCGACAGTCACCCCAATTAATTTATCGCCCAGCACCAAATACACACCAATACTATACATTAAAATGGCAGCGACTTCTGTAGTTTGCCCAATGTCTGGCTCTTTCAACTTTTTTACTTTAACTACATTGGCCATCACAAGAAAAGCTGCCAATACAACAGCAATTGTGGCAATAAACAACGGACTATTAAAAACATCTGCCACAAACCCAGTAAGGGTTCCTAACATCGCAATTAAGGTAAAGGTTCGCACTCCTGCTATTCGATTTTTTGTCGTTTCGCGCTGAAGCCCAATAAGCATACCTAAACCAAAAGAAATACCGAGTATAATGATTTTATCATAATCCATAAGAAGTACAATTGTATAATATTACTAAAAAACTCCGATATGATTTATCGGAGTTTTAATGATTTTTAACGCAAATGCACGGAGCAATTAACGCTTATTTTTAATAATATTTATACTTTTTATGGCTGAAGCACCTCCTGGTTCTGCATCTATAGCCTCTAAAGCTGCTTTAACCTCTTCTTCTGTACCTTCAATAATTTGTTCTTCAATTACTATTTCTCCATCTTTTTCTGTTTCTGTTGTAATAATAGCTTTAGCTATACCGCCATCCGAATCAACTTCAACTTGAATGGTTTTTGAAGCTTCGGACGCATATCGACTTTCTGCTTGATGTCCCCCTAGAATAGGAGCAATTACTAAACCAACTAAACAGGTTAGTTTTATAAGAATATTCATAGAAGGCCCTGATGTATCTTTAAACGGATCGCCTACAGTATCTCCTGTAACGGCTGCTTTATGCGCATCGCTGCCTTTATACTCCATTTTTCCGTTAATTTCCACACCAGCTTCAAAAGACTTTTTAGCATTATCCCAAGCGCCACCAGCATTATTTTGAAAAATAGCCCACATAACACCGCTAACACAAACTCCTGCCATATAACCACCTAAAGGCTCTGCCCCAAAAATTAATCCAATAAGTATTGGGGTTACTATGGTTATTAAACCCGGAAGTATCATTTCTTTTAATGCTGCTTTAGTAGAAATGGCCACACATTTTGCATAATCAGGTTGCCCAGTACCTTCTAAAATCCCAGGAATTTCCTTAAACTGCCTACGTACTTCTTGTACCATTTCCATGGCTGCTTTACCTACCGATTGCATTGCCAAAGCCGAAAAAATAACAGGTATCATACCGCCTACAAACAGCATCGCTAAAACATCGGCTTTAAAAATATTTATACCATCTATACCCGTAAAAGTAACATAAGCTGCAAATAATGCCAAAGCCGTTAAAGCAGCAGAAGCAATGGCGAAACCCTTACCAACCGCTGCAGTGGTATTCCCCACAGAATCTAAAATATCTGTACGCTCGCGTACTTCTGGATCTAATTCACTCATTTCGGCAACACCACCAGCATTATCGGCTATAGGACCAAAGGCATCAATCGCCAATTGCATTGCAGTTGTTGCCATCATGGCCGAAGCTGCTAAAGCTACACCATAAAAACCAGCTAATTCGTAAGAGCCATATATTGCAGCTGCAAACAATATTACAGATAAAAATGTAGATTTCATACCTACGGCAAGTCCTGCAATAATATTTGTTGCAGCACCTGTAGAACTATTAGTAACAATGTCTAACACTGGTTTTTTACCCAAGCTGGTATAATATGCTGTTACCATAGAAATTAATGCACCTACAGCCAAACCAATACAAGATGCCCAAAACACATGCATTGACGGGATATTGACATAACCCTCGCCAAAAAATTTCATGTGCAATGTTTTTGGCAACATGTATTGAATAAGCACATAACTAGCAATAAGTGTTAACACTATAGCTACCCAGTTACCCGTATCTAAAGCTTTTTGAACTTGGGGTTCCTTGGCATTATTACTTGATATTTTCACTAAAAAAGTTCCAATTATTGAAGCCAGAATACCAACTCCAGCAATAACGATGGGTAAGAGAATAGGCCCCATATTATTAAAACTATCGGTATATGTCCCTAAGGTAGACATATCTTTAATCAGATAATTTCCCAATACCATTGCCGCCAATACCGTGGCCACATAAGACCCGAACAAATCGGCTCCCATGCCTGCAACATCACCAACATTATCACCAACATTATCAGCTATAGTTGCTGGGTTCCTAGGATCGTCTTCAGGAATACCAGCTTCAACCTTCCCTACCAAATCGGCACCGACATCGGCTGCCTTTGTATAAATACCGCCACCTACACGGGCAAATAGTGCTATAGATTCGGCTCCTAAAGAAAATCCTGCAAGGGTTTCTAAGGCCATTGTCATTTCATCATAAAAAGACCCTGAGCCTACAATAAATAATTTTATAAAGATGAAAAACAGAAAACTTAAGCCAAAAACGGCTAATCCAGCTACGCCAAGCCCCATAACGGTACCACCACCAAACGACACTTTTAAGGCTTGCGGCAGGCTGGTTTTGGCTGCTTCGGCTGTTCGTGTATTGGCTTCGGTAGCGATGCGCATGCCCACATTTCCTGCAAGTGCCGAAAAGATAGCACCAATAATAAATGCAGGTACAATCATCCAACTTGTGGTTTTTACCACTATGGAAATACCAAATAAAGCTATTGAGGCTATTATTACAAAAATTAAGAGCAGTTTGTATTCGGCATTTAAAAAGGCAAGTGCTCCTTCTTTTATGGCTTTAGATATACCTTGCATTTTATCGCTACCTGGCGATTGTTTTTTTACCCATGCCATTTTAGAGAACATAAACAGTAAACCAAGTACTGCGAGTACCATTGGGACAAAAATCATGTTTGATTCCATATTATATCAATTAGGTTAGTTATTAATCTCCTAAATGTAACAAAATCAGACAGAAATAAAAAACCCTTCTTGATTAGAGCAAAAAGGGTTTTGTAATATTTTAAAGATTTTATACTTAAATGGTATAGTTTCCTTTGGCTTTGTGTTCGCTATTTTCGTAACGCTCTACACATTTATCTAGAATTTCGTAAGCTTCTTTAGCATCGCCCCAACCGCCTACATCTACTTTTTTCTTTTCTAAATCTTTGTACACTTGAAAGAAGTGAGTGATTTCTTCTTTTAAATGCGGATTCATATCTGATAAATCCTCTAATTTATTCCAAATAGGATCTGATACAGGAACACATACAATCTTTTCGTCTGGTCCTTTTTCGTCAGTCATATGGAATACGCCTATAGGCTTCACCTCCATTACGCACATTGGAAATGTAGGTTCGCTACCTAACACCAATACATCTAGTGGATCGCTATCTAAAGCTAAAGTTTCTGGAATAAATCCGTAATCTGCCGGATACATCATAGAAGAGAATAACATACGGTCGAAACGAATTTTATTCAATTCGAAATCGTATTCATATTTATTTCTACTTCCTTTTGGAATTTCTATTAAAACATCGAAGGTCTTTTGTCCTTTTGGGCTCATAAATTACAATTTTAAAAGGAGCAAAAATACTGAACCCTTTACTTTTAGACAACTTAAATGTTAATTGATTTGTTAAAATAATGATTAGATAATACTGAGTATATTTCTAGGCTGAAGATTATACCATTTTTTTAAGTTGGTTTAAAAATAAAAACCAAATGTGCCTGTTACCCCAAAATCTCTGGCGTCTGGATTTTCGAGATAATTACCCCTAAAATTAAAATCGATTCTAAACACTTTAAAAATATTACCTATACCAAAACTATACTCGTAATAAACTTTATCTGTTGGCGCACGATACGTAATATTAGAGGCATTTAATGCGATGTTTTTTTCAGAAATATCGCCCCAAACCCCTCTAATTCCTATAATTTCCCTAAGGTTTAATTTACGAAGCAACGGGATTCGAGCAAATAACCGACCATTAAAATTATGCTCTAAATGTGCAGAAGCATAGGTATCTGTAATAAATTCGTAAAAATTTAATTGCGAAAAGGTATTATAGATTGAGAAATACGCTTGGTTTCCCGGAATAACACTTAACAAACCCAAAGGCACTTCTCCAAAAGTCTTTCCTGCCTCTATGGTGGTTAACAGTCTACCAAAACCACCCAATTGCCAAGGTTGGGTGTAAGAAAACTGAACCTTAGTATAATCGAAATCGCTTTGTAACAAATTCTTCTCGCCAATACTAATCTGTGCAAATAGGGTTGCAAAATTATCGTTTGCCCTTGCCCGTTCTACACCAAACCCCGTCATACGCCTATTGGGGAAACACGTTACAGACAAGGCCGTTTCGAACTGTTGTAGTTCTGATGCGATTTCGGTATACGAATCGTCTGTATAATAATCTAAATTAAACGTTGGCGATGCCGAACTTAATGTTCTATAATCTGCTCCCAGCCTAAATACAACGTTTTTTACAGGCTCTAGCTCGAACGCCAAACTAGTAAGTTCTATATGCGATAATTTATCGTTTGTACCTTTGGCAAATAATGCCGATGATGCTAAACTTCTCCCTAAAACATCTGTAGATGTGGTTAAACTAGCACCTATCTGTTCGATATCTTTGCGATGCCCTCCTGAAATGATAAACCGATTTTCTTTGTCGAGCAACCATTTTCCTGAAATACCATATTTCACTTTTTGGTCTTTAAAACCATAGGCCACAAAACCTTCAAGTCGCCATGGGTCGTTGGGGCCAAAATACGTACGTCCGCCTCCACGCACACGAATTCCTTCTACTTCATTAAACCCAAAAGTTGAATAAATGGAACCGTAATCTATATTCCATTTATCAATTTCTATATACCCCGATGCTAAAATTGTGGCGGCACCATATAGCATTTTAAATTTACTAACCGTTTGCAAAGTATCGAGCATTTTGTACACTCCTTTTTCATCTTTACTTAAGTCTTCCATACGATTAGCTTCCCAAAAGGCATCGTCTCTGTTATAGGTCTCTTCGTTATAATCAAACACCTCTTCCTTATAAAAATGCTCTTCCCGAGGTTTATCGAACACATAATTATCGTATAATGTTGTTCGCTTTCCGTACACCCCTCGTGCTTCTTCTTTCTTTCTGAAGGCAAAATCCGACATAAAATAATCGCGCTTAATAAGAAAAAGCGAATCGTTTAGCACATCGAACTCCTGCTCTATGTAAATCTCTTTTACCCAGTTTATATTGGCACTTTTAGAGGCCTGCATATTAATTTTTTTAATAGCAAAAGTTGTGTCGTTCACCCAAAAATCGCCTTTAAAAGTGAGTTCGTTTTTTCGTCGTGGGTAATATATTATGTTATAACACCATTTGTTTTCTATAAATGCACTATCGGCCAATACATAATTATAGGTATTTATACCAGTTTTTGAGAGTGGGCTCACAAAACTTTTTTCGAAAAATTTAAGATAATTGTCGTATACATCGTATTGCGAATACAGGTCTTTAATAAAATCTAAAATAAACTGATTGTTACTAAACCCCGACATTTTATTACCCTTTAATTCTTCGCGCTCTCTGCTATTACGATTATCGCCGTAAACCTTACTTGCAGATTCGTTAATAAATATTGGCAAATACGTTTTACCTGTAACATTAGAGGTGTCGACTTCTTCAAAAATAAATTCCATACCCTTAAATATTCTATTTTTGGTAAGGGTACTGTCTATGGTATTTAAATCGAATTCAATTTTTTCGTATTTATCGTATTCGTAATGATCGAATTTTCTGAGACCGTTACGGCGTTTGTGTTCCCAAATTTTACGCAGAATATCTATTGCAGGATTGTTTTTTTTAGGCTGTTTTCCCGAAACAATAACCACCTGATCTAATTCGGCAGCTTCCTCTTTTAAAACGACCTCAAGATTATAATTGGCACCGCGTTTTAAGGCAAGATCTTCGGTATGATACCCGACAAACGATACGGTTAAATACTCCCAAACCGCATCAGATTCCATGTAAAAACGGCCATCTTCGTTAGTAATTGTACCTTGCGACGACCCTTTAAAAATAACATTCGCGAAAGCTACAGGATCTTTATTTTCGTCGTAGACATAGCCGCTAACTTTGGTTTGAGCTAGTGTAGATAGGCATCCGAACAGGAAGAATATGAGGCTAAGTCTAAAATTCATAGTTAAAAAAAAACTTCATCAGCAAGAAATTATGTTGATGAAGTTTTAATAGTACAAAAAATATATTTTACTTGTATAGTACTTTTTTTACAGCTTTAACAACATCGTTACTATTAGGTAACCATTCTTCTAACAATACAGGAGAATATGGTGCTGGAGTATCGGCGGTATTAATTTTTACTATAGGAGCATCTAAATAATCGAAAGCTTGTGCTTGTACTTGGTAGGTAATTTCTGTAGATACGTTTCCAAAAGGCCAAGCTTCTTCTAAAATGACTAAGCGGTTTGTTTTTTTAACCGATTTCAGAATGGCATCGTGATCCATTGGGCGCACGGTACGTAAGTCTATAATCTCGCAAGAAATGCCTTCTTTTTCTAACTCGTCGGCAGCCTTGTAAGCTTCTTTAATGATTTTACCAAAAGATACTATAGTAACATCTTTTCCTTCGCGTTTAATATCTGCAACGCCTAACGGAATTGTGTATTCTCCTTCAGGAACTTCACCTTTATCTCCATACATTTGCTCGCTTTCCATAAAAATTACAGGATCGTCATCACGAATAGCAGCTTTTAAAAGTCCTTTAGCATCGTAAGGGTTAGATGGCACAACTACTTTAAGACCTGGTGTATTGGCAAACCAACTCTCGAAAGCTTGCGAGTGTGTTGCTCCTAACTGTCCAGCAGATGCTGTTGGCCCACGAAATACAATTGGACATTTAAATTGCCCGCCAGACATTTGTCTGATTTTTGCAGCGTTATTTATAATCTGATCAATTCCAACTAACGAGAAGTTAAAGGTCATAAATTCTACAATCGGTCTATTACCTGTCATGGTAGAACCTACGGCTATACCAGCAAATCCTAACTCTGCAATAGGTGTATCTATAACACGTTTTGCACCAAACTCGTCTAACATGCCCTTAGATGCCTTGTAAGCACCATTGTATTCTGCAACTTCCTCACCCATTAAAAAAATGCTCTCATCTCTGCGCATTTCTTCGCTCATGGCTTCGCAAACTGCTTCTCTGAATTGAATTGTTTTCATGTATCATTATTTATAAGAACAGCAAAAATAACAATAATTGAAAAACTTTCTATAAAAGATTTTTTAAAATTTTAACAAGTTTTGTTATTTCTAAACAAAGCTAAAAAATGTAGCACGTTCCTTACTTTTACTTTTCTGTAATTCTTGGTTAGAATGTTTAGTTTTCTTTATGAAGCTTCAATAATATTTATACTTAAACTTTATTGAAGCGCACATTGTTAATTCAATTTTCGAGGGTTTTCAGAAATCAAAAAATCAAGAAAATACAAAATATTTACTATGCATGCATAGTAAAATTAAAAAATAATTCAATAACTTCGTAACCAAGATAACTTTATACTTTTATAACAAACATAACTATGAAAATTTTAGTATGCATAAGTCATGTTCCCGACACGACTTCAAAAATAAACTTTACCGATGGCGATACGAAATTCGACACTAATGGTGTACAATACATCATTAATCCAAACGACGAATTTGGTTTAACCAGAGCCATGTGGTTTAAAGAAAAACAAGGCGCTAGTGTAGATGTAGTAAACGTAGGCGGCCCAGAAACCGAACCTACACTACGCAAAGCATTAGCCATTGGTGCAGACACCGCAATTCGAGTAAACACCGAAGCTACAGACGGCTATGCTGTAGCCGAGCAACTAGCCAAAGTAGTACAAGACGGCGGTTACGATTTAGTAATAGCCGGACGCGAATCTATAGATTACAATGGCGGCATGGTACCAGGCATGTTAGCAGCACTTACCAACGCTAATTTTGTAAACACTTGTATTGATTTAGAAGTAGATGGCACTAATGCTAAAGCGGTAAGAGAAATAGATGGCGGAAAAGAAACAGTGTCTACAACACTGCCTTTAGTTATCGGTACCCAAAAAGGTATTGTTGAAGAAAGCGATTTACGTATTCCGAATATGCGTGGTATTATGATGGCTCGTAAAAAACCATTAACCGTATTAGAACCCGTAGAAGCTTCAACAGAAACTGTATCGGTGAAATTCGAGAAACCGGCTCCAAAAGGCGCTGTTACTTTAGTATCTCCAGATAATTTAGATGAATTAATTACGCTACTTCACAACGAAGCTAAAGTCATTTAATCATTAAAAAAATCAATTATTAACAGTACACATGTTTAATCTTTAAACATGCTAAACCATAAAAACATGTCAGTTTTAGTATATACAGAATCCGAACAAGGACAATTTAAAAAAATAGCTTTTGAGGTGGCGTCTTACGCAAAAACTGTTGCCGACCAATTAGGTACAACCGTTACCGCCATTGCAATAAATGCTAACGATGCTTCTGCATTGGGCACTTATGGCGTTTCGAATGTATTACAGGTAAAAAACGATGCACTTAACACTTTTAACGCCAAAACCTATGCCGATGTCATTAAGCAGGCAGCCGAACAAGAACAAGCCAAAGTGGTAATTGTTAGCTCTAGTGCCGACAGTAAATATTTAGCACCGCTACTAGCTGTTGCGTTAAAAGCAGGCTATGCTTCTAACGTTGTTGCAGCACCATCTAGCGTAAATCCGTTTACTGTAAAACGCACAGCATTTACCAACAAAGCATTTAACGAAACCAGCATTAGTACAGAAGTTAAATTGGTAGGTCTTTCTAAAAACGCTTTTGGTTTAAAAGAAAACTCAACAACTGCCGAGGTAACAGAATTCTCACCTTCTATTTTAGATAATGGAGTACATGTAGAATCTGTAGACAAAGCCACAGATAAGGTAACGATTGCAGATGCCGAAATAGTAGTATCGGGTGGTCGCGGATTAAAGGGGCCTGAAAATTGGGGCATGATTGAAGAATTAGCCGATGTTTTGGGTGCTGCAACCGCCTGTTCTAAGCCTGTTTCAGATTTAGGCTGGAGACCTCATGGCGAACACGTAGGACAAACAGGTAAACCTGTAGCCGCCAATTTATACATTGCCATTGGTATTTCTGGTGCCATACAACATTTAGCAGGTATTAACGCATCTAAAGTGAAAGTGGTTATAAACACCGATCCGGAAGCACCTTTCTTTAAAGCAGCAGACTACGGTGTAGTTGGCGATGCCTTTGAAGTAGTACCGGCATTAATTGAAAAATTAAAAGCATTTAAAGCTCAAAACGCTTAATTTTTTATTAACTTGTAGTTATAAAAAAGACTGTTTAAAAGACTCCTACCCTTCTAATTTTAAATCTAAGATTTTAAGGAGTTCACCTATTTTAATCCTAATTTTAACAAAAAAAATTAAATAGGTTTGGTAAAGTCCTAATTTAAACAGTCTTTTGTGTTTTTAATTTATGAGCTTAGTTAGACTTAATATAAAAGGAATTTCTTACAGCCAAACACAAAACGGCGCTTACGCATTAATTCTCAACGAAGTAGACGGAGACCGTAAGCTACCTATTGTAATTGGAGCATTCGAAGCGCAATCTATTGCCATAGCTTTAGAAAAAGAAATTCGACCTCCAAGACCATTAACGCACGATTTATTTAAAAATTTCTCAGACCGATTCGACATAACCGTTAAACAAGTTATTATACATAAACTTGTAGATGGTGTATTTTATTCGAGCCTGATCTGCGAACGCGATAAAATTGAAGAAATTATAGATGCCAGAACTAGCGATGCCATAGCATTGGCCTTGCGTTTTCAAGCACCTATTTTTACCTACAAAAATATTCTTGATAAAGCAGGGATTTATTTAAAGGTCAATCCAGAGAAAGATCAGGAGCATCAACCAGATGTATTAGTAGAAGATTTGGTTACCGAAGATGCAGAAACCCCAATACATCAGGAAGATTACAAAGGCAAAACGCTTGAAGAACTCAACCGTTTGCTCGACGAAGCCGTGACCAACGAAGATTACGAGAAAGCTGCAAAAATTCGAGACGAAATTTCTAAACGCTAACCCCATCAACTACCATTGCGCATGAAACACTGTTTATTCGCCCTTACCTTTTTATTTTTTGGCTTATTACATTCAGCTTTTGCGCAAAGTATAGAAAAATTATGGAGCTTAGACCAAACAACCTCTACAGCTCAAGATTCCGTTAACAACATAGCATCGCTTCGGCTAAAAGACGGTGAGTTTTATATTAAACAAAAACATCAAGATAGTGTTTCAATTTCTGGAGACTATATGATCCAGAACAAATTATTGGTGTTTTATTACAACGCTCCTAAAGCAGACATTAAACATTATAAGATTACAGAACACACAGACTCTACTCTTGTTCTATCTGATAAATTAACAACCTACGCCTTTAAAACACCTATTAGCAATCGGCCAAGCGATATTGCTACTGCACCACAAAATACAATTATACCCAGCCAAGGGTTTTCTACAAAAAGTGTGTTACGTGGGCTATTAGGCATGTGCGTTTTGTTGGTGATTTGTTTTTTACTTAGCGCCAATAAAAAGGCCATAAATTGGA
The DNA here is from genome assembly GCA_030427735.1 of Bacteroidia bacterium. GTDB lineage: Bacteria > Bacteroidota > Bacteroidia > Flavobacteriales > Flavobacteriaceae > Formosa. Next base: position 41,280 of record JAUIBP010000014.1, on the reverse strand, counting down.
AAACCATAGGTATTGGCTTAGGTGCACAAATTATTTTAGCCATTGGTGTTTTAAAAATCGGTATCGTTCAGAATGCTTTTGAATTTGTTGGGAAAATTTTTGTGAAAATTTTAGAATTTACTCAGGCAGGAAGCGAATTCCTTCTCGGTGGTTTAATGAATGTTGATAGTTTTGGGTTTATTTTTGTGTTTCAAATTTTACCTACCATCATCTTTTTTTCTGCATTAACATCAGTACTATTCTACTTAGGGGTTATACAAGTTGTAGTTAAAGGTATGGCTTGGGTATTAACAAAACTCATGGGGATTTCTGGTGCAGAAAGCTTGAGTGTTGCCGGTAATATTTTTCTAGGACAAACAGAAGCTCCTTTAATGATTAAAGCGTATTTAGAACGCATGACAAAATCTGAAATCTTACTGGTAATGGTTGGCGGTATGGCTACTGTTGCTGGTGGTGTTTTGGCGGCTTACATTGGCTTTTTAGGAGGCGAAGACCAAGCTTTAAAAATATTTTATGCCAAACACTTACTCACCGCTTCTGTCATGGCTGCTCCTGGAGCTATAGTAATTTCAAAATTACTCTATCCGCAACAAGAAAAAATTAATGCAACAGTAGAAGTCTCTCAAGACCATATCGGATCTAACATTCTGGATGCTATTGCCAACGGAACGACAGAAGGCCTTAAATTGGCCGCCAATGTAGGAGCCATGCTTTTAGTGTTTGTTGCCTTTATTGCCATGATAAATTATGGTTTTGGCAAACTGGGCAATTTAGGCCAATTAAACCATTGGATTGCCACGCACACACCATACACCGCTTTCTCTTTAGAGTTTATTTTAGGTTATGTATTTTCGCCTTTAATGTGGATTATTGGTGTAGCGAAAGAAGACATGGCGCTTATGGGGCAACTATTAGGTATTAAACTTGCCGCTAGCGAATTTGTGGGTTACATACAACTTGCAGAACTTAAAAACATGGCCAACCCAATACATTTTAAATTCGAAAAATCTGTAATCATGGCTACCTATATGCTTTGTGGATTTGCTAATTTTGCTTCTATTGGTATTCAAATTGGAGGTATTGGTTCTTTAGCACCTGGTAAACGTAAAACTTTATCAGAATTCGGCATTCGCGCTTTAATAGGCGGTACCGTAGCTTCACTCTTATCGGCCACCATTGCTGGAATGATTATTGGGTAAGCTGCTTATCCATTTTAGTATTAAGCTGCGTATTACTTATTTAACGGCCCGTTAATAACTTTTCTGATTTTTAAGACATTGCCCACCAAAATTAACAGACGTATTCTGTACTTTTACCCACAGAAAAAGACGATGGCATGAAACAATATTTAGACCTTGTAAAACACGTTTTAGAAAACGGAAATGAAAAAGGAGATCGTACTGGTACAGGCACAAAAAGTGTTTTTGGTTACCAGATGCGTTTCGATTTAAGTGAAGGCTTCCCTATGGTTACTACTAAGAAACTTCACTTAAAGTCTATTATTTACGAACTATTATGGTTTTTGAAAGGCGACACCAATATTGAATATTTAACCTCAAACGGTGTAAAAATTTGGAATGAATGGGCTGATGACAATGGCGATTTAGGCCCTGTTTACGGACACCAATGGAGAAATTGGAACAGTGATGAAATCGACCAAATTAAAGATATTATTGAAACCTTAAAAACCAACCCGAACAGCAGACGTATGTTGGTATCGGCTTGGAATCCTTCGGTATTGCCAGATACTTCTAAATCTTTTGCAGACAATGTTGCAAATGGCAAAGCTGCACTACCACCGTGCCATGCTTTTTTTCAATTTTACGTCGCAAATGGCAAATTATCTTGCCAATTATACCAACGCAGTGCCGACATCTTTTTAGGAGTCCCTTTTAACATTGCATCTTATGCCTTGTTAACCATGATGGTGGCGCAAGTTTGTGGCTATAAAGCAGGAGAATTTATACACACTTTTGGTGACGCCCATATTTACAGCAACCATTTTGAGCAATTAGAACTACAACTTTCTAGATCGCCAAGACCGTTACCTAAAATGGTGCTAAATCCAGAAATAAAAGATATTTTCGATTTTAAATTCGAAGACTTTACATTACTAGATTACAATCCGCACCCTCATATTAAGGGTACAGTAGCTATTTAAAAAAAAGCATTTCAATTTAAAATTGAAATGCTTTTTTTATACGGTTAACACACTATTTTCTGCACCTGCAAAATCGTTCCACACTTGACCGTCGGCTTCGGCTTCGTTGGCATAACTTCCGTCTATTAAATACCGGAATTCGTAAGACGCATCCTTATCTAAACTTAACACCCCTTTAAAGGTACCATTTTTCAGCTTTTTTAATGGTTCCGCTTCTGGATTCCAACCGTTAAAACTTCCTACAACCACTACTTGTTCTGCATCTTCGGCAGGAACAGTAAATGTAACTTTACATACTGGTTTACTTTTTAAATATTGCTTAGAAATTGCCATATTATTTTAATTTAAATTTCTTACAAAAATACAAAAGTTTAACACGCCGAAGCGATTTAACACACTACAAGACAAATAATTATCGTTTTCTTAAAAATGAATTCATTTAAATTTAATGTCTTAAAATTTGAATATCATTTTTTTAAATTTATCAAAAAAACAAAGTCCTTAAAGCATCATTTTTACAATTTCCATTAAAAATAATGAAGAAAATAGTAACTTTACTTAACTAACAACTAAGCATATGTTCGGAAACAAAAAAAACACGCCCCAAATAGATAAAGAACAATTAGAGCTTATTAAAAACGCCCAAAAACGCATAAAACAAAAAAAGCGTTTATATACGCATTTTATATTGTTCTTAATTGGTTCGGTAGCACTAATTGTTGTTAATTTAGGGCTGCATGTTGCCGAAACTTTTAGACCTTTAAATGTAGATTGGTTTGTATTTGTGGTTGGCTTTTGGCTGTTGTTGTTACTATACCATGCGTTTAATGTTTTTGTGGTTAATAAATTTATGGGGGCAGATTGGGAGCAACAACAACTAGACAAGTTAGTAGCCAAACAAAAAGAAGGCATCACTAAGCTAGAACAAAAGCACCAGATAAATGCACCTGAGCTAAAAACGCCTGAAAAAAAAAAGCTGAAGATCAATAAAACGGTAACCATTATAGCTGCTGTAGCAGAAAATAATGCCATTGGTAAAGACAATACCTTAATTTGGCATTTACGAGACGACTTACAACGTTTTAAAACACTAACCTCTGGACATTGCATTATAATGGGTAGAAAAACCTTTGAAAGTTTCCCCAAACCCTTACCTAACCGCACCCATATAGTAATTACCAATCAAAGCAATTACAAAGTGCCACATGGTGTAATTGTTGTACATAACATTGCCGATGCCTTAGATGCGGCTTTAGAAGACAAGCAGCCTTTTATAATTGGTGGTGGCGAAATTTACAAACAAGCTTTGCCTTTTGCAGACAAAATTGAATTAACCCGAGTACACGACACTTTTGATGCTGATACGTTTTTCCCAGAAGTAGATGTAAACCACTGGAAAGAAACTTCTAAAACATTTCATCCAAAAGACGAAAATAACGACCACGATTATTCGTTCATTACCTACGAAAGACAGTAATCTTTAACAATTTACAGACACCTACAAAATAGTAGCACTTAATATAATAATGCTATAATGCGTTCAAATTTTAAGTAAATTTGCACCATGATAAAAGAAGTGCAACTGCGTGTGTCTTTACAAGAAGAAGCCTCGCAAAAAAATATTTTGCAGCTAAAAGCAGCACAATTATTACACCTTTCGACATCGGATATAACAGGTATAAAAGTTCTTCGAAAATCTATCGATGCTAGAAAACCCAATATTATATTCAACTATAAAGTAGCTGTATTTATACATGAAGAGCTTCCAGAAACGTCAACTTATAATTTCAATTATCAAGATGTTACTAAAGCCAAATCTGTTCACATTATCGGTTTTGGTCCAGCGGGCATGTATGCCGCCTTGCGTTGTATAGAATTAGGCTACAAACCTATTGTTTTAGAACGCGGTAAAAACGTACAGGACAGACGTCGAGATTTAAGAGCCATTAATCAGTTTCACGACGTTAACGAAGATTCTAATTATTGCTTTGGCGAAGGTGGAGCTGGTACGTATTCCGACGGAAAATTGTACACCCGAAGTTTAAAGCGAGGCGATGTTAGACGCATTTTCGAAAACTTGGTATATCATGGTGCTACACCACAAATCTTAATAGATGCCCATCCGCATATTGGCACCAACAAACTCCCTAAGGTTGTTCAGAATATTCGAGAAACGATTTTAAAATATGGAGGCGAAGTGCATTTTGAATCTCGTGTTAGCGATTTCAAAATTTCTAATAATAACATTACTGCCATACAGATTCAAAACGGCTCCGAAATGCCCGTTAACAAAGTTATTTTAGCCACTGGGCACTCGGCTAGAGATATTTTTTATTTGCTACACAAAAAAAACATCGACATCGAAGCCAAGTCGTTTGCTATGGGAGTACGTGTAGAACACCCACAGCACATCATCGATTCTATTCAATACCATTGCTCGGGAGATAGACATGAACTTTTACCTGCGGCATCTTACAGTTTAGTACAGCAAGTTAACCAACGTGGCGTTTATTCTTTCTGTATGTGCCCAGGCGGATTTATTGTTCCCGCAGCAACCGCCAATGGCGAAGTTGTGGTTAACGGCATGTCCCCATCTAAGCGCAATAACGAATTTGCCAATTCGGGAATCGTTGTAGAAATTAATGCCGAAAAAGATTTATATAAATACGATCATCTTGGTCCGCTAAAAGCTTTAGAATACCAAAAAGATTTAGAAAAACTAGCCTTCGTTTCTGGAGGAAAAAGTCAAGTTGCGCCAGCACAACGCTTAACAGATTTTGTAGAAGGCAGACTATCTACAGGTTTGAACCCTACATCGTACCAACCTGGTATTAAAAGCGTACCCTTACATTCTATTTTACCCAAATTAATTGGGAAAAGTTTGCGTAAAGGATTTGAAGCTTTCGGACAAAAAATGAAGGGCTACTACACTGCCGAAGCAAATGTTATAGGTGTAGAATCCAGAACCTCATCGCCAATTAGCATTCCAAGAAACACACGGTTAGCGCATCCACAAATCACCAACTTATTCCCTTGTGGCGAAGGTGGTGGGTATGCTGGCGGTATTATTTCTGCAGCCATGGATGGCGAACGTTGTGCCGAAGCTGCAATTCAAAACTTTTAACTTTACGATTTAACATCATGACAGAAAAAGAAAAAATGTTAGCAGGATTAATGTACAATCCGTCCGATCCCGAACTTACAAAAGCGCGATACCACGCTCGACTTACATTTCAAAAAGCAAATGCCCTTACCGAGGCCGACAGAGCAGAACGCGACGCGCTTTATAATAGTTTAATCGAAGCAGGACAGGATTTATGTATAGAACCTCCTTTTCACTGCGATTATGGCTCTAACATTAAGGCTGGAAATCGTGTTTTTATGAACTACGGATGTTGTATTCTGGATGTAGCCACAGTAACTATTGGCGATAATGTTATGTTTGCTCCCAATGTTCAGCTTTACTCCGCAACCCATCCTATAGACGCTAAATCCAGAAACAGTGGTAAGGAATTAGGCAAACCCATAACTATCGGGAATAATGTTTGGATTGGCGGTAACAGCACCATTTGCCCAGGCGTTACTCTTGGCAATAATGTAGTGGTTGGTGCTGGGTCTGTAGTAACTAAAAGCTTTCCTGATGATGTTGTTATTGCAGGAAATCCGGCCAGAGTTATTAAAAACATCACTAACAACGACTTATAACATCTGCCCTATTTTATTTAATATTACTATTTTTGCCATTTAAAATAAAACTTATGAACGCATATATTTTCCCTGGACAGGGCGCACAATTTACAGGTATGGGCTTAGACTTATACCAAAACGTTCCATTAGCACAAGAACTCTTCGAAAAAGCTAACGATATACTGGGGTTTAGCATTACAGACGTTATGTTTGAAGGTACAGCAGAAGAACTAAAACAAACCAAAGTAACCCAACCCGCTATTTTTTTACACTCTGTAATTTTAGCAAAAAGTTTAGGCGAAAACTTTAAACCAGACATGGTTGCAGGACATTCTTTAGGCGAATTTTCTGCCCTAGTAGCTTCTGGTGCCTTAAATTTCGAAGACGGATTAAAACTAGTATACCAACGTGCCTTAGCCATGCAAAAAGCTTGCGAAATTACACCAAGTACTATGGCTGCTGTTTTAGGCTTAGACGATACTATCGTAGAAGATATTTGTGCTGCTATAGATGGTGTTGTAGTTGCAGCAAACTACAATTGCCCAGGACAATTGGTAATCTCTGGAGAAGTAGAAGCCATTAACAAAGCTTGCGAAGCTTTAAAAGAAGCTGGAGCAAAACGCGCATTAGTACTGCCTGTTGGTGGTGCATTTCACTCTCCTATGATGGAACCTGCCCGCGAAGAATTAGCAACTGCAATACAAAACACAACTTTTAACACTCCAAATTGTCCTGTATATCAAAATGTAACGGCCAGTGCGGTAACAGATAAAAATGAAATACAAGCCAATTTAATTTCTCAATTAACATCGCCTGTAAAATGGACGCAATCCGTGCAACAAATGATTGCCGACGGCGCTACAGAATTTATTGAAGTTGGCCCAGGAAAAGTGTTACAAGGATTAGTAAAAAAGATAAACAGAGACGCACAAACTAGCTCTGCTACTTTTGAAACCGAAGCATAATACATGAAATTTTCTAGAACCTTATCTATAATTTCAATTATAGTTGTAAACATTGCACTAGACCAAATTTCTAAAGTCTTAGTAAGACAATATGTTACGCCTTATAAAACCACAGAACTTATTGGCGATAAATTTATTTTAACCAATGTAGAAAACACAGGTGCTTTTTTAAGTCTAGGCAGCAATTTAAATCCAACTTTAAAAAGTATATTTTTATTAGCCTTACCCATTTTGGTTTTGGGTTATGTTACCTATTACATTCTTAGCAACACCGCGTTAGATAAACTATCTACATTTGCTTTTGCATGTATTATTGGAGGCGGAATAGCCAATGTATACGATAGAATTGTTTACGGCTCGGTAACCGATTTTCTTCATATAGACTTGGGCGGCATTTTTAAAACTGGCGTTTTTAATGTCGCAGATATGTCCGTTATGCTAGGCATGGGACTATTATTATACACCAATTTTAAATCGAAGAAAGCTACAACAACATAATTTTCAGAAACTCTTATAATTGAAAAGTCCCCGAAATATTTCGGGGACTTTTTTTATTATCAAGCTTGTAAGCGGCAATCTGCACAATCTTTAATTTCACCATAATAGGTTTCCCTATATTTGTGAAGCGTTTTAAAAGGCACACTCAAAAATTGCATTTTAATGTAAGTGACTTTTGTAATTAATTCACCCATTTTTGGTGTGAATCGTTTTTCGTCTTTGGTTTCCCGTTTTACTGTTATCAGTTTCATAATATCATTTATCATTTCATCCGAAATTACTTAAATAGATTGACAAGCCCAAGAAATTGAAGCAAAACCCCACGGTTTAACCTTATAATTAAGCATTTAACAACGATTTTCTTGTTTCAATAAGAATCTTTCACCTACTTTTCTGATAAAAGTACCGCAGAAATTAGGGGCTTTTCGTTTAAAAACAGACATAAAAAAACCTCCATTACATCAATTTGCAATGAAGGTTTTAACAAAATTAACACTTACTTAATTTAACTTTTTCTAATGCTTTGCTCCCATTTCCAAGCAGAACGCATGGCGTCATCTAAAGATAATTCAGATTTCCATCCTAATACATCGTTAGCTTTATCGGTTTGCGCATAAGCTGCAATAACATCGCCTGCCCGGCGTGGTGCAATTTTATAATTTAAAGTTTCTCCAGAAACACGTTCGAAAGATTTAATCACTTCTAACACCGAGCTTCCTGTGCCTGTACCTAAATTAAACACTTCGTAATTTGTCTCGTTTTTATTACCTAACAAGCGTTGTAAAGCCACAACGTGCGCTTTTGCCAAATCGACTACGTGAATATAATCGCGAATACAAGTACCATCGACTGTCGGATAATCGTCTCCAAACACCGATAATTGCTCTCGTAAACCTACAGCAGTTTGCGTAATAAAAGGTACTAAATTTTGAGGCACACCTATTGGCAACTCTCCAATTAACGCGGTTTCGTGAGCCCCAATCGGGTTAAAATAACGCAATGCTATTGCTTTTAAATGCGGTATAACTCGACAACTATCTTTTATAATTTCTTCACCTATTTGCTTAGTATTACCATAAGGCGATTCTGCTGGTTTTACAGGTGCATTTTCGGTTATAGGCAATTCATCGGCCTGGCCATATACGGTACAAGATGAGCTAAAAATAAAATTGGCATCTTTTAACTTATCTAATTCCTGAAGCACATAAACCAACGTATTTATATTGTTTTCGTAATACAACAATGGATTTTCCACACTTTCGCCAACAGCTTTACTTGCCGCAAAATGAATCACGCCTTTTACATCGTTATGAGTCTTAAAAAATTGCTGTACCCCTGCCTTATCTCTTAAATCCAACTCTTCGAAAATTGGCTTTTTTCCTGTTATGGCAGTAATACCATCTAATACTTTGATAGATGAATTTGAAAGATTATCTATTATAACAACTTCAAATCCTTCATTTTGAAGTTCTACAACCGTATGAGAGCCTATAAAACCTAGACCCCCAGTTACTAATACTTTACTCATTTATGAATGTTTTAATTGTTGTTGTTATAAAATCAATTTGTTCATCATCAAGCTCGGTATGCATAGGCAACGATATCACCTCTTTAACTAATTGATTTGTTACTTTAAAATCGGCTTCATTATATCGCTCGTCTGTATACGCTTTTTGTTTATGTAAAGGAATCGGGTAATACACGCCACATGGTATCCCATTTTCATTTAAATGTTTTACCAAAGCATCGCGATCTACGCCCGTAACTTTTAACGTGTACTGGTGGAAAACATGGTTATCTTCACTACCATTTCTAAACGGCACAGTAATTTTATCTTCGTCTTTGAAAGCATCATCGTATTTATTGGCGGCAGCTATTCGCGCTGCATTGTAAGCATCTAAATGCGGTAATTTAGCCTCTAAAACAGCAGCTTGAATGGAATCTAACCTAGAATTCACCCCAACAACATCGTGATGATAGCGTTCGTACATTCCGTGATTTACAATTCCTCGAATGGTATGTGCCAAATCGTCATCGTTAGTAAAAATAGCACCACCATCGCCATAACATCCTAAATTTTTTGAAGGGAAAAACGATGTAGAACCAGCATGACCAATTGTACCAGCTTTTTTCTTATCTCCGTTAATATACGTAAAATTGGCGCCTATTGCCTGCGCATTATCTTCAATAACGTATAAATTATGAGCATTGGCTATCTCCATAATAGCTTCCATATTGGCACATTGTCCAAATAAATGCACCGGCACTATCGCTTTTGTTTTTGGGGTAATAGCCTTTTTAATGGCTTCAACATCTATATTAAAAGTATCTGGTTCTACATCAACCAAAACTGGCGTAAGCTGTAAAAGCGCAATAACCTCTACTGTAGCTGCAAAAGTAAAATCGGCGGTAATTACCTCGTCGCCTGGCTTTAAACCTAAGCCCATCATGGCAATCTGTAAAGCATCTGTACCATTGGCACAAGGAATAACGTGCTTTACACCTAAATAGGTTTCTAAATTCTTCTGAAACGCGTTAACTTTTGGGCCATTTATAAATGCTGTTGTATCTAAAACTTCTAAAATAGAAGCATTTACAACGGCTTCTATTTTTTTATATTGACCTTTAAGATCAACCATTTGAATATTTTTCATGTGAAAGAAATTAAAGTCCGTAACGTATTACTACCGAACTATAAATTAAAAAATCCGTACTGGATATCAAGCTAACGAAATTACAAAATTCAGCAACGCTAACCAATGAAAATCTAGATAAGAAATGTATTTTTGCTAGAAACTAAGGATTTTGAAGATTGTTTATAATTTAAGCATTTTTGCTGCCAAATACCTGCTTAAAGTCGTAGCGCTTTTTAACACCAAAATAAAACAAGGTGTAGATGGGCGCAAACAAACATTTACCATTTTAGCGAAACACCTACAACCATCAGACCTTACACTTTGGTTTCATTGTGCCTCTTTAGGCGAATACGAACAAGGATTGCCTGTGTTTAACGAATTAAAAAAAATATACCCCAAACACAAAGTAGTACTCACCTTTTTTTCGCCATCTGGTTACGAAATCAGAAAAAACGCGCCGGTTGCAGATTGCGTGGTTTACTTACCACTAGACACCCCATACAATGCAAAGCGTTTTATTAATGCTGTAAAACCAGAACTTACCGTTTTTGTTAAATACGATATTTGGCCAAATTATCTTTTAACCCTTAAAACCCAAAACAGAAACGCTATTTTAATTTCTGCCTTATTTAGAAAAAACCAATCGTATTTTAAAGGCTATGGTAAATTTATGCGAGACGCATTATTCGGGTTCTCACACATTTTCACTCAAGATGAAGCTTCAAAATCACTTTTAAAATCCATCAATTATAATGCAGTTACTGTTTCTGGAGATACGCGGTTCGATCGTGTTTCCAATCAATTACAAACAGACAATACTTTAGAGTTTATAAAAACCTTTAAACAGAATAACATTTGTGTTGTTGCCGGAAGTACTTGGCCCGAAGACGAGGCATTTTTAATTCATTATATCAATCAAAACAAAAACAACGCTGTAAAATACATTATTGCTCCCCATAATATTAAAAGCAACCAAATACAGCATTTACAAAATAGTTTAAACGTGCAAAGTGTGTTGTATTCCGAGATGAACAGCGCCACGCTGATCCAAGCCAAAGTACTTATAATTAACACGATTGGACTTTTAACTAAAATATACAATTACGCTAATATCGCTTATGTTGGAGGAGCCGTTGGCACAACAGGTCTGCATAATACCCTGGAACCGGCAGTTTTTGGTTGCCCAATAATTATTGGATCGCATTACCAAAAATTCCCCGAAGCTAAAGCCATGATTGCCCAAAAGGGTATGTTTAGTATTTCTTCGCAAACCGAACTAAATTCTATTTTAGACAAACTCATTAACAACGAATACTTTAGAGAAGAATCTGGCCATAAAAACTCCAATTACATTAAAAACAATCAAGGTTCTGTCGTCCAAATACTAGACTTTCTTCGTAAATAAGGTTTAAAAATCAATTATTAGTAAAAATGTTAAAATAATTAACATTTTTAAAACAAGTTAATCAAGAAGTTAGTAACTTGTTACACTAATTATAACACTAAAAAACCTTAAATTATGAAAAAATTACTTTTAAGCACAGCTTTATTAGTAGCCTTAGGAAGCACCTTTACTTCTTGTAGAGATGTTAAAGAAAAATCTGAAAGCGCAGCAGATGCTGTTGAAAACGCTGCAGATGCTACTGGAGATGCTATTAAAGAAACTGCTGAAGATACAGCAGATGCTTTAGACCACGCTGCAGATGAAGCTGGTGAAGCTATGGATAATGCTGCAAAAGCTACTGGAGATGCAATCGACGACGCCGTAGATGCTACAGGCGACGCTATTGATGATGCTGCCGATGCTGTTGAAGGTGCCGCTAAAGACACCAAAGATGCTGTAAAAGATGCTGCCGACAAAACAAACGATGCCATTCAAGGAAACTAATGGTATTCTTTCTAATAAAAAAGCCCGTTGTAATAATATGTTACAACGGGCTTTTTATTTAAAATATCCAACTGGCCATTTTATACTTTCGCTTAAAAGGCTTTAACTGTTTTTCTAAATCTTTTTTATAAGATTTCAAGGCATTATCGCTACCAAAAGCCGAACCCAAAATACCATCGCGTTCTTTTTTTCTGTTATTGATTTTTAGTTTTTTAGTTTCGTCATCATCCGAACTTCCCATAATACCTACAACATCATTTACAAAACTTTTGATTTCATTATCCACTTTAGACTTAACATCGGACGACAATCCTAAATCGCTTCCTGGATTTAAAGCAGACAACATATCTTTTGAAAAATCTGGAGATGGTAATTTAATATTTTGCGCCTGAAGACCAAGTGTTAATAACATCACAAACACAAAACTTATACCAGTTATTGTTTTTTTCATAATTAATAGCTTTTAAAGTTAGTTTATAAAGTTATAGAATTAAAGAATAAAAAAAGAGAAACTACTGTAAAATTTCAATCTTCTAAAAAAACTAACACCCTATATTTCAACAGTAATGAACCTTTACAACGACAACTTCTTTTTTAAGTAAAACACTTCTTAGTTAAAAAATTTTTATTCCTTTTTAAAAGCTCTATTTTTAAAAATTATTTGCACTTCTAAATTTCAGGCACAAATGCTAAAAGGAATAGACATTTCAATCATTTTAATTTATTTAGTTTCCACCATAATTATAGGCTTAGTATTAAGAAAACGCGCACAGCGCAGTACTGACGATTATTTATTAGGTGGCAAATCTATACCGTGGTACATGCTTGGTCTGTCGAACGCTTCGGGAATGTTCGATATTTCTGGAACCATTTGGCTGGTTACCCTTATGTTTGTTTACGGTATAAAAAGCGCCTGGATTCCTTGGCTGTGGCCAGTTTTTAATCAAATTTTCTTAATGGTTTACCTATCTAAATGGTTAAGACGCTCTAACGTTACCACAGGAGCCGAATGGATACAAACGCGTTTTGGGAGCGGAAAAGGCGGTAAACTATCGCATACTATTGTAGTCGTTTTTGCCCTTTTAAGTTGCCTTGGCTTTTTGGCTTATGGTTTTATAGGTCTTGGGAAATTTGTAGAAATATTTTTGCCTTGGGAAATTGTAAGCAGCTATGTACCTTTTAATGTATCGGCGCAATACGTTCCTCATTTTTACGGCATCATTTTCACCCTTTTTGCCGTATTCTACTCCCTTTTAGGCGGCATGTCGGGCATTGTTTGGGCAGATGTACTACAATTTGCTATCATGACCATTTCGGCTTTGGTAATCGCATACATTGGTTTTAATGCCGTAAGCGAACATAACCTGTTGGTTCCCGAAGGTTGGATGTCTCCCTTTTTTGGCTGGGAATTACAAATGGACTGGAGCCAGATTATACCTCAAGTAAACAAGAAAATTCAATCAGACGGGTACAGTTTGTTTTCTATTTTCTTTATGATGATGGTGTTTAAAGGGGTTCTAGTTAGTCTTGCTGGTCCTGCACCGAATTACGATATGCAAAAAATATTATCGACTAAATCGCCTGCTGATGCTTCAAAAATGAGCGGTTTTGTAAGTGTAGTCTTAATGCCCATACGCTATTTAATGATTGCGGGATTTGCCGCCCTAGCACTGATTTATTACGACAAATTAGATTTAATAACCGCTACAGGAGCTATTGACTTTGAACTCATTTTACCTTCGGCCATAAAACAATTTGCTCCCGTTGGGTTACTAGGACTTTTATTAGCCGGCCTGCTTGCTGCATTCATGTCTACTTTTGCAGGCACCTTAAACGCTGCACAAGCTTACCTTATTAACGATATTTATTTAAAATACAGTACGACTAACGTGACTTCCGGAAAAATCAAACTCATGAATTATGGTTCTGGTATTCTAGTCGTTACCATAAGTATTATTTTAGGATTTTTTGTTGAAGATGTAAACTCTATTCTACAATGGCTAGTATCTGCTCTGTTTGGCAGCTATGTCGTAGCCAACGTCTTAAAATGGCACTGGTGGCGTTTTAATGGCCAAGGGTTCTTTTGGGGTATGGTTGCTGGTATGATCCCTGCGTTAATACTCCCTGCTATTTTAGATGGCGTTTTAGACCTTTACTACTTTCCCGTATTATTAATAACTTCCATTTTAGGATGCTTAATAGGTACTTACGCGGCTCCACCAACAGACGAAGCAACCTTAAAATCGTTTTACACCAATGTAAGACCTTGGGGATTTTGGAAACCTATACAAGATAAATTACAAGCCGAAAATAAAAACCTAAAACCCAACACCCATTTTAAACGCGACATGTTTAATGTTTTTATAGGTATAGTGGCGCAAACTGTTCTTGTTATCCTGCCCATGTATATTATTTTCCAACAGGTTGAGCCCATTTATATTTCTTTAGTGCTCTTAGTAATTTGTATAATACTATTAAAAAAATATTGGTGGAACACTCTAGACACGCCATTAGATTAATCTAATATTCTACTATCAAATAGCTGAATAATTAAGTGCTTCTAATAAAAAGTCGTGAGACTGTTTAAAACAGTATTAGTTTTACGAGTTTAGAACGGTTTCTATTTGCTCTAATTCGCTGTCTGAAAATTTCAAATTATCTAGTGCATCCAAATTATCTAAAAGCTGTTCTACACGACTTACACCCACTAAAACCGAGGTTACACGCTCGTCTTTCAACAACCATGCAACGGCCATTTGCGCCAAGCTCTGATTGCGATTATGAGCAATTTCATGCAATTTCTTCACTTTATTTATAACCGCTTCGGTAACAGTATCTTTTTGTAAAAACCCTGTAGATTTGGCCGCTCTAGAATCTTCTGGAATCCCCTTCAAATACTTATTGGTTAACAAGCCTTGTGCCAAGGGTGAAAATACAATAGAGCCAATCCCCTCCTCGCCTAACACATCCAACAGGCCATCTTCCACCGAACGATCGAACATGCTGTAACGTGGCTGATGAATTAAACACGCTGTCCCTAATGCTTTTAATATTTTTGAAGCTTTTAAAGTATCTTCAGCCGAATAATTAGACAAGCCCACATACAAGGCTTTTCCTTGACGTACAATTAAATCCAGAGCAGCCATACTTTCCTCCAAAGGTGTATTGGGATCTGGCCGATGATGGTAAAAAATATCGACATAGTCCAAGCCCATACGTTTTAAACTCTGATCCAGACTGGAAACCAAATATTTTTTAGAACCCCAATCGCCATAAGGTCCTGGCCACATCGTATAACCTGCTTTTGTGGAAATAATGAGTTCGTCGCGATACGGTAAAAAACTATCTTTTAAAATACGGCCAAAATTGGTTTCGGCACTACCTGGTGGCGGTCCGTAATTGTTCGCTAAATCGAAATGGGTAATCCCATTATCAAAAGCCGTATGTAGCATCTTCTTGCCGTTTTCCAAAACATCGACATCGCCGAAATTATGCCACAATCCAATAGAAATTGGCGGTAACATGAGGCCACTTTTTCCACAGCGGCGATATGGCAAGGTTTCGTATCTGGTATCTTTTGCTTGGTACATAATTGTCATTTAAACCATTAGTTTTTCAAAAATAGGTAATATCGAATTCTAAAAAAAAGAAGCTTTACTTTAAAATACATGAATAATTGTTATTAAGTATTTCTAACTCCTATATTTCAAAAACTGACTATAGCCACGAATTCACGAATATCTTAAAGTTTTTTTATTCGTGAATTTGTGGCTAAATATATTTGTTGCAAACAATAACTTATTTAGTATTACTCACCAAAAGCTTTCTTTTTTTGTTTCTTCTTAAATAAACGCTTAAAGAAACCATCGCGTTTATCTGGATTACAATCCAAAGCTTCAAGCACCTCGTTGGAAGGCGTTTCGAAAGTCGCTTGCGTTATGGTTTTATATTCTGAATTTCTATTCAATTTCAACAAAAAATTAGCTACAATAGGTAAAGCTGAATTAGCTCCCTGACCAATACCGGTACTACTAAACCCGATGTTGTAGTTATCGTTTCCAACCCAAGACCCCATTACCAAATTGGGAGTAACCCCCATAAACCAGCCGTCTTTATTATCTTGCGTCGTTCCCGTTTTACCAGTCAAATCGTTTTTTAAACCATAAGTTGAACGCAGGCGTTTGGCCGTGCCTTCATCTACAGTCGCTTGCATAAACGCGAGCATGGTTTGCCGGGTAGCATCGCTAAAGGCCGGTTTTAATGCTTTTGAATTTTGATGCTGATAAAGCACTTTACCGTCTTTATCTTCAATTTTTTCAATAAAATATGGCGTAACCGCGACACTGTTATTCACGTAACTGGTATAAGCAGCTGTTAATTCTAAAAGTGATAATTCAGCGGTTCCCAAAGCTAAAGACGGTACTTCTGGTAATGCTGAATTTATGCCCATTTTTTTCGCTTGTGAGATTACAGATTCGATCCCGACTTGCTCGAGTACTTTAACCGCAATGGTATTTACCGAATGACTTAAGGCTTTTTCTAACGAATAATTCATGTGCGGATCGTCCTCATCCGACGATGCATTAGAAGGTGTCCAAGCTTTTTCTCCTGTATACGTTACTTCCCGAAGCGAAAAATAGGTACACGGATCCATACCAGACTCCAAAGCAGCTGTATACACAAACGGCTTAAAAGTCGATCCCACCTGTCGTTTACTCGTTAGTACGTGGTCGTATTTAAAATGTTCGAAATTAATACCGCCCACATAGGATTTTACAGCTCCCGAGTGCGGATTAACAGCCACAAACCCCGTGTTTAAAAACTTCAAATAATGCTTTAAGCTATCTATTGTTGAAGCCATAACAATGGTATCCCCTTCGTAGGAAAATAACGGGCGTTTTGTTTTCCGTTGTAAAGAATCTAAAATTTGACCGTCCGATAATTTTTGAGACCTTAACTGTTTGTATTGCGGAAGGTTTTTAACCAATTCGTCAATTAAGGTTTTGTTTTTTAGCCAAGGTGCGTTATTGCCATAAGCTGCTTCAAATTGGCGTTGCAAAACTTTCATGTGCTTGTTCATGCCTGCTTCTGCATATTCCTGCATGGTGTAATCTAACGTGGTGGTAATGCTTAAACCATCTTTATACAAATTATAAGTCGTACCGTCTGCACGATTTACACTATCTAAAATTTTTAAAACCTGCTGTCTAACCTGTTCCCTAAAATATGGCGCTAAACCCTCGTTGTAAGTGAATTTATGATAATCGATTTCCAGCGGCTGATTGCTTAATTGCAAACGTTCGTTTTCTTCTAAATAACCGTATTTCACCATTTGCTGAAACACCACATCGCGACGTAACTGACTCCTTTCGGGGAATAACCGCGGATTGTAACTATGGTTAGCTTTTAAAGTCCCCACCAAAGTAGCAGCTTGCGATAGCGACAAGTTTTTGGTGCTGGTATTAAAAAAACGCTGGGCTGCACTTTCAATGCCGAAGGTGTTTTCGCTAAACGGCACGGTGTTTAAATACAAAGCAATAATATCGTTTTTACTATACACCGCTTCTATACGGCGCGCCACAATCATTTCCTTTATCTTATTAATGGGCATAGATAAAAATCCGTAGGATTTGCGCCCAAATAGATTTTTTGCCAACTGTTGGGTTATGGTACTTCCGCCTCCAGCCGAATTATCCTGAAGCAACAAACTTTTAAAAAACACCCGTATAAAACTTTGATAATCGATACCATCGTGTTCGTAAAATCGGGCATCTTCGGTAGCGACTAAACCATTAACTAAATAGTTTGGTAAGTCGTTAAAAGCTATAATCTGCCTATCGAACACAAAATATTTCCCAATAAGTTCCTGATTATGATCTAAAACCACACTGGCTTCGGCTTGTTTTAAATCGGATAAAGCTTGTCGGGTAGGAAGCTTTCCCCAAAGACCTATATAAATACTAGCAACAAACAGCCCAAATAACACAATACCCAAACCTAAGAGCTTGAAGACTACAAAACCCCAATGCTTTTTTTTACTGATTTTTTTCTTTTTCAATCTGATGAGTTATAATTTACAGCGTAAAACTATTGAAATATTTCAATTAAAAACAAAAGCTTCACAAAGGGTTAACGTAAAACCCAAAACTAATGTTGCCTTTGTTTAACGATCTTAGAAGTCACACATCTTTTTTATGCTTCACCACAAACCAACAAAGCATTTAAAAAACAAATAAACACGTGTTTACACGCAACCTTTTTAGGTTCCGTGCATCTTAATAAAAAACCAATCTAACCATGAAATACAACTTCATTTTTACACTAGCTGCTGCATTACTTTTAAATTGCTCTAATACCGACGACGATAGTACTTTCACAAGTATTCAAGGCCAATGGCAATGGGAACATTCATCTAGCGGTTTTACTGGTGAGAATTTAACACCCGAAAACACAGGTGAGCAACGAAGACTTATTATTACAACCGACTCTATAAAGACCTATGTTAACCAAACACTTTCGTATAAAAGCGCTTACAGTATAGCAAAAAAGACTTCGGTGTTATACAACGATACCAGAACCATGATCATTGATGATAACGGTTCAAAAAGCATTATTACTCTCGAAACTAACAACCTAAAACTTACTCACGATTGCTTCGATTGTTTTACAGATGTGTACGTGAGGGAGTAAAATTTCAAAAAAATTAAACAAAAAAAGCCGACTTTTTAAAGTCGGCTTTTGCTTATCGTGCGGGCGGAGAGACTCGAACTCTCACACCTCGCGGCACTAGATCCTAAGTCTAGCGTGTCTACCAATTCCACCACGCCCGCAATAAGGTTTGCAAATATATAAATTACTTTTAATATTCAAATACTTCTCCCATAAAAAATTAATATCTTTTGTATTTTTGCGTTAAACACAACTTTTCCACATGAACAACTTATCCGAATACATAACAAACAACAAAAACAAATTCGTAAACGAGCTTATAGAGCTGCTTAAAATTCCGTCTATAAGCGCCGATTCTGCTTATAAAAACGATGTTTTAAAAACTGCCGAAGCTGTAAAAGCCAGATTAGAAGAAGCGGGCTGCGATTGCGTAGAATTATGCAAAACCGATGGCCACCCCATTGTTTATGGCGAAAAAATTATTGATGCTAAGTTGCCAACCGTTTTAGTATATGGGCATTACGACGTGCAACCTGCCGACCCAATAGACTTATGGACCTCTCCGCCTTTCGAACCTGTTATTAAACAAACCGACTTGCACCCAGAAGGAGCCATTTTTGCTCGTGGTGCTTGCGACGATAAAGGCCAAATGTACATGCACGTTAAAGCTTTGGAGTTTATGACCAGTACCAACCAACTACCTTGCAATGTAAAATTTATGATTGAAGGCGAAGAAGAAGTTGGTAGCGTAAACCTAGCAACCTTTGTAAAAAACAATCACGAGAAACTCAAAAACGATGTCATTTTAATTTCCGATACGGGCATGATAGCCAAAGATGTTCCTTCCATAACCACTGGTTTACGCGGATTGAGCTATGTAGAAGTTGAAGTTACTGGACCAAATCGCGATTTACATTCTGGATTATACGGTGGCGCTGTCGCCAATCCTATAAATATCCTTACAAAAATGATAGCTTCGCTTCACGACGAAAACAACCACATTACCATACCCGATTTTTACGATAACGTTGAAGACCTATCGCAAGACGAACGCAAACAAATGGCCAAAGCACCATTCGATTTAGAACGCTACAAATCAGCCTTAAAAATACAAGATGTTTACGGCGAATCTGGTTATACAACCAACGAACGTAATTCCATTCGCCCTACCCTAGATGTTAACGGAATTTGGGGCGGCTACACCGGCGAAGGCGCAAAAACTGTAATTGCCAGCAAAGCCTACGCCAAAATTTCTATGCGTTTGGTACCTAACCAAGACTGGAAAGAAATTACCAAACTATTCCAAACCCATTTCGAAAACATTGCTCCAAAAGCCGTTACCGTTAAAGTAACACCGCACCATGGCGGGCAGGGTTATGTTACGCCAATAGACAGTATTGGGTATCAAGCCGCCTCGAAAGCTTACGAAGATACGTTTGGAAAGACCCCAATTCCACAGCGCTCTGGGGGCAGTATTCCAATTGTTTCACTTTTCGAACAAGAGTTACAAAGCAAAACTATTTTAATGGGCTTTGGCCTAGATAGCGATGCCATACACTCGCCAAACGAACATTTTGGCATTTGGAATTACCTTAAAGGTATAGAAACCATACCTATGTTTTACAAGCATTTTGCAGCCATGCACAACTAATATTTGGGTGTTACCATATTTCGCTTTTTTAAGCGAAATATGGTCGCGCTTTCCAATACAATCTTTTGCTCGATGCAAAAGGATTTCCTTTACAATCGCTAACACAGCTGCGAGATTTAATCCACTCATGAAAGTCAATAATCAGTCCCATTTTTTTCAACTCATATTAGCCACGTTTTGCATTAGTACCTCTGGAGCTCTGGGGAAATATATCGATTTACCAACGCCTGTTGTTATTTGGTGGCGCGCTATTTTAGCTGCGTTATTATTATTTCTATTTTGCAAATACAAAAAATTCAATTTAAAACTTAGCTCTAAAAAAGACTGGACAACAATTATAGCAAGCGCATTACTCTTTTGCGGACATTGGATTTTCTATTTCTACGCCCTAAAATTATCTAATGTTGCTATAGGCATGTTAGCTTTATTTACTTATCCTATTTTCTCTGCCTTACTAGAACCGCTACTTTTAAAAACAAAATTTGATGTTACCTATCTCTTTTTAGGCATATTAGTGCTTTTAGGCATTTATACTTTAGCTCCCGAATTCAATCTAGAAAGTGCTTATACACAAGGCATATTATTTGGCATTGCTTCGGCCATTTGTTTGGCATTGCGCAACATCTTATCTAAAAAACTAATTGCCAGCTACAACGCCTCGGCCATCATGCTCTATCAAATTAGCATTATAGCCATTATACTTGCTCCAACATTATTTTTTATGGACACTTCGGCCATTAAAACCGAATTTCCCTATGTAATAATTCTAGCTCTTATTACCACAGCTATCGGCCATACTTTACTGGTAAGTAGTTTAAAGTATTTTTCGGTAAGCACGGCAAGTATCATTAATAGTATTCAACCTATTTTTGGTATTATAATCGCATATTTGTTTTTAAACGAAATTCCTGCTAACAAAACACTTCTAGGCGGCTGTATTATATTATTTACTGTTGTTTTTGAAAGTTTCAGGGCTCAAAAAAAAGCCAAACTTAAATCTGCTTCTTAGTAATTTATTTTGTCATCATTTTACAAACATCTCGTTAAACCCCACAAAACGAGAATACCACTTACTGTTTAAACCTTGACAAAAACATCACAATTTCAGTATAAAAACCACTTATTTCGCTTCAATTATGTAACATTTAACATAAAACGACGTTCTTATAGTAATCATCAATCAAATCAATCGTTATGTTAAAATCATTTTTTATACTGTGTTCTGGCGCAGACCAAACTATTTTAAACCAGTGTAGTAACGGCGAGCAAAATAAATATGCAGGTATTGGCGCCACTGTATTCTTTACAGCTTTAATGGCAAGTATAGCGGCAGGTTTTGCACTTCACATGGTGTTCGACAACACCATACTAGCCATAATTTTTGGACTTATTTGGGGTTTACTTATTTTTAATCTAGACCGATTTATCGTCTCTACCATAAAAAAAAGGGGATCGTTTTTAGATGAATTTCTACAAGTTATTCCCCGATTAATTTTAGCTGTTATTATAGCTATTGTTATCTCTAAACCTTTAGAATTAAAAATTTTCGAAAAGGAAATTAATCAGGTGTTATTAGAACAACGCAACGATTTAACCTTAGCCAACCAGACACAAATTGCCAATCAGTTTCATCCAGAGATTGAAGCCTTACAAAAGCAAATTTCTAATTTAAAATCAGAAATCACGACTAAAGAAACCGAAGTTAACACGTTGTACAACACGTATATTTCGGAAGCAGAAGGCACTGCTGGTACAAAAAAACTAGGCAAAGGCCCAGTTTACCAAGAAAAACGCGACAAACACGACGCCGCATTAGCAGAATTACAACAGCTTAAAACAAATTATGCTGAAAAAATTGCAATGCTTGAAACCCAGATTAGTAACTTAAAATCGGATTTTCATAAAGAAGTCGACGCTTCGCAACCTATAATTGATAATTTCGGTGGACTTATGGCCAGAGTTACTGCGTTAAACACACTACCATGGCTGCCATCGTTCTTTATATTCCTATTATTTCTTTGTATTGAAACTGCACCAATTTTTTCAAAATTATTATCTCCAAAAGGTGAATACGACTATAAATTGGAAGACGAAGAAACTGCAATAAAATCTTGGGTAGAACAACAGGTAAATCAACGTCAGTTAATTGTAAGTACCGATGCTATCATAAATAATAAAATTTATAATGATATTAGCGAGGAAGATGAATTATATCAATACAAAAAGAAAAAAGCACGCGAACTAATGCAATTGCAAGCCGATGCTTTTTACCAGAAACAGAAGCGATTTTTGTAAAAATAGTTCTTGACTGCGCTCGAACTGACAACTGTTGTAAAAGCATTACTTCATGTCACATCGAGCCTGCCTATCGGCAGACAGGCGCAGTCAAGATGCTGTATTAATAAACAAAACCGTTACGTTTTCTTCACGTATTTCGTGATAATCACAATTTGTTGTCCGTCTACTTTACCTTCAATATACTCGGCATTCTCGTGGTCTAATCGAATATTTCTAACAGCGGTGCCTTGTTTGGCTACCATACTAGACCCTTTCACTTTTAAATCCTTAATCAGTACAACATTGTCTCCGGTTTCTAAAACAACACCATTAGAGTCGCGATGGATTATTTTAGCACTTTCGTCCTGATCTTCGCCAGTAGCTCTAGCCAAAGCCAAGGCATCATCATCTAGATACATCATATCCAGCAAATCTTGCGGCCAACCTTCTTTACGTAAACGTTGCAACATACGCCAGGCCATAATCTGCACCGCTATATGTTCGCTCCACATGCTATCGTTTAAGCAACGCCAATGGTTGGCGTCCATAAGCTCTGGATTTTCTATTTGCTCTAAACAGGTCTTACAAACCAAAACACTATTGTCTACGTTTTCGTTTAACGACGGCGGAATAAGATATTGTTTTAATTGCTCTGTTCCAGTACACAATTCACAACTGGAATTGCTACGTGCTTGTAAGGTTTGTAATACACTCATGATTATTGATTTTAACACTGCAAAAATACACCGAAAGACGGGCTTAACAAGTTGAAATGTGATTTAAATTAGAAACGCCTCTATAAAAAAACGGCATTGTAGTCACACCTACAATGCCGTTTACACACTAACTATCTAAACCATCAACTTTCTTTTGAAATTCCAAACGGATCCTCAATACTATATGCTGGTTGTGTAAACCATTGAGGGCCGTTTTCTGTAATATAAATATGATCTTCTAATCGGATGCCAAATTTTCCTGGCACGACCAACATCGGTTCGTTACTAAAACACATACCGACTTCCAATATTGTTTTATCGGTGTTTACTAAATATGGCCATTCATGAATATCTAACCCAATACCATGACCTGTTCTGTGCGGTAAACCCGGTAATTTATAGTCTGGCCCTAATCCGTTTTTTTCTAACTCTGTACGTACGGCATCATCAATTGTACCACAAGCTTTTCCTAACTGAGCAGCTTCAAAAGCAGCGTCTTGAGCCAAACGTTCCAAATTCCAGAAACGACGTTGTTCGTCTGTAATGTCTCCGTACACATAGGTTCTGGTAATATCCGAAATGTAATCGTGCAGCATACAACCAGTATCTATAAGCACAACATCATTCTCTTCTAAAGCTTTCGGATGTTTTACGCCATGCGGAAATGAGGTATCTACACCAAACAACACAATGCAAAAATAAGACCCAGATACAATGCCATATCGCTTATGGGCTTCGTTAATAAAATCGACTACTGTTTGCGCTGCAATGCCAGGTTTTAATATTCGGACGACTGCTTTATGCACTTCCATAGTAATATCCATCGCCGCTTGAATGATTGCGATTTCCTCTTTAGTTTTTACCATACGACAGCCTGCCGTAATTGGTTTTGCATTCACCAAAGTAAAACTAGATTGCGATTTTAAAATACCATCTACTATAAAAAACGGCGTCGCTTCATCTATGGCAAGTTGCCCCTCGACGATCCCATATTTTTCTAAGACGGAAATCAATAAAGCAAACGGACTTTCGTGTTCTTCCCAACCATGGATGCTGCCTTCTACTTCCATAAAATCACGAATCGTACCTTCTTCAAACTGCGGCGCGATGTAGTGTACGGTTTCGTCTGGCAGTATCAACGCCCCAACCATACGCTCGCTGGAATGCCATCGTGTTCCTGTAAAATAATATAAATTGGTTCCTGCATGCACGTACATAGCCGCAACCTGCTCTGAAGCCATAAGTTGCACGGCTCGTTTTATACGCTCTGGAAATGCTTCCTTTTTGATAGGCGACACTAAATGAGCCTTGGGCGTTATGGCCGCCAATTCGGCTTCGATTGTAGAACCTCCTATTCCTAATGTTCTCATTTTCATTTTAATTTTGCATTAAAGCTTCTATATCTTCAATTTCTATAGGCATGGCTGCTGTTAAATTTCTATTACCATCTTCGATAATTACATAGTCGTTTTCTAACCGACACCCTATACCTTCTTCTGGTATGTAAATGCCCGGTTCGCAGGTTAATACCATGCCTACCTCGAACGGTCTGGAGTACAAACCTACATCGTGCACATCTAGACCAATATGATGAGCAGAACCATGCATATAGTACTTTTTATACAATGGTTTTTTCGAATTTTGCTGCGCCACTGCTTCGGCAGTTAACAATCCTAATTTAATAAGTTCGGTTTCTACCAATTTACCCATTTGCTTTTCGTAATCGGCAGACAACACTCCTGGTTTTAACAGTTTACTACCTTCCTTTAAACAATGTAATACCGATGCATACACGGCCTTCTGGCGCTCGGTAAATTTTCCGTTTACAGGAAAACATCGCGTAGTATCGCTGTTATAATTAGCATAACACACTCCAAAATCCATTAACAACATATCACCATCTTTACAAACAGCATCGTTAGCGTTATAATGCAAGGCACAAGCATTTTTACCAGAAGCTACAATGGGTTTAAAAGCATGGCGTGTAGCACCAGATTTGGTTAAATTATAGACCAGTTCAGCTTCAATTTCGTATTCTTTTATTCCGGGTTTAGTCGTTTTTAAAACGCGTTTAAAACTTGCAATACTGATATTGGCCGCTTGCTGCATTAACTCCAATTCTACAGCGGATTTTACAGGACGTAAGTCGCGTGTAATTTTGGCAACTCGATGTAAATCGTGCAACGGATATTTCTCTTTAATCCACAAAATCATACGGTCCTGCTGCGTTTGCTGATTATGGGTTAAGCGTTTTATATGTTCGTTATGACCTAGATAAAACCCATCAGCCTCGAAAGCCATGAGCTGCAAAATCTTTTCGAAATCGTGTACCCATTCTACACGTTCTACACCAGAAATCTCTGTAGCCTGTGTTTTAGTTAATTTTTCACCATCCCAAATTTTAATTTGCTCCGATGTTTCTTTCACAAAAAGAATTGCTCTGTTTTCCAGTTTTTCAGCCTGCGGATAAAGCACCAAAATAGTGTCTTCCTGATCGATTCCCGACAAATAAAACAGATCGTTATTTTGGGTAAACCCCATCATATCGTCTGCATTATTATGTTTAATATCGTTCGATGTTAAAATCGCTATCGTATTGCGTTCCATTTGCGCTTCAAAACGCAGTCTATTGTCAATAAAAAGTGAATTTGAAATCTGTTTATATCGCATATTAAAAAGTTCTATCTGGATGAAACGCATCCAAATTCAATGTTGTTTTTTTATCGGAAATAATCTCCGACACCAATTTTCCTGTTGCGGGTCCCAAGCTCCACCCCATCATGGCATGCCCCGTGGCAATGGTTAAGTTATCGCACACTTTAGATTTACCAATATATGGCAAACCGTCTGGCGTGCAAGGTCGCAACCCACAATCTGCATCGGCCATTTCTTTAGCATCGATGGTCATGTCATTATAATATGAAGCTGCTGCGTTGGCTATGGCTTGTACGCGTTTGGGATTGATGGTATGATTAATACCTCCCAACTCCATAGTTCCCGCAAAACGCGTAAACCCTTGCATAGGTGTTACCGCTACTTTGGCCTCGACCAAAATGGCTGGCATTTGTATACCTGTAGCCCGATGCACATTGATGCGGTAGCCTTTACCCGCCTGAACAGGTATTTTAAGTCCTAGTTTTTGTGTTAACAACGGACTCCAAGACCCAGCTGCTAAAACCACCTCATCTGCTTGTAATTCGCGTTTATTGGTTTTTATTTTTGAAATTTTCTTATTGTTTACCGAAATATCTTCAACCGTTTCGTTGGCTAAAAACGTGACGCCTTCTTGCTTTAAAAAATCCAGCATGGCCGGCATAAACTCGCCTGGCGTCATATGCGCATCACTTTCGTAATACACAGCACCTGCAACATTTAAATCGACATTGGGCTCGTAATCTTTTAAATCGGTTTTACTTAAATGTTTTACCTGTAAACCTTCTTGAATGCCGCGTTGCCCAACTTCCCATTCTTCTTCGCCAGCAGCATCGGTTTTATAACACATGAGCAAACCTTTATGTTCGTAATGAAAATTAAATTCTGAAGTCGATTGTAAAGCTTCGTATAAATCGCGACTCAACAAATTAATCGCTTTAATGATAGGAATAGCACGCTCGACTTTTGAAGCTGTTGCCGATTTGTTAAACGCCCAGGTCCATTGTAAAAAATCTTTATCCAATCTTGGTTTTACATAAAACGGACTGGCCGAATTAAACATCCATTTAATTCCTTTAGATATCATGCCCGGAGCTGCCAAGGGTATAAAATGACTTGGTGTAATGTACCCCGCATTTACAAATGACGCGCCCGAAGTCATATCCGATTTATCAATCACGGTTACCTGATGTCCTGCCTTAACAAGATAGTACGCCGAACAGAGTCCGATAATACCTCCACCTATAATTACTACGTTTTTTCCCATATTAAATCACTTGAAATCCGTGTGCATACGGATCGTCTTCATCATCAATAATAATTGTATTGTATCCATAAATTTTTGCCCACCCTTGAATACTTGGCACGATAGCCTGCTTACCGTTTAATATGGTTTCTTCAACAATTCGCCCAATAAATTTGCTACCAATAAAACTCTCGTGCACAAACTCGTCTCCTGGCTTTAATAAGCCTTTCGCATGCAATTGTGCCATTCTTGCTGAAGTTCCTGTACCACAAGGCGAACGGTCTATTGCTTTATCGCCATAAAACACGGCATTTCTACCAGATGAGCTCTGGTCTATAGGGTTGCCCGTCCATAACATATGGGATACATCGCGAATGGTGTCATTTTCGGGATGTATAAACCAATTGGGGTATTTATGATTGATACGCTGTCTAACTTCCTGCGAATATTGAATGAGTTTACTGGCCGAAAAATCGTGTACTCCAGAAAAATTCTTTTGCGGATCGACAATCGCGTAATAGTTTCCGCCATAAGCTACATCAAAAATTAATTCGCCTAATTCTGGACAATCTACTGTTAAACCTTCGGCTGCCAAATAACTTTTTACATTGGTTAAACGCACCCAGTCTACTTTTTTTCCTGTTTGCTGGTAATCGATTAAGACCAATCCAGCGGGCGCTTCCATACGTATTTTCCCGGGTACTTTTGGCGTTATTAGACCTTCTTCTATCGCAATAGTAATGGTTCCAATAGTGCCATGACCGCACATAGGCAAACAGCCTGAGGTTTCTATAAATAAAATGGCAACGTCGTTTTCGGGTTGATGTGGCGGAAATAAAATACTCCCACTCATCATATCATGACCACGAGGCTCGAACATTAAGCCTTTTCGAATCCAATCGAATTCTTTTAAAAAATGCTGACGCTTTTCGCTCATGGTATCTCCCACTAGAAGAGGTCCACCACCAGCAACTACACGTACCGGATTTCCGCAAGTATGCGCATCGACACAGAAAAAAGTGTTTCTCGCCATATATTAAATATTATCGCGTGTTTGCACATTATTTACCAATCGTAACAACCCTAACGGATTGCTGTTTTGTAAGGCTTCTGGCAGTAATTGCTCTGGCCAATCCTGATAACTAAACGGGCGTACCCAACGTTTAATAGATTGCGTACCTACTGCAGTAAAACGACTATCGGTAGAAGATGGATAAGGCCCGCCATGTACCATAGACGGACAAACCTCAACTCCTGTTGGCACTCCGTTAAAGATGATGCGCCCTACCCGATTTTGCAAGGCACTTACTATATTGGGGTAAGCTGCTGCTTCGTTATCGGATGCAAGTAACGTTCCTGTTAGTTGTCCTTCTAAATGATTGATAATCGTTTCTAACTCTTCTAAACTATCGCATTGTACAACCATAGAAAATGGCCCAAACACCTCTTGATGTAAGGTGGTATTTTCTAAAAAGGTTTTTCCATCTACAGTTATAACTGCCTGTTGGGCATAATTTGCTTTTACATCGGCTGTGTAATTGGCTACTATAGCTATATCGTCTTGACTTAAAGCCTGACTTTTATTTTTATCGTAGGCACTCTTAATATTTGGGTGTAACATACAAGACGGGGCTATCTTTACAATTTCATTAGCTAAAACATCTATAAATTGTGTTAATGCTTCGCTTTTCACCCCGAATAACAATCCTGGATTAGTACAGAACTGTCCAGTTCCTAAAGTAATAGAACCTGCATAGGTTTTGGCCCAATCTGTAGCTTTTTCAGTTAAAGCTTGAGGCAACATAACCACCGGATTTACACTGCCCATTTCTGCAAAAACAGGAATAGGCTCGTCGCGTTGCGCCGCCAAATCGTAAAGAGCACGTCCGCCACGAATACTACCCGTAAAGCCTACTGCTTTTACGCCAGGATGCTTTACTAATTGCTCGCCGACCTCGATACCACTACTGTTTAAATTTGAAAATACACCATCGGGCATATTGGTTTTTTGTGCCGCTTTTATAACTGCCGAGGCCACTAATGCGCCAGTTCCTGCGTGCATAGGGTGCGATTTTACAATAACCGGACACCCCGCAGCTAAGGCTGCTGCAGTATCGCCTCCTGCTGTAGAATAGGCTAAAGGGAAATTACTTGCTCCAAAAACAACTACGGGACCTAGACCGATGTTCATTTTTCTTAAATCTGGTTTTGGCATAGGCTCTCGGTTTGGCTCTGCGGTATCTATAGTGGCTTCTACCCACGACCCTTCTGCTACCAAATTGGCAAATGCGCGTAATTGCCCCACGGTTCTGCCGCGCTCTCCCATAGCGCGTCCTTCTGGCAAGCCCGATTCTTTACAGTAAGTTTCTACCAAAGTATCTAAGGCCAAAATTTCGTCGGCAATGGCATTTAAAAATGCTGCTTTATCTTTTCCTGATGTTTTTGAAAATGTTTTAAATGCTTTAGAAGCTAAAGCCACCGCCTGATCTATTTCTTGCGGTGTGGCCTCGGTAAACACTTCTGAATTTTCGGTGTTGGTTTGAGGGTTAAAAGTTTTGTATGTTTTTGATCCGTTGGCCGATGGCGTAAAGCCAACATAATTTTGTCCTGTAATCATTTTGTTTTGTGTTTTATTTGAAACATTTATCGCGCAGTATTCAATGGTGTGTGCTTAAAACGTTTCTTTGTATTAATGTTAATTTGCGCTAATTTTTAACGCAAAAATCATTGCCTTTACATGTTGCAAAAGGCAATGATTAAATGATATGTCCTGTTTACAATATACTGAACATGATGATTTTATAGGTGTGATTCTTTATTTTACGATCCACACTTTGTTGATGTATTTAAAGATACAAACCATTTTGGTTAATACCTTTATTAGCAAACTTTTGTTTGTGTTAAGGATTGAGGCTTTGTTTGAGCTCTTTTTAAACCCCAAATTGGTTTAAAAAAGCGAGTGCCGAAAGCCTGACCCGCAGGGGAACACCCTATATAACAACTAAACGCTCACATTTAAATTTTTATAATCTGGTAAGGTTGGGCGTGTTTTTAAAGCTTGCTCTATAGTTTGAAGCACGTGTTTACGCTCTTCGCCTGCTAACGGCAAACGTGGGGCGCGCACATTTTCTGTACCTATGCCTGTAGCGACTTCTGCCAATTTAATGTTTTGCACTAATTTAGGGCTGATATCTAACTCTAATAACGGCATAAACCAACGGTAAATGTCTAAAGCTTCTTGAATGCGTCCTGCTTTTTGAAGTTCGTAAATGGCCACTGTTTCGGCAGGGAATGCACATACTAAACCAGCTACCCAACCATCGGCTCCTAAAAGCAAACTTTCTAATGCTAGGGTATCTACGCCTGTCATAATTTTTAAGCGATCGCCAAAACGATTTTTAATTCGGATAATGTTTGTAGTATCGCGAGTAGACTCTTTTACAGCTTCTATATTTTTACAGGCTAACATCTCCTCGAACATGTCTAGTGTAACTTCTATTTTATAGTCTACCGGATTATTATACACCATAATTGGCAAAGACGTATTATTGGCTACAGTTTTAAAATACTGTACAGTTTCTGTATCGCAGGCTTTATAGCGCATTGGAGGCAACATCATTAAACCAGACGCTCCATCTTCTTCGGCTTTTTGGGCTGCTAATATAGCGCCTTTTGTACTTTGCTCTGCCACATTAATAAACACAGGCACTTGCCCTTTAACTATATCTACAGTAGTTTTTGTTAATGCTCTCTTTTCTTCATCAATCAATGTACTTGCCTCTCCTAAAGTACCTCCTAAAACAATACCATGAACTCCAGCATCTAACTGAGCTTTGATGTTTGTTTCGAACATCTTAAAATCTAGTTCGTCTTTTTCTGTAAATTTTGTTGTAACTGCTGGCATGATGCCTTTCCATTGAATACTCATACTTATTTTTTTTTGATACTGTAAAAGTAATTTATAAATCTAGGTGATTTTCATTGGTTTTTATCCATTTTTGATACTATATTGTCCTTCAAATAAAAAATTACGTTAAAATAGAATAGTATACGCGCAAAATTAAACACTTTATGAAAGTTTTACCTTTTAAAATACCCAAACCTGAACAAGATAGTTTAGTGTTTCAAGAAGATTTAGATTTAGTGTTTTACGACAAGCTTCACCAACATGAAGAGATACAATTAAGCGTGATCGTTTCTGGAGAAGGCTCTTTAATTGTTGGCGATACGGTAACACTGTACAAATCTGGCGACATTTTGGTTATTGGCAGTAATTTACCACATGTTTTTAAAAGCGATGCCATTTCCGAAACTCCTTCGCACATGCTTACGTTATTTTTTACCAAAACCTCGTTCGGATCTCATTTTTTTGAACTGGAAGAACTTAGCGAACTTAACGATTTTTTTAACCGTGCTGCCCATGGTTTTAAAGTTACCTCTAACAACGAGACCATTTACAAATCGTTTTTAAAATTAAATTCGGCGACTAAGTTAGAGCGTTTCATCAGTTTATTAGATATCCTTAAAATTATTTCGCAAAGCAGCTACACTAGTTTATCCTCTTTTATTTACGAAAAAAAATATACCGACAACGAGGGAAAACGCATGCGTGATGTTTTTGAGTATACCATGACGCATTTTGAACAAGATATTACTTTAGAAACCATTTCGGAAGTATCGGCAATGACCAAAAATGCGTTTTGTAAGTATTTTAAAAAACGAACCAACAAAACCTACTTTCAGTTTTTAAACGAACTTCGCATAGAACACGCCTGCAAACTGATTAAAAAGGAGAATGACTTATCGATTTCGGATATTGCTTACGCTTCTGGCTTTAAAAACATCTCTAACTTTAACAGGCAATTTAAAACGGTAAAAGGGTTAAGCCCGAGCATGTTTAAAAAATCATCTTAACAGACGCGCTGAATTCCAACCCTTATATTTATTTCGAAAACTCTGGCACAGCCACGTAAATATAATCGCCATGTATGCCCGTAAAGTATGCGCTATAGGCTTTATTTATTTGGTTACGCTCTGCAACATTAGGCCATGCTTTTTCTGTTAATGCGATATTGGTTTTAAGCATTTGTTCTAAATCGTGATAGGAACGCACATAAAATGCCTCGACAAATTCCGATTTATCGGATCCCCAAGCATGTACATTCGCATAATAGCCTTTTATATATTCGTTTTTATTAAACACATTTTCCAGATACAACTTTTGTAATTTTTGAAAATCTGCATCTAAACCATTTCCTGTTTTTGAAAAATGACTTCGCCTAATGTACATTAACATTTCATGATCTACTGTAGCGTATTCGTTTGTAGGCTTAATTTGCGGTAAGGTAAGATAAATTTCATCGGAATGGTAAACTTGGTAATACGATGCCAATTGCTTTAAAAATGCCTCTCGTTTGGTTTGATCTGGCCAAGCTTCTTGCTCTAATTCGGTGTTTCGGTTAATGGCATTGTTTATATCTTCCCAAGAATTAAAGGTTTGCACTAAAAGCAATTCGCTACTATCGTTAGAAAACCGATGTAAATAGTAAGTAGACGATCTTAAAAATTCGTTTTTACTGGTAACCTTATCAAAGTATTCCTGTTCGCCGCGTTTCCAATCGTTCAAATTTAAATTATCAAAATCTAAATCCCAATGATAATGTGTTACCGTTACAAACTTCGGAACACCTTCTTTGGCACGTTGCCCGTAAGCAAACACACTACAACATAATATAAACAACACAATTTTTACACACCTCATAACTCTAGAATTAAAATGAATACATGACGATTTTCAATTTAAAATGAACCTTATCAATTTTAAACTGTATTAATTCTAGTTCTTGTAGGGAAGACTATTTACGTTCTAAATTAGATAAAAAAAACCAAACACCTACACTGATTAACAAATAGTTATCAATTATTTTAATGTGTCCCGAAGTTTTTTAGGAAGCCCTTGAACTACCAAATGGTAAGAATCGTCTATTAATTTTAGTATTAAAGACAGTTCTGTATCGCCCTGATTTAACTGAACCGTATTCCAATGTTTTTTACTCATGTGGTATCCCGGAGTTATACTGTTGTAACGCGCTCTTAAATTTTCGGCTTCGATGGGATCGCATTTTAAATTAATTGCAGGATGGCCTTCTTCCCACCCTTTTAGCGAGGTTAACAAAAACATTTTGCCTAAAACTTTTAGCACCAAAGTATCGTTATCGAACGGAGATGCCTCTGTAACTCCAGGCTTTTTTAAACAATATTCGTAAAGCTGTTCTATGTTAATCATGATACTAAATTAATTATCGTTTATGTTCAGATTGACGTTTGGAAGGCTTACCAATGTATCCCAAATGTGTGTGATGAAAACTGTCGTTATATTTTAAGCCATAGCCCAATAATCTATCGAATGCGGCATGCCCCAACATGATTACCCCAACAAGCTGAAAAAACTCTATTGCCATTAAAGTCCCCAAAATATAGAACACTACCGCTACGCCTTTATGATGTAGTATATTATAGCAAAAAGCGCCAATTTTAGTATTAAAAGCATACCCTACAAAACCCACATCGGGTGTTAAAAACAATACCAAAAACCACCACCAAGCAAACGATAATTGCGAGAATAAAAACACAGAAAGCAACAAGATCCCACAATCTTCTAATTTTAAAATTGTTTTCATTATGATTTTAAGTTTTCGATTGTTTCGTCTTCTATTTTTAAAGCAGAATAATCTAGCGTCCAGTCTATGGTTTCAACAATTTTCTCTATCATTAAAATGGCTTGCAGTGCTTCTTTTTTGGCTGTAAGCATTAATCTGCTTTCAGGAATTTTATCTAAAATATGTTGCTTTGCTTCTTTATTTAGCACGGTTAAATCGTCTGAAGCAAATTTATTAAACAAACCATTTTTAATATCGTAGTATCTTAAATCGGGTTCTATAGACAAAACTTCCGGCTGTGGTAAATGTTCTACAATAATTTGCTTTGTTTCGGTATTGGCCTTTAGTTTCACTCGTGTCAAATCGTAACCAATATGTACTTTGGCATTAATAACAATAAGCGCTTTGCGTTTGCTTGAAAATAAGCCTAAAAAATGTTCTTTAATATTTTCGTGGTGGTAAATTTCTGCAAACTCGCCTTCTACCGTAATTAATTTACAAACACTTTTTATTTTCTCTAAAAGTACGGTCGATTGCTTTTGGGTTAAATCTTTTTGCTCTTTCTTTTTATAAAAGGTAAACCCCCAATAGGTTACTAAAACCCCAAGCAGTACCATTAATACATTTTCAAACATTGCTTTAAAAATTAATCGGTAATCAATTCATATAAAATAGGCTTACTAGGTACAGCATCGTTTTCGAAAGGTGCTATTTGCAGATTTAAAAAATACGTCCCGTCTTTTACTGCATTCGGCACATAAATAAATTCGGTAATACTGGCATTTAAACGCAACTTCCCTTTCGTGTTCCAAAAGGCATTATGCGCCAAAAGTTCGCCATTATCTTTTTCTTTGTCTACACTAGGTAAATCTATAAGTAAATGTTCCACCCCTTTTTCTCGTAAATAAACTGCGGCCTCTTCTAACAAATATGGTGGATTGGTGTGCGAATACTGCTTGCTTAATTTTTCGGTGGTATTGGGGATGGTACGAATAACAACAGCCTGACGTTTTTTGTTTCCTAAGGCAAACTGAATTTGTTTTTTTGAAATCACAAAATCATCGTTTAATGTTTCCATTGCTACTGTTATAACTTCGGCCAGAAAAAAAAACTGTTTTAAATTTTGGTTGATTGAATAAAAGGCTTCCGTAATATGGCCAGCACACTCGGTATGTGTACCGTGGGCATGCGGATTAAACATGATATTATTAAAATTGACGCTAGCGCCTTCCGACACTTTTGCTACCCAACCATCTTCTTCTACCGGTTCTATTTTAGGTTCGTCTAAATACCAAGCATTTACATTACTTTTTGACGCCCGCAACGGGATAGAAATATCTAAAGGTTTGGTTAAATCGATTTGATATTTTTTAGAATTGGTTTGAATGGTTGCAATCATAATATTTCGAATTTAAATCTTGAAGAGATGCGAAGCAATGCCATCGCTCAAGAATTTTCCTTTTGGGGTAACTTTAAGTTTATCATCTTCAATATACAATAATTCTTCCTTAAAATATTTATCTGCCTGCTCTAAAATGTAAGATTTATAAACCGGACTAAAATTCGTTTCTAAAACATTGAGGTCTACTCCCCAAATGGTTCTTAACCCCGTCATAACATATTCGTTATATGTATCTGTTTCGCTAAGTATTTCCTCGGTTTTGGGCAAAATATTATCTTGAATTGCTTTTATATATTTTGTATTATTAGAGACATTCCAACTCCGCGACACCCCGTTGTAAGAATGTGCCGAAGGACCAATACCTATATACGTTTTGCCTTGCCAATAGGCTGAATTATTTTGACTGAAATAGCCTTCTTTTCCAAAATTAGACAATTCGTAATGTATAAAACCAGCAGCTGTTAACTGCTCTATTAACATAAAAAACTGCTCTTGCGCTTTGGCTTCATCTATATTAGCAATTTTGCCCTTTTCTATTAAACTTTCTAAAGCGGTTTTAGGTTCTACTGTTAGGGCGTAACAAGAAATATGCGGAATGTTATAGTCGAGCACCCGCTGGATATTATTTAACCATTGCACGTTCGAGGCGCCCGGAATACCATAAATTAAATCTACCGAAATATTATCGAAATATTTGGCAGCTTCCTGTAAACATGCTTGGGCCTGCTGCGCGTTATGGGCACGATTCATCAATTTTAAATCGGCTTCATAAAAGGATTGTACGCCAATGCTTAAGCGATTGATTTTACTATTGGAAAGTGCTATAAGTTTTTCGTTAGACAAATCATCTGGATTGGCTTCTAAAGTAATCTCGGGTTGCGATACCACCCGATAATGTTTATAAACCGAATCTATAATATCATTAATTTCTTCCGTTGATAAAACACTTGGTGTTCCTCCACCAAAATAAATAGTGTTTACGGTTTGATTTAGCAGTTCATTTTTTCTGATTTCTAATTCCGATTTTAAGGCTGCAATAAGTTCGTCTTTCTTTTTTAAATTGGTAGAAAAATGAAAATCACAATAAAAGCATGCTTGCTTACAAAACGGAATATGAATATAAATACCAGACATGATATTGGTTTTATAAATGAAAGTTGAACGTTAGAAGTCTGTAAATTACTTTTTAATACGCGCTTCGTTTTGCTTTACAAAACTAGCCCACCCAGAATAACTTTTTCCAACCTCTACACGGCCCTCGTTATAAAAATGACAGACTGCAGCCGCCAAACCATCGGTTGCATCGAGATTTTTTGGCA
Organism: Bacteroidia bacterium; assembly: GCA_030427735.1. Lineage (GTDB taxonomy): Bacteria > Bacteroidota > Bacteroidia > Flavobacteriales > Flavobacteriaceae > Formosa. The sequence goes on along the minus strand of JAUIBP010000014.1, from coordinate 4,854 downwards.
GACTTTTTAACTTTAAAACACTTTGTAGCATTTTTGCCACCTGCTCTTTACTGGCGTTACCATTGCCTGTTATGGCCATCTTTATTTTTTTTGGCGAATACTCTGTTATAGGGACTTCCCGCGATAAGCCTGCAGCCATGGCCACACCTTGAGCGCGCCCTAACTTTAACATACTCTGTACATTTTTCCCAAAAAAAGGAGCTTCGATAGCTATTTCATCTGGATGATGGGTTTCTATAAGCTCTATCGTTCTTTCAAAAATAAGCTTCAATTTTAGGTAATGGTCGTCGTATTTTTTTAAATCCAATTCATTCAACTGCAAAAAAGACATGGTTTTACCCACCACTTTAATCAACCCAAATCCCATAATTGTAGTTCCTGGATCAATTCCTAAAATAATACGTTCCTTACTCATTTAATTACAAAAATAACAACCGCTCAAAGATAAGGAAACCCCAACGGTAAATGTAAAGATGCTACCATTAAAAGCACCTAAATGATTTTCTGGCGGCGAATAATCTTCGGGATTAGAAAATCCATACACAAATGCCAAATCTGTAAAGACTGTGGTATTACGACTTAACTCGTAAGAGAGGTCTGTACCTAACATGACATTTAAATAATTCTGTTTATTGTCTTTAAGAGTTCCCAATGGTTTTGCTACGGTATATCCTGGTCCTCCATGCGCCATAAGCGTGAATTCTTCTGGAAGAATGCCAAAAACATGTGAATAATCGTAAACTGCCTGCGCATTAATTCGTACATAATTAATTTTAAAATCGGGCACATCGTTGGCATTCGAAATACGATTATACCCTAAATCTAATTTTGCGCCCCAACGTTTGTTTAATAAATACTGTGCCCCTACATTAATGGTTGGCAAATTAAAGGCATGCCCTGCAATATCTGTGCTTAAATCTTGGTCTGGCTGTGCAAAACCATGCTCGAATGCATGATTGAAGCCAACGGCCAACTGAAATCTTAATTTATCTTCTTCCTGTTGCGAAAACCCATAAAGGCTACTAAAAAATATCATTACAACCAGAACTACTTTACAATTTTGTTTTTTAATTTTAGAAGACATCTTATAATAAAAGGTTTAATTTGCAACATGCACGCTAAGGCACTTTCTTACAAATCTAATCAATTCTTAATTTTAACGGTTAAGATAAGTATTATTGCGTGTAGTTTTTATGTTATTTATTCAAAAATGGATAAAAACTTGGGGGTACACCACTTACAGCACTCAGCGCTTTTCCAGATCGAAAATGGCAAAACCATAAATCTTTGGTTATTTATTCTGCTTTGCTCCTTCATTAATTGGGGTTTAGAATTTTTGAAATGGCAACAATTGGTAAAACCTATTAAAACAATAACTTACGCTACTGCAGGAATGCAAACCTTAGGCGCTCACGCTGCATCGTTATTTACACCCAATCGCATAGGTGATTATGGCGCTAAAGCTTTATATTTCCCAAAATCTCTAAGAACCAGAATAATGACCCTAAATGCCATTGGTAATATATCGCTGATGCTGATTACATGTATTTTGGGTGGTTTCGGACTTTTAGCCCTCCTTAAAATGTATCCTTCTATCAGCCTGCTACATACAAACTATTCGATTGTATATGCTATTATAATTTGCATCTGTTTAGGAATTTATTCCATCTTAAAATACAAGGCTTCAGTATACCGGTACTTTAAGAAATTAAAAGTTTTTATATCTTCAATTTCTAAGGCTACGCTAGTAACAACTATTGGTATTTCTCTGTTAAGATATGCTGTGTTTTCGTTTCAGTTTTACTTTATACTTATTTGTTTAAAAACCGAAATAAGTTATTTACAGGCCATGATGCTAATTTCCAGCATGTACCTTTTGGCCTCTGTAATACCAAGTTTATTTATTTTTGATGTTGTTTTAAAAGGCGGTATTGCGGTGTATCTTTTTTCGATTTTAAACATACCCGAAAGTGTGGTTTTAAGCACTGTAACCTTAATGTGGTTCTGTAATACCGTATTACCAAGTGTTATAGGATACTATGCCATTTTAAAATTTAAGCCCATAACGTTTTTAAGTGAATGATTGTTTTTAGCCTTACCGTACTTATAAGTTATTTGGTTTTAATAGGCAGTTTTTGTGTTGGTTTTGAAAAACTGCCTAAACCTAAAAGCAACACAGCAATAAACCAACCAACTACAACATTTTCTATTGTTATTCCGTTTAGGAACGAAGCGAAACACCTTCCACAACTCTTACAAACTTTAGCTCTTTTACAGTATCCTAAGGGTGCCTTCGAAATATTATTGGTAAATGATGCATCTACTGATAATTCTGAAGCACTTATTACTAATTTTTCTACCGCCAATCCGCAATTACACATTCGCTTATTAATCAACCAAAGACATTCTAAATCGCCTAAAAAGGACGCCATACAAACTGCCATACAAACAGCAAAACACCAATGGATTATAACTACAGATGCCGACTGTTTAATTCCAGAATTATGGCTAGATACGTTTAACAATTACATACAAAGCTACAAACCGGTAATGCTTGTTGCCCCTGTAACCTACATCGTTCAGTCTTCATTTTTAAACCAATTCCAGTGGTTTGATATGATGAGTTTACAAGGCGCAACCATAGGTGGTTTTGGCATTGGCAAACCGTTTTTATGTAATGGCGCTAATTTAGCATATAAAAAAAATGCCTTTATAAATAGCAACGGATTTAATAACAACAATACCATTGCCAGTGGCGACGATATTTTTATGTTAGAAAACATGGTTTCTCGCCACCCTAAGCGTGTACACTATGTAAAAGACGTTGCCGCCATAGTTTACACCCATGCACAACCCAATATTCCGGATTTAATACAGCAGCGTAAACGCTGGGCTTCAAAAACAAAAGCTTATCGATATCCGTTTAGCAAACTAACTGGCGTTTTAGTGTTTTTAATGAATGCTTTAGTAATAACTTTAGGCTTATGGTCTTGCTTTGGAGATATAAACGTGATATACATTTTATGCCTATTTATAGCAAAATGTAGTATCGATTTTATCTTGATTTTTAAAAGCGCATCGTTTTTTAGGCAAACCAACACCTTAAAGTGGTATGTTTTTTCGGCTGTATTGTATCCTTTTTTCTGCACATTTATAGTAGGCGCCTCAATGTTTTCATCTTACAAATGGAAAGGTCGCGAATTTACAAAATAAGTCTTTGTACTAAATGGTATTAATTTACCTTAACAATAATAGGCAGGGTAAATTCGGTTGTTACTTTTTGGCCGCGTTTTATAGCAGGTTCTATCGTCGGCAAACTATCTAAACTCGAAGCAATCAGTTCTTGAATATTTGGAATTTCTGCTTGAGTGATAGAATCGACTTTAAATTGAAGCAAACTAAGTTCTCCCACATCCGAAATTTTCAATCGGATTTGCAAAGTATCTAACACATCGTGGTTTACAATAATACGTGCTTGCTCTAAATGGTTTAAAATTACAACCGACAATGTTTGCTCGAAACATTGCTTTCTATCCTGTTGCGTTTCGGTATTATTACAGGAAGAGAATGTGGGGTATTCATCGACTTCGTTCCAGGTAAACGATTGTAATTCTTCATTTAAAATTGCCTCGGTCGATGTTTTTTTCACCTTTAAATCGTCGCATGCACTTACAAAAACCAAAATAAGTAAAACAAAAAATAGTTTCATAGTCTAAGATGAACACCGAAAATACAATATTTTTAATATTTAATGCTTTTACAACTACAAATGTTAATTAAAAAGTGTTTAACTAAACCAGTATAGACTTCCAGTCTATAGGTTTGAAAACAAACTGAAAGTTCGATTATTTGTATTTATTTTAGCCACAAATACACTAATATTCTTTATAAAAACTATGTCAAATATTCGTGCATTCGTGGCGAAAAAATATTTATAGAAACTGAAAGTCTTGCACTAAAAGTGCATAGTTTCAACTAACGACTGAGACCAATGAAGGTTTACCACAAAACAAGTCTCTAAAAAAAATAGCCGAAGCTAGGCTTCGGCTTTATAATGTTTGTGCTGTAAAGCGCTTAATCGGCCACCTGAAAAATTATAGGTAATGAATAAGCTACCGTTACATTCTTGCCTTGCATTTTTCCTGGTGTCATTTTAGGCAATAAATTTACTACGCGTAAAGCTTCTTTTTCCAACTCAACAATTGGTGCACGTGCTTTGGCTCCAACAATCGATCCTTCGCTATCTATTTTAAAAATTACGCTTATACGTTGTTTCCCCGATAATCCTTTTTCTCCAGCAAGATCGGTATTGAAATTTTCTGCAACGAATTTGGTAAGCTGTTCAGAAAAACATTTTTTTTGTTCTCCTGCGTCCAAGCTTTCACAACCTGGAAAAACAGGCACACTGGTAACTAAACTAAAAGGCACCTCTGTATCTGCCACTACATCTTGTAAATCTGGATTATTAAATCCGTTTGGAGAAACTAAAACCATAAGCGATTTTAAAGCAGCATCTTCTTCGTCTGAAACATAACCTTTTGCGGCTATAGATTCTTTTAGAATTTCTATATTCTGAAGCACGTTAGAGCGATCTTCTTGACCAGCAACGCCTCCTAAGGCTGTGTCGCTATCTTTATCGCAAGAGGTGTAGAACAACATTCCCAACACGACAGGAATAATTAAGGCGTACTTTAATGCATGAACTTGTTTTGATTTTGTTTTTGTTAACATAATGATTCGTTTTTTGATTAATGATTGTTTATAAAATGGATTGATGAATGATATATCTTTAACATCGAAAACTTGACTTAACAAATTTTGATAGTAGGAGGCTTTGTCCTGCTGTTTAATTAC
>JAUIBP010000005.1 GCA_030427735.1 Bacteroidia bacterium | reverse complement strand
ATGCCGTACAAATAGAATCGATTTTTTTAGTGGCTCAGTTTCATCCGCTGTGGGTGGCTCAATTTCATCCGCCGCACTATGCTCACTTTAATCCGCTGCAGGTGGCTCACTATGGCCGTTTTTTGCAGCTATTTCAGTAATAAAAGGTTTTATCATTTTTTTTGATTCCTATATACATGAATTCTCAACCTAGAAAAGTTCTCTTAAAGGATAAAAAGAAAAATAGCACAACGATTTTAAAAGCTGTGTATCAGTAAATTAGTTAGGTGTTATGATATGTTGTGTTTGTTATAGCAGTTTCAGAAAAGTATAGGAAGTTATCTAATTTAAACATTTATACTTTAATTCTTCATAAGCATCTGTATACCCTAACTCACCTGATTTTTGAAGGTCATTACATGCTTTTTCGGTTTCATTTAATTCAAAGTAAACAATGGATCTTAAATAGTAAGTTAATCCTTGATTTTCATTTTTAAACTCTATTGATCTAGTAAGACACGTTAATGCTTCCTGATAATTTTTATAATCTAGAATAAAAAATAAGCCTTTAAATCTTAAAAGATTAGATCGTTCGGAGTCAGTAAGTGAATTACTGTTTAGTGCAAGAATCAAATCATTAAATCCACCTTCTTTGTCTCCCAAATATCTTTTTACGATTCCCCTTAAACCAATGAAGAATGAGTGTTTCGGAAATATGTTTAGAGCTTGATTGATTGTTAAAAGTGCTTCTTCTTGATTACCAATATTATGTAAAGATCTATATTTAAAGTCGTAGGCTCTTAGATATTTGATGTTTTTATTTAAAGTCTGATTAAAATATTTAATGGCAGTTTCATAATTTTTTGAAGCCTCCAACTTTTGATTATTGTTCGCGTTAATTTTAGCTAGTTCATAATAATTTTTTCCTAAAAAAAATAAAGTTGTGTCTAATTCAATATTATTGCTTAGACACTTTTCGAAAAGATTTATAGATTCTTTATACTGTTTGTTTTTATATTTAATCTTGGCATTTAAAAAATGAAAGCGTATGTCTGAACTGTCCAGTTTTATTGCTTTATTTATAATTAATGAGGCATCTGCAAAATTCTCCTTGTTATAAAGTTCGTTAGCCTCGTTAAAATAATTATTAGCTTCTCTATTTTTACATGAGTATAATATTATTAAAAGTAATAATAAAACTAATTTAAAAGGATGCATAAAATATTTTGTGACTTTTTTATGTGATAAAAAATAAATGCAAATTAAATGATTTACATTAAAATTTTTATTTATAAATTGGAATTTAATGAAAAATGATTATAATTAATTATAAGAGAACGTTTTATTATTAGTCAAAATTTAATCCCATAGTTCTTAGAAAATTTTCGAGCCTTAAAATAGCAAATCTACCAAGTCGTCACCTTCTTCAATAGCTTTTTCTTCAAGAAACGTACTGCAAGAAATGTTGAATCCCATGTTTTTTAAGGTTAAAGTTTTAGTATTCCACGCTTCAAATTCGCTTTTGTCAGGATATAAAATAATATTATACTCTTTCAAGGGTTTAAGGAGTAAAGCTTTTAAATTGGCTTTAGATCCTGTTGCTAACCAAAGATAATCTGGAAATATAATACTCATAATAACAGCAGTTTTTTCCGATTCAACAATACATACGGTGCTGCCTTTTTTATAGTCGCATAAATTATGTAATCCAAAAAGGCATTGTTGTAGTACGAAATCTTTAATGCATAATACTTTATGTAACCATGTGATATGTGGGAATGGTTCTTTTATTCTTTTACCCGTATTCTTGTCATACAACATGATTTTACCCGCACAAACATTCAACTGCTCATCAATCTGTAAGAATACAGTAGCACCTTGCCATTTGTTAGATGTACCTATAAAGTACTTTTTAAGAGCATTTCTAACTTGGGTAGGTGTGAAATATTTTAATAAATAAAGCACAAAATGATTTTGCATGAAATCTTTTGTGAAATATTGTATGACGGCTTTATGATGACAAGAAGGCTCGACTTGCGGGACAGGTAGTGGTCGCTTTATTACAAAAGGGGTGGTGGTAGTGGTGTGTTGTGGTCGTTTGTGATACGCACATTTACTTTCACGATCACATCTACCTAAAGTAATTTCTAAATAGTTGTTCGTTTCTACTACTACATAGCGTACAAAGGTTTTTTTATTACAACTAGGACAGTTAAATTTTCTGCTAGATTTGTCTAAGGTATATTTATAATTCATATTTTGAATTCGTACCAATCGTACTCCTATATAGGTACGATTGGTACGAATTAGGTTTTATGGGATTCTTATGGTGTTGAAATGATTATTAATTAGGTATTCTATACCATCCTCTATAGTAAAGTCAGGTAATGGTTTGCGTTTTCTTTTTTGTGGTAGGTTGCATTTAATGTTGCCTTTAAGTAGTTCAAACAGCTTAATAAACTCATTTTCAGGAAGAGCTTTTGCTATTTTATAGACATCATTAGCTTCCATGTTAAATACCTAAAACCTTTCTTCTTTTTCTTATAGCACCCTCTGATAATCCAAGTTGTTCTGCAATCTTGACGTTACTTTCTCCTTGTTCGATTAAATTTTTCATTAAATCGTCTCTATCGGAAATGTCGTTATAAGATGATTGTTTTAAATGATCTTTTTCTATTCCAAAATCTTCAAATTCAAAACGTAAAAAGTTAATTTGTTTTTGTAGTTTACAAATTATCACATTGTTGGTGTGGTATAAATGTTCTGTATTACGCTGCTTAATTTGGATTAGATATCTTAATGATGGTTCCATTGAGCTTGCGCCTATAGCAAAAGAACTATCGCAAAAATTCATAAGCATTTTACTGCCTGCTAAATCATTTTTACTAATAGGTTTAGATTCATCCCGTTTCGGTGTGTGTGCCAGTACTAAGATTGAAATGTTACTTTTTTTTGTGAGTTGCTTTAGAAGTTTCATTAATTCTAATGCATCTTTAGCACGTTCATTATCACTTTTTAAGTAGGTTAAATTGTCTATAATAACAACTTCTGCTTTTTTTTGTGTAATAATGGTTTCAAGCGATTTACATAAATAATCTTCTATACTGTTAAAATCCTTAGGGATACTAAAATCTGTATTTATTTCAGCCCGTAAAAAGTTAGAATGAAATACATAGTGATTTTTATAGTTTTCGGAACATCGGTTCTCAAATTGTTTATCCGATAATTCAAAATCCAAGTATAATACTTTTTTGGGTGGACACTCTAATTTAAAACCATGAATACTTTTACCACGACTTAAACTATCTGCAATTTGAACAGCAAGTATGGATTTTCCGATATTGGTGTCTGCAAATAAAATGCTTAACTCATTTTCATACCAAAATTCGCTGAACAGCATGTTTGGTATGGGGCGGTCTCTAGCTTCTTCAACCCAATGGTTTGCGGGTTTAACAATAAGGCATCCACTTTTATTTAAATCATCAGAAAGTTGTCTTTGGTGCTTTTTTATATCCCCTAAAATTTCACTTCTAGGGGATTTGTTGTTTTCTAATTGCTCCATTAATTAGTGTTTAATTGCTAATATTTCCTTAGCTAGTTTCTGATAGTCAAAAGAGAACTCGTTTCCTTGAACCTGAAATTTCAATTGATTTACATTGTCGTTAGGTTCTTCTAAATAATTTGTTACGTTATCCAGAATTTTTAGAAATTCATCTTTTAATGATTCCGTTAAATTACTTTCTTCCATTACGCTCTCTAATCTGTCACGAATTACCCACATAAATTCAATGCTATCATTATTGTTAGGGTTTAAGTGTTTGTAAAATAGCCATGTAATTAAGAATGTAAAACCGAAAGTTTCTTCAAAGGGTTTTACATAAACAGCTCTTACGCCTCTTAAAGGCTCCGAATTATTTATACTAGGATCTGTTCTAACTTTGTATATGTGTTCTACTAATACATTTCTTAGATACACAGATAAGGTTTCTTGTTGATCTTCTGCATAGCGTTCTAAACTAAGTTTGCTACTGTGGTCAATTCTAATGTTGATTTTTGTGTTCATAATTTTTAGTTTTTAAGATTTAATGAATAAAGAGGGGTAGTTAAATTCAATGTTGCCAAACATCTTATGTGTACATTATTGAATGTTGTTTTTGTGGTGCGGTGTATTCCGCTTGTAATACATGTTGTCATTTAAATATTGTTTAAAATTGTATTACGCAATTAACACCGTGTTTAGAATTTAAAAAAGGACACAGTTTGGTGCATTTAGGTGCAAAATGGTGTTTTTTAGGTGCAAAAAGTTGAGTTTTGGTGCAACGCTATTTTTTTGACGCTAAATTTTAAAAATGGGGAGTACAAAATGTGGTTTTTGTGTGACGGAAGTGCTGTGGTTTTTGACCTTTATTTTATAAAAAAAAGGCTGGACTTTGATAAGCCCAACCTTTTTAAAGTGGTGTAATTTAGAATCTAGGTTATTCCAAATTAGTTGTTTTTAGGGAACGAATTCCAACTTTCTCTAAATTTAGAAACCCTTTTTTTGTGGTTCTCATTCAATACATCTCTTTTGTTTATTCTTTTTAAGTTAAGAGAATAATGAGTATTAAGAGTGTTTCTAATTATTTTTTCAGATACAGGAAGAACATTTAGTTCTTTATTTAAAAAGTCAATTAACGCAGCGATTTGAGAAGGTATCTTGTCATTGATAGTTTTAATTGACATGTCGATAAATTTTATAACATCATGATTAACCTTTGATTCAAAGTCTTCATATATTAAATCAACTGTAAGATTTCTATTAAAATGCTTGTCCTTCTCAAAATTAAAAGACTTATTTAAATCTACTAGAAACAATAACTGTTCTTGAAAATGTAGATACTTTTTGACTTTCTTATTTTTAATATTCCTAGTAAAATATGAGCTTTCACCTGTCAGAAAACGAAGGAGTAACTCTCTTTCTTCTTGAAAATTAAAAGGTAGTAAATCTTGCCTAGCTTTTAGACTGTCAAATATGTTATCGGATATCCAAATATTGAATTCATTTGTTATATTTTTTAATGTATTTTTGAAATAATTGCATGCATACTGTCTTTTGTCTTGTTCAGATTTAGCCAAAGCTTCAATTTTGAAATTCTGTTCAAAATTTAATATTAGGCTTTGTGTTACTTGTTTATAATGATCCTTTAAGAAATCAACAAACTCGTATAGCACTGAATCTGTAGCGTGAAGTTTCTGTATTGAATTTTTTAGTGAGCCGTTAGACTTAATTAATTCTGGGTCGCTAAAATCAATCTGGTTTAGGTTTTGTGTAATAACATAGTGAAAAAGAGAGTTTTTAACCAAAAAATTATCTTGTTTAGCGGTATCCCAGTCAAGAAACGTGGGGTCTTTAATAATCCCGAAATAATTTGAATTCATTTATTGTAATAGTTTAGAGTAATCATCTGGGAGTGCTGCATCAATATCTCTCAAATATTGTTCAAGAGCATTCATGGTTGCATGTCCTGTTATTAACTGTAGTCGGCTTTTAACTTCAAAAGGGGTTGCTGTTTTTGCCATCTCACGGTATACTTTAGTAATAAAAGTGTGCCTAAAGCTGTATAAACCATAATTGCTATCAAGACCAAAGTGATCTTTAACCTTTTTGAATTTTTTGGTATACAAGTCTCTCTTATTTGATTCCTTTGTATCCCAACTGCCACCTATCTGCGATTCGGTAAATAAAAAATCATCTTTAGAACAATGCGATAAATCGGGAAGTTGATTAATTAATATATCAGGTATAATCTTAATTTTTACAGGTTGATTCTTTGCTCTGATATATATCTTCTTGTCTTTTAGGTCTATATCTCCAATTTTTACTCTACAAACTTCAATCGGTCTTAAAAAATTATAGGATATAAATTGAACAAATAAGAAAAGTACAGGATCATTTTTTTTAAGATATTCAAATATGTCCTTCTGTTCGTGAGGTTTGTATGTCTTATTGCGCTCAGGTACTGCTTTAAGAACGTTTATTTTTTGAATGAAGTTAGACGGTATGATATCGTTATCTTCCAAAAGCTGAAATAAAGAAGCTAAGTCTGTTCTTGTATTATTTCTATTTCTAGGACTAGAACTCTGTAAGACGTCATTTAAATGTTGTATTACGATTTTCTTTGTAATACAAGAGATGTCATTTTTAGAAGTAATGTCTTTTGTTAAAAGCCATTTTCTGAATCTATTTATGCGGCTCTTATATTTGGTGAAAGAGTCACTGGACATCATCCTTTCTTTTAATTCCAAAGCTAGCTTGAAAGCTTCTTCAATAGTTATAGTGTTTTGCTCATTGTCTTCTTCTATGTGAATTGGGGTAGAAGACTGTGTTGTTGCTTGAACTGTTGAAACTTTAGGTGTTGGATCTGAAATTTCCCCCTTCCTTTTAGATCTTTTAAGTAAGTATTCTTTTAGGCTAGTATTATCTGTATAAGGATTAAACCCTTCTTCTAAAATAATTAATAAACTTGTTTGTATTACCTTTAAAATATGCAAACGGGATTTACGGTCTTTGTATAAGTTTGCGCCTCCCTTAATATAAGGTTGTCTTTGAAGTTTACCAGTTTTGGGATTTCTGAAAGCGTAATAAACATACCAGTTCTTTTTTAATGCAGAATCCTTTTCTTTTTTAGTGAGTTTTGACCAGTGGTTAATGTCAACTCCACCCGTGTAGATTTTAGGTTCTGAATAATCGATTTTCATAGGCAAATCGTATACGTTATCGTATACTGTTCGCAAAAGTAAAAAAATAGAAGACATAAAAAACGGATTGTGAGTACACAATCCGTTGATTTTACTAGCGTGAGCCTTTGTAGCGGGAACTGGACTCGAACCAGTGACCTTCGGGTTATGAGCCCGACGAGCTACCTACTGCTCTATCCCGCGATATCTGTTGCAAATATACAACGCTTTTTAGATAATACAAGCATAAAATAGAATTAATTCTTAGTTAAATTCTATCCGTTTGAAAATCTGAAAGTTCGCCATTAAAAAAAATGACTTTCAACTCTATTGGGTTGCAGCATACCTCGCAATCTTCAATATAAATTTGTTTGGTTTGACTAGAATCCAATAGCATAGAGATGCTTTCTAAACAATAAGGGCATGTAAAAAAATGTTCTAACATGCCCTTAATTTATAAAAAATATATAGTATTTTAATTGTTATCTGTAATAACCGTGCCTGTTTCCAAATCCAGATAATGTCTTGGCATTTTATTGGTGAAGTTTTTGTATTCTTTGGTGAACTTATTGTCTTTAAGCATTAACACTTTAAGTTTAGAAAGTTTCTCTAAAGAATTTGGTAGGTAGCCTGTAAATTTATTGTTACTAATTACTAATTCTTCCAATTTAGAAAGTTCAGCAATTTCTACAGGTAGTTCGCCTTCAAAATTATTATCTTCTAGGCTTAAATGCTCTAAGTTTTCTAATTGGCATAAATGATCTGGAAATTGTCCAGAAAAGTTGTTTCTTCCTAATTGTAGGATTTCCAATTTGCTTAAGTTTTTAAAAGTAGAAGGGATGTTGCCTGTAAAGCGGTTGTGGTACAGGCTTAAAAATTCTAATTGCTCTAAATTGCCAATTTCTACAGGTAAAAAACCAACAAATTGGTTCATGAATAATTCTAAAGTAACAAGGTCTCTTAATTCGCCAATAGATCTAGGAATATGCCCGCCTAATTTGTTTGCGGCTAGGTTTAAGGATTTTAAATACATCAAATCGCTTATGCTAGAAGTTAACTCGCCTTTAAGGTTATTACTAGGTAAATTTAAGGCCACGACATGATCGTCTTGTATGGTAACACCAAACCAAGTTTCTACAGGCGCATTTAAATTCCAAGGGTTGTGCCAGTGTTCACCATCGGTAGCATAATATAAATTAACTAAAGCTTTCTTTTCTTCGAAAGGGATGCTTGCAAAAGCATATAGGGTCGAAAATAATAAGAGGGTTGTTAGTTTAAGTGTTTTCATAATAGAATTAGATTTGAGGATAACGTACTTCAATATTAGTGAAATATTAGGTGAAACTCAAATTTATTCGATGAAAAGCACTTTGTTTAAGAATTAACCTTCCAATTCTTCAATGTCTAGTTGCACATTTTCCCAATCGCCCATTAAGGTTGATAAGGTATTCTTCTTCGTATTATAGTGTTCAAAAAAATCGGGTTTTGCAGCAAGCTCGTCGTAATTTTGCTCTAAATCGCTATCTAATTGTTTAATTTCTTTTTCGAGTTGGTTAATTTGCGATTCTATTTTGCTTAATTTATTGTTTAATGATTTTAACCGTTTTTGGTCTTCGTAAGAGGTTGTTTTCTTTTCCTTAGTTTCTGTTTTAACAACATCGCGTTTTTCTACCTCTCTTAAATTTTCAACATTACGTTGTTCTAAGTAAAAATCGATATCTCCTAAATATTCTTTTATTTTATGATCTTTAAACTCGATAACTTTATCGGTTAAATTTTGAAGGAAATCACGGTCGTGAGACACTAATAGTAAGGTGCCTTCAAATCGTTTTAATGCTTCTTTGAGTACGTTTTTAGATTTTATGTCTAAATGGTTAGTAGGCTCATCCATAACCAAAACATTAAAAGGTTGAAGCATCAATTTTGCCAGAGCTAGTCGGTTTCTTTCTCCTCCAGAAAGTACTCTTACGTATTTATCGACTTCTTCGCCTCGAAATAAAAACGATCCTAAAATATCACGAACTTTACTGCGGTTGGTTTCGTTTGCGGCATCTATCATCGTGTCTAAAACCGTTTTGTTGCCATCTAGATATTCGGCTTGGTTTTGAGCAAAATAGCCAATTTGCACATTGTGCCCTAGTTTTAAATGGCCTTGATGTTTAATTTCGCCAACAATAATTTTTGCTAGGGTAGATTTTCCTTGTCCGTTTTGGCCAACAAAAGCCGTTTTACTATCTCTTTCTATATGTAGACTTATGTCTTGAAGTACCTTTTTATCGGCATACGATTTTACAATATTTTCGGCTTCTACGACTACTTTTCCTGGAGTTACAGACACGGGGAAGTTTAGTGTCATTACACTATTGTCGTCTTCATCGACTTCAATGCGATCTATTTTATCCAGCTTTTTTATAAGCGATTGCGCCATAGTGGCTTTTGAAGCTTTGGCTCTAAATTTTTCAATTAGCTTTTCGGTTTGCTCTATTTGTTTTTGCTGATTTTTTTGAGATGCCAATTGTTGTTCTCTAATTTCTTGTCGTAGAATTAAAAATTTAGAGTAGGGTTTAGGATAGTCGTAAATACGCCCTAAAGATATTTCTATAGTTCTGTTGGTAACATTGTCTAAAAACATTTTATCGTGCGATACAATGGCTACGGCGCCTGAGTAATTTTTAAGAAACCCTTCCAACCAAATTATAGACTCAATATCTAGGTGGTTTGTGGGCTCATCCAGTAACAAAATGTCGTTGTCTTGAAGCAAGAGTTTAGCTAGTTCGATACGCATACGCCAACCGCCAGAAAAGGTGTCGGTTAATTTTTCAAAATCGTCACGTTTAAAACCTAGACCTTGCAAAATACGCTCTGTATTACCTTGGTAATTATATCCTCCAATAATTTCGTATTGATGTTGAACATCGTTTAGATCTACCATAAGCTGATGGTAAGATTCGCTTTCGTAATCGGTACGCTCTGCTAGTTGTTCATTAATATGTTCCATTTGGGCTTCTAAGGCTTTAATGTCTGTAAAAGCCTGATAGGCTTCTTCCAGAACGGTACGGCCTAGTACAAAATCGATATCCTGTCTTAGAAAACCTATTTTTAAATCTTTATCTGCTGAAATCTGACCAGAATCTGGTTGAAGATCTTTAGATAGTATTTTGAGCATGGTAGATTTTCCTGCACCATTTTTACCAATTAAGCCTACTCGGTCGCCTTGGCCAAGCTTAAAGGTAATGTCTTCGAATAAAAATTCGCCTTGAAACGAAATGGATAAGTTATGTATGTTAAGCATAGTTTTGTTACGAATGTTACCAAACTTTAGCTTTTTAAATCTTAAGTTTGTATTTTAAAATAAGCAGCAAAAATACATTAAATAAAATGTTTAAAAAAGGATCGAAACTATATAGTATTTTTACAGGCGCTTGCCCAAAATGCCATCAAGAATCTATGTACATAAATAAAAACCCATATGTGCTTTCCGATACGTTAAAGATACACGAAACCTGTTCGCATTGCCATACAAAATACAGAATAGAACCGTCTTTTTTTTACGGTGCTATGTATGTAAGTTATGCTGTTGGTGTTGCTTTTGCTGTAGCTGCTTTTATTATTAGTTTTTTCTTTTTTGGAGCAGGTTTAATGACCTGTTTTATAGCTATTGTAGGTACTTTAATTGTGTTTATGCCTATAATTATGCGTTGGTCTAGAAATATTTGGATCAACTTTTTTATGTCTTATAATCCAGAATTAGCGAAAAAAAAGCATTAATTTTCTGTTTTAAACCTGTGGCAATCTATTTCTGGATCTAATGCGGTGTTGCTCGTAATGTGTTTATAAAGTTGTTGAGCAACGTAAGGTGCAATCACGACTCCTCTTGTTCCTAATCCGTTTAAAACAAACATGTTTTTTTGTGCGCTATGTTCGCCTACTAAAGGTCTGCGGTCTTTTACTGTGGGACGGATGCCTGCAACTTGATCGATAACTTTAAACTCGCAGTTAATAAAAGTTTTTAATTTCGAAACGAGTTCTTCTTTGCCTTTTTCGGTGGGATTATTGGTTTTGTCTGTCCATTCGTAAGTCGCGCCAACGCGATATAAATGATTGCCCAACGGAATTAAAAATGCACTAGATTTTAATATAAAATCGATATTTAATTCGGGGGCTTCAATAGTAATAAGTTCACCTTTTGTACCATTCAAAGGTAAGTTGTTGAAATATGGGTTGTGTTTTAATCCAAAACCTTCAGCAAAGACAATGTGTTTGGCTGAAATGTTTTTGTAGACAAAGCCGTTTTCTGTACAGTTTAACTGTTCGTAGTCGAACTTAGAGTTTACAAATTCATCGTTTGTCAATAAATAGTTTTTATAGCTGTCAATTAAGGCTTGTGTGTCTATTCTGCCAGTTTGTAAAACTTCTCCAAAGCCATAATCTGCTTTAATGGCTGGATTGGTGTTTTTTACGATTTTTGTAGAAATGAAATTACCAACATTAGGTTTGTCGGCTGCTGCAAACCAATTGTTTTGCTCTTCGGTAGATGTAAAGCGTCTTAAAACCGGTGTTTTATAATCGAGTTGCACCTTTAGTTTTTGTTCTAACTTTTTATAAAAAGGTAAGGCTAAATCTAGTTGCTCTTTACTTTTCCAAACCGATGTAAAGCGTTTTAAAACTACCGGATTGTATAAGCCTCCAGCTACGGTTGAGGATTGTTGCGAGTTGTCATCGAACACGATAACCGATTGTTGGTTAAATTTTAACTGTTCTATAAAGGCGATACTGGCTAAACCACAACCTACTACTATAAAATCGACTGAATTCATACTGCGAAGATATAATTTGGATATTAAAAAACGATATAAAAAAAGCCATCTAAGAAGATGGCTTTAACGGTATATTTTTAGGAGCTTAAAACTTAGCAAAAAGTTTTTCCATTTTTTCTTTTTGTTCGTTAGCTAAAGCTTCGTCTACTAAAATTCTTCCACTGTGCTCATCGGTAATAATTTTTTTACGAGAAGCAATTTCCATCTGAATTTGTGGTGGAATAGTGAAAAACGAACCTCCAGAAGCACCTCTTTCAATTGGCACAACCGCTAATCCGTTTTTAACGTTACTGCGTATTCTTGTGTAAGCCGTAACTAAGCGTTCTTCGATAAGGCTCTTGTACTCTTCAGACTTTTTAATTAAAGCCAATTCTTCTTTTTCAGTTTCGGCTAAGATAGCGTCTAATTCGCCTTTTTTGTGTTTAAGGTGGGTTTGACGCTCTTTAGAACGCTCTTTAGTTTGAGCGATAACTTCTTTCTTTTGCTCGATTTGAACTTTGAATTCTTTAATGTGCTTTTCAGCCAATTGAATTTCTAAATCCTGAAATTCTATTTCTTTGGTAAGTGAATTGTATTCTCTGTTATTTCTAACATTTTTTTGTTGTTCGCTGTATTTTTTAATTAAAGATTTAGCTTCTTCAATTAAATTCTTTTTAGCTTTTATTTCTTCGTCTAAAGTGTCTAAACTAGCGTCTAGTTTCTCAAGTCTTGTTTGTAGTCCAGCAACTTCATCTTCTAAATCACGAACCTCTAAAGGTAGTTCTCCGCGAACGTTTCTAATTTCATCGATTCTAGAATCAATAAGTTGTAGATCGTATAAAGCTCTTAAACGTTCTTCTACAGTTACTTCTTTACTTTTTGCCATACTTTAAAAATACTTAACGGGGTTTGTATCGGTCTTTGATAAAACGATTGCAAAATTAGTAATTTTTTTTGTAAGATGTGCTACTAAACCGTTTTTTGTAAACTGTTCACTTTCAAAATGTCCGATATCTGCTAAAATTATTTGGTTTTCGGCGCTAAAAAAGTCGTGATATTTTAAATCGGCCGTTATAAACGCATCAGCGCCAGCTTGTTTGGCGTTGTTTATAGCGAAGCTTCCAGAGCCTCCCAAAACGGCAATCTTTTTAATGGGTTTGCCTAAAAATGCACTGTGCCGAATGCAAGCCGTATTCATTTTTTCTTTTAAATATTGAAGAAATTCGGTTTCGGGCATGGGGGCTTCCAATTCACCTACCATACCAATGCCGATATGCTGATTGTGGTTTTCTAGGGTAACAATTTCGTAAGCGACTTCTTCGTAAGAATGCGTGGTAAATAAAGCTTTTAATATTTTAGATTGCAAATGCTTAGCGAAAGTGACTGTAATTTTGGTCTCGGCTTCGTAATGCGTTTCTCCTTTATTGCCTTTTGTAGGATTGGAAGTGCTGTTTCCGTTAAACGTACCTGTGCCATCGACATTAAAACTGCAATGCGAATAGTTGCCTATTTGCCCAGCACCTGCTTTAAATAATGCTGTCCTTAGTGTATCAGCTTCGGCTTGTGGCGCATAAGTCGTTAGTTTTTTTATGGTGTTGGATTGCGGAATTAAAATGCTTTTATTCTTTAGTTGTAACTGGTTGCATATAATATCATTTACGCCTTCAATGTGGTTGTCTAAAGCGGTGTGTATGGCATAAATAGCAATGTTGTGCTTTATGGCTTTTAAAACGACACGCTCTACATATGTTTTTCCAGTGATTTTTTTTAAACCTTTAAAAACTATGGGGTGGAAACTAACAATAAGATTACAATGGTTTTCAATAGCTTCGTCTACAACAGATTCTAAAGTGTCTAAAGTTACTAAAACGCCTGTAAGGTTTTGTTTGGCATCGCCAACAAGAAGCCCTACATTATCGAAATCTTCGGCGTAATTTAAAGGTGCAAAATCTTCAAGATGATTTATAACGTCTTGAATAATCATAATATTTAGGTATTAGGTTTAAAACAAAGATAAAATATTTACTTTCGTTCTTATGAAATTATTGCGTTACATATTTTTTCCGATTGTGCCAATTTACTATGCTATAACGTGGTTGCGAAATAAAGGCTTCGATTTGGGTGTATTATCATCGAAATCGTATAATTTCCCTGTGATTTGTGTGGGGAATTTGAGTGTTGGCGGAACAGGAAAAACACCAATGATAGAGTATTTAATTCGGTTATTAAAACACGATTATAAAGTTGCAACTTTAAGTCGTGGCTATAAGCGTAAAAGTGATGGTTTTCAGTTAGGGAATGCCCAGGCTAATGCCGATGTTTTAGGAGATGAACCCTTTCAGTTTTACTCGAAATTTAAAGATGATATTACGGTTGCTGTTGATGCCAATAGGCAAGAGGGTATTGCTAAGCTTTGTGAATTAAATCCGCAACCCGAGGTAATTCTTTTAGATGATGCCTATCAGCACAGAAAAGTACAGGCCGGATTTAATATTTTGCTTACAACGTATTCCGATTTATATCCTAACGATTTTATGCTACCAACGGGAAATTTAAGAGAACCTAAATCTGGCGCAAACAGAGCGCAACTTATAGTGGTTACCAAATGCCCTGAGGGTATTAGCGAAAGTGAAAAACTACACATTGTTAATGCTATAAACCCTAAACTACATCAGCAGGTATTTTTTAGTTGGGTTAGTTATGCAAAACAGGTTGTTTCTAAACAAAATACATTGCTTTTGGAGCAATTGCCTGAGTTTACCTTAATTACTGGGATTGCAAACCCTAAACCGCTGTTTCAGTTTTTAATTGAAAAGGATTTACGGTTTAAGCATCTCAATTTTAAAGATCATCATCACTTTACATCTGAAGAATTGCAACAGTTTGAGAGCTTGGATTTAATTGTAACCACCGAAAAAGATTATATGCGTTTAATGCAATATCCGCAATTAGCATCTAAATTGTATTATTTAAGTATCGAGGCTGTTATAGATCGTTCTTCTGTGTTTAATGCTGCTGTACAAAATTTTGTAGCACAGTATTAAGAAGTTGTTTTATTGCTCATAACAGCTTTAAACAGTTTCTTTTCGAAATCTTCTTGCTTGAATGGTTTTGAGATAATATCGTCGAATCCAGCTTCTTCAAATTCTTGCATTTTATCTTCTATAGTTACCGCAGTTAAGGCAAATATATTAAGCTCTCTGTCGAAGGTTCTAATAATTTTAGTAGCCTCAATTCCGCTAATTCCAGGCATGTGTATATCCATTAAAACCACATCGTAATTATTGTTTTTAACCATGTCTACAGCTTCCTCTCCGTTATCTACAATGTCGCAGTTAAGCTTCATTTTGGCTAGGATTTTTTTGGTAATCATTTGGTTGATTTTGTTGTCTTCAACTACCAAAATTTTAATATTGCTAAGTTCTATTTCGTTTACATTTTTAAAGTAGTTAGGTTTAACATCTTCTACTACTTTAGTGGTATGTATTAATGGAATTTCAAAATAGAAGGTGGTGCCTTTATTTAATTCGCTTTTCAAGTAAATTTTACCGCCTAAAATATCGATTAATCCTTTAACAATAGACAGCCCTAAGCCTGTACCACCATATTTTCTATTTATTTGAATAGATCCCTGAGAGAAACTCTCAAACATATGTTGTTGTTTTTCTTTGGTTATACCTATGCCATTATCTTCTATTTCAAACCGTACATTAAACACGTCATTTTTGTCTGAAATTTTAGAAACACGAATCCAAATATCTCCATCCTTAGTGAATTTGATGGAGTTCCCAATTAGGTTTATCAGGATTTGGGAGATTTTAAGCTGATCGCCATTATAGTTTAGTGGCAGATCGGTGTCGTATTCAAAATGAAGTTTTGTGTTGTTGTCTTCAGCTGAATTGTTTAGTGCGGCAATAACATTAGAGATTTTCTTTTTTAAATCGAAAACTTCTAATTCTACACCTACTTTATTGGCTTCAATTTTATTAATCTGAAGAATGTCGTTTATAAAAGTAAGTAGATATTCACCAGAAAACTTTAGAGATTTTAAATGCTGAATTTGGTCAGGTTTTGGGTTTTCGTCCAACAACATATTGGTTAAACCTGTTACAGCGTATAGCGGTGTTCTTAACTCGTGTGTTACGGTAGATAGGAAATTAGCTTTGGTTTTAGATGCTAATTCGGCTTTTTCTTTTGCTAAAATTAATTCGCCATTTTTTTTGTGTAACATGTTATTGGTTTTTAACCTAATGTTATTGTTTTTGTATAACGATAGCGTTAATAGCGATAAAATGGTAATTAGGGCGATACTTAAAATGGTCGCTAATTTATTTAAACTTTTATCTACTTTAAGTTTCTCTAAATCGGCTTCTTTTTCTTTCTGAAATTCGGTTTGGTTGTCTATTAAAAATTGGGCGCGTTTTTCTGGCGATAAATTTTTTCGTTTGATAGCCAATAACGAGTCCGATAATTTAATGTGATTACGAAGGTATTGAGCCGATAATTTGTAGTTTTCTATTTTTTCGTAGAGATTACTTAGTATCAAGTAGGCTTCACTTAAAATATCGGTGTAATTGTTTTTTTCGGCAATTAATAACCCTTGGTTACCTAGTTTTAAGGCGGTTTCGTTGTCTTCTAAATGCGAATACACGTTGGCTTGATAAATTAACGCGCTACTACGGATTTTTTTTAATTCGTAGCGGTGTGCCAAAGCAAGCGATTTTTCTATGCGTTCGCGGGCTTTACGGTATTGTTTGGTTGCTAAATAGGTTTTGCCTTCGTTTAGAAGTACTTCTGCTGTAAATTCGTTTAAATCTTCTTGTTCAAATAGGGTTAAAGATGAGCGATAATACACCAAAGCTTGCTCGTAGTCTTGCATGCTGTAATATACATTACCTAAAGTTTTATAGGTTTCTGCAATATTAATATTGTCTTTAGCAAAACGCTGTACCTCTATGGCCTTGGTAAGCGTTTTTATCGCCTCTTCGGGTTCTTCAATAATATATTCTAGTTTTCCAATCTTAGAATATATAAGCCCAATACTTTTTTTGTTATCTACCTTTTCTGCTAAACGTAAAGCACTTTCTAACTTTTTTTTAGCGGGATAATAATTGTTGTTGTCCAGATCGTATTGTGCTTGGGTAATACGATAATCTATAGTATTTTGTATGGTTTCTGGGTCGTTGCTTAATGTGTTCTGGGCTTGAACACAAATAGTTATAAGCATAACGATACCAAATATGTAATTCTTGATACTAGGCATGTTGATTTGGTTGACTTACGCCTGTAAATATAACTTTTTACTCGATAAAAGTTATATTTTTTCCGATAATTTACATATTAAATCAATTATTCTAGATGAATAACCAGTTTCATTATCGTACCACCCAATAATTTTTACCATATTACCAATAACCGATGTCATTTGCGAATCAAAAATACACGAGTGCGAATTACCAACAATATCTATTGAAACAATGGGATCTTCGGTATATTCCAAAATACCTTTAAGTCGGGTTGATGCTGCAGTTTTAAAAGCTTCATTAACGGTGTCTATAGAGACTTCTTTTTTAACGTTAAAAGTAATGTCTGTTAACGAGCCATTAGGTACAGGAACGCGAATACCACATCCACCAATAGCATGCGATAATTTCGGGAAAATTTTAGTAAGCGCTTTGGCTGCTCCCGTAGTTGTAGGTACAATAGATTGCCCTGCGGCGCGCGCGCGCCTTAAGTCAGGATGCGGCTGATCGTGTAAACTTTGGTCTGTTGTATACGAATGAATGGTGGTAATGTAAGCTTGATCTATGCCAAATTCCCTGTTTATAATGTCTACCATAGGTGCGGCATTATTTGTGGTACAGGATGCATTGGATATGATGGTTTCCTCACCATCTATAAGGTAATCGTTAACACCCAAAACGATGGTTTTGATAATGTCGTCTGATGGTGGTACGCTTAAAATAACACGTTTAGCACCGTTGTTTATATGGTGTTGAAGTTGTTCGGTAGATTTAAATTTACCGGTAGACTCAATCACAAAATCAACATTATAAGGATGCCAATTGCAATCCTTTGGGTGATTATGGCTTAATAAAGGAACGGTCGTGTGGTTTACAATAATACCAGATGTCGTATGCGAAACCGTATCTTGTAATACCCCGTGAATACTATCGTATTTCAGTAAATGACTTAATGTTTTGGCATCTGCCAAATCGTTTATGGCAACAACATTAATATTGGGGTGGTGCTGTAGTAATCTAAAGACACGTCTGCCTATGCGGCCAAACCCATTAATGGCAACATTAATCATGTTAATTAATGTGTTTTTGGGCTTTGTAAGACGATCGTACTAGAGCACTACTTTCTACATGTCTAAACCCTAAGTCTAAGCCTATTTTTTCGTATTCCTGAAATTGATCTGGCGTAATAAATTGTTTAACCGGTAAATGTTTTTTACTAGGTTGTAAATATTGGCCAATAGTAACCACATCTACGTCGTTAGCTCTTAAATCATGAAGTGTTTCTATAACCTCTTCGCGTGTTTCACCTAATCCGAGCATAATACCAGATTTGGTGCGACGTTGTCCCTGAGATTTTAAGTACTTTAAAACAGCCATGCTACGGTCGTATTTAGCTTGTATACGAACTTCGCGTGTTAATCGGCGCACGGTTTCAATGTTGTGCGATACGACTTCTGGTGCGACTTCAATAATACGATCTAAATGATGCTCTATACCTTGGAAATCTGGAATTAAAGTTTCCAATGTAGTCTCGGGATTCATGCGTCTAACGGCCTTTACGGTTTCGGCCCACATAATGCTTCCCATATCTTTTAAATCATCTCGGTCTACACTAGTTAAAACAGCATGTTTAATTTTCATGATTTTAATTGAACGTGCTACTTTTTCGGGTTCGTCCCAATCTACAGTTTCAGGTCTTCCAGTTTTTACACCGCAAAATCCGCAGGAACGTGTACAAATGTTTCCTAGAATCATAAACGTTGCAGTGCCTTCTCCCCAGCATTCTCCCATATTCGGGCAACTTCCAGAGGTGCAAATGGTGTTTAAACTGTACTTGTCTACAAGACCTCTAAGCTCTGTGTATTTTTTTCCAGTAGGCAGTTTTACACGTAGCCATTTGGGTTTAGGTTGGCGTTCTGGTAATATATTGGAAACTGTATCTGTATTCATGAATTTACATTTTTCAGTCTACAAAGATACGAAGTATAAAATTAAAACAATACTAAAGCACGCTAAGATACCAGATGCTAAAACCTATTAAAAACAGAATGCCTAACCAGCTTAAAACATGTAGTGGTTTAGATGGTCTCCAGCCTTTAGGTGTGTGCTTACTAGAGATTAAAACGTAATTTGAAATGGCATAGAAAGGTGCTGTTAAAAACGAAAGTATAGTAGCTGTTTTAATGAGTAAACCCATTTCTGAAGCTAAAAAGAAAAAAATAATTACGGTCCCAAGTGCTAAAATAAACATCCAAATCAGGTAGCCGTGTTTGTGGGATTTACCGAACAATAATTTAGCGCTTTCTGCCATAGATCTTGGCGAGGCATCTAAGGTGGTAAGTGTTGTGCTAAACATGGTGGTTAATGCAGCCAACCCTATAAGGACGAACGCCCACTGCCCTAAATGTGTGGTGTACATGGTTATGAGTTGATTAGCAAAGACACTCGCCGAATCGCTAAAACTTTCGCCAGTGTTAAACATTACAAAATACCCTAAAAACATAAATCCCAAACCTAGAAATATAGTGGTGAAAAAACCAATGTTAAAATCGAAAAGCGCCGACTTAGGTGTTAACTTGGTTTTGGATTTTGCTTTCTCGATGGTCCATAGCGAATGCCAGATGGATATGTCTAAAGGCGCGGGCATCCAGCCCATAAATGCAATTAAAAAGGCAATTTGTGTTGTGGTTTCTGGCACTAATTGTTGCCAATTTAACTGGTAGGTTTCCGTTTTGGGGTATGCCATCACAACGGCAATTACGGTGCTTATGCTTAACGTTATAATAATAAGTTTCATTAATTGGTCTAGCACTTTGTATTTGCCAATAATCAGTATTAAAAAACAGACGCATAAAATAATAACGGTCCAATATTGTAAAGGAAGAAAATCTTTAAAAAGTGCCGAAGCAATGCCGGCCGTTACTATAGTTACGGCTGTTTGTATGGTAAACATTGTGGCTAAAGTGATTGTAAAATATACGGCAAGCACTCCTTTTCCTAGTTTTTTATAGCCTTCTAAAAGACTTTCGCCTGTTGCTGCTGCGTAACGCGGGCCAAATTGAAAAAACGGATATTTAAAAATGTGAACACAAACTAAGGCCCAAATTAAGCCTAAACCAAAATCGGCGCCAGCTCTGGTAGATTGTACTAAATGCGAAACGCCTATTGCGGCTCCAGCAAATAATAAACCAGGGCCAAGCTTTTTAATTCCATTATTCATTTTGAATGATGGCCGATAGTAATTTTTTGGCTCGTAATAGTTTCACCTTAACGTTGTTTATGGGTTCTTTAAGTTCTTCCGAAATTTCTTTATACGATAATTCTTGAAAGTAGCGCAAATTAATGACTTCTTGGTAATGGGGCTTAAGTTTTTTAATGTCCCGAAGTAATTTGGCTAAGTTTTGATCGGTTATGATTTTATCTTCGGGAGATGGCGATTCGTCTAAAATCTGATTAATCGTATCGCTATCATCGCTAAGAATGCGTTGCGAGAATGCTGTTTTTTCTTTCCGAAGTAAGTCGATGTGTAGATTTTTAGAAATCGTAATTAGCCATGTTTTAAATACATAATCGCTATTGTATGTGTGTATTTTATCGAAGGCTTTCGAAAAGGTTTGTATCGTAACGTCTTCGGCATCATTTTCGTTGCCAATACGTTTTAGTTGAAAACCGTACACGTCTTCCCAGTAGGTATCTAACAAAAAATTAAACGCTTTTTGGTCGTTTTTTTTTGCTTTGTCAATGGCTTCTTCTATTTCCAAGAATCGGGTTTTGAAATTGAATTAGATATAAATATAGTTAATTGAAACGCAATTAAAAAGAGTTCTAATAAAGGAATGAAGTAAATAATGTCGGTTTCGTTTAATTTTTTAGAGGTCTTGCCTAAAACGATCCACTGACAAATTATTCGTAATAGTACCAAAGTGGTTACAAATAGCCATTGGTGTAAGAAGATGAGAAGCGGAATTATAAAAATCCAAAATGCCAATTGCGAGGCGTAAAATAAACCCAACATAAATTTATGGCTAGATTTGTAATGCGATGCTGTTGTAACATGTCTGCGCTTTTGTTTTAGCCATGCTCCATAAGTTGTTTTTGGAACAGATGTTGTAAAACTTTCTGGCGAAAAGCAAATGGCCGTGTTTTTAGAAGTAGCCATTTGGTTTACAAACAAATCGTCGTCTCCAGAACGTACATTCATGTGACTTATATAGCCATTGCCTTCAAAAAATAAAGGTTTAGTGTACGCTAAATTCCTGCCAACACCCATGTAAGGAAGGCCTAATTTGGCGTATGAAAAATATTGCGCAGCTGTAAGCACGGTTTCGAACCGGATAAGTTTGTTTAAAAACGAGTTCTTTATTTTTGTGTAGGCACCATACCCCAAAACAATTTGCGAATCGTTACTGAAATGTGAGGTCATTTCTGAAAGCCAGTTGTTAGATACAGGTTCGCAATCGGCATCTGTAAATAGTAAATGGCTGTATTTTGATGCTTTAATACCTAAGGTTAGGGCATATTTTTTGTTGGCCCAAAAAGCTTCGGTGTTTTTTACGTTTACAACTTTAATGTTGGCATGCTGTTCTGCAAAAGCTTCAATAACTTCCAATGTGTTATCGTGCGATGCATCGTTAATAAGTACAACTTCGAAAGTTGGGTAGTTTTGATTTAATATTGAAGGTAAAAAGTTATTTAGGTTTTCGGCTTCATTTTTGGCGCAAACAATTACCGACACGGGTATGTTGTTCGTTTCTTTTTTCTGCGGATGTAGAAAAGCAAAAACTCTAAGAATTCCTAAATAATAAAATAACTGAATAAAGACAATTGCTACAAAACTGTAGAAAATAATGTCGAGTGCAATCATGAAAGGGCTTAAGAGTGTTGAGGTTCGCTACAATCTTTATATTGGTCTGGTGTTTTGCCGCAAAAACCACAAGCTTCGCCACTTTGGTTTAACATAGGGTTCTGGCTCGCACATGTGCCTGCAAACTTGCCGTCTTTTTTTGCCCAAATTTTAATAGCAATGCCTGCAATACCTAATCCTAATAAAACTAAAGTGATAAGTAATAATTTCATGTCTGTAATTTTTATGAAAATAAACAATAAAATACCGTTAAGAATGGTGTTTTTATTGTGCTACAAAGGTACGCATTTTTTAACATAACACCGAAAAAATAAAATGAGATTTATGCTTTCTAAACGTTAAGATTTTAACACATTTCCTAACGAGCCGTGTTCCGTTTTCTTTAATACATAGGTGTGCGACGGTGCTAGTTCGGGCTCCTGCCGGTGCGAAACATAAAGTATTGCAGTATTGGTGTTTTGGGCAATTTGGTTAACAAGACTAATAAAAACCGAAGCGCCATAATCGTCTAGTCCTACAGTGGGTTCATCTAAAATAAGTAATGGCGGATGCTTAATCATGGCTCTGCAGATTAAAATTAAGCGTTTTTGAGTTTCGGTAAGATAATAATAATTAGTGTCTTTTAGATCTGCTAAATCAATAAGTTGCAACCACTGTTTCGCTAAATCGATTTCTAAATCGCTAGGGACTTTATACAGGCCAATACTGTCTTTTAAGCCAGAAATTACCATGTTAATTGCAGAGTGATGACCATTAAAAAGATCCATCATGCTGGGGGTGAAATATCCGATGTGTTGTTTGATGTCCCAAACCGTTTCTCCCGAGCCTCTTTTTTTGCCAAAAATGTACAGGTTCTGGCCATAACCTTTTGGGTTGTCTCCAATCATCATGGTTACTAAGGTCGATTTTCCAGAGCCGTTTTCGCCGTTTAGTTCCCAAAATTCACCACGATTAATATCCCAGTTAATATCCTTTAAAATAGTTTGTCCACTATACATTACTGTAACGTTTTTAAAACGTATTAAAGGCGATTGTATTGTTTTTTGTGGTTTTATTGGTTCAGGAATGTCTGATGCTGTTAGCGAAATGACATTGCGATTTAGTTTGCGATTTAAATATTCTGAAATCGATGTTGTTTGTAACGTCTTGTCGAATTCTAAAACACAGGTTGTAAACGGTAAAATATCGTCTTGGCGATTGAATATTTGAATAATATTGATGCTTTTAGATAAAGTTATTAGTTGTTGTTTTAACTGCGAAACGCTTTCACGATCTAAGGCATCAAACGGATTTTCTAATACTAAAAAATCAGGGTTGCTTTTTAAAATATGATTTAGCAAAGCTTTTTTACGTTCTCCACTAGACAAGCTAAGAAGGTGACGATGTGTAGCTGAAGTTAACGTAAAATCGTCGTGAAGCAACTCTTCTTTAATAAAATCATCTAAGGTTTTATTAGAAAAATAGGCACCTTTTTTATTTTGAACCACCTTGTTAAGAACTGGGTTTTCTGTGGTAGGACGTTTTAAAAAAGGTTCGATATTGCTATAAGCCGAACTGTGTATGGCAAAATGTTTGGGAGAATTCATAGGGGATGCAAATTAAAGTATGATTTAAATGAAGCCAATAAACGGTGGTTATTCTATGTTGATTTTGGTCTCAAAACCATCAATGCTTTCCGAATTTTTATCTAACCAATATTGTGCTATACCCTCTGGGCCTTTTTGCTCAGCCCAATCGTCTAGCATGCTGCGCTCGGAATTGTAGTCCATAAATGGTACGCCAAAACCGCAAGAGGTTTGTACCAAGTCTACTTTCATTTCTATAATTTGTCTGGCACCAACAGGCTTAGGGAAATGCGATATGTATGTATTGAATTCGGCATCTCTCGGGTGAAAAATTTCGGCATGGCCATATAATCTTAAAATAAGTGGTTTGCCTTCAAAAGCGCAAAACATAATCGTCATTCGGTTGTTTCGTAATAAATGAGCTGCTGTTTCGTTGCCGCTTCCGGTTAAATTCAACCAAATAATTTTATTTTCATTAATGACTCTAAAACTATCCATGCCCTTTGGCGATACATTTATTCGGCCTTGTTCTGCAGCGGTACCCACAAAAAAGATATGCTGTTCATTTATAAAATTAACGATATGCGGAGCGATATGATCTGTTTTTTTACCCATGGCAACTGTTGTTTTAATGCGATCTTGTATATAAGGAGAAACGAGTTATAAAAATAAAAATCTACTTTTAGACTACAAAATGCAGTATAAAAGTAGATGATATATTATAAATTGAAAAGGAATATTATGTGGTTTCTGGCGAAAGGTATTTGTAAACCAAACCAGCAATTGCTGCACCTATAATAGGAGCTACCCAAAATAACCATAACTGACTTAACGCCCAGTCGCCAACAAATAGCGCCTGACTAGTACTACGTGCTGGGTTTACCGATGTATTGGTTACAGGTATACTGATTAAGTGAATTAGCGTTAGCCCTAAACCAATGGCTAAACCGCCAAACCCTTTTGGCGCTTTGGAATGTGTGGCTCCCAGAATAATAATTAAAAATGCAAACGTCATTACTACTTCGGTAATTAAAGCGGCAGTGAGGTTGTAACTATCTGGCGAGTGTTCGCCATAACCATTCGCGGCAAATCCGCCAAGCTCGAAACCTGCTTTTCCAGATGCAATGCCATATAAAATTGCAGCGCCTAAAATACCGCCAAGCACTTGTGCGACGATGTATGGAAGTAATTCTTTTTTGTCAAAGCGGCCACCAATGGCCAGACCAATGGATACGGCAGGGTTTAAATGGCATCCCGAAATGTGCCCGATGGCATAAGCCATTGTTAAAACTGTAAGTCCGAAGGCTAAAGATACGCCTACAAAACCAATTCCTAATTCTGGATAACCAGCGGCTAAAACTGCGCTTCCGCAACCGCCTAATACAAGCCACATGGTGCCTATAAATTCTGCTACTAATTTTTTCATATAAGTTGGGTTTATTAATTAATAGTAGTTGATGTAATTCTTGTAGTAAGACGACTATCAACTATCTGATGTTAAATATGCGAAAAAATTAGAAGTTTTAATAAAAAAAATGTGTAGCGTTTAGTTACGATTTATCATGCGCTACCCATATCAAGTCATCCGTATTATAGCCAATTGTTTTGGCTTTGGCTAAAAACTCTTGTTTTATAGATTCTGGTAGTGTTGGTTTCCTAGACAGAATCCATAAGTAGTCTAAGTTTCTGCCGGCAACTAATGCATAGTTATAGTCTTTGTCTAATGCAATAATATTATATCCAGAATAAAACGGCCCGAAAAAAGATACTTTCAGCATACCAATGGTATCGCTTTTAACAAATTTTGCCTTGCCTTGGGCTTCTTCCCATGCTTCCGTTTTATAATTATAGCCGCGGTTAACTACTTTTAATGTGTTATTCGAGTTTAAACTATATTGGGCAGTGGTATTGTTTAAATTTTCTTCGTATTTAAAATCTAAACGGGCGATTTCGTACCATTTGCCTAAATATTTTTTAGCATCGAAAGGGGAAACTGCTTCGGCATTTTCAGGAATGGAAGCGCACGAC
Organism: Bacteroidia bacterium; assembly: GCA_030427735.1. Taxonomy (GTDB): domain Bacteria; phylum Bacteroidota; class Bacteroidia; order Flavobacteriales; family Flavobacteriaceae; genus Formosa. Next base: position 319,452 of record JAUIBP010000005.1, on the reverse strand, counting down.
GTTAACATAAAAGAGATATAAAAGGCTAAGCCAATAGCTGTAAATGTTCTGATGTTCATAATTTGTATTTCATTTTAAATATGGTAATATTAGTTTATAAAAGCTTAAAAAAGGTTTTGTAAAGCATCTTTTATTGACTTAAATGCACACGCAGATAAACTTACGAAAACGATATCGTTTAAGATTTGGCTGTCAGTTAGATAGCCTTTTTTAAAATACAGACTTCTGTTATAGATGTTTTTAAGTGTTTTAGAAAGAAGTATTCTGATGGCCTGCGGTAAAACGTTATTAGATTTTCCTATATTTACCGCGACTCAATACAAACCAAACTAATTATTAATATGACAACTCAATTTGAATTCTTAGACTATTTTATTTTTGTTGCCTATGCCATTCTTATTTTAGGAGTAGGGCTGTGGATGTCCAGAGATAAAAAAGGTCACGAAAAGAGTGCCGAAGATTATTTTTTGGCAGGAAAATCTTTACCATGGTGGGCTATTGGTGCCTCGCTAATTGCAGCTAATATTTCTGCCGAGCAGTTTATTGGTATGTCAGGTTCTGGATTTGCTTCAGGATTGGCCATAGCTTCTTACGAGTGGATGGCGGCTTTAACCTTACTTATTGTGGGTAAATTTTTTCTACCCATTTTTATTGAAAAAGGATTGTATACCATTCCGGAATTTGTAGAAAAACGTTATTCTACAAATTTAAAAACCATATTGGCAGTATTCTGGATAGCATTGTATGTGTTTGTAAATTTAGCTTCTGTGCTGTATTTAGGTGCGTTAGCTTTAGAAACCATTATGGGTATTCCTATGATGTATGGTGTTATTGGATTAGCGCTTTTTGCAGCGGCTTACTCGTTATATGGAGGACTTTCTGCAGTGGCTTGGACAGATGTTATTCAAGTGGTGTTTTTAGTACTTGGAGGTCTAGCTACGACTTACTTAGCTTTAAATACGGTATCTGGAGGACAAGGTATGATTGAAGGTGTTAAAACAGTTTATGAAGCCGTACCAGAACGTTTTGCAATGATTTTAGACAAATCCAACCCTGAATATAAAAATTTACCGGGAATAGGAGTTTTAGTAGGTGGATTGTGGGTTGCCAATTTGTATTATTGGGGTTTCAATCAGTACATCATACAGCGTACATTAGCGGCTAAATCTTTAAAAGAAGCTCAGAAAGGTATTTTGTTAGCCGCTTTTTTAAAGTTGGTTATTCCTTTAATTGTTGTAATTCCTGGAATTGCGGCGTATGTAATGGTAAATAATCCAGAGATTTTAGCTAGTTTAGGAGAAGCTGGTTTAAAGAATCTACCATCTGTAGATCAAGCGGATAAAGCTTATCCGTGGTTGTTACAGTTCTTACCAACAGGATTAAAAGGTGTGGCTTTTGCTGCATTGGCAGCGGCCATTGTATCGTCTTTAGCCTCTATGCTAAATTCTACTTCAACCATTTTCACTATGGATATTTATAAGCAATACATTAATAAAAATGCCAGTGCGAAGCAAACGGTAAATATGGGTAGAATTTCTGCTGCGGTAGCTTTAATAATCGCTTGTATTATGGCGCCTTTGTTAGGTGGTATAGATCAGGCGTTTCAGTTTATACAAGAATATACAGGTATAGTAAGTCCTGGAATTTTAGCGGTTTTCTTATTAGGTTTGTTTTGGAAAAAAACAACCAACAAAGCTGCTATTGTTGGAGCTTTAGCTTCAATTCCAATCGCGATGTATTTTAAAGTAGCGCCTAAAGGCTGGTCTACAAGTCCTCTTTTTGTAGATGTACCATTTATGGATCAAATGGGATATACTTTAATTTTAACCATGATAGTTATTGCTGTAGTGAGTTTATGGCAACATAAAGGTGCAGATGACGAAAAAGGGATTCCGTTATCCAAATCGGTGTTTAAAACAGGGCCTGTATTTAATGTTGGCGCCTTTACCGTAATGATTATTTTGGTAGCGCTTTACAGTTTGTTCTGGAATTAAATAGATAATGATAAAACACACAAAAAAAGGAGGAAACAATGTTTTCTCCTTTTTTTGTGTCCAAAGGTTAAAGTCTACAGGTGTTTTAAAATATAATTTGTTAATTGCATTTATAACTAACTTAAAACTATAATTTGAAAGCTTTTATTTTCTGCTTTTTTGTCTGTTTCTTTTTGCTCATTTTTGAAGGGGTTGGGCAGGAATTACCTCCTATAAAAAATTTCTCTCCTCAAGAGTACGCAGCCGAAAATCAAAATTGGATGTTATGTCAGGCTAAAAATAAGTTTATTTATGCCGCCAATAACGCTGGTTTATTAGAGTTTAATGGCGAAAATTGGACGTTGTACGATTCGCCAAACCATTCAATAATCCGATCTGTAAACTGTATAAATAATAAAATTTATGTGGGCTTGTATATGGATTTTGGTTTTTACGAGGCAGACGAGCGTGGCATATTGCAGTACTCGTCTTTACAATCTAAATTGGGATTTAAACTTAAAGAAGATGAACAAATTTGGAATATTGTAGCGTACGAAGATTGGATTTTGTTTCAATCGTTTAATAGTATTTATTTTTATAATGTAAAGGATGAAAGCTTTAAATCCTTATCGTCTTCAAAAAACATAACAAAGCTTTTTAAGGTGTCTAATACCATATATTTTCATGTTGTTAATGAAGGTATTTACAGCTTGGAAAATGGTAAGAAGCGTTTGCTGGTTAAAGCCGAAGATTTTAAAAATGATTTGGTTATAAATATCTTTGAAAATCAGAATTCGTTGGTTTTTCTAACCAGAAATAATGGTTTTTTCGAAATTAATGATGCTGGTGCGAAGGCTTCAAAATTGGCCTCAGAAGTCTTGCAGGGGGTATCTATTTATAGTTCAGTACAATTACAGGACAGTACAATCTTATTAGGGACTATTGCATCGGGTTTAATACAAATAAGCCCTTATGGAGAAATTCTTTTAAACATCGATCAGGAAAAAGGCTTGCACAACAATACGGTTTTAACCATGCTAGAAGATAACGATAACAATGTATGGCTTGGTTTAGATAATGGTATTGATTGCGTTAACTTAAAGTCGCCAGTTACTATTTATTACGATGATAAAGGTGTTTTGGGAACTGTTTATGCGTCACAAATTTTTGAGAATAATTTATATTTAGGTACTAATCACGGTGTGTTTTATAAGCCACTTAATACCAATTCAGATTTTAAGTTTGTTGAAGGTACAGACGGGCAAGTATTGTGTTTGGAAGTTTTTAACGAAACGTTATTATGTGGGCATGATTTGGGGACTTTTGAAATTAAAAATGGTACTGCAAATAGAATTAGTGCTATTGGCGGAAGCTGGCAAATAAAACCTGTCCCGATTGAAAATAGCAAATTGTTAATTCAAGGTAATTATAATGGGTTGCATGTTTTGGAGTTTAACAACGGACATTGGAGCGTGCGTAATAAAATTGATGGTTTTGATATTTCTACACGTTTTTTCGAGTTTTCTGGGCCTAATACAGTGTGGGTAAATCATGAGTATAAAGGCGTCTATAAATTAGAAATAGATGAAACGTTTTACAAAGTAAACCATCTAGAAACAAGTAAGGTGCTGTCTCAGGCTAAAAGTTCAAGTTTAGCAAAATTTAGAAATCAGGTTTTATATGCTTCAAACAGCGGTATTTTTAAATACGATAGTCGTTTGGGTGATTTTAAGAAAGATTCGCTTTTATCGTCATTGTTCTTAAAGGACGATTATGTGTCAGGTAAATTAATTCCTGTAAAATCAGATAAACTTTGGTTTTTTACCAAGCATAACATCAATTATTTTTATCCTAATAGTATAGATAATCACTTAGAAATAAAAAGTATTGCAATACCAGTAGCATTGCGAAAAACAATGGTGAGTTACGAGAATGTTTTCCCTTTAAACAATGAGCACTATTTGTTGGGCACTACAAACGGGTATTTACGGTTAAATTTGTTAAAAGTAACAGAAGAGCATAACCGTGTTGCCATAAATGCGGTAGCATTGGGAGAAAAAAATAGTGCTTTAGAAGCTTTGCCTGTTTATCCTGAAGCTATCGAATCTTTTAATTATAAACAGAACAACTTAAAAATATCTTATAGTATTCCAGATTTTGATAAGTTTATGATGTCCAGATATCAATATCAACTTATTCCTGGTTATGAAGAATGGTCTGAGCTGTCAGATAAAAACACAGTGTTTTTTGAGAATTTACCGTATGGCGATTATACATTTAATGTCAGGGCTGTCGTGTCTAATACTTTAACAAACAATGCTAGTTATAGCTTTAAAATTAATAGGCCTTGGTACATTTCTAATTGGACGTTAGCGGTATATTTTGTTGGGTTTTTAACGATATTATATGTAATCGATTCGTATTCTAGAAAAAAATATAAAAAGCAAAAGGCCGATTTAATTAAGCGAAATGAAAAGAAACTGGAGCTTATTAATTTAGAAAACGAGCAAAAATTAATGGCTTTAAACAACAAACAATTAAGAAAGGATATAGAAAGTAAAAATAACGAATTGGCAATTGCTACTATGAGTCTTATTAAGAAAAATGAGCTATTGAGCAGTTTGAAAAAAGATTTGTTGGAAATAAATAAAGAAGCAGAGTTAAAACCTGTTATTAAAAATATCGATAAAAACATTAACAATACAAAAGATTGGGATTTCTTTCAAGAGGCATTTAATAATGCAGATAAAGACTTTTTGAAAAAGATACATAAACTACATCCTAAATTAACACCCAACGATTTAAAATTTTGTGCTTACTTACGTTTAAACTTAACATCAAAAGAAATAGCACCGTTGTTAAATATCTCTGTGCGAAGTGTTGAGATTAAACGATACCGTTTAAGAAAGAAAATGAATCTGCCGCACGAGAAAAGTCTTGTTGAGTATATTTTAGAGGTTTAAAAGACCTTTACAATATTACAAATCACTACAACATTACCTCAACATTAGGCGATTTACAACGTTATTGTGTAAAAATAACATTTATTTTTTTTAAAATTTTAGCATAGTATTTAAGTGGCTGTGTATGCTCCGTAAATATTAGTATCTATGCAATTTTAACCATTAAATATTCAATATTAACACCTGTATTTGTGTGTTTGTATGTTTTTTGTATAGGCTAGTTAGTTTTCTTTAACATATGTTAACATTAGATTTACAGAAACTAATTACATAAAACATATGAAATCAAAATTTTTATTACTCTTATTTTGTTGTGTTAGTTATTTTGTGAATGCACAAACCTTTCCTATTTCAGGAAGCATTCACGACGATAACAACATACCGTTACCAGGAGTTTCTATTTTAGTGAAGGGTTCAACTAATGGAACGACGACCGATTTTGATGGGAATTTCACAATCCCGAATATTGCTTCTGGCGATATTCTAATTATCTCTTATTTAGGGTTCGTAACCCAGGAGATTATTGTTTCGTCACCTAATCCTTTAAATGTACAGTTAGAGGCAGATTTGCAAGCGCTGGACGAAGTATTGGTTATTGGGTATGGTACTCAAAAAGTGAGCAAAATATCTGGTTCTGTTGCGGTAGTCAATGCAAAGAGCATTGAGACTTTACAGCCGGTTAGAGCAGAAGATGCTTTACAAGGGCAGGCAGCAGGTGTAAATGTTATCGCAAATGGCTCGCCAGGAACAAAGCCTACCGTATTAATTCGAGGCATTCCGTCGTATACAGGTACAGACCCTTTAGTGGTTATAGACGGTGTACAACAAACCTTAGACGATTTAAATGCACTTAACCCAGGCGATATTAAATCGATGAATGTATTAAAAGATGCTGCTTTGTCTGCAATTTATGGAGTTTCTGGTGGTAATGGAGTTATCCTTGTGCAGACAAAATCCGGAGGCAGAAATAATAAAACAGTGTTTAGTTTTGATGCGTCTACAGGTATACAAGAAGTTGCCAATACTATAGATGTTTTAAACGCAAGTGAGTATGTTAGTATTTTAAACGAAGCCAGTTCTAATGCAGGCGAAGGCTTAATTTTCGATGATATTTCAAGTTACGGCAGAGGTACCGATTGGCAAGATCAGGTTTTTGTTGAAGCACCAATTACTAATTTTAATTTAACAGCTTCAGGTGGTAGCGAAAATACATCTTATTTTATTTCTGCAGGACACTTAGCCCAAGAAGGTGTTGTTGGTGGCGAAGATAAATCGTACTTCGATAGAACGACGTTAACAGCTAATTTCAATACCAATTTAACAGACAAATTAGTGGCTATTATTAATACAAGTTACGCTAATATAAAAAGTAGTAGCTTGTCTGAAAATAATATAAACAGCGTATTATCTAATGCTATAAATTTCGATCCAACAGTGTCGCCCTACGATGCTAACGGAAATTTTGGAACAAGTACCAACATTACGCAAGAAATTAAAAACCCATTAGCGTTAATAGATAATTCATACAATAAAAATAATACCAATAAATTATATGGTAAGTTAGAATTGCAGTATGATGTTTTAGATAATTTTAAGATTACCTCGCGATTTGGATATAATTATGTAGACATTTATGGAAAGGATTTTACACCACTAGTATTTTATGGTGTAGGGCATAATAATACCACAGCTAACGAAGATTTATCTCCTATAGTAACAGTAAGTCCAGACGGAGAGGAAACAAGCACACATAACCGGGTATCGGAATCTCGAACCAATTATTTCCGTTTTAGTTACGAACTTTTTGGTAACTACGATTTTAAAATAGGTGAAGATCATAGTTTTGAAACCGTAGCTGGTTTAACAATTGCAAAAAACCAAGGCAGTAATGTTACAGCAAATGCACAAGATATTCCGTTTAATTCGTGGAATTATGCCGATGTTAGCGCAGCTACTGGAGATTTAGAATCGCAAACATCTGGCTCTTGGCAATATGTAAAGCGCAACGTGTCTTACTTTGGGAGAATGAATTACGACTTTAAAGAACGATATTTATTATCGGCGTCTGCTAGAGTAGATGGATCTACAAGTTTTGGTAAGAATAATAAATTTGGAGTCTTCTACGCGGGGTCTTTAGGTTGGGTAATTTCTAACGAAGCGTTTTGGAATTCAGAAACCATTAATTATTTAAAATTACGAAGTAGTTATGGTACAGTAGGTAACGATAATATAGACCCACAGTTTGCTACCATTTCTACATTTCCTAAATATACATTCGATGGAAATATAATTACAGGATCTACATTACAATCTATTCCAAACGACGATGTTACTTGGGAAACTCAAACGCAGTTTGATGCAGGTTTAGATGTGAAGTTTTTTGAAAGCAGGTTAAGCCTAACTGCCGAATACTGGCAAAAAACGGTAGACGATTTATTATTTAGTCCAACACTGTCTTTGTATTTAGGTACGCCAGACTATCCTGCTGCAAATATTGGAAAAACAAAATCCAGCGGATTTGATTTTTCGATAGGGTATAGTGATACATCAAGTGGCGGATTTAGATTTAGTACATCTGTAAACCTTACAACAGCAACAAACGAAGTTGAAGAAATTAACAACGGCGATAAATTTATTTGGGGGTCGGGTTACGGCATTCCGTATACTAATTTAACTCGTTTTGAAGAAGGCTATTCTCCAGGATACTTTTACGGTTATAAAACAGATGGTATTTTTCAAAACCAAGCAGAAATTGATGCACATGCGACACAAGATGGCGCTCAACCTGGAGACATTCGCTACCAAGATTTAAACAACGATGGGGTTATTAATGCCGATGATAGAGGTGAAATTGGCGACCCTTTTGCAGATTATAATATTGGATGGAATTTAGCTTTCGATTATAAAAACTTCGACTTTATGGTATTTACATATGCCTCTGTTGGTGGCGATATTTATAGAGCCTACGAACGCAACTCGAATTATACAAACCGCTTTGCATCTACTTTAGATAGATGGACAGGAGAAGGCACAAGTACAACAGAACCCAGAGTAACATTTGTAGATACCAACAACAATATTAGGCCATCAGACCGCTATGTAGAGGATGGTAGTTTTGTTCGTATTAAAAACATTCAGTTGGGGTATACACTACCAGACAGTTTTAACACTGCAACAGGTATGAGCCGCGTAAGAGTTTATGCGCAAGTTAAAAACGCATTAACCTTTACAGACTATTCTGGTTACGATCCAGAAATTTCTTCTGGGGTTTTAGATACTGGTGTAGATAGAGGTAATTATCCGCAACCAAGAACTTGGTTAATCGGGGTAAATGTTAAATTTTAAAAATTAAGAACATGAAAATAGTAAAACATATACCGTTTATAATCGCCATACTTTTTATAAGTTCTGCATGTTCAGACTATGTGGATTATGAAGCGAAAGAGAATTTTGAAATTGTTGCAGATGCTTACTTCTATTCAAAAGAAGATTACGAATCTGCAGTGGTTGGTACCTACGATCCGCTACAATGGATGTATTTAAATGTATTGATAGGAGATATTGCATCAGAAAATTCATTTAGTGGAGGAGAAAGTGCAACAGATGTTATTGGTATTCAGGAAATAGATGAAATGCGCCATACGCCAACAAATGATAATTTAACGTCTATCTGGCGGTTTTTATACGAAGGCATAAATCGCGCTAATTATTTAGAAGAAAATAAAGATAAATTAGAATTTGATGGTAAAGAAGCTTTATATGGCGAAGTCTACTTTTTAAGAGCATATTATTATTTCGAATTGGTAAAATTCTTTGGCGATGTGCCATTATTTACAGAACGCAGATTAACTGCGACCGATTCTGGAACTTTAGAACGTGCTTCTAAGGCAGATGTGTATGCGCAAATAGAGTTAGATTTATTAACGGCCATAAGTGCTTTGCCAAACACACAAAGTCAAAAAGGACGTGTTACCAAATATGCCGCCCAAGCTTTATTGGGTAAAGTGTATTTGTTTCAAGATAAGTTTGCCGAGTCTGCAAGTATGTTAGAAAACGTTATTGGCAATTATAGTTTAGTGCCAAATTACCAAGATCAATTTTTAAAAGCTGGAGAAAACGGGCCAGAGTCTGTTTTCGAAGTGCAATATTCTAATGATTCAGAATGGTACGATTGGGATTTTGTTCCACAGGGTACAGAAGGTAATTTTGGGGTCATTCATAATGGACCAAGAGCATTCTCTGGACCAGAATATGCAACAGGTTGGAGCTTTAATCTGCCAACGCCAACTCTAGTAGCAACTTTCGATGATGGCGATTCTAGAAAAGAAGCCTCCATTTTAGATATAGAAGCTTTTGCTGCAGAAACAGGAGCATCGTATGCAGAAGGCTATAAACATACTGGCTATTATAATAAAAAATACATCCCGCGAGCAGGAGAAAGCGGTGCACAAACCGAATTAAATTACTTAACCAATTACCGCGCAATTCGCTATGCAGATGTATTATTAATGGCTGCCGAAGCAAATAATAGAAACGGTAATGATACTAAAGCTTTAGACTACTTAAATCAAGTTGTAGAGAGGGCTTTCGGGAATACAGATCATAATATAACAGCTTCAGGAAATACTTTAACCCAATTAATTTGGGAGCAAAGAAACTTAGAGCTAAGTATGGAAGGACATCACTTTTTCGATTTGGTGAGAACTAATCAAGCTGCAAATGTTATCGAAGGATTTACAGCTGGTAAGCACGAAGTTTTCCCTATTCCGCAACAGGAAATTGATATTTCGGGACTAACTCAAAATCCAGGATACTAATGCAAACAAAACTAAAATTAAGAAAGATGAAAAGATTACAATACGTTTTAGGTGTTGCGCTCTTAATTACTGCTATTTGGAGTTGTACCAACGATGATTTTGGGAGTACAGAATTTTTAGAAACCGCCCAAGCGCCATCTAATTTATCAGCATTATTTAACGTAACGCAAGACAATACAGGATTCGTTACCATTACACCCAACGCAGAAGGCGCTGTTGCCTACGATGTGGCTTTTGGTGACGGAAATACTACCGCATCGAAAGTGAAACAAGGTGAGAGTATTTCGCATACTTATGCCGAAGGAACTTATCAAGTTAAACTTATTGGATACGGCATTACCGGACTAACATCCGAAACGGAATTGCCTTTAGTAGTATCATTTAAGGCACCAGAAAATTTAGAAGTGACTATAGAAAATGATGTCTCAGTGTCTAAAAAAGTGAATGTCACCGCAACAGCAGATTATGCTATGACTTTTGATGTTTATTTTGGAGAAGCAGGTAAAGACGATCCCGTAAGTGCTAATATTGGTGACGTGGCTTCGTATGTGTATCAAGAGGCTGGAACATATACCATTCGCGTGGTAGCAAAAAGTGCAGCAATAGAAACTACAACATATACGCAAGAGTTTGAAGTTACGGCCATTTTACAACCGGTAGCATCGGCTCCAACGCCAAAAGCACGTCAAGAAGGCGATGTCATTTCGGTATATAGCAATGCGTATACAAACATAGAAGGTTCCAACTACAATCCAGATTGGGGACAATCTGGTCAAGGGAGTAGTTATGCCGAATATGATTTAAATGGCGACATTATGTTGCAGTACATTAATTTAAGTTATCAAGGTATCGATTTAGGTGCGCCTGTAAATGCTGTGCCAATGGAGTATCTTCATATCGATGTTTGGACAGCAGATGTATCTTCTATAGATATCTTTCCGTTGCCAGCAGGAGTTCAGCCAGATCAAGAACGATTTGTGACTAAAGAATTGGTGCCTAACGAATGGAATAGTATCGATATTCCTTTAACCGAATTTACAGATCAGGGATTAGCTTTAGATAATTTAGCTCAGTTTAAATTTGTTGGTAACCCTTGGGCGGCAGGAACGGTGTTTGTAGATAATTTATACTTCTATAAAGCACCTACAGAATCTGTAGAAATGCCTATTACATTCGAGTCTTCAACACTTAATTATGCATGGTCGGGCTTTGGTGATGCTAATTTTGGGCCTATAGACGCTGGTGTGATTTCAAATCCCGATCAGTCTGGTAATAATACATCGGCACATGTGGTTAAAATAAATAAACCATCTGGAGCGCAAGTATGGGCAGGAGCTAGTATCGATTTAGGGGCAAGACAAGATTTTTCTGAAGGCACTACGGTTAACGTATTAGTGTGGTCGCCAAGAGCAGGCACACCAATCATGTTTAAAATGGAAGACTCTATGTCTGCACCAGATGGTAACGGAAATCCGTCGGTGTTTGTAGAGGTTCTTTCCGAAACTACTGTGGCTAACCAGTGGGAAATGCTGCGTTTTGATCTTACAACATTTGAAGCTTTCAACACATCAAATAATTACGATCGTGTTATTCTTTTTCCAGACTTCGGAAATGTAGGCCTAGGTGAAGATTTTTATTTTGATGATATTAAAATTGAAGGTACAGGAGAAGCAGGAATTACATTTCCAATTACTTTTGAATCTACAAGTTTAGAATATGCTTGGAATGGCTTTGGTGATGCTAATTTTGGTGCCATAAATGCAGGAGTAATTGATAATCCCGATGCGACTGGCGAAAATATATCATCAAAAGTAACACATATTAACAAGCCAACAGGCGGACAAGTATGGGCGGGAGCAAGTTTGGATCTTGCCGGAGCAGCCGATTTTTCTTCAGGTAATACAACTATAAAAGTTAAAGTTTGGTCGCCACGATCGGGTGTGCCTATCATGTTTAAAATGGAAGATTCTACATCCGAACCCGATGGTAACGGCAACCCTTCGGTATTTGTAGAGGTACTGAGCGAAACAACTGTTGCAAATCAATGGGAGGAATTAAGTTTCGACTTAACAAAATTTGAAGCCTTCAGCACTTCTAATACATACGATCGCGTTATTCTGTTTCCAGATTTCGGAAATATTGGTGACAACGAAGACTTCTATTTTGATGACATCATACAAACAAATTAAAATTAAGACACATGAAAAACTCTAAATATATGTTCGGTTTAATATTTTGCATGCTTGCTTTTTTTACGAGTTGCGACGACGAGAATTACGAATTTGGTGATTTGCAAGCACCTTCCAACGTACAAATTACAGCTGAGGTTGTTGGTGCAGATGCAGATAACCCGTATGGTGATGGTAGCGGACAAGTAAATTTTAAAGCCTCTGCAGATCACGTAATAACCTATAAGTACATTTATGAAGGTGCAGGTAGTATGGCACCTAATGGCGAAATGCAATATAACTTTGGTAAAACAGGCGTGTTTACCTATACAGTAACTGTAGAGGCCATTGGTAAAGGCGGATTAAGCTCTACAGCATCAACACAGGTTGAGGTATTGGCGTTGTACGCACCACCTGCAGATTTAATTACAGACTTAACGGGAGATGGTTCTAAGAGCTGGCGTGTTAAGGCAGAAACTGCAGGTCATTTTGGTGTTGGTCCACCTGATGAAACTTCTCCTATTTGGTGGAGCGCTGCGCCATACGATAAGGAAGGCTTAGGTGCTTACGACGATGTGATAACTTTTAATGTAGATGGTACCGTAAATTATAAAACAAACGGGACTATGTATGGACAATCCGGCCCTCTAGATTCAGATTTTGGTATTGCTAACCAAACACCAAATGGAGATAGTGAATATGTGAATTATCCGGTAGACGACTTTAATGATACCTGGTCTTTATCTGCACCTGGTGGGCAAGAAACATTAACCTTTGCAGATAAAGGGTATCATGGCTTTTATGTAGGGGGTTCGCATAGTTATGCCATTATTTCCAGAACAAGTACCGATTTGGTTTTAAGAACGGTAGGAGCAGATTCTAACGGTTGGTTTGTTATTTTAACTTCGGAAGAAGAATCTCCATCTCCAGAAGATCCAGATTATACCAACCTTATTTGGGAAGATAATTTTGATGAAGCAGGTGCGCCAGACCCAACAAAATGGGGGTATAATATTGGTACAGGAGACAATGGTTGGGGGAACAACGAGTTACAATATTATACAGATAGAGCAGACAATGTTATTGTAGAAGATGGCCTGTTAAAAATTACGGCTAAAAAAGAAACGTATCAAGGTGCTAACTATACGTCGGCTAGACTAAAAACACAAGGTTTATTCGAGTTTACTTATGGGCGTATAGATGTGCGAGCAAAGTTAGCTGGCGGAACGGGAACTTGGCCCGCGATTTGGACTTTAGGAGCGAATATAGACACCGAAGGTTGGCCTAAATGTGGTGAGATTGATATCATGGAGTATTCAGGGCACACACCAGGGCAAGTATCTTCTGCTATTCATACGCCTTCCAGCTACGGAGATACTGTGAATTACAAAGCGACAAGTATAGAAAATGAAACATCGGAGTTTCATGTGTATTCTTTAATATGGTCCGAAAATCAATTGAGTTTTTTAATTGATGATGTAAAGTTTTACTCCTATAATCCTACGTTAACCGAAGATACTTGGCCTTTCTCAAAAGATCAATTCATCATTTTAAATGTAGCTATGGGTGGTACTTTAGGTGGCGATGTCGCCCCTGAATTTACAACATCTACCATGGAGATAGATTATGTGAAAGTATTTCAATAAAAGAGACAGTAATGAATAAAAAGTTAAATAAAATAGTGTTTTACAGTGCTATGGCCTTATTTGTAGGCCGTGGCAGTAACATGCTAGCACAACAATCTCGCAGTGAAATTGCTTTAGAAAAGAAAGTAGACTCGGTATTGGCATTAATGACGCTTAAAGAAAAAATCGGACAGTTAAATCAGTACAACGGCAGTTGGGATGTGACAGGTGTGCCTTCGGACATAGATAATAAAACCAAACTCGAAAAGTTGAAAAACGGAGAGGTTGGCTCTATGTTAAATGTATTAACTGCCGAAGCTACGCGTGATGCACAGCGTTTGGTTATGGAACATTCACGGTTAAAAATTCCATTAATTTTTGGCTACGACGTTATTCACGGGTACAAAACTATGTTTCCAATTCCGTTAGGAGAAAGTGCGAGTTGGGATTTAGATGCTATGAAGAAAAGTGCCGAAATTGCAGCAAAAGAAGCAGCAGCTTCAGGGTTGCATTGGACTTTTGCTCCTATGCTAGATGTATCTCGCGATGCCCGTTGGGGACGTATTATGGAAGGTTCAGGAGAAGACCCGTACTTAGCGAGTGTTATTGGTGTAGCCAGAATACAAGGGTTTCAAGGTAACGATTTGTCAAATCCATTTACTATAGCAGCCTGTGCTAAACATTTTGCTGGTTATGGTTTTGCCGAAGCTGGCCGCGATTATAATACCGTAAATATAGGAGAACATGAATTGCATAATGCTATTTTGCCTCCCTTTAAAGCCGCGTCTAAAGCCGGGGTTGCAACCTTTATGAATGCGTTTAATGATGTAGATGGTGTTCCTGCAACGGCCAGTACATATTTACAACGTAAACTATTAAAAGAGCAGTGGGGTTTTGATGGGTTTGTAGTTTCCGATTGGGGGTCGATTGCCGAGTTAATTCCTCATGGGGTGGCAAAAGATAAATTACAAGCTGCAAATATAGCTATTCATGCGGGTAGCGATATGGATATGGAAGGACGTGTATACGAAGCGAGTTTAAAAACTTTGGTAGATAATAACTCTGTTGATATTGCTTTAATAGATGATGCCGTAAAACGTGTGTTACGTGTGAAATTCCGTTTAGGTTTGTTTGACGATCCTTATAGGTATAGCAATACAAAACGCGAAAAAGAACAGGTTTTAACAAAAGAGCATTTAGGGATAGCACGGGATGTTGCCAAAAAATCTATTGTATTGCTGAAAAATGAAAGTAATATGTTGCCTCTTAAAAAGAAGCTAAATAGTATTGCTGTAATTGGGCCTTTAGCAAACGATAAAGACACGCCAATTGGTAATTGGAGAGCGCAAGGAGAGAAAAATTCGGCTGTTTCGGTGTTAGAAGGCATTAAAGAAGCCATTGATGGTAAAACAAAAATCAACTATGCAAAAGGGGCTGAGTTGTCGATTGGGGCACGTTCATTTTTACAGCCCTTAACTATAAATACAACAGATACATCTGGATTTGATGAGGCCGTAGCAGCAGCAAAACAATCGGAAGTTGTGGTTATGGTTTTAGGCGAAGATGCTTTTCAATCTGGAGAAGGTAGAAGTCAGTCGCAAATTGGCTTTGCTGGGGTTCAGCAAGATTTATTAGAGGCCGTTTATGCCGTAAATAAAAACATGGTTTTGGTATTGATGAATGGTAGACCAATGGAAATAACTTGGGCAGCAGCGCATGTACCTAGTATTTTAGAAGTTTGGCAATTAGGGTCTGAGCATGGTCATGCCGTAGCCGATGTGCTTTTTGGGGATTACAATCCATCGGGGAAATTACCCGTGTCTTTTCCTAGAGCAGTTGGTCAAGAACCATTTTATTACAACCATAAAAACACAGGGCGTCCTTTTGCAAATGGCGAGGTAACGTTTTCGCATCATAACGACGTGGATAATTCGGCCTTATTTCCGTTTGGATTTGGTTTAAGTTACACAACGTTTAAATATTCAGATATTACCTTATCAGCTTCAAAATTTAAAACAGGAGAACATATTACCGCTTCAGTAGCAATTACCAATACGGGTAAAGTGAAAGGGAGGGAAGTTGTGCAATTGTACGTTCGCGATCTGGTTGGTAGTTTAGCACGTCCAGTAAAAGAGTTGAAAGGGTTTGAGTTGGTAGATTTAAATCCGGGGGAAACAAAAACTGTAAGTTTTAATATTACCCCAGAGCAACTTCAATATTATACCGCCAATAAAAAATGGGAAACCGAACCAGGTATATTTCATGTGTTTATTGGTTCAGATGCTACGGTTAAGACATTTAAACCACTAGAATTTGTAAATGATTAGTAATGATCTAATTAATAGCTAGTTTTGTTTTTTTATCATTGGGGCTGTCCAAAAAAGTTAATTTTTCGTCAATCTGAATTTATTTAACTTCGTTGAATCTTTGATTTCAGATTCTCATTATTGTTGATTTTCAATATGATGAGATTCTGTGTCAAGCACGGAATGACGCACTTTTAAACTTTTAGACAGCCTCTTTGTGTTTTAAAAGTACCGATTGTTATATCGTCATAGAAAACAATTTGGTTTCTGGTTTGTTTTCATGAAGTTTTAAATCGAATGCCATACAAATATTTCTAATAAACATGCGGCCCTTTTCTTTTACCACTAAACCATTGTCGTTAATAGTTAATAGCTGGTCAGCTTCCATTTCTTTTAAACGAGAAATAATATCTGGTAAAGCGTCCATTTGCAAGCTAGGGTTTTGCCAAGACGTTTTTAGATGACACATAATATTTAAAATATGTTGGCGCACAATTAAATCTTGTTCAGAAAGTAAATGACCTCTGTATATAGGGAACTCATTGGCATTAAGTTTAGCGTAATAATCGTCTATTTTCTTTTCATTTTGAGCAAAACTATACCACGAATCACTTATAGATGATACTCCCAAACCAATCATAAGCTGGGTTTTTCCAGACGTATATCCCATAAAATTCCGATGAAGCGTTTTGTTGGTCATTGCCTTGTACATACTGTCTGTTGGTAAAGCAAAATGGTCCATGCCAATCTCTACATAACCCGCATCAAAAAAGAGTTGTTTGCCAAGCTCGTATAAATGTCTTTTTTGGTCGTCTTTGGGTAAATCATTTTCATTAAACCCGCGTTGTCCGTTACCTTTTATCCACGGCACGTGGGCATAGCTGTAATAGGCTATACGATCTGGTTTAAGAGCAACTGTTTTGTTAATGGTGTCGCGAATGCTTTGTTCGGTCTGGAAGGGCAATCCAAAAATTAAATCGTGACTAACAGAAGTATAACCGATAGTTCTGGAATCTTCGGTAACCTGTTTTACGGTGTCGAAATCTTGAATACGATGAATCGCTTTTTGTACCGTCGGGTCGTAATCTTGAATGCCAAAACTATTACGTGTAAACCCTAAATCGAATAAAGTTTGTAGCTGTGTTTTGCTGGTGTAATTAGGATGTCCTTCAAAACTGAATTCAAAATCTTTAGCTTTATGTGCTGTTGTGAAAATTCCGTTAATAAGTCGTTTTAAGTGCTCTGCCGAAAAAAATGTAGGTGTGCCGCCTCCTAAGTGGATTTCTTTAATATTAGGTGTGTCACTAAATAAATCGCAATACATGCGCCATTCTTTCAGTACCATATCTATGTACGGTTCTTCTACGTTATGCTGTTTTGTAATACGCTTATGGCAGGCACAAAACGTACATAAGCTTTCGCAAAACGGAAGGTGAATGTATAAACTAATACCTTCTGTAGTATTCGATTCTGTAAAGGAAGCTTTTAAAGTTGCTAACCAATCTTTTAAATCAATTCCATTTTTATCCCAATATGGTACAGTGGGGTAACTGGTATATCTTGGTCCTGGAATGTTGTATTTTTGAATTAAACTAGGCATGCGTTTACGCTTTATTTTATAGGGAAAAAATCATTATACAAATTTACGATTATTTTGGGCCGTGATAAAGCTTTAAACCACTATAAGTTTGTATTATATTACAGATAAATACGATTTACCATTGAAAAAAGAGAGAAGGCAAAAAATAAGCGTACTTTTGCAACTTCATTAAAGATGATATTATAAACACAATGTTATCTTTTGCAATTATAATTTATGTCATTTAATTCACTAGGCTTATCTGATGCCTTATTGAAAGCAATCAATAAAAAAGGATACAACACACCTTCACCCATTCAACAAAAAGCTATCCCGCCAATTTTAGAAGGTAAAGATGTTTTGGCTTCGGCCCAAACCGGAACAGGAAAAACAGCAGGGTTTACTTTGCCCTTATTACAAATTTTGTCTGAACAGACGACTCAAAAACGGCGACCTGTACGGGCATTAATACTTACTCCAACTCGAGAATTAGCCGCTCAGATTTACGATAATGTAAAAGAATATAGCGAATTTTTAGATTTACGCTCTGCCGTTATTTTTGGTGGTGTAAATCAGAAACCACAAGCTGCTCAATTACGACAAGGTGTCGATGTATTAGTAGCAACTCCTGGTAGATTATTAGATTTGTGCAACCAAGGATTATTATCATTAAAGCAAGTAGAAATATTTGTTCTAGACGAAGCCGACCGTATGTTAGATATGGGCTTTCTTAGAGATATAGAAAAAATAATGACCCTAATACCTGCACAACGTCAGAATTTAATGTTTTCGGCAACGTTTTCTAAAGACATTAAAAAGCTGGCTCATGGTATTTTAAATCAGCCTGTTCATGTTGAAGCGACACCGGAAAATAGTACAGTAGATGTTATTCAACAAAAAGTATATCGCGTTGCTAAGGGAAAGAAAATAGGATTAATTATAAAGTTAATTTCCGATGGAAATTGGAAACAAGTTTTAGTTTTTACTAGAACAAAACATGGTGCTAATAATTTAACAAAAAAGTTGATTGCGGCAGGGATAACAGCTGCAGCTATTCATGGAAATAAAAGCCAGGGTGCTAGAACAAAAGCTTTAGCTGGTTTTAAAGATGGAAGCATACGCGTTATGGTTGCAACAGATATTGCAGCACGTGGGTTAGATATCCCTTTGTTACCACACGTTATTAATTTTGAAATACCTAATATTTCAGAAGATTATGTGCATCGTATTGGTAGAACTGGTAGAGCTGGAGCTAGTGGGGAAGCCATATCGCTGGTAAGTGCAGACGAAACCACTTTTTTAAGAGATATTCAAAAATTAATAGGTATAAAAATTCCTGTAGAAATTGTTGAAGGTTTTGAACCCGATCCGAATGCTTCAACCGAACCTATTAATCAAAGTCAAGGACGCTCTAGAAGTAGAAATCCAAGAGCAAAAACAGGTGATAGAAGTTCAAACAAAAGTAACTCGTCAAACTCTGGGCGTAGATCTCGGGAAAGAAGGAGGTAGAATATGGCTAGTCAACCAAATAATCCCTTACATGGTGTGAAATTAGAGCAGATTTTAATGGAGCTTCAGGCACATTATGGTTGGGAATATATGGGCTACACTATTAATATTCGTTGTTTTACACACGACCCGTCTATAAAATCGAGTTTAAAATTTTTACGCCGTACCCCATGGGCAAGAACAAAAGTAGAGCAAATGTATCTACAGATGCTAGAAAAAAATAATTAAGGGTTTTGTTTTAGTTTTAACTAAGACAAAAGAAGTATTTTTACTAAAATCATATTAATCATTAAATCACTTAAATTATGAAAAAAACAGTTGTATTAATGGCTTTAGCTCTAGGAGTTGCAAGCTTTACAGGATGCCATTCTTCGAAGTCGGCGGCAAGCGATGTTACAAGTTCTGCAGTGTCAGACATGAGTGCAGACCAAATGAAATCTTATTTTTTAAACAATCCAGATGCTCAAGCTAAAGTAAAAGAAGCATTAGTAGATGAAGATTCTCCGTTAAGACGTCAAGCGACAGAATACTTAAAATCTAACCCAGATACACAAGCTAAGGTTACCGATTTTTTAACTAAAAACCCAGGTGCTAAAGGAAATTTAATGAAGTATGTAATGGATAACCCAGAACTTACACAAAAATTAATGAATTGGATTTCTAGTAACCCAGACATTCTTAAAAAAGCATTAAGTTTAGTGGGGATGTAATTCCGCTATCAATTTAAAATTTAAAGCGATTAAGATACCTTCTTGGTCGCTTTTTTTATTTTATGCACTTTAGTGGTTGTAGGCTTTGTGTAAAAGCGAATTTAATAGTGTAACTTTGCAACGGTTTAATACGAAGTACTATGAGTCATAAAGCAGGTTTTGTAAATATTATAGGTAACCCAAATGTGGGAAAATCTACCTTAATGAATGCCTTTGTAGGCGAAAAATTATCCATAATCACATCTAAGGCACAAACAACCCGACATCGTATTTTGGGGATTGTAAATGGCGATGATTTTCAAGTGATTTTATCGGATACGCCAGGTATTATTAAACCCGCTTACGAATTACAAACATCGATGATGGATTTTGTAAAATCGGCTTTCGAAGATGCAGATATTTTAGTGTATATGGTAGAAATAGGAGAAACCGAACTAAAAGACGAAGCCTTTTTTAATAAAATTACAAATGCTAAAATCCCTGTTTTATTATTACTTAATAAAATCGATAAGTCCGATCAGGAACAATTAGAAACCCAAGTGCAGCTTTGGCAAGCTAAAGTGCCAAATGCAGAAATATATCCTATCTCGGCATTAGAAGGGTTTAATGTTTCCGAAGTATTTACCAGAATTATAGATTTGTTACCAGTGTCGCCACCATTTTATCCAAAAGACCAATTAACCGATAAACCTGAGCGTTTTTTTATAAACGAAACCATACGCGAAAAAATTCTATTGCATTACAAAAAGGAGATTCCATATGCTGTAGAAGTTGATACCGAAGAGTTTTTAGAAGAAGACGATATTATACGTGTACGCTCTGTAATTATGGTAGAGCGCGATACTCAAAAAGGCATTATAATAGGCCATAAAGGCGCAGCTTTAAAACGTGTAGGTGTTGAAGCTAGAAAGGATTTGGAAACTTTTTTTGGAAAACAAATTCACATAGAGTTATATGTGAAAGTAAATAAGAATTGGCGTACAAACACCAACCAGTTACGTCGCTTTGGGTATAATCAAAAATAAGTTTAAAGGTCTAGTGTGTTTTTCATAAATTGATGTAACAACAGCATGTCTTTTTTTCCTTTAAATCGGCCTGTGCGACCAATAAAGTACAGTACAAACCAAAGTATAATCATGCCAATACAAACAGTTAATTGTAGCGAATAACAGTTGTTTAATACCCAATTGGAATAGCCCCAAATGGCAAATCCAATAAAAATTAAAATCACCATAAAGTGTAAAAATATAAATAAGGTCCAAACGGTTGGGTTAGGGCCAAACAAGCCATAAAGTTTACAACTTTTTTCGTCTATAGCGTTAATTTCTAAATGCAATTGTGGCGACCAAAAGTGTTGTTTGTGCTTGGGAATACGTATAAAAACATGATCGTCTACACGAGAAATAACAAAATCAGACTGTTGGGTTTTCATGGTTTCAAAGCGTTGTAAAGCAGCGCTGTTAGTCGTATTTAAAACCATGTTAAATCGTGGTCTAAGCACAATGTCGTTATCTAAAATCATGTTTTTTTAAATCTTTATAGAAAGCGTTAAAATACAGTTTTTTCTTAAACTTGTAAACACTACCTTTGCAGACAATTATAAGGATATGAGTAGTATAGTAGCTATAGTAGGAAGACCAAATGTTGGAAAATCAACATTTTTTAATCGTTTAATTCAACGTCGCGAAGCTATTGTAGATGCCGTTAGCGGAGTTACAAGAGATAGACATTACGGTAAAAGTGATTGGAACGGAAGGGAGTTTACGTTAATCGATACCGGTGGTTATGTAAAAGGAAGCGACGATGTTTTTGAAGCCGAAATCGATAAGCAAGTAGAATTGGCTATAGATGAAGCCGATGCCATTATTTTTATGGTAGATGTCGAAACAGGCGTAACGGGTATGGACGAAGATGTTGCACGGTTATTACGCAAGGTTACAAAACCAGTGTTTTTGGTTGTTAATAAAGTAGATAACGCGAAACGTGCTGAAGATGCTGTTGAGTTCTATGCCTTAGGTTTGGGCGAATATTATACCATTGCAAGTATAAACGGTAGTGGAACAGGCGATTTGTTAGATGCAATTGTAGAGGCATTACCAGAACAAGAAGAAGAGGAGGAAGCCGAAGAATTACCACGTTTTGCAGTAGTAGGACGGCCAAATGCAGGAAAATCGTCGTTTATTAATGCCTTAATTGGCGAAGATCGTTACATTGTAACGGATATTGCAGGAACAACTCGCGATGCTATAGATACGAAATACAACCGATTTGGATTTGAATTTAATTTGGTAGATACCGCGGGAATCCGTCGTAAATCTAAAGTTAAAGAAGATTTAGAGTTCTATTCGGTAATGCGTAGTGTACGTGCTATAGAACATAGCGATGTGTGTATTTTGATTTTAGATGCTACACGTGGTTTTGATGGTCAAGTACAGAATATTTTTTGGTTGGCAGAGCGTAACCGTAAAGGAATCGTTATTTTGGTAAATAAATGGGATCTTGTAGAGAAAGAAACCAACTCGGCTAAAGAATACGAAAAACGCATCCGTAAGGAAATAGAACCTTTTACAGATGTGCCTATTGTGTTTATTTCGGTACTAAACAAGCAGCGTATTTTTAAAGCTATAGAAACTGCTGTAGAAGTGTACCAAAACAGAGCTAAAAAAATAAAAACCAGTGTGCTTAACGAGGTCTTATTGCCGATAATCGAAAATTATCCGCCGCCAGCCTATAAAGCAAAATATGTGAAAATTAAATTCATTACACAATTGCCTACGCCACAGCCACAGTTTGCATTTTTTTGTAATTTGCCGCAGTATGTAAAAGAGCCTTATAAACGTTTTCTAGAAAATAAACTCCGAGAGCATTTCGATTTTAAAGGTGTGCCAATTAGTGTGTATATGCGTAAAAAATAAAATAGTAAATATCAATATTTTTAACAATAAACCCTGTCTTTTTATAAAAGGCAGGGTTGTTTTTTTATAAGCTATTAAACTTTTTGTCAAATTTACAGTCAAAGTTTTAAATGCTTTTATTGTTGTTACAATAAAGGTGCAATGCTATTAATTTTTAGTTTTCGTTTTTTATGAAATATTTTATAATGCTGTTATTAACAATTGCCTTTGGTACAGCGTATTCACAATCTAAAACGTTCGAAATTTCAGGGCAGCTGTTGGCTCGCGATGTTAACGAACCCTTAGAAGCCGCAACAGTGTATTTACAGCGAATTCAGGATAGTACTTTGGTGGCTTATGGGATAACCGATGCTAAAGGCGTATTTCATATAGAAGGAAAAACATCCGAAGATAGATTAAACATTTTTATGTCGTATTTGGGATATAAAACCTATGCTAAAGTCATTGAAGTTTCATCTAAAGACATAAAACTTCCCACATTATTTTTAGAAGCCCAAGATAATGCATTAGATGAGGTTGTTATAAAATCTACTGCACCTATTACATTTAAACGAGATACATTGGAGTATAATGTGAATTCTTTTAAAACTAAAAAAGATGCTAATGTAGAAGACGTATTAAAAGTACTGCCGGGCGTAGAAATAGATCAAGATGGCGTTATAACGGTAAATGGTGTGGCTGTAGATAACGTTTTGGTTAATGGTAAATCGTTTTTTGGAGACGATCCTACTATAGCTACTCGAAATTTAACTAAAGACATTATAAAAAAAATACAGATCGTCGATACCAAAACCAAAGATCAAGCCTTTGTTGGTGAGGCTGGAGAACAAGAAAACAAAACTATAAATTTAACAATAGACGAAGATAAGAATAAAGGCCGATTTGGCAGACTTTCTGCTGCGGGTGGTACCGATGAACGTTACGAAATGTCTGGAATATACAATCAGTTTAAGGGCGATAAACGGTTAAGTGTTTTGGCAGGAGGTAATAATATTAATGCACCGGGTTTTAGCAATTCGGAACTTAACGACACTTTTGGTAGAGGCGGAAGTAGAGAATACAGTTCGGGCAGAGGTAATGGTATTGTAACTTCAAAAAATATTGGTGCCAATTACACCGATTCGCCATCAAAAGACAACGAGTTTAATGGCGATTATTTTTATGCTCGAAGCGATTCCGATGAAAGACAGAAAATAGATAAAGAAATTTTTCTGCCAGATTCTAAATACTATACCTCCGAGCAGTCAACTAACTTCGTGACCAACCAAAGCCATAAAGTAAATTTGAACTACGAAACCGAATTAGATTCTACTGTTTTGTTAACCATTAGGCCAAGGTTTGAAGCCAATTCAAGTACCGAAGAATGGTTTAGCGAAGAACAGTCTTTTAATGAAGATCGGGAGTTAAGCAACCAATCTGTTAGTCGTATTAGCGAGGATAATACAGCGCAGCAATTTTCGGGAGATTTGGCAACCACAAAGCGTATAGGTAAACAAGGTGGATTTGTAAGATTTAGAATGAACGCTCATTTTAGCGCGAGCGATTCCGATAAATTTTTGGAATCAGAAACTAACTATTATGGCGATACACCAAGCGACGAGATTAGAAACCAGTTCGAAGATGGTAAACAATCTCAGCATCAATTAGGATCCGAAGTTAGATTTCGTGTGCCGCTTATTGCAGAGAAACTGATGTTAGATGCCGAATACGATTACAATTCCAGAACAACAACAAGTAAATTATCAACCTTCGATTATAACGAATCCAATCAAGATTATACAGATTTTAATTTCGACCAGAGTACAGATTTCGAAAATGAAAATGTTACCGCAACACCAGAATTAGGACTGAGATATAATGGCGATAAATGGTATTTTAGAACCGAGTTGGGATACGATTTTATTCAACTGTCGTCTAAAGATGCCCTCCGTCCAGAATTGAATTTTAATCAGGACTTTTCGCAAATAAAACTCAGTTCTACCTTTGGGTATCGTGTAAAGTCTAAAATGTCTGTTCGTGTGCAATACCGTTTACGAAACGAGGCGCCTAGTATTTCTCAGTTACAACCGTATGTAGATATTAGCAATCCGCTACACATTATTCAAGGAAATCCAGCATTAGAGATGACACAAAATCATAGAGTGCATGCTCGTTTTAATACTACAAATTACAATAAAGGCTTTGGCTTTTTCGGTTATGCGAATTTAACTTTATTGGATAATAATGTAGTTAGAAAATCTGTAATAGATGAGAATTTGGTAAAACGATCTACCTATGTAAATGTCGATGGGAATTATAATTTAGACGTCAGGCTTAATGCGTCAAAAAAAATTAATTTAGATTCTATTACTTCATTAAGATTAGTGGTAGGGGCGCGTCCTGCCTTGCAACATAATGTTAATTTTAATAACGATGTACAATACACGAGCACGGTGCGCGCTCTCGAGCCTTCGTGTGGCGTAGTTTACGAAATGCCCGATGTTTTCGAGATAGAAACTTCTTATTCGGCGCAATTTTCTAAGGGAACATATAGTATAGATACGTTTGAAGATACCCAGTTTACCATCCATCGATTACGATTAAATACAGCCACTTATATGCTTAAAGGGTTCGAGTGGAGAAATAATATAAATTATAGTTATAACTCTAATATTTCCGACGGATTTCAAAAAAGCGCATGGTTCTGGAACAGTACTTTATCGTATGCCTTGCTAAACGATAGTGCTTATGTTACCCTCAAAGCTTACGATATCTTAAATCAAAACACCAATGCCCGTCGTGTGGTTAATCAAGATTATATTCAAGATAGCGAGAGTAATTTGCTTCAGCAATATTTTTTAATTGGTTTTAGTTGGAAATTCAATAGTCTGGGGTCAAATGGTTAGACGTTAAGGGAGAAACTGTATTTTTGTAATATGAAACGTATTGCAAGTGTTTTTGTTTTAACTATATGTGGTGTTGTTCAAATAGGATTTTCGCAATCGTATTTAAACGTGGCACAGCATTATTTCGAAACCGAGCAATATGCCAATGTTGTTGAAACCTTATCGGCTAACACATCTTTTAATAATTATGAAGCCATAGAGTTGTTGGGCGATGCTTATGCGCATCAGCAATTGTGGGGCGAGGCGATAGCTCAGTATTCCGTTTTGGTCGAAGAAAAACCCCATGTAGCTCAATATCATTATAAGTATGGCGGTGCTAAAGCTATGAAAGCCTTGTCAGGGAGTAAATGGCAGGCCTTACCCTTGGTGTTTGATGCTAAAGATGCCTTTTTAAAAGCAGCCAGTTTAGATGCTCAGCATATCGATACGCGTTGGGCGTTGGTTAAGCTTTATATGGAATTACCTGGTATTTTTGGCGGAAGCACAGATAAAGCACTACATTATGCCGATGAGCTAGAAGCTATTTCTCGCGTAGATGGCCATTTGGCTAAAGGTTTTATATACGAAAAAGAAGTCAACATCAATCTGGCGGAACAGCATTACAAAACGGCTTTAAACCTTGGGCAATCTAAAACCTGTTTCAATACTTTGGCCGATTTTTATTTAAAAAATGGAGAAAATGCAGCTGCTAAAGCAGTGCTTCAGTCGGCATTTCAAACTTTGGATGATACGAGTTTTCTGGATAAAATAGCGCAGATTGAAAGCGAAATGCATTAAAAACACCGCGTAAACCTGTATATTTACAATCTTCAAAATAAGTTTATGAACGTACATTTTATTGCCATTGGTGGAAGCGCCATGCATAATTTAGCATTAGCACTACAAGATAAAGGGTATCGCGTAACAGGAAGCGACGACGAAATTTTTGAACCTTCAAAATCTCGCTTAAAAAATAAAGGTTTGTTACCAGAATCTTTTGGATGGTTTCCAGAAAAAATCACTGATGCATTAGATGCGGTGGTTTTAGGTATGCATGCCAAAGCCGATAACCCAGAATTGTTGAAGGCTCAGGAATTAGGGCTTAAAATTTATTCGTATCCAGAATTTTTGTACGAACAATCTAAACATAAAACACGTGTAGTTATTGGCGGGAGTCATGGCAAGACCACGATTACGTCTATGATTTTACATGTAATGCACTATCACGATCGCGATGTCGATTATATGGTGGGTGCGCAGTTAGACGGGTTTGATGTTATGGTAAAACTAACCGAAGATAACGATTTTATGGTGTTGGAAGGCGACGAGTATTTAAGTTCGCCAATAGACAGACGTCCTAAATTTCATTTATATAAACCTAATATTGCTTTGTTGAGTGGTATTGCTTGGGATCATATAAATGTTTTTCCGACTTACGATAATTATGAAGTACAGTTTAAAATATTTGTAGATAGTATTGTAAAGGGCGGAAGCATTACTTATAATGCCGAAGATGAAGCTGTAAAACGTGTTGTTGAAGCGTCAGAAAATCCGATTAGAAAATTGCCTTATTATACTCCTGAATATACTGTTGAAGATGGAGAAACCCTATTAGAAACTCCAGAAGGACTATTGCCAATAGAAGTTTTTGGGGCACATAATTTAAATAATTTAGCAGGAGCCAAGTGGATTTGTCAGCATATGGGTGTTGATGAAGACGATTTTTATGAAGCTATAGCTTCGTTTAAGGGCGCAAGTAAGCGTTTAGAAAAAATAGCGGAAAGCGCAACAAGTGTAGCTTACAAAGATTTTGCACACTCTCCAAGCAAAGTCGCTGCCACTACACAAGCTGTAAAAGCGCAATACGAATCACGTACTTTGGTAGCTTGTTTAGAGCTACATACTTACAGTAGCTTAAATGCCGAGTTTTTAAAAGAATATAAGGGAGCTCTAAATGCAGCCGATGTTGCGGTCGTGTTTTATTCGCCACATGCAGTAGACATTAAAAAACTAGAGCCTGTAACCAAAGACCAGATTGCATTGGCTTTCGAGCGCGACGATTTAATTATTTATACAGACCCAGCAGATTTTAAAGCGTTTTTAAGAACTCAAAATTTCGAAAGTTCTGCGTTGCTGTTAATGAGTTCTGGAAATTACGGCGGTTTGGATTTTGAGGAAGTAAAAGCCTTTATACACTAATACTTTATCGGCAAAATTCAATACGCTTTAAGTTTTTCCTGCATTGTCATCGTGGGGCGGTTTTTCCGAAGTATCATCAGAATTAACATCTGTTTTTAAAGGTTGCACAAATGGCTTTTCCATGGTTTTATCCAGTGGATTTTGGTCTGGTGTATTTAACGGGACAGGTGTATTTGGTATTCTAAAAACATCTTCGGGTACGTTTCTAACATTTAAATCGCGTTGTGGGAACGGAATTTCTATACCTTCAGCTTTAAATCGGTTATAAATGGCTATAGATACGTCGCTTTTCGATTGAAGCCCGAATTCGTAATGCACCCAAAACAGTAATCTGAAATTTAGAGAACTATCGCCAAAATCGTTAAACAGCGCTCTTGGTGCAGGATCTTGCAGTGTGTATTGATGATTGGTGGCAACTTCTGTTAAAATTTCTAAAATCCGGTTGGGATCCGAATCGTAACTGGTACCTACAAGAATTTCTACACGTTTGGTATTGTTAGAGAGTGTCCAGTTTATAAGATCGTTAGAGATGAGGTTGTTATTGGGTACTACAACTTCGGCGCCATCAAAAGTGCTAATGCTAGACGATCTAACACCAATGCGGTTAACGGTGCCTAAAAGGTTGTTTACTTCAACCGTGTCGCCAGGTAAAATAGGGCGTTCGAACACTAAAATAATACCAGAGATAAAGTTAGATACTACTGTTTGTAAACCAAAACCAATACCTAAACCTAATGCGCCTGCCATGAGGTTGAATTTACTTAAATCGATACCTAAAGACGATAGTGCCAAAACAATCCCAAACCCTATTATAAAATACCTAATAACCAACGATACGGCAGCGGGAATACCTTTAGGAAGCTTCAAAAATCGTAAAACACCATCATCGTCGTTTATTAAAAAGCTAATTAATCGGGTTAAAACAAAAGCAATAAGTAAGGTAATGATAAACGAAAAGATTTCTCCCAACGTAAAGGTCAAACTTCCCATTTTGTAGGGTTCTGTAAATACATCGGTTAAAAATTCGGTCACCGGTCTTAACACATCTATCATGGCCAAGAAAAAAATACCCCATAAAAAGTACATGCACCATCTAATAACTTTAAGCGTTTTATTTTCTATACTGGCACGCTCCAAAGGGCTATAAGTGGCTTTTACTGTAAAATGTCTGTGTATAATGCTTATGGCAATACCGTTTATAATTAAGGTAAAACTGTAAAACAAAATGGTGATAATACCACTTTGGGTACTTATTTTAAGGGTGATATCTGTTAGATTGGTGTAACCAAAAATATTTGATAGAATGGAGATAATGCTTAAGACATAAATAACAGGAGTAAGCCTAATAAGTAACCAGTTGAAACCGTCTTTAAATTGTTTAATGGTTTTAAAAAACGGATGGGTATAGTGGTACAGTATCGCGATAACAATTATAGCTTCTAACAAAATATATAAGCGGTAACCCAACGATGCGAACCAAAAATAGGATTTAGCAGAATTAAGGATGTAAAATAAAACCACAAAATATAAGATGTTTTTAAACCGTTTAGACATTAACGGCATAATAATAGGCACTGCTACCATAATGGCTAAAAGCGTGATGACGTCGCCAACTATTTTAGGCAGTGTTGTAAAATATAATTGTGCAAAAAGTAAAGACATAAATGTTATGCACAATACATTTTGATTGATAATTAAGTTTTTTGCAGTCAAAACGATTTCTCCAGTGTCGTTAAAAGGATGTTTCTCGAACCCACGTTTAAAATATCTAAACAATAAAATGGTTATTATAAGATAAAAAACAAACAGAACAATACCGCTTTTTTCGTTCTGGGCCAATTTGTACATGTTAGAAATTTTACCAACTATGGCATGTTCTTCCTGATCAAAATTACTTGCTAATTTGGTGTCGAATTTAGTTTTCCAAATTGGGGGATGTCTTAAATAAAGTAAATCGTAAACCTCCGAATTTTTTAAGGATTTAATATCATCAATAACGTCTTCTACATAATTAGTTTGCGTGTTTATTTTAGACTCTAAAGTAATGTAGTAGTTATTATTATCCAGAATCTCTTTTTTGGTTTGCGCTACACGCTCCATAGTTTCTTTTATCGATGCAAGAACTTCTGTTGGGGCGTTGTTGTTTACAGCATTTTCGTAGCTTAATTTCCAAACTTTGTCTTTAAAGTTAATGTCTTCAATAAGTAATGAATTTCGTTCTTCAAGATCGTTAATGTCATCCATCCATTGGTTTAGGAAATTCAGATAACCATTCCACTTTACCGAAACATTATTTATCTTTTGAATATTAGGGTTAGCTTTTGTGAAGTTATCTATAAGAATACCCTCGTCGTTTAAAAAGTTGGCGTAAAGGGGAAGTAAAGAATCTATTTTAGCAATATTGCTTGGCCGTTTTATTTTACGCTGAATCAGTTTTAAACTACTGTTGGTTTGTTCTACTTCTTGTATAATATTAATTAAAGGAATGGCCTTAGGCTTAACAGCAAGGGAATCGGTTTCTGAAGTTTCAGTAGTGGTTTGCTGAGCATGTAAATTAAAAGACATTCCAGCCATTACCATGCAGAAACAAAGCGCGATAATAAAATTTTTAAAATGCATTCTTTTTTATAAACTAGGTTTGGAAATACTAAATATACAGTTTTTTAAAGGTTTTTACTTAGATGGTTAAATAGTCTTATTGTAAATTCTCTTTAAAAAAGGAGATTGTGCGTTGCCAAGCCAAAGTTGCTGCAGGGTCGTCGTATCGGGGAGTTGTATTGTTGTGAAAGCCATGGTTAACATTTGGATATAGGTGAGCCGTATACGCTTTATTATTGGCTTTTAAAGCGGTTTCGTAAGCTGGCCATCCGTCATTTACTCGGGTATCTAATTCAGCAAAATGTAGTAATAGCGGCGCGTTAATGGTAGCGACTTCTTCTGTTGATGGAGCACTACCATAAAACGGCACAGCAGCTTTAAGGTTAGGAACCTTAACAGCCATCATGTTAGAAATCCAACCTCCAAAACAAAAGCCAACCACGCCTATATGTCCGTTGCAGTTTTCGTGGTTTTTTAAATAATTAAATGCAGCAATGAAGTCTTCTAACATGTCGTTTCTATCCCTCTGTTTTTGTAAAGCTCTACCTTCGTCGTCGTTACCAGGATATCCACCTAGAGGCGTCAGGGCATCAGGTGCTAAACTTATAAAACCTTCTAAAGCTGTTCGTCGGCCAACGTCTTCAATATATGGGTTTAATCCTCTGTTTTCGTGAACAACTATTACTCCAGGCAGTTTTTCTTGTGTGTTTTTTGGTCGACTCAGCTGCCCTTTGATGCGTCCGCCACCTTGTGGAGAATTATAATAAATATACTCGGTATCTAATTTGGGGTCGTTTGCAGCTATAAGCACAGTATCCAAATAATTTGGAGAAATAAAACTCAGTAGGGCAGATACGGTAATACCGCCAACCGCAAAAGCAGAAAGCTTCTCAATAAACTTTCGTCTAGATAATTTATTATGAGCGTAATCATCATATAAATCAAATACTTTTTGGTTGATATCTTCTTTTTTTAATGGTTTCATGGTTTAGTGTTTTACATTTATTAAGGTTTGCACAGTGGCTTCTATGGATTGATGTGTTTTACTGAGTAGCTGCTGTTTTGCAATTTGTTTCTCGGTGTCCGATTTGTCTTGCGATATTTTAAACTTACCTTCCCAGTGTGTAATTTCAATTTCAAAACCAACAACATAGTTGATAAACTGATTCATTTTAACATCGTTTGCATCTAAAATGTATTTGTGGTCGGGAGATTCTAAAAAAGAAGTCATTTCTACCATCGTATTTTTAATCTGCTCGGTATTTGTAATTGCATTAGCCTTACCTGTTAGGTGTACTTTTATGTAGTTCCAAGTTGGTAATTGTTCTCTTGCAAATAAACTCGGGGAAATGTAGCTGTCTGGCCCAGAAAAAATTGCAGTAACGGGATTGTTGTTCGTTAATAATTTAGCCTGAGGATTGTCTTTATCGATATGTCCTATAAGCTTACCGTTGTTGTAAATTAAGGGCACATGTGTAATAAAAGGTTGATTATTTTCTATCGAAATTAAAGTGGCCAAGGGGTAACGATTAACAATTTCTACGAGTACAGATGTATTGTGTTCTTGATATATTTCTGGAGGATAAGGCACGTGAGTTATAGTTTAGGTTATACGCCAAATTGAGTTAAA
Source organism: Bacteroidia bacterium (assembly GCA_030427735.1). Taxonomy (GTDB): domain Bacteria; phylum Bacteroidota; class Bacteroidia; order Flavobacteriales; family Flavobacteriaceae; genus Formosa. The sequence goes on along the minus strand of JAUIBP010000005.1, from coordinate 287,596 downwards.
TGATGGTCTAAATGTTTGTATTGCATTTGTCCCCATTGTTGTGGTGTAAAGTAACCAAAAAGCGGATGCTCAGGCCAATTAGTCGTGTCTTTTTTTGTTGTAAATTCGTTAATAAGAGCTGTGAGTTTTTCCTTTTCGGGATTAAAATCTACAGGAGTGTTGATAACGAATTCTTTAGCGGTTGGTAAACCGTGTTTCCAAGGTTTGTCGTTATAGAGTAAAGGTTTGTACAGTTTCATCATTAACTTCTGAAAGAACCCCAGTTTAGTTTGCAGCGTAACGTGCTCTAAAGCTACATTTAATGGACCCTGGCAATGTTTTAGCATTTGTGCAACATCCATTTTGCCCCATTGTGCGGTTGTAGAAGGGGTTAAATTTGATAGTCTTTCGGCTATGGAATCGGATGCCGATTGGTCTAGTAAAGATCTCATAATTAGCAGATTTAATTGTTTCTGAAATTTACAATAATTATATTTATCGTATGTCAGAAAAAAAGATGTCATTTTCTATTAAGAATTGGTCTCAAGACGATCAGCCCAGAGAAAAATTACTTTACAAAGGGCGTTCGGCATTAAGCGATGCCGAGTTGGTGGCTATTTTAATAGGTTCTGGCAACCGAACAGAAAGTGCGGTTGGTTTGTGTAAGCGCATTTTGGGGAGTGTAGATAATAATTTAAGCGCACTAGGTAAATTGTCTGTCGCACAACTTATGACGTTTAATGGCATTGGGGAGGCTAAGGCCATTACCATCGCGGCAGCAATGGAATTGGGCAGACGCAGGCGTAGCGAAGATAAGGTAGATCGTACAAAAATTACATCGTCTACTAGTGTGTTTGAAGTCATGCAACCGCTTTTAGGTGAATTGCCCCACGAAGAGTTTTGGATTTTATATTTAAATAACGCGAATGCAATTATAAAACAGCAACAGCTTAGTAAAGGAGGTATTACAGGAACTTTGGTAGATGTTCGGTTAACCTTAAAAACGGCGTTGGAAGTTGGCGCAACGGCCTTAATTTTAGTGCATAATCATCCGTCTGGTACTTTAAAGCCAAGTCAGGCAGACCAACAAATTACTCAAAAACTAAAAACAGCGTCGCAAAGTTTAGATATAAAAGTACTCGATCATGTTATTGTTACCGAGCATCAATATTTTAGCTTTGCCGATCAAGGTATTTTATAGCGACTTTGCGAAAGAAACTGTTTTCATCCGGTTATAATTCATTACTTTTAGGGTTTTAAATTCTATCTGTGCTTTTAGTTTATACCCATAAAATTACGCCACGTTTAAAATTTTCGTTTAAACATATTTGTACTCGTATTTTAGGAGTTCCTGTAGCTTTTACTTCAAAAATAGAAGAATTTATTGCGCACGACAGCTTAAAAATGTCGTATACGAAACAGCCTTTGGGAGACGAGGTTTTTGTGCGAAGCCACGATTTACTTTTCGAGCAAGGCTTATCCGATATCGATTTAAACGTACAGCAATGGGAAAACACAAAATGCTTCTTTTTTAATGGCGATAAAAGTGCCATGCCTTACGATATCTTTGCAGCTGCTTTTTATTTGCTTAGCCGCTACGAAGAGTATTTGCCACATGTTAAAGACGAATTTGGACGTTATGTGGCTACCGAAAGCTTAGCGTATAAATATCAGTTTTTAAATCAGCCAGTTGTCGATATTTGGGCTTATAAATTTAAGCGTGTGTTGCAAACGCATTATCCAGAATTCGAATTTCCAGAACGCAGTTACCGTATAAAGCCTATAATAGATGTGCCTTCTCCTTATAACTTTAAGCTGAAAGGCTTAATGCGTACGTTTGGCGGTACAATTAAAGATTTACTAGGGCTTAAGCTTAAAAAGATCTATTACAAATTTATGGTGCTTTTTGGAGTAAAACGTGATCCCTACGATACTTTTAAATACATTATAAACCGCCAGAAGAACACTAAATTTAAATTTTATTTTTTCTTTTTAATTGGCGATTATTCGACTTACGATAAAGGGGTAAGCGTACACAGAAAAGACTATGTGTCTTTAATTAAATCGATGGCCGATTACAGTAAGGTCGGTCTAAAAGTGTCGTATTTTGCTATTGAAGACGCGAATATCTTAAAAACCGAAAAACAGCGTATGGAAGGCATAATTAATACCTCTTTAGCGCAATCTAGAAATTCGTTTTCGAAATTGAATTTACCCGAATTTTATCGCAACCTGATAGAATTAGAAGTGCAAGACGATTATACCATGGGGTATGTAAACCACTTAGGCTTTAGGGCTGGTACCTGTACACCGTTTTTCTTTTACGATTTAGATTACGAAATACAAACGCCATTGAAAGTAAATCCATATCATGTTATCGATTCTGCTTTACTAAAATACAATTCGTTATTAGACAAAAAGGAAACCTTACAAAGTTTAATTAACGAAGTTAAATACGTTAACGGCGAGTTTATACCGGTATTTCATAATTATACGTTAAGTGGCTTGGGGCGCTGGAAAGATTTTAAAGAGCTGTTTAATATTATTTTAGATTCTGCCGATGACTAAATCAAAAATTACCGATGTGTTTTTCGACTTAGACCATACCTTATGGGATTTCGAAACCAATTCGGCATTAACTTTCCATAAAATATTTCAATTACATGCATTACCTATTAATCTGCCTGAGTTTTTAGATGTGTATAAAGCTATCAATACCACGTATTGGAAACGTTATAGATTAGGCGAAGTCGATAAGGAAGCACTGCGTTTTGGACGACTTAACGATACTTTTAAGATTTTAAATATAGATGTTTCTAAGCCGATGATTTTAAAGTTATCCGAGGCGTATATACAACACATAACGTCGTTTAACCATTTGTTTGAAGATACCGTTACGGTGCTAGATTATTTACAACCCAAATACAATCTTCATATTATAACCAATGGTTTTAACGAGGTGCAACATTTAAAATTGAGCAGTTCTAATATTGCTCAGTATTTTAAAACCGTTACGAATTCCGAAATGGCAGGTGTTAAAAAGCCACATCGCGATATTTTTAACTATGCCCTTAATTTAGCAAACACTACGGTTGAACAGAGTGTTATGATTGGCGATAATTTTGAAGCCGATATTGAGGGAGCAGTGGCTCTGGGCTTTGGTGTTATTTATTTTAGTGAAAGTACTGCGGATAATCATTTAAAAGTTCCACAAATTCAAAAGCTGATAGAGTTAAAAAATCATTTATAAACAATTTTATATCGTGCTAAATATTAAATGATTCTTGCGACTTGTCTGCAATCAAATAAAACTTAATTATATTTACAAAAAACTAAATAACAATGAAAAAATTATGTTTACTAATGTGCTTGGCCTTTGCGGTAAGCAGTTTTGCGCAAACAAATTTAAATGCTTATAAGTACGTTATAGTTCCAAAGACTTTTGGGTTTTTAAAGGAAGAAAACCAATATAAATTAAACGCTTTAACAGAGTTTTTGTTTAATAAATACGGATTTGTAGCGCTAATGGAAGATAGCGATATGCCAGCCGATTTAAATGCAAATGGCTGTTTAGCTTTACGCTCTAATGTGTTAAACGAATCGAGTTTATTTACCACGAAATTAAAAGTAGAGTTAAAAGACTGTAAAAACCAGTTGGTGTTTTCTTCAAAAATAGGTTCTACCAAAGAAAAGGAATTCGAAAAAGCCTATCAGTTGGCGTTACGCGAAGCTTTCGAATCTGTTGCCGAGCTTGATCATCAATACGATGGCAGTTTAAACACTGTCCAACAAGTAGCACCACCTGTCGCTCCGGTAGCTGCTCCAGTGGCTGCAACTCCGGTAGTTGCTAATACGGTAGCCAATACAACACCTGTACAAACCGATGCCTCCCAAATATTATATGCGCAGGCCATCACTAACGGATACCAGTTGGTAGATAGTACACCTAAAGTCGTTTATAAATTAAAACAGACCAATACAAAGGATGTCTTTCTGGTAGAAGGTCAGCAAGCTATGGTGCGTAAGGATGGTGATGCTTGGGTCTTAGAATATTATGAAGGCGATGCACTTAAAACAAAAACATTAAACATTAAGTTTTAATCGATTGCCCGTTTAGACATAATACTTTGTTGTCGTCATGCTGAACTAGATTCAGCATCTCATGTTGTTTGTAAATTAGCATTTTATTATGAGACCCCGAAACAAGTTCGGGATGACAGTAAATTTATCATTAATAACGGTTATTAATAAGTTTTAGTACCCGTATTTGCCTTTCCAACGTTGTTTTAAAAAATTACGATCAGATTGTTCTCTGGTATTAGCACCAGGCTCGTAGAGCTTGGTGTTTTTTATTTCTTCTGGCAGAAACTCTTGTAGTGCAAAATTGTTCTCGTAGTTGTGGGCGTATTTATAGTCTTCGCCATAGCCCAATTCCTTCATAAGTTTGGTTGGTGCATTACGAATGTGTAAAGGTACCGATAAATCGCCAGTAGCACGTACCAATTGTTGGGCTTTGCCAATGGCTTCGTAAGCCGAATTACTTTTAGGCGAACAGGCTAGGTAAGTGGTGCATTGGCTAAGCGTAATTCTGGATTCTGGATAGCCAATGGCCGATACAGCCTGAAATGTATTATTGGCAATAACCAATGCTGTAGGATTGGCATTTCCTATATCTTCGCTAGCTAAAATTAATAGGCGTCTGGCAATAAATTTTACATCTTCGCCACCTTCAATCATTCTGGCAAGCCAATACACAGCTGCATTGGGGTCGCTACCACGTATGGATTTTATAAATGCTGAAATGATGTCGTAATGTTGTTCGCCTGTTTTGTCGTATCGTGCGGTATTATTCTGAATTTTTTTTAGAACAACATCATCTGTAATAACAATATCGTCAGTTTCAAACGTATTTATAATTAGTTCAAATAGGTTTAGTAACTTTCTGCCATCGCCTCCCGATAGCCGTAGTAAAGCAGCCGTTTCTTTAAGAGTAATATTTTTTTTAGCGAGAAGTTCGTCCGTTACGATTGCACGTTCTAAAAGTTGCTCTAAATCAGATTTTTCGAAGGCTTTTAAAATGTACACTTGGCATCTGGAGAGTAGGGCAGGAATAACTTCAAAACTTGGGTTTTCTGTTGTGGCACCTATAAGGGTTACCCATCCTTTTTCTACAGCTTGCAGCAGCGAATCTTGTTGCGATTTACTAAATCTATGAATTTCATCAATAAATAAAATAGGATGTTTGGTTGTAAATAATCCGCCAGAATTCTTGGCTTTATCTATAACTTCTCGGATATCTTTTACTCCAGAATTTATTGCACTTAAGGTAAAAAACGGACGGCCAGATTGGTGGGCAACAATATTGGCCAATGTAGTTTTTCCCGTGCCAGGAGGTCCCCAAAAAATCATGGAAGAAATCAGGCCTTGTTTTAATTGTAAACGCAAAGGGCCTTCTTGCCCGACAAGATGTGTCTGACTGATATAATCTTCTAATGTCTGTGGTCGTAATCGCTCTGCTAATGGTGCATTCATAATGTAAAATTACTGTATTTTTTGCATCTTATAAAACAATTTGGCACCGAGCAGTGATGTAAAGCGGCAAGCTATTTGTTTTTTAGACTGACATTTTATCATTTAACAGTATATTGGTTTACTATTTGTTTTAATAGACTCATGAACTCTAAATTACATACCGAACCATTTCAATTCTCCAACGCGGTTTTAGCTTATCCATTGGCTTTTGTTTTAGTAATTTGGTATGTGTTTTGGTTCGAAATTGAAACGAATATATCTCTGAACACCCATGGCATATATCCAAGAACATTAAGTGGTTTGCAAGGTGTTATTTTCAGCCCTTTTATTCACTCTAATATCACACATTTGTACCATAATACCATTCCGTTATTCGTGTTAAGTATGGCTTTATTTTATTTTTATAAGCCAATAGCATGGAAAGTACTGGTTTATGGGGTGTTGTTATCTGGTTTTTTAACGTGGTGCATTGGTAGGCCATCATATCATATTGGGGCAAGCGGACTCATTTACGTTCTGGTGAGTTTTATATTTTTTAAAGGTGTATTTGCTAAGCACTATCGTTTAATTGCTTTGTCGTTGTTAGTTGTATTTTTATACGGAAGTATGGTTTGGTATGTTTTTCCTGTTGAAGAAGGTATTTCGTGGGAAGGCCATTTATCTGGTTTAATTACTGGACTTTTATTTGCAGTAATCTTTAAAAAGCAGATTGCAAAACCCGAACAATATGCTTGGGAAAAAGAAGATTATAATGAAGATGATGATGAATTCTTAAGACATTTTGATGCCGATGGTAATTTTATTGAAACTTTACCAGAAAATGTTTTAGAAGAAGAAAACAAAAGCACAACAGATACTTTTGAGGGCATCGCAGGAACACCTAAAATTCATTATGTTTTTAAGGAAAATAAAACGAAAGATTAGATACGTTGTCTTACAGTTTCGTATAAAAAAGCACCACAAGCAACCGATACGTTAAGCGAGCCGATGTCTCCTAGTAAAGGTAGTTTTGCTTTAGCATCTACCAATTTTAAAACCGATGGATTGATACCTTTTCCTTCCGAACCCATTATAATTGCACACGGTTCTTTAAACGAGACGTCGTATATTAAATCGTCTGTTTTTTCTGTGGCTGCAATCACTTTTATGCCCGAGGCTTGCATATAGAATAAGGCATCTTTAATATGGTCTACTTTGCAAATCGGAATTTTAAAGACCGCTCCGGCACTGGTTTTAATGGTGTCGCCGTTAACAGGAGCACCGCCTTTTTTTTGAATAATAATGCCGTGAACACCTGTGCATTCGGCTGTACGTATTATTGCTCCAAAGTTGCGCACATCGCTAAGTTGGTCTAGTAGTAAAAATAAAGGCGTTTGTCCAGATTCTGTAACCTGTAAAACTAACTCTTCTAAATCGTAAAAAGAAATGGGAGCAATTTGGGCAACGACACCCTGATGGTTTTTTTGTGTGAGTTTATTAAGTTTTTCTACAGGAACATAAGACACGTTAAGCCGTTGTTTACGTAAAACAGTTTCTAATTCGTGCGATTGTTCTCCTTTTAACCCCTTTTGAACAAATACTTTATCGATGTTTTCGCCCGACTGAATGGCTTCAATTACGGCACGAATACCAAAAATTTGAGTGTCTTTTTCCATGTTGTAAAAGTACAATTTTAATGTTTGTCATTTTATAAAATTTATGCATAAAAAAACCACCTCGAAAGAGGTGGTTTTTGTTGATATAATTAAAACTTTACTTTTTAATTAGTAAGGTGCAACTGTGTACATATAACCATTTTCTACAGTAACTGTAGCAATTGGGAATGTTCCAGAAGTATCGTCTGTTGTGAAACCGTTGTATACAAGGTTCCCGGCAACATCATCAAAATACTCTTGACCCCAAGATAAAGATAAAGGAACACCAATGGTACCGTTAGCATTTATAATTGCAGCTAATGGGTTCTCGTAAAGATCTACTACGATGTAGTAAAGTCCGTCAGGTAAACCTGATAAGCTTACATGCTCTGGACAAGACCCTGTAGCACCACCGTAAATTCCGGTATCTTGAAGATTTTCATCAAAAATTAAGATGTCAAAATCCATAGTACAGAAATCTAATGTTAATTCTGCACCATCACCAACTTCTCCAGTAAAAGAACCTTCCCATACTAAATCTAAATCTAAATGGTCGTTCACATAATCATCATCAATAGTAATGTTCATTACAAAATCGTTGATGTTAAAGTTCGCTCTAGATCTGGCAGTTAATTCTAAAGTTTCTGTACCTTCAATGTAACCATTGCTGTGAATAGCAATATAACCAGTTGCAGTAGTATTACCTGGTGTGATCATTACATTAGAAACAGCGTAATCGTCGCTATCTGCAGTACCACCAGTTTGTACTAAATCAATAACAGCTGATGCAGTAGTAGCTTCTGCTAAAGTAACTGTAAAAGGTATCATAATATCATCTCCAGAAGCATATGCGTCTGATTCGCTTACAGTAATGTTATTATCAGGAGTAGATACGGTCGCTCCTGTTTTTGTATAGTCTACTATTGACTCTCCAGTGTTTCCAGCATCTTCGTCACAAGATGTGAATACAAAGCCAGATAGAGTTAATAGTAACAAAGTTTTATATATGTTTTTCATCATTTTTTAAGTTAAATATTAATTCTACGGCTAAAATTATTGTCTTACATATTTAGAAGTATATTCAGCAGCTGCCCAAGTAAAGAATGCGTTAGAATGGTTTAATTCTAATACACCTGCTTCTTGGTCCCAAGTACCACCTTCTATACATCCAATACCATAACCACCACCAGCACAATAACCAGGGCCGCCATCTGTACCAGAAGCATCTACAACACCACCACAACCAACGGCAAAGCTTCCGTCGTTTTGAAGACTTGTGTTGCTAGAACAAAATTGTAATAAACCACCGTCTGCTGTAGAAGCATACCATGTTCCGTCTGAATTTTGAGAAATTGTAACGGTTTGTGGGTTGTCACAAACATTGTTTGTCATGGTATAAGTACCGGTTAAGTCGTAAGAACAGTTAATCGTTAAAGAAAAACGCCCCATACTAGCACTGTAAGTGTAAACGGCACCGTCGTTTTTAACAACCTTAACAATAAAAGCAAATACATCACCAATTCTTAAATCTGATGGTTGTACACCTAAACCTTCAACAAACTCGTCTATAGAATTGTAAGTTAAAGTATAAGGTAATGCTGTAGTTTCACCTACTTTAACTTGCTCACCTCCGTTTAAAGCTTTATAAATTTCGATACGGTTTACATTTCCAACATCGAAATTACCAGAAGTTTGCGTTACAACTAAGTTTAAGTAGTCGTCAGAAAAAGTAATTTCTGCATCTGGTAAATCTTTTCCTGCTTCAGGAGAACCCAAAAGGGCTCCTGAAGAGTTTGTTGATACGTTTACAATAATTCCAGCTTCACCTGCCACTGGAGCAACTACATCTACATCGGCATCTGCGTTACAAGCAGTAAAACCAAGGATGCTTAGCATTACTAAAGCTATATATAATAAATTTTTCATAATCTTTGTTGTTTTTAAATTAGTTTACGTCCCACCAAACTTTAGCAGTTAAAGCATCATCAATATTTTGCTCCTCTAAGGCAGCATTTACATTGCTAGCGTTTAACGAAATTTCGTCGTTAGGGTAGGTATATCTTGTAGGAATACTGTTTACACCTGGTTGCGGATCTACAGCTAAAGGTAAATCACCAGGGATATCAGTTCTTCTCCATTCAGCCCAAGTTTCGTAACCTTGCATGAATGTAGAAACCCATAATTGCTCACCAATAGACTGTGGCCCTTGGTAAGAAGGAGTAAAGCTTGTTGCTGATAAACCGTGTTGTGTTAAAGAGCTAGCTACACCAGCACTAAAATAATCTGCAGCAGCACCGCCAATGTAACCACTAGCAGCAGCATCAGCTAACAATAAGTTTACTTGTGCAGCATTAATGATTTGTAAAGGTGCATCAGCAGCCATAAACGCATCTCCAATTTCAGACACAGTACCTGTAGCGTAACCAGCAGAACCTGGGTTAATGTAACCAGCAGGCTTACCGCGGTATTCACCAGAATCGTTAGGGTTAGCATATACGGCTAATCTTGGATCGTTAGCAGTTTTCATAAACTCTACTAAAGCCTCGCCCATACACCATTCGCCTGTTCTACCGTCTAAAACGATGGCATAGAATGGATTGGCATTAGGAGTGGCAATGGTTTCGAAAGATATAAAAGCATTATCGGCATTAGTGGTAATTAAGTTACCAGAATTTACTAAGCTTTGTAATTCTGAAGCACTAAATAAAGAGGTGTCAGAAATTCGCATCATAGCTCTAAATTTAATAGAAGTAGCTAATTTTAACCATTTAGAAGTGTCTCCACCGTACATTAAATCTTGTCCAGCATTTATAGATCCACCAGCTTGGAAGCTAGCAATAGCTTCGTCTAACATGGCAAAAATTTGCGTGTAAACTTGCTCTTGAGAGTCGTAAGTAGCGTTAAAGTTACCTTCTTCACCTTTTATAGCGTCAGACATTGGAATACTACCAAAGGCATCGGTTAAATATTGGTAAGCGATGGCTTGTAAGGTTAAAGCGGCACCTTGCACGGCAGGGTTTTCTGCTTCAACAGCTAAATTATACATTTCGTTAGCATCGGCAATAACAGAGGCATACATAATAGTCCAGAAGTTATTTATAGATCCTAAACGCGGATAATATCTATCGGCATCGTTATAGATAGGCTTAGAGATGTGTTGTGGCCAGTCTGAGGCACATTCTCCAGCAGCGAAATAATTATGTACTTCGTTTACTAAAGTTCTTTCTATGTATCCTAATTGTAAGTCAACAGAAATTTCAGTTGGACTGTTAGGGTCGGTATTGGTTTCTTCAAAATCAGTATCACAAGCTGTGGTAACCACCATTAAACCTGTAATAGCTGCTAGAGACCATGATTTAAATATATTTTTCATTTTCATTTCTATTAAAATTTAACATTAAGGTTAACACCAATTGTACGAGTAGAAGGCGTTTGAGCGTACTCTAAACCTTGTTGTCCTGCGCTAACACCAAATGCAGTTTCTGGATCGATGTGTGGCGCATTTCTGTGTAATATCGCTAAATTTCTAACGTTAACACCTAAATTTACGGCTTGTAAACCTGTGTTCTCGATGAATTTTGTAGGTAAGGAATAGCTTAAAGATAATTCTCTCCATTTTACAAAAGATGCATCGAATACAGATGACTCTGCTACGTTTTGGTTGTAAGCAGACGAGTAGTAGTTTTGAGCACCAACAACAACATCGTTTGGAATGTAACCACCATTACCGTCTGACATTTCACCAACACCAATTACACCAGTTTCTCTACCAACCATAGTTTCTTCAAGAATACCAGCTAAGTTACCCCAGGTAGTAGTTTGCGAGTAAACATCGCCACCTTGTTTAACATCAAATAATGTTCTGAAAGAGAAGTTTTTGTAAGAAGCGTTAATAGCTAAACCACCAACCCAGTCAGGCTGAGAGTTTCCTAATACTTTATAATCACCAATTACTGGTAAACCATTTTGGTAAAGGATAGCTCCGCTAGGTGTACGCTCGAAAGACGGTCCCCAGATTACACCCATTGGCATTCCGTTTCTGGCTTGTGTATTAACATTCCATAAACCACCGTTTTCTAAGTTAATTACACCTTCGCCTTCAATGTTTGTAACTTCGTTTTCGTTTTTCGCGAAGTTAACATCGAAACCTAAGTTGAAACCATCTCCTTGGCTTCTAATAACATCTACACCAAGTACTAATTCAACCCCTGTATTGGTTACTGTAGCAGCGTTTTTCCAAACACTAGTAAAACCAGAAGTAGCAGATACTTGAAGTGGCATAATTACGTCGTTGTTTTCTTTGTCGTAGTATGTAAAGTCTACACGTAATCTGTTAGAGAAGAAACGTGCATCTAAACCGAATTCTAAAGCAGTTTCTGTTTGTGCTGTAATTTCTGGGTTCCATAAGGTATTTGGATAAAGAGCCGTTGGAGAAGAACCATTAAGTGGAGAAGTAGATAATGCATAAGTAGGGATAACACTATAAGGTGCTAAAGGTCCTGCACTACCAGTTTCTGCCCAAGAAGCTCTTAATTTTAAGAAGTTAACAGCATCTGATTGAATGTTTAACATATCGCTAACTACTGCACTTAAAGATACAGATGGGTAGAAAATACTGTTGTTGTCTACTGGTAATACAGAAGCCCAGTCGTTACGACCTGTGAAATCTAAGAATAAGAAATCGCCGTAGCTTAACTGACCAGTACCAAATAAACTGTTGATTTTGTAATCGCTACTAGTATCTGTAATAAGTGGAGCACCAGCAGAGTTAGATAAGTTGAATAAACCGTCTAATACTAAGTTTTCTGCAATACCTTGGAATGCTGTGTATTTGTTTGTCATTAACTGACCACCAACACTAAACGATACTCCGAATTGATCGTTAGAACCGAATTTTTTGTTGTAGCTTAAAATCGCTTGAGAGTTAATCTCGTAACGGTTTCTTTTCGTTAACGAGTAGTAACCATTTCTGAAGTTTACAGTACTCATATTTCTCATTGTCTCTCTAGAGTCATCGAAATAATCGATACCAGTAGTCATGTTTAAAGATAAATCGTCAGAAATTTGGTAACCTAAGTTTGCGGTACCAATCCATCTGTTACGTGTCCATGGGTGTAAGTTTTTATCTAAAGCCCAGTATGGGTTGTTGTTGTAAGACAAGTTCCAGTTTAATGGTGTTAATGTACCATTATCAGTTTCAATTAAAGGTAAGCTTTCCCAATCTCTAAGGCGAGACCAGTCTACCTGTCTTGCACTCCATACTAACTGACCTACTTGGTTATCTACATCGCCATAACCAACAGCGTTTCTTTGTTGAGAAGTCGATTGAATAAATCTACCACTAAAACCAACAGTCCATTTTTCGCCTAATTCATAATTTACGTTACCTGAAATGTTGTATTTTTTAAGGTCTGTGTTGTACACAATACCTTTAGTGTCTACTAAACCTAAAGATAAACGGTAGTTTCCTGTATCTGTACCACCAGAGAACGATACTGTGTTATCTGTAGTTAAACCAGTTTGGTAGAACTCGTCACGTACACTGTTTGGGTTAGATACCCAAGGTTGTGCTTGAGGGTTGTCAGGATTGTCTATAAGAGATGAGAATTGGATAAATTCGTATCCTGAATCTAAAGCAGGACCCCAGCTTTCATCAACACCACCGTCACCACCGTTGGCACCTTGGTCGTATCCAAAACCATCAACGAATTCGAAGTAGCTTGGGTTAAGACCTTGTCCGTAAGAGTTTTGGTATTCTGGGAAAATGTATGGGTTAGAGAAGCTAACAGAACTGTTAATCTCTATACCTAAAGATTTATTTTTCTTACCAGATTTTGTAGTAATTACAATTACACCGTTAGTACCTCTCATCCCGTAAAGAGCCGTTGCAGCACCACCTTTTAAAACGTTAATAGTTTCAACGTCTTGAGGGTTAATATCTGCTAAACCGTTAGGTACATCTGTACCTGAGCTACCACCAGTATATGTGTTGTTATCAATTACAGCACCATCGATTACGATTAATGGTTGCGAATTTCCGTAAATAGTGGAAATACCACGAATTGTAATACGAGATGACGATCCAACATCACCAGAAGATTGTGTAATGTTAACACCTGCAATTTTACCAGATAACGAGTTTGTTACGTTAGTTGTAGGTACATCCGCAATAGCTTCAGATTTAAGTTGTTGAGAAGCGTAACCAATAGCTTTCTCTTCTTTTTTAATACCAAGTGCTGTTACTACAACTTCGTCTAACTCGGCTAAATCTTCAGCCATTGTTAAGTTAATTGTGCTAGAAGCACCAACAGTTACAGTTTGAGTTTTGTAACCAATGAATGAAAAAGATAAAACATCACCAGTATTTGCAGTTAACGAGTAGTTCCCGTCAAAATCTGTTTGTGTACCGTGAGTTGTACCTTGTACAATAATGTTAACCCCAGGAAGAGGTAAGCCCGTCGCATCGGACACAGTTCCTGAAATTGTCTTTTCTTGTGCGAACGTTAGTTGCACAACAAACGCTAGGAATAGCGTTAGAATTCCACTAAACTTTGTTTTCATTTTATATTTTATTTGAATTAGTCTTGGCCAAAAATCATAATAAAAAGTTAATTAAACAATAATTAATGGTTAAAATTTTCATTTCGGTTGAGAATTGTATCGTAAAATGGACTGTTTTTTTAGAAAAAAGAAGTGATGCTTAAGTGTATTTTTGAATTAGAGATATTAAAGGGTTGTTTTTCGGTTTGTCCATTAGCATAATTGAATTTTAATAGCCCTGCTTTTGTTAATATGGCAAAACCGACGCCTAGGCCTAATAATTTTTCTTTTTGGGTAAAAATTTGATTTTCCAGATAGCCAAAATCCGAAATTGTGTGTATGTAAATGGTTGGGTTGAGTTGTAAGCGGTACTCTAAATTTAAGACACCATATAAATTGGCGACTAAGCTGTTTTCTTCAAATCCTCTAATGGAATTAATCCCTCCAAATCTAAAGAGTTCATTATCTAAATAATTGTCCGATAGTAATGCGGCAGCCTCAATTTTAGTGTATATGCTGTTTTTTGCGTTTAAATAAAAACTGTGGTAGGCTTTAGCTGTTAATCGGGTTTGTTTTTGTTTGCTTTGTCTTATGGTACGGTCTCCAAAACCGACTTGCGTGGTAGCGTAAGTTTTTATTGGGAAGAGTTGGGTGTTTACTGTGCGGTTGGTAAAATCGTATTGTGTTTCGAAAAAGGTACTGTTGTAATCGGTTATGGTTGTGTTGTTGGTTGTTAAAAGATTGTTGGACTGCGTGCTGTTTAATCCCAAATACATTTTGTGTTTTGGGTTAAATTGATAGTATAATTTGAGATTTTGATCTGTGGTTGTAAACGACGAATCTTTTTTGAAGATGTTTAATTCTGCTTGTACACCGATAGGGGATTTAAACAAATAAGGGGCGTCTAGTTTTAGGTTGAAATTCCTTTGGTCGTTTTCGTCGCTCCTGTAATTTAGTTTTAACGATTCTCCAAAATTTAAATTGTTTTGCAAAAGCATGTCCAGGTAACCACTAAACTCTAATTTGTTTGTGTTTTCGTTGGTGGTAAATCCTAAATAACCATCAAAACTATTGCTTTTAATTTTTTCTACATATATATATAGTGTTGTAGAGTCTTCTGTAAATAATACTTCTGGATCTCGAATTTGATTGGCGAAAGGGAGTTCGTTTAGGCGTTCCGTTTTTTTTCTGATGGTGTTTAGATTAAAAACTGTGCCTGTTTTAAGTTTTAAATAATGCTTGATAAATTTTTCGGGAAACTTTTCGTAACCTTTAATTATTATGTTATCGATTTGTCTGGGTTTGGAAACAGTTACGGTTTTTAATTGAGCTGTTACAATTTTATTATGAATGCTGATATCCTCTAATTTTAATTTAATAAAGGGATTGCCGTGTTCAGATAATTTTATGTTAAGATGGTTTAAGGACTTTTCTAAATCTTTAAAGGCGACAATAAAATAATCTTCAGTACTATTTGTGCTAATCGATTTTAGAGTTTCTGTATTTAATAAACTGTCGTTGTAAAATATTTTTATGCTATTGTATTGTGTTTTTAATTTGAAGCGTGAGGTAAGTGTAGAATCGTTAATGTGTTGTAATGGCGTTCTGGTGTGTTCAATATAGCCTAAGTAATTAAGTTGCTGCGACAACGTGTCTAAAGCGTGTTGTGCCGATTGCAAGTTCATGTGTTTTTTCGGGTACCAAATAGAATCTAAGCGCTCGGTTTCTGTGTCGGTTTCACCAGCAACATTTAAATACAGGTGTTGCGCATTTGTGTAGTAGCTTAAGCACAAGAGTGTTAAAATTGCGATGTGTTTAAATGGCACTGTGTAATTTCTTTTAGTCAGTGTAAAACTAACGTAAAAAGGATACTATTAATATGAAGTTGTATTAAAAAATGAAATCGGATTGAAAATTAATTGTTTAGGGTTTGAAAAATTAAATTTAATTCATACATTTGCAGCCCTCTAAGAAGAGGTATTTTATAAATATTATAGAAAAATATGCCAACAATTTCACAATTAGTACGAAAAGGAAGAGCCAAAATAACCAAGAAGAGTAAATCGGCTGCTTTAGATTCGTGTCCTCAAAGACGAGGGGTTTGTACGCGTGTTTACACTACTACGCCTAAGAAACCTAACTCTGCAATGCGTAAAGTAGCAAGGGTTAGATTAACAAATGGTAACGAAGTGAACGCTTATATCCCAGGTGAAGGTCACAATTTACAAGAGCACTCGATAGTATTGGTTAGAGGTGGAAGGGTAAAAGATTTACCAGGAGTTAGATATCACATCGTTCGTGGTGCTTTAGACACAGCTGGTGTTGCAGGTAGAACACAACGTAGATCTAAGTATGGTGCAAAACGCCCTAAAAAGTAATTAAAAAACTTTTAAAGAAAAGACATGAGAAAAAGACAAGCGAAAAAGAGACCGCTTTTACCAGATCCGCGATTTAACGATCAGTTAGTAACGCGTTTTGTTAACATGATGATGTGGGATGGTAAGAAGTCTGTGGCGTTTAAAGTATTTTACGATGCGATAGATATCGTAGATCAAAAGAAGACTGACGAAGAAAAAACGGCTTTAGAATTATGGAAAGACGCTTTATCTAATGTGATGCCTCACGTAGAAGTGCGTAGCCGTCGTGTTGGTGGTGCAACATTCCAAATTCCAATGCAAATTCGTCCAGATCGTAAAGTTTCAACTGCAATGAAGTGGTTAATAGGTTATGCTCGTAAAAGAAACGAGAAATCTATGGCTCAACGTTTAGCTTCAGAAATTTTAGCTGCGGCTAAAGAAGAAGGAGCTGCTGTTAAGAAAAGAGTAGATACTCATAAAATGGCAGAAGCAAATAAAGCATTCTCACACTTTAGATTCTAAAACATGGCAAGAGATTTAAATTTAACAAGAAACATAGGAATTGCAGCTCATATTGATGCTGGTAAAACAACAACAACAGAGCGTATTCTTTTTTATACAGGAGTGTCTCATAAAATTGGTGAAGTTCACGATGGAGCTTCTACAATGGACTGGATGGAGCAAGAAGCAGAGCGTGGTATTACCATTACTTCTGCAGCTACAACTTGCGACTGGACATTTCCTAAAGAAAACGGTGTTCCAACCGAGGATGCTAAAGATTACCACTTTAATATTATCGATACTCCTGGTCACGTTGACTTTACAGTAGAGGTAAACCGTTCTTTACGTGTATTAGATGGTTTAGTATTCTTATTTAGTGCTGTAGATGGTGTAGAGCCACAATCTGAAACTAACTGGAGACTTGCAGATAACTATAAAGTACCACGTATTGGGTTCGTAAATAAAATGGACCGTCAAGGGTCTAATTTCTTAGCTGTTTGTCAGCAAGTTAAAGATATGTTGAAATCTAATGCTGTGCCAATCGTTTTAAACATTGGTGACGAAGCTGATTTTAAAGGTATTGTAGACTTAGTTAAAAACAGAGCTATCATTTGGCATGATGATAACTTCGGATCGACTTTCGATGTTGTTGAGATTCCAGAGGATATGAAAGAAGAAGCTCGTAAGTACCGTGCGCTTTTAATTGAAGAAGTTGCCTCTTACGACGAAAACTTATTAGAAAAATTCATGGAAGACGAAGAGTCTATTACAGAAGAAGAAGTGCATGCTGCACTAAGAGCTGCTGTAATGGATATGGCTATCATTCCTATGGTATGTGGTTCTTCGTTTAAAAATAAAGGGGTACAGTTTTTATTAGATGCTGTATGTCGTTATTTACCTTCTCCGTTAGATAGAGATAATATTAAAGGTATTAATCCTGTTACTGAACAGGAGGAATCTCGTAAGCCAAGTGTTGATGCTCCATTCGCTGCATTAGCATTTAAAATTGCTACCGATCCTTTCGTAGGTCGTTTAGCGTTCTTCCGTGCTTACTCAGGTCGTTTAGATGCTGGTTCTTATATCTTGAACAACCGTTCTGGTAAAAAAGAGCGTATTTCTCGTATCTACCAAATGCACTCTAATAAACAAAACGCTATCGAGTTTATCGAAGCTGGAGATATTGGAGCAGCAGTAGGATTTAAAGACATTAAGACTGGTGATACCATGTCTGATGAAAAACACCCTATCGTGTTAGAATCTATGGAATTCCCAGATCCTGTAATCGGTATCGCTGTAGAGCCTAAAACTAAGGCCGATGTAGATAAAATGGGTATGGCTTTAGCTAAATTAGCAGAAGAAGATCCAACATTTACAGCAAGAACAGACGAGGCTTCAGGACAGACTATTATTTCTGGAATGGGAGAGCTTCACTTAGATATTATTGTAGATCGTCTTAAGCGTGAGTTTAAGGTAGAAGTAAACCAAGGTCAGCCACAAGTAGAGTACAAAGAAGCTGTTACTAGCAGAGCTGAGCACAGAGAGGTTTACAAGAAGCAATCTGGTGGTCGTGGTAAATTCGCAGATATCGTATTTACTTTAGAGCCAGCAGAAGAAGGTAAAGATGGTTTAGAATTTGTTTCTGAAATTAAAGGTGGTAACGTTCCTAAAGAATTTATCCCTTCAATTGAAAAAGGATTCAAAGAAGCTATGAAGAATGGTCCTTTAGCAGGATACGAAGTTGATGCTATGAAAGTAACATTAACAGACGGTTCTTACCACGATGTGGATTCGGATCAATTATCATTCGAATTAGCTGCTAAATTAGGATTTAAAGCTGCTGCAAAAGCTGCGAAAGCAGTAATTATGGAGCCAATGATGAAACTAGAGGTAATAACTCCAGAAGAAAACATGGGTGATATTGTAGGAGATTTAAATAGAAGAAGAGGTCAGGTAAGCGATATGAGCGACAGAGCTGGTGCTAAAGTTGTTAAAGCTATTGTACCATTATCAGAAATGTTTGGATATGTAACTACATTAAGAACATTATCTTCTGGTCGTGCAACATCTACAATGGAGTTTTCACACTATGCTGAAACACCTCAAAATATTTCAGAAGAAGTTATTAAAGCAGCTAAAGGTGCTGATGCTTAAATCTTAAGAAAATGAGTCAAAAAATCAGAATAAAATTAAAATCTTACGATCATAACTTAGTAGATAAATCTGCTGATAAGATTGTAAAAACTGTAAAAAGTACAGGTGCTGTAGTAACTGGACCAATTCCATTACCAACACACAAGAAAATTTTCACTGTATTACGTTCTCCACACGTTAACAAAAAGTCTAGAGAGCAATTTCAATTAAGTTCTTATAAAAGATTACTTGATATCTATAGCTCTTCATCAAAGACTATCGATGCTTTAATGAAGCTTGAATTACCAAGCGGTGTTGAAGTAGAAATTAAAGTGTAAGTAGGTACTGCAAGAGCAGCACCATCGAGAACGGAAACAATACGTTTTCTAAACATGTCCTAAGCTGCGAGCGAGGGAAAAACGGTAAAAATACATTCAGGGTTGAACGTGTTTTGACCCTGAATTTTTTTATAAATAAATACTAATAAATAAATTAATAATTATGTCTGGGTTAATTGGAAAAAAAATCGGTATGACCAGCATTTTCGACGAAAATGGAAAAAACATTCCATGTACAGTAATTGAAGCTGGACCATGTATCGTTACCCAAGTCAGAACTGAAGAAGTAGACGGTTATGAAGCGCTACAACTTGGTTTCGATGACGCGACAGAAAAAAGTGCTACTAAAGCAGACTTAGGTCACGCTAAAAAAGCAGGAACTTCTGTAAAACGCAAAATCGCTGAGTTTAAAGGTTTTGATAAGGAGTACAAATTAGGTGATGCTATCACGGTAGAGCACTTTATAGAAGGTGAATTTGTTGATATTGCTGGAACTTCTAAAGGTAAAGGTTTTCAGGGTGTTGTTAAACGTCACGGATTTGGTGGTGTTGGGCAATCAACTCACGGTCAACATAACAGATTAAGAGCTCCTGGTTCTATTGGTGCTGCTTCATATCCTGCAAGAGTATTTAAAGGAATGAAAATGGCCGGAAGAATGGGGAACGATAGAGTAAAAGTGGAAAATTTAAGAGTTTTAAAAGTAGTTGCAGAAAAGAACTTACTTGTTGTTAAAGGTTGTGTACCTGGACATAAAAACTCTTATGTAATCATTGAGAAGTAATGAAAGTAGCAGTTTTAGATATAAACGGAAAAGAAACTGGTAGAAAGGTAGACCTTTCAGATTCAGTTTTCGGTATAGAGCCTAACAATCATGCTGTGTATTTGGATGTTAAACAATATTTAGCAAACCAAAGACAAGGAACTCACAAAGCTAAAGAGCGCGCTGAGATTGCTGGATCTACACGCAAGATTAAAAAGCAAAAAGGAACTGGTACGGCTAGAGCAGGTAGTATTAAGTCTGGAGTATTTAAAGGCGGTGGTCGTATGTTTGGCCCAAGACCAAGAAATTACAGCTTCAAACTTAACAAAAGCTTAAAGCGTTTAGCTCGTAAATCAGCGTTAACAATTAAAGCAAACGAAGCTTCAATAGTAGTTTTAGAAGACTTTAATTTTGAAACGCCAAAGACTAAAAATTTCACTAGTGTATTGAAAGCTTTAGACTTACAAAATAAAAAATCTCTATTTGTGTTGGGTGCATCAAATAATAATGTATATTTGTCATCGCGCAATTTAAAAAGCTCTGAAGTTATAACTAACTCAGAATTAAGCACTTACAAAATTTTAAATGCAAATAAAGTTGTGCTTTTAGAGAGTTCTTTAGAAGAAATTGAAACGAATTTAAGTAAATAAGGAAGCGATGAGTATCTTAATTAAACCTATTATCACCGAAAAAGCGACTACAAATAGTGAGTTAAACAACTGCTATAGCTTTCAGGTTAATACAAAGGCGAACAAGGTAGAAATAAAAAAAGCAGTAGAAGCTGCTTATGGCGTTTCTGTTGAAAAAGTTCGTACTATAAATGTCCGTCCAGATAGAAGAACACGTTTTACAAAAACGGGTATTCAACATGGTAAAACAAATGCTGTAAAAAAAGCAATTGTACAACTGGCGGAAGGTGAAGTGATTGATTTATACAGTAACATGTAATTAGACAAAAATGTCAGTAAGAAAATTAAAACCGATCACACCAGGACAGCGTTTTAGAGTAGTTAATGGATTTGACGCCATTACTACTGATAAGCCGGAGAAAAGTTTATTAGCTCCGAAGAAAAAGTCTGGTGGTAGAAACAGTCAAGGAAAAATGACCATGCGCTATATTGGTGGTGGTCATAAAAAGCGTTATCGTATTATCGATTTTAAAAGAGCTAAGACAGGAATTCCTGCCGAAGTAAAATCGATTCAGTACGATCCAAACAGAACAGCTTTTATCGCATTGTTAAATTATCAAGATGGTGAGAAAGCCTATATTGTTGCTCAAAACGGATTACAAGTTGGACAAACTGTAGTATCTGGGCAAGAAGGTATCGCTCCAGAAATTGGTAACGCAATGCCATTAAGTCAAATTCCATTAGGAACAATTATTTCTTGTGTAGAGTTACGTCCAGGACAAGGAGCTGTAATGGCTCGTAGTGCTGGTGCTTTTGCTCAATTAATGGCAAGAGATGGTAAATTTGCTACTATTAAACTTCCATCTGGTGAAACTAGATTAGTTCTAGCTAACTGTATGGCTACAATAGGGGTAGTATCTAACTCAGACCATCAGTTATTAGTATCAGGTAAAGCTGGTAGAAGCAGATGGTTAGGAAGAAGACCACGTACAAGACCAGTAGTAATGAACCCTGTAGATCACCCAATGGGTGGTGGTGAAGGTCGTGCTTCTGGAGGACACCCACGTTCTAGAAAAGGTTTACCAGCTAAAGGTTACAGAACCCGTTCTAAAACAAAAGCGAGTAATAAGTATATTGTAGAACGTAGAAAGAAATAAGACATGGCAAGATCATTAAAAAAAGGACCTTACGTTCATTATAAATTAGATAAGAGAGTTCAAGAAAATGTTGAAAGCGGAAAGAAAGCAGTAATCAAAACGTGGTCTAGAGCCTCTATGATTACTCCAGATTTCGTTGGACAAACTATAGCAGTACATAACGGACGCCAATTTGTTCCAGTATATGTTACTGAAAACATGGTAGGACATAAATTAGGAGAATTTTCACCAACAAGATCATTTAGAGGTCATGCTGGTGCTAAAAACAAAGGTAAAAAGTAGTAAGCTATGGGAAGTCGTAAAAAACAAATGGCAGACGCTATTAAGGAAGATAAAAAGCAAGTTGCTTTTGCTAAACTTAATAACTGTCCTACGTCACCGAGAAAAATGCGCTTAGTAGCCGATTTAGTAAGAGGCGAACAGGTAGAAAAAGCGCTTAATATTTTAAAATTTAGCCAAAAAGAAGCATCTAACCGTTTAGAGAAATTGTTATTGTCTGCAATTGCAAACTGGCAAGCTAAAAACGAAGATGCAAGTATTGAAGATGCTGAATTAATAGTAAAAGAGATTAGAGTAGATGGCGGATCTATGTTAAAAAGATTACGTCCAGCTCCTCAAGGTCGTGCGCACAGAATTAGAAAACGTTCTAACCATGTAACCATCGTGGTAGGAGCTAACAATAACACACAAGCTTAATTAGAGGTATGGGACAAAAAACAAATCCAATCGGGAATCGCTTAGGAATTATCAGAGGATGGGAATCTAACTGGTATGGAGGAAACGATTATGGCGATAAATTAGCCGAAGACGATAAGATCAGAAAGTACGTTCACGCACGTCTATCTAAAGCTAGTGTTTCTAGAGTAATTATCGAAAGAACTTTAAAGCTTGTAACCGTTACTATCACTACTGCTAGACCTGGTATTATTATCGGTAAAGGTGGCCAAGAGGTAGACAAGTTAAAAGAAGAACTTAAGAAAATTACAGGTAAAGAAGTTCAAATAAATATATTTGAAATTAAAAGACCAGAACTTGATGCATTTTTAGTAGCATCTAGTATTGCAAGACAAATCGAGAACAGAATCTCTTACCGTCGTGCAATCAAAATGGCTATCGCTGCTACAATGCGTATGAATGCAGAAGGAATTAAAGTTCAAATTAGTGGTCGTTTAAACGGTGCCGAAATGGCACGTAGCGAGCACTACAAAGAAGGACGTATTCCATTATCTACATTTAGAGCTGATATTGATTATGCTTTAGTTGAGGCACATACTACTTACGGTAGATTAGGTGTTAAAGTATGGATCATGAAAGGTGAAGTATATGGTAAAAGAGAGCTTTCTCCGCTTGTTGGATTGTCTAAGAAGCAAGGAAAAGGTGGAACACGAGGAGGTAATAGTAAACCACGTCGTAGAAAGTAATTTTTTAAAGTAAAGAAAAATGTTACAGCCTAAAAGAACAAAATTTCGTAAACAACAAAAAGGACGTATGAAAGGGAACTCTCAAAGAGGTCACCAACTTTCTAACGGAACTTTTGGAATAAAATCGCTTGATTCGAATTTTTTAACATCGCGTCAAATAGAAGCAGCACGTATTGCCGCTACACGTTACATGAAAAGAGAAGGACAACTTTGGATTAAAATATTTCCAGATAAGCCTATAACAAAGAAACCTCTTGAAGTACGTATGGGTAAAGGTAAAGGTGCCGTAGAATATTGGGCAGCTGTTGTAAAACCTGGTAGAGTACTTTTTGAAGTAGGAGGAGTGCCATTAGACATTGCTAAAGAAGCATTACGTTTAGCCGCACAAAAATTACCAGTTAAAACTAAGTTTGTTATCGCTAGAGATTACGAAGCATAATTTATTTGATGTTATGAAACAATCAGAAATTAAAGAATTATCTACAGCTGAGTTACAAGAGAAACTTGGTGAGACAAAAAAGAGTTATTCAGACCTGAAAATGGCACATGCAATATCTCCTTTAGAAAATCCAATTCAATTACGTAGCGTAAGACGCGATGTTGCTAGAATTGCGACCGAATTAACTAAAAGAGAATTACAATAATTCTGCTGAAAGATGGAAAAAAGAAATTTAAGAAAAGAACGTATAGGAGTTGTTACTAGTAACAAAATGCAGAAATCTATTGTAGTTTCTGAAGTTAAAAAAGTAAAGCACCCTATGTATGGTAAGTTCGTGTTAAAAACAAAAAAATACGTTGCACACGACGAGACTAACGATTGTAACATTGGAGATACTGTTAAGATCATGGAAACACGACCTATGAGTAAATCTAAATGTTGGAGACTAGTTGAAATAATTGAAAGAGCGAAGTAATTATGGTACAACAAGAATCAAGATTAAAAGTTGCCGATAACACTGGAGCAAAAGAAGTATTAACAATACGTGTTCTGGGTGGTACTAAAAGAAGATACGCTTCTGTAGGAGACAAAATAGTTGTTTCTGTTAAAG
Organism: Bacteroidia bacterium; assembly: GCA_030427735.1. Taxonomy (GTDB): domain Bacteria; phylum Bacteroidota; class Bacteroidia; order Flavobacteriales; family Flavobacteriaceae; genus Formosa. The sequence goes on along the minus strand of JAUIBP010000005.1, from coordinate 263,569 downwards.
ATGCTACACCTAATGGTAACATTAAAAAAGGTGCTGTATCTACTGCAGTTGTAGTTCGTACTAGAAAAGAAGTAAGACGTCCAGACGGATCTTATATCAGATTCGACGACAATGCTTGTGTATTATTAAACCCAGCGGGCGAGATGAGAGGTACACGTGTATTTGGACCTGTTGCTAGAGAACTTCGTGATAAACAATTCATGAAAATTGTATCATTAGCACCTGAAGTGCTTTAATGACTTATAAGATGACAAAGCTTAAAATAAAATCAGGAGATACTGTAAAAGTAATAGCCGGAGATCACAAAGGATCTGAAGGGAAAGTACTTAAAGTATTAATAGATAAGAACAAAGCGATTGTTGAGGGCGTAAACTTAGTGAAGAAACACACCAAGCCAAGTGCACAAAACCCTCAAGGAGGAATCGTAGAGAAAGAAGCTCCTATTCAAATCTCTAACTTGTCGTTGTTAACTGCTAAAGGCGAAACAACACGAGTAGGGTACAGAATGGAAGGCGATAAGAAAGTGAGATTTTCTAAAAAATCTAATGAAGTAATATAGTTATGGCATATTCACCGAGACTTAAAGAAGAGTATAAAAGCAGAGTAATTGCAGCTCTTACAGACGAATTTGGATATAAAAATGTAATGCAAGTACCTAAATTAGAGAAAATAGTAATCTCTAAAGGTGTTGGTGCTGCCGTTGCAGACAAAAAGTTAGTAGACTACGCAGTAGACGAATTAACAACTATATCTGGACAAAAAGCTATAGCAACAATTTCTAAAAAAGACGTTGCATCGTTCAAATTACGTAAAGGTATGCCAATTGGGGCAAAAGTTACTTTACGTGGCGAAAGAATGTATGAATTTTTAGACCGTTTAGTTACTTCTGCCTTACCACGTGTAAGAGATTTTAATGGAATTAAAGCTACAGGATTCGACGGAAGAGGTAATTATAACCTTGGTATTACAGAACAAATCATCTTCCCTGAAATTGATATCGATAAGGTAAATAAAATTACAGGAATGGATATTACTTTTGTAACATCTGCCGAAACTGATAAAGAAGCAAAATCATTATTAACAGAATTAGGTTTACCATTTCAAAAGAACTAAGATATGGCTAAAGAATCAATGAAAGCCCGTGAGGTAAAAAGAGCAAAAACAGTAGCTAAATATGCAGAAAAACGCAAAGCTTTAAAAGAAGCTGGCGATTACGAAGCATTACAAAAGTTACCAAAAAATGCTTCTCCTGTACGTATGCACAACAGATGTAAACTAACAGGACGTCCAAAAGGGTACATGCGTACATTTGGTATTTCTCGTGTATTATTCAGAGAAATGGCAAATAACGGTCTTATTCCAGGTGTTAAAAAAGCAAGCTGGTAAAAAAATAATTATAAATTGGTTTCAGGTTCGGGAGTAACATCCCGAAAACCAAAACCGCAAATTAATACATATGTATACAGATCCAATAGCGGATTATCTTACAAGAATTAGAAACGCAGTGCGTGCTAACCACAGAGTGGTAGAAATCCCTGCTTCTAATCTTAAAAAAGAAATCACAAAAATATTATTCGAGCAAGGATATATTTTAAGTTACAAATTCGACGATTCTACTGTACAAGGAACTATTAAAATAGCTCTTAAGTACAATAAAGAAACAAAAGAACCTGTAATTAAAAAGATTCAAAGAATCAGTAAACCTGGTTTACGTAAGTACGCAAGTTCATCAGAACTACCTAGAATTTTAAATGGTCTTGGTATTGCTATCGTTTCTACTTCTCACGGAGTAATGACAGGAAAGCAAGCACAAGCAGAAAATGTAGGTGGCGAAGTTTTATGTTACGTTTACTAATTTAAAGACTATAAGAAATGTCAAGAATAGGTAATAACCCAGTAGGGATTCCAGAAGGAGTTACAGTAGATGTTAAAGATAATGTTGTAACAGTAAAAGGAAAATTAGGAGAATTATCTCAAGAGTTTTCTAACGTTGCAATTAAAGTCGAAGACGGAAATGTTATAGTTGAACGTTCTTCTGATAAGAAAGAAGAAAAATCTAAACACGGACTTTACAGAGCACTTATTAACAACATGATTGAAGGTGTATCTAAAGGTTGGACTAAAGAATTAGAATTAGTAGGTGTTGGATATAGAGCAAGTAATCAAGGACAAAAACTTGATATGGCATTAGGATTTTCTCATAATATTATTTTAGATATTGCTCCAGAAGTAAAAGTTGAAACAGTATCAGAGAAAGGTAAAAACCCTATAATTAAACTAACATCGCACGATAAGCAACTTGTAGGACAAGTAGCTGCTAAAATCCGTGATTTTAGAAGACCAGAACCTTATAAAGGAAAAGGTATTAAGTTTGTAGGAGAAATATTAAGAAGAAAAGCAGGTAAATCAGCTTAATAATTTATAAGTTATGGCGTTAACAAAAAACGAAAGACGATTAAGAATTAAAAGCAGAGTCCGTAAAATAGTTTCTGGTACAGAAGCTAGACCAAGATTATCTGTTTTTAGAAGTAATAAAGAAATTTATGCTCAAATAGTAGATGATGTAACTGGTAAAACTATCAGCTCAGCATCTTCAAGAGATAAAGACATTAGTGCTGCAAAAGGAACTAAATCAGAAATTGCCGCTTTAGTGGGGAAATCTGTGGCTGAAAAAGCTTTAAAAGCTGGTGTAGAAACTATTTCTTTTGATAGAGGTGGTTATTTATACCATGGTAGAGTAAAATCATTAGCAGAAGGAGCTAGAGAAGCAGGACTTAAATTCTAAGAAATTATGTATCAAAAATACAAAAGCGCAGAGCTAGTAAAACCAAGTGGATTAGATCTTAAAGATCGTTTAGTTGGTGTACAGAGAGTTACAAAAGTAACTAAAGGTGGTAGAGCATTTGGTTTCTCGGCAATCGTAGTGGTTGGAGACGAAGCAGGTGTAGTAGGTCACGGTTTAGGAAAATCTAAAGATGTTGCAAGTGCTATTGCAAAAGCAGTAGAAGATGCAAAGAAAAATTTAGTGCGTATTCCAATCGTAAAGCGTACATTGCCACACGAACAAAAAGGAAAATTTGGTGGAGCAAGAGTAAACATCATTCCTGCTGCTCCTGGTACAGGAGTTATCGCTGGTGGAGCTGTGAGAACAGTTTTAGAAGCCGTAGGAGTGCACGATGTATTATCTAAATCTCAAGGTTCATCAAACCCTCACAACGTTGTTAAAGCAACTTTTGATGCATTATTACAATTAAGAAGTGCAGAATCGATTGCTCGTGAAAGAGGAATTTCATTAGAGAAAGTTTTCAAAGGTTAAAAGCAAGAACGATGGCAAAGATTAAAGTAACAAAAGTTAAAAGCGCAATAAATCGTACATTAAGACAAAAAAGAACTTTAGAGGCTTTAGGTCTTAAACGTATTGGGCAAGTTGTAGAGCACGAAGCTACACCAAATATTCTTGGTATGGTTGCTAAAGTAGAACACTTAGTTTCTGTTGAAGAAACTAAATAATAAAACTGAGAAATGGATTTAAGTAATTTAAAACCTGCAGAAGGTTCAGTTAAAGGCCAAGGGAAAAGAGTAGGACGCGGACAAGGTTCTGGAAAAGGTGGTACCGCTACACGTGGTCACAAAGGAGCTAAATCTCGTTCTGGTTATTCTAAGAAAATCGGATTCGAAGGTGGACAAATGCCACTTCAAAGACGTGTTCCTAAATTTGGTTTTACTAACATTAACCGCGTAGAGTACCAAGGGGTAAACCTAGATACTTTACAACAATTGGTTGATGATAAGAAAATTAACGACACAGTAGATTTAGACACTTTAATAGCTACAGGTGTAACTGGAAAGAACGATCTAGTTAAAATCTTAGGTAGAGGTGAACTAAAAGCAAAATTAAAAGTAACTGCTCACAAATTTACTGCTTCAGCAAAGGCTGCTATAGAAGCGGCAGGAGGAGAAGCTGTAACTTTATAATCACACGTAATAGAGCATGAAATTTATAGAAACGTTAAAGAATGTTTGGAAAATAGAAGAACTAAGAAATAGAATCATCTTAACAGTTGGTTTATTATTAGTTTATCGTTTTGGTGCACAAGTTGTTTTACCAGGTATAGATGCAGCACAATTAGAAGCCTTACAAGATAGTACAGATTCTGGACTATTAGGTTTATTAAATGCGTTTACTGGTGGGGCTTTTGCTAATGCATCAATATTTGCCTTAGGTATTATGCCTTATATTTCTGCTTCTATTGTAGTGCAGTTAATGGGAATTGCGATTCCTTACTTGCAAAAATTACAAAAAGAAGGTGCAAGTGGGCAGAAGAAAATTAATCAAATTACACGTTGGTTAACTATAGCTATTTGTTTGGTTCAAGCACCAAGTTATTTAGCGAGTTTACCAACTTTAGGTATCCCACAAAGTGCCTTTTTATTAGGGCAAGGTGGATTGTTCTATTTTTCTTCTATCATCATTCTAGTAACTGGTTGTATCTTTGCTATGTGGTTAGGTGAAAAAATAACAGATAAGGGTATTGGTAATGGTATTTCACTTTTAATTATGGTGGGTATTATTGCACGTTTGCCAGTATCGTTTTTTCAAAATGCAGCATCAAGATTAGAGGGTAATAACGTTATGTTAATCCTTATAGAATTGGTGTTGTGGTTCGTAATCATATTCGCATCGATTATGCTTATTATGGCAGTTAGAAAAATTGCAGTACAATATGCAAGACGTACCGCTACTGGAGGCTATGAGAAAAACATTATGGGGTCTAGACAATACATTCCATTAAAACTTAACGCTTCTGGAGTAATGCCAATTATATTTGCTCAAGCTATTATGTTTGTGCCAGGTCTTATTGGTCAGACGTCTTTTATGAAAGATTCTGCCGCTGGACAATGGTTACAATCTCAATTTTCTGATATATTCGGATTTTGGTATAACTTGTTATTTGCCTTATTAATTATAGTATTTACCTACTTTTATACCGCTATTACTGTTCCTACGAACAAAATGGCAGACGATTTAAAACGTAGTGGTGGTTTCATCCCTGGTATTAGACCAGGATCTGAAACTTCGGAATACTTAGATAAAATCATGTCGCAAATAACATTACCGGGTTCTATTTTCTTAGCTATTATTGCTGTGTTCCCAGCAGTTATTGTAAAGTTAATGAACGTACAATCGGGTTGGGCCTTATTTTTTGGTGGTACATCACTATTAATTTTGGTAGGAGTTGCAATCGACACGATGCAACAAGTAAACTCTTACTTGTTGAACAGACACTATGATGGCTTGATGAAAACTGGTAAAAATAGAAAAGCAGTCGCTTAATTATTATATTACAATGGCAAAACAAGCAGCAATAGAACAAGACGGAACAATTATTGAAGCATTATCTAATGCTATGTTTCGTGTTGAGTTAGAAAATGGTCACATTGTGACAGCACATATATCTGGTAAAATGCGTATGCATTACATTAAGTTATTACCAGGAGATAAAGTAAAATTAGAAATGAGTCCTTACGATTTAACTAAGGCCAGAATAACTTATAGATACTAATACGATGAAAGTAAGAGCATCAGTTAAAAAAAGAAGTGCAGATTGTAAAATCGTGCGCAGAAAAGGTAGACTTTACGTAATTAACAAAAAGAACCCTAGATTCAAACAAAGACAAGGTTAAAACTAGAAAAAAGTCATTAGTAATTAGACGTTAGATGAGAATCTGTTCGAAATAGAAATGTTTAGGATTCTAACAACTAAAAGCTAACAACTAAAAACTAAAAAAGTATGGCAAGAATTGCAGGTGTAGACATACCAAAAAACAAAAGAGGAGTAATCTCTTTAACTTATATCTACGGAGTAGGTAAAAGCAGAGCAAAAGATATCTTGGCAGCAGCTAAGGTTGACGAAAACACTAAAGTACAAGATTGGACAGACGACCAAATTGGTAACATTCGTGAGGCTGTATCTTCTTATACTATTGAAGGTGAACTACGTTCTGAAACACAATTGAGCATTAAACGTTTAATGGATATTGGTTGTTACAGAGGTATTCGTCACAGAGCTGGTCTTCCTTTAAGAGGGCAACGCACCAAGAACAACTCTAGAACAAGAAAAGGTAGAAGAAAAACTGTTGCTAACAAGAAAAAAGCAACTAAATAATTAAGTCATTAGTATTTAGCTGTTAGATGAATCTGTTTGAAATTGAAAAGTTTAGGATTCTATCACTAACAACTAACAACTAGAAACTAAAAGAATATGGCAAAATCAAATACAAAGAGTACTAAAAAACGTAAAGTTGTAGTAGACTCTGTAGGGGAAGCTCACGTTACTGCTTCTTTTAACAACATCATTATCTCGCTTACTAACAAAAAAGGAGACGTTATTTCATGGTCTTCTGCTGGTAAAATGGGATTTAGAGGATCTAAAAAGAACACGCCTTACGCTGCACAATTAGCGGCAGAAGATGCTGCAGCAGTAGCTCAAGAGGCTGGTCTTAAAAAAGTAAAAGTATATGTTAAGGGACCAGGTAACGGTAGAGAATCAGCTATCCGTTCTATCCACAATGCAGGTATAGAAGTAACAGAAATTATCGATGTTACTCCATTACCACACAACGGATGTCGTCCTCCAAAACGTAGAAGAGTATAATTTTACACTCTAAATAATAAAAAAATTAATATCAGCTTCAATATACAGTTGGTATTAATTTTTTTTATATGTACATTTGCACACTGAAAAAATATAACAACAAGTATAACAAGAGATTAACGATTATCGAAGGATAAGATTTATAAGACCTTAATTCATAATCACTCTTAAATTTAATTAAAATGGCAAGATATACTGGTCCTAAAACTAAAATAGCTCGTAAATTTGGCGAGGCTATATTTGGAGACGATAAGTCTTTCGAAAAAAGAAATTACCCTCCTGGGCAACACGGTGCTAACAAACGTCGTGGTAAAAAATCGGAATATGCAATTCAATTAATGGAAAAGCAAAAAGCTAAATATACTTATGGTATTTTAGAGCGTCAATTCCGTAACATCTTCAAAAAAGCAACAGCAGCTCCTGGAATTACAGGTGAAGTATTATTACAATTATGTGAATCTCGTTTAGATAACGTCGTGTTTAGAATGGGTATTGCTCCTTCTAGAAGCGGTGCTAGACAATTAGTATCTCACAGACATATTACTGTAAACGGAGAGATTGTAAATATTCCTTCTTACCAATTAAAAGCTGGAGATGTTGTAGCTGTACGCGAGAAATCTAAATCGTTAGATGCTATCGAAAGATCTTTATCTAACTCTAGTCAAGTGTACGAATGGATTACTTGGAATTCTGAAACTAAACAAGGTACTTATGTGTCTGTTCCTGCAAGAATCCAGATCCCAGAAAACATTAACGAGCAATTCATCGTCGAATTATACTCTAAATAATAACTAAAAACATTGGTATTTGGCCAAAGGGTTTATTCGTACTTCTTCAAACTTATAGACCGCGCAACTAAATAACAATTAAAACGAAGAACAATATGGCAGTATTTAATTTTCAAAAACCCGACAAAGTAATCATGATCGATTCTACTGATTTCGAAGGTAAATTCGAATTCAGACCATTAGAACCTGGTTATGGACTAACAGTTGGTAATGCATTACGTAGAGTTTTACTTTCTTCATTAGAAGGTTTTGCTATTACCTCGGTTAGAATTGAAGGGGTAGACCACGAATTTTCAACAATTCCTGGTGTTGTAGAAGACGTAACAGAAATTATTTTAAATTTAAAACAAGTACGTTTTAAAAGACAAATAGAAGATGTAGATAACGAGTCGGTATCTATTTCAATTTCTGGTCAAGAACAAATTACAGCAGGGGATTTCCAAAAATTTATTTCTGGCTTTCAAGTGTTAAATTCAGATTTAGTAATCTGTAATTTAGATCCTAAAGTGAGCGTGAATATGGAAATTACTATCGAAAAAGGTAGAGGTTATGTTCCTGCAGAAGAAAATAAAAAAGCAACTGCTCCTATTGGAACAATTTTTACAGATTCTATTTACACGCCAATTAAAAATGTTAAATATAGCATCGAAAATTACCGTGTAGAGCAAAAAACGGATTACGAAAAATTAGTGTTCGAAATCCAATCAGATGGTTCTATAACTCCGCAAGACGCGTTAACAGAAGCAGCTAAAACACTTATTCACCACTTCATGTTATTCTCAGACGAAAGAATTACATTAGAAGCTGATGAAATCGCACAAACAGAAACTTACGATGAAGAATCACTTCATATGAGACAGTTACTGAAAACTAAATTAGTAGATATGGATCTGTCTGTACGTGCCTTAAACTGTTTAAAAGCAGCAGAAGTTGATACTTTAGGAGATTTAGTATCGTTCAATAAAAACGATTTAATGAAGTTCCGTAACTTCGGTAAAAAATCTTTAACAGAATTAGAAGAACTAGTAAATGTTAAAGGTCTTAATTTCGGAATGGATTTGTCGAAATATAAATTAGATAAAGATTAATTAATCATATTTTGCTCCTCGAATAATCGAGTTTGGTAGCAAGATGATAACACAAATGTCATGAGACACGGAAAAAAAGTAAATCATTTAGGTAGACAAACAGCGCACAGAAAAGCAATGTTAGCCAATATGGCTTGTTCTTTAATCGAGCACAAACGTATTAATACTACCGTAGCTAAAGCAAAAGCTTTAAAACAATTTGTAGAGCCTTTAGTAACAAAATCTAAAGAAGATACAACCCACAACAGACGTCTAGTTTTTAGTAAATTAAGACAAAAAGATGCCGTTTCTGAGTTATTTAGAAATGTTGCAACTAAAGTTGGGGACAGACCAGGTGGATATACTCGTATTATTAAACTTGGAAATCGTTTAGGAGATAACGCTGATATGGCAATGATAGAATTAGTTGATTACAACGAAATCTATAACGCTGGTAAAGCAGAAAAGAAAACTACACGTAGAAGTAGAAGAGGTGGTTCTAAAGCTGCTCAACCTGCTGCTCCTGCTGTAGAAGAGACTAAAGCTTCAAACGAAGAAGAATAAATGATAAATCATTTTTCAAATATTAAAAAAAGCTATCCTGTTAGGGATGGCTTTTTTTTTATATTTGCCTCAACTAATAAAAACATATAAACATGAAATACCTACCAATTGTAATTTTCGCCTTATCAAGCCTTTGTGTATCTGCCCAAGCAAAAGAATTAAGTGTTTTAAACGAATTAAGAGAAAATCAATCTAGACCAAAACCTTTGTTAGGTCCAGGCTCTACAATTACCGCCTACAAACCTAATACAGCTTCAGATATTAAAGGTTCGGTTTATTTGTTTGATACTTGGTATTTAGGTTCAAAAATTTATTTCGAAAATCAGGAAGATCCAGTAAGAATTGATGGCTGTAATTTTAATATCAAAGACGAAGGTTTTGAAATGATGTATTCTGGCGATTCTATTTTCAGCATTAATTCAGCATATGTAGATAAAGTACTTATTGCAAATAAAACTTTCAAAAAGTATATCGATCCAGACTTAAAAACAAATCTTTTTTTCGAAGAAGTATATGCATCAGATAAAATGGTTCTTCTAAAAAAATATGAGCTAGATATAAAGGAAGGCATGGTAAACCAAATGACTGGTAATAAACTTAACCCAGACAAATATGTGACAAAAGAAACCTATTTTGTTGTAGAAGACCAAGAAAATCCAATTCTGGAAGAAACCAAACTAAATAAAAAATTAGTAAATAGTTTAATTACTGAAGAAGACCAAGCGAAAGTAAAGAAATATGCAAAAGATAAGCATCTGTCTTATAAAGAAGAAACCGATGTAAGATATATTTTGAACTACGCAAAATCTATTTAATAACATTCAATTTTTTGACTTATATAAAAACAATGAAATATCAGAAAAAGAAACAAGCAGTCGTGTTGTTAGCAGATGGTACCATTTTTTATGGTAAAGCTGTTGGAGGTAAAGAAGGAACTGCCTTTGGCGAAGTATGTTTTAATACCGGAATGACTGGTTATCAGGAAATTTTTACAGATCCATCGTACTTTGGTCAAATCATGGTTACAACCAATGCCCATATTGGCAATTATGGTACTCAAGAAGATGAAGTTGAATCTGATAACATTAAAATTGCTGGTTTAATTTGTAAAAATTTTAGTTACGATTATTCAAGAGCTTCTGCCGATTCTAGTTTAGAAGATTTTTTAAACGCAAACAACTTATTAGCAATATCCGATGTAGATACGCGTGCTCTAGTAAGTTACATTAGAGATAATGGCGCTATGAATGCTGTAATTTCTACAGATGTAGATAATATTGAAGGACTTAAAAAACAATTGGCTGATATTCCAGATATGAATGGTTTGGAATTAGCTTCAAAAGTGTCTACAAAAGAACCTTATTTTGTAGGTGATGAAAATGCAGATATTAAAATTGCAGCCCTCGATTTAGGAATAAAGAAAAACATTTTAAGAAATCTTGCAAAACGTGGTGCCTATATTAAAGTGTATCCTTATAACGCTACTTTCGAAGAATTAAGCTCTTGGAACCCAGATGGCTATTTCTTATCAAACGGACCTGGAGATCCAGAACCTTTATTAGGAGCACAAGCTGTGGCTAAAGAAATTTTAGACAGAAACCTACCTGTTTTTGGTATTTGTTTAGGGCATCAAGTAATCGCTTTGGCTAATGGCGTATCTACTTATAAAATGCATAACGGCCATAGAGGTATTAATCACCCTGTAAAAAATTTACTAACAGGAAAAGGCGAAATAACTTCACAAAATCACGGGTTTGCAGTTAATAGAGAACAAGTAGAAGCACATCCTGATTTAGAGATTACACATGTACATCTTAACGACGATACAGTTGCAGGCTTAAAAATGAAAAATAAGAATTGTTTTTCTGTACAATACCATCCAGAGGCCAGTCCAGGTCCACACGATGCCGATTATTTGTTCGATCAGTTTATCGAAAACATTAAAAAATAAAACAATAAAACCTCAGAAAAAATTGCTTTTTCTGAGGTTTTTTCTTTACGAAAACATTATAGTGAAAATATTGCATAAATATAAAGGCAAATGTTAAATTATAGTGTATCTATTTTGTAATTTAGTAGTTAGAAAAACTTAAAATAACATTAAAAAATTAATACGATGAGCATAATAATTAATATTCATGCAAGACAAATTTTAGATTCGCGTGGTAATCCAACGGTAGAGGTAGATGTACTTACAGAAAATGGTGCTTTAGGTAGAGCGGCAGTTCCTTCAGGAGCATCTACAGGAGAGCATGAAGCAGTAGAGTTAAGAGACGGTGGCGATTCTTATATGGGGAAAGGCGTTTCTAAAGCAGTGGAAAATGTGAATACCATTATAGCTCAAGAATTATTAGGAACTTCTGTTTTCGAACAAAATCAAATCGATCAAATTATGATTGATTTAGATGGAACACCAAACAAATCAAAATTAGGTGCTAACGCCATTTTAGGTGTGTCTTTAGCTGTTGCTAAAGCTGCTGCTTTCGAATTAGGCGTGCCTTTATACCGTTATGTTGGTGGTGTATCTGCTAATACTTTACCAGTACCAATGATGAATATCATTAACGGTGGTTCTCATAGCGATGCGCCAATTGCATTTCAAGAATTTATGATTATGCCTGTTAAAGCCAAAAACTTTACACATGCTATGCAAATGGGAACCGAGATTTTCCATAACCTTAAGAAAGTACTTCACGATCGTGGTTTAAGTACGGCAGTTGGAGATGAAGGTGGTTTTGCTCCAACATTAGAAGGTGGTACCGAAGATGCTTTAGATTCTATTAAATTGGCCGTAGAAAAAGCAGGATACAGTTTTGGAGACGATATAATGATTGCTTTAGATTGTGCTTCTGCAGAATTCTTTGTAGATGGTAAGTACGATTACTCTAAATTTGAAGGGCCTACAGGGAAAGTTAGAACAAGCGCAGAACAAGCTGATTATTTAGCAGAATTGGTGGCAAAATATCCTATTATATCTATTGAAGACGGTATGGATGAAAACGACTGGGACGGTTGGAAATTGCTAACCGAAAAAATAGGTGATAAAGTACAATTGGTAGGCGACGATTTGTTTGTAACTAACGTAGAGCGTCTATCTCGTGGTATCGATGAAGGTATTGCAAATTCAATCCTTATTAAAGTAAACCAAATCGGTTCTTTAACTGAAACTATTGCTGCTGTAAACATGGCTAAAAATGCTGGATATACATCTGTAATGTCTCACCGTTCTGGAGAGACCGAAGATAACACCATTGCAGATTTAGCAGTAGCCTTAAATTGTGGCCAAATTAAAACAGGTTCTGCATCGCGAAGCGACCGTATGGCAAAGTATAATCAATTATTACGTATAGAAGAAGAGTTGGCAGATGTGGCTTATTATCCACAATCCAAAGCTTTTAAATTCTAAATTCGTAGAATAGTTTAAAATGGCGGTTATTAAATTAAATAATCGCCATTTTTTTTGTAAAAAATCTACTAAAACCTTTATTTATTAGCTTTAAAATTCATGAGATATTTCGTATTTTAGCGAGCAGCTAAAAAAATAGAAAAATTCAATAAAATAAATATGTCAAAAACAGCTAAATTAGAAATAGATGGAAAGAAATACGAATTTCCATTAATTACTGGAACAGAGAATGAAGTCGCTATAGATATTAAGAATTTAAGATCTGGAACAGAGGAAGTTATAACATTAGACCCAGGTTTTAAAAATACAGGTTCTTGCGAAAGCGCCATAACATTTTTAGATGGAGAAAAAGGAATTTTAAGATATAGAGGGTACTCCATTGAAGAATTAGCTGAAAAAGCAGACTTTTTAGAAGTTGCATATTTATTAATCTTTGGAGAGCTTCCAACAAAAGAACAAAACGATAAATTTCATAACGATATTAAAGCCGAAGCTGTAGTTGATGAAGATGTTAAGAAAATTTTAGAATCGTTCCCTAAGTCGGCTCACCCAATGGGAGTGATTGCATCGTTAACCAGTGCTTTAACAGCATTTAATCCTTCGTCTGTAAATGTAGAATCCGAAGAGGATATGTATAAGGCCATCGTTAAGATTATGGGGAAATTCCCTGTTTTAGTAGCTTGGACATTACGCAGAAGACAAGGTTTACCATTAAATTACGGAAGCGACGAAATAGGATATGTTGAGAACATTTTAAAAATGATGTTCGAAAAACCTAATCACCCATACGAGCAAAATAAAATACTTGTAAACGCTTTAGATAAATTATTAATCTTACATGCAGATCACGAACAAAACTGTTCAACCTCTACAGTACGTATAGTGGGGTCGTCGCATGCTGGTTTATTTGCTTCATTATCTGCAGGGATTTCTGCATTATGGGGGCCTTTACATGGTGGTGCTAACCAAGCTGTATTAGAAATGCTTGAGGCTATTAAGACAGATGGTGGCGATACTAAAAAGTATATGGCTAAGGCTAAGGATAAAAAAGATCCATTCCGTTTAATGGGATTCGGTCACCGTGTTTACAAAAATTTCGATCCGCGTGCTAGAATCATTAAAAAAGCTGCAGATGAAGTTTTAGGCGATTTAGGTATTGAAGATCCAATTTTAGATATCGCTAAAGGTTTAGAAAAAGAAGCGTTAGAAGATCAGTATTTTGTAGATAGAAAGTTATATCCTAATGTAGATTTTTATTCAGGTATTATTTACAGAGGTATGGGTATACCAACAGATATGTTTACCGTAATGTTTGCTTTAGGTAGATTGCCAGGTTGGATTGCACAATGGAGAGAAATGCGTTTACGTAAAGAGCCAATTGGACGTCCTCGCCAGCTTTATACAGGAGCAACCTTAAGACCGTTTGTAGATATAGACAAACGCTAATTAAGTACTAATAAAATATAAATGTCATTTTAATCTAGTTGCGAATTTTTCGTTTATCGAGATTAAAATGACATTTTTTATATATAGATTATGTTATCATTACACGTAAAAAATGAAACGTCAAGACTAAGAGCTGTAGTGTTAGGTACAGCCGTTAGTAACGGGCCAACGCCTAGTGTAGAAGAGGCTTACGACCCTAAATCTTTAGAGCATATTAAAGCAGGAACATATCCTGTAGAGAGCGATATGGTAAAAGAAATGGAGGCTGTTAATCGGGTTTTTGAAAAATATAATGTGCAGGTTTTCCGTCCTACAATTATTCCAAATTACAATCAGATTTTTGCTAGAGATATCGCTTTTGTTATAGATGATATTTTTATTAAAGCCAATATATTACCAGATAGAGAGCAGGAACTAGAAGCTTTAAACCATGTTTTAGCGCAAATAGATTCCTCTAAAATTGTGAAACCACCAGAGGAAGTTCATATTGAAGGTGGTGATGTTATGCTATGGAACGATTACATTTTTATAGGCACTTATCGTGGCGAAGATTATGCCGATTACATTACGGCCAGAACAAACCATTATGGTGTAGAGTTTATAAAACAGTTATTCCCAGATAAAATAGTTAAAGATTTCGATTTAGTAAAATCTAAAACAGAGCCAAGGGATAATGCATTGCATTTAGATTGTTGTTTTCAGCCTGTAGGAAAAAACAAAGCGATAATGTATAAAGACGGATTTAGAGTTAAAGAGGAATATGAGTATTTGCTGAATTTATTTGGGGCAGATAATGTATTTCAGATTACCAGAGAAGAAATGTACCACATGAATAGTAATGTGTTTTCTATCGATGAAAATGTAGTCATTTCAGAGCGAAACTTTACTCGTCTTAATGCTTGGTTACGTGCCAATGGTTTTGTGGTAGAAGAGGTGCCTTATTCCGAAATTTCTAAGCAAGAAGGTTTGCTAAGGTGCTCTACAATGCCTTTAGTTAGAGATTAAGTTTACATTGGTTTTTTGTTTTTATAAAGGTAAATTAATATTGCCCATATTCTATAAAATTTTACTTTTGTAAGTAATGCAGGAAACTTTAAAACCTTACATTCCAGAACATGCTTACCCAAGAGTTTTAACATTGTTGCAACACGACAATTTAAGTGTTTTTGTTAAGCAAGAGCGTAAAACAAGGCATGGCGATTATAGGCGATTACCTAATGGAACCCATCAAATTACGGTAAATTCTAATTTAAACCCGTATCGGTTTTTAATTACCTTAATTCATGAAATAGCACATTTTGAAGCTTTTAAAAACTATGGAAGACATATCAAACCCCATGGTAAGGAATGGAAGATTACGTTTCAGCATTTAATGTTACCTTTTTTAAACCCCGATGTTTTTCCGAATCAGCTATTACCTTTATTGGCAAAGCATTTTAAAAATCCAAAAGCGACTAGCGATACCGATGCAGTTTTAGCTTTAGCTTTAAAACAATATGATGAAAATTCAGATAAAACGTATATTTTTGAAGTACCCATAGGGAGTTTATTCCAGATATATAATGGTAGACGTTTTAAAAAAGGTAAAAAACGCGTAAAACGTTATGAATGCGTAGAGCTTAAAACAGGAAAGTTATACCTTTTTAATCCCAACGTAGAAATAGAAATCCTTTAAGAGAAAAATTGATAGTATGAATTCAAATTATTATGCCATAATTATGGCCGGTGGAGTAGGATCGAGATTTTGGCCAGTAAGCACGAATAGCTTTCCAAAGCAATTTCACGATATGTTGGGTACAGGTGAAACACTTATCCAAAAAACATTTAGACGCTTAACGAAGTTTATTCCAGAACAAAATATATATATATTAACCAACGAATGTTATAACGATATTGTTCTTGAACAATTACCAGAGATATCTCAAGGTCAGGTGGTTTTAGAGCCAGCCATGCGTAACACAGCGCCATGTATATTATATGCGGCTCTTAAAATTCAAAAAGAGAATCCTAACGCTTTAATGCTAGTAGCGCCAAGCGATCATTGGATTGAGGATGAAACTGCTTTTTCTAAAAATGTGTTAACCGCTTTCGATTTTTGCGAGAAAAACGATGCGTTAATGACTCTTGGTATACAGCCAACTTTTCCTAATACTGGCTATGGTTACATAGAGTACGATACCAACACCCAAGCAGCGGTTAAGCCCGTAGCGCAATTTAGAGAAAAACCAGATTACGAAACAGCTAAATCCTTTATTCAACAAGGGAATTTTGTGTGGAATGCTGGTATTTTTATGTGGAGTGTACAGAGTGTGCTTAAAGCTTTCCAAAATAATCAACCCGAATTATTTACTCTTTTTCAAGACGGAATTCCTGCGTACAACACCAATTTAGAGGCCGATTTTATTAAAGAAAATTATGGTAAAGCAGAGAACATATCTGTAGATTACGCTATCATGGAAAGCTCAAAAAACGTATTTGTGTTGCCAGCAGAGTTCGATTGGAATGATTTAGGAACTTGGGGAAGTTTGTACGATAAGCTCGATAAAGATACCGATAATAATGCTGTTATTAATGCTAGAACCCTTGTAGAGGATGCTTCTGGTAATATGATTAGAACTAAAGACAATAAAATTGTAGTTGTAGAAGGATTAAACGATTACATAATTATTGATAAAGACGAAGTTTTGCTTATCTTTCCAAAAGAAAAAGAACAAGACATTAAGCAAGTTCGCACAAAAGTAGCGAATGCTTTTGGTGAGCAGTACAGTTAAATATGACCAAAAATAAGTTTAATTTTTCTGAAGAAGAAGAAAAGAAGGAACAACAAGCTGCTAATGAAGCTCAGGACGCAGCAGTAGAAGAGTCTAAAGAAGCTATAAAAAAGGAAGCTAAAGGTTTATTTGTAAGCATAAAAACCTTTCTGTCCGATTTATTAGATTTTAGGCAAGATACCGATCAACAAGCCACAATAGAAGCGATAAAAGGCGATATTCCTTTTAAAGGCGCAACGGCTTGGATTTTAATTTGTTCCATATTTGTAGCCTCCATAGGGTTAAATGCAAACTCTACAGCCGTAGTTATAGGTGCCATGTTAATTTCTCCCTTAATGGGGCCAATTTTGGGTATCGGACTTTCCGTGGCTATAAACGATATCGATACTTTAAAGAAATCACTAGTCAATTTTGGGGTTATGATTTTTTTAAGTGTTTTAACCGCATTTTTCTTTTATAAATTCTTTCCCTTACAAATTGAGTCTTCAGAATTATTGGCGCGAACAAAACCCGATATACGCGATGTATTGATCGCTTTTTTTGGGGGAGCTGCTTTAATTATAGCGCGAACCAAACGCGGTACAATTGCTTCGGTTATTTTTGGTGTAGCCATTGCAACCGCTTTAATGCCTCCCTTATGTACAGTAGGTTATGGTCTTGCTGTGGCTTGGGAAGACTTTTCTAAGGGTATTCGCTATGCTTCAGGAGCTTTTTACCTGTTTATTATCAATACGATTTTTATAGCGTTGGCTACGTTTATTGCTTTAAAGATTTTACGTTTTCCTATGATTAAATACGTAAACTCTAAAAAACGTAAGCGTATCTCGCAAATTGCTTCTGTACTAGCGATTGTTGTTATGATTCCGGCTATTTGGACTTTTATAGATGTACTTAAAGAGAGCAGATTTAACAGAGAAGTACAGTCGTATTTAGATGTAGAATTAAGAGGTTTACCACAATACGAGTATGTAAAAAAGAATGTAGTTTACAGCTATTCTAATAAAGAGGAGGGCTCTGTAATACAACTTAATACTTATGGGTTAAGTTACATACCAGAAGAAACGGTAGATTTATTGAAAGCAAGATTACAAGATTATCCGGCATTAAAAGGAACTAATTTAGTAATAAACCAAAGACGATCTAATTTCGACCATGTAAAATACATGGAACAATTACGATCTAGGGATTCGTTGGATTTACTATCTCAAAGTCAAAAAATAGCTTTTCTAGAAAAAAGATTATCGCAATTACAATATTTAGAGAATAAAACTATTCCGTTTGAAGCCATAATTAAAGAAGTTCATATTCTGTATGGCGATTTAGATCGATTTAGTTACTCACCTGTAATTACGTCTGATTTCAAAAAAACAGATACGGTGCCTGTTTTTGTAGTGCGATGGAAAAAAGACAGTAAATTAAAGGAGACAGAACGAGCATCTAAAAATTCAGAACTGCAAGAGTGGCTTAAGTATAAACTTAATTTAGATACCTTAGTGGTAAGTGAATCGAAACATTAAAGATTGTTTTCTTCAATGTACATTTTGCGAACTTTTTTAAATAATTCCGAAGAATAGACGAAGTCTGTAACGGTTTCGTTATCGGTTTTAAAAATGGTTTCGTGAGAACCTTCCCAAGCCTTTAGACCATCTTTAAGAAATACGATTTTTTCTCCTATTTCCATAACCGAATTCATGTCGTGGGTGTTAATTACTGTTGTAATATCGTATTCGTTTGTGATCTCTTGTATTAGGTTATCTATTACAATAGCTGTTTTAGGATCTAATCCAGAATTGGGTTCGTCGCAAAACAAGTATTTAGGTTTGTTTACTATGGCACGGGCTATAGCGACACGTTTTTGCATTCCTCCTGAAGCTTCAGAAGGTAGTTTGTTGTGGGCGCCTTCAAGATTTACACGTTTTAAAACAAAGTTTACACGGTCGTCCATTTCAGAATTACTTTGTTTGGTAAACATTCGCAACGGGAATTTAACATTTTCGGCTATAGTCATAGAATCAAACAAGGCGCTACCTTGAAAAACCATGCCGATTTCTGAACGCAATTCACGTTTTTGGTCTTCTGTTAATTTAGAAAATATACGGCCCTCGTACGAAATGCTGCCTTGCTCGTAATCAAATAAACCTAACAAGCATTTTAAAAATACGGTTTTACCAGAGCCACTTTGCCCAATAATTAAGTTAGTTTTTCCTTTTTCGAAAGTTGTACTTATGCCTTTTAAAACATGGGTGTCTCCAAACGATTTATGTAAATCTTTAACTTCTATCATTAGCTTAAAAGAATTTGGGTTAAAATAAAGTTTAGCGTAATAATGGCAACACTGGTCCATACAAACGACACCGTACTCGCTTTACCAACATCTAAGGCGCCTCCTTTCATGTAAAATCCATGATACGATGGTATAGTAGCTAATAAGAAGGCAAAACCAAAGGTTTTAATAAAGGCATATATAATGTGGTAAGGAATAAAATCTTCTTTTAAACCAGTTACATAATCGTTAATAGTGGCGAACTCTCCAAAATAACAAGCTGCAAGGCCTCCCATAATACCTAAAAACATAGAAATAGATATTAAAAACGGATATAATAAAAGAGCAATTAGCTTTGGGAACACGAGATAATTTAAAGCGTTAATCCCCATAACTTCTAGGGCATCTATTTGTTCGGTAACGCGCATGGTACCAATGCTAGATGTTATAAACGATCCTACTTTACCAGCCATAATAACCGACATAAATGTGGGCGCAAATTCTAAAATTACAGATTGTCTGGTTGCAAAGCCAATTAAAGATTTTGGTACAAGCGGGTTGTCCATATTCAATGCCGTTTGTATGGTAACTACGCTTCCAACAAAAAATGAAATAAAGGCAACAATACCTAACGACCCTATAATTAAATCGTCTATATCTTTAAGAATGAGTTTTTTCATTACCGACCACTTGGTAGGCTTTTTAAAAATCTCAATAATCATTAAGGCATAAGCGCCTATATAGTGAAGATAATTCATACAGTAAATTATAACTGCTAAAGTAAAAAAATACTATAACTTATTTAATGATTATTTAAATTAAGAGGGCTTTTAAAAATTGTACTTTTGCTGTTCTAAATAAAAATTAAAAATGAAATATTTAAAATACAGCATAATTTTAGCTTTAATTAGTTTTAAAGGATTTTCACAAAATAGTAATCAATTTAGTTCGCAGGACGATATTTATGTTAAACCGAAATTGGTAGTGGGTGTAGTAGTAGACCAAATGCGCTACGATTATTTAACCCGATTTTATACTAAATATGGAGATGGTGGTTTTAAACGCTTAATGAATGAAGGTTTTAATTGTAAAAACAATCATTTTAATTATATACCAACCAAAACGGCGCCAGGCCATGCTTCAATTTATACAGGAACAACACCAAAGGGTCATGGTATAATTGGCAACGATTGGTACGATAAAACTACAAAAAGTAGCGTGTATTGTGCCGGCGATGACAGTGTGAATGCTGTTGGAACAACATCCGATGCTGGTAAAATGTCTCCGCACCGCATGCTTACAACAACGTTTTCAGACGAAAACAGATTATTTACCCAAAACCAAGGCAAAACGATAGGTATTTCTATAAAAGACAGAGGCGCTATTTTACCTGCAGGGCATACCGCAAATGCTGCTTATTGGTTTCACGGTAAAGATGAGGGCGTTTTTATTTCTAGTACGTATTATCAACAAGAGTTACCAAAATGGGTAGAACGTTTTAATGCATCTAAAACTGTAAAATCGTATTTAAAAGATTGGAATACCTTGTATAATATAAAAACATACACAGAAAGTGGCGACGATTTAAATGACTTTGAACATGGTTTTGATGGTAAAGAAACGGCTACTTTTCCTTACGATTTAAAACGCTTAAGTAAAACTAACGATGGTTTCGATATTTTAAAAACGACTCCTTACGGAAACAGCATAGTAACAGATTTTGCTATGGAAGCTATTGAAGGAGAGGATTTAGGTAAGGACGATATTACAGATGTTTTAACTGTAAGTTATTCCAGTACAGATTATGTTGGACATAATTTTGGAGTAAATTCTAAAGAAGTGCAAGACACATACCTGAGGTTAGACAAAGAGTTAGAACGGTTTTTGAAATACTTAGACAAGACAGTAGGCGAAGGCCAGTATACTTTATTTTTAACCGCAGACCACGGTGCTGTAGAGGTTCCTGCATATTTAGAATCTCAGCACATACCAGCGGGTTATTTTAATAAAAAAGAATTTAAAACCCAGTTAAATGAATTCATGTCGTCTACATTTGGTGCTTCAGATTTAATCGAAAATATCAGTAACAATCAGATATTTTTAGATCGTGCTAAATTGAAAGCCATGAAATTGGATTTGAGTATGGTGCAAGACAAAATAGTTAAGGAATTAGAAGGTTATAATTACATTTATAAAGTCTATGCAGCTTCTACATTGGTGCACCAAGCATTTACTTCTGGTATAGAGGAATTATTAGAAAATGGCTATAACCAAAAGCGATCTGGCGATATATTATACGAATTCGAACCTGGTGTAACGTCTTCTGGCAAAAAGGGATCAGCGCATAGTACAGGTTTAAATTACGATACCCATGTGCCGTTATTGTTTTTCGGAAAAGGTGTGAAGCACGGAAGTACGCTTCAAAAAACTCGAATTATAGATATCGCACCAACAATTTCTGGTTTATTGGGTATTAGCTTTCCTAACGGGGCAACTGGTCAGCCTTTAGAATTCGTTTTAAAATAAAATAGAAGAGGATAATAATTATTTCTTGTGCAGTTTACTTTCTGTACAAGAAATAATTGTTTACTAAGTCTATGTAAATGCGTTTAGCCTCGTCTTCAGAAATATTTTGCACCTGAAATAAGGCATTTGTTTTGAAGGCATTAATGATGGGTTTGCTACTGCTAGGTCTGCCGTAATCGTTAGTGGCTTTTTTGTAATAGGCATAAAGACGCAAAAGAAAATCGGCAGGAAACGGTCCCTGGAAATTATTGATGCGATCTACAGCATCTTTAAATTCTTCATCTAATTGTTTTGAAGCCATAATAGCTACTTTATAATTGCGCTATAATACTTTCTCCGCCTTTAACCTTGTCGTTAAGATTAACTTTAATGTCGGTACCTAAAGGTAAAAATAAATCTACTCTAGAACCAAATTTTATAAACCCAGAGTCTGATGCTTGCACAACTTTATCGCCAACTTTGGCATAGTTTACAATACGTTTAGCAAGAGCACCTGCAATTTGGCGATGTAAAACTTTACCAAACGATGCATTTTCTACAACTACAGTAGTACGTTCGTTTTCTTCGGAAGCTTTAGGGTGCCAAGCCACTAAATATTTTCCAGGGTGGTATTTACTAAATACAACCTCGCCACCAATAGGGTAGCGCGTTACGTGTACATTAATTGGCGACATAAATACACTAACCTGAATGCGTTTGTCGTTAAAATATTCTTTTTCGAAAACTTCTTCAATAACAACTACTTTGCCATCTACAGGCGATAATACTTGGGCGTCGTTTAATTGGCCTTTACGTTTTGGGTTTCTGAAAAATTGAAGAATTAGTACCAGAAACACAAAAAGTGTAAAAAACAGTATGTTTCTTAACCATGTTAACGATACTACATTATCTATAATTAAAAATGAAGCAATTACTAATACAAATGTAATTAGTATAATTTTAAAACCTTCTTTATGAAACATAATTCAAAATTCTTAAAAACAAATAAATAAAAGGAGCTGCAAAAATTATGCTGTCTAATCGATCTAATAAACCACCATGGCCAGGCATAATAATACCGCTATCTTTAACATTAACTTGGCGTTTAAATTTAGATTCAACTAAATCGCCAAGTGTACCAAAAACGCTAACAATTATAGCCAAAATAAGCCAATGGTTAAAGTTTAAGGTGTGCGTAAAGGTAGCAATAAAATAACTAGCAATACACGAAAAAAAGAGCCCGCCAATAAAACCTTCGACTGTTTTTTTGGGTGATATTTTTTCGAAGAGTTTTTGTCTGCCAAAATTTTTGCCAACTAAAAAGGCGAACGTATCGTTAACCCAGACTAAAATAAACGATCCTAATAAGATGGATGGATGATAAGCGTTTTCGAATCGTGCAATTAAAATTAAAAACACAAAGGCGCTCGATAAGTAAAAACTGGTTAGTAAGAAACGTTTAAACTTAAAAATTTGAATACCCTTTTTAGAAAATAAATCTTTAATTAGAAACAATTCTATAAAAACAGAAAGTACCAATAAAATTTGCGAGGCTTCGTTAAGGCCACTTAAATCTGGATAAACTAAGTGCCAAAAGCCAAAAATCAGGTAGATTATTATAAAGATAAGGTAGGCAGTAAATCCTCTAAAATCGATTAGTTTTTTGAATTCGGCAACACAAATAAGTCCGAAAATAAAAAATAAAATGGTGAGTGCCTGTTCGTTAAATAACGAAACAATAAGAAGTGTAATATATATTAAACCAAAAATAGATCTGGTAAGAATTTCTTTCATGCTAGAGGTCTTCTAAAAGCAGCAAATATAAGTTTTTTGAACTACTACCATAGGTCATAAAGTTTTTTTCATCAACAGATTTAAAGTGTTTAATTGTGGTGATGTTGGTAGGTATTTTTTGCGTGTTTTTAGATTTAATGCCTCGTAAGCCCTCACTGATGTTTTCAACAATTTGACTGGTTGTAGCAAATACAATAAAATTATCGGGTAAATCGATTAACTTTTTCTCGGCAATTTGTTTGGAGGTAATAAGTAGCGAACCATCGTCTGCAATTAAGTTTTCGCAACTTGTTAAAAAGTAAGTGGCATCTGTATCGTTTGGTTTGGCAATTGTTAAACTAGAAGATGCAAAGCGTTTTTGTAGTTCTTGTTCTAAGATCAGGATTTTTTTATCTTCCCAACTATTTTCTTCAATAATATGATCTAAAGTTTCAAAAACTTCATCTATATTTTCGCAATACAAAAACTTACCGCCATTGGCTTTAAAGTTTATGGTAAACTTTTCATCAATAGGTAACTTTACTTCTGGCATGTATTTGCCTCTGTCTTCAGATTGTATTTCCTCTGCTTCTTTGTTAGATTTGGATCCAAAAAGTTTTCTAAATAGACTCATTAAGACATTTATTCGCTATTAATCTTTATTATATCAGGTTGTTCAAAGATAAAAAATCTTAAACTAACCCAAATGGTTAATTTAAGATTTTTACAATTAGTAAGCTAATATAAGTTCGAAAAAAATATTATTTATCTAGTAAAGGTTTTTCGGTGTTTCCGAAGGCACGTTTTCCAAATATTTTTTCGAGATTATCTTTAAAAATAACTTCTTTTTCTAAAAGCACTTCGGCAAGCTCTGTAAGTTTGTCTTTATTGTCTTCTAACAACTTAACGGCTCTTGCATATTGTTCTTCTATAATATCTGAAATTTCTTTATCTATTAATTCGGCAGTTTTTTCGCTATAAGGTTTACTAAAACCATATTCGTTTTGACCTTGCGAATCGTAATAGGTAAGGTTGCCAACTTTGTCGCTTAACCCATAAACGGTTACCATGGCACGTGCTTGTTTAGTAACTTTTTCTAAATCGCTTAGAGCACCAGTAGATATTTTATTAAAAATGACTTGCTCGGCAGCACGACCACCTAATGCAGCACACATTTCGTCTAGCATTTGTTCTGGTCTAACAATTAAGCGTTCTTCTGGTAAATACCAAGCGGCACCTAACGAACGGCCTCTAGGTACTATAGTTACCTTAACTAAAGGCGCAGCATGCTCAAGCATCCAGCTAACTGTGGCGTGGCCAGCTTCGTGATAAGCAACGGCTTTCTTTTCGCTAGGTGTAATGATTTTATTTTTCTTTTCTAAACCTCCCACAATACGGTCTACAGCATCTAAAAAGTCTTGCCTGTCTACCGCTTTTTTGCCTTGTCTGGCAGCAATTAAAGCAGCTTCGTTACAAACATTAGCTATATCTGCTCCCGAAAATCCAGGGGTTTGTTTTGCTAAGAAATCGGTATCTAAATTTTCAGACTTCTTGATAGGTCTTAGGTGAACTTCAAAAATTTCTTTACGTTCTCTAATGTCTGGAAGATCTACAAATATCTGGCGGTCAAATCTACCAGCACGCATTAAAGCACTATCTAAAACATCGGCACGGTTTGTTGCAGCCAATACAATAACATTGGTATTTGTGCCAAAACCGTCCATTTCTGTTAACAACTGGTTTAAGGTGTTTTCACGCTCGTCATTAGATCCCGAGAAATTACTTTTTCCTCTGGCACGACCAATAGCATCAATTTCATCTATAAATATAATAGACGGTGATTTTTCTTTAGCCTGTTTAAATAAGTCTCTAACTCGAGAAGCACCAACACCAACAAACATTTCTACGAAGTCTGAACCAGATAGTGAAAAGAATGGTACTTTGGCTTCGCCTGCTACAGCTTTTGCTAAAAGCGTTTTACCAGTTCCTGGAGGGCCTACAAGCAATGCACCCTTAGGAATTTTACCTCCTAAAGAGGTGTATTTTTCTGGATTTTTAAGGAAATCTACAATCTCCTGTATTTCTTCTTTAGCACCTTCTAAACCTGCAACATCTTTAAACGACGTTTTAACATCTGTATTCTGGTCGAAAAGCTTAGCTTTCGATTTTCCGATGTTAAATATTTGTCCGCCAGCACCTCCGCCAGCGCCACCAGACATTCTGCGCATAATGAAAATCCATACCCCAATTAATAAAATAAACGGCAGTATACCTATTAAGAAATCGCCCCAAAGGTTTTGTTCGGTTTTATAATTAATTGTGGTTTTTAAATTTTTATCGCGAATAGTATCGTGTAATTGGTTTTCGAAGTTTTGTAAATCCCCGAATTCGAAAGTGTAATTAGGTAAACGTGTTGCGGTAGGCAACAAAGTAGATGGTTTAGATTTTTTATGTACATCTTTCTTTAATGCCTCGTCTGTTAAATATACCTGGGCTTCGCGTTTATTTACAATTTCTACAGATTCTACATCGCCTTCCTCAAGATATGTCATGAATTGAGACGGTGTCGTGCTATTAGCATTTTGTAAACTGCTCGTGTTAAAAAGTTGCATTGCAATAAAGAATGCGATAATAGCCCCATAAATCCAATACGGATTTAACTTGGGTTTTTTATTTGAATTTTTGTTGTCTTTAGCCATTAAATTTTAATAATTTGTTTCAATTATAGTTGTTTTTGCATCGCCCCACAAGCTCTCGATATCGTAATATTCGCGTATGTGTTTTTGAAATACATGCACCACAACATTTACGTAATCCATAAGCACCCATTCGGCATTATCTTGACCTTCTATGTGCCAAGGTTTGTCCTTAAGTTCTTTGCTTACTTTTTTTTGAACTGCGTTTACAATGGCATTAACTTGGGTGTTAGAAGTTCCTTCACAAACTATAAAATAGTCGCACACCGTATTTTCAATTTCGCGTAAATCTAGAAGATTGATTTCTTTACCTTTAACATCTTCAATCCCACTAAGAATGGTTGCTATGAGTAGGTCTGCGTTTGTATTGTCTTTCGCCATTAATTTGATTTAATTTGTACAAAGTTATTATTTTTTAGTTCTTTATACTTTAAATTTTACAGAAGTTTTTTTCCTGCTAATATAAATAATATAAATGCGTATAATCAAACTTGATGCCATCGATTCTACAAATACTTTTTTAAAACAATTAAGTAGTTGCGAGCTGTTAGAAGATTATACCGTGGTTACTGCTGAAGTGCAAACGCTAGGGCGCGGACAAATGGGAACGCAGTGGGAGTCTGAACCGGCTAAAAACCTTATGTTTAGTGTGTTTAAGGCTATAGATTTCTTGCCTACCGAAAAGCAGTTTTATATTAGTATGGTTACTGCTATTGCCGTTTATAAAGCTTTTAAAAAGATGTCGCTGCCTAAAGTTTTTATTAAATGGCCAAACGACATTTTGTCAGATAACAAGAAGATTTGTGGCATTTTAATAGAGAATATTATTAGAAACGGCGAATTGCGTGACAGTGTTTTGGGAATAGGAATTAATGTGAATCAAACCGATTTCTCGAATTTGCCTAAAGCCGATTCTATTTTAAATAAAACCTGTATTGCTTATGGGTTAGACGAAGTGTTAGATTATGTGTTAGTTGAATTGAAAGCGGGTTTTGCCAAACTGGAAGACCAACAATACGAGTCTTTAAAATTGGAGTACGAAAGTGTACTGTTTAAAAAAAATAAACCTTCAACATTTTTAGATGCCGAAGGTCGTATGTTTTCTGGTATTATAAGAGGTGTTACAGAACAAGGCTGTTTACAGGTGCTTGTTGAAGATCAGCTTATAAAACCGTTCGATTTAAAAGAAATAAGTTTGTTGTATTAAAGTGCTTGTGGCATTTTAGTAACCAATGTTTCTATAAATTTAGAAATTGGACCTTTTACCATCATGGCCATCATTGGGTTAAAGTCGCCTTCAAATTGAAGGTGTACATCGCTGTTGCCTTCGCTAGTTTCGTTAATATGACCTGTTAAAGCGAAATCTAATTTGCCGCCCGCAGCACCTAAAACGATTTTATTTGGTGGTATTACTTCTTTCTTTTTAAGTACAATTTCTGGCATGCCTTGTAAAGCAAACAAAAATTTATCGTCTTCTAAAACTTCAAACTTGTTGATGTTTTCTGGCATTAATTTTTCGAAATTTTTAATATCTGATAAAAAATCAAAAATATCTTGAGACGATTTGTTTACTGTAACTTTAGGTGATTCTAATTTCATGAATGTTTGTTTTAAATCTTAAGGATATCAAATAACGTTCCATTCGCTAGGGTTGGCATTCCAATCTGTTAAGGTTTGCACTTCAGACTGCGATATGTAGTTGGTTTCTACAGCTTGTTCTAGAAGACTGTCGTAGTTACTTAAAGTGTGTAGTGTTACATTTTCCTTTTTGAAATTGTCGTGGGCCACGCTAAAACCATACGAAAAAATGGCGATCATGCCCTTTACGTTCAATTGTTCTTCGCGTAGGGCTTTTACAGCATTTAAACTGCTTTTACCAGTACTTATTAAATCTTCAACAACAACTACATTTTGCCCTTTTTGTATAAAACCTTCTATCTGGTTTTTACGACCATGGCCTTTTGGTTCTGGTCTAACATAAATAAAAGGAACTCCTAAGTATTCGGCAACAAGCATACCAATACCAATTGCGCCAGTAGCAACACCAGCAATTACGTCTGGTTTTCCGTACTGTTTTTCAATTTGTTTGGCCATAGTTTCGCGAATATAATTTCGGATAGGAGGAAAAGAAAGCACTATTCTGTTGTCGCAGTAAATAGGTGATTTCCATCCAGATGCCCATGTAAAAGGAGCACTTGGGCTTAGTTTTATAGCGTTTACTTGCAATAAAACTTCAGCAGTTTTTCGAGCGGTATGTTTATTAAAAATCATAGTTGCAAAACTACACATAAATTTAAATTTATGTAGCAGTTAAAAGTATTAAAATTATTTTTTTAAAGTTAATACGTTTCTTTTAAAAATTGATATTTTTACCGTATTAATACAGTAAATTTTACTATGTATAAAGTTTTTGTTAACGATAAGCCTATTATTTTAACGACAAAGGTTGAGCAAGAAACCTATTTTAAAAATTATTTGCTAGATACGGTGCAACTCGGGAAAGTTATTAAAGAATTAAACAACACTAACTTAAAAGAGGTGCGGTTAATTCATAAAAATGAAGATAAACTTTTAAAAAAGTTTTTAAAAAAATTACCTGTAGTTGAAGCCGGGGGAGGTAAGGTATATAATAAAGAAGGACAAATTTTATTTATTTATAGAAACGATAAATGGGATTTGCCTAAAGGTAAAGCAGAGGCAAAAGAAAGTATAGAAGAAACGTCTATACGTGAGGTCGAGGAAGAAACAGGAGTTAAAGGATTAAAAATAACAAAACCTTTAGAAACGACCTATCATATATTTAAACGCAACGGGAAGTATAAAATTAAGGTTACCCACTGGTTTGAGATGACCACTACATTTACGGGTAATTTGTGGCCGCAAATTAACGAGGGTATTACTAAAGTAGAATGGTTAAGCGAAATGGAAGCTGCCCAAGCTTTAGAAAATTCGTATGCTAATATTCGGTTGCTTATTTAAGAAGGATATTTTTTAAGCTGTTATATAGCGTTTGCTTTAATGGTACGGGCATAGCATTGTTTTTAGCGAACTTTTGATTGATTTCTAACTCGATACCGACATAATTCTCAGGGAATTTTTTTCGCAAATAACTTGTAAAACCATCTGCTTTGCCTAGATATGGGTAATTGTAACGAATGTGTAAGGCTTTGTTTTGTCTTGTTAATTCCGTTTTAAATTTATGGCAAAATATTTTTTCTGCTTGTATAGAACTGTCGTACAACAAACCTACATCGCAATGGCGCTCTACGGTGTTTAAAATAGGGGTAAAGCTATGAACCGATAAATGTATAACGGTTTCTCCTTTGTTGAGTGCTTGTGTTATGTAATTTTCAACAGCTTGTCTGTAAATCGTGTAATAGCTTTCAATAAGCTGTTGTTTTATGGGTTTTGATGCCGTTTTTGTGAATTCTGAAAATAGATTTTTATGATGCAACGATCGGTTTAATTCTATGACTAAGCGACTTGTTTCGCTAAAATTTGAAAAGTCTGCCTGTGGTTTTAAATATTTGAAAACATCGAGAGCGCCCAAATCGTAACCGCGATGAGAATCCAGAATTTCTTCTGAATTCTCAAAGAGAAACTGATACTGTTTCGGAATGTCATTCCCGCCATGTTCGCAAGTTAAAACGAATTTCATTATAAAAACATTGTGTTATTTTGAAGACATTCTGCAAGTTTAGAATACACCTTTTTTATATGCTTTTCAGAATTGTCATTGGCGAGAGCTTGAGTTATTCTTGTTGCCAAAGTCCCTTCATTTAAAAGCGTTTCGATGGTGATGTAATGCGATTTATGAATGTTGGGTTTTGCTAATTCATAAAGGTGTTTCCACACGCTTTGTATGGTGCAGGCGTTTTCAATATCAAATACATTAAGGTAATCTAAGTTTGTAATTATAGTAGTTTCGCCATATTTAATAGCATCATTTAAAATAGCGAATAAATCTTCTTTGACCCAGCGTTTTTGCATGGCTAAAGGTGCTAGTTTTTTATTGACCAATAATTTTAATACTTCAATAATTAAAGCGCAAATGGCTAAGTCTGCTTTTGGACATTCTTGAATATCGATTAATCTAATTTCTATCGCATTCCTGTCAAATCGCGCAATAGCGCCTCGTGAATTTAAAAAGTAATGATCGAGAATATGGTGCGTGTCAAAAGGTTTTATAGCTTTTTTAATCGGTTCGAAAATCGTGGCGTAATAATCTAATTTTGTGAATGCGCGCTCAGGAATAATAAGTCCGGCCAGTTCAGGAATTTCCTTTTGGTTGGTTTTGTAATATTCTAAACGGGTGTCTTTAAAGCCTGTAATTTTACCTTCTAGTATTGGCGAACTCGCAGCTAAACCTGGAATAAGCGGCAATATTAAACGAATTGCGGCGTGTAGTCTTTCAAATTCTTTGTCATCAAAAAAAGGCAGATTAATGTGTGCACTTTGTACATTGCTCCAACCATGGTTTTTGCAATTAAATATACGGTTATAAAGCTCGTAAACCTCGCTGTAACTGTGTTGCCAAAGTTGGGTTTCGGTTACGGGATTCATAAATGGGTGCGCTGCGCTTGGTAATAATTGTGCTTGTAGGGGTTTTAAAAGCGTATTAATTTCGGTTATATTTTCATGGAACAGTTTCGATAATCCGTTTAAATCTTTAGTCGGCCCATTGGTTTTAAGTTCTACTACATGCGCCACTAATTCGTTGCTCCAGGCAATTTTTCCGTTGGAAATATCCGAGGTTAATTTGCCTTTCTTTTTGGTGAAAAGGGCATCAACTATAGGTGCTATTTTTAAATTAGAAGGTTGCACGAGCATATATTCTAGCTCGATGCCATACACGTCGAAAAGATGATATTTTTTATGCATTGTTAGTCTAAGCGTGTTTTTAAAGCTGTTAAAATTTCAGTGTAAACCGTGTCGCCATAATAGGCGTCTTCTACACCAAAATCGATGTTGGGGTTGTCGTTAATTTCAATTACCATTGGGGTGTTGTTAACCACTTTAATGTCGATGCCATACAGTCCTGAACCGATAAGTTTCGCCGATTTTATAGCCATCTTCAAAACGTTTTTTGGTACAGACTCTATAGGGACACATTCGGCGTCGCCATCTTGGTCGGTTTTCTTTTTAGCATTCCAGTTGTAAATTTGCCAATGGCCTTTTGCCATATAATATTTACAGGCGAAAAAAGGTTTGTGATCTAAAATGCCAATACGCCAATCGTAATCTGACGGACAAAATTCTTGCGCGATAATGAGATCTGATTCTTTTAACATGTTATTGACCAAATCCTGATACTCGCGTTCTGTTTTTGCTTTTTTTACGCCAAACGAAAATGTAGAATCGGGTGCTTTTAACACGCAAGGCAAACCAACAGTGTCTAAAACCAAATGTTTATTGTCCTTATGCACAATAAGTGTTTTTGGTGTTGGAATGTTCGCATTTTGCAAAGCTTCTGCCATATAGACTTTGTTGCAGCATTTTAAAATGGCATCAGGATAGTCTACAATGGCAATACCTTCTTGTTGTGCTTTTCGGGCAAAGGCGTAAGCTTCGTTATTAACTTCGGTACTTTGGCGAATGAATAAAGCATCGAAAGATGATAGACGCGATAAGTCTTTAGGTTCTATCAATTCGGCGTAAATATTCATTTTTTCAGCAAGATCGATAAACTTTTTTAAGGCTTTCGTGTTGCTTGGTGGTGCCGGATCTTTTGGATTAACTAATATGGCTAAATCGAAATCGCTTTTGTTCAATTTCGGGATATCGTAACGTTTTTTAGAAAAGTACTGATTAGCGAATTCCTGAACGCTTTCGATGTGTTCCGATGGTATTTCGGATTCCGAAATGGCCTTTATACTTTGTATGTGCCACTTTGTGGTGTGGTTAAATTTAACACGTAAAAAAGGTACCTGAAAATGTTTGTAAAACAACAGGCTTAGTTCTTTATATTTTTGCGCTACATTTTGTCCAAAATAAATGCTAAGGGTAAAGTCTTGTGATTTTATGTTTTTTAAGCTGTGCTGAATGATATCGTCAAACTCATCCGATACAATTCTAACCAGTTTTAAAGCTTTTAAATCGACAATGTTTTTTACCGTTGGTATAGGTAAATGCCCGCGAGCTTCTGCTAAAAGCGATACGTAATACCCTTTAGATTGGTACGAATAATCTTTACATAAATTGAAAATTCTTGCTTTTTTTACTAAGGCGTATTCTGGATTGGTAAGGTAATCTTGGGCAGAGATTACTGTAATATTCTCAATCGAAAAATTCCATTTTTCAGGTTGATTGACAACAATGTATTTGTTCATTAAAGGCGCTTCATAGCGGTAGTAATTTTAATCAAAAGTATATCATTTTTGAATATCATTTACATTTTCAATAAAATTTTTAATGTTAAATAATTGCTTGTAAATCAATGTGTTTTTTTAATGATTGAGTCGGTATACAGGATATTGTAAATGTGTCGTTTCGTAATATTTGCTGTGTTTGTGAAGCCAGTCTAATTGCGCATACCAATTTTTTGAAAAATCGGAATCTGTTTGTTGTTTTGCTTCAAATTCGGCTTTGAGTTCGGGATTGTTGTTTAAGAGCTCTAAAGCTAAATCTTCCCAGACATACGGCGAAAAATGTTCTTTTTGCTGAAGAATACTGTCGAAGAAATTCCAGTTGAAAAACGAATCGACGGCTTGAGGCTCTAAAGTTTCTAATAAGTAGCGAATGGCAGGTTGGTTGGTTTCGATGTAAATGTCGCCAGTTCGGAAGGTTTTAGATACGGTTTTTGAAGATATTTTGGTGTTTTTGTGTAGATAATGGCCTTCGTAAGGAGTTTCCGAAGTTTCAAAATCTTCAATTTTATAAGCTTCAACCAAAAATGTTTGATCGGTTTCTAGCGGTTTCATTTTTACCTGATTCAATTCAAATAACGCGATTATAGGATACCAGCCTTGCGGAATTATGTAAGCTTTCGGGATATTTATACTTGTAGTGGATTTAAAGTAATTTTGATAGGTTACAGATTTGGTAAACGGTTTGTTGCGGTCGTATTGTAAACGTTTTAAGCCTGTAATTTTGCTAGTCGTGTAACTGCCTTCAAAACCCTTAAATTGAAGCGTCGAGCTTTTAGTGGTGTCTACAACCCAATTTAGCGGATAGGTTTTAGTATTTGCAAAAGTGCGATTGGCTTGGTCGCGTAATACTTTTATTGTTTTGTAATCTTTTTCAATTAAATCAATCATGCTTATCATCAGTTCGTAAGTGCCTTCAACACGTTGTTTATAAGGTTTCAGCATGTGGGTTTCAACCATCATACCCAACGTGTTAAACAAGGTTGTATATCCGGTGGAATATCTTGGGTGATCTATAAACTGGCTAAATCCAATTTCAGGAACCTGATTAAAAACGTTTACGTAAGGGGTAATGTCCCAGTTTTTAGCGGCAAGTTGTTGTTCTAATTCAGGCATCATTTGGGTGTGTAGGTAGTTACCTAAATCGCCACCTAATTTATTGTGTTGGGTAAATAAATGGGTGAGTGTATATTGGTAATCGGCACCATTGCTTACGTGGTTGTCTATAAACACATCGGGATTTACTTTATGAAAAATTTCGGCAAACGCTTTACTGTTTTTGGTGTCGCTTTTAATAAAGTCGCGATTTAAATCGTAATTTCTGGCATTGCCTCTAAACCCGTAATCTTTAGGACCGTTTTGATTGGTTCTGGAACTTGAGTTTCGGTTTAGACTTCCACCAATATTATATATAGGAATGGTGGTTAACACCGTGTGTTTGGGCATTTTAATTTTACCTTGAGCAAGATCGCGAAACAGCATCATGGTGGCATCTATACCATCGCTTTCACCTGGATGAATGCCGTTATTGATGAGTAAAATACGTTTATCTTCTCCGATTTCAGAAAAATTGAAATCCTTATCGGGATTTAAAGTGATAAGGTGAAGCGGTTTGCCAGAATCGGTTTGTCCAACAGTTTCTATGTGAATTTCAGGAAACGATTTAGCTAAAGTTTCGTAAAACTGAATCACTTCCTGATACGTTGCGGTTTCGGTACCGTTACTTTTTTCGAAATGTGTTAAAAACGTATTGTTAATTTGGGCGTGTAAACCAGTGGTTATTACAAGACTAAGTAAAACAGACTTTAGGGATTTCATTTTTTGTAAATTTGGTTCAAACTTAATGAAATTATTACAGTAAGAACTTGCAGGACGCTATTTTAACTGTATTTTTGCCGCTTAAAAAAAAACAGAAACATGACCGATTTTATTAGGAAAATAACACCTAACCCAAAAGATGATGTTTTAGCAGGAGTTACTGTATCGTTAGCCATGATTCCCGAAGTAGTAGCCTTTGCTTTCGTGGCTCAAATAGATCCGTTGGTGGCACTTTCCGGAGCCTTCATAGTGGGGCTAATTACAGCTATTTTTGGTGGTCGCCCAGGGTTAATTTCTGGTGCGGCAGGTGCGGTTGCTGTTATTTTTGTGCATCTTATCTCCGAAGGGCATACTAAAGGCATGTTGTTTGAAACGCCTGTGGAAAATATGGGATACTTTTATCTTTTAGCAGCCGTAATTTTAATGGGAATTTTTCAGATTGCAGCAGGTGTGTTTAAATTAGGGCGTTTTGTTAGGTTAATTCCACATCCTGTTATGTTGGGTTTTGTAAACGGTCTGGCTATTGTTATTTTTCTGGCGCAAGTGCGTATGTTTTCTCATAAAAAATTAGAAATTACTGCCGAGGGTGTTAAGCAATATATTAATATCCCGATGGAAGGTACAGAACTTTATACCATGATTGGTCTTGTGGCCTTAACCATGGGCATTATCTGGTTGTTACCCAGAATTACAACTAAAATTCCAGCGGCCTTAACAGCTATTTTGGTTACTACGGCGGTGACTATTTTTGGAGGTTTGGATGTGAGTACCGTAGGATCTTATATAGTTGAAGGTGGAGGTACCGGACTGAAAGGCGAGTTCCCAACTCCAAACTTAGAATTATGGCAGTATTTACCATTTAATCTCGATACGCTTCAATTTATTTTGCCGTATGCTTTCTTAGCGGCTTCGGTTGGGTTAATAGAGTCTTTAATGACTATGAATTTAGTAGATGAATTGACCGAAACCCGTGGTAATAGTAATAGAGAATGTATAGCACAAGGTGCAGGAAATATGGTTAGTGGCTTGTTTGGTGGCACTGGTGGTTGTGGTATGATTGGGCAAACTGTTATTAATATAAATGCTGGTGGTCGTGGTAGATTGTCGGGAGTAATGATGGCTGTAACTTTATTAACTTTCATTTTATTTACAGATAAATATATAGAGCAAGTGCCTATTGCGGCGTTAGTTGGTGTGATGTTTATGATGGTGATTGAAACCTTTGCTTGGTCGAGTTTCCGAATTATTAGAAAAATACCTGTGGCAGATGCTGTGGTGTTGGTAATCGTTTCGGCGGTAACGGTAATTTACGATTTAGCTATTGCGGTTTTTGTTGGAGTGATTATTTCGGCTTTGGCTTTCGCTTGGGAAAATGCTAAAAAGATTCGTGCCAGAAAGCGTTATTCCGAAGACGGTAAAGTGAAGACCTACGAAATCTGGGGGCCTTTATTCTTTGGGTCGATTACTGCTTTTAATGAAAAGTTCGATGTGAAAAACGATCCCGATGAGGTGATTATCGATTTTGTTGAATCTCGCGTAAGCGATCATTCAGCTTTAGAAGCCATCACGAATATTGTAAATAAATACGAAGAGCAAGGCAAGACGATTAAGTTGAAGCATTTAAGCGAAGATTGTAAAACTTTAATGTATAAGGCGAATCCGAAGTTTAGAGAGGTGATTGTGGAAGATGTTCACGATCCGCGTTACCACTTGGCTGCCGATCCTGAGAAGTTCCCGAAGCCATTATCTGAGTATCAGTTTTAATATTGATATCGGTATCTTGAATAGAAGCTTTGGTTTGCTTCGGTTCTTGGTTTTTTTAAAGAGTCGGTTGCCTGTTAAATAATATGCTGTGTTACTTGGCTGATGGTACACGCAGCAGGGATTTTTTTAAAAGATGTTTAGTGGAATTACAGGCTATTTAAATTAACACTTTTAGGGACCAATACTTTGTAATCGCCTTTGTTTCTAATAACATCTCTAACAATGCTAGAGCTTATAAATGAAGTTCTGGCAGCAGTAAGTAAAAACACAGTTTCTATTTTAGAGAGTTTTCTGTTGGTGTGGGCAATGGCTTTTTCAAATTCAAAGTCGGCTGGATTTCTTAGTCCGCGTAAAATAAACTGGGCATCAATTTCTTTACAGAAATCTACTGTTAGACCTTCGTAGGTAACTACTTTTACTTTTGGTTCTTTTTTAAACGCTTCTTCTATAAACTGTTTGCGGACCTCGAGATCGAACATGTATTTTTTTTCGGAGTTAACACCAATAGCAACTACTACTTCATCAAAAAGTTTTACGCCTCTTTTAATAATGTCGTAATGGCCTAAAGTAATGGGGTCGAAAGATCCAGGAAAAATAGCTCGTCTCATGGTATAAAATTACAGTTTTTATTTTAAAGCTTCTTCAATAGCACTGTCAAATAAATCGGTAAGCGATATGCCAGCAACAGCGGCTTGTTGGGGTAAAATGCTTTCTTTGGTCATTCCTGGTATAGTATTCATTTCTAATAAATGGGGTTCACCATCTTTAAAGATATATTCACTTCGGGAGAAGCCTTTCATTTTGAGAACCTCGTAGACTTTTTTTGCTAATTGGGTTACTTTTTGTTCTTGATCTGGTGTTAATCTGGCGGGGGTAATTTCTTCGGACTGACCTAAATATTTGGCGTTATAGTCAAAAAAATCATTCTTGCTTACAATCTCGGTTATGGGCAACACTTTGGTTTCGCCTTTATAGGTAATAACACCTACCGATACTTCGGTGCCTTCTAAAAACGATTCGATAATAATTTCGTCGTCTTCTTTAAAAGCAATGTCTATAGCATTTTTTAAATCTTCTTTTTTGTAAACTTTCGTTACCCCAAAACTGCTTCCGGCCTTATTGGCCTTTACAAAACAAGGTAAACCTACTTTGGCAACAATGGCATCTTCGTTAATATCATCACCGAGATTTAAAAAGTACGATTCGGCTGTTTTTATGGCATAAGGTTTTAAAATACTTAGCAGATCACGCTTATTAAAAGTAATATTAGCCTGGTACATGTTGCAACTGGTATGCGGTATATTTAATAGTTGAAAATACCCTTGTATAAATCCGTCTTCGCCTGGTGAGCCATGAATGGCATTAAACACACAGTCGAAACTGATTTTTGTGCCGTTAACCATTGTGGAAAAGTCGTTTTTGTCTATTGGAAATTCTTCGTCTTGATCGTTTACATAAACCCATTTTTCTTTAAAAATATGAACTCTGTAACTGTTGTATTTCGAGGCGTCTAACGATTGGTAAACTACATTACCGCTTTTTAAAGAGATTTCGTATTCGCTGGAATACCCACCCATAATGATGGCGATATTTTTTTTCATAACAATAACAAACGATGGAAAAAATCGTTTAGCTAAAATATCATTTATTAATCAAAAGTAAAAACAGAACGGTTTTTATATATTTGCTTATCAAATTTCCATTCATGAGCGTTATTAAATTTCTTACCAGTAAAACTTTTTTTCTAAATGTATTGTTGGCGGTAGTAGCCATTTTTGTAGTGTGTTATCTTATGCTACGTTGGCTAGATGCGACTACCAATCATGGTGAGTTCGAAACCGTACCAGATTTAACAGGTAAGTCTATAGATATGGCAAAAATGGAGTTAGAGCACAACCATTTGGTCATGCAAATTCAAGATTCGGCTAATTTTAATCCCGATTATCCAAAGTTTTCGGTAATAGAGCAAGACCCAAAACCAGGATTTAAAGTAAAAGAAGACCGTAAAATTTATATTACACTCAATCCGTCAGGATACAGAAAAGTATTGGTTCCAGAACTAGAGGAGCGTACTTTTAGACAAGCAAAACCTACTTTAGAAGCTTTAGGTTTTGCTGTAGGTAACATTACCTATGTAGATAATATAGGTAAAGACATGGTTTTAAAAATGACTTTTGAAGGAAAAGATATCCAGTCAGGCGATAAGTTGCCAAAAACTTCTAAAATAGATTTGGTATTGGGTAATGGAAACAGACCACAGTAAATTATGAGCGACTACACACCAGAGACCGATGAGGCAGAAGACGAACTTTACGAGCACTATGCTTTTATTGCCGAAAAAGGGCAATCGCCTTTACGTATAGATAAATATTTAATGAATTTTGTAGAAAATGCAACCCGAAATAAAATTCAGGCAGCTGCAAAATCGGGTAATATTTATGTGAATGGCGTGCCTGTAAAATCTAATTACAAAGTAAAAGGTAACGATGTTATAAAGGTATTGTTTGCCCATCCGCCGTACGAAAATCTACTAGTAGGAGAAAATATTCCTATCGATATTGTATACGAAGACGACGATGTTTTGGTGGTGAATAAACCAGCTGGCATGGTAGTGCACCCTGGACATGGTAATTATTCCGGAACCTTAATAAATGCGTTAATATATCATTTCGATAATCTGCCAGAAAATTCATCGGGAAGACCCGGTTTGGTGCATCGCATAGATAAAGATACTAGCGGACTTTTAGTGGTTGCAAAAACCGAAGAAGCTATGGCAAATTTATCGTTTCAGTTTGCCGAGAAAACATCGGAGCGCGAATATGTGGCCATTGTTTGGGGTAATATGGAGGACGACGAAGGTACTGTTGAAGGTAATATAGGAAGGCACCCTAAAAATCGCTTGCAAAACACGGTGTTTTTAGACGACGAAGCCGATAAAGGAAAACCAGCTGTAACCCATTACAAAGTTATCGAGCGTTTAGGCTATGTAACTTTAGTGTCTTGTAAACTGGAAACCGGACGTACACACCAAATTCGTGTGCATATGAAGCATATTGGGCATACTTTATTTAACGACGAGCGTTATGGTGGCGAGAAAATTTTAAAAGGTACCACCTTTACCAAGTACAAACAGTTTGTAGACAACTGTTTTAAAGTTTTGCCAAGACAAGCGCTACATGCCAAAACTTTAGGGTTCGAGCACCCGAAAACTAAAGAATTCATGCGCTTTAATTCCGAAATTCCAGACGATATGCAGTTGTGTATCGAAAAGTGGCGGAACTATGTGAAGCATCAAGATGTGGATGCAGCAGAAGAATAAATTTTAATTATACTGTAATAAAAAACAACAGTATTTAGCAATAGTAATCCAGCTGTTTAGTTTGTAGTTTTGTTTTAGAAAATATCAGACAAATC
This sequence comes from Bacteroidia bacterium, assembly GCA_030427735.1. Lineage (GTDB taxonomy): Bacteria > Bacteroidota > Bacteroidia > Flavobacteriales > Flavobacteriaceae > Formosa. The sequence continues at coordinate 224,273 of JAUIBP010000005.1, read as the reverse complement.
AAGTTTAATTCCATCAAACCTTATTATGAAATTAGTTTTATCTCCAGCTAAATCTTTAGATTTCGAAAGCGAATTGCCAACCGAAGTTACTACCGAGGCCGTTTTTTTAAAAGAAGCCGAGCGTATTAATAAAGTGGTGAAAAAGAAATCGGCCAAGAGTTTATCTAAATTAATGCATATTTCGGATGCTTTAGGGCAATTAAATTACGAACGAAATCAGCAATGGAGCTTGCCATTTACCAAAGACAATGCCAGGCAGGCTATTTATGCGTTTAGTGGCGACGTGTATCGTGGCTTTGATGCATATACCATTCCTGAAGATAAATTAGGAACACTTCAAAATACAGTGCGTATTATTTCTGGACTGTACGGTATTTTAAAACCATTAGACCTTATTCAGCCGTATCGTTTAGAGATGGGGACAAAAATGCCAATCGGTACTAAAAAAAACTTGTACGAATTCTGGAAAAAATCGATAGTAGAAGCCTTAAACAATGATTTGGAAGACAATGAATTATTCTTGAATTTAGCGAGTAACGAATACTTTAAAGCGATCGATAAAAAAGCTTTAAAAGTGCCAGTTGTAAATGCCACATTTAAAGACTTTAAAAATGGCGAATATAAGGTGATTATGACTTATGCTAAACTGGCTCGCGGTTATATGGCACGTTACGTAGTCGATACCAATGCTAAAACCATAGACGATTTAAAAGGATTTAATTACGAAAATTACCGTTACGATGAACAGCTCTCGACCGCAGAAGAGTTGGTCTTTACAAGATAATAAACGCACAGAAGATCAGCGCGAACGATTTAAAGCCACAGGCAAACAACCCCGAAATTATACGTCGACCTACATTTTGTCTGGATTGGCATTAATGTTGTTAATTAGTGCTGTTTTGACATTAACATCCGAAAAAAAACTTGAAGCCTGTATGTTTTTTGGCAGGTGTTTTAACTCTAAAGAACAACCTGTATTGTACACGCTGTATGTATTTGCAACTTTGTTTATAATTGTATTCGCCATTATTTCGGCGTATATGTTAGGAAAGAAAATTGGGAGCAAATACAAGCAATAGCTACTTGCTAACAACAGTGCCTTTATCGACGTTTATCTTAGTTTCAGGTTTTACTTTTTTCTTAATTCGTGGTCGCGTTACACCGTATGTGCCTCGGTAAATTTTGCCGCGTTTTGTTTTTTTATCGCCTTTGCCCATGTTTTTTTGTTTTTTTGAATGAATGAAACGTACAGATAAAATACTAATTTTAGCCTAAACCACAAAATTCATGTTTGTTCACGAACACCCGTATCCACCTTATATTCCTGAAAATGCAACGAAATTAATTGTCGGAACCTTGCCGCCGCCGCGATTTTCTACAGGTGATTTGAAACCCGGCGATGTCAATTTTTGTTATGGCAGTATCGATGGACAATTATGGCCGATTTTAGATAAAATATTCAATTTGAATTTGGTTTTTGAAAATTCAGAAGCAGCAATTCTTCAACGTAAAACTTTTTTGAAATCAAGAGGAATTGGTATTTGTGATATCGTAGCTTCTGCAGAACGAGACAAAATAGATGCCTCCGATTTAGGGATGCAAAACATTCAATTGCGCGATCTAATCTATTATTTGAAGCAATTTCCGAAGATTGACACCTTGTTATTTACAGGAGGAAATAGTAAAAACGGTCCTGAATATTTCTTCAGAAAACATTTAAAAACATATAACATCGCGTTGCGGAAAGTAGAAGTTGAGGTGCCGCGAATTCATGAATTTCAATTAGAAGAAAGAATCATAAAAACCGTATCCTTAACCGCGCCATCGGGAGCAGCCAATCGCGCTGTTGGTAGTATGCCACTGTACAAACAATTAAAGCAACGAAATCCAGAATTCAATACTATCGATTTTCGCGTGATGCAATACCGTGAGTTTTTTTAGTTAGGTTTTATGCCTCGAATTCACGAATATTATTTTAAAAAGAGTGAAAATTTAAAAACGCTTCACTTTTTTTTGTAATACTTCTTTAATACGCTTCAAATCATTAAATTTGCACTTCTTAAAATTTTGATGAAAGTATATGTTTAATAATTTAAGCGAAAAGTTAGATAAAGCGTTACACGTTCTTAAAGGACACGGAAGTATAACCGAAGTAAATGTTGCAGAGACCTTAAAAGAAGTGCGTCGTGCCTTATTGGATGCCGATGTTAACTTTAAAATTGCTAAAGATTTTACCAATAGAGTAAAGGAAAAAGCTTTAGGTCAAAACGTATTAACAGCTTTACAGCCAGGGCAGTTGATGGTTAAAATCGTGAAAGACGAATTAACCGAATTAATGGGAGGCGATGCCGCTGGTATTAATTTATCGGGCACACCAAGCGTTATTTTAATGTCGGGTTTACAAGGGTCTGGTAAAACAACTTTCTCTGGTAAATTAGCCAATTACCTTAAAACCAAAAAAACAAAGAAACCATTATTGGTAGCTTGTGATGTGTATCGTCCAGCAGCGATCGATCAGTTACACGTGGTGGGCGAACAAATAAAAGTAGATGTTTATAGCGATAAGGGCAATAGCGATCCAGTGGCTATAGCACAAGCTGGTATTGCACATGCCAAAGCAAACGGCCATAATGTGGTGATTATAGATACCGCAGGACGTTTGGCCGTAGATGAAGCCATGATGACCGAAATATCGAATATTCATAACGCCATCAAGCCACAAGAGACCTTATTTGTTGTAGACTCCATGACAGGTCAAGATGCAGTAAACACGGCAAAAGCCTTTAACGATGTCTTGAATTTCGACGGAGTTATCTTAACCAAACTAGATGGTGATACCCGTGGTGGTGCTGCCATAACCATTAAATCGGTAGTAGATAAACCAATTAAATTTATTGGTACTGGTGAAAAAATGGAAGCTATAGATGTGTTCTATCCTTCTCGTATGGCCGACCGTATTTTAGGTATGGGAGACGTGGTGTCGCTTGTAGAGCGTGCTCAAGAGCAATTTGACGAAGAAGAAGCTAGAAAACTTCAAAAGAAAATTGCCAAGAATCAGTTTGGTTTCGACGATTTCTTAAATCAGATTCAGCAAATCAAGAAAATGGGGAATATGAAAGACCTGATTGGTATGATTCCTGGTGCTGGAAAAATGATGAAAGATATCGATATTGACGACGATGCCTTTAAACATATAGAAGCTATTATCCATTCTATGACACCAGAAGAGCGCACTAAACCAGCCATCATTAATGCTAGTCGTAAAAAGCGTATTGGTAAAGGCTCAGGAACCTCTGTTCAGCAGGTGAATCAACTGTTAAAGCAGTTCGACCAAATGAGCAAAATGATGAAAATGATGCAAGGCGGTGGCGGAAAACGCATGATGCAAGCAATGAAGAATATGAGGTAGTTTTCGTTCTATTAAATTTCAAATCAACCGAGAACTAAAACTGCATACTGTTTACTCAATACTCAATACTAAAAAATATGACTATACTAGACGGAAAAAAAGTTAGTAACGATATTAAAGACGAAATCACCGAGCAAGTCAAAAAAATGAAAGCTAAAGGTGAAAAAGTACCACATTTAGCTGCTATTTTGGTGGGTAACGATGGTGCTAGTTTAACTTATGTTGGTAGTAAAGTAAAGGCTTGCGAGCGCGTAGGTTTTGAATCGACTTTAGTAAAAATGTCCAATACGACAAGTGAAGTCGAGTTGTTAGACAAAATTCACGAGCTTAACGAAGATCCTAATATCGATGGGTTTATCGTACAATTGCCTTTACCGGAGCAAATTAATGAGCAAAAAGTATTGTTGGCTGTAAATCCAGATAAAGATGTAGATGGTTTTCATCCAGCAAACTTTGGTAAAATGGCTTTGGATATGACAACCTTTATCCCGGCAACACCTTTCGGAATTTTAGAATTGTTAGATCGTTATGGCGTAGAAACCAAAGGAAAGCATACTGTAGTAATTGGTCGTTCTCACATTGTTGGGCGCCCAATGAGTATTTTAATGGGACGTAAAGGTTTTCCTGGGAATTCTACTGTAACCTTAACCCATAGTCACACTAAAAATATTACACAAATTACATCGCAAGCGGATATTATCATTTCTGCTTTGGGCGTGCCTAATTTCTTAAAAGCTGAAATGGTAAAAGATGATGCGGTTATTATCGACGTTGGAATTACACGCGTGCCTGATGATTCTACCGAAAAAGGTTATAAAATTACTGGTGATGTGGATTTTGTAAATGTAAGCAAAAAAGCAAGTTACATAACACCTGTTCCAGGTGGTGTGGGGCCAATGACAATTGCCATGCTGTTAAAAAACACCTTGTTAGCTTGCGAGCGACACAGAAAAAACGTCTAAAATTTACTACATAAAACATTATTGTAAGCATAGTTATAATTATAAGTAACTATGCTTATTTTTTTATTCAAAAAAAAGGGTTAGCTTAATGCAATCTAATCTAACTAACCACTTTTGAAAAACATAAAACTAATTTGTTTTGTTCTGTTGTGTTGTAGTTTCAGTTACGCACAAACAACAGAAGTTATTCAAATAAATTATTTAGGGCAGGAGCACGGCTTGTTGCAGCTTAATACCAAGGCTTTAGCTTTAGATGATATGGGTTATGTATGGGTGGGCACAGAGGATGGCTTACATCGGTTTAACGGTTACGAATTTAAAAGTTATGTAGCTAACCCTAAAGATTCCATTTCTATTCCAGACGACCATATTCGTGGACTTTTCTCGGTGAACGATACCTTATGGATTGCTACTAATTCTAAGGGGATTGTAGGGTATAAGAGAAGCGAAAACCGTTTTTTTACTTTTCGTCCTAAAAGTAAAAATCAAGACGATTTTAATGTAGCGTACAAAATTCTTCCGTTTAATACTAAACATGTATTGTTTTCTGTTAAAAATAATTTTGTACTTTTTAATCGAGACGATAAATCGCATCGTATTTATCATCTTCCAGAAAAGTATGCCGAAAATAAAGTTGAAGATGTTATTTCGGTTGGCTTTAATAGGTATTGGTTAGCAACTAGCCAGTCTGGTTTATTAGAGTTTAATTTTCAAACTCATGAATTTCGACAGCATGAAACTTTTAAGCCAGAAACAATTTCATGTTTTATTAATAGTAAAGATCAAGTGTATATAGGTACCAATCACGGAGTTTATATTTATAACAAATTACAGCAAACGTTTATTAAAAGTAGTATTAGTCATGACGTAACTGGTGGCTACAAACTGAATGAATTTGAATATTTAATTAGCACTACAAAAGGTATTTTAAAATATAATTCTGTTACCAACTTGTATCAGCCTGTGGTATTTAAAAATAATAAAGAAAACAAGCATTATGCTGCGGTGAGCTTAACTGAGTTTTTGGGAGATGATAATGGTAATGTTTGGTTTGGTACCGAAGGCGAAGGACTGTTTCACTATAATAAATTTCAAAATAAATTTAAGAGTCATAGTATTCACTTTCCCAAATTATACGAAGACCAGCGGATTAGTATTTTTCCTATCTACAGAGAAAACGACTCGTTGTTATGGCTTGGTACTTATGCAGGAACGGTAAAATACAATGTTTTAAACAATTCTTACGCCTTGTATGAAAAGGGTAAAAAGGGAATTACTTATACATTTTGTAAAGATGCTACTGGAAATTTATGGGCTGGAGGTATTACCGATGGTTTAATGAAATATGTAGATAGCACAGATAGTTTTAGACAATGGTTGCATCGGGAAAATGAAGCAAACAGTTTGCCTGATAATGAAGTGTTGGAGATAATACCAGTATCTAACGATAAATTGTGGGTGTGCACATGGGCCGGAGGTATTACAGAGTTCGATACCAAAAAGGAAACCTTTACACCGGTATTGTTAAATAATAAACAGATAAATAGGGCAAGGACCTCTTTAATCGATTCCAATCACAATATATGGATAGGTACAGACCAGGGATTGTATAAAATAACTTCGGCAAATAAAGTGCATCATTATACAACAAACTCCGATGCAAATATCAATTTAACTAATGATAGAGTGTTTTCTTTAGCCGAAGATTGTAATGGTAATATTTGGATAGGCACTAGTTCAGGGCTTACTTTTTTAGACTCTAGTACCCAGCAAACAGAGTTGTTTTTTAAACAAAAAGGCTTTCCTAACGACTTTGTTTACGGTTTGTTATTAGATGATAATGAAAATGTATGGATGAGTACAAATTACGGTTTGTCTGTATTTAACCCGATAACCAGAACATTTAAAAATTATACCGCCGATGATGGTTTACAGGATAACGAATTTAATGGTAAGTCTTTTTATAAAGATGATGAAGGACAACTTTATTTTGGAGGGATTAACGGATTTAATATTATAAACCCCAAAAAAATAATAGACAATCCGCATTTGCCAAATATATATATCGAGTCGGTAGAATTGTTTAATAAACCTATTGCTTTAAACGAAATGTTTAAAGATACACTAGTGTTTAAAAGCAGAGAAAATGTTCTGACTTTTAATTTTTCGGCATTAAATTATTTAAATCCAGCCAAGTGCTCGTACCAATATAAATTAGATAATTTTGATGACCAATGGAGTCCGGTGACTAAAAAAAATAATGTTACTTATACTAACTTGAATCCTGGAGATTATACACTTAAAATAAAAGCATCGAACGATGTTGGCGAGTGGAATCCTAATATCAAATCTTTACATCTTATTATAGTGCCGCCTTGGTATCAAACCTCGTGGTTTAAAATTCTTATCGGTATGCTGTTGGTGCTTTCTGGAGTTTGGTTTTATAGATTTAAGACCTCTAAATTAAAACGTGATAAGTTGAAGTTAGAGCGTTTGGTGGCGAGTCGTACTAAAGATTTAATCGAAAAGAACAGCGAATTAAAACGTTCTAATATCACAACAAAAACTCAAAAGGAAAATATAGAGTTTTTAATGAAAGAGCTGAATCATAGAGTGAAAAATAACCTTCAAATCATTTCCAGTTTGTTGAGTATGCAAGCTCAAAATGTTTCAGATAAGGCTGTAAAAGACACTTTAAATATTGCTAAAAATAGAATTTTAACTATATCTTACATTCAAAACGACTTGAATGCTCAAGAAGGAAAAATCGATATTTCGAAGTTTTTAGAAGAGTTTACGTTACAAGTGGTTGCCTTGCTCTCTGATGAGCAATCGGTTAAATTTAAAGTAAAATTCAATATAGAGCCCAATTGTATTTGCGATTTAAACACGACGCTTTTGGGCTTAATTGTAAACGAATTGATAACGAATACTTATAAATATGCCTTTACTACTTTTTCCGAAAGTAATGTGTTGGAGGTGGCATGTGTTAAGCATGACAGTAGTTTACTTGTAAGTATTTCCGATAATGGTAAAGGGTATCAAGCAGATCAGGTGCGGCCCAATGCTTTGGGCTTAGAATTGGTTCGGGTTATGGCAAATCAAATGAATGCAGAGTTAAAAACAACGCTACAAAACGGAGTAAAAAACACAATTATAATACAATGCTCATGAAACATGTTTTACTAATAGAAGACGAACTTATAGTAGCAATGGATATAAAAATGTCTTTAGAAAAGAAAAACGGATTTGTGGTTTCTACTGCCAGAAATTATACCGAAGCTTTAAAGATTTATAATAATAAGCTTATTGATGTTGTGGTGTGCGATGTCAATTTAAATACCGATAAAGATGGTATAGAGGTTATAGAAGCTTTTTCTTTAATTAAGCCTGTACCTGTGGTGTACTTAACAGCATACGATAACCCCGAAATTTTAGAACGTGCAAAAAAGACCTTGCCTTACGCCTATTTATTGAAACCTTTTAACGAATCGCAACTCGTATTAACCCTCGATTTGGCACACTTAAATTTTAAAAGACAGGAAAAGAAATTAGTGGTTAAAGCAGAAAATCAAAATAAATTAAAAGATTTAACATTACGCGAAAAAGAAGTGCTTATAGTGTTGGCTACGGGAAAAACGAGCAAAGAGATTGCCGATACTTTAAACATCTCTCAGCATACGGTAGATAAACATAAAAAAAATATTAAAAAGAAACTGGGTTTAAATACCATAGGCGAATTGGTGAAATTTGCATATTCTACCAATTTAAAAACGTTAAACTAAGATTTTCGATGTCTTGAAGCTCGTGTTGGTGGCGTAAATGTTTTTTTAGAGTCTTCAATTAAATGTTGAAGGGTTTTAAGTTCTTCTTTAGTAAATTCGCGATATTCTCCAACAGGAACATCCAGTTTTATATTCATAATCCGGATGCGTTTTAAAGTTAAAACTTCATAATTTAAATACTCACACATTCGTCTAATTTGCCTATTAAGACCTTGGGTGAGAACAATTCTAAACGTATAGGAATCTATTTTTTCTACTTTACACTTTTTAGTTACACGGTCTAAAATAGGCACGCCGTTAGACATTCGTTCTATAAAAGTTTGCGAAATGGGTTTGTCTACCGTAACAATATATTCCTTTTCATGATTGTTACTGGCGCGTAAAATTTTGTTTACAATATCGCCATCGTCTGTTAAAAAAATAAGTCCTTCGCTGGGCTTGTCTAAACGACCAATAGGGAAGATGCGTTTAGGATAATTAATAAAATCTATAATATTATCTTTTTCTACACGCGTATCTGTAGTGCAAACAATACCTACTGGTTTGTTAAATGCCAAATAAACAAAATTGCTGTTACTGTTGCTAACGGTTTTACCATCTACAGCAACAGTGTCGTTGGGGCCAACTTTGGTGCCCATTTCTGGTACAATGCCGTTAATGGTAACACGACCAGCATCTATAAGTTTGTCTGCTTCCCTTCTAGAACAATAACCAGCTTCGCTTAAGTATTTGTTTATGCGTTTTAACTCTGTTTCCATAGTGCAAATATAGCGATAAGTTAAGTAGCGATAAAGTTATAAATATGTTCAATTACAGAATGGTCTTTTAACGAGTGTCCTAAGCCTTCAGTTGTAATTAGGGTACTGTTTTTAAATTCATCTTTAATCAATAACGCATCTTCGTAGGGAATAACGGGATCGTTTTTATCGTGAATGATAAGCCCTTTAGTGTTTACCTCTTTTAAAAATTGCGCAGTAGAAAAGCGTTGTGGTTCAGCTCCAAAACGTTTTTTTATTGTTTTGTTTAGTTGAAGCGAAACCCTGGTGTTGTAGCCTAGTAGGTTAACATAGCGATTTACCATGTCTTTAAATTCTGAAGGCGCGCCAAGTAGTATCAATTTTTCGATACTTTTAATTTGGTATTTGTTTTGAAAAATAGTTGTTGCCATGCCTCCAACAGAATGTCCGATAATAATTTGGGGCTTAAAACGCTGGGCAATAATATTAATATATTCGGCATAGAGTAAAGCGTTGAAATACGTGCTGCCAGAATTTCCGTGTGCAGGAGCATCTAAGGCAATTATGCTGTAATCGTGCTTATTCAGGTAGGCGATTAGTTGTTGCCATCTGGAGGCATTGCTTTCCCATCCGTGTACGAGTAAAATGGTTTGTTTTTTACCAAGCCACCTGTAACTCATAATATTTTTACCGTTATAGTTAAATTCTTCCTTATAGGCTGTATTTAAAAAATCGGCTTGAGCACTGGTTATTTTACCTTTTCTTGGTTTTGTAAAAAGGTTTAAAGCTTTATTGGCAGCATATTGTTTAGAAATATAACTTAACAGGTTGAGGTAATTCCCGACCGATTTTATAATAATGTTTTTCATTCACTTTCTCTATTAACGGTATTAATAGAAAATGCAGGCGTACAAATGGCTAGATATATGCAAGGTTCCGTAAATGGATTAGAATATTGTACACGGGTGTGTTTATTTATTTTAATAGATTGACCTGCTTCTAGTACTATAGTTTCGTTGTTGATAATAAACTGTTTTTTGCCTTTAATAATAAAGGTATATTCATCAAATTCTGGCGTTTGGAAAGGTTCGCTCCAACCCGGAGGAGCCACCATGTGTGCAATACTTATTTCGGAATCTCCAGTTGAAGCCAATCCAAAATGTTCTTTTATAATTTTACCGTCTGTAGTTGGCACTTCAAAAGGCGTTTTCTGAATTTGATAAGCTTTCATAGGTGTTATTTTAGAGGTTTTCTTTTAATCATTCCGCCTCTTAAATCTTTAACAAGACCCATTATTATAAAGGCATTCCGGTCTATTTTGTCTATTTCGGTTTCTAATTTAGCAAGTTCTAAACGGGTAACTACAGTGTAAATGATGTCTTTTTCGTGAATCTGCCCATTTTGGTAACCTCCTTTTCCGCTGTAAATGGTACAGGCGCGGCGTAGTTTTTCGGTTACCATAATACGGATGTCTTCATGTTTGTCTGAAATAATGGTAACGCCTACATATTCTTCGACACCGTCTATTACAAAATCGACTGTTTTTGCAGCCGATAAATAAGTTAAAATGGCGTACAAGGCTGTTCCTATAGATAAAATATATGCGCCAAAAGAGAAAATAACAATATTTATTAAAAATAGAACATCCCCAACGGTTATCGATAATTTCCGACTTAAAAACAAGGCTAATACTTCGGTGCCATCTATAACGCTGCCACCACGCATGGCCATTCCTATTCCCAGACCAAGAAAGAATCCTCCAAAAACAGAAATTAAAAGTTTGTCTTCGGTAATGGTAGGGTAGTCAACGTTATGGACTACAAAAGCAAGCAGGGTAATAGCAGCGATGCTTTTTAAGGCAAATTTTAGACTGTACGTTTTGGCTCCTAGAATTAAAAATGGTAGGTTAACCATTATTAATAGATACCCTAACGGAATGTTGGTGAGGTGCTCTAGTAACAGAGAGATACCTGTTGCGCCTCCATCGATAAATCGGTTAGGAAGTAAAAAACCTTTAAGGCCAAAACCTGCCGAGAATACGCCTATAATAATATAAATGTATTCTTTTATGGCGTGGCTGAGTTCTACCTGTAGCGATCTAACAATAGGAACAACTTCTTTTAGAGAAGGTGCTGTAGCAGTTTCACTTGTTTCGAGTCTTTTTCGAGCAATAAAAACGAGCAGTTTGGAGACAAGTGAATTTTTCATAGGCTTTTATAAATTACCAATTTAAGAAAAAGTATTTAATGTTTGCGTTGTCTGGAATTTGTGAAGCTTCAATGTGTAAGGTCATATCGAAGCGTAAGTTTGAAGGTAATTCCATTTTATCTATAGTAAACGAGGCGTTAAGTTCGTCTACAGAAACCACAATCGAATTTATTAAATTATCGATGCTGGAAATTTTATAGTGATCTGCAATATCTTTAAAGGTGCTCAATGTAGACAGCTCGGTATTGGTTTTATAACGCGGATCTAAAACTTGAACAGTTTTTATAACTGCAGTCGAGTCTTGAAGTGCACTTGGCGATAAAGTGAGAAGTTTTTTTCCTCCTTTTTCAAAGACTTCAATTTCGTTGATACTGCCTGTAAATGGTGTGCCTGGCTCGAACTTTACAACAGAATCGTTTTTAAAAATAGTTTCTAGGTCTTTAACTTGCGAGGTTGCCGTTAATGCCCCAATGCTATTCTTCTGGATTAAAAAAGGATCTGATTCTGAATTACAGTTGAAAAAAAGTAAACTTAGAGCGGTTAAGCTTAAAATAGAGTTTTTCATTATAGAAAATAATTGTTTTAGTATTTTGTTTTGAGGGCGTGAAAATAGTTATTTTTTTATCACTTTGTTTAATATTCCAAATACACTTCTAATAAAAGTGGCGCTGGTTAGTACTTTTATAACAGGATTCATGGCTGTACTTTTTCTAGAGCTTGTAGTGGTGCTTTTTCGGGTTGTTTTGGCGCGTTCCTGTTCGGCCTCGGCTTGTTTTATTTTAGCGTTTAACATTTCGTAAGCACTCTCTCTGTCTATAGTATCGTTATATTTTTTTACCAGTTTAGACGCTGTTACAAGTGCTTCTAATTCAGTCGCTGTTAATATGTCCATGCGGCTCATAGGTGCGCGCATCATAGTTGCGGCTAATGGCGTAGGCCTGCCTTTTTCGTCTAGGGCAGAAACAAGAGCTTCTCCTGTGCCAAGCGATGTTAATACCGTTTCGGTATCGTAATACTCAGAAATAGGATAGTTCTGTGCTGTTAGTTTAATAGCTTTTCTGTCTTTTGCAGTAAAGGCTCTAAGGGCGTGTTGTACTTTAAGCCCTAATTGACTCAGTACGGCTTCGGGAACATCGGTTGGGTTTTGCGTTACAAAATATAGTCCAACCCCTTTACTGCGAATAAGCTTTACAATACTTTCTATTTGGTCATGAAGCGCTTTAGATGCTTCATCAAAAATTAAGTGGGCCTCGTCTATAAATATTACTAATTCAGGTCTGCCAGTATCACCTTGCTCGGGGAAGGTTGTGTAAATTTCAGCCAAAAGGCTAAGCATGAATGTAGAGAAAAGTTTTGGACGGTCTTGAATATCGGTTAATCTTAAAATATTAATATAGCCTCTTCCGTTATCATCTAAACGTAATAAATCTTGAACATCGAAAGAGGTTTCTCCAAAAAACAAGTCGGCGCCTTGTTGTTCCAATTCTACAATTTTTCTTAAAATAGCTCCGGTAGAGGCTGTGGATATGCGTCCGTAAGCCTCTTCGAATTCTTTTTTGCCTTCTTGGGTGGCGTATTGTAATATTTTTTTGAAATCTTTTAAGTCCAATAAAGGGAGCGCATGGTCATCGCAATATTTAAAAATAACCGATACAATACCAGATTGGGTGTCTGATAAATCTAAAATACGCGATAATAAAACAGGGCCAAATTCACTTACTGTGGCTCTAAGTCTTACACCATCTTGTTCCGATAGGCTTAGCAATTCTACAGGAAATGCTTTTGGTGCGTATGGAAAGCCAATTTTGTCGTGGCGTTCGGTAATTTTACTGTTTGCATCGCCAGATTTAGCCAATCCGCTCAAGTCGCCCTTAATATCCATAAGTAAAACCGGTATGCCGTGCTCCGATAAGTTTTCGGCCATAACTTGTAGTGTTTTGGTTTTTCCTGTTCCTGTGGCTCCTGCAATTAAACCATGGCGGTTTAACGTTTTTAAAGGGATGTTTACAAAAGCATTTTTTATAGCCTGTTCGTTTAACATGGCTGCACCTAAGGTAATATAGTCGCCTTTAAAAGTGTTTCCTTCTTTAATTTCGGATAAAAAAGCATCGTTTTGAGCCATAAGTCTTAATTTTTCTATAAAAATACTAATCTTGAAGTAATCCGCTCCAAATCTTTTTAAGATTTTATGGGCAAACTTGAAACTGTAAACTATCTTTGCACCCTATGAAGCAAGAGATTCAAGAGTTGGTTAATAAAGGTGTTATGCTTCCTTTAATGGAAGAGTTTTATACCATACAAGGCGAAGGCTATCACAAAGGTACGGCAGCTTATTTTATTCGTGTTGGTGGTTGCGATGTCGGTTGCCATTGGTGCGATGTGAAGGAGAGCTGGGATGCCGAATTACATCCGCCTACAGAAACGGAAAAAATAGTTGAAAAAGCCGCTTTGCATAGTAATACTATTGTAGTTACTGGCGGTGAGCCTTTAACTTGGGATATGACAGAGCTAACAACGCAATTAAAAGCAAAAGGGCTTCAAACGCATATAGAAACTTCTGGGGCTTATCCGTTAACAGGAACATGGGATTGGATTTGTTTATCGCCCAAAAAACTGAAATTGCCTACTGCAGAAGTATCAGCGAAAGCAAACGAATTAAAAGTTATTGTTTACAATAAAGACGATTTTAAGTTTGCCGAAGAACAGGCGGCCAAAGTTGGCGAAAATTGTATCCTATATTTACAACCAGAATGGAGCAAGCGCGATAAGATAATTCCTGAAATTGTAGATTACGTAATGGCAAATCCTAAATGGAAAGTGTCTTTACAAACTCATAAATATTTAAATATTCCTTAAAAAGAGGAACCAAAGCATAAAAAAGCCGCTTTTTAATAAAAGCGGCTTTTTTATGTTGTTTTAAACTATAAATAGATTATAATTTAAAAGGAACCTGTACACGTGTAGTTCCCCAAGCTAGGTGCATGGTGGCATTTTTATCGTCTCCTGTAAAAGCAATAGAAAATGCTTCAATCGGTTCGCTGTCTGTAGAAACGATACCGTTGGCACGAGCCACATCGTTAGCTTCGTTATACGAGTAAGCGCCCCAAGCATTAACATCCGAACTTAAAATAACCGTCCAAGTTTTTTCTCCAGGAATAGTAAATAAAGCGTAAGATCCAGGTTTAATGGTCTTGTCTCCAAAAACAACTGGTTTGTAAAATGTGATTTCAGGAATTTCGTTTGCTCCTGTTCTCCAAACTTTGCCTTGTGGCGCTAGTTGCTCTAAACTTCTTTCGTTTAATTGAGGTCTGCTGTATACCACTTTAATGGCTTTGTTTGCTTCTTTGTAACTTGCTGGGTAAGCAGCCGCATCCATTGGGCTTTTGTCTAAACCTTTAAATTCTTGGGCTTGTACTGCGGTACAAAGGCTAAATGCTAAAGCAACGAAAAATGTAGAGACTTTAAATAATTTCATAATGTTTTGTTTTAATAATGATTAATAAGGTATGTAGGTGTAAAGGTCGGTAAAATCTGTTTAAGTTTACATATTTAATGAGAATGAAATATATATTGTGTGTTTGGTTTTTAATTTTATTTAAAATTGATTTTTTAGTTTTAAATTGTAATTAATTTTATGTTTATTGTTTCATTGTATGAGTTATAGTTTCATATTTGCTTTGTAATTAAAATAAAAAAAGAAATTAAAATATATAGATTATGTGTGGAATAGTATGTGCATTCGACTTAAAACAAGGGGCTGAAGATTTACGTCCTCAAATTTTAGAAATGTCAAAAAAAGTGCGTCATCGTGGACCAGATTGGAGTGGGATTTATAGTAATGATAAAGCGATTTTAGCACACGAACGTTTAGCTATTGTAGATCCAGCTTCGGGAAAGCAACCGTTGTTTAGTCCAGATAAAAAGTTGGTTTTAGCGGCCAATGGAGAAATTTATAATCACCGTGAGTTACGTAAGCAATTTGATGGAACATACGAATTTCAAACCCAGTCTGATTGCGAAGTTATTTTAGCGCTTTACAAAGAAAAGGGTGTAGATTTTGTTGATGAATTAAACGGAATTTTTGGATTTGCTATTTATGATGTCGATAAAGACGAGTATTTTATTGCTCGCGACCACATGGGTATTATTCCGTTATACATAGGATGGGATCAAAACGGAACCTTTTATGTGGCTTCCGAATTAAAAGCGCTTGAGGGCTATTGTACAAAAATAGAGCTGTTTCCTCCTGGACATTACATGTCTAGTAAAGATGGTAAATTTGTTAAATGGTATGTTCGTGATTGGACAGAGTTTGATGCAGTAAAGGAAAACGAGACCAGTATTAAAGCTATAAAAGAAGCTTTAGAAGCAGCGGTTCACAGACAATTAATGAGCGATGTGCCTTACGGGGTGTTGCTGTCTGGAGGGTTAGATTCTTCGGTAACGTCTGCTATTGCTAAAAAATATGCGCAAAAACGTATAGAAAGCGACGATACTTCTGATGCTTGGTGGCCGCAATTGCATTCATTTTCTGTTGGTTTAGAAGGATCGCCAGATTTGGCTGCGGCTCAAAAAGTTGCCGACCATATTGGTACCGTGCATCACGAAATTAAATTCACTATCCAAGAAGGCTTAGATGCTATTCGCGATGTAATTTATAACCTAGAAACCTACGATATTACCACCATTCGTGCGAGTACGCCTATGTATTTAATGGCGCGAGTTATTAAATCTATGGGTATTAAAATGGTGTTGTCTGGCGAAGGTGCCGATGAACTTTTTGGGGGTTATCTTTACTTTCATAAAGCGCCAAACGCTAAAGAGTTTCACGAAGAAACTGTACGTAAATTAAGTAAACTACATATGTACGATTGTTTACGTGCCAATAAAAGTTTAGCGGCTTGGGGTATAGAAGGACGTGTGCCATTTTTAGATAAAGAATTTATAGATGTAGCTATGAGCATAAACCCTCAAGATAAAATGATTAATGGCGAGCGAATGGAGAAATGGGTGGTGCGTAAAGCTTTTGAAGACATGTTACCAGAAAGTGTGGCATGGCGACAAAAAGAACAATTTAGCGACGGTGTAGGTTATAGTTGGATTGATACGCTTAAAGAAATTGTAAACGAAGAAGTGTCAGACGAGCAATTGGCCAACGCACATTTCAGGTTTCCAATACAAACACCGCAAAATAAAGAAGAGTTTTATTACCGTTCAATTTTCGAAGAGCATTTCCCAAGCGATGCCGCAGCTTTAAGTGTGCCACAAGAAGCCAGTGTAGCTTGTAGTACAAAAATTGCTTTAGAGTGGGACGAGGCCTTTAAAAACATGAACGACCCAAGTGGTAGAGCAGTGGCAAAAGTACATACCGATGCTTATCAAATAGCGTAAACGTATATAATTTTTTAGTGTTGCAAAACCTCAATAGCTCTGTTTTTAGAGCTGTTGAGGTTTTTTGGTTTTTAACACTTGTAGAAAATGAGTTTAAATTTGTTTTAAGGTCGTTTTTAGCCCTTTTAAGCGCGTTTGTAGTAATTAACAAATGTTGATAAAAATAAAGGTGAGTACGTTATATACTTTTAAAACACGTTCAAAATTCGTATATTTGTATGTATCCAAAATGATGCGCCCTGCATCATTTTTTTATGCATGATATTTCAAAAAAATAACATATAATTTTTATGAGCGAAGAAGCTAAAAAACACAATTACTCGGCCGATAGTATACAGGCTTTAGAGGGTATGGAGCACGTTAGAATGCGTCCATCGATGTATATTGGAGATGTGGGTGTAAGAGGGTTGCACCATTTGGTTTATGAGGTTGTAGATAACTCTATAGACGAGGCCTTGGCCGGACATTGCGATACCATTAAAGTTATTATAAACGAAGATAACTCTATTACCACCGAAGATAACGGGCGTGGTATTCCGGTAGATATTCATAAAAAAGAAGGTATTTCAGCCCTAGAGGTGGTAATGACCAAGATTGGTGCTGGAGGAAAGTTCGATAAAGATTCCTATAAAGTGTCCGGTGGATTGCACGGTGTAGGGGTAAGTTGTGTTAACGCCCTTTCCGAGCATTTAAAAGCAACGGTTTACAGAGATGGTACTATTTGGGAACAAGAATACGAACGTGGTAAAACCCTGTATCCTGTAAAGTCTGTTGGCGAAACAGAAAAAAGAGGTACCGTAGTAACCTTTAAACCAGATCCAACTATATTCAAGCAAACTCTAGAGTATAGTTACGATACTTTAGCAAGTAGAATGCGCGAATTGGCATACTTAAATAAAGGTATTACCATTACTTTAATAGACAGAAGAGCAAAGAAAGAAGATGGCGAGTTTGAAGGGGAAACGTTTTATTCTGAAAATGGATTAAAAGAATTTGTTTCCTTCTTAGATGGCAATCGCGAGCCACTTATTAAAGACGTTATTGCTTTTGAAGGCGAGAAAAACGATATCCCTGTAGAGGTTGCTATGATTTATAATACCTCGTATTCAGAGAATTTACACTCTTACGTTAATAATATTAATACCCACGAAGGTGGAACGCATCTTTCAGGATTTAGACGTGGTTTAACCCACACCTTAAAAAAGTACGCCGATAGTTCTGGATTAACAGATAAGCTGAAATTTGAAATTTCTGGAGACGATTTCCGTGAAGGACTTACCGCCATTATTTCTGTAAAAGTAGCAGAGCCTCAGTTTGAAGGGCAAACAAAAACGAAGCTAGGAAACAGAGAAGTATCTGCATCGGTAAGCCAAGCGGTTTCAGAAATGTTAACCGACTATTTAGAAGAGCATCCAGAAGACGCAAAAACCATAGTTCAAAAAGTGATTTTAGCGGCACAAGCCCGTCACGCGGCGCAAAAAGCACGCGAAATGGTTCAGCGTAAAACGGTTATGAGTATTGGTGGTTTACCAGGGAAACTAAGCGATTGCTCAGAGCAAGACCCAACAAAATGCGAAGTGTTTTTGGTAGAGGGAGATTCGGCAGGCGGAACTGCTAAGCAAGGCCGAGATCGTAACTTCCAAGCCATTTTACCGTTACGTGGTAAAATTCTTAACGTAGAAAAAGCCATGCAACACAAGGTTTTTGAAAACGAAGAAATTAAAAACATCTTTACAGCTTTAGGGGTAACTATAGGAACGGAAGAAGATAGTAAAGCACTTAACCTATCAAAATTAAGATATCACAAAGTGGTTATTATGTGTGATGCCGATATTGATGGTAGCCACATTGCTACGTTAATCTTAACGTTCTTCTTTAGATACATGCGAGAGTTAATAGAAAATGGACATATATACATTGCTACACCACCATTATATTTAGTTAAAAAAGGTGCTAAAAAGCAATATGCATGGAGTGATTCTGAACGCGACCAGTTGGTAGAAGAGTTTGGAGGTTCGGCTGGAATACAGCGTTATAAAGGTCTTGGAGAAATGAATGCCGAGCAATTATGGGACACTACTATGAATCCTGAATTCAGAACCTTAAGACAGGTAAATATAGATAATGGTAGCGAAGCCGATAGAATTTTCTCAATGTTGATGGGTGATGAAGTACCACCGCGTAGAGAGTTTATCGAGAAAAACGCAGTGTATGCCAATATTGATGCATAACAAAAAAAACACCTTCAGATTAATCTCAAGGTGTTTTTTAATTAAATAACATAAATACATATAAAGTACACATATTTAACATATTTAAAGTAATTGTTAATTGCTGGTATATAGTCATTAAACATCGGCATTAGTTATATTAAAAGTGTTAAATTTGCTAGTAATAAATAATTTTCAATCTTAAAAATTTAATATAAATGAAAGTAACAGTAGTTGGAGCAGGAGCAGTAGGTGCAAGTTGTGCAGAATATATTGCTATTAAAAACTTTGCTTCAGAAGTTGTTTTATTAGACATTAAAGAAGGTTTTGCTGAAGGTAAAGCTATGGATTTAATGCAAACAGCCTCGTTAAACGGATTCGATACTAAAATTACAGGTGTAACTAACGATTACAGTAAAACAGCCGATAGTGATATTTGTGTAATTACTTCTGGAATACCACGTAAACCAGGTATGACTCGTGAAGAATTAATCGGGATTAACGCAGGTATTGTAAAAAACGTATCGTCTAGTTTGTTAGAGCATTCTCCAAACATGATTTTAATCGTGGTAAGTAACCCTATGGATACCATGACATACTTAGCGCACAAAGCTACAGGTTTACCTAAAAACCGTATTATTGGTATGGGTGGAGCTTTAGATTCTGCTCGTTTTAAATACAGATTAGCCGAGGCCTTAGAAGCGCCAATTAGCGATATAGACGGAATGGTTATTGGTGGACATAGCGATACTGGTATGGTGCCATTAACTAGCCATGCTACAAGAAACAGCATTAGAGTGTCTGAATTTTTAAGCGAAGAGCGTTTAGAGCAAGTTGCTGCCGATACTAAAGTTGGTGGAGCTACTTTAACTAAATTATTAGGTACATCGGCTTGGTACGCGCCAGGTGCAGCTGTATCTGGAATGGTACAAGCTATTGCTTGCGATACTAAAAAGATTTTCCCATGTTCTACTTTGTTAGATGGAGAATATGGTTTAAGCGACATTTGTATTGGTGTTCCTGTTGTTTTAGGAAAAAATGGAATAGAGCGTATTGTTGATATTCCTTTAAGCGATGCTGAAAAAGCGCATCTTCAATCGAGTGCAGAAGGTGTTAAAAAGACTAATGGTTTATTAGAAGTATAGTAATAAGCTAAAGTTTATACAATAATCGTCCGATTAGGTTTAACAATCTAATCGGGCGATTTCGTTTTTTATATTTATAATGCAGTTATGCGAAGCTTCTCATAAATAAAGCATTAGTAGATACGGGATACTTTATAAAATTTTATATATTTGACGCGCTTAAATTTTTAGCTTTAAAGGACTAAATTTTCATATTTAAGCAGCAATACAAGTAAATTGAAGAACAGCATAAATATAAGTTTGTATTCCAGATGGTACCTTAGTGTATTTGTAATAGCATTGTTTGCCTTTGGCACGGTGTCGAGCAGTACACAGGAGGTTGTACCTAATCAGGAAATCGTTTTTCAATTTACCAGTCGCATCGTTTCTCAGGATCAAGCTAATTTGGCTATTGAAACTGTAAAAGCTCAGTTAGAAGAAATTGGCGTAGACTGTATTCAGGTTAATAAGGCCGATAGTGGCGAAGTAAAAATAACCTATTTCAGTCATAACGATGTCAATAGTATAAAACAAATACTATCCGATAACGAAACACTTACTTTAGAAGATAGCGAGACGCAAATCCCAGAATTCCCTTCATCATCTAAAACAGTATCGTATAACTTAGATGTTAATGAAATTCATGCCTCTCATGATTTTTCGTTCGAAAAAAGTGGTAAAGTTGCTGTAGAATTTAAGTCTGCTTACAATAGATTATTTACTGCTAACGAATGTGTTTTTCCTAATTTAATAGATTTCAGTGCGGTAAATCTTCAGGTTTTAGTGGCCTATAAATATTACCAAACTGTAGCGTTTGGAATCGATAATCTGTATAGAACCATTCCAGAGGTAAGGGCAGGCCCTTCTTTTAAAATGTTTGTGTAATAGCAAAACGCTTAACGCAAATAACTTCCTGAAAAACGGTTTAAAATTATGACAAATTTACCCATCAAGGTAATTTGGGTTCTAAACCGGTGGTCGACTCTACATGCGGCCAAAACAACTTAAAATACAATAAACTAAAAATTAAATTGTCTAGTTACAGGTAAATTTTATATTTGCCCGATTTAAAAAATTAGACTAAAATATAAAATAATGCAAAACAAAGGATTAGTAAAACTATTCGCCATTTTGTTTGGATTAGTAAGTATTTATCAATTGTCGTTTACATTTAAAGCTAATAGTGTAGAAAACAATGCTAAAGAATTTGCTAATGGCGATGCTGTTAAAGAACGCAAGTATTTAGATTCGCTTGCAAACGAAAAAGTATTTAATTTAGGAATCGCAGATTACACCTATAACGAGGTTAAGGATAAGGCGATGAATTTAGGGCTTGACCTTAAAGGGGGAATTAACGTTATTCTTCAGGTATCTGTAAAAGACATCTTAAAAGGTTTGGCAGACCACACTAACGATCCTGTATTCAACAAGGCTTTAGACGATGCTTCAGAATTACAAAAAAACAGTCAGAATACATATTTAGAGGACTTTTTTATTGCTTTCGATAAAATTAAAGGTGATACTAAATTAGCGTCACCAGACATTTTTGCGAACAGAACCTTAAGCGAAGAAATTACTTTCGATATGAGCGATGATCAGGTAAAGCCTATCATTTCAAGAAAAATAGACGAGTCTATCGTTTCTGCTTTCGAAGTATTACGTAAGCGTATTGATGAGTTTGGGGTAACATCGCCAAACATTCAGCGTTTAGGAGAGTCTGGTCGTATTTTAGTGGAATTACCAGGTGTAAAAGACGTAGAGCGTGCTAAAAAATTATTACAAAGTACAGCTCAGTTAGAATTCTGGGATGCTTACAAAGGAGAGCAAATGATTCCTTTTATTGTTCAGGCTAATAATGTGTTGAAGGAAGAAGTAAAAGCTGATACTGATACTACCGAAGTAGCCGATGCAGAAAACGCAGATAGCGATTCTCAAATTGATGAGTTATTAGGTGAAGCAGAAACAGACTCTACGAGCGTTGCTGCAAACCCGTTATTAGA
Source organism: Bacteroidia bacterium (assembly GCA_030427735.1). Classification (GTDB taxonomy): domain Bacteria; phylum Bacteroidota; class Bacteroidia; order Flavobacteriales; family Flavobacteriaceae; genus Formosa. The sequence continues at coordinate 202,447 of JAUIBP010000005.1, read as the reverse complement.
TTTAATTGCTGGGCAAGGATACCAAGGAGGTCCTGTAATTGCAAAATTCCGCGAGCAAGACAAACAAACTGTTTTAGATTATTTAAACCGTCCGTCGGTAAGAGCATTATTACCAGCAGAGCAGCGTTATGCTAAGTTTGCATTTGGTATGCCAGAAAAAAACAGCGAGTTGGTAGACTTATACGCTTTAATTGGTAACAGAGAGAATGTTCCACCTTTAAGTGGAGCTGTTATTACTAATGCTACCCAACAATACGATCAATTAGGTAAGCCAGCAGTATCTATGCAAATGAATGGTAAAGGTGCTAAGATTTGGGAAGAAATGACAAGTAAAGCGTATTCGCAAGGGAGCCAAATTGCCATCGCTTTAGATGACATTGTGTATTCAGCTCCAGGAGTGCATACTGGTCCTATTGCCGGTGGTAGCTCAGAAATTTCAGGAAACTTTACTTTAAACGAAGCGGTAGATTTAGCTAACGTTTTACGTGCGGGTAAATTACCAGCTTCGGCTGATATTATCCAGAGTGAAGTTGTTGGGCCTTCTTTAGGTCAAGAAGCTATAGATAGTGGTAAAATATCGTTCCTTATCGCATTAGCCTTAGTATTATTATGGATGGTTTTCTATTATGGTAAAGCAGGTGCTTTTGCAGACATAGCAATGCTTTTAAACATTGTTTTAATTTTTGGAGTACTATCTGGTTTAGGAGCCGTATTAACTTTACCTGGTATTGCCGGTATTGTATTAACAATTGGTATGTCGGTAGATGCGAACGTACTGATTTACGAGCGTATTCGTGAAGAGATTGGTAACGGTAAAGGGCAGCGAGAAGCTATCCAAGATGGTTTTAGCAACGCTTTATCTTCAATTTTAGATGCTAACATTACAACAGGTTTAACGGCTATTATATTATTTGTTTTTGGTACAGGACCAATTAAAGGTTTTGCAACTACTTTATTAATAGGTATTGTAACGTCGTTATTTACTGCTATTTTTATAACAAGATTATTAATAGACTGGTATGTAAACAGAGGCGGTCAGTTAAATTTCTCTACAGGTATTACTAAAAATTTATTTAGAAATATTAATATAGAATTCCTTAAAAAGCGTAAAGTAGCTTACATTATATCGGGTACTTTATTAGTAATTAGTATTGGATCTTTATTAACAAACGGATTAGATCAAGGTGTAGATTTTGTAGGAGGTAGAAATTATCAAGTACGTTTCTCGCAAGCTGTAAGTCCATCAGAATTAGTGCCAAGTTTATCTGAAGCTTTTGGTAGCGCCGATGCTAAAACTTTTGGTAATGCTAACCAAGTAAAAATTACTACAAAGTATAAAGTAAACGAAACGAGTGCCGAAGTAGATGAAGAAATAAGACAATCACTTTACAATACGTTACAACCGCATTTAGAAGGTATTTCTTACGATGAATTTATCAGCGATGATGCTCATAAAACAGTAGGGTTAATGAAATCTTACAAAGTAAGTCCAACTATTGCAGACGACATTAAGAAAGAATCGTTCTGGGCAGTATTAGGATCTTTAATTGTAGTGTTCTTATACATCTTATTCCGTTTCAAAAAATGGCAATACTCTTTAGGTGCTGTTGCTGCGGTATTCCACGATGTTATTATCGTTTTAGGGGTATTCTCTTTAACGTACAAGTTTATGCCATTTAACATGGAAATCGATCAGGCTTTCATTGCGGCTATCTTAACTGTAATTGGTTACTCGTTAAACGATACAGTGGTTGTATTCGATAGAATTCGTGAGTATTTCCACGAGCATACAGGATGGAACTTAAATAAAGTTGTAAACGTATCTTTAAGCAGTACACTCAGTAGAACCTTAAATACCTCGTTAACAACTTTAGTGGTGTTATTGGCCATTTTCATTTTTGGAGGCGACTCTATTAGAGGATTTATGTTTGCCTTAATAGTTGGTGTAATTGTAGGTACCTACTCGTCATTATTTATTGCAACACCTATTATGTACGATAGTTTAGATAGATCTGAAAAGAAGAAGAAATTAAACACTAGCGCAGAAGAAGTTCCTGTAGCTTAAGGTTTAATCGCTTTAAAATAATTAACCCCATCAAAAGCATATCTTTTGATGGGGTTTTTTTATAGTTGATTTTTTTAGGATTTAATAAATGAAACAGACTGTTTAAAAAGTAAAGTAGTCTGTCATTTTAGAATTTATTCAGAGTTTCATAAAGTTGAAAATCAATAATTATGAGAATTTGAAATTGAAGAATCGATGAAGTTAAATAAGTTTAGATTGACGGAAATTCAATTTTTATGCCTAGTAGTTTGTCAAGTCCCTCTAGGCGATATTTTGCAATTTAATTGTTGAATTCTGAAAACGAAATAGAATCGCCTGCTTTTAAATTCCATGCATCCGAAAGTCCGGCATTTACTTCCAACACATACATCGCGCCACCTTCAGAAAGTAACGAGGCTTCATCCATAGGTTTCGCGTATTTTTGAAAACTATCTATAGTCCTGTCAGCTTTAATGTAAATTAAATCTAATGCAAATTGGGTGTTTTTCATGTAAAACGAACGGCGCGTTTCGTCAGGAAAAACAAAAAGCATACCTTGACTATCCAGCATACTCGTTCTGTACATTAAGCCAGTTTCTCTGTCGTAATCGGTATCGGCAATTTCTATGTCTAAAGTTTGTATTACCGAATCGGTTTTCGCTTTAAAAATAGATAGTTCTGCTTCTTTGGTAAAATGCACTTCTACCGGTTTAATAGGGGCAGATTTAGAAGTTTCTTTACAACTAGCGCAACATAACACACTTATAACGGCCGAAGTTAAAAAGGTGTTTGTAAGTGTTTTTGTTTTCATGCTACACAAGTTACTAAAGATTAGGCTAACTTTTCTTTCCCTTTGTAAATAAACATAAAATATAAGCCTATCAATATAAATGGAATGCTTAACCATTGTCCTGTGTTAAGTGCCCACGAGGCACGATCGTCTACTTGGGCTTCTTTAACAAACTCTACAAAAAATCTAATAGTCCAAAGGAGCACTAGAAACAGCCCAAACAAAAAGCCAGGATTGTCTTTTTTAGTTGTTTTGCTATATAATGTCGATAGTATAATAAACACGACAAGATAACAGGCCGATTCGTATAATTGAGCCGCATGTCTGTAAGGAACAGCATCTAATAAATTTTGAAACTGCGGATTGTTGGCAATGGCGTTATAAGCGTCCTTTGGGTTTTTTATGCCTGTTAATTGTACGGCCTCTCGCTTGCTGTATTCGTCTTGAATAAAGCGTACACCCAGATTAGAATCTGTAACTTTTCCTATAATTTCTGAGTTGATGAAATTTCCAATTCTAATAAAAATAGCACCTAAAGATACCGGAATAACTATACGATCTAAAATCCAGATAAGCGATTTGTACTTGTATTTACGTCGGTATAAATACATGCCTATAATTATGCCAATAGCGGCACCATGACTTGCCAATCCTTGAAAACCTGTGAATTCAAGTTCTGGTTTGGTGCGAATTGGTAAAAAGATGCTTAAAAAGTCTTGTTGTATTAATTCTGGCTGGTAAAAAAATACATGTCCTAAACGAGCACCTATCATGGTTGCTAATACTGTGTAAATAAAAAGCGGATCTAAATACTCTAACGATACGTGTTCTTTTTCGTAAATACGCTTCATAACGTAAAAACCCAATAAAAAGGCGGTTACCCACATTAAACTGTAAAAATGAAGCTGAAAATTTCCAATAATATCAATTCCTGTGGTCGGATTCCAATCGAATTTTAAAACGTGCATAGATTTATTTTTTCAATGCGTAAATATAGACATTTGATTAGGTATACAAAAAGTTTAGGCTGTTAACACATCTTAATTTTTAAGGTACAGGGTCGTAACCAGAGCCTCCCCAAGGGTGACAGCTTAAAATGCGTTTAATACCAAGCCATCCACCTTTAAATAATCCATGCTTTAATAATGCTTCTTTGGTGTATTGCGAGCATGTTGGCGCATATCTGCACGAAGCAGGAAATAGGGGAGATATCGCCGTTTGATATATTTTGATAATGAATAAAAAGGGTGCGATTAAAATACGTTTCATGGCAAAAAAAACGGACAAGTGTTTTGCTTGTCCGTTGTGTATTATTATTGTTTAGTTTGTAGAAAAAGTAGTGCCGTCTTTACCGTCGTTTAATTGAATGCCAACAGCGGCAAGTTCGTCTCTAATTTTATCAGATAATGCAAAGTCTTTGTTGGCTCTAGCTTCTTGGCGGAGTTGTATTAATAATTCTACAGCTCCAGATAGTTTGCCTTCTCCTGCTTCATTTGCACTGCCAGATACCAAACCTAAAACGTCAAAAGTAAATGTGTTTATTGTGGTTTTAAGTAGATCTAAATCCGTTTTAGAAATAGTAGCTTTATTGTCTTTTATTTGATTGATGACTTTAACAGCCTCGAATAAATTTGCAATTAAAATAGGCGTGTTAAAATCGTCGTTCATGGCGTCGTAACACTTTTGTTTCCAATCGGTAATGTTAACAGACGATGTTTCGTTGGTTTTTAAGTTGTCTAAATCTGCAATAGCATCCATAAGACGATTAAACCCTTTTTCGCTTGCCAATAAACCGTTATTGGTAAAGTCTAAAACGCTTCTGTAGTGGGCTTGTAGCATAAAAAATCTTGCAACGCCAGCACTGTAAGCTTGTGTGATATGCGGATTATCTCCTGTAAATATTTCTTCGGGAAGAATAAAATTACCCGTAGACTTGGCCATTTTTTTACCATTCATAATTAACATATTGGCGTGCATCCAATAGTTAACTGGCGATTGGTGGTTGCAAGCTTCTGCCTGCGCGATTTCGCATTCGTGGTGCGGGAATTTTAAATCCATTCCGCCACCGTGTATATCAAAATGTTCGCCCAAATATTTTGTGCTCATGGCTGTACACTCTAAATGCCAACCAGGAAAACCGTCGCTCCAAGGCGATGGCCAACGCATAATGTGTTGAGGTTCGGCTTTTTTCCAAAGCGCAAAATCTTGCGGATTTTTTTTATCGCTCTGTCCGTCTAATTCTCGGGTGTTGTGTATTAAGTCTTCTACATTACGTTTGCTTAGCTTCCCGTAATTGTTGGTTTTGTTAAACTTTAAAACATCAAAATACACAGAGCCATTTACTTCGTAAGCAAAACCGTTGTCTATTATGGTTTTAATGAGTTCTATTTGTTCAATAATGTGTCCGGTAGCAGTAGGTTCTATGCTTGGCGGTAAAAAATTGAACTTATTTAAAATATTATGAAAATCTACAGTGTAACGTTGTACGACTTCCATAGGTTCTATTTGCTCTAAACGCGCTTTTTTTGCAATGCGGTCTTCGCCTTCATCGGCATCGTTTTCTAAATGTCCCGCATCTGTAATATTACGTACATAGCGTACTTTGTAACCTAAATGTTTAAGGTACCTAAAAATAGTATCGAAAGACATAAAGGTTCTTACATTTCCTAAATGCACATTGCTATAAACCGTTGGGCCGCAAACATACATGCCAACGTAACCGTCGTTTATGGGTGTAAAAGCTTCTTTTTGCCCGGAAAGTGAATTGTAAATTTTAATGCTTTGTTGCTTGTACAGCTGCGGCATGATGCTTGTAATTTAAAATTGAGTGTCTAAATTAATATAATTTAAGAATTCTTTACGGGTTTCGGCATCTTTAAATTTACCACCAAATTCCGATGTTACTGTGCTGCTCTCGATGTCTCGTATACCTCTGGAGTTAACGCACAAATGTTTAGCATCTATTACACAAGCTACATCTTCTGTGTTTAGTACTTCTTGTAATTCTTTAACGATTTGTATTGTTAGGCGTTCTTGTACTTGCGGACGCTTGGCGTAGTAATCTACAATACGATTCATTTTAGATAAACCAACAACATTGCCGTTAGAAATGTAAGCTACGTGTGCACGACCAACAATAGGTAAAAGGTGGTGTTCGCAGGTAGAATATACGGTAATGTTTTTTTCGACTAACATTTCGCCGTATTTGTATTTATTGTCGAAAGTTGAAGCGCTAGGTTTTCTGCTAGGGTCTAAACCTCCAAAAATTTCTTTTACAAACATTTTAGCCACGCGATTAGGCGTTCCTTTAAGGCTGTCGTCTGTAAGATCTAGGCCTAAGGTTTCCATAATATGTCGTACGTCGTCTTTTATGATTTCGATTTTTTCTTCGTTAGAAAGTTTAAAAGCATCGTCTCGCATTGGTGTATCTGCCGAAGTGCCAATGTGGTCGTCGCCTAAAGATTCAAATTCTTCTAATTTATTATCCAATTTCATTATCAAAAAAATAATTCTGTATTAATCTGCAAAGATAAGTAATTCCCTATTGAATAGGTCTGAATTGTTAAACATTTACAGGATAGGTGAATGAAGCGTCTTTTTAATGGTGTTGATGCAAAAGCTGTTATTTTATAAAGCGAAACTTAAAGAGCAAGTTACGTTAGAATTTCGTGTTTGTATTGAAGCGGTATCGGTTAAGCCTACGCTGTATAGTTGATAATTATTATCGCGTTGGGACTGATCGAAAGTGATGTCGATTTTAGTAACGCCAAAACTGTAACCCAAACCAACAGAATACCCCGATAAATCGCCGATGGTATTTCCGTTTTTATACGGACTTTCTTCAAACCTGTAACCGCCTCTTAAACTTAATTGTTTTAATCGGTATTCTCCGCCAATGGCAATGGCTGAAGCTCCTTTTAAGTTGTTGTTTATAATGTTGTTTTGTTCAGAGAAATAGATGTCGTTGGTAGGTTTAAACTTCGCGTTACTGTAATCTTTATAAGAATAATCAAGACTAATAAGCCCAGAGTACCCAAAAATATAAGCTATGCCAGCATTAATTTTCCCTGGTGTTTGCAGTTTGTAATCAGGGTAAATATTGGCAACTCTTGGTTCTACAATTTGGGTTACTGCAGTACTATTTTCGTTTCTAACAGTTGTAACTCCTTGTGTAGTTTCTTCGCTAATGGTGTACCAAGTAGGCGAATTATAAGTAAGTCCTAGCCTTAAATTTTCCGTAGCTTTGTAAATTCCGCCAAGTTGAAACGAGAAACCGCCACCGATAGTAGATAATGTATTTTCGAATATAACATGGTTAACTAGCGTGTTTGTATTGCTGTTTCTTTCGTTTAAATAGGTGTATTTGTCGTAGCTTATAAAATGGGTGTTTAAATTGACTCCTAAATATAATTTGCTGTTAACCTCGCTAGCAAAATTAACGGCAATCTTACCATTGTAGCCTGTAGCTGCATAAGCATATTGTTGATTGAATGTGCCTGGAGCGATATTCGAGGTGTACTCGGTGTTCTCATCTACATCTTCCATTGGTTCTAAAATATACGATTGGTACCCCAAAAAGGCTTGTTGATGTCTTGTACCGTAAATTCTACCAATTTCGGAATAGGCTTGTGTAATTGTTTCGTTACTTCTTGCAGAAATTTCGTCTAACCGAAGTCCTTGGGCATTAGCTAAAAAATAACTATCTATAGAGTTTGTATTAATTCCGTTAACGGTCCAATCGTTAGTGAAATCTTGAGTTTTATCATAGGAAATACCAAACGAGAATTTATTGAAATTATTGGTGGTGTTTGGGCTGTAAAAAACAAATGCAGCACCTATTTGTGTAAACTCTGTATTGGAATTGGAGTTAGAATTATGATTATTGAAATAATCTGTTTTGTTTTTTGTGTTCAAACTCGAAAGGCTAAACGAGGTATATGTACTATTAAAAATGGCTGAACCAGCTGGGTTCAGGCTACTAGCAGATAAATCGCCTCCTAAAGCTGTAAATGCGCCACTTAGTGCGCGATACCGTGCTGTACCTTCAATATTATCTGCCGAGTACCTTACGGCATCGGTTATGTTTTGTGCATAAAAAGCAGGCATACAAAATATGCCTGCGATGTAAAAAGCTAATGTTTTTAATTTCATTTTATAAGGAAAAGTGCTTTAATTATCTACCTCTAGACGATCTCATACTGCCTCCAGAACCCATACTTCCGCCAGATCTCATACTTCCAGACGATCGAGGTGTAGAGTAGCTTCTGTTACTAGACGAACGGGTACTGTTATAAGACCTGTTAGTGTTATTAGATTTTGTAGGGTTTATAGATTGTGTTCTTCTGTTTGTATTGGTATTATAATTTCTAGTAGATCTGTTAGTATTGTAATTTCTTGTTGCATTAGAAGTTCTTGCGTTATTGGCACGCGATGAATTATTTCTTGTGAAATTCTGATATCTCGTAGAAGCTTCAGAACTATATCTTCTATTCGTGTTTAAGTAACGGTTAGATGTGTTGTAAGCCAAACCTCTACGCGAATACATGCGATTGCCATAATATGCAGGAGGTCTGTGGCCTCCCCAATATCCTGGGTAGCCCCAACCACCATACCAGCCACCGCCGTAGTAAGGAGGGAAGTATGGGTTATAAAAACCACCACCCCAACCGAAGCCCCAGCCCCAACCCCAACCGTAGGCAGGATAACCCCAGCCCCAGCCATAATATGGGTATCCCCAACCACCGCCATACATAAATGGGTCGTTGTAGATGTTTACGGTAACACTTTCGTTTTGTGTACCCCAGCCGCCATTACCACTATAACTATTTTCGTCGTTATTAATTGCAGTATACGAATTGCTGGAATACGAGTCTATATCTGTAAAAACAGAATCTTGTACTTGTTGGTTGTATAAATCGTATTCGTTAGACTTCTCTTTAAAATACGTGGTGTAATAAGAATTGTCGTTTGTATTGTCTGGATTGTGTTGAACAATAACTTGGTTTGGTGTGCCGTAAATACCATCGCTATTGCTTTGCGCATAATCTTGAGAACTTCCGCAAGACGCAAGTCCTAAAAAAGATAATAACAAAACAAATAGTGCTGGTTTACGTTGTAATATATATAGATATTGCATATCGAGATTAATTTTATTGTTGAACATAACAAAAATAATTAGTTTTGCCGAACTATTAAGTGTATTTAACATAGTCGCAATATTTGTGCCAAAACAAAGATATGAGTAAAAAACTGACAAGTAGAGTAGAAGACTACTCAAAATGGTATAACGAACTGGTAGTCAAGGCAGATTTAGCAGAGAACTCAGCTGTAAGAGGGTGTATGGTAATCAAACCATATGGGTTTGCTATTTGGGAGAAAATGAGAGCCGAGTTGGATAGAATGTTTAAAGAAACAGGACATGAGAATGCATATTTCCCATTGTTTGTTCCCAAAAGTTTATTCGAAGCAGAAGAAAAGAATGCCGAAGGTTTTGCCAAAGAGTGTGCTGTGGTAACACATTATAGATTGCAAAACGATCCAGATAAGCCTGGTAAGTTGCGCGTAGATCCAGAAGCAAGGCTGGAAGAAGAATTGGTGGTAAGACCAACCAGTGAAGCTATTATTTGGAATACTTATAAGGGATGGATTCAATCCTATAGAGATCTTCCGTTAAAAATTAATCAGTGGGCCAATGTCGTGCGTTGGGAAATGCGTACGCGTTTGTTTTTAAGAACAGCCGAATTTTTATGGCAAGAAGGGCATACGGCACACGAAACAAAGGCCGAAGCTTTAGAAGAGGCTCAGTTAATGAATACGGTTTATGCCGATTTTGTTGAAAATTTTATGGCTATCCCAGTTATACAAGGGGTGAAAACGGAAAGCGAACGTTTTGCTGGTGCCGAGGATACCTATTGTATAGAAGCCTTAATGCAGGACGGAAAAGCCTTGCAAGCAGGAACTTCTCATTTCTTGGGGCAAAATTTTGCTAAAGCTTTCGATGTTAAATATACTTCAAAAGAAGGTAAGCAAGATTATGTGTGGGCCACATCGTGGGGAGTGTCTACTCGATTGATGGGGGCTTTAATTATGACGCATAGCGATGACCACGGTCTGGTTTTGCCTCCTAATCTAGCACCAAATCAGGTGGTAATTGTTCCTATTTTCAAAACCGACGAAGAGTTCGAGGAAATATCTAAAATAGCTAAGCTTATTATGAGCGATTTAAGAGCTAAGCATATTTCGGTTAAATATGATGATAGAACGACATTCAGGCCTGGAGCAAAATTTGCTCAGCACGAATTGCAAGGTGTGCCTTTGCGTATTGCAATAGGGCCTAAAGATTTACAAAATGGTACTGTAGAGTTAGCAAGACGAGATACCTTAACAAAAGAAATTGTGTCTTTAGATATACTTACCAATGTTGTTGAAGGTTTGATGACCGAAATACAGGATACTTTGTTTAATAAGGCTTTAAACTATAGGGCAGAGCATACTACTAAGGTAGATACTTTTGAAGAGTTTAAAACAGTTATAGAAAATAAAGGTGGTTTCGTTTCGGCACACTGGGATGGTACCGCAGAGACCGAAGATAAAATTAAGGAAATTACCAAGGCTACTATTCGTTGTATACCATTAGATGCAGTAGAAGAAGAAGGGGTTTGTGTGTATTCTGGAAAGCCATCTTTAAAGCGAGTGTTGTTTGCAAAAGCCTATTAAATTAATTTTTTTTAAAAAAAGTTGATTTAGCTATTGCGAGATTAAAAATAGGTTGTATATTTGCACCCGCAATGCGATAACAGAAATAAAAAATATCACATTGAAGTTTTTTGAAAAAATGTTTTGCAGATTAAAAAATAAGTTTTAAATTTGCACACTCAAAAAAAAACAATGGCCCGTTCGTCTATCGGCTAGGACGCCAGGTTTTCATCCTGGTAAGAGGGGTTCGATTCCCCTACGGGCTACAATCATTTAATAAGAAAGAATTAAAATGGCAAATCATAAGTCATCATTAAAGAGAATCAGAAGCAACGAAGCTAAGCGTTTAAGAAATAGATATCAGCATAAGACGACTCGTAATGCTATTAAAAAGTTACGTGAAGCTGGAACTAAAGAAGAAGCAGAAGCTTTATATTCAAACGTAGTTTCTATGATTGATAAATTAGCGAAGAAAAATATTATTCACGCTAATAAAGCAGCAAACCTAAAATCAGGTTTATCTAAGCACGTAGCTTCTTTATAAGAACTTATCAAGTTATATAATAACAAAAAGCTTCTCGATTAGAGAAGCTTTTTTGTTGCAATTAACTTTAGTTATTAATGTTGTGTCACAAAAAAAGCCTTGAAGTCATTCTAAGGCTTTTTTTATTGGTGTATTTTGGGATAGATTAATTGCCTTTAACTCTAAGCCATAATTCTGTAAGTAACTCTTGGCCATTTACAGGTGTTTTTGGTGCTTCAATAAATTCGACTTCATTATTGGTTGTATTTGGAACCATAAGATATTTAAATACAAAATTGGTTGAATTTTCAGACATATCGTACAATCCGAATCTTAAATCATTAAAATATAAACTTCCATTTTCTTTAGTTATCGTGTACCATCCATTTGTAATGTTAATCATGTTTTGTACCGACTTATCGTTTAAATACGCTTTAATAAGATGATGATTTTTAGGGAAACGGTTAAACGTTATGGGTTGCGTATCAAAAAATGAATATTGCCCCAATAAGTAAGCATCTTCTGTTTCTACATTGGCATTCCATAAAATGGTGTTTAAAGGCGCAGGTCTAGTGTCTAGTTTTAAATAAGTAATATTTTGTATTTGTAATGCCTGTTCAAATTGTTGAAAGGCCAGCCATTTTAAACCATAGGTAAGTATTAGGTAAGCTGAGCTTAAACTAAGTCCTAAAGTTGTATAAAACCGTCTTTTTTTTGATGTCCGATTTTGAAACATGGCCAACAACAAACAAATTAAAAAGGGGAGTGTATACAGCGGATCTATAACAAAAATAGTTTGTAAAGCAATTTTGTAAGGCAGCGGCCAAAAGAATTGAGTGCCCCAAGTGGTGTGTATGTCTAACAGGGCGTGAGTTAAAAATCCTAAAAAGAACAGTAGGCTCCATTTACCAATATCTTTGTAGTTTTCGAAATGCGAAACTATTATGCCGCAAAGAGGTCCAAAAATTAAGGCAAAAAGTAACGAATGTGTGATTCCTCGATGAATAGATAAGGCAGTTGCCGTATTGGTAAAATGAGATGTAAAAACATCTAAATCAGGAATAGTCCCAGCAATTGCACCATACAACATGGCTTTATTGCCAATATGTTTGCCTAAAACAACTTCGCCCACGGCGGCACCTAATACAATTTGAGTTAAAGAATCCATGATTTAATTTTATAGGGATATTGATTTTATCATCGTAAAATGTGCTCCAATTTTAGGAATATCGAAGGCGTCACCATATATGGTATAGCCTTGTTTTTTATAGAAAGGAACTGCAATTTCCCGTGCGTTAAGCCAAATGAAAGTCCCTGTTCTTTTATTAACTTGTTTTTCGCCTTCCTGAACTAGTAATTTTCCGAAATCTAATCTTTGAAACGATTTTAATATGGCCATACCACGAAGCTGATATTGCGATGGATCTTTAAAATCCTTATGAGTTTGTTTTAAAAAGCTAACAACACCTACCAGATTTTGTTTAAAATATATACCTAAATGAAATGTTTTTGGAGCATTATCGTCAACAAAAGCGCAATCTTCAAGCGGTCTTCCTGGGCGTAAAACAGGATGTCTAACAGCGTAGGTTTCTAAAGCAGAAATGTTTGTGATAGTTACAAACGGATTGTTTATTTTATAAAGGTAAGCTGGCTGGTTGTCGTAAATCGCTTCATCTATTTTTGTTAATCCACATTTTAGTAACACCCGTTGCGATTTTGTGTTATCGCGATGTGCATGGGCGTATATAGTTTGTAGTTTTAGGGTTTCAAACCCATAATTTATTGCTGCTTTGCAACTTTCGGTGGCGTAACCTTTATTCCAATATTTTTTGTAAAAACGATAGCCTACTTCAACATAATTATCCTTTTTATGAAATTTCAATCCGCACCAACCTAAAAACGTGTTGTTGTCTTTAAGGCAAACGGCCCATCTCCCCATGTTGTTTACTTTGTAATCTGGGTAGTTTTTTAAAAATTCTGCTGCCGCTTCAATAGAGCAAAAAGCGTTGTCTCCAGTGTATTTTAAAACCTCTTCATCTGCATTCATGTGGTAGAAATGTGGTGCATCATCTACTGTAAGTGGTCTTAAATACAGTCGTTCGGTTTGAGCTATAATGTCGGTCATATAGTAATTTTAATCCATAAAAAAATGCCTATTAAAAATAGGCATTTTTGTTACATGGTTTTTTCTGATTTTTTGAAGGTGTAGGTGACACCAAAATTAATGCCGAATGAGGAGTAAGGTACCTTTTGCGATAGCTTTTTAGACGGATCGGTATTGTTGTTTGGTAATTCGTCTACATAGGTAGATTTTTTTACATAGCCTTCTGGTAGATTATCTAAATTATAAAAACCTTCAACAGCCACATCGCCGTTTGGAAGCACAATATTGGTATTGAATTCTGTAATTTCAGAATCTTTACGTTTTAAACTTATACCGTAATATTCGGCTTCAGCAAAAAGGCTAAAATTAGAGTTTAGTTCGAAACGGTAACCTAAAGCACCTACAAAGCCTAAAGGGAATTTACCGTGGAAATCTTCTACATAATTGGTCTCCGAATACGAGCCAGAAGGTAGGCCTAAAGCTTCTGTTTCAGGATCTGAAAACACCGAAGTCTGATGTACAACAGCTTCCGTTTTTCCACCTACTTTTATTAAAGCTCCAAAGCGTCCGTAAAGGTTGTTTGTAAACTTGTAAACCAAAGATAGCGATGCGCCATAGGCACGTGCACGGGCAATAGCTTCTATTTGTTGGTTTGGTAAATCGACTTTAGAAACGGTTTGGTCAGCACCGTGTAAGTAGCCAAAACCTAAATCTGCACCAAAATTATCGTTAAAAAAATAAGTCCCGCGTAACTGAAAATTTAAACCTTCACCATAGCTTCCGTAAGAGTTTTCTGTAGTAGAAGCGTTTGCTTTTTCGCCTAATTTCATTTCTGCACTACCAATGGCATAACCTGTGCTGGCAGAGATTTGAAATTGTCCGTAAGACATGGCGCTGAATAACAAGCCAATGCCTAAAAATGTTAGCTTTTTCATGTATAATTAATTAAGTTGTTTTTGCAAAAATACGCTTTAAAAGGGGGATTTTAATGTGCTTTGAGCAATTACTCGCGAAATATTTATTGCTAAAGGGTAAGCGTCTGTTTTTCAAATTTATATTTTTGGAAGAAAATTAAGGTATGGCTTCAAGTACTTTTTTAGAGCTATTAAAACAGCTAAGCACAAATAGATTATTAGTTTTGAAAGATAGGGTGGAAGGGGAACATAAATTCATTCCTATTGATTTATCTACTCAAAATTCAGATTTAAGTCATGTAAATTTGGCGTCTTCCGAAGATTTAAACAACTATATTCAGGCTTATCTAGATACAGCGCAAGCAGATGTTGCTTATGGTGGCTATTTAGAGGTGCGCCAATTGTACCAAAGGAGTAGTTATTTTAATGCGGGTGATGTTGCTACCGAAAGGAATATTCATTTAGGTATAGATTTTTGGTGCGATGCAGGAACTCCGGTTTGTGCGATTTTAGAAGGCGAAGTACATAGCTTTAAGAACAATACCAATTATGGCGATTATGGACCAACCATTATTTTGAAGCATCGATTTTTTGGTGTTGAATTTTTTACCCTTTATGGCCATTTAAGTTTAGCGTCTATTACTAACTTAAAAGTAGGGCAAAAATTTGTTGGTGGAGCGGTTTTAGGAACTCTAGGCGATGCTACTGTTAATGGCGATTATCCGCCACATTTACATTTTCAAATTATTAAAGATATTCAGGATTATTCTGGCGATTACCCTGGTGTTGCCAGTAAAACCGATTTAGAATTTTACAAAACCAATTGTCCAGATCCTAATGTGTTGTTGCGATTGTGAATCATATTTTAGGTAGTTGTTTTAATACTTCAAATTCAGGTGTATGAGTAGAATGAAAATTAATTAGCTGCCTAGATGTTTTTAAATAAAACCCTAAACACTTAAAAGAGAAGAATTTAGGGTTGTTTAATGTGGAGTCGCCGAGAATCGAACTCGGGTCCAAACAAGTGATCAAAGGGCTTTCTACACGCTTATTCTTTTCTTGTTTTTTCGATTGCAACCTGGTTAAAGACAACCTAGTTACAACTTAGCTTCTTAAATTTCGAAAGTAAGCCAAAGCATCAAACTTTCTATATTGACTTTTACGATGCCTCTAAATGGTACGCCGCCAATCAAGGCTTACCGGAGACATAAAGCTTGCACACCTTGTGTGCCTAGGCCAATCTTACTATAATTCAGATTAGGCAGCTAAAGCGTAGTTATTCTCGCCGTTTAAAAGTGTGATCTAGCCTTTAACGTGTTTCAAAATCATTACACGACGTGCTTACCGTTCAATGCATCTCGCTGTCAAAACCAGTCGACCCCATTGTTGTAAGTATTTTGGCGTTCCCTTTCGGGGCAGGCTTTTCGCTATATCTTTTTAATTTATCAATTAAAAAGGATGCCGCTGCAATCCTTAACGCAATACCATTTAAACTTATATAGTATAAGAAAAAATAAGGAATGCAAAGCTATTAAAAAATTTGTTTTAACCTACATTTCCGTGTAATTTAGTACAAAAGTTGTGCCATTACCCTAACGTGTCAGACCTTAAAAACATCAGTATGAAATTCGCAATTATTAAAGAACGTAAAACCCCACCAGACAGACGAGTAGTATTTGGCCCGCGTACACTCTTGCAGGTAAAACAGCAATTTCCAGAAGCAAAATTCAAAATCGAGAAATCTAAGATCAGAATTTTTCCAGACGAAGTTTATAAGCTAGCAGGTTTTAATGTGGTTAAAGATGTTTCCGATTGCGATGTGTTTTTAGGAGTAAAAGAAGTTCCAGTAGAAGCTTTAATCCCTAATAAATCGTATTTCTTTTTTTCGCATACCATAAAAAAGCAACCTTATAATAGAAGGCTGTTACAAGCTGTGCTAGAAAAAAACATAACGCTATACGACCACGAAACCATAATCGATAAAAAGGGGATGCGCCTTATAGGGTTTGGTCGTTATGCAGGTATTGTTGGAGCTTATAACGCATTTAGAACCTGGGGACTTAAGCATGCGAGTTGGGATTTGCCAAAAGCCAACACACTGGCAGACCAAAAGGCTTTAAATAGGCAACTCAAGCAACTTAGTGTACCAAATATGCGAATTTTATTAACAGGTGGCGGAAAGGTAGCTCATGGTGCTATGGAAATTTTAGATGCTTTAAAAATTCCTAAAGTGAGTGTCGAGGCATATTTAACTGAGCGTTTTAGCACCCCTGTGTATTGTAATATAGATGCGTTAGATTATAATGCGCGTATAGATGGTAAGACAAAGCCTCTTAAAGATTTTTTTAAAAATCCGCAGGCCTATCAGTCCACGTTTATGCGATTTGCCGCAGTAACAGACATGCTTATAACAGGTCACTTTTATGGCGAAGGTGCACCGTATTTATTTACAAGAGCCGATGTAAAATCGTCTGAGTTTAATATTAGAGTAGTGGCCGATATTAGCTGCGATATCGATGGTCCTGTAGCTACAACGTTACGAGCATCTACTATCGAAGATCCTATTTATGGTTATGACCCGGAAACAGAATCGGAAGTCGATTTTAAAAATGAAAATGCTATAGCTGTCATGGCAGTCGATAACCTACCTTGCGAATTGCCAAAAGATGCCAGTCAAGGCTTTGGTAAAATATTTCTGAAACATGTAATCCCTGCCTTTTTTAATAATGATGCCGATGGCGTTTTAGAACGTGCGCGAATGACTGCAGATGGAAAATTAACACCACGATTTTCTTACCTTCACGATTATGTCGATGGAAAGAAATAAGTGTTAGTACTTTGCAGGTTTGCTTTATCTTTTATTTATAAAAGAGACATTTAATAGTTGTTTAAGGAGAATTAAAAAACAAACGAGTAAAGCATTTAAAAATGAATTTGACTGCTCGTGTTATACTTTTTTTCGATGTTTAATTTTAATGTAGGCAAATAAGGTTATAGATGCTAATGTTAACCAAAAGACATCTATAAAGCACAACTGAAACTGTTCATTTTTAAAAGTTAACCAAAACCAATTTCCAGTAGTAACACCATTAGCTATAGGTATTAAAAAACCGAATACAGAACCTAATAACAATGTGTTTCGGTTTGTAAATCCATTATCTCTTCTAACGATATAAAGTACAATAAATAACAACCAGCCTATAAAATAAAAGCGATAAATAAAACTCTGGCTAACAGGCTCAAAAAGTTTTACGGCAATAAATGATAGGGCTGTTATTGGGTACATACTTAAACAAATGGCAAGGTATATTCTAACAACGGTTTCGTTAAATCTGCGTTTTTTATCAGGTAACGTTTTCTTGTCGCGAGCCACGAGCCATATCATAACTCCAGAAATGATAACCAAACAGGAAATAATACCCAAAACAAAGCTTATTACACGTAAAGCAAAGCCAGCATAATCGCCATAGTGTAAACGGTATAAAACATTCTTTACTCCATCTAAATAACTTGCTTTAAGGTAGGGGTCTTTTTTAGAAATTAAAGTCCCGGTTTTTACTTGGTAAAGGGCTTGTCCGGGTGATGTAAATTTGTTGTTGTAGTTTAATTGCCCTTCGGTCTGCACATGCATATTCGCATCGCCATAATTAAAGATATGCACGTGAGTAATGTTAAAATCGGGCCAAAGTTGTTTGGTGTTTTCTATATAGGTGTTAATACTAAAGTCGGTAGTTAAAGGCGTATTTGTATATTCAATTTCAGGATGGGCATACCCTAGATCTTTGTAAAATTTGGTGTCGTCTCCTTTGTAAAGCAAAAGTACATTGGGGGCAATTAAAAGTGCTTTAATCATAAAAAAAGCTCCTGTAACAGCATATACAAATTGAAAAGGTAAACCAATAACTCCTAAAGCGGTATGGGCATCGGTCCATAAGGTTTTTAGCTTGGCAAGGGGTCTGAAGGTGTAAAAATTAGGAACGATTTTATTCCAATGAATTATAATGCCAGTAATAATAGCAAATAGAAAAAAGAAGGCTACAAAACCAGCTAAATAATAGCCAACAGGGTAGTATAATTGAGCAAAAAAGTGCAGACGGTATAAAAATTCGCCTAAGGTATAGCTGTTTGTATAGGTGCTCTGTGAGTAGGTTTTGGTATCTAAAACAAGATATTTTCCAACATTTTCATCTTTGGATGTTAAACTATCTTTAGAGGCAGATATAGAGATGCCAATGTTCTGTTCTACATAATGCTTACTGAGTTCAATATCTCTTCCTTTTAGGGAGGTAGTTGCATTTAATGAATCTAAAGCTGTATCGAAATCAAGTTGTAAATCTTCAGTGCGCTCGACAGTATGATTGCGTTCCCAATTAATAATTTCATCTCTAAAAAACGAGAACGAACCCGCAAAGAAAATAACATAAAGGGCAACGCTAATAACAATGCCACTAACCGTGTGTGTATGAAATAGAATATTGTAGGTGCGTTTATCGCTCATTTTAAAACTTAAGTTAAACGATTGGATTATAAATTTGACCTAAATAAATGCCTATAGAAAATAGTAAGGTAAAAGCTAAATAGATACCCCATATTTTCCATCCATTTTTAGCTAAAAATGCCACTACCATAAGGCTAGCCCATAAAATAAAACCAGTAAAGGTAGAGGTAATAATTACTGTAGTGTGGTCTAACCAAAACGATAAAGCCATGTGCAGCGATGCCGTAACTAGATATCCGCCTAAAATGGCCGCAGTAATTTTAGCAAAGCGCTGAGTTTTAGATGTGGTTAAATATTTTTTGTTTGCAGGCATGGCTTAAAAATGGAATATAAATTCGATAGTAAAACTTAATAAAACGAAAATAATTAAACTTCTGTAGGTTAAAAGTCTCAGCGGTGTTAATAAAATAATTAAACTACCAAAGGTCATTAATCCAATACAAAAAAACAGGATACCAGAGGTTACTCCAAAGGTATAGCAGTTTGAAATTAAAGCTAATAACAACAAACAAACTCCTATAATTTTAACACTCTTTATATGCCGCTGTAATACGGCCTCGAACGGAATGCTAATAAGCATACACATACGTTTGGAGGTAGAATACAGCATGTAAAATGCAATTATGAGTATTAAAATAGATAGCGTTATCATAATATCTAAAATTAAAACAACTCTGAACGTTAGCATTCAGAGTTGTTTTTTATAATGTGTTATTGAATACAATACGTGGCACAATGCCAAATAAATTGATAATCTTTGCCTTTAAATTTTCCTGGGACTTCTTCTTTTTTGGTGGTTTCTATAATGTATTTGGTTGCCCAAGGTAAGTTAAAGGAAATATAGCCGTCTTGGTCTGTTGTTAACTTTTTAGACCATAAATCGCTAACAAAAATAGTTGCTTCGTTTTCGGCAAGAGGTTTGCCTTTAAATAGTACCTGCAATTTAATATCGTTACCTTGTTCTTTAACTTTTACTATAGAAATTCCGTTTTTAGAACTGTTGTTAGAATTTGAAGTTTCCTGCTCCACTTCTACAACGGCAGAAGCATTGTAATGTGTTTTAAATATACCAAAATCGTATTTGGTATAGTCTATAACTTCAATGTTATCGTTATCTAAAACAATAGTATAAGTTCCTTTTTGCTTAGGAGTAAAAGTAGTTGTAAAGTGGTCGTCTTTAGCGGTTACCTGTAATTCGGTTTTCTTACCGTTAGCATCAATAACCCAAAGGCTAAAGTCTTTTACTTTAGGAAATGCTTCGCCGTTTACTTGTTCTATTACGCCGTAAGTATACTCGCCGTAATATACATTTACTACCTGCGATTGTCCAACAGAACCCTGAGCATTTGTTTCTACCCATAAGTAATGTGCAAAAGATGGCGATACAATCAGAACTAAAAAAGTCAGGGTTAATATTAATTTTTTCATAATGTTTTAATTAAAATTTAAATGCAAAGTTAGCTAAAACAGATCTAGGTTGTTGTGGTGTAATTGTAGACCAACCATTGTAATATTCTTCGTTAAAAGCATTATTCAATTTTAGTCCAACACGGTATTTGTTTGCGGCATAGTAAATAGAGGCATTAGCAACAAAATAGCTAGGTACTGAAAGGTTTCCTGACGGACTAGAGCTAGGGTTCATGATGTCGCGTTCGCTACCACCATTAAATCCGGCGCCAATACCAAATCCTTTAATGGCTCCAGTTTCAAAATGATAATCGGCCCAAAGGTTATAAAGTATGTCCGATCCTGCTTCTAGCGGACGTTCGCCAATGGCATCTGGGTTGTCCGATTTTGTTACTTCGCTATCGTTATAGCTGAAGCCTCCTCGTAAGTTTAATCCATTAACAGGGTTGGCATTTAATTCCAATTCAAATCCTTTACTAGACACCTCTCCGTCTTGTATCTTGCCAAAAGGATCGTTAGGGTCTGTCATTAAACGATTTCCAACAAGAATGTTGTAATAGTTTACAGTAGCGTTTAAACGGTTGTTAAAAAAGTTTGTTTTAACACCAACTTCCCATTGGTTAGCATGTTCTGGTTTAAAGGTTTTAAGTACTTGTCCTTCCGGATTAATATCTAGATCTGGGTTGCCTACTAATTGAGGCGCTACGTTTGTAAACCCATTTTGCCAGTTTGCAAATACAGATAATTTATCTTGAATAGGTTGAAATAATAAACCAAATTTAGGAGATACAGCAAACTGGTCGTAATTATCATCATCTGTTGCAATATTTCCTTTTTCGTCGAAGAAATCGAAACGTACACTAGCCATAGCCGATAAATACTCGGTAATGTTTAATACATCGGACACGTAAGCACTATAGATGTTAGAGCGTGTTTTGTTGTAGTTAATTCCTGCATTTGCTAAGGCAGCATCTACACCAGCAGTTGTTAAAGGAAAGCCAGCTTCTTCTGTGCCTTCTTTTGGGTTTACAGCGCCATAACCTACATAGGTACTACCATTATCTATGCCTGTAACGGTATAAAAATCTAAGCCTACAACCATACGGTTTCTAAGGCTTCCTATTTTAAAGTCGCCAATAAAGTTTTGTTGTATGTCTGTTGTTTGAGTTGAAGCATTTTGTTTGTTAAGGTAACGTGTAAAAATACCTTCTCCAGTTAAATCGTATAGGTAGGTATAATACCCTTTTGTAGATGTCGCACTTTTTGAGACTAAGGTTTGAGAGTTCCAACTGTCTGAAATTTTATAGTCCATTTCTACGCGGTAATTTTGAGTTGGGTTTTCTAAAGTAAGTGCATTACTGGTATACGATTTTTTGTAATCGTATCCTAAATCGTCTAAGCTATCGTATTGCATTGGGGCGCCACGGCTAACAAACAACATGGTAGGATTTGTTTTTTCGGCCTGAGAAATTTCTCCGTAAAACGAGAACGACAATCTGTTGTTTACTTGGTACGATAAGGATGGTGCTACAAAAAACGACTTTCTAAAGCCTGCATCTTGAAAACTGTCTTCGGAATGGTAAGAGGTGTTTAAACGGAAATAAATATTTTCATTCTTATCTAAAGCAGTGTTAAAATCCCCTGTAATTACATTTAATCCATAAGACCCTCCAGTATACGATACTTGTCCGCCAAAACCTTTGTAAGGCTTTTTAGTAACTACATTTATTAACCCGCCATAAGAGGTTACGCTACTACCAAATAAGGTAGCCGAAGGGCCTTTAATAACCTCTATACGTTCTATGTTTGCAGCATTTATAGTTCCGTTGGTTAACCCTGGTAAACCATTTACCAGCTGCGGTTGCACACTAAAACCACGTAACGAGTAATAACCAGCACCATCGCCGCCTCGACCAGTAGAAGTCCATAATTGTTGAACACCTGTAGCATTTTCTAGAGCATCTTCGAAACTGGTAGTGATTTGCGATTCTAATAAATCTGTAGTTACCGTGGTGTAAACCTGTGTGTTTTCTAAATCTTTTAAAGGTAATTTCGCTACATAGGCAGTTTGTTTTCTAGAGAATTTGTTGTGTCTTTCGCCATCAATAACAACTTCATTTAAAATTTCCTGACCTTCGTAAAGTACAATTGTAGGTAAGGTAAGGTCTGTAGTTGTTAAGGTAAAAGGCACTTCTTTTGTTTTGTATCCTAAATACGATACCACAGCAATGTGTTGGCCTGCTTCGACATAGTTTATGTTAAACCGCCCATCGATATCCGATTGACTACCGTGGGTAGTGTTTTTTATAATGATATTTGCACCTACTATAGGTTCGTTGTTAATATCTGTAATAGTACCTTGCACGTTTTGTTGTGCATGTATTATTAAAGATGTAAAAAATAAGAATGTTAAGCTTAGTAAATTTTTCATTAATTATTATTTAGACTAATTATTAATAATTGTTAAATTTTTTGGCAAAAATAGACTAGCTTTTAGTAAGAACAAAGCTTATTTAAAATTATTTTAAATAAATATAGCTTCATGATTGATAATGAGGTGGGTTTATTAGTATTGATGAATTACTAATAAGGATATAAAATCCTTCTTTTTATATTTTTTAAGTGTGAAATACGGTTTTAAGTAATTAGAACAACCAACAACGAAAAAAGCTGTTGTTGGTTGTTGATATTTTAATTAATTATTCCAATCTATTTTTCTCGATATAAACATTACAGAAGTTAAAATAAAAAACAAACCAATGCTACCTACTAGCAGAGCATAGTTTTCTAATTGTATAATCACAAAAATAAAAATATAGAGCGCACTTAGCGCGATGCTTATGAAGCTTGTAAATTTAATTGTTTTTAATATAGATTTAGAATACCAACTTATTAGAATAACAACAGATAGAGTTGCTATAGAATATGCAGTAAGGAAATTGCTGTGTTCGGATATAGAAATGAGTAATGTGTAAAACATAGTTAAAGCAAGCCCAATCATTAAATATTGAAAAGGATGGATGTTAATTTTGCTTAAGGTCTGTATTAAAAAGAATACCAGAAAAGTTAATGCGATAACTAGAAAACCATACTTGGCAGAGCGTTCACTTTTTTGATATTCATCAACCATTATCATAAATTTTGTTCCAAAGGCGTAAGCGTTGAGGTTAGGTACAGTATTTAGGTATACTTGCGAGAAGGCCCTGTTTATGTGTAGTACTTTCCAATTTACATTAAATCCTTCGGCCGTAATGGTTTTATTATTATCGTCTGGTAAATAGTTGCCTATAAAGCTTGGGTTTGCCCAATTGGAAACCATGCTCATTGTTGTTGTTTTTCCTATGGGAACAATTGTAATTTGTTCACTTCCATTAAATGTTATTTGAACATTAAAATGTAATGTTTTTTGGTTACTTATATTTAAGAAGTCAGATTCTAATGCATCTAAATGGCCTTTGTTTTTGTTTTCTGAATAGTTGGTTTGAAAGGGGTACGTTTTTGAATTTAAATTTAAAGTGACTTCATTTTTAATGCCTTTTAGATTGGTGGTTTTTATAACAGCAGTAATTTTATCCCATACAATATCGTTTGTGCTAATATCTTTATTGGCTAGGTTTATTTCTGGGAACATGCCAGAAAAGTTTGTAGTTGAAGTATACACGGCAGATTGATAGTTACCTCGTTTAAGTGTTTTTGATTTTACATTAACCTTTGCATCTAACTCCTCGGGAAAAATATATGCATATTTTATAATTGTTTTAGTTTCTTTGGTTGTTGTGTTTAATTTATCGTCTACCATGGTTATGGTATTATAAGTTTTATAAGGCACTTTTAAAATGGGGCCATAAACACAAACATCTTCACCCCACTTTGTGTTTATCTCTCGGGTTACGGCTTTTTGCCTATCCGCGCGTTCATTTATTAACTCTTTAATATATGATAACGGAATTAAAAGGATTAGAATTAAAACACCCACCGATACCATTTTAGCAGTTTTTGACGATTTTAACCAATTTCCGAATTTAGACTGTTGTGTAACATTGTTATTATTCATGATATAAATTTTTAAAGTACTTTGAAAATCAAAGTTGATTGATAAAAAAAATAGTTATTGTTTATTAATTAAATTTTCAAGGGCTTCAATATGTTTTTTAAACGCTACTGTTCCTAATGTTGTGGCACTATATCTTGTGTTGGGCTTTCTGGCTATAAATTGCTTTTCAACTTTAATATATTCTTCTTTTTCTAAAGCTTTAATATGGCTTGCAAGATTACCATCTGTGGCATCAAGCAAATCTTTTAGGGTTTTAAAGTCGGCGTATTCATTTACCATTAAAACCGACATAATTCCAAGACGTATTCTATGATCGAACGATTTATTTAAATTTTTTATTATACCCATATTTTTATGGTGTTACTATTCAATTATTATTTTAAATCGTGCTTATAATACATCCATGTTCCATAAATAATATGCATAACACCAAACCCTATAACCCAAAGCCAAAATCCATATCCCGGTAAAAGGGCACAGATTAAACCTAAACAAAGTTCTACATAACCTAAAGTTCTAATATTTCCAATACTATACTTAGAAGCGTTTATTAAGGCTAATCCATAAAAAATGAGCATCAGAGCAGCTGTTTGTCCATATTTTTGTTGTCCTAGAATAATTAAAATATATAAGCCTCCAGTTAATAAAGGCACAACAAAATTAATAAGTAATCTTTTAGAGGTGCTATCCCATATTTTTTCTCCCTTTTTTTTAGCCTTTTGAATACTAAGGTAGATAGCCGTAATTATACTTAACCCAGCAATTAAAATAAGATCCAAAATGATAAGTTTGAATATTTTGCCATCTAAAATTAAAGTGCCATGGCTAAAGTTGTCGACTAACCAAAATGCAACGCTAGCCCCTATAAGAGCGTAAATTCCAGCCAAAATTCCAGATAAACCACTTAGCGAAATAAACCGTGTAGATTTATTCATTAATTGTTTTATTTCTCCGATGTCTTGTAAGTAATGATTTGATTCCATGTAAAAGTACTTTGAAAAACAAAGTAATTAAATAAATTTCATTTATTCAACACTTTAATTGAAAAAGATCATTTTTTAAAGTGCTTTCGCTACAATATAATTCAGGAAGTTTAGGCCTTTATGCGATTTATTTTGTTTTTTAATAACAACAAAATCCATAGCTTCAAAGAAAGGAAGGGCTGTTTTACTAACGTCCGATCGAATTTCGGGGTAGTCTTCAATCATAACTCTAGATTCTATTGTGCGTAGTAAACTAGAGGCAATGCCTTGTCTTAAATAATTAGGATGCACAAAAAGACCATCTAAATAATAGCCTTTTTTAAGATAAGCAAAACCGACTATGGTGTTACTGGTTTCGGCAACAATAAAATAATAATCGTTAATGCGTTCTAACCATTTATCGGTTTCGAAAGCTCCCGACGACCAAACTTGTAGTTGCTTGTCGTTATAGTCTTTAGCGCAAGTTTTGGTAATAGTGTCTTTAAACAGCGCCGTTATTTCAGGAATGTCGTTTGCTGTGGCTTGTCTGATGGAAATATTCAAAACTAATCAACTTTTTTAAATACTAATGTTTCTGTACTTGGGTTTGATAAATACAAGCGATTGTTTTCGATTTTAAAATGTGTAGACGCTTGTAAGGCCTTAAGAAATTCTTGCTCTTTATTTGTGGGTAGGCACATTTTTCTGGTGGTAATTACATTGGTAAAGCGCAGCTTAGATTGCTCCGAAAAAATAGCGCCTCGCATCGCATTACAGCCTGCAAAACCTGCAAAAGTGTTTTCGGTTGTGTTTATTTCCATGTTTGGACGTTCGGTGTTAAAGTCTTCGGTTTCGACTTTAATACCGTTTAGAGTTTCTAAAATCCAAATATCATGTAATCTGTAGTCGGTTATATAAGCACCGCAACCTTCAAAATTTTCGAAATCGGTATTGCCTGTGGGCTTAATTTTAATAGATACGCTATACGGACTAATACTGTCGTTATTCGTGCATCCTTTCATTTTTATTTCGGCTTGAATGGTTGCCGATTCGGTTTCTGCACGGTACATTTTAATGTTGGCATCTGCTGCTAAAATAGGTTCTGTAATTGGAAAATGTACACTTTTTAAGCCTTCGGTTTGCGACGAAAATTCCATTCCAGATGCGCTTAAAGCAAACGTCCAATCGTTACCCTCACTTTTAAAAAACGGCAGATTTTTAGTTGTAGGTGCGCTGTTGGTTTGTTGCATCGTTTCAGATTGTTGTTCTATTGCTGTGCTAATCTTTTCTTTGTTTTTATTGGTGTCTTGACAATTCAACATTAAAAAACTAAGGCCTAGTACGGATAAAATTCTAATTGCTTTCATGATTTTAAAGTTAGGAATTATATTTTAAAAATACCACCAATAGAGATTTGTGTTTCGCCATAGAAGAAATGTTGCGAGGCACGATCTTTTGGGTTATTAGATGTTCTAATATCGGGCATGTTTATAAAGCCACCTCTTAAATCGCCTTGAATGAAGAAATGTTTAAAGAAGGTGAAATTTAATCCTGCACTTGTCGAGATGCCGTATCCTGCAATGTGGAAATCGTCGTGGCGTTCGTATACCAATAATTTAGAATTGGTTTTGGGCACTAGTAAGCCACCACCAAAACTTTCTGTAAGGTTTATTTGAAAAATATCGGTGTTTGTAATCCCGAAAAGTTTAGAAATGTCATCAAACCTAGCAATCTCGGTATATATATAGTTTAGCCCATCGGTATGTTCGAATGTTAAAAAACCTTCATGTAAATACACTGGGTCGTCTTTAAAAGTCGTGTTATAAATAGAACTTTCATCAGATTCGGGGATGTCGATATAACCATTACCTCTAACAACTTGGTTTTGGGTCATTACATATTTCATGTGGTCCAGATTGATGGAAATAGCGTAATGGTCGCTAATAAAATACCCTAACCTAAAATTGGTTTGTGGGATGGTCATGCTACATGGGTTAATGTAATCGATATGCCACCCTTTAGGTTTGTCGTGGGCTTTTACATCGTAAAGTGTAAAATTATAATGCTCTCCAGTAAATGTAATATCCGATTTTGAATATTTTTCGCGATTGCCTCCCCAACTAATAAATAGTTTCCCTTTTTTAGATGCAGTGTATTTTAATGTGTCTGTGTTTTGGGCATTTAGGTTAAATATGGGCAATAGTATAGTTGCTATTAAAAACTTAATAGGTGTGAATTTCATAATAAAAATGCGAAAATCTAAAAGGCGGTTATTGTTTTTCTAATCGCCACTAAATGTGTTAATAAGGTTTCTAAATGATCTAGATGAAGCATGTTAGCACCGTCGCTTTTAGCATTGGCAGGATCGAAATGCGTTTCTATAAACAAACCATCTACATTATTTACTATACCAGCTCTGGCTATAGTTTCAATCATATCTGGTCTGCCGCCTGTTACACCGCTGGTTTGGTTAGGCTGCTGTAAAGAGTGTGTTACGTCAAGCACTGTTGGAGCATACTGCCTCATGGTTGGTATGCCTCTAAAATCTACTATCATATCTTGATAGCCAAACATGGTGCCGCGATCTGTAATCCAGGCTTTGTTGTTCCCTGAATCTTTTACTTTTTGCACAGCATGTTTCATGCTTTCCGGACTCATAAACTGTCCTTTTTTTAAGTTTACTACTTTTCCGGTTTCGGCAGCAGCAACTACTAAATCGGTTTGTCTTACTAAAAAGGCAGGGATTTGAAGTACATCTACATACTCGGCCGCCATAGCAGCATCAGACACTTCGTGGATGTCGGTTACCGTTGGAATGCCAAAGGTTTCCGAAACTTTTTTAAGAATTTTAAGGGCTTTTTCATCGCCAATACCCGTAAAACTGTCAATGCGACTTCGGTTGGCTTTTTTAAAACTGCCCTTAAATACATAAGGAATTTGTAAGGTATCGGTAATAGAAACAATTTTTTCTGCAATTCTAAGTGCCATGTCTTCGCCTTCGATAGCGCAAGGCCCAGATAGAAGAAAAAAATTGTCGGAATTTGTATATTTTAATTGAGGAACATCTGAAAGTGTCATGTGCATAAATTTAAGCTGCAAAGTTAGTTAAAATACAAATGCCACGATAAAACAAATTGAGGTAGTTAGTTTCGTGTTTCTAATGTTAAAGCGAGTAGGGTGTTGGCTTGGCGTGTTTAAAATCACGAAATGAAACGCTGTTTAACAGCAAATTTTACAATGAAGAAGATAAATGCTTAATCGGGAGAAAATAATTGAAGTGCTTTATTTAATGTGTAAGTTGTTGATTAATAGTGTTTGGTGTTTGATTGTGTTTAGATTTTTAGCAAATTTGCAGTTCTATTTAAAATAAAATAAGCCCGTAAAATTATTATATGTTTAAATAATAACATATAGTTCTCTAATTCTCAAAATATAGTGTACCTTTGCGCGCTTAAATTAGGCATCAATTATGGCTCAAATTAAAAACATTGCAATTATTGCGCACGTAGACCACGGTAAAACCACTTTGGTAGATAAGATTATGTACCACTGTCAATTATTCCGTGAAAATGAAAATACAGGAGATTTAATCCTAGACAATAACGATTTAGAGCGTGAAAGAGGTATTACGATCACATCTAAAAACGTTTCTGTAATTTATAAAGACACAAAAATCAACATTATTGATACCCCAGGTCACGCCGATTTTGGAGGAGAAGTAGAGCGTGTTTTAAACATGGCCGATGGTGTATTGTTATTGGTTGATGCCTTTGAAGGGCCTATGCCACAAACCCGTTTTGTACTTCAAAAAGCCATCAATTTAGGGTTGAAGCCATGTGTGGTTGTTAATAAAGTAGATAAAGAAAACTGTACACCAGAAGAGGTACACGAAAAAGTATTCGATTTAATGTTCGAGTTAGGTGCCGAAGAGTGGCAGTTAGATTTCCCAACGGTTTATGGTTCTGCTAAAAACAATTGGATGAGCGAAGATTGGAAAGTGCAAACAGAGAATATAGAGCCATTATTAGATATGGTTATAGACCATATTCCTGCGCCAAAAATTCCAGAAGGCAATACCCAAATGTTAATTACGTCGTTAGATTATTCGTCGTTTACAGGACGAATTGCTATCGGACGTTTAACCCGTGGCGAATTAAAAGTAGGTCAGAATATATCTTTAGTAAAACGCGATGGTAGCATTGTAAAATCTAAAATTAAAGAACTACACGTTTTTGAAGGTATTGGCCGTAAAAAAGTAGACGAAGTTCAAGCAGGCGATATTTGTGCGATTGTAGGTTTAGAAGGTTTTGAAATTGGTGATACAGTAGCCGATTTCGAAAACCCAGAAGCTTTAAAAACAATTGCGATCGACGAGCCAACCATGAGTATGTTGTTTACCATTAACGACTCTCCGTTTTTTGGTAAAGATGGTAAGTTTGTAACCTCTAGACATATTAAAGAGCGTTTAAATAAAGAATTAGAAAAAAACTTAGCATTACGTGTTCACGAGACAGATAGTGCCGATAAATTTTTAGTGTTCGGTCGAGGCGTATTACACTTATCGGTGTTAATAGAAACCATGCGTCGCGAAGGTTACGAGCTTCAAATTGGGCAACCACAGGTAATCATTAAAGAGATTGATGGTGTAAAGTGCGAACCAGTAGAGGAGATGACTATCGATTTACCTGAAGAAGTTTCTGGTAAAGCTATAGAAATGGTTACCTTACGTAAAGGTGAAATGTTAAGTATGGAAGCCAAAGGCGACCGTATGGTGTGCGAGTTTATAGTGCCTTCTAGAGGGATTATAGGTTTAAGAAACCAGTTGCTTACCGCTACTGCCGGTGAAGCTATTATGGCACACCGTTTTAAAGAATATCAACCTGTAAAGGGTGGTATTCCTGAACGTCAAAACGGTTCGTTAGTGTCTATGGAAAAAGGACAAGCCATTCCGTATTCTATAGATAAGTTGCAAGAGCGTGGTAAATTCTTTATCGATCCGGGTGAAGATATTTACGAAGGACAAGTTATTGGAGAAAATTCCCGTGGCGACGATATGACGGTTAACGTAACTAAAACTAAAAAATTAAGTAACGTACGTTCGTCTGGAGCAGACGATAAAGCTAAAATTGTACCAGCTATTAAGTTTTCGTTAGAAGAAGCTTTAGAATACATTCAGAAAGATGAATACGTTGAGGTAACACCAAACCACTTACGTATTCGTAAAATTCTATTAACCGAAGTAGAGCGTAAGCGCAATAAGAGTTTGTAGTATTAATTTCTGCTTAAAATAAAAAAGGAATCCTGTTTAGGGTTCCTTTTTTGTTTATGAATTATCGAGAATTGTTTTTTAATCCTAAAATGCTGAAAAATAAACTAAACAAAATAATTTGTATGCCTAGTAATAAAGTAAAAAC
The DNA here is from genome assembly GCA_030427735.1 of Bacteroidia bacterium. Classification (GTDB taxonomy): domain Bacteria; phylum Bacteroidota; class Bacteroidia; order Flavobacteriales; family Flavobacteriaceae; genus Formosa. The sequence continues at coordinate 172,042 of JAUIBP010000005.1, read as the reverse complement.
AGCAGGGATTACAATGCGTAATGTTTTTGTTGGCTCTAGGCTTCCAAAATTTGTGTCTTGCCAAATATTTAATCCGTAAAAACTTAAAAATAATCCACATAATAAAATAGCAAATCCTAAAACTAAACCGCGTTCCAAATTAATGTACTTGAATAGTTTGGAATACCGATTGGTTCTGGGTAACAGGTTGTTCTCGATGGCGTATACTTTTGTTAAACAATAAAAAATAAAAAACTGAAAGCCTATTAAAACGGCGCTACAGGCATACAGTAAGCTGTGTATATCGAAGGTAATATTATTAATGTGTAAAGGGCGAATAACTAGCCTAACAGAACTTAATAGACCAATTATAATTAATAGTGCGGCAGGATATAAAAACAACCATTTTGGACTGTAAAAAGATAGAAAGCGTAAATGCCTCCAGCCATCTTTCCAAGTGTTTAAATGCGGTTTTCTAGACCTGCCATCAGGAAATAATTGGGTGGGAACTTCGGTGATGGATAGTCCTTTGAGTTGAGATTTTACGATCATTTCGGAAGCAAATTCCATTCCCGGAGTTGTCAATTCCATTTTAAGATATGCACTTTTAGAAAACCCTCTTAACCCGCAGTGAAAATCGCCAATTTTAATTTTATAAAATAGCCGTCCAATAAATGATAATACAGGATTGCCTAAATATTTGTGTAGAAAAGGCATTGCCCCTTTTTGTATACCACCTTTAAATCTATTGCCAATTACTAAATCGTATCCAGCTCTTAATTGCGTTAAAAAGGGCATCAGGTTCGAAAAATCGTAGCTATCATCTGCATCGGCCATAATTATATATTTGCCTAGGGCAGCATGTATTCCGCCTTGTAATGCGCTTCCGTATCCTTTTTCTTTTACAGGTACAACTTTAACGTTTAAGTTGTTGGCAATGGCTATAGATTCGTCTGTACTTCCATTATCAGCAATAATAATTTCCCCAATAACATTGTTGGATTGTAAAAACTGCTGCGCTTTTTTTATACATGTTGCTAAGGTTTCGGCTTCGTTTAAGCAAGGCATTACTATAGATAATTCTATATTCATAGTTCGTATTTGGAGGTTTTGTTACCAGAATGGATTAATAGAATAAAAATGAGAAACCATACCCAATCGTTATAAAAGGTAAAACGCTTTAAGGTGTGCATGCCTATGGCAACTAAAGCGACATTAGATAAACTTAGAAGTACAATACACGAAATAGTAACATATTTTATTTCATTTGTTTGGTATGCTTTAATACAGCTAAACCCTAATATGATTACAAGTAGTAAAGTGTATTTAGCATTTCCAAAAGCATGAATAAAATTTTTAATATACAGACTAAGCCAAGCTTTGAAATTATTTATAATTAAAGGAATCGACATTTGTTTTGTAAGCACATCAACTTCTATTAATTTTTTAGAATGTGTTGCAAGGCTATCGGCTAATGCTAATCCGTTAGGCAAAATAGTAAAGTTTGCAATTTCGGAATACTCTTTAACATAAATACTAAGATCGTTTTCGTGATGTAAATTGGGGTTGAGCTCGTGAATGTTTAAATGTTTTTTGGCTAAATCTTTATAGCTATTTTTAAATAAGGCTTTTGCTTTTTGTGAATTATAAATGTTGTAATCTGAAGCATCCGAAACATACATTGCAGGTGTTAGTAAATGTATGCCTGTCCAGGGTGTTGAAACGAATTCATCATGCGCTACTTTATGGTATAATTTATCTGCAAAGCCACACAGGAATGGGAAAATAATCAATAAAAATAGAAGTCCTTTGTATTTTAAGCGATGATTCCATAAAATAATTCCAATAATAATTGGGATTAAAAATAGAAATTGACTCCTTGTCTGTATGAGAAGGAGTAAAAGAGGAATTGCATATAGAATGAATGTAACGTCTTTTTGTGTTAAACTTCGTAACATGAGCCCTACAACAATAAGATAAATCGGATAAGAAAGCGCTTCGGATAGAAAGACGTTAGCGAGATGGTGATTGTAAAAATATGGTGCGAGTAATATGATATTCAATAAGAATAACCAAATGGCATGAAGGTTAAAGCACGTTTTTAAGGTTTTTATAAAAAAATAAATGCTACAAACTCCTAAACCATATTGAAGAATAATTGTAGCTGTATTAAAAAAAGTACCAAAACAAAGTTTAATACCGTGTAAAAAAAGAGGGTAACCCGCAGATCTAGTAATTACCATATTTAAATACCCTTCAGAATCATTAACAATTTCAATTGGTTTAACAATTACAACTAAAAACGCAATTATATATGGGGCAATAATAGATAGAAGTGATGCTTTTGGAGATAATTTTAAACTCAATGTCTTGTTTTTAGCAAATGTAATATGAAAAGGGTAGGATTAAAACCGAACTATTAAATTTTAATTAAAAACATTATCACAACAGTTTTATATATTCGTAGCCAAAACGATTTAGCTTTATCAAGAGATCTGAAATAAAAAATGTTTTTTTCGATTTCTTTTAAAACTAATTAAATAATGCGAAACATCCTTAATGCTTTTTAATTCCCTAGATTTTGCTGTCTTTTTACCAATAGTTTTTGTGTTGTATTGGTTTGTTTTTCAAACCAGTTTAAAATTACAAAATATATTAGTGGTTGTGGCGAGCTACATATTTTATGCGTGGTGGGATTGGCGTTTTTTAGCTTTAATTTTATTTAGCACAATAGTAGATTTTACATTGGGGCTATTAATATTTAAAGAACAGAACGATAGCAAAAGGCGGGTTTTGTTGTTTTTAAGTGTTTTTGTCAATTTAGGACTACTAGGTTTTTTTAAATACTTTAATTTTTTTGTCGAAAATTTTATTCAAGCCTTTTCATTTCTTGGAATGCGTTTGCAGTATAGCGCCCTTTATATTATACTTCCAGTAGGGATTAGTTTTTATACATTTCAAACCTTAAGTTACACGATAGATATTTATAAAAAGCGGTTAGAGCCCACTACTAATGTTATAAGTTTTATGGCTTTCGTAAGTTTTTTTCCGCAGCTTGTAGCAGGGCCAATTGAACGTGCACGAGATCTTTTGCCGCAATTCGAAACAAAAAGGGTTTTTAGCGTAGATAAAGCTAAAGACGGATTGAAACAAGCGTTGTGGGGACTGTTTAAAAAAATGGTAATTGCCGATAATTGTGCACTTTTTGTAGACGAATTTTTTGGCAATCACGAGGCGTACTCTGGCAGCGCATTGTTAATAGGTGCGTTTTTCTTTACCATTCAAATTTATTGCGATTTTTCAGGATATTCCGATATTGCAATTGGGGTGTCGCGATTATTCGGGTTTAATTTATCTAAAAATTTTGCATTTCCTTATTTTGCTACTAACATTGCCGAGTTTTGGAGGCGCTGGCATATTTCGTTAACCACCTGGTTTAAAGATTATTTTTATATTCCTTTAGGGGGTAGTAGGGGCACCAAAGTAATGCAAGTAAGAAATACGCTTTTAATTTTTATTGTTATAGGCTTATGGCATGGTGCCGCGTGGAAATTTGTGGTTTATGGTTTTATTAACGGATTACATTTTTTACCCAATATTATTCGAGGGCGTAAAAAAAAGATTATTCAAAATCAGAATGAATTAATACCTAGTATACAAACCGGTTTAGGTATTTTAAAAACGTTTGGGTTTTTGGTAATCGTGCGTGTGTTTTTTAGAGCAGAAGATTTAAGCTCGGCTTTAGGGTATTTGCAACGCATATTTTCTAGGTCCTTATTTGCAATTCCAGAATTTGCAAATCGCGTTGGTGCTTTATATTTAATGGTTTTAATTGTTGTGTTTATGACAATAGAATGGTTTGGTAAACAAAATGCTTACGGCATAGAAGTTTTGGGTGGGACTTGGAAACGTAAATATCGTTGGGGGTTTTATTACGTATTGGTGTTTTTCATTTTCTATTTTTACGCAAAACCGCAACAGTTTATTTATTTTCAATTTTAAATGAAGCAATTTCTTAAATTACTTGTAATTTTTATCGCTCCTATATTGATTATAGGTGGCGCTATAGAAGTATTGTTAAGACAAATACCTAACGATTATAAGCAAAAGGCGGCGTATTTAAGCAGCAATGCAAACACAATTGAAACATTAATTTTAGGAAGCTCCCACAGTTTATATGGAATCAATCCCGATTATTTAAAAGGAAATGCTTTTAATGCCAGTTTTGTATCGCAAACTCCAGATGTAGATTGGGCTATTTTACAGCAATACCAAAACCAGTTAACAAATTTAAAAACGATTATTATTAGGTTGTCTTATGCATCATTATTCGAAACATTGTCAGAAACGAATGAAGCTTGGCGACTTAAAGATTACAATTTGTATTTTCATTTGCAACAAGATTATACGTTTAAACAGCATTCGGAATTATTGAGTGTAAAACTTCAAAATAATTTAAATCGAATTTATAACTATTATGTATTGGGCGTATCAGAAACGTCTATAACCCAATCAGGTTGGGGAATTAATGCACATGTTACGCCACCAGAGAACTTAGAGCAAGCAGGGATTAATGTGGCCCAACGGCATACCATTTCAGATTTAAGTCAATACCATTTTAATACCGATAATTTTAAAGCAATAGCAGCGTTTTGCGAAACCAGAAATATTCAATTGGTGGTTATTACTCTGCCAGGCTATAAGTCGTATAACTCTTACATGGATAAAACCCAATGGCAAAAAACAGAAGATTTCGGTAAATTTTTAGATTCAACATACACCACGTGCACTTATCTAAATTTTTTAAATGATGAAAGTTTTACGGCTCAAGATTTTTTTGATGGAGATCATTTAAACGCCCAAGGTGCAAAAAAACTAAGTGTAAAATTGCAGGAATTATTGAAATAATAAAACGCTTGTACTTCGTTTTACAATTGAATAACGTAACTTGTAACAGTCTGTTAATCATTTAATTTTTAATATGGAACTATTGGGTATTTCAATAACCGAGTGGGTCGGGTATTTGGCTTCAGCTTTTTTATTACTGTCTTTTACAATGAAAGATGTTATAAAACTTAGAATTATAAATTCTGTAGGGTGTGCTTTGTTTGTTATTTATGGTTTTATGTTGCAGACCTCTTGGCCAATAATTATTACTAATGGTGCTATTTTGATTATTAATTTCTACTATTTGTTGTTGAAGAAAAATTAGTATTTTCGTTTTTCAAATCTAAAAACTAGCCTATTTTTTCAGTTGTTAAATACACGCCTCAGCATCAAGAACTTTGGAACGATTTTGCTTTCAAGGCTAAAAATGCAACATTTTTGTTTCGGCGTGATTTTATGGATTACCATAGCGACAGGTTTGAGGACCACTCGTTATTGGTTTTCAAAAACGATAAAGTTATAGCATTGCTTCCTGCAAATTACAACGGCCAAACGTTGTATTCTCATCAAGGCTTAACTTATGGCGGCCTTATAATCCAGCGCACATTAAAATTTCAGGATATTTTAGAGGCCTTCAAAATGGTGTTACAGTTTTTAAATCGCCTAAACATCGGTACGTTGGTAATTAAGCAAATGCCTTCTATTTATACCAGTGTGGCGAGCGATGAATTGTTGTACACCATGTTTTTATTACAAGCCCAATTGTATAGACGCGATATGCTTTCTGTGGTTAATTTACAAGTCCCAATACAATTTTCGAAAGATAGAATAGCGGGGTGTAAACGTGCCATAAAGCATCATTTAGAGATTAAGGAAACCAATGAATTTGAAGCGTTTTGGAATGATATTTTAATCCCGAATCTACAAGAAAAACATAAAACTGAACCAGTACATACTTTACAGGAAATTAAAATGTTGAAAGCAAGGTTTCCTAATCAAATTCGTCAGTTTAATGTGTATTACAATGGAGACATTGTAGCGGGCACCACCATTTTTGATTGTAAACACGTAGCGCATTCTCAGTATATTTCGGCTAATGCTTCAAAAAATACTTTGGGGAGTCTAGATGCATTGCATCAATATTTAATTAGCAAGGTGTTTAAGGATAAGCAATATTTCGACTTCGGAATTTCTAACGAGAATAATGGAAAACAGTTAAATAAAGGCTTGTTGTATTGGAAAGAAGGTTTTGGTGCCAACGCCGTGGCTCAAGATTTTTATAAGGTAGAAACTCAAAATTATAAATTGTTAGATGATGTTTGGGTATGATTAAGTTTTTAGACTTACATAAAATTAACGACCGTTATCGTAACGATTTCGAAACTGTTTTTAAGGAGTTTCTTAATTCGGGACATTATATCTTAGGGCAAGGGGTTAGCCAATTCGAGCATGCATTTGCAAACTATTGCGGCACAACCTATAGCATAGGTGTTGGTACTGGCTTAGATGCCATAAGCTTAATTTTTAAAGGGTATGTCGCCTTAGGTAAATTACAAATTGGTGATGAGATTTTAGTGCCTGCAAATACTTTTATTGCTAGTGTGTTGGGCATTTTACAGGCAGGTTTAAAACCTGTGTTTGTAGAGCCTAATTTAGAAACGTATACTATTACAAATGTCGAGATTGCGAAGCAAAAAACATTAAAAACCAAGGCCATTTTATTGGTGCATTTATACGGACAATTGGTAGACGATGCTACGCTTGCAGATTGTAAAAAAGATTTAATTGTTGTTGAAGATGCAGCCCAGGCACACGGGGCCCAAAATGCTAGTGGTAAACGTGCTGGAAATCTAGGGCATGCCGCAGCTTTTAGTTTTTATCCGAGTAAAAATTTAGGCGCATTGGGTGATGGCGGCGCTGTTTGTACAAACGATTACGATTTAGCCGATACAATTAAACAATTACGCAATTATGGTTCGGTTTCTAAATATGTTAATGTGCGTCAGGGAGTAAATTCGAGACTAGACGATGTTCAGGCGCGGTTTTTAACTGTAAAGCTTAAGGATTTGGATGCCGATAATGACGTTCGTCGAAAAATTGCAAATCGATACCTGACAGAGTTAAAAAATAGTAAAATAATATTACCTTTATGCTCAGATTTGAGAGCGCATGCTTTTCATCTTTTTGTGGTTCGGGTAGCACACAGAAACGATTTTGTAGAGTACGCAAAAAAGCATCAAATCGAAACTTTAATCCATTACCCAATCCCTCCACATAAGCAAGAAGCTTTAAAGGTGTATAACCATTTAAAGTTTCCGATAACAGAGCATATTCACGACACGGTGGTGAGTTTGCCTATAAGCCCCGTTATGGATGAACATGACGTGGATAGAGTACTAACAGTTTTAAATGCCTATTAATTGAAAAAATTAATAAACTACATAAATAATAACGTTCTTTTTAAGGTAGCTTCTTTAAATTCGGCTTCGGTAATTACCAGAATTGTGGCTGGATTTTTAACCTCAAAAGCTATTGCAATTTTTATTGGTGCAGAAGGTTTGGCGCTTATCGGGAACTTACGAAACTTAGTAAGTTCTACCCAATCTTTTGCTATTTTAGGTATGTATAATGGGGTGGTAAAATATATTGCTGAATTTAAAAACAACACCTTAGAGCTTACCAAAACCTTGTCGACCTCGTTTTATGTCGGGTTTATTGCTACCATTTTGGTGTCGTTTTTTTGCTATTTTAATGCCGAGTACATTAACGATCTTATTTTTCCAACGTATAACGATTATGCTTATGTAATTCGAGTCATGGCGATTGCCTTGCCTTTTTATTCTATGAATATGTTTGCCTTTTCGATTATGAACGGGTATTCTAAGTACAAAATGTTGCTTATTATAAATATAATTGGGCAGATTTTGGGGGCTTCCATTACATTAATATTAATTTATCAAAACCGTATAGATGGGGCTTTAATTTCTATTGTTATTGCAGAGTCCATCATATTTTTAATCACTTTGGTTGGGGTGGTAAATCAACGTAGTCTTATTCCGTTAATAAAAGCGAGTTATGTCGATTTTGGATATGTTAAAAAGCTGAGTTCTTATTCTATAATGGCTTTGTTTTCGGCCATAGTTTTACCGCTAGTAGCTATTTCAATTAGAACTTATATAATAGATAATATTGGATATAAAGATGCTGGTTTTTGGGAAGCTATGATAAGGATTTCAAAATATTATTTAATGTTTGTAAGCTCATTATTGTCGCTATATATTTTACCGCGATTTTCGGAAATTGATAATGTTAAAGAATTCAGGGCCGAGGTTTTTGGGTTTTATAAAACCATTATTCCAGTATTTGCTTTGGGATTATTGTCTATCTTTTTACTGCGCAGATTTATAGTTGCTATAGTGTTTACATCGGAATTTAAGCCTGTCGAAGATTTGTTTTTGTGGCAACTTTTAGGCGATTTTGTAAAGGTCTTGTCTATAGTCATTTCGTATCAGTTTTTAGCCAAAAAAATGTTCTGGCATTATATAATAACTGAAGCCTTCTCGGTTCTTATTTTATATGTTACCAGTATTTATTTTATCGACTTATACGGTGTTAAAGGTGCTACTATTGCGCACTTTGTAACCTACGTTATGTACTACGGTTTAATTCTGCTTATTTTTAGTTCGTCTCTTTTTGGGGTGCTTCCAGAAGATGAATTATTAGATGACGATTATAAAGATGAAGAAGAAGAATAACGGCTTAGTTAGTTGCCGTATGCCACGTATTTAGATATTGCTTGGCCACTTGAATGTAGTTGTGATGTTGCTCTATAAACAAACGGGCATTTTTAGAAATCGATTCAATTTTACTCGGGTTTAAAATAAGCCATTCTAATTTTTTAACTAAATAATCTACATCTGGCAATGCGTTTATGGCTATGGTATCTTCTCCTAAATTATAAAAATCTAACCATTCTTGCTCGGCACCCGTAAATACCACTTTACCTTTAGCCATGGCTTCTAATGCATTAAAGCCTTGGTCGTAAGCATAAACTTGGTCTAATACAATATGGGCTTTGTTAAACGAAGTGATGTATTGGTTGTATGGTAAATCTGAAACTGCAATAACGTCTACTTTTTTAGGATATTTTTTTACAATTTGGTTTAAGGCGGCTTCAAAAAAATCGTTTCCTTTTTTATAATATTTTGAAGAATTTATCCCATGAAAAATAATTACTCTATCGGTTATTTTTAAAGGGTTGAAGGGTAATATATCAGTATTTATGGGGTTAGGAATCACCCCTAAATATTTAGGATGCCCAAGCAAGGGCAGATGATAATCTAAATCTGAAGCAATAACACCGGTAATGTTTTTAAAAATATATTGATGCAGTTTTTTAAAAGCTTCAGTATTAAATTTTAAAGCGTATAGAAATGCTTTTTCAGGTTCTTTCTTTTCAAAGTAAGGGGTTAAAATTGAGTATTTAAATTTTTTGTCTAACGCATACTTAACACTTGTATAGTCCGTGCCGCAGGACATTAAGTACACTTGTTTGTTGTGTTTAAAAATATACGATAGTAACGTTTGTTCTACTTCGGCAATGGTGTTAAACGTATTTTCGTTAATAAGCTGCACAATATCAAACCCTTTAAGATGTTGTTTTACGCTATTAAATTGCACTTGTATATTTTTCGAAAATAAATCGATTTTAAAGAGTTTGAAAACAATGCGTTTAATCCATTTTGAAATCCCAGATTGATAATTATTATGAAATGGAATATCTACAGGGAAATTCTTAAAATGATCGCCCAATCCTATAATAGTAACTTGATGCCCTAGCTGTTCTAAGCCTTCTTTTAAAGAGTTGTGCAGTCTGCTATATTCTCCTACTAATAAGATTTTCATTTAGTATATTTGAAGCGATTGAAATTAATTTCTAGTGCAAGGTAATAATAAAAAGATTTGTATTGTAGCATCCTCTTTAGGAAAAGGTGGCGCAGAGCGTTCGTCTGCACAGCTTTCTATCATGTTGCATCAGTTGGGGTATAAAGTGTACATTGTTACCGTGCTAAATAAAGTAGATTACGAGTATAAAGGAACCCTTTTTAATTTAGGTGAATTAAAGGACGCTAACGATACTTTTTTTGGACGCTTGGGGCGCTTAAAACAATTTAAAGCGTTTTTGAAAGCACATAATTTTGATGCAATTATTGATGCCAGAACTAGGTTGCAGGCCTACAGAGAATGTATTATTTCTAAATGGATTTATAAAAACGAAACTGTAATTTATGTGCTTCATAATTATAAGTTGAGCAAAACTTTTACGCCTTATAACTGGTTGAATAAATATTTATATCAAAATCAACCTATGGTAACAGTGTCTGAAGCGGCTAAAACACATTTTAAAAAACAGCTTGGTTTAAAACAGGTACGTACGGTTTACAATGCGTTTAATTTTTCTGAAATCGAGCAGGCTTCGGAAGCTTTAACAAAAAAAGACATTGAATTAGAACGCTACATTATTTTTTTTGGACGATTAGACGACTATCATAAAAATGTGAAGCTCTTGCTTTCTGCTTATAAGGCATCGAAATTACCTGAAGCGGGAATACGTTTACTGGTTTTGGGCGATGGCCCCGATTTGGAACTGTTAAAACAATATACAGTTTCCTTAAAAATAGAGCATTCGGTGGTGTTTAAAGGATTTACGGTCAATCCGTACCCTTATGTAAAACACGCTTTGTTTTCTGTTTTAACAAGTCGGTTTGAAGGTTTTCCCATGGTTATTCCAGAGTCTTTAGGTTTGGGTACACCCATGCTTGCTGTAAATTGTAAATCGGGACCAGACGAAGTTATTAAATCTGGATATAATGGTATTTTGGTCGAAAATTTTAATGTTCAGGCAATAAGCAATGCTATGAATAGTTTTATATTTGACGAATTACTGTACCAAACCTGTAAAACGCATGCGCAAGAGAGTGTGCAACGTTTTTCGGTAAAAAATATAACTAACGATTGGAACCAACTTTTAGAACAAATATTGCATCAACCATAAACGATTTACAGCAAGTAGAAATCCCGAAAATTAAAGACACAAGAGGGAATTTAGCGGTAATCGAAAAAGACTGTATTCCGTTTGCAATAAAACGAGTGTATTACCTTTACGATGTGCCAAGCGATGCCTTTCGTGGTGGACATGCGCATAAACAATTATTTCAGTTTTTAATTCCTTTAAGCGGCAGTTTTGAAGTGCGGGTTAAAGATGCTGTTTCCGAGCGTTTAATTACTTTAAATAAACCAGATAAAGGCCTGTTAATTGTACCTGGGATTTGGAGGGAGATAGAAAATTTTTCGTCTGGATCTGTATGTTTGGTATTGGCTTCGGAAGAATTTGACGAATCTGACTACATTCGCGATTACTCAGATTTTTTAGAATTTAAAGGCATGTAGTAAACCTTTTTTCCTTTTAAGGCTTTTAATTGTAAAAGTGCTTTTAAAATCCATTTCGGACTATTTATTAATATGTTTTGCTTTAAGGTTAAACTGGAGCGATCAATTTTAGAATGGTAAAAATTAAAGGCTTGATTGTCGTTTTGCAAGCGGCTCAATAATGCCAGCGAATACCTGTTTTTATCTATAAACGCTTTAACTTCTGGATTGTTTTTTTCTTCTGCATCGTATTTATCGTATTTGGGTTTTGCAGAGAGGTTAAAGGTTGTATTCGATAAACTAGAATCGCTATAGTTGTAGTATACCAATACTTTATTAATGAATACAATTGGAAAATACAGGCCTATACGAATCCACATATCGGTGTCTTCGCCAGATTTTATACTGGTGTTGAAATTTCCAGTTGTAAGTAGAATATCGGTGTTAAATGCAATGCTAGAACTGGTTAAAAGCGAATGTTTTTTACTGTTTTTAAAATAATTTTTGATAGAAATCTTACCGTCTATTTTAAAGTTGTATGGTACAGGTACAAGTTCTGTGTCGTATTTGTGAGCAACAGCCGAAGCAAAAACCTGAGCGTCAGGAAAATTGTTTTTAGCGTTTATAATAGATTCTAAATACGTATTGTGCCAAGTATCGTCGCCATCTAAGAGCGCCACAAAATTCGTATTAGCCTTTGCAATGCCTGTGTTTCTTGCAGCTGCAGCACCTTTGTTCGGTTGCTTTATATAATGAATGCGTGCGTCTGTAAATGTTTTTATAATAGTTTCGCTTTGATCTGTAGATCCGTCGTTAATTATGATTATTTCAAAATCGGAAAACGTTTGATTAAGCACACTTTGTATGGTATCATAAATGTACTGCTGTTTGTTGAAAACTGAAATTATTACTGATATCTGGGGCATTGTGCTAAGCAGTTTTATCGATATAACACATGTACGAAATTCTATACAATTGAAGTAATTTTATAGAAGGTGTCTTACCGAGTAATTGGGTTTTCATGTTGTTTTTGAAAGCTTTGTAAAAGATTGTCAACACATGATTGGTTTTAGAGCGTTTCAAAAAAAGAAATAAACTTAATAGGTTGTTATCGTGCTTTTTTATCTTATCTTGTTTGTAAAGTTTTAGTAATGTTTGCGCTGCCTGCTCTTGTTTTTTTAAAAAAACGGTATTCGGTTCAAGGCCTAAATGATAGACTTCGTTGTTAATATGCAGCAGACTAATATTTTTTTCTTTTAAAGCGCTTCCAAAATAATTGTCATAACCATAAGCATTGTAAGTCATTTTATTATTTATGCTAGTGAAAATAGATTTTTTAATCAGAATATTTGCAGAAACAATACTTTTATAAGGTTTTTTGTTTCTAACGCTGTAATCTACAACTTCTTGACGCTTGCCATATTTCCATCGTAAGCTATGCTCAGGATTTGAGTTTTGGTCTTTGTAGTTAATACCTCCTAATATAGCCTTGTAATTACTTGTAAGATATTTTAAGTAATTCGATATAAAACTTGGTTGACAAGGTAAAACATCGGCATCTAAAAACAATAACCATTCGAATTGCGCACGATTAGATAATTCTTGGCGCGTTTGTGTACGGCCAATATTGGTTTTGTTAATGATGTGTTTTGTGTAAGGAAGCCTTTCTATTGTTGTATTGGTATTAATATACTTCAGGTTAGAGCCGTCTTCCAGACATATAATTTCAAACATAATATTACAGTCGCTAAGTTGCCGATGAACTTCTGTAACCAGAGGAGTAACCGTATAATTATGGATGGGGATTAGTACCGATAGCATATTAGAAAACTAGATTGTAAAAATACATTTTTTAAAGTATTTAATCGTAAAAAGTAGTAAAAGGAATATATTGCAACAATTTTAAAAACAAAGGTATGGTGCCTACAACCCAAGAGATTTCAGAACATATTTACAATCACCTTCTGACCAATCAAACCAAGCTTAAATTGCAATTTTCTGAATCTAAATCTAAAATAGGTTTTTTTTATATTGATAATGTGTTGCCAGAGGATCTTGCTAGATCGTGTTACGATGTTTTTCCTAAACCAGAAGATATGCGCCAACTAAAAAGTATTAGAGAGCATAAACATGTTTCGGCACAAATGAATAAGCACCATGCGTTGTTAGAACATGTTATTTATGCCTTTCAAGATGCTGAAATTTTAAAATTAATAGGAGAGATTTGCGATATTGAACAACTGTTTGCAGACGATTTACTGTACGCAGGAGGTTTATCGTTAATGGGGAAAGACCAATTTTTAAATCCGCATTTAGATAATTCCCACGACGCTAAACGCGATCGGTGGCGTGTGTTAAATTTACTGTATTACGTGTCTCCAGATTGGCATTTGGAAAACGGCGGACATTTAGAACTTTGGCCAGCAGGCCCAAGTAAGCAAGCGATATTGGTAGAGAGTAAGTTTAACCGATTGGTGGTTATGGCTACGCACAATGGCTCTTGGCATTCGGTATCTCCCGTTACAGTTAGCCAGCCCAGATGCTGCATTTCTAATTATTATTTTAGCAGCACGCCTTTACGGGCAACAGATACCTTTCATGTGACTACCTTTAAGGGAAGGTCTGATGATTTTTTTACAAACTTCATTTTAAATGTAGATAGTGCCTTAAGAATGGGGGTGCGTAAAGTGTTTAAAAACGGAGTACGGGAAAATCCGCATATTTATAAAAAAGAAGAAGGGAAAGATGCTTAATTCCTAATGTTATAAGATAAGATTTTTAAGCCTTATGTTTAAATACAAAAATTTTATACTGGTTTGGTTAAGCGTTTACATGTTTGTGGCGATAGGAGGGTGGTTTTGGTCCGACCATAAAGAGATTTTTCCGTTTTTTAGGTGGTCTTTGTATTCTAAAACGCCCAATACGCTCGTGTTGCCTTATGTTTTAGTAACCCAAGTTGGAACAGATAGATTAAGTACTCCTAGAGATATAAGAACACTTTTCGAGGTACACCATGTGCATCCTGTAACGGTAAATTTAAATGTGAATACATTATACCAATCTGTAAAGGAAAATCAGGATTTAAAATCACACGTGTTTTTTAACATGTTACCAAAAGGTAGCGCTTATGTGCTTTGTACCAAAACATTAGATTTGAGCAAAGCTGATTATGCACAACGTGCAACAATAGATACTATAGCTTATATTCGTAATCAGAAATTGATGCCTTTTGAAGACTGATATTAAATCTCATATATTTTGGAAATTTGCTTTTAAAGGTAAATATCCTTTGTTTGAAGCCGAGGAAGGCGAGCTGTACAGCCGAATTATGGCTGTGGTTAAATGGATACCCATATTGTTTTTAGGCTTTCAGTTTTTGCATCTGTTTAACGTATCAGATTTTAGTAAGGCAAATATGGTTTCGTCATTATGGCCTATAGTGCCGTTTCAAGATGTGCCAACCAATATTATGGTTTTGTGCTTACACATTAACATGTTTATTGCATTTGCAAGTTTATGTTTTTATGGACAGTCTTTCTTGCTGAAACTTTATGCTTTTGTCACCTATTTTTTTTATGTGGCTTTTGCACATTCCTTTGGGAAAATAGATCATGTTTTGCATTTACCATTAATGATTTTATTTGGATATCTGTTAATGCCGAGTAAACGTATAGATCAGTACAAGGCCAAAACTATTTTGGTGTTTGCAAGCCTTCAGTTTTTTTTATTGTTTTCTTATACGTTAACGGGACTATGGAAATTGTTTTGGGGAGTTGTGCAATACGTGCAAGGCGAGGTTAGCGTGTTTTCGCCGTTGTCGTTAAGAAATACTCTAGTGTATCAGTTTCATGTAAACACACCAACGTTATTAGGGGAGTGGTTAATAGAGCATTACTATTTGGGTTGGATAGCTTTTTGGATGGTATTGTATTTAGAAGTGTGTTCTGTTTGGGTATTTTTTAAAGCAAATTTGCATAAAATATGGGGTGTTTTACTTATAGCTTTACATTTAGCCATAGCGTTAATTATGGATGTTGTTATGTTTACTGCTCCAATAACATTGGGTGTGTTGTTGCTAATGTCTCCGTTTTATAAGCCAAGCAATGTAAAAACTACACTATTAAGTTTTCCTATAATATCGTTAGTTGGCAGATTTTTTAATAAAGATGAAGTGTAAAAATCCAAGTAGGTGTAAAAGCTAAGTTACACTTTGCGCTGCACGACTTCAAACACCTGGTTATCGTCGCATTTTAGTGTTTTACTAGGGTATTTTAACAGTAAGGCATAATCGTGTGTGGCCATTAAAATAGTATTGCCATTTTTATTAATGTCCTGTAGCACTTTCATAACTTCTATACTAGTTTGCGGATCTAAGTTTCCAGTTGGCTCGTCGGCCAGAATAAGTTCAGGATCGTTTAATAAGGCTCTAGCAATAGCAACACGTTGTTGCTCGCCACCAGAGAGTTCGTGTGGAAATTTAAATCCTTTAGTTTTCATGCCTACCTTATCTAAAACCTCTTCAATACGGGTTTGCATTTCTTTTTTGTCTTTCCAGCCTGTGGCTTTTAAAACAAAAAGTAAGTTCTCGTTGATGTTTCGGTCTATAAGTAGTTTAAAATCTTGAAAAACAACTCCTAATTTTCGTCTTAAAAAAGGGATATCTTTTTCCTTCAATTTGCGCAAATCAAAATCTACTATACTGCCTTGGCCTTGGGTTAACGGCAAGTCGCCATAAAGCGTTTTCATAAAACTACTTTTTCCTGTTCCTGTTTTTCCAATTAAATACACAAAATCACCTTTATTAATTTCTACATTAACATTAGAGAGTACAAGGCTGCTACCTTGAAAAATAGAGGCGTCTTTTAATTCTAAAACAGGTTGCGACATAATTCTGAAAAATGGGATTTTTGCGTTGTAAATGTATCATTTTATAATAACTTTTAAAACAGACATGTCTTGCTTTTTTTTATAATATTTTTACGGTGTAAGTATTGTTGTATAATTATTATGCCATATTTTCGTTATAAAATAGAGATTAGATTATCTTTGATTTCTTAAAAACTTAAGGTGAATGACTAGAAGGAACCCTGCAATTTATTTGTTGGCACTCTGTTTAAGCAGCCAAATTTTTGCCCAACAATCTGCTATTTACACTAACAGCCAGGTAGATTACCAAAAGGCGCTTGCGTTATTTAATAACAAGCAATTTTTAGCCGCCCAGAATATATTTACAAACATTCAAAAACAAACTTCGGAAGAAGTTATGCAATCGGAATGTGCTTATTATATTGCCAATTGTGCCATTCGGCTAAACCAGTTAAAAGCAGATGATTTGGTGGAGACCTTTGTAGAAGATTATCCAACCAGCCCTAAACGAAATTCGGCTTATATAGATGTTGCCGATTATTATTTTGTTAACGGAAAATACCCACATGCCAAAAAATGGTACGATAGGGTAGACGAGCGATCGTTAACAAGTTTAGAAAAAGATCGCTATAATTTTAATAAAGGTTATACCGCCTTTATTACCAACAATTATAAGGATGCCAAAAAATATTTTGGTAAAATAGAGAATTCGGGTAAATATGGTTCGCAAGCCAAATATTATATTGGCTATATGGCTTACCAAAGCGACGATTACAATCAGGCCAATCAGTATTTCGATCAGGTAGCCGATCAAAAAAAGTATCAAGAACGCATGTCTTACTACAAGGCCGATTTAAACTTTAAATTAGGAAAGTTTGAAGAAGCCATACGCTTATCTGAAGAGCAATTGCCGTATAGTAATAGAGATGAAGAATCGGAGTTAAATAAAATAATAGGGGAGAGTTACTTTAATTTAGGAAAGTACGAAGCGGCCATTCCTTACCTGCAATCGTATAATGGTAAACGTGGAAAATGGAACAATACTGACTACTATCAATTGGGTTACGCGTACTATATGCAAAAAGATTACGAAAGTGCTATTTCGGAATTCAATAAAATCATAAGCGGCAAAAATGGAGTGGCTCAAAATGCGTATTATCATTTAGGTGAAAGCTATATTCAATTGGGCAAAAAAACAGAAGCTTTAAACGCCTTTAGAAATGCCTCGCAAATGGATTTCGAACCTAAAATACAGGAAGATGCATGGTATAATTATGCGAAAATAAGTTACGATATCGGTAACCCTTACGAGCCTGTGCCTAAAGTGTTAAGTGGTTATTTGGCCCAATACCCGGAAACTGCTTACAGATTGGAGATTGAAAGCCTTTTAGTAGACTCTTATATTACCTCTAAAAATTATAAAGAGGCCTTGAATTTATTACAGGGTAAAAAAGATTTCGCTAGTAAGGAAGCCTATCAAAAAGTGGCTTTTTACAGAGGTTTAGAATTGGTTGAAGACCAAAATTACACCGAAGCCAAAACCTATTTTGAATACGCTTTAAAAGAACCGATTAACGACGAATATACTGCGAGAGCTAATTTTTGGAAAGGCGAATGTAATTTTAACTTAAATAATTATGCCGAGGCTATCTTAGATTTTAAAGCTTCAGAGCAATTTGTAGGTGTAGAAACACAAGAGAAAAAAGTATTAGATTATAATTTAGGATACGCCTATTTTAAGCAAAAGGAGTACAGCAAAGCTACCGGGCATTTTAGTGCATTTACCCAAAACTATACCGAAGATCGTATTAAATTAAACGATGCTTACTTGCGTTTGGGAGATGGTTATTTTGTGTCGAGTAATTACGATAAAGCTATAACAGCATATAATGAAGCCATAAAACTTAATCAATTCGAGACCGATTATGCTGCTTTTCAAAAAGCCATTAGTTACGGATATATTGGTAACGAAAGTAAAAAAGTATCGGAATTAGAGCAATTTGTTTCGGCTTACCCAAAATCAAAATTACGAGACGATGCCTTATACGAATTGGGTAATGCCTATACAAAATCTAATCAAAACGATCGGGCTGTTGCTATGTACAGTCAGTTAAGTTCAGAATACAGAATGAGTTCCTTAACGCCTAAGGCTATGCTGCGAGAAGGATTAATTTATTATAATGGTAATCAAAACCAAAAAGCCTTAACGCAATTTAAAACTGTCGCCACAAATTATCCAGGTACACCAGAAGCCGTGCAAGCGGTGTCTACAGCACGTTTAATATATGTCGATTTAGGCCAGGTAGACGATTATGCGCAATGGGTGAGTACTTTAGATTACGTGTCGGTTTCAGATTCCGATTTAGATAATACGACTTACGAAGCTGCCGAGAAAAAGTATTTGGACAATAATACAGACGAAGCCATTAAACAATTTAACGGTTATTTAAATCAGTTTGAAAACGGACTTCATGCAACGCAGGCTCATTTCTATTTGGCACAATTATATTATCAAAAAGGATTGAAAGTAAATGCGGCTCCGCATTACAAAGCTGTAGTAGATGCACCAAGAAGCGAATTTACAGAAGAAGCCTTAATGCATTTATCGCAAAGTTACTTAGACGGGAAAAATTGGTTAGATGCCATTCCTGTACTAGAGCGTTTAGAAAACGAGGCCACATTCCCTCAAAACGTTGTTTTTGCGCAGTCTAATTTAATGAAAGCCAATTATCAGCTTAGCAAATACAAAAGTGCTGTAGCTTATGCTGAAAAAGTGCTCGACAATCAAAGTATCGATAAAAAAATACAAAGCGATGCGCAACTTATTATAGCAAGATCGGCTTTTAACTCTAACGATATGGAGCGCGCCAAATCGGCCTATGCCGAGGTTAGCAAAATTGCAACAGGCGAAACCGCTGCTGAAGCGTTGTTTTATAACGCTTATTTTAAGCATAAGGATGGCGATTACGAAGGGTCTAATGAAGCCGTGCAACAATTGGCAAAAGACTACTCTGCTTACAAATATTTTAGTGCTAAAGGATTAGTTATTATGGCAATGAACTATAAAGAACTAGGAGATGCCTTTCAAGCAACCTATATATTAGAGAGTGTTATAGAAAATTTTGGAAGCTTTAAAGATGTTACTGCCGAAGCACAAAAGCAGCTTAACGATATAAAAAAGGAACAAGCTAAAACAAATGCTTCAATAGATACCCAAGACTAAATATTACCTAAATTAAACTGAACTTATGCGCAAGCAATTTCAATATATTTTATTTACTGTTATAGCCCTTCTGGGAGTTTCAATAACATTTGCTCAAGAAAAAGATACCATCACAACAGATGTTATTAATGTGGTTAAGCCATACACACCAACAATTTCTGATGCCTTTAAAGTAAAAACAACACCAACGTTAGACGATAATGCGACGACAGAAAAAAAGCCTATAGATTACAATATATTATCGGTGCCAGTAGCTTCAACATTTACGCCAACAAAAGGAAAAGCAGCAACCATAGAGCGCGAAAAAGCGTCGCCTTTATACGATAATTACGCCACCTTAGGTTTTGGTAGTTATAAAACCTTGTTGGGTGAGGTTTATGTTACGAAGGAGTTTAAACGCATCGGATCTTTTGGAGCTTATTTATCGCATTTGCAATCCAGAAATGGTGTAGACGATAAGTATTTAGACGATGGTTATGCAACAACTAAGTTTGATATAGATTATATAAAAAGATATAGAGATTTAACATGGAGCTTAAAGGCAGGAATCAATTATCAGGATTATAATTGGTATGGTGTGCCAGACAATTATAATAATGCGAATATAGCTAGACGAATAGATCCAAATCATGCGTTTTACGATGTGTATTTTGGAGGAGATGTTAGTTTTGATTATACATACATAAAATCGGGAAGCTTAATTTTAAGACGATTTTTAGATGGTATCGATTCTAACGAATATCATTTAAAGTTTACTGGTACTGCCGATTTACCTATAATGGATGAAGAAATTTCTACAGATGTTAGATTAGAATATTTATCGGGTATGGCTAGTCACGCGTATGCTTCGGGATCATCGATTCCAGAATACGGAAATTTGTTATTAGGTGTGTCGCCAACATATCAATTACGTCGCGATAATTTAACATTAAATGTTGGGGTTACTTTGGCCTATATGTTAGGAATGAGAGATACAGCCAGCGATTTTTATATTTTTCCAAATGTAACAGGATCGTACAGAATTGTAGACGATGTCGTTATTGCTTATGGTGGTTTTAAAGGCGATTTAATTCAGAATACATACAGAGATTTTGCAAATGCCAACCCGTATGTGTCGCCAACCTTAACCATAAAGCCAACAGAAAAAGGCTATGATGCTTATTTGGGAGTGTTAGGGAAAGTTACGAATACCATTAGTTATAATGCTAAAGTGAGTTACATGTCTGAGCGCGATAAAGGTTTATTTAAAAACAACGCATCGTATAGTAACCAGAATAATTTAGATGCTTATAAATATGGAAACTCGTTTAGCGTGGTTTACGACGATGTAAAAACATTTAATTTTAAAGGCGAGTTAACCGTTGATGCCAATAGAAACTTAAAAATGGGACTAAGGGCAGAATACTTTGCTTACGATACGAATTTAGAAGAATACGCATGGAATTTACCTAATATTAAAGCTTCGATTTTTGGAGATTACCAAAGCGATGATAAATGGTTTGCTGGTGCAAATTTCTTTTATGTAGGCGAACGTAAAGATTTAGAAACAGTAATAAATACTGGAGCAGATAACACCTCTAACGTAGTAAGTTTAAAAGGATATATCGATTTAAACTTAAATGGCGGATATAATATTAACGAACGTCTTTCGGCATTTATTAAACTGAATAATATTGCCAATCAAGATTACGAGCGTTTTAATCATTACAATGTGCAAGGGTTTCAAGTTTTGGCAGGAGCCACTTATAAATTCGATTTTTAATCTGCCGATTCTCCAGTAAACAAAAAGCCGTCTGTAAAGATGGCTTTTCTGTTTTAATAGGTGTAAGTCAGATAATTAAAATATTGGAGAGGTTAGAGTGAATTCTTTTTTTATTATATTTAAACCCCTCAAAACCTAAATCTAACCGTGCTTTTGCACACAACCTATTTGTAATTATGAGAAAACGTATTTTAATTGTCTTCTTAATGTTTTCCAGTTTATCTGTGTTTTCGCAATCGGAAGCGTACAGTACAGACGTTCAACAATGTTTAAAGAATAACGGAACTTATGCCTATTACGAAACCGTATTTGATGCGTGTTTTAATCAGATTGAAGATCAATACGAAAAGTTGAATATTCCAGAAAAAACCTGGGCAGACTTAAAGGCTATTAAGCCTAAAGCGATGCAAGATGTAAGCGGTAAATTGGTTTTAGCTTATCAAGATTATTTTAGTCACGACGATGTAAAAAATATGAATGCTTTGTTTGCATCAAAAACAGGGCAGACCATGTTGTCTAACCCGAATGCGCTTACCAAAAAAGACAAAAAAACAATAGACGAGTTTTATAAGAGCGATACCGGAAAAAAAATAGCTCAATCTCAGGAAGGCATGCAAGAAAAAATGCAGGTTATTTCAGATTTTTGGTGTGGCGAAATGTATAAAGATGTTAACGAAAAGCTAGAGGCAGAAGGGTATTCTGTGCGTTAAAGACTCAGTTTGGCAAGATAATCAAAATGCGGGCCTTCTTTTATTTTCTCACATTGTAAACCTATGGTTGTGCAGGCTGTTTTTAGCGTTTCAAAATCTAAATATAACCAGGTTATAGGCTGTTCTTTTTCGCCTTTATAACTCAAGTAATAATCCAATTCGCCGTAGTAGGCAGCGTTGGTGTCTATCCATAATCCGCCGTCTTCATCTTCGTACATGTATTGGATGTCCGACGAATCAATTAAAATTTGTCCGTTTGGTTGTAAAAGCGATTTTAAATGCGATAAATATTTGGTGACATAGCTCAATTTTTGAAAAATGCCTGTGCCATTCATAAGTAATAAAATAGTGTCGTAAGTATCGGTTTCCTCTAAAACAGAATGTGCTTCGGCATGTGTTACTCCGCGAAGTTTACAGACTTTAATAGCGCCTTCAGAAATATCTATGGCCTTAACCTGTAAGCCTTTTTGTTGCAAATACAAGCTATGGTTGCCAGCACCACAACCGACATCTAAAACACGACCTTTACAAGTCTTTAAAGCGTATTGTTCTAGTTTGGGCATGTTGTTGAAATCTCTAAAAAGATATGGTAGCGGTAAGTCGTCTTCATCAGAGATGCTGGTAGAGGTAATAATATCTTCGGTGTAATTCCCGTTTTGGTAATCTAAAAGCGCTTTTCCTAGAAGGTCTTTCATTTTATTTAATTTTCGTAATTATAGAAACAAAATTGGCATTAATTAAAACATTATTTTTGCATTATGCAGGACATAATTAAAAATTTGCCGAAACAGGCCAAAGATAAGCATAACGAGAATAGAACTTTTTTTAAAAAGTTAAAAAAGAAGCCACCTAAGCAATTAGATTATATAATGCAGGAATTGCACGACGAGGCTTTTAGTAATATAGATTGTTTAGCCTGTGCCAATTGTTGCAAAACAACAGGGCCTTTGTTTACCGATAAAGATGTAGAGCGTATTGCAAAACATTTTAAAATGAAGCCGCAACAATTTATTGCTGAGTTTTTACGAATAGATGAAGATAACGATTACGTATTGCAAAGTGTACCCTGTACGTTTTTAGGTGCCGATAATTATTGTTCTATTTACGAGGTTAGGCCAAAGGCGTGTCGGGAGTATCCGCATACCGATAGAAAAAAGTTTCAGCAGATAACTAATCTTACATTAAAAAATGTAGCCATTTGCCCTGCGGCATTTCAGGTGGTCGAAGCTATGAAAAAGCGTATCAAATAAATTTATGAAACAGTTATTGTTCATTTTAGTTGTTTTTGCATCGGTCAATTTTGGGTTTTCTCAAAAGTGGATGACTAATTTAGAGGTAGCCGAACGTTTGGCTATAACCCAGAATAAATTATTGGTTGTCGTGTGGGAAAATGCATATTATTCTGGTACTCCTGTTTATGTAAATTATAAAACGGGAAAAGAGTTTTTAGTAGAAAATATGTTTGCAGAACCTGTTTTAGATAGTTTATTGTGGTCTAATTTTGTGCCCGTTGTGTTAAACGAGAGCGTCTATACAGAATGGTATAACACCCTTAAAAACACAAGGTCTACCACTTATCTTGATAAATTTAACGACGACACTTTAAAAGTGATGGATGCCAACGGTAACATCTTAAATATAAAAGCAGATACGTACATAGAAAACATAACCGAATTTGTTGCAAAATATAGTTTAGATACGTCGTTTTTAAGCAACGAATTAGTTAACTATAAGAGAGAACAGAATTTTTATTCGGCGTTTTATTTGGCTTCAAAATATATGGATTTTGCATTCTTTAACAATAGTAATGTTAGAGCAGAACTTGTGAATCTTGCTGCTATTTATTTAGACGAAGCATCTCGTTTTTTAGAACGTGAAACATTAGAGAATAAGGAAACTTTAAGACAGCGGGTATCTTTTTTGGAAATTCAAGAACATCTTCTGCTAGAAAATCCAAAGAAAGTTTTACGTCAATTAAATAGAATAAAAGAAACAGAGGTCGCTAATGCGAATAGTAATTTAAGAGCTTTTTTGTATTTTTCGGCATATAGAATGCTTCAAGACGAACAAAATGCCTCGGTTTGGAGACCAGAAATATCTAATTTCGATACAAAGAAAATAATGAGTTTGATACAAAATACTACAAACTAAGTTTGGAAACTGTTGTTATATATTTCGAAAACATCCCATCGCTTCATCGCAGTTTGATTCTAGTTGGAGGTATTACTTTTTTTTGGGTTTTGGAAGGGGCTGTGCCCTTGTTTCAATTCAATTATAAAAAGTGGAATCATGCCTTACCTAATTTGTTTTTTACGCTAACGACTATAATTGTAAATTTTGCATTGGCTTTTTTATTGCTAAAAACATCCGATTGGGTAACAGCTAATAACTTTGGCATTATAAATTGGTTGCCAGACATGCCGTTGTGGTTGTATGTGGTTTTAGGTATTATGCTACTAGATTTTTTTGGGGCATATTTGGCGCATTATGTAGAGCATAAAGTGAAACCCTTGTGGATGGTACATTTGGTGCATCACACCGACCATAAAGTAGATACAACTACAGGAAACAGGCATCACCCTATAGAAAGCGTAATTCGGTTTGTGTTTACTTTGTTTGGGGTTTTTGTTGTAGGGACTCCCATAGCAATTGTTATGATGTATCAATCACTTTCTGTTGTGTTTACCCAGTTAACCCATGCCAATATTAAAATGCCCAGGCGTTTAGACCGGGTTATTAGTTATGTGTTTGTGTCGCCAGATATGCATAAAGTGCACCATCATAATGTGTTGCCGTATACCGACTCTAATTACGGTAACATATTTTCTATTTGGGACAGGTTGTTCGGGACGTATATGGAGTTAGATCGAGAGCGTTTAATATATGGTGTAGATACTTTTCCAGACGAAGCTACTAATAGCACTATTAAAGATTTATTAAAGCAACCGTTTCATAAATACCGAAAGCCAACCACTTTAGGTGATGTTGATAATACTAAGATTTAGTTGTAAAGCAGATATTTTTTTCTCGTTAATTTAAAGGCATCAAGATCTTTTTGCCATGTTGCTTTTATTGCGTTAGCATCCATTCCCGCTAGTATTTGTTGTTGTAATTGTTCTGTGCCCGCTAATTTTGTGAAAAACGAATTGAAAAATTCTTCTTTTTTCGAGGTGTTTTTATACGCATTGATGAGGTACGATAAATTGATGGCAGATTGTTTTTCTGTCGCACTTAAGTCTTGCCCGTAACACAATTTTCCTTCATATTTTGGGTGTTTAGCCCCAGCATTAGGTTTTGGGGTGTATTCAAAATTCTGATTTTTTAAATACGGAGATCCGTAAATTTGAAACTGTTTATCGGTACCACGGCCAGCATTAACATTTGTGCTTTCAAAAAAGCACAAACTTGGGTACAGGTTTATGGCTTGGTCGTTGGGTAAGTTTGGCGACGGTTTTATAGGAATGTGGTAAAACATATCACGATTATAATTCAGCATTGTTATAAGTTGCACATCGCATCTAACATTATTTTTAAGCCAACCTTGTCCGTTTATCATTTGTGCATATTCGGCGATGGTCATGCCGTGTACTATAGGTACGGGATGCATTCCAACAAAACTTTCATGTGCTTTTTCTAATACAGGGCCGTCGATGTAATGTCCGTTAGGATTTGGACGATCCAAAATGAGTAACGGTATTTGTTGCTCGGCACAAGCTTCCATTACATAATGTAATGTAGAAATATACGTGTAAAAACGAGCGCCTACGTCTTGAATATCGAAAACAACAATATCTAATTCCTTGAGTTGTTCTGGTTTGGGCTTTTTATTGTTTCCGTATAACGAAACAATAGGGATTCCGGTTTTAGAATCTATGCCATCTTTTATGTGTTCGCCAGCATCAGCTTGACCTCTAAACCCGTGTTCGGGTGCGAAAACGGTTTTAATGTTTACAGACAAACTGGCTAGAGAATCTACCAAATGCGTATAGGAATTATCGGTTTTAAAAATCACTGAGGTTTGATTAGCAACTATACCTACTTTTTTAGATTTTAGTAAAGGCAAATAGGTTGTTGTGCGATTGGCGCCAACAATAATTTCGGGATTGCTGGTGTTTGTATCGATAGTGGAATTGTTGTTTTCTGATGATGCATTAGATTTACATGCCGAAGAAATCATGATGAAAACAAATAATAAAACTGTATTTTTGAAGACATTTAAAGTCATATCTATAATTTGAATTTCGAATATTTTTTAGCCAAACGTATTATTGGCAGTAAAGCATATAAAAGTAGTGTTTCGGCACCAATTATAAAAATTGGTATTACAGCTATTGCAATTGGTATAGTAGTTATGATGATTGCCATTGCTACGGGTATTGGTTTACAGCAAAAAATTAGAGATAAAGTAGTGGCGTTTAATGGGCATATAACCATATCTAATTTCGATAACAACAACTCGCAGGAAAGCGTGGTTCCTATTGCTTTAGATCAAGAATTTTATCCGGAATTTACATCGGTTCCAGGCATAAATCACATGCAGGGCGTTGCTACAAAATTTGGAGTTATTAGAACGGCCACAGATTTTGAAGGTATCGTGTTAAAAGGTGTTGGTAAAGATTATAATTGGCAATATTTTACAGAGTTTTTAGTAGATGGCAGGCTGCCAGATTATACCAAAACCAGAAATGAAGACGTTTTAATGTCCGAAGTATTGGCCAGTAAACTAGGCTTTAAAGTAGGCGATAAATTGAATACCTATTTTATTAAAGACGACACCAATAAGCGGCCTAATGTTATTACATATACTGTAGTTGGTATATATAATTCTGGTTTTCAGCAGTTTGATGCGACTTATGTTATTGGGGATATTAGACATATTCAACGTTTAAATAAATGGGATGATAACCAAATAGGAAATTTCGAATTGTTTGTAGACGATTTCGATCAAGTTGGTGCAATTGGTATGGAGGTTTATAAAAACACGCCGCCCACTTTAAACACGCAAACCATAATCGATAAGTTTTATTCGATTTTTGAATGGATTAAAATTTTTGACAATAATATTTATGCCATTATTGGAGTTATGATTTTGGTTGCAGGTATAAACATGATTACGGCATTGTTGGTTTTAATTTTAGAGCGCACCCAAATGATTGGAATATTAAAAGCCTTAGGAAGTAACAATTGGAGCATCCGAAAGGTGTTCTTATTTAATGCGTCGTATTTAATTGCCGTAGGATTGTTTTGGGGCAACCTAATAGGTTTGGGGTTATTGTTTGCTCAAAAATATTATAAATTATTCCCTTTAGACCCGAGTGTGTATTATGTAAATGAAGCGCCCGTATACATTAACCTCAATTATATTCTTGCGCTTAATATTGGAACTTTTGTGTTGTGTATGGTCATGTTGCTGGTGCCTTCGGTTATTATAACAAAAATATCGCCCGTAAAAGCTATTCGATTCGAGTAAATAATATATAAATGTAAAAAGCCTAAGATAACTCTTAGGCTTCATACTTAAAATATTGAAATGTTTATGGATTAACCTTGTGGTTGTTCCTCTCCACCATTATCGCCACAAGATCCAAACGTATCGTTAGGATGTTGTAAAAAATGAGCAATTGCGGCAGGGGCTGCAACTGTAATGGTATGCGGATTTACGCCGTACACCGAGTGACAAATGGTTACTTTGGTTTGTCCGGCTATTGCTAAAGCGCCTAAAGCTAGACTAATGCCAATAATTTTTGTTTTCATAATTTAAGATTTTGGGGTTAATAAAGTATAATAATACAATCTCTTTCTTTAAATAGTAAATTATTGTAAGAATTTTCGATGAAACGCACCTGTTATTATCTTGAGATTGATTTTAAGTTGTTGATTTTGAATTTTTTAATTTTATTTTGTTATCTTCTTTTTTTAACTTTAAACCATGCAAGAAGATTTTTTACACTACTTATGGAAGTTTAAAAAAATAGATATTCGAAACTTACAGACTGTCGATGGTCTCCCTCTTGAACTCATTCAGGTAGGACAGCATAATCTAAATTCAGGACCAGATTTTTTTAATGCTCAGCTTATAATAGATGGTCAGCATTGGGCCGGAAATGTAGAACTTCATGTTAAAGCTTCAGATTGGTATGTTCACCATCACGAAACCGATACGGCATACGATAATGTAATCTTGCATGTGGTTTGGGAAAACGATGTTGAAGTGTTTAGAAAGAATAACACGCCAATTCCAACCTTAAAATTAAAACCCTTGTTGCCTAAATCAACATTACATAATTACTTTAAACTGTTTACCGAAGAGAAACGCTGGATTAACTGCGAACAAAGTTATCATCTAGTCGATGATTTTGTATTTCAAAACTGGTTGGAACGTTTGTTTTTTGAGCGGTTAGAGCAAAAGTCGCAGGTTATACAGGGCTTGTTACAAACCTCTCAATCCGATTGGGAAGCTGTATTGTTTAAAATGTTAGCTAAAAACTTCGGGTTAAAAGTTAATGCTGAGGCGTTTTTAAGCATGGCTTCGTCTTTCGATTTTTCTGTTTTGCGGAAAATTCAAAATCAGGCACAGTTAGTAGAGGCCTTGTTTTATGGGCAAAGCCGTATGTTAAGCAATCTAGAAGCAACCGACGCTTATACAAAGCAATTAATTGACGATTATGCTTTCTTGAAGCAAAAGTTTCAGTTAGACCATAATCATGTAGTTGCTGTACAATTTTTTAGATTGCGTCCACCTAATTTTCCAACAATTCGTTTATCACAATTAGCGCAACTTTATGCGTGCCATAAAAATTTATTTTCTGTAGTTGTGAACACACAAAGCGTAGCAGATTATTATAACTTGTTTGCTGTTGAAACTACAGCGTATTGGAATACGCATTACAATTTTCAAAAAACATCTAAAGCCGTATCTAAAAAAGTGTCTCGGTCTTTTATAGATTTAGTACTCATAAATACCATTTTGCCTATTCGGTTTAGTTATGCAAAAGCTATGGGTAAGGATAATACCGAAGAATTATTGCATTTGGCTAAGGCTTTAAAACCAGAAAGCAATAGTATAATAACTAATTTTGAAGCTTTAAAGCCAGTTGCCGTTTCGGCATTAGAAACGCAAGGACTTTTGCAAATGAAAGATGCGTATTGTAATGCAAAAAAATGTTTGCAATGTGCTGTAGGAAATTCTATTTTAAGTCGAATTTAATTAAATTGCGGCATGAATATTTTCTATAATTCGTTATTGTATTTTCAAAAGCATGGTTTTTATGTTTGCCAGCGTATTGCAGATCGTTTAGGCATGCGTGCCAAAGTGGTGCGAACGTCGTTTATTTATTTAACGTTTGTAACTGTAGGTTTTGGCTTTGCACTCTATTTGTTTATTGCGTTTTGGATGCGAATTAAAGATATGTTATACACAAAAAGATCGTCTGTTTTTGATTTGTAACGCTGTTTTTTTTCATTTTAACAGCTTATGTTTTCAAAAACGGATTATTTTTAGCAACTTGGGGCGCTTTAAAAGGGCTCCCAACCCTAATTATTAACTAATACTTAAAAAATTATGAGGAAATATTTCCTGTTTGTACTTACTTTAATCACTCCCATTTTAACATTCGCCCAACAAACAACATCAGAAAAAATTGATGCCACGTTTAAAAATTATACGAGTTGGTTTGTTGATGGGATTTTTTATGAAATACCATTTTCAGAAACTTTTCAAATTCCGTGGGTACTCATAGTTTTAGTTGGAGGAGCTATTTATTTTACTATCTATTTTAAGTTTATAAACTTTACTGGTTTTAAAACTGCCATTAAAGTAGTTCAAGGGCAGTATGAAGACATCGAAAAGCATGGAGCCGATACCTTGTATGGCGATTCTACGCCTAATGAAGATGAAAATATTATTGAAACGTTAAGAGATGATAGCGCCGACGGCGAGGTGTCTCACTTTCAGGCGTTAACAGCGGCATTGTCTGCTACGGTTGGTTTAGGAAACATTGCAGGTGTAGCCGTGGCTTTATCGATTGGTGGTCCAGGGGCTACGTTTTGGATGATTGTTGCCGGATTTTTAGGAATGGCTTCTAAATTTGCAGAATGTACACTTGGTGTAAAATACAGAGATGTTGGTAGCGATGGTACTGTTTATGGTGGGCCAATGTATTATCTTAAAAAAGGATTAGGCGAAAAAGGTTTTAGTGGTTTAGGAAAAGTGCTAGCCGTTGTATTTGCCATTTTTGTAATTGGTGGTTCGTTTGGTGGTGGAAACATGTTCCAGGCCAATCAAGCAGCAGCACAGTTCGTAAAGTTATTCGATATTCAAAATCCTAACGGAGGGCTTTATTTTGGTCTGGTTATGGCTGTTTTGGTAGCTGTTGTAATTATTGGCGGTATTAAGCGAATTGCATCGGTAACAGAAAAAATCGTTCCGTTTATGGCTGGTATATATGTGTTGGCCGCTTTAATTATTTTAGGCGTAAACTATAAACATATTGGCGATGCTTTTGGATTAATTTTTGAAGGCGCTTTCTCTGGGCTTGGTATTGCTGGAGGTTTAGTTGGAGTAATGATTCAAGGGGTACGTAGAGGGGCATTCTCTAACGAGGCCGGTGTAGGATCTGCTGCGATTGCTCACTCAGCCGTACGTACAAAATATCCTGCTAGTGAAGGTATTGTTGCCTTATTAGAACCTTTTGTAGATACAGTTGTAATTTGTACTATGACAGCTTTGGTAATTATAATTACAAATTACGACGGACAATTTATGGAGTACGGTGTGCCAATTAAAGAAGGTGTAGAGTTAACCGCTACAGCTTTCGATACTGTAATTCCGCATTTCTCTATCTTATTAACCGTAGCCGTTATATTATTTGCGTTTTCAACCATGATATCTTGGTCTTATTACGGTATGCAAGGTTGGGTATATTTATTTGGAAAAGGAAAAGTATCTGATTTACTATATAAATTCTTATTTTTATTATTTGTAGTAGTAGGGGCTTCAATTAGTTTAGGGGCTGTTATAGACTTTTCGGATGCCATGATTTTTGCTATGGTGGTACCAAATATTATAGGTGTTGTAATGTTAACTCCTATTATCCGAAGAGAGTTAAATAAATATATGAATGCGATAAATAAAAAGGAAGATGCGCTAGAAGAAGGTGCAACCGATTTTACAGAGCATATGTAATATAAACGAATGAAAATAAAAACATCCCATATCGCGTTTACCAATAAACAACGATATGGGATTTTTTTATTGCTATTTTTAATTATAGTGCTTCAAAGCATTTATGTTGTGATCGTGTGGCCAACCGCACCCAAATTGATTAATGATGATGCGCTACACACTTATAATTTAGAGGTCGATTCTTTAAAACAGCAGACTTTAAAAGACATCAAGCCTAAGTTATTTCCTTTTAATCCTAACTACATTACCGATTTTAAAGGATATACATTAGGAATGAGCAATGAAGAAATTGATAACCTATTAGCGTACAGACGCGAAAATAAATGGGTGAACTCGGCCGAAGATTTTCAAAAGGTTACTGGGGTTTCAGATAGTTTGCTTCAAGAATTGTCGCCCTATTTTAAGTTTCCCGATTGGGTGCGCCAAACAGAAAATCAGTCAGGCTATAAGCAGGCATCTACAAAGCGTAATTTGTCTTTTGCAGAGAAAAGCGATTTAAACACCGCAAGTGCAATGCAATTACAGCAAGTTTATGGCGTTGGCGAAAAACTATCCGAACGTATTGTAAAATTTAGAGCGTCTTTTGATGGTGGTTTTATAGACGATATTCAGTTACAGGATGTGTATGGTTTAACACCAGAAACTATAAAACAGATTACCCAACGGTTTACCGTTAAGAGTCCGCGTGTTGTTAAAAAAATCAATCTTAATACTGCAACGCTAAACGAGTTAGTTACAATTCAGCATATAGATTATCCGTTAGCCCATAATATTATAGAAGAACGTACACTTCGTGAAGGATTTTCAAATTTAGACGAATTACTAAAAGTAAAGAACTTTCCTGTTCAGAAAATCGATATAATTAAGTTATATTTGGCGCTCGATTAATTTTCGTATTGTTTTCAATACAACAAACATCATTATATGAATACGATGTACTTCACCGAAGAGCACGAACTGTTTAGAAAAAGCCTACAAGATTTTCTTAAAAAAGAGGTGGTGCCACATATAGAAAAGTGGGAGAAAACAGGAACTATAGAACGTTTTATCTGGAAGAAATTTGGGGATATGGGGTTTTTCGGACTTGCTTATCCTGAAGCTTATGGCGGATTAAATTTAGATTTGTTTTATACCGTAATCTTTTTAGAAGAATTACAAAAAATTAATTCGTGTGGTTTTGCAGCTGCAATGTGGGCACATGCCTATTTGGCCATGACGCATATAAATAAAGAAGGCGATGAACTTATAAAACAAAACTATTTGGTGCCTAGTATTTCTGGCGATAAAATAGGGTGCTTGTGTATAACCGAACCCTTTGGTGGTAGCGATGTTGCAGGTATGCGAACAACTGCTGTTAAAGAAGGCAATACATATGTGCTAAACGGATCTAAGACTTTTATTACCAATGGTGTTTACAGCGATTATTTGGTGGTTGCGGCAAAGACCAATGTTGAAGAACCACATAAAGGAATAAGCATTTTTGTGGTAGATAGAGATACACCAGGTATTTCTGCTACGAAATTAGATAAGTTAGGTTGGAGAGCAAGCGATACTGCAGAAATAGCTTTCGATAATGTTGTAATTCCAGAATCTCATTTAATGGGGGAGGAAGGTAAAGGATTTCCTTATATCATGCAGCATTTTGCTTTAGAGCGGTTAATTATGGGGATAAATGCCCATGCAAGAGCAGAATATGCTTTAGAGTATGCCCAAAACTATATGAAAGAACGTAAAGCCTTTGGTAAGAGTATAGATCAATTTCAAGCATTGCGACATACTTTTGCCGATTTGTATACAGATATGACGCTTTGTAAAACGTTTAATTATACGGTGGCTTATCGTTTAAATCAGGGGGAGTATGTGGTTAAGGAAGCTACCATGTCTAAACTAAAATCCACTAAAATGGCAGACGATGTTATTTATCAATGTCTTCAGTTTTTAGGAGGTTATGGTTATATGGAGGACTACCCAATGGCAAGATTATTACGCGATAGCAGACTAGGGCCTATAGGCGGAGGAACTTCTGAAATCCTTCGAGAGATTATTGCTAAAATGATTTTAGACAAGAAGGATTATAAGCCGGCAACAAATTAATGATTAGATTTAGATGATAAAATAATATCTTCGAAAAATAGTTTAAAGTATTAGGACTATTTTTTCATCAACTAAAAAAAAGAGAATATATATGAAGCGTTTCAGTTTAAAACCAATTTTCACTCTAAGCTTTATTTTATATTCTTTTTTTGCTTCCGGGCAAACCGAGTTAAAAAATCAGATTTTAGATTTTAATACCATGCTTCCGGTAGAAAGCGCGAGCATTTACATTAAAAATACGACTACGGGAACAATTAGTAATGCCGATGGTAAATTTGTACTTGTGGTGCCCAACGAGTTTAAAACAGATACATTGGTGGTTTCTTCGATAGGCTATAAGAGTTTTAAGTTGCCAATAAGTGAATTCGATAATTCCGAAATTATATATCTCGAAGAAGAGGTTGCTGCTTTAGATGAAGTTTTGTTGGTTGCCGATACACGACCTAAAACAGCAAACGATATTGTTTTAAAAGCGCTCGAAAAACTTTCTGATAATTTTCCAGAGCAGCCGTATTTAGAAAAAGGTTTTTTACGTTATAAAGAGCGTAATACCAAGGAATTTAAGTGGCTTATAGAAAGCGCAATAACCTTATACGATTCGGCATTCACTTCTAACCCAAATCAAAATTTAAAAATAAATGTAGACCAAATGCGCAAGAGCTACGATTTAAGAGATGTAGATAGCTTGTTGGTGTATACTGCGTATTTAAAACAGGAAAAAGGTGTAAAAGATTTACAGGCCAAAAATTTAAAGCGCGATACCATTAAAACAGAATCTTTAATTCGGGCGATTAAATGGAATGATAGCAGAACCAATGGTTTGGAAAGTTTGTTTTTAGGAAAATTAAATGTGCTAAGAAATAATAGTTTACCAAAAGCCTTGTTTGGAGAACGTGTACTCGAAAATCATTTATTTGCTTTAGATACCGTTTTGGTAGATAACGAACGGAAGATTTATAAAATTAAAATTGAAGGCGGCCAAGATTACGTAAATTTAGATACTAA
The DNA here is from genome assembly GCA_030427735.1 of Bacteroidia bacterium. GTDB lineage: Bacteria > Bacteroidota > Bacteroidia > Flavobacteriales > Flavobacteriaceae > Formosa. The sequence goes on along the minus strand of JAUIBP010000005.1, from coordinate 137,903 downwards.
AGGTATTTATAACGATGGTTATAAAGCTGATGGATGGATTTATATTTATTGGGATAATTATGCCATAAAAAAAATAGAATATAATTTAGTGGCAGCATCGCCAGTGCAAAAAAGTAGAAGTAAAACATTATACGGTACGCAAACCAATCATAAACTTGTAGTTACTTATATGGAGTACCAAGACAAAATGTATCCTAATTATTTATATTACGAAACACCAAAATTGGTTAATGTGGGGATAAAACCTTCTGAAGGAAAAACAGATGAAGAAGCCGCAGCTTATAACAAAGACGAAAGGTATTATTACGCTGTACAAGAGGTGTTGTTTACCGAAATAATAGTAGATCCAGAACAAGTATCGCATGCTTTGCAGGGAACTTGGGACCCAGACATTTTTTCGAAAAAACCATATGATAAATCGTTTTGGAATAACTATAACACATTGTTAGAGAGTGAAGAAGATGAACAATTAATAAAGGATTTAACCCAGCGTTCTACCTTGTATAAAGATTAAAAATAGGCTTCGGGTAAATAAAACATATTTTTAGTTGTTCATAAAAAATTAGTTGTTATATTTGCAGCCCGAATGCTAAAAGAGAGGAGGTTAAGGACTATGTTAATAATACCAATTAAAGAAGGAGAAAATATAGATAGAGCGTTAAAGCGTTACAAGCGTAAGTTTGATAGAACTGGTACAAAGCGTCAATTACAAGCACGTAAGCAGTTTACAAAACCTTCTGTAGCACGTAGAGCACAAATTCAAAAAGCTCAATATGTTCAGTCTTTAAGAGATCAAGAAGAAATATAAATCTTGAAACTCCAATAATATAAAATCCTGCCTAGCAGGATTTTTTTTTTGCCATATTTTTAACAATCACCCTGTTTTAAAGTTAGTATATTAGCATAAACAGAATAAAAGTTTATGAGTCTAAAAGCCTTCACAGATTATTTATTGTTAGAAAAGAAATATGCTCAATTAACGGTAAATGCATATCAAAAAGATTTAGAAACTTTTTTCGAGTTCTTAAATACCGAATACAATTTAAGTTCGCCAAATCAAGTGTCTTATCATTACATACGGCAATGGATTGTGAGTTTGGTGGAACAAGGTCTATCTAACAGAAGTATAAATAGAAAGGTTTCTGCATTAAACACCTATTACAAGTTTTTGTTAAAGATAGGTGAGGTAGGTAATAACCCTTTAGCAAAACATAAAGCATTAAAAGTCGAAAAAAAAATACAAGTACCATTTTCCAACAAGGAAATGACAACTGTGCTAGACGATTTTAATTTTGATGACAGTTTTGAAGGGGTAAGAGATAAGCTTATAATAGAATTATTTTACTCTACAGGTATACGTCGTATAGAACTTATTCAATTAAAAATTTCCGATTTTAATTTAGAAGAAAACACCTTAAAAGTTTTAGGAAAGCGAAACAAAGAGCGGTTAGTGCCTTTATTGCCTTCGGTTATAAAACATATCAAGCAATATTTAAACGTACGTAAACAGTTACCGGTAATACAAGATAGCGCTCAAATGTTTTTAACACAAAAGGGCGTTAAAGTTTACGAAACACTTGTTTACAGAATAATAAATAACTATTTTAGTTTAGCATCTTCTAAAGTAAAAAAGAGCCCGCATATTTTAAGGCACTCGTTTGCAACTCATTTACTCAATCAAGGTGCAGATTTGAATGCTGTAAAAGAACTCCTTGGGCATTCCAGTCTGGCGTCGACACAAGTGTATACGCACAATAGTATTTCAGAGTTAAAAAAAGTGTATTTAAATGCACATCCTAGAAATAGTTAATAGAACGAAATCACCTATTGTTTAATATTAAAATTAAGAAGTATGAAAGTAAACATGCAATCAGTCAATTTTACAGCAGATAAAAAATTGATAGACTTTATTCAAAAGCGAATGGATAAGTTAGACCTTTTTTACGATAAGGTCATTAGTTCCGATGTTTATTTAAAGGTGGAAAATACCAGCGATAAAGAGAATAAAATTTTTGAAGCTAGAGTTAATGTTCCCGGTGATAGTTTTATGGTAAAAAAACAATGCAAATCTTTTGAAGAAGGAGCCGATTGTGCAGCTGCATCGTTAGAAAGACAACTAAAAAAGCGAAAAGAGAAATTAAAAACGTATTTATGATAAAAATATTTGAAAAAATGTTTTGAATAAAAGAATAAATATATACATTTGCAGTCCGTTAGAAATAGCGGGCTTTTTTTGTGGTGAAAAAAGTTTAAAAAGCCGATGTAGCTCAGCTGGCTAGAGCAGCTGATTTGTAATCAGCAGGTCGTGGGTTCGAGTCCCTCCATCGGCTCAAGTTCTTTAAAAGAGTGAAATTTTTATAATCGGGGAGATACTCAAGCGGCCAACGAGGGCAGACTGTAAATCTGCTGACTATGTCTTCGCAGGTTCGAATCCTGCTCTCCCCACGAAATTTCAAATAAAAAGGTGTCAAAAAAATATTTTTGTAAAACTTTGTTTTGAAATTTTGGTAAGGGGTCACCCTTACGGATGCACTAGCTTGCGAGTGAATCCTTAAAACATGAAAAATTTGCGGGAGTAGCTCAGTTGGTAGAGCGTCAGCCTTCCAAGCTGAATGTCGCCGGTTCGAACCCGGTCTCCCGCTCAATTTTAAGCCGGTGTAGCTCAGGGGTAGAGCGTTTCCTTGGTAAGGAAGAGGTCACGAGTTCAAATCTCGTCATTGGCTCAAGTAAGACATAATAAGTATACACTAATATTATTATATAACTAAGATTAAATTTTAAAACATGGCAAAGGCAACTTTTGATCGTTCCAAACCACACTTAAATATAGGTACTATTGGACACGTAGATCACGGTAAAACAACTTTAACAGCTGCTATTACTACAGTATTAGCTAACGCTGGTTTATCAGAATTGAGAAGTTTCGATTCTATCGATAACGCTCCAGAAGAAAAAGAAAGAGGTATTACTATTAATACATCTCACGTTGAATATTCTACAGCTAACCGTCACTATGCTCACGTTGACTGTCCAGGTCACGCGGATTACGTAAAGAACATGGTAACTGGTGCTGCGCAAATGGATGGTGCTATCTTAGTAGTTGCTGCTACAGATGGTCCAATGCCACAAACTCGTGAACACATCTTATTAGGTCGTCAGGTAGGTATTCCTCGTATCGTTGTTTTCTTAAACAAAGTTGATATGGTTGACGATGAAGAGCTTTTAGAATTAGTAGATATGGAAGTTAGAGATTTATTAAACTTCTATGAGTACGATGGTGACAATGGACCTGTTGTATCTGGATCTGCTTTAGGAGCTTTAAATGGTGAGCAAAAATGGGTTGATACAGTAATGGAATTAATGGATGCTGTTGATAACTGGATCGAATTACCAGAGCGTGATGTAGATAAGCCTTTCTTAATGCCTATCGAAGACGTATTCTCTATTACAGGTCGTGGTACAGTAGCAACTGGACGTATCGAAACTGGTGTAGCTAACACAGGAGATGCTGTTGAAATTATCGGTATGGGTGCTGAGAAATTAACTTCTACTATTACTGGAGTTGAAATGTTCCGTAAAATATTAGATAGAGGTGAAGCTGGAGATAACGTTGGTATCTTATTAAGAGGTATCGATAAAGAACAAATCAAAAGAGGTATGGTAATTACTAAGCCTGGTTCTGTAACTCCACACGCTAAATTTAAGGCTGAGGTTTATATCCTTAAAAAAGAAGAAGGTGGACGTCACACTCCATTCCATAACAACTACCGTCCACAGTTCTACGTACGTACAACTGACGTAACTGGAACTATCCAATTACCTGACGGAGTAGAAATGGTAATGCCTGGTGATAACTTAACTATTACTGTAGAATTACTTAGCACTATTGCAATGAACGTTGGTTTACGTTTCGCAATCCGTGAAGGTGGTCGTACAGTAGGTGCTGGTCAGGTAACTGAAATTTTAGACTAATTAAAGTTTAATAAATAAAAGGTTAAGGTATTTCAATAACGAAATGCCTTAACTTTTACTTACGGGTTTAGCTCAGTTGGTAGAGCACTGGTCTCCAAAACCAGGTGTCGGGAGTTCGAGTCTCTCAACCCGTGCTAATAAAGTATTTAAATAATGGCTGGATTTGTAAATTACGTAAAAGAATCATTCGAAGAGCTAAAGCATAATGTAACTTGGCCAACAATGGCAGAGGCGCAAAGCTTAACTATTTTAGTAGCTGTATTCTCTACATTATTCTCTTTAGCAATATGGGGAGTAGATACAGTATTCAGCAAAGTCATATCATTTTACTTTCACTTGATAAACTAAAAAATAAAACAAATTTTATGTCTGAAGGGAATGCGAAAAAGTGGTATGTTGTTAGAGCTGTAAGTGGTCAGGAAAATAAGATTAAAGCCTATATCGAGAATGAAATTGCTCGTTTAGGGCTTCAAGATTATGTAGATCAAGTACTTGTTCCTACAGAAAAAGTAATACAAATCCGTAATGGAAAAAAAATAAGTAAAGAGAAAGTTTATTTTCCAGGATACATTATGGTACAAGCCAATTTAAGTGGCGAAATACCACATATTATTAGATCTGTAACCAATGTTATTGGGTTTTTAGGAGAAACAAAAGGTGGAGATCCTGTGCCATTAAGACAGTCTGAAGTAAACAGAATGTTAGGTAAAGTTGATGAGTTAACTGTAGAAACAGAAAAGAACGTAGCTATACCTTATACTATTGGCGAAACAGTAAAAGTTATCGATGGACCATTCAACGGTTTTGATGGTACCATAGAAAAGATAAATGAAGAAAAGCGTAAGCTAGAAGTTATGGTGAAGATTTTTGGAAGAAAAACACCTTTAGAACTAAGCTATATGCAGGTAGAAAAAGTATAATAATTGTTACAACTATACCGATGTGTAATACCGCTTCCAACAGTATAAGCGCATCACAATTAAATTATTAAAAATGGCAAAAGAATTAGGTAAAGTAGTTAAGTTACAAGTTCGGGGAGGTGCAGCGAATCCGTCGCCACCGGTTGGACCCGCTTTAGGAGCTGCAGGTGTTAATATCATGGAGTTCTGTAAGCAATTCAATGCTAGAACGCAAGATAAGGCCGGTAAAGTATTACCAGTTGTAATTTCTGTTTACAAAGACAAATCATTCGACTTTGTAATCAAAACACCACCAGCAGCAGTACAATTATTAGAAGCGGCCAAGGTGAAAAAAGGTTCAGGCGAACCAAACCGAAAAAAAGTAGCTAAAGTTTCTTGGGACCAAATTAAAACCATCGCAGAAGATAAAATGCAAGACTTAAATGCATTTACATTAGAATCTGCTATGAAAATGATTGTAGGTACCGCAAGGTCTATGGGAATTACCGTAACCGGAAACGCGCCAAATTAATCTAGAAAAAGACATTTAAAATGGCAAGATTAACAAAAAAGCAAAAAGAAGCTTTAGCAAAAATAGAAAAAGGAAAACTTTATTCTATTACTGAAGCATCAGCATTAGTAAAAGATATCACAAATACAAAGTTTGATGCATCTGTAGATATCGCTGTTCGTTTAGGAGTAGATCCTAGAAAAGCAAACCAAATGGTTAGAGGTGTAGTATCTCTTCCTCATGGTACAGGTAAAGATGTAAAAGTTTTAGCATTAGTAACTCCAGATAAAGAAGCAGAAGCTAAAGAAGCTGGAGCAGATTATGTTGGTTTAGACGAGTATCTTGATAAAATTAAGAGCGGATGGACAGATGTAGACGTAATCATTACTATGCCTGCTGTAATGGGTAAATTAGGGCCATTAGGACGTATTTTAGGGCCTAGAGGTTTAATGCCTAACCCAAAAACAGGTACAGTAACTATGGATGTAGCAAAAGCAGTAACTGAAGTAAAAGCTGGTAAAATCGACTTTAAAGTAGATAAAACTGGTATAGTACATGCAGCTATTGGTAAAGCATCTTTTAGTGCAGACAAAATTGCAGGAAACGCAAACGAATTAATACAAACGCTAATAAAATTAAAGCCAACTGCAGCAAAAGGAACTTATGTTAAGAGCATTTTCTTATCTAGTACCATGAGCCCTAGTGTTGCTGTTGACCCAAAAGTTGGTTAATTAGTTAAAAACTTTTATTATGACAAGAGAAGAAAAATCACAAGTAATTGAAGACTTAACTGCACAATTAGCCGATAATGCAAATATCTACATCGCAGATATTTCAGGTCTAAACGCTGGGTTAACTTCAGACTTACGTCGCGCTTGTTTTAAAGCAAATATTAAATTAGCGATCGTTAAAAATACATTACTAGAAAAAGCAATGGAAGCTTCAGATAAAGATTTTGGAGATTTACCATCGGTTTTAAAAGGTAACACTTCTGTAATGTATGCTGAGGCAGGTAATGCTCCAGCCAAAGTAATTAAAGCTTTTAGAAAAAAATCAGAAAAGCCTTTATTAAAAGGTGCATTTATTGAAGAAGCAATTTACATTGGAGACGATCAATTAGATACTTTAGTAGATATCAAATCTCGTGAAGAGTTAATTGGAGATATCATTGGATTGTTACAATCGCCTGCTAAGAATGTTGTATCTGCACTTCAATCAAGTGGAAATACATTAACAGGTATCTTAAAAACATTATCTCAAAAAGAGGGATAATATAAAAAGTACGCACTTTTACACAATTATATTAAATTAAAAAAATCATTAAAACGATAGAAAATGGCAGATTTAAAAGATTTCGCAGAACAATTAGTTAACTTAACAGTAAAAGAAGTAAATGAGTTAGCTACTATATTAAAAGAAGAATATGGTATCGAGCCTGCTGCTGCTGCTGTAGCTGTAGCTGCTGGACCTGCTGCTGGTGGTGAAGCCGCTGAAGAGCAAACAGAATTCGACGTAATCCTTAAAGCCGCTGGTGGTTCTAAACTAGCAGTAGTAAAATTAGTTAAAGAATTAACTGGATTAGGATTAAAAGAAGCTAAAGAATTAGTTGATGGTGCACCTAGCGCAATTAAAGAAGGTGTTTCTAAAGACGAAGCTGAAGGTTTAAAATCTTCTTTAGAAGAGGCTGGAGCAGAGGTTGAGCTTAAGTAAGCTTAGCTACCAAACAATACAAAGGTTTAGGTCTAGAGTGGTACTCTAAGACCTAAACCATTTTGCGTATATATTAGTAAGATACGCTGTCATTATTATTTTTAATCAAAATTTCGTCCATTGATGTTAGTAACACAAGCTGAAAGATTAAATTTCTCGTCTATTGTCAATAGAACAGAATATCCAGATTTCTTGGATATTCAGATTAAGTCCTTCCAGGATTTTTTCCAGTTAGAAACTAAATCTGAAGAAAGAGGTAATGAAGGGTTATACAATACCTTCATGGAAAATTTCCCAATTACAGACACCCGTAATCAATTTGTTTTAGAATTTTTAGATTACTTCATTGATCCACCAAGATACTCTATCGAAGAATGTATTGAAAGAGGACTTACTTACAGCGTTCCGCTTAAAGCAAGGTTAAAATTATACTGTACAGATCCTGAACATGAGGATTTCGAGACCATTGTTCAAGATGTGTATTTAGGAACTATACCTTATATGACGCCTAGTGGTACGTTTTGCATTAATGGTGCAGAACGCGTTGTGGTTTCTCAGTTACACCGTTCTCCAGGAGTTTTCTTTGGTCAATCATTCCATGCTAATGGGACAAAATTATACTCTGCTAGAGTTATTCCATTTAAAGGATCTTGGATTGAATTCGCTACAGACATTAACAGTGTAATGTATGCGTATATCGATCGTAAGAAAAAATTACCAGTAACTACTTTGTTTAGAGCCATAGGTTTTGAACGTGATAAAGATATATTAGAAATTTTTGATTTAGCTGAAGAAGTTAAAGTATCGAAATCTGGTTTAAAAAAATATCAAGGACGTAAACTTGCTGCACGTGTACTTAACACATGGCACGAAGATTTCGTAGACGAAGATACAGGAGAAGTTGTATCTATCGAGCGTAATGAAATTGTATTAGATCGTGATACCGTTTTAGATAAAGATAATATTGAAGAAATTCTTGAAGCGAATGTTAAAACAGTGCTTTTACATAAAGAAACTGCGCAACAAGGTGATTATGCCATTATTCACAACACGCTTCAAAAAGACCCTACAAACTCCGAAAAAGAGGCTGTAGAGCACATCTATCGTCAATTACGTAATGCTGAACCACCAGACGAAGAAACCGCAAGAGGAATTATAGATAAATTATTCTTCTCGGATCAACGTTACTCTTTAGGTGAAGTAGGACGTTACAGAATGAATAAAAAATTAGGTCTTGATATTGGTATGGATAAGCAAGTGCTTACCAAAGAAGATATCATTACCATTATAAAATATTTAATCGAGCTTATTAACTCTAAAGCAGAGATTGATGATATCGATCACTTATCTAACCGTCGTGTACGTACTGTAGGTGAACAGTTATCTCAACAGTTCGGAGTTGGTTTAGCCCGTATGGCACGTACTATTCGCGAGCGTATGAACGTTCGTGATAACGAGGTGTTTACACCAATCGATTTGATTAACGCGAAAACTTTATCGTCTGTAATTAACTCGTTCTTTGGTACAAACCAGTTATCTCAGTTCATGGATCAAACCAATCCATTAGCAGAGATTACACACAAGCGTCGTTTATCGGCTCTTGGTCCAGGTGGTCTTTCTCGTGAAAGAGCAGGTTTCGAGGTTCGTGACGTTCACTATACGCATTATGGTCGTCTTTGTCCTATTGAAACACCTGAAGGTCCAAACATTGGTTTAATTTCATCGTTATCTGTATACGCTAAGGTTAATTCTATGGGATTCATAGAAACGCCTTACCGTCCAGTTGTAGATGGTGCTGTAGATATTAAAAATCCACCTGTGTATTTAAGTGCAGAGGAGGAAGAAGAAAAACTAATTGCTCAGGCTACGGTTAAAATAGATGATGAAGGCAATATTTTACACGATAAAGTAATTGCTAGAATGGAGGGAGATTTCCCAGTAATCGAGCCAACAGCCATTCATTATACCGATGTAGCACCAAACCAAATTTCGTCTATCTCGGCATCTTTAATTCCGTTCTTAGAGCATGATGATGCGAACCGTGCATTGATGGGATCTAACATGATGCGTCAGGCAGTACCTTTATTAAGAGCGCAAGCACCTATTGTAGGAACTGGTTTAGAACGTCAGGTTGCTAAAGATTCTCGTGTATTGATAAATGCAGAACGCGACGGAATAGTAGAATATGTTGATGCTAACGAAGTTGTAATCCGTTACGATCGTACCGAAGATGAAGCTGCGGTAAGTTTTGATAGCGATACTAAAACATATCCGTTAGTAAAATTCAGAAAAACAAACCAAGGTACTTCTATCAACTTAAAACCTATCGTTCGTAAAGGCGATAAGGTTCAAAAAGGTCAAGTACTTTGTCAAGGTTATGCCACAGAGAATGGCGAATTGGCACTTGGTAGAAACATGAAAGTAGCCTTCATGCCTTGGAAAGGGTATAACTTCGAGGATGCGATTGTGATTTCTGAAAAGGTAGTACGTGAAGATATCTTTACTTCTATCCATATCGATGAGTATTCTTTAGAAGTGAGAGATACCAAGTTAGGTAACGAAGAGTTAACTAACGATATTCCTAACGTATCTGAAGAAGCTACTAAAGATTTAGATGAAAACGGAATGATTCGCGTTGGTGCAGAAGTAAAACCTGGCGATATTCTTATTGGTAAAATTACACCTAAAGGAGAAAGCGATCCTACTCCAGAAGAGAAATTATTACGCGCCATCTTTGGTGATAAAGCGGGCGATGTAAAAGATGCTTCATTAAAAGCGTCTCCATCTTTAAACGGTGTAGTTATCGACAAGAAATTATTTGCTCGTGCGGTTAAAGATAAACGCAAAAGAGCAAAAGATAAAGAAGATATAACACAATTAGAAGGTATTTATTATGCGAAATTCGAAGACTTAAAAACCATCTTAATCGATAAATTATTTGCTTTAGTTGGTGGTAAAACAGCTCAAGGTATTTATAATGATTTAGGCGAAGAAGTATTACCAAAAGGTAAGAAATATACCCTAAAAATGTTAAATGCTGTAGAAGATTATACGCACTTAACATCTGGTGTGTGGACTACCGACGAGCACACTAATAAATTAGTTGCAGATTTAATTCATAACTACAAAATTAAGGAAAACGACTTACAAGGTTCTTTACGTCGTGAGAAGTTTACCATTTCTGTAGGAGATGAATTACCTTCTGGAATTATAAAATTAGCTAAAGTTTACATCGCTAAGAAACGTAAACTTAAAGTAGGAGATAAAATGGCAGGGCGTCACGGTAACAAAGGTATTGTTGCACGTATTGTACGTCAGGAAGATATGCCATTCTTAGAAGATGGAACACCTGTAGATATCGTATTAAATCCACTTGGGGTACCATCACGTATGAACATTGGTCAGATTTACGAAACTGTATTAGGTTGGGCTGGTCAAAAATTAGGACGTACGTATGCGACTCCTATTTTTGATGGTGCTACAATCGATCAAATTAACGAATTAACAGACGAAGCTGGAATTCCAAGATATGGTCATACCCATCTTTACGATGGTGGTACAGGAGATCGTTTCGACCAGCCTGCAACTGTTGGAGTTATCTATATGTTAAAATTAGGACATATGGTTGATGACAAAATGCACGCACGTTCTATTGGACCTTACTCTTTAATTACACAACAACCATTAGGTGGTAAAGCACAATTTGGTGGTCAGCGTTTTGGAGAGATGGAAGTTTGGGCGCTTGAAGCATACGGTGCTTCGGCAACCCTAAGAGAAATACTGACAGTGAAATCTGATGACGTTATTGGTAGAGCTAAAACTTACGAGTCTATCGTTAAGGGCGAGCAAATGCCAGAACCAGGCTTACCAGAATCTTTCAACGTATTAATGCACGAATTGAAAGGTTTAGGTCTAGACATTAGATTAGAGGAATAATATATTGTTCATCGGGTTATTTAACCCGATGGACTAAAGTTTACAAATAATTCGATATCACCATATATTATGGCAAGAAAACAAGATAAGAATACAGTAAAGAGATTTAACCAAATCTCAATTGGTTTAGCCTCACCAGAGTCTATTTTAGCAGAGTCTAACGGTGAAGTTTTAAAGCCAGAAACTATCAATTATCGAACTCATAAACCAGAACGTGATGGTTTATTCTGTGAGCGTATTTTTGGTCCTGTAAAAGACTACGAATGTGCTTGTGGAAAATATAAGCGTATTCGCTACAAAGGTATAGTTTGTGACCGTTGTGGTGTTGAAGTAACAGAAAAGAAAGTACGTCGTGATCGCGTTGGGCACATCAACCTTGTTGTTCCTGTAGCGCACATTTGGTACTTCCGTTCTTTACCAAATAAAATTGGGTATTTATTAGGATTACCGTCTAAGAAATTAGATATGATTATTTACTACGAACGTTATGTAGTAATTCAACCAGGTAATGCAAAAAGTGCCGAAGGAGACCCATTACAAAAAATGGATTTCTTAACAGAAGAAGAGTATTTAAACATTTTAGAAACCCTTCCTCAAGACAATCAATATTTAGAAGATACAGACCCGAACAAGTTTATTGCTAAAATGGGTGCTGAATGTCTTATAGAATTATTAGCTCGTATAGATTTAGATACATTATCGTATCAATTACGTCATAAAGCCAATACCGAAACCTCTAAGCAACGTAAAACCGAAGCTTTAAAGCGTTTACAAGTGGTTGAAGCTTTGCGTGAGTCTAACGAAAATAGAGAAAACCGTCCGGAATGGATGATTATGAAAGTAATTCCGGTTATTCCACCAGAATTACGTCCGTTAGTACCATTAGATGGTGGTCGTTTTGCGACTTCAGATTTGAACGATTTATACCGTCGTGTAATTATTCGTAACAACCGTTTAAAGCGTCTTGTTGAGATTAAAGCACCAGAGGTGATTTTACGTAACGAAAAACGTATGTTACAGGAATCTGTAGACTCGTTATTCGATAATACACGTAAAGCATCTGCTGTAAAGACAGATTCTAACAGACCTTTAAAATCGTTATCCGATAGTTTAAAAGGTAAGCAAGGTCGTTTCCGTCAAAACTTATTAGGTAAGCGTGTTGATTATTCTGCACGTTCGGTAATTGTTGTAGGACCAGAAATGAAATTGTTCGAGTGTGGTTTACCTAAAAATATGGCAGCCGAGCTATACAAACCTTTTGTAATACGTAAGTTAATTGAAAGAGGTATTGTAAAGACTGTAAAATCTGCTAAGAAAATTATAGATAAAAAAGAGCCAGTGGTTTGGGATATCTTGGAAAATGTGCTTAAGGGCCATCCAGTATTACTAAACCGTGCTCCTACGTTACACAGACTTGGTATTCAGGCCTTCCAACCTAAATTGATTGAAGGTAAAGCAATCCAGTTACACCCATTAGTGTGTACGGCGTTTAACGCGGATTTTGATGGTGACCAGATGGCGGTGCATTTACCGTTAGGGCCAGAAGCTATTCTTGAAGCGCAAATGTTAATGTTAGCGTCTCATAATATCTTAAACCCTGCAAATGGTTCGCCAGTAACAGTACCTTCTCAAGACATGGTTCTTGGATTGTATTATATGACCAAGTTACGTAAGTCTACACCAGAAGTGCCAATTAAAGGCGAAGGCTTAACATTTTACTCTCCAGAGGAAGTAGTTATAGCCTTTAACGAAAAACGTGTAGATCTTAACGCGGGAATTAAAGTTAGAACATACGACTTTAATGAAGCAGGCGAGATAGCCTTACAAATTGTAGAAACTACTGTTGGACGTGTATTATTCAACGAAAAAGTACCGCAAGCAGCAGGTTATATTAACCAAGTATTAACTAAAAAATCGTTAAGAGATATTATTGGAAACATTCTAAGAGTAACTTCTGTTCCTGAAACAGCAGAATTCTTAGACGAAATAAAATCTTTAGGTTATAAATTTGCCTTCCAAGGTGGATTGTCATTCAGTTTAGGAGATATTATTATCCCACCAGAAAAACAAGGAATGATCGATAAAGCCAATACTTTAGTAGATGGTATTATGGGTAACTATAACATGGGACTTATAACAAATAACGAACGTTATAACCAAGTTATTGATATCTGGACGTCTACAAATGCCGAATTGACAGAATTGTCTATGAAGCGTATTCGCGAAGACCAACAAGGTTTCAACTCGGTGTTTATGATGCTTGACTCTGGAGCTCGTGGATCTAAAGAACAGATTCGTCAGCTTACAGGTATGCGTGGATTAATGGCGAAACCTAAAAAATCGAATGCAGGTGGTGGAGAAATTATTGAAAACCCGATTCTTTCTAACTTTAAAGAAGGACTTTCAATTTTAGAATACTTTATTTCTACTCACGGTGCTCGTAAAGGTCTTGCAGATACGGCTCTTAAAACTGCCGATGCAGGTTACTTAACACGTCGTCTGGTAGACGTTTCTCAAGATGTTATTATTAATAGCGAAGATTGTGGTACGTTAAGAGGTGTAGAAGTATCTCCGTTAAAGAAAAACGACGAAATTGTAGAATCTCTTGGAGAGCGCGTTATTGGTCGTGTATCATTACACGATGTTTACAATCCTCTAACTGAAGAATTATTAGTATCTGCTGGACAGTTAATCGACGATGATATTGCCGATAAGATTAACGAATCGCCATTGGATACTGTAGAAGTAAGATCTGCTTTAACTTGTGAGGCCAAAAAAGGAATTTGTGCTAAATGTTACGGTAGAAACCTTGCAACTAACAAAATGGTTCAGTTAGGAGAAGCTGTTGGTGTAGTTGCTGCCCAATCTATTGGAGAGCCAGGTACACAGTTAACATTACGTACATTCCACGTAGGAGGTATTGCAGGTAACATTTCCGAAGAAAATAAACTTATTGTTAAGTTTAATGGTGTTGCGGAAATCGAAGACCTTAAAACAGTTAAAGGTGTAGATGGAGAAGGTAACGAAGTGGATATTGTAATTTCTCGTACATCAGAATTAAAATTAATCGATAAGAAAACAGGTATTACTTTAAGTACAAATAACATACCTTACGGTTCTACCATTTATATTGATAATGGTGCCGAATTATCTAAAGGCGATGTAGTTTGTTCTTGGGACCCTTATAACGGTGTAATTATTTCGGAATTTGCTGGTAAAGTACGTTACGAAAACATCGAGCAAGGTATTACTTACCAGGTAGAGATTGATGAGCAAACTGGTTTCCAAGAAAAAGTAATTTCAGAATCTAGAAATAAAAAATTAATACCTACGCTTCATGTAGACGATGCTAAAGGAAACGTTATCCGTTCGTACAACTTACCAGTTGGTGCGCATTTAATGATAGACGATGGCGAGAAAATTGGAGTTGGTAAAGTATTAGTTAAAATACCTCGTAAATCTGCTAAAGCAGGGGATATTACAGGAGGTTTACCTCGTGTAACCGAATTGTTCGAAGCACGTAACCCTTCTAACCCAGCTGTAGTAAGTGAAATTGATGGTGTGGTTTCTTTTGGAAAAATTAAACGTGGTAACCGCGAAATTATAGTAGAATCTAAGTTAGGAGATATTAAGAAATACTTAGTAAAATTATCTAACCAAATCTTAGTTCAGGAAAATGATTTCGTAAAAGCAGGTATGCCACTTTCCGATGGTTCTATAACACCAAACGATATTTTAAATATTAAAGGCCCATCTGCGGTACAGCAATATTTAGTAAACGAAGTACAAGAAGTTTACCGTTTACAAGGGGTGAAGATTAACGACAAGCATTTTGAAGTTGTTGTAAGACAAATGATGCGTAAAGTACAAATTATCGACTCTGGAGATACTATTTTCTTAGAAGATCAATTAGTACATAAAGCCGACTTTATTGAAGAAAACGATAAAATTTTCGGATTGAAAGTTGTTGAAAATGCTGGTGATTCTACAAATCTTAAAGAAGGTCAAATTATTACACCGTTTACTTTAAGAGATGAAAACTCACTATTGCGTCGTGAAGATAAAGAGCTTGTAACTGCTAGAGATGCGCAGCCAGCAACGGCTACACCAATCTTACAAGGTATTACAAGAGCGTCGCTTCAAACAAAATCATTTATTTCTGCTGCGTCCTTCCAGGAAACTACAAAAGTGCTTAATGAAGCTGCAGTAGCTGGTAAAGTTGATAGTCTTGAAGGCCTTAAAGAAAATGTAATTGTTGGACATAAAATACCTGCTGGTACTGGTATGCGTAGATACGATCACATTATTGTAGGCTCTAAAGAAGAGTTTGACGAAATGATGCAAGCAAAAAAACAAGAAGTAAATTATAATTAAATAAGACTCAGGGTTCACAAGCTTAAGCGTAGTGAATCCTGAAAGTCGCATTTATCCCAACGCAGGTTGGGATCTTTAATAAAAGAAAAAGCCCTGCTAAATTTAGTAGGGCTTTTTCTTTAAAATAATTATTAATAAAACTTCCCACTTCGTGGAAGTGAAAAATAAAATTTTTATGGCAGACGAAAAAGACCCAAAAAAACAAGGACAAATAAATATAGAGTTAGACGAAAAAATTGCTGAAGGTATTTATTCTAATTTAGCAATTATCAATCATTCCGTTTCGGAGTTTGTAGTCGATTTTATTAGCATTATGCCTGGTACACCTAAAAGTAAGGTGAAATCCAGAATAATTCTTACGCCACAACACGCTAAGCGTTTATTAAAGGCATTAGGCGATAATGTGCATAGATTCGAACAAACTCATGGTGAAATTAAAGATTACGAGCAACCACCAATTCCATTAAACTTTGGCCCAACAGGAGAAGCATAATCAAAATTGAGTTAAGTTTAATTGGTGGTTGTTCGAAATAGTTCCAACGAGTAACCACCAATTCCGTTGAACTTCGGCCCAACGGGAGAAGCATAATCCAAATTGAGTTGAGTTTAATTGAAGGTTGCTCGAAATAGTTTCAACGAGCAACTACCAATTTCGTTGAACTTTGGCCCAACGGGAAAAGCATAAAAACAAAAAAATCCCTTTTAATATTAGTTAAAAGGGATTTTTTAGTTATAATGTATGATGTTAATCAAACTCCGAAGTTAAATGGAATTTTATATTCGGATATTTTTGTTCCGTCATTTGTAAAGAGAATTGCGAATCGGCCAGAAATACTAACTGGTTACGCTTGTCTTTAGCTAAAAATCGTTGTTTCACACGTAGAAATTCTTTATATTCTTCGCTTTTTGGATCCTTAGGTTGTACCCAACACGCTTTATAAACATTTAGGTTTTCGTAACTACATTTAGCGCCATATTCATGTTCTAAACGATACTGAATAACTTCGTATTGCAGAGCTCCAACGGTTCCGATTACTTTTCTGCCGTTTAATTCTAAGGTGAACAACTGTGCAACACCTTCGTCCATCAATTGGTCAATCCCTTTGTACAATTGTTTCGCCTTCATCGGGTCGGCATTGTTAATGTACCTAAAGTGTTCAGGCGAAAAACTCGGAATTCCTTTGTAATGAATAATTTCGCCTTCGGTTAGGGTATCTCCAATTTTAAAGTTTCCGGTATCTTGAAGTCCAACAATATCACCAGGATAAGATATATCTACAATTTCTTTTTTCTCAGCAAAAAATGCATTCGGACTCGAAAATTTCACTTTTTTGTTGTGCCTTACATGTAAATAAGGCGCATTACGTTTAAATTCACCCGAAACAATTTTTACGAAAGCCAAACGGTTTCTGTGGTTTGGATCCATGTTGGCGTGAATCTTGAAAACAAAACCTGTAAATTTATCTTCATCTGGTTCTACTAAACGTTCTTCGCTATGTTTAGGTCTTGGTTTAGGGGCAATATTTACAAAACAATCTAACAATTCGCGAACACCAAAATTGTTTAATGCCGAACCAAAAAATACAGGTTGAATTTGTCCGTTTAAATAATCTTCTTTGTTGAATTCTGGATATATGCCTTCTACCAATTCCAATTCTTCACGCAAGGTGTTGGCCGATTTCTCTCCAACTAATTTATCTAATTCAGGAGAGGCTAAATCCGAAATTTTAATAGTTTCTTCAATATTTTTTCTGCTATCGCCGCTAAACAAGTTTACATTTTTCTCCCAAATGTTGTAAATGCCTTTAAACTCGTAACCCATACCGATAGGGAAACTAAGCGGCACAACATGTAATCCTAGTTTTTGTTCAACTTCATCAAGTAAATCGAAAGCGTCTTTTCCCTCTCTATCTAATTTATTGATAAAAACAATCATAGGAATGTTACGCATGCGACAAACTTCAACCAATTTTTCGGTTTGTTCCTCGACACCCTTCGCAACATCAATAACCACTATAACACTGTCTACAGCGGTTAGCGTTCTAAAAGTATCTTCAGCAAAATCTTTATGCCCAGGAGTATCTAGAATATTAATTTTTATGCCATCATATTCAAAAGCTAATACCGATGTGGCTACAGAAATACCACGCTGGCGTTCAATTTCCATAAAATCGCTCGTAGCTCCCTTTTTTATTTTGTTGCTTTTAACAGCTCCTGCTTCTTGTATAGCACCACCAAAAAGAAGTAATTTTTCGGTTAGTGTGGTTTTACCAGCATCGGGATGCGATATAATACCAAAAGTACGGCGTCTGTTTATTTCACTTTTAAAACTCATGATTATTCTTAAAAATAGGTGGCAAAGATAATATTATTACGCCTAATAATGCGATTTGTGGAGTTGCGATTTTATTTTTATCCTTGTCATAACACATTTTATAATTATAGTTGGTATTTTTACAGTATGATAGAAGAAAACGTAATTTTAGTTGATGAGAACGATATGCCGATAGGGCATATGCCAAAGCTTGAAGCTCACGAAAAAGGCGTGTTACACCGTGCATTTTCGGTTTTCGTGTTTAACGATAACAATGAATTGATGTTGCAGCAGCGGGCTTTAAGCAAATACCATACGCCTGGTTTATGGACCAATACGTGTTGTAGCCACCAAAGAGATGGCGAGTCTAATATAGAAGCGGGACGCAGACGTTTGCAAGAGGAAATGGGATTTGTAACGGCTTTAGAAGAGACCTTTTCATTTATTTACAAATCGCCTTTCGAAAATGGTTTAACCGAGCATGAATACGATCATATTTTAATTGGTTATTACAATGGCGAACCGAATATAAATCCAGACGAAGTTGCCGATTGGAAATGGATGACTCTAGAAGCCGTAAAAGAAGATATTAAAGCGCATCCAGAAGCTTATACATCGTGGTTTAAAATTATTTTCGATAAGTTTTACCATCACATAAATGTTTCGAATGAATGAGAGTAACCGTTAGTAGAAAGAGTTATTTTAATGCAGCGCATCGTTTGTACCGAAAAGATTGGAGCGACGAACAAAACGATTTGGTATTTGGTAAATGCAACAACCCGAATTACCATGGACATAACTACGATGTTATTGCGAGTGTAACAGGCGAAATTGATAAAGAAACAGGATTTGTAATCGATTTAAAAATATTAAAACAGCTATTAAAGGAAGAAGTAGAAGATGCTTTCGATCATAAAAACCTGAATTTAGATGTGCCAGAGTTTAAAACTTTAAATCCTACAGCAGAGCATATAGTTGTGGTTATTTATAATAGGATAAAAGCACGATTAGAACCACACTTAGATTTAGAAATTACACTTTATGAAACCCCAAGAAATTTTGTAACCTACTCAGGTCAATAAACATGAAAGATATACAGTACCCAATAAAATTTACTCCAATTTTAAAAGATAAAATTTGGGGAGGCGATAAACTTAAAACACTTTTAAATAAAGACCATAAATTGCCAAATGCAGGCGAAAGTTGGGAAATTAGCGATGTAGAAGGCGATACTTCTGTTGTGGCAAACGGTGCTTTAAAAGGGGAAACATTAAAATCGCTTTTAGAAACCTATAAAGAAGATTTAATAGGTGTGCAGAATTACAGAATTTTTAAGGATAAATTTCCGTTGTTAATTAAATTTATAGATGCCAAGGAAGATTTGTCTATTCAATTACACCCTAACGATGCGTTGGCCGCTAAACGTCATAATTCTTTTGGAAAAACAGAAATGTGGTATGTTATGCAAGCCGATGAAGGTGCTAATTTGATTGTAGGGTTCAAAGAAAAAATTTCACCAGGAGTATATTTAGAGCATTTAAACAATAAAACCTTACCCGAAATTTTAAATTTCGACAAGGTTAAAACCGGAGATACTTATTTTATAGAAGTTGGGCGTGTTCATGCCATTGGAGCAGGCGTCATGTTGGCAGAAATTCAGCAAACAAGCGATATAACTTATCGTGTGTACGACTGGGATCGTGTAGATGCTAATGGCAACGAGCGGGAATTACATAACGATTTAGCAATAGATGCCATAGATTACGATATGGAAGATAATTTTAGGGTGTCTTATCAAAAAACGGCTAATCAGTCTAACGAAATGGTGAGCTGTCCTTATTTTACTACAAACTTTTTGCAGGTTACAGAGCCTTTAACTAAAGAAAATATTTACGATTCGTTTTTAATATACATGTGCGTGGAAGGTGCCTGCGAAATTACAGTGAATGGTATTACCGAAAATTTAAAAACAGGAGAAACAGTTTTACTACCAGCTGCAGTAAAAGATTATTCTATTACTTCTAAGCAAGCAAAATTATTAGAAGTGCGTGTATAAAAAAAATCCCAAGTGTAACACTCGGGAATTTTATTTAGCAAGCTGTTTTGCCCTGTTTATAAAAATCGATTTCTAGTGGAACTCCAAACAAAGCGCTACAAATGGTCTCTTGGTTATTTGTAGAGGGTTTGGTTTTGGTAACAATAACATTAACCAAATACCCATGATCTTGTTTTTTAATAAGTTGGGCTTGTATGGTTAATTTATCATTTAAAAACGCATTTTTATGCATTTTAAATTTAAAATCTTCAAGAACAGGTGTGTCTTGTAAATAAAATTCTTTAAAAGGGTAAGTTGCTACCGTTTTTACTTTATTATATAAGTTATGAGGCAGTAAAAAGCCATTAGCGTTACTTACGGTTTTAGTTACTACAAATGGTACGTTGGTGCTTATAAAAGTATTCATGATGTTTTAATTTTTATGGGTATAATAATAAGGGTGTTAAATTGTAATTGTGATACGTACAATACATGACATTGGTACAAATGGAAGTTTGAAATCGGGTTTGCTTGTTTTGTTTAAGTGATTGCATTGTTTTCATAATTTAAAATTTTAAAAAATTAGTAATAGGTTGAAAATAAAAAAGGTGCCTTTAAAAAAAGCACCTTTTTGTTTATGGTTATATTATTAAAATGTAACGTTTATATAAGATGCATATTTAGCTTAGGTTTAAGCACAAAAATGGTAATCGACTTCCACTGTTGCGAAATTCGGTTACACATTTGCTTATATGCCATCTTATTATTCATAAAGTAAATGTAATCAATTAATTTTATATAACAATAATTTACTTGCAATTATAATGTAATTGTTTTTGGATTAATGTAATTTTGCATTTAAATAAATACAATTATATTATGGCAAATGTTAGAGATCTTAAGAAAGACATTAATTATGTTTTAGGAGATATTATTGAGGCTGTTTATGTTTGGGAATACGCAAACACAGACAAAGGTACAGAGCAAAGCGAGGCTATTATAGATGATGCTATAAACACCTTTGATGAATTAATTGCTAAGGTGAACGATAAGAATGCCGAAAACAAAAAAGCACACTATAAAGCAATTAACCAAGAGCTAGAAACCAAAGGAAGAGCTTTAATAGAACGCATTAATGCATTAGGATAAAAAAAATGAAAAAAAGATTTGCAAATACAATTTAACCAATTATATTTGCACTCGATTTTCAAGCCGATGTAGCTCAGCTGGCTAGAGCAGCTGATTTGTAATCAGCAGGTCGTGGGTTCGAGTCCCTCTATCGGCTCAAAATAAAAGGTTCAATATTTTAATATTGAACCTTTTTTGTATAAAACAAAATCAAATAAAAAACCGCATTACTTAGTAATGCGGTTTTTTATTATTCACTTTTAAAGTGATCTGATATAGATTTGGAATCTATTATTAATTATCTAAACCATCTAGGTATTTCTGTAAAGCTTTACCGTATTTAGATGCTTTAACTTTAGGTGTTAAAGAGGCATTAATGGTGTCTAACCATTTTTTATTGGCATTATAAATTTCTGTTAGTGCTAAATATGGAGCTACCTCGGAATCTTTGTGATTAATAGCAAAATTTACGGTGTATAAATATCTGCGCTTTATTAGGTTGTTTACATTTGTAATGGTTTGGTTTACTAATGCCGAATCTCCTGTTTGTCTGGCTTCAAACTCTTCCTTAATCAAGTCTAACCTTTTGTTGTTCATTCTTGAAATCATTACCTGATAATCGTCTAATATCTCTTGATTTTTAGATCCAGTAATTTTAGCATCAATAACAAAGTTTTTTAATGTTGTATTGATATTAATTACACCCGGTTCGGCAAAAAACAATAAGTTTTCATTAGAGTTGTCGTTTTTGTCTAATCTTAAGAAGAAGACTTCTGGAGAGTTTACTGTAGCATGTAAATTGAAATTTTCGTTGCCATTAACTACAGCAGAATCTAATGTTACATAAACAGAATCTTCAACCTTTTGAAGGTATACTGTACCTTTTTTAAGGCCTTTAACATGAGTATTTACAGTTAGGTTTCTGGTGTCTTTTCCGCAAGAAAAAGCAAATAATACAATGAGGAGTAATGTTAAGTTTCTCATAGTTTTTTTAAGAAGTTTAGGTGGGCAAATATCAATTAAAAATAAATTATATGCTAGTTGGTAGCAACTATTTTCATTAATTCTGTACATAAAATAGCGCCATAGGTACCAACTACATAACCAAATACGGCCAATAAAGCGCCAACGGTGGCCAATGATGGATGAAATGCTGCAGCGACCACAGGTGCCGATGCGGCTCCTCCTACATTAGCTTGACTGCCTACGGCTAAAAAGAAGTAAGGTGCTTTTATTAATTTTGCTACAATTATAAGTAGTAAGGCGTGAATAGTCATCCAGACTAGACCAATTAAAATCAATCCTGGATTGTCAAATAATTTAGTTAAATCCATTTTCATACCAATAGTGGCAACTAAAATGTATATAAATACACTGCCAATTTTACTTGCTCCAGCACCTTCATAATTTTTAGCTTTTGTAAACGACAATAAAATGCCTATAATTGTTGCTATAGTAATGAGCCAAAAGAAACTGCTGCCAAAAGATGAAAGTGGACTTTTAGGGTCGCTAACTGCCGTAAAGTTACTAGTTAAATAAGTGGAAATAAATTCTGAGCCCCAATGTGCAATACCAACAGCAACAAAGGCAAAAGTGAGTATCATTATCAAGTCGGTTAACGATGGTATTCTAATTATTTTATCGCTAAAATGTTGTACTTTTTCTTGCAATTCGTTTATAGCCGAATTGTCAGCCTTAAGCCAATGGTCTATTTTTTGTCGTTTTCCGATACCTAATAAAATTATGGCCATCCAAATATTCGCTACTACAATATCTACCAGAACCATGCCTCCATATAACTCTTGGTTGTATTGGTATATTTCTAACATGGCTGCCTGATTGGCACCTCCACCAATCCAACTGCCAGCCAGAGTAGATAATCCTCTCCAAACAGCATCGAAACCTGCTCCGCCTACAGTTTCTGGCGAAAAGGAGGCTATTAATAATATGGCAATTGGCCCTCCTATAATAATACCGATTGTTCCTGTAAAGAACATAATAAGCGCTTTCCAACCTAAATTAAATACAGCTTTTAGGTCGATGCTAATTGTCATGAGTACCAAGGCTGCGGGTAAAAGATATCGGCTAGAAATAAAATAGGTTTGCGATGTTTCGGCCGAAATAATACCAAGCGAATTAAAAATGGCAGGTAACAAATAACACATTAAAAGACCAGGAATGTATTTGTAAAAGGTTTTCCAGAATTTATTTTTTTGCGATTCGGTATAAAAAACAAATCCGAGGCATAGCATGAGTATGCCAAAAACAATAGCGTCGTTGGTGAATATAGGTGTGTTTTCCATAAAATTTTGTTAAAAGTCGCAAAGTAGCAAATTAACACCTTATAAAAAAGTCTTTATATTAGAGTTTGGCACGATGATTGCTTTTAAGTAAATAGTTATTGCGATGACGATTATTAAAGTGTGGTTACTTTAATTTTAAGAGTAGTAATTTTTCATATTGGTTGGTTAGTTAGTGAAAAAGCATCCCTAGTGGATGCTTTTTTTATAGTCTTATTTAGCCAGCATTGCTATTTTACAAAATCTGTTATTGTGCTTACCAACTCTTTAGCAATAGGTCTGGCAGATTCATTATACGATTTCGAGTTTTCTAATTTGTCACCTTCAATAATTACAAAAACATGATTCATCTTATTAATAAGTTTTAATGTTGATGTTGGTGCTGCTTCGTGTAAAATTTTAGCGTCTTCTTCGGAAACCTGCAAATCGGCTGTACCATTTATTATTAAAATAGGAATATTTAATTGTTTTATTTCTTCTTTGGGATTGTATTGCATCCAATTAGCAATAAAAGGTTGTGTATCTTTATTAAAAATTGATTTCAATTCAGGCGGATAATCGGAGGTTGTTTCACCTGTTTTTAAAATATCAAATACCTTTTGTGCATCTGCCGTATAGATAGGGGCATTGGCTTGCAATTGATTGATGATTACTTTATCTATGGTTTCGCCAGATCCTGCTACAGAAATAAAACCATCTGCATGTTCTGCCGCCAGCATACCAACTAAACTTCCCTGGCTGTGGCCTAGTATATAAATGTGGTTAAATGTGTTTTTTCTTTTAAAATAATCTAATACAGCTTGTGCATCGCTTACAAAATCGTTAAACATAACAGGCGTATTTGCAGTGTTTGTTTTAATTTGTTTAACTATGCGTTTGTCGTATCTAAAAGTGGCAATACCGTTATTTGTTAATCCTTCTGCTAATTTTTTTAAGGAATTGTTCTTCAGAAAATTTTGGTTTCCATTTCTGTCTGTAGGGCCAGACCCCGCAATTAAAATAACTAGATTAGGTTTTGAAATTCCCGAAGGTTCAAGTAAAGTTCCATCTATTAATGGAGTAACTTCAATATCGGTACTTGTGAAATTTTGTTCTTGCGAATACAGGGACAAGCAAAAGCAAAATAAAAAAAAGGTGATTTTAATTTTCATAATAGCGTGTTTATCGTGAACGTTTTATAATATAATTACAATAAATATAGTTTAAAAAAATTGATGATAATTGTTTATTGGTTGTATTTATACTTGTCTTAGATAATGTGTTTTGTCTGATTTATAGGATTTTAATCGATAAATGTTAAAATTTTATGCATTTCATCGATTTAATTGGCTTTTTAGCTTGTGGTGTTAATCTTAATTCTATCTTTGAAGCATACTAAAAAATATTTTAGTTAATGGATTAATTAATTAATGTTTGCATTGTGTTGTTGATACTAGCGACCCTAAATCTAACTACATAATAAAAGTGCAAATAACAAGAAACCGAGGTTGAGGGACCTCGGTTTTTTAGTTTAATAGATAATTCTAAACGTTAAATTGATTCGTTTTCCTATAGCTTTTTGAGTCTTTGGAATTTGATGAAGCCAATGCTTTTGCGTTCCGCCCTTCATAATAAGTAAGCTGCCGTGATGTAAAATTAATTTATGTTTTAAGTTGCGAGTCGTTTTGTGTTTTAAGTGAAACGCACGTTCGGCACCAAATGAAACCGAAGCTATAATGGGATTTTTGCCTAATTCTTTTTCGTTATCGGTATGCCAACCATTACTGTCTTTTCCATTTCTATATAAATTACATAGACAACTCGTAAACTCCTTTGGTATTAAAGTTTCAATTCTCGATTTAATAGTAGCTAAATCTGGGAGAAATGGTTTAGGGTACATAGTAATACCAGAGTAAGTATATGCATTGTTGTTATTGGCGTACAATGCTGTTAATCGGGGTTGTAAATGTGTTTTTCCAAAAAGTGTTATGCTGTCTTGTTGCCACGATATGTCTTGCAATAGGTTATTATAGAAATTATTGGCTTCAATTGTATTGAAGAAACTGGGATAGTACAAAATATCTGCATCAGGTAAATTTAAATTTATAGGATGTTCTTCAGGAAATAACATGCTATAAAGATAAATAGGAGTATGCCCAATACATTAAAACAAACTGAAGCGGTAGTCTTAAAATTAAAATCCATTTAGGAATTCTTGCTTTGAATTTTTCGTTATTTAACATGTAAAAGTGAACTAACAAAAAAATAGCGAGCATGACAATAATGCCGTAAATTGCAAAATTTTTAAACTGCGGAGTACACACTAGAATGCCTAGGCCAATTTCGGCAAATCCGCTAATAAATACCAGTAATTTATGATTAGGTAAATACTCTGGCATAATATGTTCGTACATTTTGGGCTTAATAAAATGCATGGTACCTGCCAAAAAGTACAGAATCCCCATAAGGTATAAATGCCAAGGATATGCCATAAGACTAATTATTTTCTCTAATTTAGCTTTAAACAACCAAGAAATGAAATTTAAGTTACTTTTTTTATTTTTAATGTTTCAGGTGTGCGGATATGCGCAACTACCAAATGGATTTGTATATGTTAAAGATATCGATTCTACCATTAAATTAGAGCTAAGATACTGTACGGCAAATAATTTTGTTGGCAGCCCTATTAATGGATATCATGAAGCTGTGGGTATAGTGACTCTACCAACTGCTAAGGCTTTAAAAGCTGTGCAAGCCGAGTTGAAGGCTAAACAATTATCGATTAAAATTTACGATGCCTATCGCCCACAAGATGCGGTTAATCATTTTATGGCTTGGGCAAAACAAGTTAATGATACCATAATGAAACCTTATTTTTACCCAGATGTTAATAAAAAGCATTTGTTTAGAGATGGTTATATTGCTTCCAAATCTAGACATAGTAGCGGTAGTACTGTAGATTTAACACTAGTGAGTTTACAAACAGGAGAAGAGCTGGATATGGGATCGCCGTACGATTTTTTTGGTATGCCTTCTTGGGTAACCTATCAAAATTTAACACCTGTGCAAAAAGAAAATCGGGCATTGCTTCAAGAGATTATGCAAAAACACGGGTTTAGAAATTACAATAAAGAATGGTGGCATTTCACATTAAAAAGTGAACCATTTAAAAATCAATATTTTAATTTTCCTGTAGAGTAGTTTTAATACCAGCGCTTTTTTTTCTTTTTTGAAGCTTCAGATTTTCTTCCTTTTTTGTGCTTGCTTCCTGTTTTTTTAGAACGGTGTACTTCTGGTTTGGCTTTTGGATCTAAAGGGTAGGGGTGTTCGTGTTCTACCGTAATTTGTTTTTGTGTAAGTTGTTGTATAGCTGTAACATAATTTTTTTCGTCGGCAGAACATAACGAGTACGAACAACCTTCTTTTCCGGCACGGCCAGTTCTTCCAATTCTATGCACATAGGTTTCTGGTACATTGGGCATGTCGAAATTTATTACAGCATCAAGTTCATTAATATCAAGGCCTCTTGCAGCGACATCGGTGGCTATTAAAATATTTACTGTATTGTTTTTAAAGTTGTTTAGTGCCTGCTGTCTTTGGCTTTGCGATTTATCGCCATGAAAACTTTCTACCTTATAACCGTTTTTTAGAAGCGTTTTTTCTAATTTATCCACGCCAAATTTGGTGCGTCTAAAAATTAATATCGTTCCTTTTATGGTGTTTCGAAGCAGATGTAAACACAATTCAATTTTATTGCGTTTAGGAACGTAATATAAAAGTTGCGATACACTTTTTGCTGCCGATGACGTTGGCGAAACTTCAATGCGTGTGGGCTGTTTTAAAATGGAGTTTGCTAATTGCTCTACTTTATAAGGCATCGTGGCCGAAAACAATAAGGTTTGCTTGTTTGCAGGGCATAAGCGTTCAATTTTTTTTACATCGTCTATAAAACCCATGTCAAGCATTAAATCGGCTTCATCTAAAACTAACGTTTCTACATAGTCTAAATTTACGATGTCTTGTTTGTGTAAATCTAAGAGTCTGCCAGGTGTTGCAATTAAAATATCGATTCCTTTTTTTAGAATATCTATTTGAGGTTCAATGGCTGTGCCTCCAAAAATAACCGTAGATCTTAAATTGGTATAGGTGCTATACGACTTGAAATTTTCTGAAATTTGAATAGCTAACTCTCTTGTTGGACTTATAATTAAAGCTTTTATAGTTTTGCTTCGTTTAGGAGCGTCTTGCCGATCGAGTAATAACTGTAAAATAGGTAAAGCAAATGCTGCTGTTTTTCCAGTTCCGGTTTGTGCAGAAGCAATAATATCTTTTTGCTCTAAAATTACAGGAATGGCTTGTTGTTGAATTAAGGTTGGATTGTCGTAACCTGTTTCGGCAACAGCCCTTAGTAATGGCTTGTTTAATTTTAAGTCTTTGAATGACATGTATTAACGTGTTTATGGTTGCAAAGATAATGTAAAAGCCATTGCCTTGAAAAACTCTATAGCTCGTTTTGTTTTAAATAAAAAATAACAGCGTATTGTTGTGTGGCTTTTTTTAAGTTGTCAGACAATGTTTTAAGCCAAGTTAATTGGTTGTATATTAAATGCGCTTCCTGTAAATGGTTTAACGTTTCTGGATGAATATCTATTTTACCAGTTTCGATCTCTTTGTTTCTGGCTTCAGATAAAGTGTTGTAAGAATGTAACAACTTGGTTTGGGCGGCCACGATATCTGGTTTATTAGCGTTATATGCTGGTGATTCGTTTAAAATGGCAGAACAAGCTTCTAAATTTTGCTGAATGTATTTTATGAAATCGTTGAATTGTTTTGAAGGTGGTGTTGTTTTATGATTTTTAATAAAGCTGCCCATTGATGCAATCGCGGCAAGCATTGTGTTGTTTAACGTTACTATTTTATATATTAAGGTCAGTTCTTTTTGTTTCGATTTTGGGTCTTGCGTCATGCGCTGGAATGCTGCATTTAAATTGCTCATGGCTAAAAATGCTTCTTTTCTAGGTATTTTATACTCAATTTCTGTTACAGTCTTAGTATGATACAGATTTTGGGTGGCTAAAAGATAGGTTGTATTTTTATCGATTACCGATTTTATGGTTTGATTTAGGTTTTTAAATTCCCAATTTGGCCAAATAAAGTAAGTTGTTCCAAGCGCTAGTGCAGCACCTATTACAGTATCTACAACCCTAAACTTTATAACGCTTAAAGTGTCTGGATAAAGTAACGCATAAACAAAAATAATGTTAACAGTAATGAACAAGGCCCCAATTCTGTAGTTTTGTTGTATAAAAGAAAAGGCTAATAACAGTGAGACTGCTGCTAAAATGCTATAAACAACTACATTTTGCGTAAGGGCGATAATACCAATAGCTATTCCTGCACCAATTAAGGTGCCTACAATTCTGTTAATCGTGCGTTCTTTTGTTAAACCATAATTTGGTCGCATTATAACGATTAAGGTTAAAATAATCCAATATGCATTTTTTATATTAAAAAATTCACCAATTATAAAAGCCAAAAGCACTGCTATGGTTAAGCGCAGGGTATGTCTGAAAATAGGCGATTTTAAACTTAAATTTTGAAATAAGATAGACAAAGAATATTCTTCTTGTGTAATAAATTGGGCAGCATCTTTACTTTTAGGCAATAATTTGGAGTTGTCTTTTACATTGGCCAATGCCCGGCGTATAGATCTAATTTCTTCAAGTAATTGTTCTTGATAATCGTACAAATTATGAAGCATCATGGCGCCTTCTCTAGCTTTAGGTAAACCAATGGCATCTACATATTTGGTAATCCCATCGCTGGCTAAGGCGAGTGCTTTTAAAAGTTCATCTTTACTTGGTACTTTTTCTTTGGTGATAATTACTTTAGATAACGTTTTTAAGTGGTTTCCCATAACCAAGTTCAGATTTTTAAAAGGTGCTAAATAATCTGTGTTGGCTTTAAACAGTGTGTTTATTTTATTGTAATCTAATGAGTTTGCTAAAGCAAGTTCAAAAATATCTACCAGAGCAATAAAAATAAGTACTCGTTTTTCATCAAAATGTGAACGTCCAGATCGCTTGCGTTCTGCTAATAAAATCTCTCTTAGGGTTTCTTGCTTGTCGCTAATTTGCGTTTGTAGTTGAAATAAATCCTTTTGAAGCTCATCGTGGGCAATGGTTTTATTAAACAAATTTGCACGAGTTATAAGGTAATCGCCAGTAAGTGTTAGTAAGTCGGATAGTAATTGGTCGTCGTCTGTTTTTGGAGCTATCCAGTAAAAGCACAGCGAAACTAAAATGTACCAAAGTCCTCCAATACCAATGAGTCCCACGTGAATCCATATATCCGTCGCTGTTTCTTTTTGGATGGCCAAAGCTAACGCTATTGCTAAGAGCCCGGAAAACGAAATTAAGGACCCTCTAAATCCGTAAGCAGATATTAGCGAAATGCAAAAGCTTAATAAACTTATAACCGTAATTAAAATTAGTAGAAAGGGTTTGCTGAATAAAATAACAGTTGTAGCAAACATGGTAATTACAATACTGCATAAAGTACCAATAATTTTACGTTTTAAGCTACCTGGTATGTCGCTAGGCGCATTTAAAAGCACACCAACAGCAATAGATGGTGCCAGATGGAAAATGTTTAAATAACTGAATAAAAATAAAGGAATTAACGCACCAATGGTTAAAATTAAACCACGTTGAAAACTAGAACTTTTAAAGAACAGTTTTAGAGCTAATAAATAATCGTTTACCATAGTTGAAATCCTGTATAAAGGTAAAGCAAAAATCTAACTTTTAAAGCACATAAGTTTTAACTGCTTTTTGTTAAATTTTAAAGTTTAAGTGATTCAGCTTATGGTTTTAGGTATTCGATTTTTCTGAAGCGCAGAGCATCCCAGTCGCTGTTAAGTTCTATTTTTCTTACTGGTTGAAGGCGATAGTCCATCAACTCATCCCAAATATCGTTGTTGTAAAGTTCTAGAATTTCTGCTTTCGAAACACTATTGGGGTAAGCAATCCACAGTACCGAATCGTCTTTAAGTTTAGGAAATAAAGTAAGCATTTGGCTAAACAATTGCTTTTTAGATGTAATAAACAATAAAGCGCAATCTACACAAGAGGTTTTAATTAACGAACTGGTAATTGTAGCATTCAATTCTTCAATAAAGGGTAAGAAATCTTCTGGTTCGTTAAGAATTAAAACGTCGTCGTGTTTATGGAATTTTAATTTTTGAATTAGAGATTTCATAACTTGCTAAAACAGTTTGTTTTAAAGTTAATCAAAATTCAAGAATCAACCTAATGCAATGCGGTTTAGATTTTAAAGTATAAATGAGTGTTGTTATTAACGTTTGTCGATATGCGGAGATTTGTCTGGGGTAACTTTGGTTATAAAATAACGGCTGTCTCCCCAAAAAATAAAGGTTTTATAGCGTTCTACATATTCTAATTTAACATACTGGCCTTGTAATTCGTTTAATTTTTCAATTACTTCTTGGTCGTCATCCATTACCGAAAATTGAAAAATTTGGGCGCCACTAATACCTTGGCTAATTTCGCCCTCCCATGTTTTTACTAACATGCCTTTTTTGCTAATTTTTATTAGCTCTCCTGCTCTGGTACCTGTACTGTAAGGTACGTAGTAAATAAAGGCAAGATATGCTGAAGCTAAAATAGCCAGTCCTAAAAGGACTAAAAACAATGTTTTTTTCATAGGGAAACATTTCTAAAATTAATTGCGGCTAAATTACTATAATTTTTTTATTCGCCGTGTTTTAGTGTTCTAAAAAGCAATTGTAGTGGTAGTGCTATTTTTTTATGAATTTAAAAGTGTTTTTTTCGGTTTTAATAAAATACATCCCAGGGTTTAAATCTGTTATGTCTATAGGTGCATTGGCAACTGTGTAGCTCTTTTTTATTTGTTTACCCAATAAATTGAAAATAGTGTAAGAGGTGGACTCTGTATTGTTTTTTAGAGTAATGTAATTTGTAGCTGGGTTTGGGGTAACCATTAAAGGTTTGTTTAAGGTCTTGTCTTTAATGTTTAAGAAGTTGTCTTCGTATTTCACAATTTTATTATCTGTATAAGAAGTTATGTATATTATAGTATTGTTGCTGTTTGTAGATATATCGACACATTCGTTAATGTTGGTTAAAAAGTCTTCTGCGACTTTGTTTGGATCGTTAAGATGTATTTTGGAAACCTTATTAAGGTTTCTTTGGGTTACAAATAAGATGTCGTTAGCAATAAAAATACCATGACAAGATTCAATCGCTGTGCAAACTGTGATGCGTGAAGGATTATTTGAATTTAAGTTGATTTTAGTTACTTTATCAGCTCCGCTCTCACAAATGTATAATTCATTTTTATAAACAAATATATCTTTAGGGCTAGATAACCCAGAAACAACCACTGTAGGATTTAAGGTGGTTTGATTTAAATCGACCCTAGAGAGTGTGCCTTTATATGTTTCGGTGAAATATAAATAATGGCCAAAAATAGCAATGCCATCGGGACTATTTATATCAGAAATTACAGTTGTAAGACTAGGATTCGTGTCTGTGATGTTTATTTTGTAAATATGTGTTCCTCCAAATTCGCTTATAAACAAATCGTTATTGTAGCGTGCTAGGCGAGAGGGGAATTCTAAACCACTTATCAGCTCTTTTGCTTCAGGGGGATCTGCGGTGACATCTATTTTGGAGATTTTTCCAGCATTGTTTTCTACTACATATAAATCGTCCCCGTTACAGAGAATTCCAACAGGGGCAGATAGATTCGTTAAGAAATCTGTTTGGGCAATGCAGTGCATTGAAAAGCTAAAGAATAGTAAAGCGATAATAGGAATAGGATTTTTCATAAGATTGGGTTTTTAAGCTATTTTAATTTAGCAAATTTCAAGCATTTTTAAATAAAAAAAGCTGCTTATTCGTTGAACAGCAGCTTTTTTTAAGAATTTTGAAATAGGTTACTTAATCATCTCGTAACTACGTTTAATAAACTTGGTAAGTTCTTCGCCTTTTAGTAAACCTTGAGATAAACGTGCTAAATCTAAACTTTGGTTAATTAAGCGTTTTTTATCGTCTTCTGCTTCTGTGTTTAAAATTTCCGAAATTAATGGAGCATTAGTGTTTACAACTAAATTGTACATTTCTGGCATGCTACCAAACATGTTCATTCCGCCGCCGCCTGTGGCTTGCATTTCTTTCATACGTCGCATAAATTCTGGTTGTGTAATAATAAATGGAGAGGCATCGCTGTCTGATGCTTCTAACTGAACCATAAATTTATCGGCAGGAATTACCGCTTTTAATTGCTCTTCTAAAGTTTTTTTCTCGTCTTCACTTAATTTAGAAATTTCGGTATCGTCTTTCTTAATTAATTTATTAATATGGTCGGCATCTACACGGGCAAACGTAATGTTTTCTTTACTGCCTTCTAATTTTTGCATTAAGTGAGAAACGATAGGAGAATCTAATAATAATACCTCGTAACCTTTAGCTTTGGCATCGGCAATATAGCTGTGTTGTGCATCTTTGTCTGATGCATACAGAATAACCATTTTACCATCCTTATCGGTTTGGTTGTCTTTAATTTTTTCTTCTAATTCTGTGTATGTGTAGTGCTTGCCTTCTACAGTTGGGTAAAGTGCAAAAGCTTCTGCTTTATCGAAGAATTTTTCTTCAGACAACATACCGTATTCGATAACTATTTTAATATCGTTCCATTTTGCTTCAAAATCTTCGCGATTGTTATTGAATAACGATTTTAATTTATCGGCTACTTTTCTGGTAATGTAAGACGATATCTTTTTAACCGCGCCATCGGCTTGTAAATACGAACGCGATACGTTTAACGGAATGTCTGGCGAATCGATAACACCGCGTAACATGGTTAAAAATTCAGGAACAATGCCTTCAACATTATCCGTTACAAATACTTGATTTTGATATAACTGAATTTTATCCTTTTGCATGTTCATATCGTTGGTCATCTTAGGGAAATATAAAATTCCGGTAAGATTAAACGGATAATCAACATTTAAGTGAATGTGGAATAAAGGCTCCTCAAACTGCATAGGGTACAACTCGCGGTAGAAATTTTGGTAATCCTCAGTTTCTAACTCGGTTGGTTGTTTGGTCCAAGCCGGGTTTGGATTGTTTATAATATTATCTACCGTAATTTGGCGATGCGGTTCTTTGGTTTCCTTACCGTCTTTATCGGTTATAGTTGCAGGCTCGTGCTCAGGATCGTTAACTTCTTTGGTTCCGAATTTAATCGGGATTGGCATAAACTTGTTGTATTTAGACAATAAGCTGCTAATGCGCGATTCTTCTAAAAATTCGGTCGAATCTTCAGCGATGTGAAGAATAATTTCAGTCCCTCTATCGGTTTTGTCTGAAGCTTCTAAAGTAAATTCTGGCGAACCGTCGCAAGTCCAATGTGCTGCTGGTTCGTCTTTGTACGATTTGGTAATAATTTCAACCTTGTCGGCAACCATAAAAGCAGAATAGAAACCTAAACCAAAATGACCAATAATACCAGAGTCTTTAGCAGAATCTTTGTATTTGTCTAAAAATTCTTCGGCACCAGAAAAGGCAACTTGGTTGATATATTTTTCAACTTCATCAGCCGTCATACCAATACCTTGGTCTATAATATGAAGTTTTTTACCGTCTTTATCTACTTTAACTTCAATTTTAGGGTTGCCATATTCTACTTTAGCTTCCCCAATACTGGTAAGGTGCTTCAGTTTTAAAGTTGCATCTGTTCCGTTACTTATTAATTCACGTAAAAAGATTTCGTGATCGCTATATAGGAACTTTTTAATTAATGGAAAGATATTTTCTACCGAAACATTAATACTTCCTTTTGCCATAATATATGTGTTTTTTTAATGATTTATTTCTGAACTTTCAATAGTCAAAAAAAATACCAAGGATTAAAAAGTGACAAAGTGGCATTTATTATGCTATTTGTTTAGTAAAGTGTTATTTAATGCGTAATTTTGCTTTCCTTTTTTAAAGATATTATAGGGCTTAACATGTAGAGCTGTAAAAACATAAAATATGTATAATTCAAAAATTATTGGTCTTGGGCATTATGTGCCAGACAATGTGGTGACAAACGATGATTTGTCTAAAATGATGGATACTAATGATGAATGGATTCAGGAACGTACTGGTATTAAGGAGCGTAGATGGGTAAAGCCGGGTTCCGAAGATTCTACCTCGGTTATGGGTGTAAAGGCTGCCAAAATAGCTATAGAACGCGCAGGAATAGATAAAGATGATATCGATTTTATAGTGTTTGCAACACTTAGTCCAGATTATTATTTTCCTGGGCCTGGAGTACAGGTACAAAAAGCCTTAGATATTAAAACCGTAGGCGCAATAGATATTCGTAACCAATGTTCTGGTTTTATTTATGGTTTGTCTGTTGCCGATCAATTTATTAAAACAGGAATGTACAAAAATGTTTTAGTAATAGGTAGTGAGCTACATTCTAAAGGTTTGGATAAAACAACTAGAGGGCGTGGCGTATCTGTGATTTTTGGAGATGGAGCAGGCGCTGCAGTTTTAACCCGTACAGAAGATACTAATAAAGGAATTTTATCGACCCATTTGCATTCTGAAGGCGAGCATGCCGAAGAACTGGCATTGTTGGCGCCAAGTATGGGGTCGCGCTGGGTTAGCGATATTTTGGCTGATAACAATCCTGACGATGAAAGTTATTTGCCGCATATGAACGGACAATTTGTATTTAAAAATGCGGTAGTGCGTTTTAGTGAGGTGATTATGGAAGGGTTAAAAGCAAATAAATTAAGTCCTGATGCTATAGATATGTTGATACCGCACCAAGCCAATTTGCGTATATCTCAATTTATACAAGGTAAATTTCAGTTAAAAGACGATCAGGTTTTTAACAATATAATGACTTACGGAAATACGACAGCAGCTTCTATACCGATAGCCTTAACCGAGGCTTGGGAGCAAGGAAAAATTAAAGAAGGAGATACCGTTGTGTTGGCTGCTTTTGGTAGTGGTTTTACTTGGGGTAGCGCCATTATAAAATGGTAAAAAAGTAAATTATTGATATAACAGAAAAAGCCAAAACATTGTTTTGGCTTTTTGTATTTTGCTAAAAATCAATTCTAAAACTAACACTGAATTGCGAATAAATGATTTTGGTAAGAAGACTAATTCAAATGTAAAATAATACCCGCTTAATGTTGCTTATAAAGGTAACTATAAATGTGTTTTTTTATTGTCTTGATTTACAGTATTTAACGAATTTTAACAATTTTAATACAATATTTAGAAACCCAAGGTTAAATCCTTGGGTTTCTGGTTTAAAATATGCTCTTGTAATACTAACCATCAAAATATCATAAGGCTATTTTAAACAATTGCAATTGTTATGTTTTTTAGGTGATGGATTAATTAAAAATGTTACTGTTCGTTTAATGATTGATTGGTGTTAGAAAGACTATTAACTTTGTAACCTGTTACTAAAATTAATATGTATTAACAATGTTTTAACACTATGAATAAAAAAACACTAGTTTTGGGAGCTTCCTTAAATCCTGTTAGATATTCTAATATGGCAATTAATCGTTTGGTTTCTGCAAAGCATGAAACACTTGCCATTGGTTTACGACAAGGAGAAGTTGCGGGAGTTCAAATAGACACAGCATTGCAACCGTATAAAAATGTACATACTATAACATTGTACCTAAACCCAAAGCGGCAAACCGAATATTACGATTATATTATCGCTTTACAGCCTAAGCGTGTTATTTTTAATCCAGGTACAGAAAATCCAGAGTTGTATGCTTTGTTAAAATCTAATGGCATTCATTTTGAAGTAGCTTGTACTCTAGTTTTGTTGTCTACGAATCAATATTAAACCTAAATAAGTTAGTAAACCATTTAGTATTAAAATAAAGAATCCAAATTCAAAGCCAAACCATTTTAAGCTATTGGTACTTATAATATAAGATAAGATTGGCGATGCAATGGCTACAAAGGGTACTAGTTTGTCTTTAACTTGCCATCGGCTAAATAATCCAAAACTGTAAAGTCCTAATAATGGGCCATAAGTATAACCAGCAAACACAAATAATTTAGCAATAACACTTTCGTCTTTAATAACATATTTAAAAACAATAATAACCAATATTAATAGCATAGAGATAAGTACATGAATACGCTTTCGTATTGCTATTTGTTTAGGTTTATCGTGTTTTTTTTCAATATCCAGAATATCTATGCTAAACGAAGTGGTAAGCGAGGTTAAGGCGCTATCGGCACTACTATAGGCAGCGGCAATTAATCCGAGTAAAAAGAAAATAAAAACGCCCGTTCCTAAATGGTGTTTTGCTAAAATGGGAAATAAGTCGTCTTTATGGGCATCTATGCCGTTTTGTTGGGCGTAAACCGTTAGTAAAAGTCCTAAACTTAAAAATATAAAATTGGTTATGGTTAAAACAATAGTAAACCAAAACATGTTTTTTTGAGCATCTTTAAGTGTTTTACAGGTTAAGTTTTTTTGCATCATGTCTTGGTCTAAACCAGTCATAACTATAGCTATAAAAGCTCCAGATATAAATTGTTTCCAAAAATAATCTGCGGTTTTAATGTCGTTAAAAAAGAACATTTTAGAAAGGTCGCTTTCTAATACAAACTGCAAAGCCGATTGCCCGTTTAAATTAATATCCTGACTTACAGAGTAAATAGCAACACCAACAGCAATGAGCATAAAAAGGGTTTGCAGGGTGTCTGTCCAGACAATGGTTTTTATTCCCGATTTAAAGGTGTACAGCCAAATAAGTAAAACGGTAATGGTAACGGTTTGCCAGAATTGAATGCCCAAATCATCAAAAAGTATAATTTGTAATACGTTCGCAACTAAGAACAATCTAAAACTGGCGCCAACAACTCTAGAGATTAAAAAGAAAGAAGCGCCTGTTTTGTAGGCGTAATTGCCAAAACGCTCTTCTAAATAAGTGTAGATAGAAGTAAGGTTTAAGCGGTAATATAATGGTAAAAGTACTGTGCCAATAACCAGGTAGCCTACAATGTAGCCAAAAACCACTTGCATGTAACTAAATTGAGAGGCTTCAATCCACCCAGGTACAGAAATAAAAGTAACTCCAGAGAGCGAAGCGCCAATCATACCAAAGGCAACTACGTACCAAGGCGATTGTTTATTGCCTTTAAAGAAAGCATTGTTGTCGGTTTTTTTTCCGGTGATGTAGGAAATTAAAATTAACACCCCAAAATAGGCTGCTATTAGTAAAATAATTTGAGTAGCGCTCATAAGTTAGTTTTCGTAAGCCAAAATACAAATTACAATGTTACATGTGCAAATCTTAAAACTAAAATTGTAAATTTGATGCCTATGGAATTTTCTTCAAAATTACTGGAAAAAGCCGTGAGCGAAATGTCGCAATTACCAGGAATAGGTAAGCGCACAGCTTTACGGTTAGTACTGCATTTACTGCGTCAGCCAGAATCGCAAACCGTGCAATTAGCGCAAGCATTGCTTAATATGCGTACAGAAATAAAGTTTTGTAAGTCGTGTAATAATATTAGTGATAACGAATTATGCGAAATTTGCTCAAACCCGAGAAGACAAGACGATCTTATTTGTGTTGTAGAAGATATTCGGGATGTTATGGCCATAGAAAATACCAGTTCCTTTAAAGGTTTGTACCATGTTTTGGGAGGGAAAATTTCGCCTATGGATGGTATTGGTCCGCACGATTTAAATATTGTTTCCTTGGTTAATAAAGTGAAAGAAGGGAAAGTGAAAGAACTTATTTTTGCTTTAAGCTCTACTATGGAAGGCGATACGACCAACTTTTATATTTTTAAGCAGATACAAGATTATGGTGTGGTGGTGTCTACTATTGCACGAGGTATTTCTGTTGGCGACGAATTAGAATATGCCGATGAGGTAACTCTCGGGCGTAGTATTCTAAATCGAATTCCGTTTGAAGGCTCTTTAAAATCTTAATCTTAATTGAAGCTTTCTGTTATCATATTAAATTACAATGTGCGCTACTTTTTAGAGCTGTGTTTAAAAAGTGTGCAAGCAGCTGTAAAAGATTTAGATGCCGAAATTATAGTTGTAGATAATCAATCAACAGACGAAAGTTGCGATATGGTAAAGCAGCTTTTTCCAGATGTTGTTTTAATAGAAAACACCAATAATTACGGGTTTTCCAAAGGGAATAATATCGGGGTTTCCAAAGCCAAAGGCGAGTACATTTGTATTTTAAATCCAGATACGGTTGTTGCTGAAGACACTTTTATAAAGGTGTTACAATTTGCAGATTCTCAAAGCAATTTAGGCGCAGTAGGGTGTAAATTGATAGACGGAACAGGTAAATTCTTACCAGAGAGTAAGCGCAATGTGCCAACGCCAAATGTGGCGCTTCAAAAGTTAATGGGGCATTCTAAAAGCTACTACGCAAATCATATAGAGCCACAAGATGTTGCTCCTGTGCAAATACTTGTTGGGGCGTTTATGCTTATTAAAAAGGAGGTTTATAATCAAGTGGGAGGTTTCGACGACGATTATTTTATGTATGGAGAAGATGTCGATTTGTCGTATAAAATTCTAAAAGCCGGATTTCAAAATCAATATTTCGGAGCCACTACGGTTATTCATTTTAAAGGCGAAAGTACATTTAGGAATAAAACCTACGCGAAGCGGTTTAACGGGGCAATGAAAATTTTTTATAAAAAACATTTTAAACCCAAT
This sequence comes from Bacteroidia bacterium, assembly GCA_030427735.1. Classification (GTDB taxonomy): domain Bacteria; phylum Bacteroidota; class Bacteroidia; order Flavobacteriales; family Flavobacteriaceae; genus Formosa. The sequence goes on along the minus strand of JAUIBP010000005.1, from coordinate 98,962 downwards.
TTCGTTTTTAATGTGGGGCTTAGTTTAGGGGTTAAGGTGCTAACGATGTTAAACATGCAGCCCGAAATTAAAACGCCAGAAATTACATCGCGTGTTTTGGTGTCTCATCGCAATATTCCCGGTTTAGAGCAACATAAAAACCTGCCATGCTCTCGGGTAGATTTGTTAACTGCCGTTAAACCAAACCAGCTTGTGTTTTTAGATAATACACATTTAAGTTTTAAAACTATAATTGCTTATTTAGAAAAATATCAATTTAATAATGCGGTAGCCTTCAGAATTATTCCTTATAATGCTAACTTTGCAGTCGGGAGCGATCACGCGGCCGCACGAGGAGAAATAATTAAATTTAGTACGTAATCTATTGGTTTTTTTGATGTTGTCTAGAGGTAATATTAATTGAATATAATTAGGTGATATATAAATTTTATTGTTAATTTCGCAAACAACAACTAAAATAAAGCTTTACAATAAGAATATGGCAAAAATAGAACTGAAATTACCAAAAATGGGAGAGAGTGTTGCAGAAGCGACTATTACATCTTGGCTTAAAGAAGTTGGCGATGTTATTGAAGCAGACGAGCCAGTCTTGGAAATCGCTACAGATAAAGTAGATAGCGAGGTGCCTAGCGATGTGGATGGTATTTTGGTTGAAAAATTGTTCAATGCAGATGATGTTGTTCAGGTAGGGCAAACTATTGCAATTATAGAAACCGAAGGCGGCGAAGTGGAAACGCCAGCTGACGATCTTTCTGAAAAAAGTGCCACAAGCGAAACAGATGAACATGTAGCCAAAGCTGAAGATATAGTTAGTCAAGCAAAAGAGGCTGTAACAAGTACTATAACATCTTCTGGCGATCGCTTTTATTCACCATTAGTAAAAAATATAGCTAAAGAAGAAGGCGTCACGCAAACCGAACTGGATTCAATTTCGGGTACGGGCAAAGATGGTCGAGTTACAAAACACGATATTTTAAAGTATTTAGATAGTCGTGGGCAACAAGCGACTTCGGAACCTACAGCAGTTAAAACAGAGTCGGCTAAACTGCAATCTGTTGAAAAGGCTTCTGCGGAAGCGCCAGTAGTAGCTTCAGGAGAAGACGAAATTATAGAAATGAGCAGAATGGGTAAATTAATTGCTCATCACATGGTAGAGTCTACGCAAACATCGGCTCATGTTCAAAGTTTTATTGAAGCAGATGTAACAGCTATTTGGAATTGGAGAAAGAAAGTTAAAGATGCGTTTTATAAACGAGAAGGCGAAAACTTAACGTTTACACCTATTTTTATGGAGGCTGTAGCTAAAGCACTTCGCGATTTTCCGTTAATGAATATCTCTGTGCAAGGCGATACTATAATTAAAAAGAAGAATATAAATTTGGGTATGGCAGCGGCTTTGCCAGATGGCAATTTAATTGTGCCAGTTATTAAAAATGCCGATCAGTTAAATTTGGTGGGCATGACCAAGAAAGTTAACGATTTGGCCAATAGAGCAAGACAAAACCAATTGAAACCCGACGATATTCAAGGAGGAACCTATACTGTAACTAATGTAGGAACTTTTGGAAGTATTATGGGAACACCTATCATTAACCAGCCTCAAGTTGGTATTTTGGCTTTAGGTGCCATTCGTAAAGTGCCAGCGGTTATAGAAACGCCAGAAGGCGATTTTATAGGCATCCGTTACCGTATGTTCTTGTCGCATTCTTACGATCACCGCGTAGTAAACGGAGCCCTTGGCGGGCAGTTTGTTAAAGCCGTAAAAGATTACTTAGAGGCTTGGGATAGTAACAGAGAAATTTAAAATGACAACCTAATAATAGAAATACCCAACCGATTTGAGTTGGGTTTTTTTGTTTTAGCCCAAATACATTTAGTAAATTAGCATCCTTAATAAATTTTAATTTAATGAATCTTAATTTAAAAAAGCCGATTTGTTTTTTCGATCTAGAAACCACAGGTGTTAATATTTCAAAAGACCGTATTGTAGAAATCGCAATATTAAAAGTGTATCCCGACGGAAAAGAAGAAGCTACAACATGGCTTGTAAATCCAGAAATGAAAATCCCGAAAGAGGTTTCCGATATTCACGGTATTACCGATGCCGATGTTGCCAATGCTCCGACTTTTAAAGCCCTGGCTAAAGACATTTATAATATAATTAAAGATTCAGATTTAGCAGGTTTCAATTCTAATCGTTTCGATATCCCTCTTCTTGCAGAAGAAATGCTTAGAGCAGATGTAGATTTCGATATGAAAAGCACTTTGGCTATAGATGTACAAACCATATTTCATAAAATGGAGCAGCGTACGCTTAGTGCCGCTTACAAATTCTATTGTAATAAAGATTTAGAAAATGCGCATAGCGCTGCAGCCGATACTTATGCAACTTACGAAGTGTTAAAAGCACAAGTCGATAAATACGAAGAGTTAGAAAACAACGCCAAGTTTTTATCGGAGTTTAGTAGTAGAAAGCAGTTTGCCGATTTTGCAGGCTTTATCATTTATAATAAAGCAGGCGAAGAGTGTTTTTCTTTTGGAAAGCATAAAAATAAAAAAGTAGTAGATGTGTTGAACGACGAGCCAGGGTATTTTGGATGGTTGCTTAACGCCGATTTTCCGCTGTACACTAAAAAAGTGCTCACGGCTATAAAACTTAGAAGCTTCAATAATAAGTTGAATTAATTTTAAAATAAAAGATGAAACTTATTTGTATTGGTAGAAATTATACCGAACACATTGCCGAACTAGAAAACGAAAAACCAGAAGACCCTGTTGTATTCTTAAAACCAGACACGGCTATTTTATTAAAAAAGCAACCATTTTTTATCCCAGATTTTTCTGAAGATGTACATTACGAGGTAGAGGTTTTGGTGAAAATTAATAAAGTTGGTAAGCATATAGACCGAAAATTTGCACATAAATATTACGATGAAATAGGTTTGGGTATCGATTTTACCGCTCGAGATTTACAGGCTAAATTAAAAGCTAAAGGCTTGCCTTGGGAAAAAGCAAAAGCATTTGACGGGGCAGCGGTAATTGGAAAATGGCTTAAAAAAGAAACAATTTCCGATCTCAACAATCTTAATTTTTCATTAAAAAAGAACGAAAATACTGTCCAAAACGGAAATACAAGTCACATGCTCTGGAAAATTGATGAGTTAATAGAATGTATTTCAAAATATTTTACTTTAAAGATAGGAGATGTTATCTTTACAGGTACACCAGCGGGAGTTGGAGCTGTAGCACCAAACGATGTGCTGCAAGGCTATATAGAAGATGAACAAATGTTTTCAATAACTGTTAAATAAATATGGAGCGACATTATAAGTTGTATAGGGTAAGGGAATTGGCAGATAACGACGAAGACTTTGTTAAGGCTTTGGCTATGACTTTTATAGAAGAAGTGCCAGAAGATTTAGATCTTTTAATTACAGCCGTAAACACTAAAGATTATAATACCTCTTACCAAATGGCCCACAAGTTAAAACCGACAGTAGATCTGTTTGAATTGGGGATTCTAGATGATATTATAGAAATTCAGGACTGGGGTAAATTCGAAAAAACAGATTTAGATATTACGCCGCAATTTAATAAAGTGGTAACAGCCATAGAACAAGCGGTTTCCGAAATAAAATCAGACTTTTCTCTTTAAAATGCAAGCAGAAATAATTACTATTGGCGACGAAATTTTAATCGGCCAAATTATAGATACAAACTCGGCTTATATTGCAAAAAGTCTTAATAAAATAGGAGTTTCTGTATATCAAATAACATCTGTTCAAGACGATAGAGTGCATATCTTAAAAGCTTTAAAGGAAGCGGAAAGTAATGCCGATATTATTATTATAACAGGTGGTTTAGGGCCAACTAAAGACGATATAACCAAACATACCATAGCGGAGTATTTTGACGATAGTTTAGAAGAAAACGAAATGGTGTTAGAGCATGTAGAAGGTATTTTTGCAAAGTATTCGTCGAACCCAATTTCTCAGTTGAATAGAAATCAGGCCTTGGTACCATCAAAAGCTTCTGTATTGCATAATAAATATGGTACAGCTCCAGGTATGTGGATAGAGCATAACAACAAAATATTTGTGTCTTTACCAGGCGTGCCTTTCGAAATGAAAGCTTTAATAGACGATGAGGTGATTCCTAACCTTCAACATAAATATAAGTACCCTTTTATTTTACATAAAACCTTTGTTACTTATGGTTTAGGCGAGAGTGCTTTGGCGGAACGCTTAGAGGTTTGGGAAGATGCATTACCTAAAGGTATAAAATTGGCATATCTTCCCAATTTAGGTAAGGTGAGGTTAAGGTTATCGGCTAAGGGGCAAGACGAAGAATCCGTAATGGCAGAGATGCTAAGACAGGAGCGGTTGTTATTGCCTCAAATACAGGATATTTTTGTAGGAATAGAAGGTGATGGAGATTCCTTAGAGGAGAATTTAGGGAAAATGTTAACGCATCTCGGGAAAACTCTTGCAACAGCCGAAAGTTGCACTGGGGGTAAAATAGCAGAACAGTTTACAGCTCATCCAGGGGCGTCAAGTTTTTATAAAGGTAGTGTGGTAAGTTATGCTACTCAAGCAAAAATTGAAGTCTTAAACATTTCGGAAACCTTAATTAATAAACATGGTGTGGTTAGTGCTGCTGTAGCAGAAGCCATGGCTAAGCAGGCAAAGTCCATTTTTAAAACCGATTATGCTATCGCAACAACTGGAAATGCTGGACCTACATTAACCGACGATAAAGAGGAGTTAGGGACGGTTTTTATTGCAATAGCTAGCGAAAACCACGCGATAGTCGAAAAATTTAATTTAGGAAACCATCGTGTTAAGGTTATAAACAAAGCCGTGAACAAGGCCTTGGAACTGCTTCAAAAAGAAATTTTAAAAAATACCTAACATTTAAATTGTTATATAGCAAAGAATTTGTATATTTGCACCTCGTTTTGAAATAACAACATTTAAAGTTTAGAAAGAATGTCAAGAGTTTGTGAACTTACAGGTAAGAAGGCAATGGTAGGAAACAACGTGTCTCACGCTATGAACAAAACTAAGCGCAAATTTGATGCGAATTTAGTTAAAAAGCGTTTTTACATTCCAGAAGAAGATAAGTGGGTAACTTTAAAAGTATCTACTTCAGCATTAAAGACTATTAACAAAATAGGAATTTCTGCTGCTATAAAAGAAGCTAAATCTAAAGGGTTTTTAAAATAAGCCACTTTTTAAAATTATAGAATAATGGCAAAGAAAGGTAACAGAGTTCAGGTAATATTAGAGTGTACAGAGCACAAAGAATCTGGAGTGGCAGGAACTTCTAGATATATTACAACAAAGAATAAAAAGAATACTCCAGATAGAATGGAAATTAAAAAATTCAATCCTATCTTAAAGAGAATGACTATTCATAAAGAAATAAAATAATTGAGTCATGGCAAAGAAATCAGTAGCATCATTACAAACGGGGTCTAAAAGATTAACAAAAGCTATTAAAATGGTTAAGTCTGATAAAACAGGTGCTTACACATTTGTAGAAGCTATCATGACTCCAGAGCAAGTAAACGACTTCTTGAGTAAAAAATAATATATTTTTACTAGAATTAAGATATTTAAGCTGCTTTCTTACAAGAAAGCAGCTTTTGTTTTATATTTACATCAAAATTAAGTCCGTAAGTTATTCTGGTTATTTAGTTAACAACGGTACTAAAAGTAAAAAGGATTTGTCTTACAGGCGGTAAGCAAATCGGTATTGTATAGCTTAATTTTAATATCAACAACCAATGAGCTTTTTTAAAAAAATATTTTCTTCAGAAAAAAAGGAAACATTAGATAAAGGTTTGGAAAAATCTAAATCTACTTTTTTTAATAAATTAAGTAAAGCCGTAGCGGGAAAATCTAAGGTAGACGATGATGTATTAGATGATCTGGAAGAAGTATTAGTGTCTAGCGATGTAGGTGTAAATACAACCTTAAAAATTATAGAGCGCATTGAAGAGCGTGTTGCACGCGATAAATATTTAGGTACAGACGAGCTTAATGGTATTTTACGAGAAGAAATAGCGGCACTTTTATCTGAAACCAATTCGGGAGAAGCAACCGATTATACCATTCCGGAAAACAAAAAGCCATACGTACTTATGGTGGTTGGTGTTAATGGCGTGGGTAAAACAACCACAATAGGAAAATTAGCCTACCAGTTTAAGAAAAAAGGACTTAATGTGGTGTTAGGTGCAGCCGATACGTTTAGAGCAGCAGCTATCGATCAGTTACAAGTTTGGGCAGATCGTGTAGATGTGCCTATCGTAAAACAAGCTATGGGCAGCGACCCTGCTTCTGTAGCTTTCGATGCCTTACAATCTGGTGTCGCGCAAAATGCCGATGTTATTATTATAGATACAGCAGGTCGTTTACATAATAAAATCAATTTAATGAACGAGCTTACCAAAGTAAAACGCGTGATGCAAAAAGTAATAGGCGATGCGCCGCACGATGTGCTGTTGGTGCTCGATGGTTCTACCGGACAAAATGCGTTTGAACAGGCTAAGCAGTTTACAGCAGCTACAGAGGTTACATCTTTAGCGGTAACTAAACTCGATGGTACTGCAAAAGGAGGTGTAGTTATTGGTATAAGCGATCAGTTTAAAATACCAGTAAAGTATATAGGCGTAGGCGAAGGGATAGACGATTTGCAAGTCTTTAATAAGTACGAATTTGTAGATTCCTTCTTTAAATAATAGAATAAATTTTTAAAATGCCTTGAGATTCAGTTTTCAAGGCATTTTTATTTTGGGGTAAACGCCATTACATTCCTAAATCATTCCGTATCTTTGCACACTGAATTTTTGATATGAGAACAAAATCACGTAAAAAAAATAAAATCAATGTAGTAACACTAGGTTGTAGTAAAAATGTTTACGATAGCGAAGTGTTAATGGGACAGCTGAAAGCCAGTGGGAAAGATGTTGCGCATGAAGAAGACGGTAATATTGTAGTGATTAATACCTGTGGCTTTATTAATAATGCCAAAGAAGAAAGTGTGAATACCATTCTGGAATTCATGCAAAAGAAAGAAGAAGGCGAGGTCGATAAAGTATTTGTTACAGGTTGTTTGTCTGAACGCTATAAACCAGATTTAGAAAAGGAAATTCCTAATGTCGATCAGTATTTCGGAACTACAGAATTACCAGGCTTACTTAAAGCACTTGGTGCCGATTATAAACACGAATTGATTGGCGAGCGTTTAACGACAACGCCTAAAAATTATGCTTATTTAAAAATTGCAGAAGGGTGCGATCGTCCGTGTAGTTTTTGTGCGATTCCGTTAATGCGCGGAAAACATAAATCTACACCTATTGAAGATTTAGTGCAGGAAGCCGAAAAATTAGCCGCAAACGGCGTTAAAGAGTTAATATTAATTGCACAAGATTTAACTTACTACGGTTTAGATTTATATAAAAAACGCAATCTGGCCGAATTACTTGAAGCTTTAGTAAAAGTTGAAGGTATTGAATGGATCCGTTTACACTATGCGTTTCCAACAGGATTTCCAATGGATGTTCTAGACGTTATGAACAGAGAATCTAAAGTATGTAACTATCTAGATATCCCATTGCAACATATATCCGATAAACTTTTAAAAAGTATGCGTCGTGGTACCACCCAGGAAAAGACAACTAAATTAATAGAAGATTTTAGAAAAACTGTTCCTGGAATGACTATTCGTACTACGCTTATTGTAGGGTATCCAGGCGAAACCGAAGAAGATTTCGAAATATTAAAAACATGGGTTAAAGCTATGCGATTTGAACGTCTTGGCTGCTTTACTTATTCGCACGAAGAAAATACACATGCTTATAGTTTAGAAGACGATGTGCCTGAAGACGTAAAACAGCAACGGGCTAACGAGATTATGGAAATCCAGTCGCAGATTTCATGGGAACTGAATCAGGAAAAAATAGGTCAGGAATTTAAAGTGGTTATCGATAGAAAGGAAGGGAATTATTTTGTAGGTCGAACAGAATGCGATTCGCCAGATGTAGATAACGAAGTGCTTATAGATGCAACGTCTACTTACCTTAAAACAGGAGAATTTACAACGGTTAAAATTACCGATGCAGCAGATTTCGATTTGTATGCCGAAGTTGTGAATTAAAAGGACCATTCGTAAAGAATCATATTAACATGAGCTTGGTCAGGTCGAAAGCAGTCGAGGCCTTCTTAATTAAGGGTACTCAAACAGCTTCTCGACTGCGGTCGAAGTGACATGGTATTATTTTAGTAAAATAATTAAAGGTGTTTTGAGAAATCAAAACACCTTTTTTTGTAAGGATAAGTGTGAATAGGAGTCTTAACTAAATTTTTAGAATTGAAAAATCTAATAACTGTATATTTACATAAAATTTAAAATTTAATATGCCGACTGACTGTATTCCGTTTAGAGACACCAACTATTTTTCAACTTTAATATGCGATTATTTAGATGAAAATCCTGCTTTACAACCGTTTTATAATCGTTTTCCTAAACTCGAAAATTTTAAAGCTCAAATACAGGAAAAGTCAGGTAAGGTAGGTGCATCTCAGCAACAACGGCGGCAATTAGTTTCGGTTTTAGAAGAACAATATGCTACTTTAAAAACCTCTGAAGCCACGCGCTTAAACATATCGCTTTTAAAAGAATCCAACACCTTTACAATTACAACAGGACATCAGTTAAACCTGTTTACAGGACCGTTGTATTTTCTGTATAAAATCATTTCTACTATCAATTTAACGAACACTTTAAAAGCTAAATATCCCGACTATCATTTTGTGCCCGTGTATTGGATGGCAACAGAAGATCATGATTTCGACGAGATTAATTATTTTAATTTTAAAGGCAAAAAAATACAGTGGAACAGGGAAGATGGTGGCGCAGTAGGAGAGTTGTCTACCGAAGGGCTTTCGGCTGTTTTTAATTTGTTTGAACAAGAATTAGGTTTAGGTAAACATGCAGATCAATTAAAGCAGTTGTTCTCTCAAGCATATTTAAATCACGATAATTTAACCGATGCTACGCGATTTTTGGCCAATGCCTTATTTTCCGATTTAGGCTTGGTAATTCTAGATGCTAATCATCGTGAATTAAAACGCGAATTTATTCCTTACATTAAACAGGATATTCTGCAACAAACCTCTAGTCTAGAGGTGTCCAAAACCAATGATGCGTTATCGGCTATTTCGGGTGCAGACTATAATATTCAGGTTAATCCGAGAGCAATTAACTTATTTTATTTAACAGCGGGTACCCGTGAGCGTATAGTTTTCGAAGAAGATAGTTATAAAGTTCTTAATGCTTCAAAGACCTTTACTGAGGCCGAAATTTTAGAAGAAATCGATAATTTTCCAGAACGATTTTCGCCTAATGTCATCATGCGTCCGCTATATCAGGAAGTGATTTTGCCTAATTTGTGTTACATAGGCGGTGGAGGCGAATTGGCGTATTGGTTACAATTAAAACGTTTTTTTGAAGCTGTAGAAGTGCCGTTTCCAATGCTGTTGCTAAGAAATTCTGTATTGGTAAAAACGCAGCAGCAAGCAAAAAAGTTAACGAAACTAGATATTAGTAACCACGATTTGTTTTTAAAACGCGATGCTTTTATTAACAAAAAAGTGAGAAAGATTTCGAATATCGATATCGATTTTTCAAGGCAAAAGCAACAGCTTCAAGAGCAGTTCGAGTTTTTGTACGATTTGGCAGAGCAAACAGATCGTTCGTTTGTTGGTGCCGTAAAAGCACAGGAGCGTAAGCAAATCAAAGGGTTAGAGCATTTAGAAAAACGTTTGCTAAAGGCGCAGAAAAAGAAATTAGCAGATCAGGTGTCTAGAATGACGGCGTTACAAAACGAGTTGTTTCCTAACGACAGTTTACAGGAACGCGCTGTTAATTTCTCTGAATTATATCTTGAGTTTGGAGACCAATTAATTGAACAGTTAGTGTTAAATTTGCAGCCTTTAAAACAAGAATTTTTAATACTAAATCTGTAACATAAATGCATAAAGTAGATTTTGATTTGGTAGAAATGACTATGGATGTTATGAAATATGCCATAGAACGCATTTCTTCATCAGAACGTAAAATTGGCAAGCCCAAAAAAGCCGAAGAATTAAAAGCTTTAGTTGGCGAAACGATAACAGCAAAGGGTATAGGTGGCGAGAATGCTTTTAATCTTTGGAAAAAACATTTAATGAAAGCCAATGTACCTGTAGATCACCCAAGAAATTTAGCCTTTGTGCCAGCGTCTCCAACTCGAGCCGCTGTAATGTTCGATTTGGTAACATCGGCATCTAGCATTCACGGCGCATACTGGATGGAAGGCGCCGGAGGTATTTTTTGCGAAAATGAAGCTATGAAATGGATTGTTTCGCTTACCGGTTTACCTGAAGGCGCTTTTGGAGTGTTTACCAGTGGCGGAACAGCGGCAAACTTATCGGCGATAGTTACGGCCAGAGAATATTGGAGAAGCCTTAAAGCCGAACATAAAAACGAACGCGGTTTAATAATTACCTCTATCGGTGCGCATTCATCCATTAAGGCGATGGCAAAAGTGGCCGATTTAGATGTGCTTTTGGTAGATACCGAAGACCGTCTAGAAGGACCAGCCCTGCAAGAAACTATAGATAATTTATCGGCAGATCAACGCGAGCGCTTGTTTGCTGTAGTAGCTACAGGTGGTACAACTAACGCTGGAATTATAGACGATTTAGATGCAATTGGAACAATTTGCGAAACAGAACATTTATGGTTGCATGTAGATGCTGCTTACGGTGGCGGAGCTTTGGCATCAGATTCTGTAAGACATTTGTTTAAAGGAATTGAAAAAGCCGATAGTATTACTATAGATCCGCACAAATGGATGTTTTCGCCTTACGATTGTGGAGCAGTAATTTATAAGCGCCCAGAATTGGCTAAAAATGCCCATTCGCAACAGGGGTCTTACCTCGATATATTTAAAGATGAAGGTGCTCACGGATTTAATCCAACCGATTATCAAATACAATTAACACGTCGCGTTAGAGGTTTGCCTTTATGGTTTTCTTTAGCAATGCACGGTACAGATAGATATAAAGAGGCTATAGAGCGTGGATTGGAATTAGCACAAATAGCTGGCCGATTAATAGAAGCGCACCCTAATGTCGAGTTGGTAAGAGAGCCAAGTTTGTCTTGTGTGTTGTTTAGACGTATAGGATGGCAACCCGAAGATTATACACATTGGACTTACGAGAACCATAAAAAAGGATTTGCTTTAGTAACGCCTACAAAATGGAAAACAGGAGATACTTTCGAAACGGTATCTCGTTTTTGTTTTATCAACCCAGATACAACAGAAGAAGATATTGCACTTATTTTAAAAACAATGGAATAAAGTTGAATTCAAACTTTACAAATAAAAGTATAAATAGTAATTTTGCGCATGCAACATAATAACGTATTAATTTTAGACTTCGGTTCGCAATACACTCAGCTTATAGCACGTCGAGTTCGAGAACTCAACATTTATTGCGAAATTCATCCTTTTAACAAAATTCCTTCAAATATCGAGCAGTACAAGGCGGTTATCCTTTCTGGTAGTCCATCGTCTGTGCGTTCAGAGCAAGCTCCGCATCCAGATTTATCGCAAATTCGTGGTAAAAAACCATTGTTGGCAGTATGCTACGGTGCGCAATACTTAGCGCATTTTTCTGGAGGTGAAGTAGCACCATCTAATACGCGTGAGTACGGAAGAGCAAACTTGTCGTTTATAAAAGATAGTGAACCTTTTTTCGATAAGATTTCTGAAGGTAGCCAAGTTTGGATGAGCCATAGCGATACCATTAAGCATTTACCAACAAATGCCGTGCTTATTGCCAGTACCCACGATGTTGAAAATGCAGCGTATAGAATTGAAGGCGAAGAAACCTATGCTATTCAATTTCACCCAGAAGTGTATCACTCTACAGATGGAAAGCAATTACTAGAGAATTTCTTGGTGCATATTGCAGATGTTAATCAAGATTGGACACCGCAATCGTTTGTCGAGGAAACTGTAGAAGAGCTTCAAGCAAAATTAGGAAACGACAAGGTGGTTTTAGGTTTGTCTGGAGGTGTAGATTCTTCTGTAGCAGCCATGCTTTTACACAAAGCAATTGGCAAAAACCTGTATTGTATTTTTGTAAATAACGGTTTGTTACGTAAAAATGAATTCGAAGATGTTCTAGAACAATACAAGGGCATGGGGCTTAATGTTAAAGGGGTAGATGCTTCGGCACGATTTTTAGACGCCCTTGCTGGTTTAAGCGATCCAGAAGCTAAACGTAAAGCCATTGGTCGTGTGTTTATTGAAGTTTTCGACGACGAGGCACACCAAATACAAGATGTTAAATGGCTAGCCCAAGGTACTATATATCCAGATGTTATAGAAAGTGTTTCTGCTACTGGAGGTCCAAGTGCTACAATTAAGAGCCATCATAACGTAGGCGGTTTACCAGATTTTATGAAGCTTAAAATAGTAGAGCCTTTAAAGGCTTTATTTAAAGACGAAGTAAGACGCGTTGGTGCATCTATGGATATGGATCAGGCGCTTTTAGGTCGTCACCCTTTCCCTGGCCCAGGATTGGCTATTCGTATTTTAGGTGATATTACTGCAGAAAAAGTAAGAATATTACAGGAAGTTGATGCTGTTTTTATTAACGGATTAAAATCTTGGGGACTTTACGATAAAGTATGGCAAGCCGGAGCTATTTTATTACCTGTAAACAGCGTAGGGGTAATGGGAGACGAACGTACTTATGAAAAATGTGTCGCTTTAAGAGCTGTAGAAAGTACCGATGGTATGACAGCCGACTGGGTAAACTTACCTTACGAGTTTTTACAAAAAACATCTAACGATATAATAAATAAGGTAAAAGGCGTTAATAGAGTAGTGTACGATATTAGTTCTAAGCCACCAGCCACAATAGAGTGGGAATAAACGTATATTACATCAATTATTTTTCGAATTAAACCATATTGAATGAAAAAGTTTTTAGTTGTTTTTGTATTGCTTGTTTTTATTGGGAACCACGTTTTTGCTCAAAATTACAGTACCCATAAAGTAAAGCAGAATGAAAAAATAGAGGATATAGCCAAACAATACCTGGTGTCTGTTTACGACATTTATGCGCTGAATCCGGATGCTAAAAACGGTTTAAAACCCAATATGGTTTTAATTATTCCAAAAACACAAGTTCAAGCCGAAATAACTACAGTTAAACAGCTTACAGGTTACAAACAACATCGGGTTAAACGTAAAGAAACGTTGTACAGCATTTCTAAAATGTACAATGTTACTACAGACGAGCTGAAAAAGGAAAATACATTTTTGTATTCAGAACCTTTAAGAAAAGGCACAAAAATTAGAATTCCTGTATATAAAACCAAGCAGGTTTTAGAAGAAGTTAATCAGCCTTTAGAAGTTGCCAAAGATTATGTGGTTTTGCCTAAAGAAGGTAAGTGGCGAGTAGCATATAAATTTGGAATTACCATTGAAGAACTTGAAGCCCTAAACCCAGAAATGAGCGAGGTACTTAAAGTAGGAGATACTATAAAAGTGCCAAATATAGACCGTGTTTCGGAAAAAGTTGTAGAAGATAAGTACGATTATTACGAAGTACAACCTAAAGAAGGGTTTTACAGGTTAAAAGTTAAATTAGGGGTAACGCAAGACGAATTAGAAACATTAAACCCCGAGTTAAAAGAAAGCGGTTTAAAAGTTGGAATGGTTTTAAAAGTACCAAAAAAGGTAGACGATGATGTTATTGGAATGATTTCAGACCAAACTCTAGTAGCTTCCGATTTAACTAAACGTCCGTTTGCGCCAGATCAAAAGCACATTGCTGTAATGTTGCCTTTTCGACTAAAAGGGGTAAATTTCGATTCTATTTCAGGAACCATGCGCCATATTCAAAAGGATAACTATTTAAATTTTTCCTTAGAATTTCATTCAGGAGTACTTATCGCTTTAGATTCGCTTAAAAAACTTGGTGTTCATGTAAAAGTAGATGTTTACGATACCGAAAATAAAACCAGTACTATAAGCGATGTATTAAGAAATCATAATTTCGAAGAATTAGATGCCATTATTGGTCCGTTAACACAAAGCGATGTCGAATTTACTGCCCAGCAATTAGGTCAGTATAACATTCCTGTAGTGTCGCCAATAACCAAGCATGTAAACATTACCAATAATACCTTTCAGTCTAGGCCTTCAGAAGCTTTACTGCAATCTAAAGTCATCAATTACTTTAAGCAACGCGATAGTTTAACCAATACAATTTTAGTCTTCGATTCAAAATCTATGGCTAGTAGTACTAAGTTAACATCGGCATTTCCTTTGGCAGCAAAAGTGCAGTCTAGAAAAGACAAAAAGGGGAACGATTCGCATTATATTTTAGTAGACGATATTGCTAAATTATTAAAGCCTGGTAAAAATGTGGTGTTCTTAGAGACGGAAAGCGAAGTATTCGTGTCTAACATAACCAGTATTTTAAATTCTTTAAATACTGAGGAAACTCAAATTATTTTAGCAACCAGTAATATGAATGCTGCTTTTGAAGGGAACGAGGTTTCTAATCACCATTTATCAAATTTACATTTCCATTACGCATCCGTTTCAAAAAGTTTCGATCAGGATGTGGAAAACGGATTTATAAAACGTTACGAAAAGGAATACGGAATAACGCCAAATAAAATTGCAGTTAGAGGATTTGATGTTACCATGGATGTTGTACTGCGTTTGGTAACTTCTACAGACTTATACGCTTCTGCCAACGATGCACCTTTAACAGAATATGTTGAAAATAAATTCGCTTATAAAAAGAAAGATTTAGGCGGTTTTTATAACGATACGGTGTATTTATTGCAGTATGAAGAATTAAAAATTGTTGAAGTAAAAGAATAAAAAAATGACTTCTAAGGTACTTTATTTAGGAAACTTACGTACAGAAAATACGCATATAAAATCGGGAAATACCTTTATTACCGATGCTCCAGTTGATAATAATGGGAAAGGTGAGGCCTTTTCGCCAACAGATACCGTAGCTACAGGCCTTGCCAATTGCATGATGACGGTTATGGGTATAAAGGCTAGAGATTTAAACGTAGATCTAACAGGAACCACAGCCGAAGTTACTAAAACAATGGCCACAGAGCCTCGTAGAATTTCTAAAATAGAAGTAACGTTCAATATTAGTGTCGAAACCACAGATAAAGAGCGTAAAATTTTAGAGCACACTGCTAGAACATGTCCAGTTCATTTTAGCTTGCATCCAGACATAGAACGTGTTGTTACTTTTAATTGGAAGTAGCATATATTTAAAATTGTTATGGAAGGTTTAAACGGTGACGTTTTAATTGCTTTGGCGCACACTAAAATGCCGTTCGGTAAGTACAAAGACCGTTATTTAATAGATTTACCCGAGTATTATATGGTGTGGTACCATAATAAAGGTTTTCCTAAAGGTAAGCTAGGAGAACAAATGCAAATGGTATACGAATTAAAATTAAATGGTTTGGAGCATCTTATTAGAAACATTCAGCAAAACTATCCAAAACCGAGAAAATAATAACATTAGATTAATTGTATAAATTATAAAACAAAAAGGGCTTGAAAATAAATTCAAGCCCTTTTTTAAACAACAATTAAATAAATGAAAAATATAAATTAGTGTGCCACTAATTTTATGGTTTTAGAGCCTTTAGCATCTTTAACTTTTATAAACCAAATGCCTTGAGCGATATTGAAATTAAGGTCTTTGTTGACTTTTAGTTGCTGAGATAATTGCCCTAATGTATTGTAAATTTGTATGTCTGTTGCAGAGCTTATGTTGGAAATATGAAGTTTGCCATTATAAGCCGCAATATGTACTTCGTTTGAAGATTCTGAGATGTCGGTAATACTTAAAGCTTCGTTTAAGTCTTTAATAGGATCCCAGTTATCGTTACCTTTTGTAAAATTAAAGGTAGTAATTTCTGTACCGTCTTTTAAAATAGGTTCGGTTAAAACGGTAGACCAGCTTACGCGATTGCCACTGTTGTCTACTCCAGAATTTTCTGTACTACCATATTCGTACATAAACTCCGATTGTCCACCTAAAGAATCTCTCCATCCATCTGGAACAATTAGCGATAAGTCTTCAGAGCCAGGATAATTAGAGGTTTCTATGGTGGTGTTGTAAAACACAACTTCGCTAGTAGTTGGTCTCCAAGGACGCCCGAAATAACCTGGTTTAGCACGGTAAGTTGATGCCGTTTCTGTACCAGGATCGGTTGATGTTACTGTACATCCGTACATTAAATATCCGCGTCCGCCATCTTGTTGCGCAGCAGTAATATAGGCTGCATCGCTACTAACATCGCTGGTATTCATTACTAAATCGGTTTGATAAAATACAGCAGTCATACCTCCAAAAATATAATCGACAGCTCCTAAAATTTCACCTTTGTAGGCTACAACTCTAGTATTGCTTCCGCCAAAGAAAGTATCTTGTCTACCAATAACTTTACAATTTACCAATAGTACTTTATCGGTATTGTTAGTTACTGCAATGGCAGCGGCACGTTCTACATAACTGCGGTCTTGTACATCGGTATTACCAACTGTTGTTGGTCTTACCCCTTTATTTTCTGAAGGAATTAACACTAGGATGTCTTCAGATTCTTTTTTAGAAATGTATTGGTTAAATGAATTTTCGAAAATGATATCGTTAGCTTCAAAACCATGCGCAGAAATAACTACTGTAGCATTCCAAAACGAGCCATTGGTAGTACCTGCTCCCGCGTTATTGTATGATAACGATCCGTTTTCTTTGTTAGTTTTTAAAACATCAGCATGCCATTTTTGGTCGTTGCCCATGCTGTAGTAGCTATATCCGTGTCCGTAGTACGATGTGATTCTAACGGCATTGGCATCGATATCTACTCCTTTATTGCTTACGGCTATGCTAGGGCTCGAAGAAGCGTTTTTAAAGGTAATGTTAGGCGTGTTTATAACTAGCATTTCTTCGTAATTCCCTGGATCTATCAGTACGGTAACGCGCTCGTTGTTTGGGCGTACCATTCTGGATATGGCTTCTAGCGCTTCGTTTATCGTTTGATAGTCCTTGTCTGTTCCTACAGTAATTTCAGTAGCAAAATCTACAAACGGCTGTACTTCAATATTAGTAATATACGATTTGCCAGCAGCGGTAATGGTTACTGTACCGTCATCATTTCCAGTGTAAATATATTCGGTGGTTTCAACAGTACTAGTACTACCACTGTTAGTTATTACCGGATCACCGTTTTCAATCGTGAAATTAGCTTCGTAATAATAACTTACAATGACTTTGGTGCTAGGGTTAACTGGAATTTTTATTGTACCGCCTTCGCTTATGTTTAAATGTCCTTTACCAATTTCGTTAGCTACCGATCCAGAGAATTGTAAGCCTTTGTAAAATTCGTAGCCATTAGCAATTACTTTATCATCGAATGTCCAATTGGTAACAGGAACAAAAGATAACTCTTTTGTAGCATCTTGTCCGTCTATTGTTAAATTAGACGTTAATGCCAATTCTAAAGGATATTCGTCTAAGCCAGAATATGTAATGCTATAAGTGCCATCGCGTAACGTAATGTCGGAAATGTTGTTAAAGGTGTATACTGCGTTTTCTTCGTTAGTATTGGTAAAGGTTAACGCTAATTTGTCTAGTTGCTCGGTATTTAACTCTGGAGCTAAAATAGCTACCATGTATACAGGTTTAGCTACAAAAGTTAAATCTTGGGTGCTATTTTGTGCAGCCATGGTTACCGTATTATTTTCGATATCGAAATCATTTACGCCTTCTGCTGTAATGGTATATTGTACACTGGCTTCTAGTTTAACACTGTAAGTTTTTGCTTCGGTGTTAATGCTTACCATAGGGGTGTAAATTTTATTAGCTTCAGGATCCGGGGTGAATGTTAGACCTAATGCGTCTATATAATCATTGATACCTATTAAAGCTCCTGTTAATTCGTATAAATCTACTTGTATAATGGTAATGTTGTGCGTAGTATTATCGGAATTTACAGTTATGCTATCTCCGTTTGTAATTACATAGCCATTGGCATTGGCAAGGCTGATACCATAGGTAGAGTCTTTTGGGAGTTCTATACTATACATGCCATCGTTTACAGTTGCAGACCAAGTTTTACCTGCCTGATTAGTAAAAATGATGCTATAATCGTTAGGGATATTTTCTGCTTGAGACACATCTACCGTTCCTGAAAGTGTAATGTATTCTGCAGCCTCTCTGTATATTCTGTAATAACTAGGCTTACCAGAGCTGTCGTAAATTTTGTAAGATCCAGCTTGTTGTGCAACAAATTTCAATTCAGCAAAATCTTTGGTCATTTCAACTTCGTCTTTTTGATGTACATTTTCATCCATATTTTCGAAGGTGATAAGTCCGCCAGAATCGGTTTTGGCCGCCACGGTAACCATGTCGTCTGCGTTAAGTTGTAATTCTAAATAGCGGCCTGTGGCTCCAGATGAATTCACATAAATACGACCAGTATGTCCGTTAGAATCTGAAATATTATCGTCGTATCGGGTTAAAGCCGAGTTGGTAGATCGTAAACGGTCGTTACTTCCGCCAGTCCATGATAAATCGCCAGCCGTAAAGGTTGAAGGTAAAACAGGTCCAACACTACCAGCTTCTATACTACTGTCGTACCAGCTATTAATAATAGCAACTGATAATTGGTTGTTATAAAGCGTTTCATCTAATTGTTCTGCTCCAAAATCCCAAACATCGGTTTTGGTAAGTGTAACATCGTGAGGTTGCACTTCTAGAGCAGGTAGGTAAACATCGGTTCCTGGTTCTACTGCAACAAATTTTAATGTTGTTGGGCCACCAAGATAGGTGAATTCAAAAGTATCGGCTAAATCATTAGTTACTTTGGTGTTAATAGTGCCTAAATCACCTTGACTTACTGCAGTCCCTTCTAAGCTAAGCGACGAGTGGGCAGAGCCTATAAAACGTACTATACTGCTACCGTCTACAGCAATGCTAATGGTTCCTCCTGCTTTTAAATTTAAACCATATTTTTCGCTGTGGTTTTTATAGGTGCCACTTAAAGTTAGTTTGCCATCGTTACTTTGGCCAGCGGTAATAATAGTGCCGTCTGTAAAATCGTAAATAGAAGTTGTAGGGATAACTTCTAGCGATGGTAAATACAAATCGGTGCCGTCTCCGACTAAGGTGAAAATTAATGTGGTGGCTACTCCTTTGTAGTTGAAGTCGAAAGTATCTACCAAATCATTTTCAACTTTTGTAGATTGCGTTCCTAAATCTACACCAGTTTCAGATACACCGTGCATATCTAAAGAAGAATGTTTAGAGCCTAAAAAGCTTATGGTTGTGGTGCCGTTAACTTTAATTTTTATAACACCATCTTTTTTCATATTTAAACCATAATTCGAGTTATGGTCGGAATAATTACCTTCTAGGGTAATAACTTGGTCTGGGCTTTGTCCTGCAGGGATAATAATACCATCTGTAAAATCGTATGCAGTTGGTGTAGAGAGTTGTCCGAACATTAGTGCAGAGCACAACGATAGGAACAATCCTAAAAGTAGTTTGTTTTTACGCATTGGTTAGTGTTTTTGTTAGTTAAAGCCTAAGCCGTATAGTGTACAGCTTAGGCAGAATGTGTTAGTTTGGTTTTTAGTTTGTTAGAGTGTGTAAAATTTTAAAGGTTAATAATTAAGTGAGATTGTGTTTGTATAAGGTAAGTGTGTGTTAGTTTTTTATAACCTTGTAAACTTTAGATTGGTTACCATGAGTAACTTTACAGAAATACATGCCAGAATTAACATGACTTAAAGCTAAGGTTTTGGTATTGCTATATTCTTTTTGGAATGTTTTTGTGAAAACACGCTTGCCGGTTACCGAAAAGATGGAAACAGTAAGTGGTTCGTTAACCGATTGTGGTAATTCCATGAATAAGGTTTCGTTAAATACCGTTGGATAAAATTTAACGCTAAATAAATCTTGTTCCGCAATACTTAATTTATCGCAAGACGAAGTAACAACTCCAGAATCATCAATCATCAAATTAGCGCCAGCCCCACAACTTTCGTTTGTAACAGCATCTTTAACCTCTTCGGCAGGGTAGGTTGTATATTCGTAACTTGGTTTGTTAACTGTACCTATATTGTTAGTAGGATTGATACAATTTTCGAACTGAATAAGAGTAACTCCGCCATCGCTAGCATAGCTTTTAAATACCGAGCTAATCTTGTCGAAATTTGTATTCTCTACATAACAGGTGGTGTTGTTAGGCCCTCCGCCTAAACCAATGGCTGTAGAATTATCTACCGAAGTGTTGTAGTAACAATTTAAAATATGTAATTCGGCATTTCTAGCTCTAGGCATACGCTCTTTACAGCCGTCTGCCCAATAGCAATTTTGAAAAGTAACACTAAAATGCCCATCGGCAGGCGCATTGCTTTTACTAGAGCCAATTAAATTTGTGTATCTGTGATCGTCAGATCCGCCAGAACCTCCCGCTTTGGCAGGTAGTAAATAAGTAAATTTACACCAAGAAACAGTAACATTGTCTGTAGTATTTTTAATATCGAAATTACCGTCCTGTCCATCTTGAAACTCGCAATGGTCTACCCAAAGGTTATTGCAGCCTTCAACGGTTAGTAAATCCCGTCCATCTATATCGTAGGCTCCTGGACCTTTAAAGGTAATGTTTCTAATAATTACGTTACTAGAACCACTAGAAAGCGTGAGAATTCCAGACCCTGAACTTTGCGATAAATTTTCTAATGTTGCTCCTGGTAAACCTAGAATAGTTTTATTAACAACTCGTTTGCTAATGGCTTGATATTCTGGAATGGTTATCGTGCCGTTTATTAAAATGACTTTAGATTCGTTTAAACTTAGTGCATCTTTAAACTCTTGATAGGTACTTACCGTTATAGATGATGCATCTCCACCACCTGTAGTTGCTGCTCCAAAACCTTCAGGTTTGTCCATGTTATAGGTTTGGGCAAAAAGGCAAAAGTGAAATAAAAGTAAAGTATTAAAAAGTAAAGTTTTCTTCATTTGTAATTAGTAAATTGTTAGTTTGCTATTTGTTTTGTTGTGAGATTGTTTGTTGTTGTGTTAAAAAATTTCGGTTAAATTATATAAATGTAATCGATTACACAAGTGTTTTTGAAAATTTTGATGTTAAATTTTATGGATTTCATTATTATCCCTTATCAAAACTGAAAACTTCGTGTGTTTTTAACACTTAATTGCGGATTCAATAATTTTTGAAGTTATCATGAGCGCGGTTAATGAAGGTGTTAAAGCGGTTGAGAAAAGAGCAATCCACGCATAATTTTTGTTTACGTTAATTAAAACGCTACAATTTTTTATGTTGTGTATATTACAATTTACAATGCAAACGATTTTAAAGAGCTGCGAATTTTACTGCAATACATTAAAGACTCATCATTTTAATGTTAAAAAAATGGCTTTTTCCTTTAAGTTCAATTTATATAATTATCGTTGGTTAAATCTCGATTGTTCTTCGTAAATTTGCCTGCGTTTAAAAGCGCATCATGACAACGACAACAAAGTACATTTTCGTAACCGGCGGGGTTACATCTTCATTAGGAAAAGGAATTATTGCCGCTTCTTTGGCAAAATTATTACAAGCACAAGGATACAGAACAACTATTCAAAAATTAGATCCATATATTAATGTAGATCCAGGAACGTTAAATCCTTACGAGCATGGCGAATGTTATGTGACAGAAGATGGAGCAGAAACCGATTTAGATCTTGGGCATTACGAGCGTTTTTTAAACACACCTACTAGCCAGGCTAATAACGTAACTACTGGTCGTATTTACCAAAGCGTTATCGAGAAGGAACGTCGTGGCGAGTTTTTAGGAAAAACCGTGCAGGTAATTCCGCATATTACAGACGAAATTAAAGAGCGTATACAAATTTTAGGGAAGTCTGGAGATTACGATATCGTGATTACCGAAATTGGTGGAACTGTTGGTGATATCGAGTCTTTACCTTATGTAGAGGCGGTAAGACAGTTACGTTGGGATTTAGGAGATAATAATGGTATTGTTATCCACTTAACTTTAGTGCCATTTTTAT
Source organism: Bacteroidia bacterium (assembly GCA_030427735.1). Lineage (GTDB taxonomy): Bacteria > Bacteroidota > Bacteroidia > Flavobacteriales > Flavobacteriaceae > Formosa. The sequence goes on along the minus strand of JAUIBP010000005.1, from coordinate 76,766 downwards.
CGGCTGCAGGCGAGTTAAAAACAAAACCAACACAGCATAGTGTAAAAACCTTAATGGAAAGCGGTATTCAAGCCGATATTTTGGTGTGTAGAACAGAACACGATTTACCTAAAGACTTAAGAAAAAAGTTAGCTTTATTCTGCAACGTTCGCGAAGAAGCTGTAATACAGTCTATAGATGCTTCAACCATTTACGATGTGCCAAACTTAATGCTACAGCAAGGTTTAGATAAAGTAGTACTTAAGAAATTAGCTTTAAACGATAGCACGCCAGATTTAACACGTTGGAACGAATTTTTAAAGCGTCATAAAAATCCAAAATGCGAAATTACCATAGGTTTAATTGGTAAATACGTAGAGCTTCAAGATTCTTATAAATCAATATTAGAAGCTTTTATTCATGCAGGAGCAGAAAATGAAGTTAAAGTAAATGTAGAACCTATACATTCCGAATATATTAACGAAGACAATGTTAAGTTAAAACTTGGTCACTTACAGGGAGTACTTGTTGCCCCAGGATTTGGTGAGCGCGGTATAGAAGGTAAAATTGATGCTGTGCGTTTTGTAAGAGAAAACAAAATCCCGTTTTTAGGTATTTGTTTAGGAATGCAAATGGCAGTTATAGAATATTCTAGAAATGTAGTTGGTTTAAAAGAAGCTAATTCTACAGAAATGGATCCTGAGTCTAAATACCCTGTAATTAGCATTATGGAAGACCAAAAGTCGATTACAGATATGGGCGGAACCATGCGTTTAGGTGCTTGGGAGTGTAACTTAAAGCCAGATAGTATTGCTAGTAAAGTGTATGGTTCTGAAGTTATTTCTGAACGCCACAGACACCGTTACGAGTTTAACAGCGACTTTAAAGATCAAATCGAAAACGCAGGAATGTTAGCTACAGGGGTAAACCCAGAAACCAATCTGGTTGAAATTGTAGAGGTAAAAGACCACCCTTGGTTTGTTGGTGTACAGTACCACCCAGAATACAAAAGTACAGTAGCAAATCCACACCCATTATTTGTCGCTTTTGTAAAAGCAGCCCTAAAAAATAAGAAAAAATAATGCCAGTTTGTCAAAAATACAAAAATGGCTGTTTTTTTGAGTAGTTCATTCTCAATAAGAAACATATAAAAAATGTTTCTGTTTATATCTTAATATAACTCAATGGAAGAAAAGAAATTAGACCTGAATTCGGTAATAGGATTTATCCTAATCTTTGGAATTTTAATGTTTATGCTTTGGCAAAACAAGCCAACAGAAGAAGAGTTGAAAGCTCAAGAAGAAGCTAAACAAGAACAAATAGCAGCCGAGAAAAAAGCGCAAGAAGACAAAGGCACACTTGTAACTTCTACAGAAGATTTTTCGGCTAATGGAGTAACAGATTCGTTACAGTTAGTAAATTTAAAAAACAGATTAGGAGCTTTTGCTTACGCAGCAACTTTGCCATCGGCAATAGTGTCGCATACTTCGGTAGAGACAGATTTATTCGATTTAAAGTTTAGCAATAAAGGTGGTTTCTTGTCGGAAATTCGTTTAAAAAAGTTCGATGATTATAAAGAGCAACCCGTATATCTTATAAAAGATAACAACTCCGCTTTTAATATTAATTTTGGAACGACCGATAACAGAATCTTAAACACACAAGATTTATTTTTTCAGCCTACGGTTTCTAAAAATGGCGATAATACAGTCGTTTCTATGAAATTAAAAGTTTCTGAAAATCAGTTTTTAGAGTACCGTTACGAGTTAAAACCTAATGAGTATATGATGGATTTTACCATTCGCTCTCAAGGCTTAGGTCAGGTTTTTAACAGTTCGCAAGCCGTTAATCTAGATTGGAAATTAAAAACGTACAGAGGCGATAAAAGTGCAGATTACGAAAATCGTTATACGCGTTTAACCTATCAGCACGACGGTGGTAAAATTAGTAAATTAAGTCCAACAGGTAGCGACGATGATTTGGAAGAAGACGTTACTTGGCTATCGTACAGACAACATTTCTTTAGTTCTATTTTGGTTACAGATACACCGTTTAAGCAAGTAGATATGACTTCGGAAACCTTGTTCGATTCTGATGAAGACGATGTACTATTTACAAAATTATACACCACTAAAATTCCTTTAGAATTACAAGGCGGAGAGTTAAACGCGCCGTTAAAGTTTTATTTTGGCCCAACAGATAATAAAGTGCTTAACCAATACGGTTACGATTTAGACGATAGTATTCCGTTTGGATGGGGTATTTTTGGGTGGATTAACCGTTATGTTTTTGTGCCTTTATTTGCATTTTTAAGCGGACTTTTACCATACGGGGTTGCCATTATAGTAATGACAATTTTGGTAAGAATAGTAATGTCTCCGGTAACTTACAAATCGTACGTGTCTCAGGCAAAAATGAAAATTCTTAAGCCAGAGATAAACGAAATAAACGAGAAGTATAAAGATAATGCCATGAAAAAGCAACAAGCTACAATGGCATTGTATAGTAAGGCAGGTGCAAGCCCGATGGCTGGATGTTTGCCAGGTTTATTACAATTACCAGTGTTTTATGCGTTATTTCAGTTCTTCCCGTCGGCATTCGATTTAAGACATAAAAGTTTCCTTTGGGCAGACGATTTATCATCTTACGATACCATAGCAGAATTACCATTTAAAATTCCATTTTATGGCGATCATGTTAGTTTGTTTCCAATTTTAGCATCTGTAGCAATCTTCTTTTATATGAAGATGACAACTGGGCAGCAAGTGGCTTCGCAACCTACCCAAGAAGGGATGCCAGATATGGGTAAAATGATGAAGTATATGATTTATTTCTCGCCAATAATGATGTTAGTTTTCTTTAATAACTATGCTTCAGGTTTAAGTTTATATTACTTTATATCTAACTTAATTACTATTGGTATTATGTTAGTTATTAAGAATTTTATTATCGATGAAGATAAAATTCATGCCAAAATACAAGAGAATAAAAAGAAGCCTAAGAAGGAGAATCGTTTTCAGAGGAAAATGAAAGAAATGATGGAACAGGCAGAGCAACAACAACGTGCTCAAAACCGTAAAAAATAAAAACGAAGCTGCCTTTTTTGGCAGCTTTTTTGTTACTTGCACTGTATAAATATATTAGCATCCTTAAATATGAAATCTATAATTGTTGTTATTCTACTAGTTTTTACTAATGCCATATTTGCACAAAAAATCAATCAGTTAGATACTAACGGCAAACGCGATGGCGTTTGGAGGAAAAATTTTGATGGCACTAAGGTGTTGCGTTACGAAGGGCAATTTGCGCATGGTAAAGAAGTAGGTACATTTAAGTTTTATAAAAACATAAAAAATAAACCAGTTTTAACGGCTGTTAAAGAATTTCAGGATAATACCACCGTAGCAGATGTAACATTTTTGGCTTCTAATGGTAAAACCATTAGTAAAGGGCAAATGGATGGTAAAAAGTATATTGGAGATTGGGTGTATTACCACAATAATTCCGATAAGGTAATGACTACCGAGCATTATAATACTAATGGGAAATTGGATGGCGAAAGATTGGTGTATTATGAAAACGGACAATTAGCAGAACGTGCATTTTATAAAAACGGACTTCTGGAAGGCAAGTCCACTTGGGTGTCCGAAAACGGTGTTGTACTAAAAGAGTTTCAGTACAAAAACGATGTCCTGCAAGGAATGTCTAAATACTACGACCAAGAAGGGAATTTAATAGCAGAAGGGGCTTATAAAAATGGTAGAAAAGATGGTATTTGGAAATATTATAAAGATGGTAAAGTCGATGAAGAAAAAGATTTTACCAAATATAGTAGTAACCCTTATCAGAAATAAAGAAAAATGAAACGTGTAATAGTTGGACTTTCGGGGGGAGTAGATTCTAGTGTTGCGGCGTATTTACTGCAACAACAAGGCTACGAGGTTATTGGTTTGTTTATGAAGAATTGGCACGACGATTCGGTTACGATTTCAGACGAATGTCCGTGGTTAGACGATAGTAACGATGCCATGCTAGTAGCCGAAAAATTGGGAATTCCATTCCAAACGGTCGATTTAAGCGAACAATACAAAGAGCGTATTGTAAACTATATGTTTAACGAATACGAGCAAGGCCGTACACCAAATCCAGACGTGCTTTGTAATCGCGAAATTAAATTTGATGTGTTCTTAAAAATTGCACTCGATTTAGGTGCCGATTACGTAGCAACGGGGCATTATTGCCGTAAAGGAACGCTAGAAAAAGATGGTAAAGAGGTATATCAGTTATTGGCTGGTGTAGATGGCAATAAAGATCAATCGTATTTTTTATGTCAACTGTCGCAAGAACAATTATCTAAAGCCTTGTTCCCTATAGGCGAGTTAACCAAACCAGAAGTTAGAGACATTGCTAAAGAATTGGATTTGGTTACTGCCGAGAAAAAAGACTCACAAGGGCTCTGTTTTATAGGGAAAGTGAGATTGCCAGAGTTTCTTCAACAGCAATTAAAGCCTAAAGCAGGCGTGATTGTAGAAGTTGAAAAACAAAGTGAATTATATCATGAAACCCAACCCGAATTCTCTTCAAAATTAGAAGAACTTCAGCATTTAGCTAGTAAAACCAAATATGCAATCACCGACGGGAAAATCGTAGGCAAACATCAAGGCGCTCATTATTTTACTAAAGGGCAGCGCAAAGGCTTGGCTGTTGGCGGAACTGTAGAACCATTATTTGTTATAGATACCGATGTTGCCGAAAATGTGATTTATACAGGGCAGGGGCACGATCATCCGGGGTTGTTAAAATCGGTGCTTTTTGTTAAAGATGCCGAAGTGCACTGGATTCGTGAAGATTTAATTCTAAGGGAAGACGATACGATGGAAGTCATGGCGCGTATTCGTTACAGACAACCGTTACAGAAAGCTACTTTGCACAAGGTGTCGGGTGGTTTGTATGTAGAATTTAAAAATCCGCAATCGGCCATTACAGAAGGGCAATTTGTGGCTTGGTACAGCGATGATGAATTGTTGGGGTCTGGTGTGATTTCGTAAGTGCTCCTGTATTAGAATCTGATTGCGTTAAAGACACCGAAAAATTATTCATGAATTCGTGGCTGAAATCCACTATGATTTACAAAGAAATTTGACTTTTTCGGACATTAATTACAGGCAAAAGAAAAAAATATGACAAACAAAATCACCTCTCTTTTTAATATTCAATATCCTATTGTTCAAGCAGGAATGATATGGAATAGTGGTTGGAAATTAGCTTCGGCAGCCAGTAATTCAGGAATTTTAGGTTTAATAGGGGCAGGGTCTATGTATCCTGAAGTTTTGCGGGAACATATTCAGAAATGTAAAAGAGCTACAGATAAGCCTTTTGGAGTTAATGTGCCGATGTTGTACCCAAATATAGAAGACATTATGGCTATTATTGTTGAAGAAGGCGTTAAAATTGTATTTACTTCGGCAGGAAACCCTAAAACATGGACTAGTTGGTTGCAAGAGCGAGGCGTTACAGTAGTGCATGTGGTGAGTAGTGTAAAGTTTGCTTTAAAAGCGCAAGAAGCAGGTGTAGATGCTGTAGTTGCCGAAGGATTTGAAGCAGGAGGACATAATGGCAGAGAAGAAACTACAACGTTTACCTTATTACCCATGGTAAAAGCTCAACTAGCTATACCTTTAATTGCAGCTGGAGGTATTGCCACAGGTAAAGGTATGTTGGCAGCTATGGTTTTAGGTGCCGATGGTGTTCAGGTAGGGAGTCGTTTTGTGGCAAGCACAGAGTCGTCTGCGCATATTAATTTTAAAGATATTGTAGTTCGTGCTAAAGAAGGCGATACACAGCTTACATTAAAAGAGTTGGCACCTGTTAGATTGATTAAAAATAAATTTTATAACGAGGTACAAGAACTTTATAAAACCTGTCCGACGAAGGAAGAATTGGTTGCATTATTAGGTCGTGCACGTTCTAAACGCGGTATGTTTGAAGGGGATTTAGATGAAGGCGAATTAGAGATTGGTCAAATTGCAGGATTAATAAACGATATAAAACCCGTGGCCGATATTGTATCTGAAATGCTTACGGAGTTCGAAAATGCAAAGCAAGATATCGCTTCATTATAAAAAAATAGTATTTAGTGCATTAAAAGCAGTTGTATAAATTACCTTTGCACTTCAAAAAAAATAAGCAGTGCTTTTATCGCAATACACCAAAGAATTTAAATACAATTGGAAACTGGCAGCTCCCGTTATGTTGGGCATGCTAGGGCACACCTTTGTTAGTTTTGTAGATAACATTATGGTGGGGCAATTGGGGACAGCCGAATTAGCGGCCGTATCTTTAGGCAACAGTTTTATGTTTATAGCGATGTCTTTAGGTATTGGCTTTTCTACAGCTATTACTCCTTTAATAGCCGAAGCCGATGCGGCTCAAGATTTTAAATCTGGAAAATCGGCTTTTAAACATGGTTTGTTTTTGTGTACAGTAATAGGTGTTGCATTATTCTTAATCGTTTATTTTGCTAAACCTTTAATGTACTTAATGAAACAGCCTGTAGAGGTTGTCGAGTTGGCCATTCCGTATTTAGATTTGGTGGCTTTCTCATTAATTCCGTTAGTGGTTTTTCAGGCATTTAAACAATTCAGCGATGGGTTATCTATGACCAAATACCCAATGTATGCTACCATTATAGGCAATGTTGTAAATATCGTTCTTAACTATATTTTCATTTTCGGAAAATTTGGTATGCCAGCTTATGGTATTGTAGGGGCGGCTTATGGTACTTTGGCTTCACGTTTTATTATGGTTGGGTTTATTTGGTGGGTGCTAAAAGCAACAGCCAAATCGCATGATTATGTTACCGACATAAAGTTTTTTAAATTACAAAAGTCTAAACTACAGCATATTTTAAATTTAGGAACACCAAGTGCTATGCAAATGCTTTTTGAGGTTGCTATTTTTACTGCGGCAATTTGGTTGAGTGGTTTATTGGGGAAAAATCCGCAGGCAGCCAATCAAATTGCGCTTAATTTGTCGTCTATGACCTTTATGGTGGCTACAGGTTTAAGTGTTGCTTCTATGATAAGGGTTGGAAACCAAAAAGGCTTAAAAAATTATGTGGAGTTGCGGCGTATAGCGGTTTCTATTTTTTTAATGGGAACCTTGTTTGCCATTTGTTTTGCTTTATTATTTTTTGCTTTCCATGCGCATTTACCTAAAATTTATGTCGATTTAAGCGATGCTGAAAATTATGCCGATAATTTTGAAGTGGTAAGCATTGCTTCAAATTTATTGATAGCTGCAGCAGTTTTTCAAATTAGCGATAGCATTCAAGTTGTTGTTTTAGGAGCTTTGCGAGGATTGCAGGATGTAAAAATACCAACCTTAATCACTTTTATTGCTTATTGGGTTATTGGCTTTCCTATTAGTTACTTTTTGGGGAAAGAAACGGCTTATGGCAGTTTTGGTATTTGGATGGGACTATTGGCAGGATTAACATCGGCAGCAATTTTATTGTATATCAGATTCAATTATCTAACGAAACGATTAATTTTACAAAAAGACAACTAGACATATGGAACTTCCAAAATTTATTTTAGGCGATAATACCGATTTACCAAACGCTATTTTTGTAATTCATACAGAATTTCCGCGATTCATTATTAATTTAGAAGACGATGAGGTGGAATGGTTAGAAGACTTTAACCAAGAAGACCAAAGAGAATTAGAGTTGGAAGCCGAAAAACTCATTCAGCAAGCTTCAGAATTTTACGATAGAGAAGTAGCACGTTACGACGAAGAATAATTAGCTATGTTAGATCAACTTATAGCTCAAGACAAAGAGCTGTTTTTATTTCTAAATCAGTTAGGGTCTCCTACTTGGGATTGGATGTGGCGAGGTATAACTCACGAATTAACTTTTGTGCCGCTTTACGCGCTTCTTTTATATTTAATTTACAGAAAGCTTGGTTTGCAAACGCTAATAGTTTCTGTAATTATTATTGCATTAATGATTACGTTTACAGACCAAATTACCAATTTGTTTAAGCACACCATTAAACGCCCAAGACCTTGTCGCGCAGAAGATATTATGGATCAGGTGCGATTTTTAGCAGCGCGTTGTGGTCGGTATGGTTTTTTCTCCGGACATTCGTCTAACTCTATGGCAGCAGCTATTTTTAGCGGATTATTATTGCGCCCATATTTTAAAAATTTAATTTTTGTTTTAATGGGGTGGAGCTTAATTGTAGCCTATAGCCGTATTTATGTTGGTGTGCATTATCCGTTAGATATTGTTTGCGGACTTACCTTCGGGGCACTTTCAGGGTTTATGTTTTACAAGCTTATGTTGTATGTGTTAAAACGCCGCGGAATTACTTCTTAGTTAAAAGGTAATAGTAATTTACCAAACGTGAGTTTTTCTTTTTGGCCGAAGCATCGGTATTATTAATGTCGAATGTGCGAACAAATTCCATATCGTAATAGGTTTTTATGGTTTTTAGCTCGGTGTCGTTTAATTCATTTGTTAATAAACCAAACGTTTGCGCTTCAGGAAAAACCATAGGTTCCGTTTGCGATAGATCTGGAATTTTATCGCCGTATAACCAAATCATTTCTGGCGACACATAATTAAAGCCATAAAGTGTTATGCCTGCTTTTTCATTTTGAAGTTTTAATTCGGAAATATCGTGGTAATGCGAAGGAATAGTGGTTTTGTATAAAGGCAGGCCAAAAGCGACTAAAGCACCAAAAAACAGCACCGTTAAAAAGAATACATTTTTAATGTTTTTTTGCTTTAAATTGTAAATCATAAATCCACCAATACTAACTAATACAACCGAAGCTAGTATGTAAGCTCCCCAATGTCCGTTTAATTTATTTTGAAGCGCCAAGTAGCTCACAACAGGAAATGCCACTGCTATAGCACTTAGTAAGCCAAAATTAAAATATACAGGAATAGTTTCCTTTTTAAGGTTTAAGGTTTTAAAACGCTGAATTAAGTAATCGATATAAAACCCGGTATTCATGGCTAACGGAATTAAAACAGGCATTAAATAACGCGATTTTTTTTCTGGAATAATCGATAATAAAACTACCGCGATAATTGTCCAATAAAAACTGAAACGATACGCTTTTAAATGTCTAACACGCGATTTTAAATACGGGAAAAGTAAACTTACAAATGCAGGGATAGTCCAAATACCACTTTGGGTAAAAAAGCTCCAATAGTAGTAAAACGGCCTAACATTATAACTTCCCCAGTTACTGGTTTCTTTTTCTGTAATGTGGGCAAAGGTTGCAGGGTCTTGTAAACGCACATAAATAAACCACCAACCCCCAATGATGAGCATTAGAATTAAAATACTAAAAATAGAAAAGGTTTTAGGTCGTATTTTTTTGAATTTATAAGTGAATGCATACGCTAATAAAAATGGCAGGAATAAGGCGTAAAGCGATACTGGCCCTTTGCTTAAAAACGATAATCCTAAACATACACCAGCAATAAGTGTATGTTTCCAATAGTTTGTTTTTTTGTCGAATAGTAAAAACAAGTGGTAAATGGCTACAAGCATAAAACCATGGGCATAAATGTCCCAAGGCGCTTCAATGGTTATGCCAATAACGTAAAACGAGGTAATAACAATACAGGCATTTACTAAACTGTGTAGATTGTTGTTTAATAATTTAAACGACAGTCTGTAGGTAAATATGCCAATAATCATAATCAAGAACACAGTTGGGAGTCGTAAGGGGAATAAGCTATTAATGCCAAAAATACTGGCCGATAAGGCAGAAAGCCACGTTGGTAAAGGCGGTTTTTGGTATCTCGCTTCGCCATTCATGGTGGTTAGTAGCCAATTACCGTCGGTTAACATTTCGCGGGCAGTTATAAAGTTTCGAGCTTCCATGATGGTAACTTGCATGGCATCTAAATTTGGCAAAAGCATTACAGCTGTAAAAATGCAAATGGCAATTACTGGATGTTTTTCTAAGACTTTAATCATGGTTCTTTTTTATCAAAAATAAATTTCTACTATAAATAACAGCCCCTAAAATATGACCAATAAATAGTACCGGATCTTTTCGTAAAGTGGCGTAGGTTAAAATTAACAACGATCCTACTAAACTCAGTGCCCAAAAACCGAAAGGCAAAGTCGATTCTTTTTTCTTTTCAGAATAAATCCATTGGTATACAAATCGCAAGGTAAATACAATTTGCGATATTATTCCTAAAATTAATAACCATAACGGAATATCTTCATTTTTAAATAAAAGCTCAATATCTATTCGGTTATTGTTGTAATAATAGATTACAATTAAAACCGGAACAACAAGTAAAAACCAGCGAATAAGTTTGGGAAAACGTTGCCATTGGTTTTGTAATTGTAAATTACGGATGTAAATAAAATAAGTTAAACCTTGCCCCAACATAATGGCAAAATCTTCGCGTAAATAGCCATATATGAATAATAAAAATGAAGCGAATAAACTCAACGACCAAAACAATGTAGGTGTTATTACCTTGCCTTGTTTTTCGGAGGTAATCCATTGTATAATTAATCGTGACGAAAATAAGATTTGAGCAACAAACCCTATACTGTATATTATCCAATTACTCATTAACCACGTTTGCTAATTTCGTAGTTAATATACTTCTTTTTCATCCACATATAAGCATAGCAGTCTACTAAAGGGCCTAAAAGTCTGTTCCAAAGTCCAAATTTAGCTTGACCTGCTATACGTGGGAAGTGTTGTACAGGAATTTGAATAATTTTGCCATTTTGCAATAAAATCATGGCAGGTAAAAAGCGATGTAATCCTCTAAACATCGGGATGCGTTTGGCGTAATCGGTTTTTATTACTTTTAAAGGACAACCCGTATCGTCCATGCCGTCGTGGGTAAAACTACGGCGAATGCCATTGGCTATTTTAGACGACATATTTTTTACAAACGAGTCTTTGCGGTTGGCACGAACACCTGTTACCAAATCGTAATCGTTTATGTGTTCTAGCAGTAAATTAAAATCGGAAGGTGCCGTTTGCAAGTCGGAATCTATATAACCCAAAAGTGGCGTGTCTACAAAATCGAAACCTGCTTTAATGGCAGCACTTAGCCCTCTGTTTTCTTTAAAAGTGATGTAGCTAAATTCAGGGTTTCTGTTACATATCGCTTCAATGAGTTCTTGGCTGTTATCTGAAGACCCATCGTTTACTAAAAGAATTTTAGTGGGTTTAGTGGCGATTTTCGTGTAGGCCAAAAGTTCTGTTTCTACCCGAAGTAAATTGTCTTCTTCATTATAAACAGGTACAATTATAGTAAATTGATAACTCATAGATTTTCCTTAGAAAGTACAAATGTATTCTTTTTTAAAGAAAAGAAATTTTTAGGCTATTAAAATGTTAAAAATTATCTTGATTAAGTATAGAAAAAACAAAACAATACGAGTAACGATGTGTGTATGGTTTTATAAATACTTATTTTAAGGGTACAGCTATTTTAACATCGTCCCAAGCCATGGTTAAGGCTAAATTGTCGGTAGAATTATCAAACGAGATGGTAAATTGTTCTACGGTATTATTAAGCTTTTCTACAGGAACTTCAAGATTTAAGACATCGAAACTAGGGTCGCGCATAGGGCTCATGGTTTCGTCTACTCCCCAAGGGTATTGTTTGCTGTTAAACATCACGTGCCATAAGGTGTCGTTAGGCACTGTCCAAAGTGTATATTTTCCTTTAGGTAAAGAGTCGTTACCTATTTTTAGGGTTTTATTGGTTTCGAAGGTTGTTGCTTCGTTGGCACCTGTTCTCCATACTTGGTTGTAAGGCACCAATCCGCCAAAAATTAAACGGTCGCGTTTAGAAGGTCGGTTATAAAATACTTCTAATTTTAAATCGTTTAATTTAAACTCTACAGTGTCATTCGGACTTAAAGATTTAGAAAAGACCCCTTTTTCAAAATAGGCATAACAAAAAATACCAACGGCTACAATTAATAATAGTAGCATTACCCATTTTAGAAACTTATTCATAGCTGCTGTTTTTATAGAAATAAAGATACTTTAAAAGACTTCCATTTTAAGTGCAAACGTATAAATAATTTGTTTGGGTATAAAAAAATTAATTTTTTTTTATCTTTTTGCAACGCTAGCTAAAAGCTGTCGTCTTTAAGGTGTATGCTAACCATAAAAATACAATAAGTGAGTTCGTTTTCTATAGATGTAGTAGAAGCGTGTAAACAGAATAATCGAAAAGCACAAATGCAGTTATACAACCAGTACTGCCAAGGCATGTATATTGTTGCGAGACGATTTATTTCGAATACCGCCGAAGCCGAAGATTTGGTTCAGGACGCTTTTATAAAAGCGTTTACTAAACTGCATCAATATAAAGCCGAAGTTACTTTTGGAGCTTGGTTAAAGCGTATTGTTGTAAACACGTGTATTGACGCTTTAAAATCTAAAAAACAAGAATTAGAACTTTTAGATGAGGTGCACCTAGAAGTGGTAGATCACGATTCCAACACTTGGGAAGTAGACGATAACATTTCGCTGAAAGAGGTGAAATTAGCTATCGAAAATTTGCCAGATAAATACAAGTATGTGGTCATGCTTTTTTTAATAGAAGGTTACGACCATCAAGAAATTTCCGAAATTTTAAATATTTCAGAAGTGGCGTCGCGAACACAATTATCGAGAGGGAAAGTAAAATTGCAAGAACAATTAAAATCTAAACGCTATGGCACAAGATATTAGAGACTTATTTAAAAACGAGCAAGAGCAAGATATTCAAGACACCATGTCGCATGGGCACGAATCCCGTTTTTTAGACAAATTGAATGAAGCTTTGCCAGAACAGCGAAAAACATCTAAAATGCATTGGCTGTATATAGCGGCAAGTATGGTGGTGTTTGTAGCCGTAAGTTTTGGTGGTTATAAGTATTTTACATCGGATGCTATGCCAGATGATAACACTCCTGCGGTTGTAGAGCAAGACTCTTCTGCCGAGGTGAAAACAAAGTCGTTAGGAGACTTATCTCCAGATTTTAAAAAAGTAGAAGATTATTATTTAGCCAGTATCCATAACGAATTATCTAAGTTAGAGCTAACCCCAGAAAATAAAGAGTTAATAGATGGGTATATAGAACGTTTAGAGGTTTTAGCCAACGAGTACAAGCAATTATCTATAGAACTAACAACATCTGGACCAAGCGAATTAACCGTTAATGCGCTTATCGATAATTTAAAAATGCGATTAAACCTTTTGTACCGTTTGCGCGATCAGCTTAAAGATTTAAGTTCGGAAGTAGACGAAACACATCAATCCATTTAAAAAACAATCAAAACAATGAAACAGTTATCAATATTATCGCTTTTTAACGTGCTTATGCTATGTTGCATGTCGGTATCGTTACAAGCGCAGCAAAAATTAACCAAAGCTTCTCAATCATTAAAAGTTGATAAGACAGCAACAATCAATTTAAAATCAGATTATACCACCGTAAAAATAGATACGTGGAATAAAGATATTATTGAAGTTGAAGCATTTATAGAGAGCGACAAACTTAGTAAAGACGATTTGCAAAAAGCATTAGAGCAATGGCGTGTAGATGTAAGCGGATCTGAAGATTATGTTACCATAACCTCTAGCGGTGCGACAGGTGCTTTTGAAAGCGACATGTTTTTTGATATAGCCTCTGTAGATGCTCTAAAAGATTTGGAAATAGAGTTAGCACCAATTCCACCGATGCCGCCAATTCCAAATATAGCTATGGTGCCAATGCCTGAGTTACCAAAAATGCCTAAAATGCCGAAACTTCCAGAATTGCCAAAAGGCATTGATCAAGTAGATTTTGATTACGAAGCGTATAAAAAAGAAGGTGAAGCATATTTGGAAACATGGAGTAAAACCTATCAGAAAAGATATGGAAAGGAATTTCAGGAAAAAATGAAAGCTTGGGCAAAAGCTTTTGAAGCCTCTGGTTTTGAAGACTACGAAAAACAAATGGAAGCTTGGGGCGAAAAATTCGGCAAAGAATATGGCAAGCAAATGGAAGAATGGGGAAAACAGTTTGAAGAGCAATTTGGAGCCGATTATGAGCGAGAAATGGAAGCTTGGGGAGAATCGTTTGAACGCCAGATGGAGGCTAGAGAAGCCGAAAGGGAAGTTAGAGAGGCAGAGCGAGCAGCCAGAGAACACCATAGAGAAGCTCGTGAGCATGCCCAGACTAAACGACGAGAAGTTTTAAGAAATAGATCGGCTATACCAGCAAGTGTAAAGAAAACTTTAATAATACATATGCCAAAAAAAGCGAATTTAAAGGTGAATGTAAAATATGGTGAACTACAGTTTGTCTCTGTAATAGAAAATGTTAAAGCCGATATGTCGCATACCAAATTAACAGCAAATACCATTGATGGAAGCCAGACTTCCATCAATGTGTCTTATGCACCTGTAAACATTATAAATTGGAATCAGGGGAATTTGGCATTAAACTTTGTAGAGCATGCAGAATTGCAAACCGCTAAACGGTTGGTGTTAAATGCAAATTCTTCAAATATTGGAGTAGGGCAATTAACAGACAATGCAATTATAAACGGAAGCCTTGGCGATCTTCAAATTAAGAATATTGCAGATACGTTTCAGAATTTAAGTATTGTTTTAGAAAATAGCGAGGCTGTAATTGCTTTGCCCAAGACCGATTATAATTTACAGTATCAAGGCAAGAATACGAGATTTAAACACCCTAAAAAGTCGTCTGCAGAGTCTGTGTCTAACTTCTCTTTTGGAGATAGCTTTAGCTCTAAATCCATTATAGTAAACGCAAAATTTAGTAAGGTAACTATGCAATAACAAATAGTTTTATTTTTTTGCTTTTAATGATGTCTAGTCTATTTTGTATAGTCTAGATTTTTTGTTTTTATAAGGAGTTGTAATTTTATTGTAAATTGTTTTTTAGCAGACTATATAAACAAAAATACCCTCAAACGCTTTGTGGCATTTAAGGGTAAATTAAATAGAGAAAATTGAAAAACTATTGTTTTTTGAGTGTTGATTAAACTCAAATAATTTTTAAAACTTTAAAAGCATAGAGAAAAATTAAATAGAGAAAATGAGCTTTTTAAAGTCTATACAAGTATAGCTATAAAAAGGGTTCTGTAAAAGAGGTAGTCTTTTTAAATTCTGGAATTTTTAAAATTCAACAGATTTTTAAGTGATTGTTTGTTAGGGTTTTGGGTGTGGTTTTCCTTGAATTTAAAAGCCCTTATTGTGGGTGGGTGACTTTCTGTGTTACACTTTATTTTTTAAGCTTTTTTAAACTTTATTTCTTTTTGCAAGCGTGTTAGTTGCTTTTGAGATTTGATATGATAATTAAAAAATAACGCAATTAAAACAAAAAATAAGGCAACAATTAGATATTGGTATAAGGTGGATTTTTTATTGATTGCTTTTACTTCGTTTATCTTAGTATTAATAAGTTCTGAAAGTGTGGCGTTAGAAATTTTTAATTTTGAAGCTATTAATGCTTCTTCGTTGGCAATCGATTTGTGATAATACACTTCGTGTTTTTGGGCATTGCCTAAAACCAAATAATCGTTAGCTATTGCGGCATAAACACCTGCTTTAATGGTTAAATCATTTATGTTGTCTAAGCTACTTTCAATGCCAGATAATAAATCTAGAGAAGCTTCGTGATTTCCATCTAATGCTTCAAGTTTTGCTAATGCCTTTTTTGTCGATGCAATTAAACGTTCTAATCGGATGTCTTGAGCATATTTGGCGCTTTTTTCGTAGCTATATTTCGCATTTACTAAATCATTATTATCAATATAACAATTCGCCTGATTAAAGTACATAATGCAAAGGTTAATCAGTTTTAGGCGTTCGTTATCGGTTACGAGATTAAATTCGTTAATGGCCTTGTCAAAATAATTTAATGCTTTTTTAGTGCTTAATTGTTCTCTAAACAACTGACCTTTTAAGCCGTAATTAATCCCTAATTGGCCATGTAATGTGGTGTCTGTAGCAACGTGCTTTAGGGCTAAATTTAAAGCTTTGTCTAAATACTCGTTGGCTTTGTCTGTTAAATTAATTTGTTGGTAATGTCCACCAATTTGGTTAAAAGCGTTAATTTTTAATTTATAATTGGTGGTATAAGGTATAAAATCTAACAATCTTAACGAGGTAGTTAGTGCCATCTGGTAATCACGTTTGGTAGTATACCCTGTAGAAATAAGCATTAAAGCATAAATTTTATCGTCTGTACTGGTATCTGCATCGTTAAAAACACTAGTTAAAGTTTCTATAGCAGTATCTGGATTAACTAAAACTTCTTGAGAATTTACACGTATTATTGAATCTACATTTTTTTGGCCATAACAGGTGAAAGACAGATTTAAAGCTGTTAATAGTGTAAGTATTAGATATGGTAAAATATGGTTTTTCATACTAAGTTTTAGTGTTACGCTTTAAATTCTTTCTTTATAATATTTATAAATACAGTAGGCGATAGCCCAGTAACCGATTTAAATACCGTCGCAAAACTACTGTGCGAAGAAAAACCACTCTCGTCGGCTAAATAGCTCACTTTATAATTTAAATATTTAGGTTCTGTTTTTAGTTTTTCGATAATGTATTTAATGCGTAATTCGTTTATGTACGCATTAAAATTCTTGCCTTTGGTTTTATTAATAATTTCCGAGAGGTATTTAGTATTTGTGTCTAGTTTAGAAGCTAGTTGCCCTAAAGACATGTCTTTAGATGTAAATTTATTAGATTTTTCGAACTGTTGTAATCGCGATAAAATAATATTTTCTGTTTCTTTGGGAATATTTGGAGATTTATTGTCTTCGGATTTTACGTTTAAACTTGGTTTTGCAACAGCAGCAACAGTTTTATGAGCTGCTTGGATTGCGGGGATATCGATTTCTACATTTTTAACCGGTAAAGACTGTTCTTCTTCTGTAGAGATTTCTACTGTTCTTGAAGTTTCAAAATATTTTAAAATGTCTAAATATTGTTTAATGCGTTTATCTCTCAGGTATTTGTAGAATAAGCCAAAACCTAATAATAATGCAGCTGATATTGACAGAAAAATGATGTTACGTTTATACGAAGCTGTTAATTCGGTAATTGTATTGGTCTTGTCTGCTTTCGTATAATTTAAAACCGTGTTTGTTGCTTCGGTTTTTAATTGTTCGGTTGTGTTATTTAAAACAGTTGTGTTTAAATTTTGTTTTAAAAAAGCGTTTGGGTTGTTGGTAACAATATAGTTACTGATTAATTGTTCGTTGATTTTACTTTTTAAAGGAACATGATTAAAGCGTTCGGCGATAGTATATGCTTTTTTAAGGCTGTCTATAGCGCTAAAAAATTCCTTCTTTTGAAACAAAACAGCAGCGTATTTGTTTAGCCTAAACATACTTATGTATTGGTTGTTCTGGTATTGCTTTGTGTTTAGGCGATCTAGGTAAAATAGGGCTGAGTCTAACTGAAATCGGTTAAGATAAAAAGTGGCTAAATCTAATTCTACAGGAGAAAGGTTTTCTATTTCTGCTTTAGAAGTTTGAAACTGCGAACGAGCCGAGAGTAAATTAGAAATCGCTTCCTTTTTATTGTTCTGCTCTAAATAGGCTAGACGTGTTTTGTTTTGTAATTGTTTGGCCGAAATCCAGTTTAAATTTGCTGGACTAGTATGGTTTTTGGCTTCATTTAAATAATACGAGGCCAAACTAAACAAATCTAACTGGTATAAAACTTCCGCAATAAGAATGTTAATTTGCGATATGATTTTAGTGTTGTTAGATTGCTTTGCAATGGATTTAGCAGACGTTAAATTTTTAAAAGCTTCGTTGTAATTCCCTTTTATGTATTGGCTTTTGGCCAACAGATAAAAAGATTGACATTTTATATTGGCTTTTGGGTTATTGTTTAAGGTAAATTCTGAAATTTTAATACCATAGTTCGGGTTATTAAACACAGAGGCTTCGGCATCGTTTAGTAACAATTGGGCATCGGTATGTTGTTGGGCTTTTACGTAGCTCGTAAAAAGCCATAAAAAACCAATGCAAAGTAATCGCATGTAGTTGGTTAAGTTTTTCAATTTTAATTCTCTCTATTATTACAAATGTAATATTAAAAGATTAAAAATAGAATAGATGTGATAGATTAAGCAAAAAAGAATTGCTTTTTTGTTAGCTAATATTGTGTTTAGGTTAAAAATCTGTTATAACGGTATTTCTATTTCTTTGTAAACTAGGCCACCATTTTTGTTCATGCCGTTAATAAATAATGTAACATTATCGTGATCGCCTTTGTATAATTTTAACTCGTTAGACATGTTAGGAAGTACATTGTAGTTTGGTACCCAATCTAAAGTTTCGTAAAACCGTTGCGATGTATTTGTGTTAAAAATTAACGCAGGCGGGAAGTAATAAGGTGAAGATCCTGTGTAGCCAAAATCAGGTAGACTGGTGTAGGATGTTGAAGGTCCAGAAGTCTTTATTTTATTTTCTCCTCCTTTTTTTAATTGTATAGCGACCACGCCTTTACCACCTCTAAACCCATATCCAGAGCCATTTGGATTAAGTTCGATAGATTCAACTTGATTTAATCTCATGTTTTTTAAGATTTCATTATCTACAGGAAGTCCGTCTATTAAAATTAAAGCTTCGGGACTACCGTATAACGATGCTGCTCTGTTGCGTCTAAAAATTACACTAATATAATCTACTTTTTCAAACCCTTCTGATCTGTCTATTTTTGCTTGATCGAATGCATGAATGCCGCTCTGGTTATTCAGGTATTCTATTACAGTAAAGTTGTAGGCGTCTTTCTCGTCAAAATTTAATTTTTTAAAGAAATTTGTCCCTGGTCCCGTAGGTAGTTTTGGGTATAAATTTTTGTTGGTTTTACTTTTGCCTTCTAGCACAACTTCTTCTAAAATTTCGGCATTTTGGTAACTAATATTGTAGTTTGGTGTTATATGGGTGTCTGTTTTTTTGGAGTTCGTGGTGGTTAAATACGATTTGTTTTTTACTAAAAGACTGTCTGGTTTGTAGCTTTTATTGGAGTTGTATATAAAAAATGCAGCATTAATTAATTCTCCGTTTTCGTTTATTAGCGATAGATTGTAATTAGAGGTGTTGTTTAAAATTAAATTGTTAAAAGTAAAGGTCTTGTCTGCTTTAAGCGGAGCAAATTCTATAATTTCATTTTCTTTAGAAGTTAAAAGTATTTTACATTGCCCTTCCGAATTCGCGTTAACCGCCCCGTGAATGGTTAATCCTCGTTCTGGAGTAAAGAAAGGTTTTTTGTCTTTAAATTTATTTTTTAACGTTGGTTTTGTTTGGGTTTGTAAAAATAAATCTAATTCATTGGAGTTTAATTGCGATGTATTTGGAAGCCTTTCTTTGGTATACGAATTTATTAAAAAATCATCTAGAATAGTATTGGGGTTATTGTTTAGCTTGAATTCCGATGGCAATACAGAAATGCTTAAATTGGTTAGGCTATAAATATCTTTTAATTTAAAATCTATAGTAACAGAATCTTTAGTTACATTAACCTGTTTGGTATCTAAATTGATTGGTTTTTTATTTTGTATAAAAAAGTGACGCTAGGCAAGAGGTTGATTTTTTGTATTGAAAATAGTAAGCGTGTTAACGCCATTAAACAATTCGCGTTTTTCTATAGGTAAACCGTAATTAAGATATTGTTTGTCTATTTCGAAAGCCTTGATATAAATAGGTTTTTGGTTTCTGTGCACGATGGTATACAGCTTTTCGCCATGATGTTTTTTTACTACCTCCTCACTAAATTTTATTACAAATTTTTCTTGACTACTTTCCGTTGCTTTTATTTCTTTATGTATTACAATGCCCGAGTCTGTATTTGTATTTAAGGTAAAGCGATAATCTTTGTTGTTATAATTAAATTCTAGCGAATAATTATTCTTACTGTTGTAAACAAAATCAAATTGCCCATGACCATAAGCGTTTGTTTTGGTTTGTAATTTTTGCTTTTGTATGGTTGTGTTTATAATTTTTACGGTTTGGTTAGGCGTGTATTTACCGTTATTTTTAATATTAAAATACACAGTGTTTTTTATATTTTCGAGTAAGGCGCCACTTTCTGGATAAAATTCTACAGTAATGTTTTTAGAATCTTCGTTAACACTTGCAATGCTTTCTTGTGTTTGCGAGTTGTTGGTTTTAGTATTAATTACTTGTATAGATGTCGTATAGGGGTTATTGTAATTTCTGTTCCATTGTGTGTCTAAGGCAATATAATAAGTGCCAGATTTTAAGTCTTCGGGAAGATCTATTTCTCCGTTAGAAGTACCATTGTCGCAAAAAAATAGTTGATGGGATATTAGCTTTTTTTCAGGATTGTAAAAGTTTACGTATAAGTTTGATGTATTTGTAGACGGTTTTTCGTTAATGTCTTGAACAACATAGGCTTTCCACCAAACTCTCTCGCCCGTAAAATAAGTTGTTTTATTAGTATGTAAAAAAAACTTTTCTTCTTCTTCAAGATTAAAATAATCTGAATTTATTGGTTTTGATATGGTGTTTAAACTGTCGGTTTGGGCAGAGATAAATTGAGATAATAAGAGGGGAAATAAGAGAAGAATTACACGTTTCATACAAATAATTTTATTAAAGATAATAAAACTAATATATGTAAATAGTAGAAAACTAAAAAGGTCTGCTATAAAATTAGCAGACCTTTCTTTTAAATGTATATGTATAAAGAAGATTTAATCTTCGGTAATTACCCATTCGCCTTTACCTAAAAGCGGTTCGGCTTGTTTAAACTTAACGGTTTTATTTTCGCCAGTTCTAATGTTTTTTATAGTAACACGGTCGTTTCTGCCAATTTTAGGTTTGTCGCGAACAATGGTTTCTATAACTTCAGGCTGACGTTGGGTTTGTCCCGCAGCTCTGCTTTGCGCAGCGCGCTCGTCTAAATTAGGAATTTCTTCTTTAGAGGTTTCTAAGTTCTCTTTTTTAGGCGCTTGTTGTCTGGCTTCGCTAATAGTATTGGTGTCTTCTGCAGGTAATTCGCCTTTAAATAAGAATGAAATTACATCTTTATTAACTTGGCTAATCATATCCTTAAACAATTCGAAGGCTTCAAATTTATAAATTAACAACGGATCTTTTTGCTCGTGTACAGCTAATTGTACCGATTGTTTTAACTCGTCCATTTTACGTAAATGCGTTTTCCAGGCATCGTCTATAATGGCAAGTGTAATGTTCTTTTCGAAATCTGTTATTAACTGTTTTCCTTCGGTTTCGTAGGCTTGTTGTAAATCTGTTACAACTTGTAAGGTTTTTACACCATCTGTAAATGGTACAACTATACGTTTAAATTTATCGCCTTGTGTTTCGTATACGTTCTTTATAATAGGAAATGCAGTTTCAGCATTTCTAGCCATTTTAGATTTGTAATGATCGAAAGCGGCTTTGTAAATTTTTGCAGCAATGTCTTGAGCGCTAAGCTTGTTGAATTCTTGTTCGGTAATTGGCGCACTCATAGAGAAATAACGAATCAATTCGAATTCGAAATTTTTATAATCGTTTGCTGCTTTGTTAGATTCTGCAATACCTTCGGCGGTATCAAAAATCATATTGGCTAAATCTACACTTAAACGCTCTCCAAATAATGCATGGTGACGACGTTTGTAAACCACCTCGCGTTGCGCATTCATAACATCGTCGTATTCTAATAAACGCTTACGAACGCCAAAGTTGTTTTCCTCAACTTTTTTCTGGGCACGTTCAATAGATTTTGAAATCATAGAATGCTGAATAACTTCGCCTTCTTCCAGTCCCATTTTATCCATCATCTTAGCAATACGCTCAGATCCGAATAAACGCATCAGATTATCTTCTAACGACACGTAAAACTGAGAGCTTCCAGGGTCTCCTTGACGTCCTGCACGACCACGTAACTGGCGGTCTACACGGCGCGAATCGTGACGCTCTGTACCTATAATGGCTAAACCTCCTGCTTTTTTAACAGCATCGGTTAATTTAATGTCTGTACCACGACCTGCCATGTTTGTGGCAATAGTTACTTGGCCAGGCTGTCCAGCTTCGGCAACAATGTCGGCTTCTTTTTTATGTAGTTTTGCGTTTAATACGTTATGTGGTACTTTGCGCATAGCAAGCATTTTTCCTAAAAGTTCACTAATTTCTACGTTAGTGGTACCAATTAAAACTGGGCGACCAGCTTGCGATAATTTAGTTACTTCTTCGATTACCGCATTGTATTTTTCGCGTTTGGTTTTGTAAACTAAATCTTCGCGGTCGTGTCTTGCAATTGGACGATTGGTAGGAATTTCAACAACATCTAATTTATAGATTTCCCAGAATTCGCCAGCTTCGGTAATGGCAGTACCCGTCATACCCGATAATTTGCGATACATTCTGAAGTAATTCTGAAGGGTTACTGTTGCAAAGGTTTGGGTAGCGGCTTCAATTTTTACGTTTTCTTTAGCTTCAATAGCTTGGTGAAGACCGTCGGAATAACGTCGGCCATCCATAATACGACCTGTTTGTTCGTCAACAATCATTACCTTATTGTCCATTACCACATATTGAATGTCTTTTTCAAAAAGGGCATAGGCTTTTAGTAATTGGTTAAGGGTGTGTATGCGTTCCGATTTAATACCAAAGTCTCTAAATAAGTCTTCTTTTTCGTTGGCTTCTTCTTCGGCAGTTAATCCTTTAGCTTCAATTTTAGAAATTTCTACGCCAATTTCTGGCATTACAAAAAAGTTCGGATCGTCTTTTCCTGAAAGATATTCAACACCTTTATCGGTTAATTCTATCTGATTATTTTTTTCATCGATAACATAAAACAATTCCGCATCAATTTTAGACATTTCGCGGTTATTGTCTTGCATGTAGAAGTTTTCGGTTTTTTGAAGGAGTTGTTTGATGCCTTCTTCACTTAAAAATTTAATAAGTGCTTTGTTTTTTGGCATACCACGATAAACGCGTAGCAACTGAAAACCTC
Organism: Bacteroidia bacterium; assembly: GCA_030427735.1. Lineage (GTDB taxonomy): Bacteria > Bacteroidota > Bacteroidia > Flavobacteriales > Flavobacteriaceae > Formosa. The sequence continues at coordinate 53,761 of JAUIBP010000005.1, read as the reverse complement.
CTTCTTTGGTGTCGCCTTCGGTGATTAACTTTTTAGCTTCGGCAAGTACTCCGGTTAAGTATTTGCGTTGTACCCCAACAATATCATCAACCTTAGGTTTTAGTTCGTTAAACTCGTGGCGATCGCCTTGCGGAATAGGGCCAGAAATGATTAACGGTGTACGGGCGTCGTCTACTAAAACAGAATCAACCTCATCTACAATGGCGTAGTGGTGTGGGCGTTGTACCAAATCGTTTGGCGAGTGCGCCATGTTATCGCGAAGGTAATCGAAACCAAACTCGTTGTTTGTTCCGTAAGTAATGTCTGCGTTATAAGCTTTTTTACGTGCTTCGGAATTGGGTTGGTGGTAATCTATACAATCTACGGTAAGACCGTGAAATTCGAATATAGGTGCCATCCAAGCGCTATCACGTTTGGCTAAGTAGTCGTTTACCGTTACTAAGTGTACGCCTTTACCAGCAATGGCATTAAGGTACATTGGTAAGGTGGCTACTAAGGTTTTACCTTCACCAGTTTGCATTTCTGCAATTTTACCTTGGTGCATGGCAATACCACCTATAAGTTGTACGTCGTAATGTACCATATCCCATGTTATGGCTTTACCTGCGGCGTCCCAAGAGTTTGCCCAAATGGCTTTATTGTCTTCTAGAGTAACATAGTCTTTAGATCCAGAAATTTCTCTGTCGAAAGCATTTGCTGTTACGGTAACGTTGGTGTTATCTCTAAAGCGTTTTGCAGTTTCTTTAACAACAGCAAAAGCTTCTGGTAGAATATCGTTTAATACATTTTCGGTGGCTTGGTAGGCTTCGTCTTTTAATTTATCGATTTCTTGATAAATGTCCTCGCGTCTATCTATATCTTCGGTAGTATTGGCTTCTTCTAGGAGTGTAGATATTTGATCTTCGAAAGGCTGTCTTCCTGCTGCAATCTGAGCTTTAAAAGCATCAGTTTTTGCTCTTAATTCGTCGTGCGACAATGCTTCTAGAGCCTGTTCAAAAGATTTAATTTTATCAACTAAAGGCATGATGGATTTTACATCTTGTTTAGATTTATCACCAACAAATAGCTTTAGTACAGAATTTAAAAAATTCATGAGTATGTGTGTTAAAGGTTGTGTTAAGCCTAGGGCTTAACGTATAAAGTTAAGGTCTTTAAATGCTTTGTAACAAAGCACCCAAAGATACGGTTTGTTGTTATGTTTCATAAAGAATAGCACAAAAAAAAGTCTCGTAATGAGACTTTTTAACTTTTCTTTATAGTATATTAATATTCATCCTCGTTCCAGAGGTAATCCTCATCAGTCGGGTAATCAGACCAGATTTCTTCAATCGAGTCGTACGAATCGCCTTCATCTTCAATGGATTGTAAATTTTCAACAACTTCTAGAGGTGCTCCAGTTCTAATTGCGTAGTCTATAAGCTCATCTTTAGTCGCTGGCCAAGGTGCATCGCTCAAATAAGATGCTAATTCTAAAGTCCAATACATTTGTAATTCGTTTTAATTTTGTGCAAAAATAATTTTTTAGTTTAAAAAGTCAAGAAAAAAATGAATTATTTCATCATTAAATAAAAGAACGCGATGTGTTATAGAACACGTTGACTTCAAGCTTGTTGTGTTTGGCTTGTTGTGCAGAGTTTCTTAAAGTTTTTCCGGAACCCATTTTATCTCGTCTGCATGCAAGTCTAGAGACAACTTTCGTGCCAATACAAAAAGATAGTCAGATAGGCGGTTTAAATAGGTTAAAACGTCGGGTTGAACGGGCTCGATATCATTTAAAGCAGCGGCTAAACGTTCGGCACGACGGCAAACACAGCGCGCAATATGACAGAATGACACGGTTTGGTGTCCGCCTGGTAATACAAAATGCGTCATAGGTGGTAATGCGTCGTTCATACTATCTATAGCATTTTCTAACGCTGTAATATCTAGAGCCGAAATTTTAGGAATGTTCAAGCGTTCCTTTCCGTTTTTTAAAGTTTCTTTTTCTGGGGGTGTCGCCAGCATAGCGCCCAAAGTGAATAATTTGTCTTGAATGCTGTTAAGAAGCGTTTTGTAGTTTGTATTAATGTCTTGATCTCGTATTAAACCAATATGCGAGTTTAGTTCGTCTACAGTGCCGTAGCTTTCTATACGAATATGATGTTTTGGAACTCTTGAGCCCCCAAAAAGAGCAGTAGTGCCTTTATCGCCTGTTTTTGTGTATATTTTCATGACCTTGTTTGGATGTTGTAAGGTATCAAAAATAAAACTTTACTGGGCAATAGACCAATTTTAAGGCTAAGGATTAACCGTTAATTTTTCGTTGCGTTTATCGCTTTCAATCAATCCGTCTCTTAATCTTATGATGCGGTGCGCATGTTCTGCAATGTCTTCTTCGTGAGTTACTAAAATTACGGTATTGCCTTGGCTGTGTATGGTGTCGAAAAGCGCCATAATTTCTACCGAGGTTTTAGAATCTAAGTTTCCAGTTGGCTCGTCGGCTAAAATAATTGAAGGTTTATTAACAAGGGCACGGCCAACGGCAACACGCTGCCTTTGACCTCCAGAAAGCTGATTGGGTTTGTGATCCATTCTGTCGGCTAGCCCTACCTCTGTAAGTACTTCTTCTGCGCGTTTATGGCGTTCGGATTTAGATAGGCCAGCATATACCATTGGTAATGCAACGTTGTCAAGAGCTGTGGTTCTGGGTAGTAAATTGAAGGTTTGAAACACAAAACCAATTTCGGTGTTTCTTATATCGGCTAATTCATCGTCGGTCATTTTACTAACATCTTTCCCGTTTAAAATATAGGTCCCTGCAGTAGGGGTGTCTAAACAACCAAGAAGATTCATTAGCGTAGATTTTCCAGAACCAGAAGGTCCCATAATGGCAATATAATCACCTCGTTTTATGGTTAGGTCAATGCCTTTTAAAACGTGAACAGTTTCTTGCCCGAGTTTAAAATCGCGAATAATATTAGAAATTTCGATAACGTTGCTCATAAAATAAATGCTGAGGTTATGGTAGGTGCAAGATACAGGTTTTTAAAATACATAAGTAGTTTACATTTTTAACTTGCCTTAAATTTAACTTGGTCTTTGCGATAAGACGCTAAGTGTTGCAAAATGTTACAAGGTTACAGGCGTATTGTAAAATGTTCTTTGGTTTGTTCTTGTCTAAAAAACACAAACCCGTATTGAAAGGTGTCTATAGTGACTGTTACTTTAGGATGATTTTTAATGGCTTGCCAAGCCTCTGTCATGTCTTTAGACCAATAAATGTCATCAAAAATAAAAACAGTATCGTTATGGGTTTTGGGGAGTAGCAGATTAAAATACTTTAAAGTTGCAGCTTTATTGTGGTTGCCATCAAATAAAACCATATCGAAAGATGTGTTTGTTAATTGCGGAAGAACATCCGCAAAATCTCCTGTTAAAACAGATACGTTTTTAAGGCGCTTGCTCTGTAAATTTTGTGCGGTGAATTTAGAAACTTCTGGGCAACCTTCAATCGTGGTGAGATGCCCGTTAGGGTTTCCTAGACCTATGGCGTGAGAAGATATGCCTAAAGAAGTACCAAGTTCTAAGCTATTTTTAAATTGAAAATATTGTGTAAGTCTAAAAAGTAATTTGGCGTGTTTTGTTGAAGCTCCCGCATGTTGCGCTAAGCTTGATATTTTGCGGGATTTATTTGTTGTGTAAACTGATCCTGAACCCAAATCGGTAATTGTTAAGCTGTTTTGGTTGTTTAGCAGTTCTGCTTTGTAATTTTTAATTGCGTTATAAGCCTTAGGTTTGGTTTTGTTGTAAAAACATTGTGTTACCAAATGATATACAAACGGCGAATGTACCCCGTGTTGATTGGTAGATTGTTTTAAGTATTTAAAATACTGCTGAATTTGATAAAACACGAATACTAAAATTTATTCTTCTAATTTTGATGCAAGTTCGAACCAACGCTCTTCTTTTTGGTCTATTTCGTTAATAATGGCTTCAAGTTTTAAAGAGAGCTCGTTAATTTGGTCTTGGGTTAAATCGGGATTATTAAACTTGGCTTCCAATTCGGTTTTATCGTACGCTAACGATTTTAGTTTGCTTTCAATGTTATTGTACTCTTTTTGTTCGTTGTACGAGAGTTTTGCTCCAGAATCTTGTTTCCAGTGTTTTTTTTCTTTTTTATCTTCAGAAATTGTTACTTCTGGACTGTCTTCGTAAGTTCTAAAATCGCTGTAATTTCCAGGGAAATCTTCAATAACACCTTCGCCTCTAAACACAAAAAGATGGTCTACAATTTTATCCATAAAATAACGGTCGTGAGTCACAACAATTAAGCACCCTGGGAAATCTAGTAAGAAATCTTCAAGAACATTTAGCGTTACAATGTCTAAATCGTTTGTAGGTTCATCCAGAATTAAAAAATTAGGATTCTGAATTAAAACCGTACATAAATACAAGCGTTTGCGTTCGCCACCACTTAATTTTTCTACAAAATCGTATTGCTTTTTTCGGTCGAATAGAAAGCGTTCTAAAAGTTGTTGGGCACTAATTTGTCTCCCTTTTTTAAGCGGAATGTAATCGCCAAATTCGCGTACCACATCTATTACTTTCTGGTCGGGTTTGACAGCTATGCCTGCTTGTGTGTAATAGCCGAATTTTACGGTTTCTCCTAAAGTTATTTTACCGCTATCTGGAGTCGTGCTTTGAGTTAAAATGTTTAGAAAGGTAGATTTTCCAGTACCATTTTTACCAATAATACCCACACGTTCTCCACGTTGAAAATTATAAGTAAAGCCGTTTAAAATGATTTTATCTTTAAACACTTTTTTTAAATTGTGTAGTTCTACAATTTTATTGCCCAATCGCTCCATGTTAAGTTCTAATTCTACTTGATGTTCTTTGCGGCGTTTATGGGCACGTTGTTTAATATCGTGAAAATCGTCTATACGCGATTTTGATTTTGTAGTTCTGGCTTTGGGTTGGCGTCGCATCCATTCCAATTCTTTCTTGAAGAGTTGTTTGGCTTTGCCTGTTTCTACCGCTTCTTGATTTACTCTGGCTTCTTTTTTTTCAAGGTAATACGAGTAATTGCCTTTGTAGTTATATAATTCGCCTTGGTCTAGTTCTAAAATTTCGTTGCAAACCCGTTCTAAGAAAAACCGATCGTGGGTAACCATAAACAAGGTCATGTTTTCCTTGGCAAAAAACAATTCTAACCACTCTATCATTTCCAGGTCTAAATGGTTGGTAGGCTCGTCTAAAATTAATAAATCGGGCTTATTAATTAAAGCGTTGGCAAGGGCTAAGCGTTTTTTTTGTCCGCCAGAAAGGGTGCTTACTTTTTGCGAAAAGTTATCGAGTTTTAATTTCGATAGAATTTGCTTGTATTGTGTTTCGAAATCCCAAGCGTTAAACCGATCCATTTGTTCGAATGCTTTTTGGTAAGCTTCAACTTGTTCAGGATTGTTTAATGCTTTTTCGTAATTTTTAATGACTTTTAAAATATCGTGATCGGCATCAAAAATGGTGTCTTCTACCGTTAAGTTAGGGTCTAGATTAGGTTCTTGAGGTAAGAAGGAAACCGTAATGTTTTTTCTGAAAATTATTTGTCCTGTATCGGGTTGGTCTAATCCTGCAAGAATATTTAAAATAGATGTTTTGCCCGTGCCGTTTTTTGCAACAAAAGCTATTTTTTGATCTTTATGAATGCTAAACGATAGGTTTTCGAACAAGGTAAGTTCTCCGTAAGATTTAGATATGTTTTCTACAGTTAAATAATTCAAGAGTTGATAGGTTTTAGAATTGTTTTGCAAATATCCAAAAAGTAAACGATTAGTTTTGATATTCCTGTCGAAAACTTATATTTGTCAGTAAATCACTGATCGCTATTCATGACCAAATTCCTTACGACCATTTGCATCATTTTATGTTTAGCCATTTCGGGCTGTGTTCCTCATAAAGATATGGTGTATTTACAACCTTCGGAAACCGAGGCCGATTCTATTGCTAAAGTCGTGGCAGCCCAAGCGCCTTATCGTGTTCAGGTTTACGATATTTTAAATATTAGAGTAAAAGCATTAGATCAGGATGCCGTACAAATCTTTAATCCGGTAGGAGAAGATTTATTAAGTGCAGATAGCGATGAGCGTGCTTATTTTGATGGATTTACGGTAGATTTACATGGCGAAATTAGAATTCCCGCATTGGGAAAAGTAAATGTGTTAGGATATACTACTGAAGAAATTGAAAAAATCTTAGAGCAAAAACTCTTAGAAGAACAATTTAAAGAAACGGCTAACATATTTGTAACTGTAAAGCTTACGGGGTTGCGCTATACGGTTAGTGGAGAAGTGTCTGCGCCCGGAACGAATACCTTGTTTCAAGATCGGGTAAATATTTTTGAAGCTATAGCCAATGCAGGAGAAATTCCTATTACTGGAGACCGAAAAGATATTATGATTATACGGCAATATCCGCAAGGACAAAAAATTCATCATATCGATATAACGCGTGAAGATGTTATGGATTCGCCATATTATTACATTCAGCCTAACGATATTATTTACGTAAAACCATTACCACAAAAATCTTGGGGAACAGGCGAAACAGGAATGCAAACCTTAACGACTATTGCAACCATTATTACTTTAGGGACAACAACATTATTATTAATAGATCGATTATAACCCATGGTGCAGTACGAGTATGACGATCAGGATCAAATGGAATCGGGGGGCATGACCTTCGATTTTAGAGGGTATTTGTTTAAAGTGTTAAACCTGTGGAAATTGGTGTTGTTATGCATTGGTGCCGCTTTAATAATTGCTTACCTTATAAATATTAGAAAGCAAAACATTTATAGATTAGACTCTTTAATTTCTGTAGAAAACGACCAAAACCCATTTTTTACAGCCAATACCAGTATTTCGTTTAACTGGGGAGGTGTCTCAGGAAAAGTAGGCAAAGTGATTACCTCTTTACAAACCAGAAGCCATAACGAGAAGGTTGTAGATTCGCTTCAGTATTACTTAGAGTATTTAAAGGAAGGTAAATACAGGAAAGAAGATATTTATAAATCAGCCCCTTTTTATGTTGAAATAGATAATGAAAAAGGACAACTTTTAAACCATGCATTAGGCATCCGATTTTTAAATGACAAACAATTCGAGTTGTTTTCAGAATTCGAAAAATCTGAAGGAAAAGTTCAGTTTTATGGCGATAAACATATGGGTAGCGTAAGTTTGCCTGTAGGTATTTTTAATAAGGTTTTCGAGGTTGGTAAGCCTGTAAATTTATCATTTATCCATTTTACGTTGTATACAAAACCAGACCAGGCCGTAACAAATGGGAGCGAATATTTTGTGAAATTTTTAGATTTCGACCAGGTTGTAAATAGTTATAAAAATGCGGTGAAAACCGAGCCCTTTTCTAAAGAATCTTCATCGGTTTTAAAACTTTCGTTAACCGGACATAACAAAGCCAAAATAGTAGATTATCTTAATGCTACAACAGCTATTTTAAGTAAAACAGAATTAGAACGTAAAAATCTGTATGCAACAAATACCATTCGATTTATAGATAGTAGTTTGGCGAGTGTTAATAACAACTTGAAAGATGTGTCTGACGAGATGAACACCTTTAGAAAACAAAATAAGGTATTTGATGTTGATGCAGAAATGACAGAGGTTTCGTCGCGTTTACGTGAGTACGAAATGGCTAAAGAAATAGAACAGACTAAGCTAAATTACTTAAATGCGTTAGACGATTATTTACGCACCAAAACAAATTATGTAAATATCGCAGCGCCATCATCTGTAGGTATAGACGAGCCCAATATTCAGCAAAGTGTGGGTAAAATTACAGCCTTGGCGATAGAGCGACAAAGTTTGGAATATACTATGAAGGAAAGCTCGGATTTATTTAAGGATTTAGACCGAAGAATAAATGCCGAGAAAAAAGTGCTTCTAGAAACTATTGATGCTACTAAAAGTACCATTAGACTTCAGTTAAATAGTATTCAAAAACAAGCCGCAACGCTTGAGGCAAAATTGAGTAATCTGCCTGAAGACCAACAGGAATATTTAAAAATTCAGCGTAAGCTAGACATTAGTCAAGAGGCGTATAATGTGTATATGGCTAAACGTAGCGAGGCAGCTATTGTAAAAGCAGCAAACATATCGGATATCACATCAATAGACGATGCTAAAGATATTGGTGGCGGACTTATTGGTCCGAACAAGTCACTTAATTATATGATGGCTTTAATGGTTGGCTTTTTCTTACCTATGCTTATAATTTTTATCATTTACCTATTAGATAATACCATACATGGCTCGGATGAAGTAGAGCGTTTATCAAGAATTCCAATTCTGGGTTTAATAGGTAAATACAAGTATCATAATAATTTAGTGGTTTTCGAAAAACCAAAATCGGCTGTAGCCGAATCGTTCAGAGCTATTAGGTCAAGTTTACAGTTTATATTTAAAAAACACGAAGTCGATCAGGGTTTAGGAAGAACCATTATGGTTACCTCGTCGGTAAGTGGTGAGGGGAAAACGTTTACATCCATTAACATGGCTACAGTGTATGCGTTGTCTGGTAAGAAAACAATTTTGTTAGGATTGGATTTGCGGAAACCTAAAATTTTTGGGGATTTTGGTATTTCTAACGATTTGGGAATGGTGAATTATTTGATAGGAGAACATAGTTTGGAAGAAGTGACACATCAAACAGAAATCGAAAATTTAGCTGTTATACCTTCTGGGCCTGTGCCTCCAAACCCTTCAGAATTGTTGATGGGAGATACCATGACTCACTTACTTACTAGATTACGTAAAGAATACGATATGATAGTTCTAGATACGCCGCCTTTAGGATTGGTAACAGATGCTTTGCAGTTAACACAATTTGCCGATGCAACTATTTTTATGGTGCGTTTAGATTACACTAAAAAAGGTATGCTCTCGCTTATTAATGCTAAATATCGTATGGGTGAAGTAAAGAACATTAGCTTTGTGCTTAACTTTTATAAACACAAAACCAACCATAATTACGGTTATGGCTACGGCTACGGATATGGTTACGGATATGGGTATGGCATGTATGGTAATGCATATCACGAATCTGAAGGAAATAAAGGTGTAATAGGTCGAATAAAACGTTTTATAAAACGAATTTAATAGGAAAAAGAACTTAAACATACGTTCTTTAAACTGTAAAAGCTTTATAACCAAAAAGCTAAAGATTCATTCGTGTAAACGAATTTTATAATATTTGCTATTAATTATATCTTATGCAAAAAAAAGACAAAATAACCATAATTGGTTTAGGGTATGTTGGCTTACCGTTAGCCGTTGAGTTTGCTAAAAAGTTTGCTGTAATAGGTTTTGATATCAATACAAAACGTGTGTCGGAATTAAAACAAGCTATAGATAGAACGTTAGAGGTGTCTACTCCAGAATTACAGGAAGTCGTAACACAGGATAAAACTTCGGAAACAGGATTATACATGACAGATAATCTTGAGGACTTAACATCTACCAATATTTATATAATTACGGTTCCAACTCCTACAGATGCTTTAAATAAACCTATTTTTACGCCGTTAATTAAAGCCAGTGAGACTGTAGGGAAAGTTCTAAAACAAGATGATATCGTAATTTACGAATCGACTGTTTACCCTGGTGTTACAGAAGATATTTGTGTGCCTATTCTAGAATCGTTTTCTGGTTTAAAATTTAATACAGATTTTTTTGCAGGATATTCACCAGAGCGCATCAACCCAGGCGATAAAACGCATACGGTAACAAAAATTTTGAAAGTAACCTCAGGTTCTACTCCAGAGATTGCAACTCGAGTAGACGAATTATATAAATCTATCATCACAGCTGGTACACATTTAGCACCTTCTATAAAAGTGGCAGAAGCAGCTAAAGTAATAGAGAATTCGCAACGCGATATTAACATCGCTTTTGTAAACGAATTATCTAAAATTTTTAGAATTCTGAATATCGATACCAAAGCAGTTCTAGAAGCCGCTGGTACAAAATGGAATTTTATAAAATTTTCGCCAGGTTTGGTTGGTGGCCATTGTATAGGTGTAGATCCCTATTATTTGGCACAAAAAGCCATTGAGTCTGGATACAACCCAGAAATTATTTTAGCTGGTAGAAAAATGAACGACAGTATGGGAGCTTATGTTGCTACCGAAACTGTAAAAATGATGATAAAAAAAGGCGCAACTATAAAAGGGTCCAACACTTTGGTTTTAGGCATTACGTTTAAAGAAAACTGTCCTGATATTAGAAACTCCAGGGTGATTGATATTATTGAAGAATTAAAAACCTACGATGTTAATGTAGATGTTTTCGATCCGTGGGCGTCTGTCGAGGAAGTGAAACACGAATATAATTTAGATTTAATAACGGATGAATCCGAATTAAAACCGAAATACGATGCCGTAATTTTAGCGGTTTCCCACAAGGAATTTCTTAAATTAGATATCCAGCAATTAAAATCAGATTCAGGAGTGCTTTTCGATGTTAAGTCGCTTTTGCCAAAAGATGTTGTAGACGCCAGATTATAAAACCAAAACCATGTATAATACAATTTATCATTCAGAAGATCTTTCTAATTTAAGTTTTTTAATTACTGGAGGGGCAGGTTTTATTGGCTCTAATCTTGTAGAATATCTTTTAAAATACAACGCAAAAAAGGTAAGGGTTCTAGACAATTTTTCTAATGGATATCGTGAAAATTTATCGGAATTTAAATTGAATCGAGCCTTCGAACTTATAGAGGGCGATATCACCGATTTGGATACCTGTAAAGCGGTGGTAACTGGAATAGACTATGTAAGTCACCAAGCGGCCTTAGGTTCTGTACCGCGATCTATAGAGAATCCTATAGCAACAAATAATGCTAATATCAACGGATTTTTAAATATGTTGGTTGCTGTAAAAGAGAGTAGTTCGGTTAAACGTATGGTGTATGCAGCTTCGAGTTCGACTTATGGTGACAGTCAAAATTTACCAAAAGTAGAAGATGTGATAGGTAAACCCTTGTCACCTTATGCCGTCACTAAATATGTAAACGAATTGTATGCCGATGTTTTTGGCAAAACTTATGGCACCGATGTTATTGGCTTACGTTATTTTAATGTGTTTGGCCCTAAACAAAGCCCGAATGGTGCATATGCAGCTGTAATTCCGTTGTTTATGCAAGCTTTAAAAGACGGTAAACCATCTAAAATAAATGGAGATGGTGAGCAAACACGCGATTTTACCTTTGTAGATAATGCTGTGCAGGCCAATGTAAAAGGTTTTTTTGCACCTAAAGAAGCGGCAAACGAAGTGTTTAATGTGGCTTGTGGCGAGCGCATTAGTGTTAATCAATTATGGGGAGCATTAAAGGATGCTGCAAGTTCGGAGTTGGAACCTGTTTATGGGCCACCGCGTCAAGGCGATGTTCGTGATTCTTTAGCCGATATTTCTAAGGCGCAAACATTAATGGGGTATAAGCCACAATTTACGGTAGCAGAAGGTTTGGCTATTACTTGGAATTGGTTTAATAAATAAAATGTTTTCAATATAAAAGGCTGCCCTATGGACAGCCTTCATAAAAATAATTCAAAAATACATCAGAAATTTACATCTAACGTATGGTGTGAATCAATTAGTGGCCCGCCTTGAATAATATCTTCGGAAGCTTGATTAGCAAACTTATCGAAGTTAATGTGGAAGGAATGGGCTAATTGAATGGATTTACTAATATAAACGCCTTTTTGTAGCCACGTATTAATTGGATCTAAGATTTCTGTAGGTACACCTGGGCAATATTCTGGCATAAACAACCCAAAAATAGGGTGTGCATTAAAACGAATATTGTCTAATTCACCTTTTAAAATAGCAGAAATCATAGCGCGAGTGTATTTCAATTTTATTCTGGAGCCTACACCATAAGGCCCCCCGCTCCATCCAGTATTTATTAACCAAACGTTTACACCTGCATCTTGCATTTTTTTACTTAACATTTCGGCGTATACGGTAGGGTGAAGCGGCATAAAAGGTTCCCCAAAACAAGCGGAGAACGATGGTACAGGTTCTGTAATACCAGCTTCGGTACCAGCTACTTTTGCGGTATATCCTGATATGAAATGATAGGCTGCTTGACCAGGAGTTAATTTTGATACAGGAGGTAAAACCCCAAAGGCATCGCAGGTTAAGAAAAAGATGTTTTTTGGGTTTGAAGCGTATGAAGGCGTTTGAATATTATCGATATGATCAATAGGGTAGCTCACACGGGTGTTTTGTGTAATGGAGCTATTTGCAAAATCGACTTCTTTAGTGCCTTCTTTAAAACAAATATTTTCTAACAGTGCACCAGGACGAATGGCTCTAAAAATGTCTGGCTCTTTTTCTTCGGTAAGGTCTATAACTTTCGCGTAGCAGCCACCTTCGAAATTAAAAATAATGTTTTCTTTGGTCCACCCATGTTCGTCGTCGCCTATTAATTTTCTATTGGGGTCAGCAGATAACGTGGTTTTACCAGTACCGGATAAACCAAAAAATATAGCTGTGTCTCCATCTTCGCCAACATTAGCAGAACAATGCATGGGCAGTACATCTTTTTCTACAGGTAAAATTAAATTAAGGGCAGAAAAGATGCCTTTTTTCATTTCTCCTGTGTAGGCAGAACCGGCCACCAATGCAATTTTTTTGGTAAAATTTAAAATGGAAAAATTACCATCGCTTAGTCCCATTGCTTTAGGATTTGGTGCAGTATATCCAGGAGCACATAACACGAGCCATTCTTCTTTAAAGTTTTCTAATTCTGCGTCGTTAAAACGTAGAAACATGTTTTTTACAAAGTAGTTGGACCAAGGGTATTCGGTAATGGTTCGCACATTCATTTGGTATTCTGGATGGGCGCAAACATAACCGTCTCTTACATATACGTCTTTTTCAGATAAGTAGTTTGTAACCTCGTTATAGAGAGCATCAAACTGCTCAGGAGTAATAGGTTTGTTTATTCGTCCCCACCAAACTTTGTCTTTCGTGTAATTATCTTTCACTAAAAACCGGTCTTTAGGCGAGCGCCCTGTGAATTTTCCAGTATTTATGCATAGGGTTCCGTTTTCGGTTTCGGTACCCATACCTTCATTAATAGTGATTTCTTGTAATGCTTCTGGAGACAAGTTCCAGTGTACATTAACATTGTTTAAACCGTAAGAGTTTAAGTTTAATGTTGTTTTTGGTTCTGCTATTGTTTCCATAATATATTGTTTTTATTTGTTTGTTTTCAATTTTAATCGATAAGCTCTAAAGGCCAGAATAATGGGATTAGAATTAACGATGCTAAAAATGTGATTATTAATAATGGTGTTCCAACTTTTAAATAATCCATAAATTTATAGCCACCAGCGCCCATAACCATGGCGTTTGTTGTTGTTCCCATTGGCGTCATATACGCTGTAGAGGCACTTGCTGCCACCGTCATTAAAAATGGTCTAGGCGATATACCTATACCAATTGCGGCCATATATGCTATAGGTGCCATAAGTACAGCTGTAGCTGAATTGTTTATGGTTTGACTAAAAATTGTTGTTAGTATAAAGATGCCTCCCATTAGTATTATAGGGTGGGATTCTCCAAATGTTTGAATTAAAAGGTTAGAAATTTCTTGAGCAGCTCCTGTTTTTTGAAGCGCAATACCCATTGGTATCATAGCGGCAATCATAACCACACTTACCCAACTAATGTCTTTATATGCTTTTTGTATAGGTACGCAGCCTGTTAGTAACATAATTCCTGCACATAGTAATACGGCAATGGCTCCTGGTAGCAGTTTGAAAGCTAATAATACTATCATGAGTAGCATAATACCTAAAGCGATATAGGATTTTGTGTTTAAAATATCTACGTTTTTAGACATCGCTTCGGGACTTCCTAAAATGATAAGGTTTCGATATACCGACTTTAAATCTTCTATTTTCTCCCAACTTCCTCTTATAATAAACGAGTCGCCTGCTTTAATATTAATGTTAATGTCGTCGTTTATTGGTTTGCCTTCACGTTTTACACCTAATAGTTGAATGCCTTGCTTACTAAGGTAAGTGCCTAAAGGAACGTTTTTTCCTATTAAATAAGACGTGTCTGTTACTAAAACTTCTACTAAGCCAATTTCTTGGTTGATTAACTCTTTTTTTAATTCGTTTTGATTAAATTCTGAAGGGATTACGCCTAATTTATAATCCAGAATAAAACGATCTACATCTTCAAAATTTCCTTTAACAGTAATAATATCGTGATATCTCATTTCTGTATTATGGTCGGGAAACTCTACAAATGCATGTTCTCTTTTAAGCGGTTTAGGGTGGCGTCTTCGAAGTCTAACAATAGAAATATTGTATTGGCTTTCGAAATCCCAAGTTTTAATTTGAGTGTTAATTAAGGGGGACATCGATCTAATTCTTAAGCGATACATGTTATCCCCAATACTAAACTCTTTAATCCATTTACTCATTTCTGAATTGAGATCGTCTGGCTTATTTTGTGTTTGTACTTTTGGAAGCATTTTCATGCCAAAAAATTTAAAGTACAAAATGGCTATAATTAATAACGGTACACCGATTAAAGCAAACTCAAAAAATGAAAATCCGTTTTGGTGTTGCTCTATTAAATAATCGCTTACTATAATGTTAGTAGGCGACCCTGTAAGAGTTAATAAGCCACCTGCGTTAGAGCCAAAAGCTACAGGCATTAACAATTTAGACGGTAATGTGCCAGCGCTCCATGCTGCGGTAATCGATACTGGTAGTAAGGCCGCAACCGTACCTGTATTGCTAACAAAACCAGAGAGTAAACCAGAGCCTAGCGTTACAATTACAAGTAATTTAGACGTGCTTTTGCCTGCTAGTTTTACAAATTTTTGGCCTGCAATTGCTGTCCACCCTGTTCTAGATAAGCCTTCGCCAATTATAAATAACCCTGCAATCATAATAACTGTTGGGTTACTGAACCCACTAAGGGTTTCGTCTAAATTTAAGATTCCGCTTAGAAATAAAGCTAACATCGAAATCATGGCAACAATGTCTGGGGAAAATTTTCCCCAGACAAATAAAGCTATTGTAAATGCTAATATTATGCCTAAAGTTAACATGTTTCGGGAATTAAAGATCTATAGCTAATAATGGTACTTTGGTTTGCTGACTTAAAGCTTTTGTAAGTTTACCTTCCGAAGTTACTGGTGTTTGGGCATGGTTTTTTGGTAAAATAGCAACCAGATCTATATCGTTATCTTCTACATAATTAAATAACCCATGTACAATATCGGTGTCTTCTATAAAGGCATGGTGCGAATAAAAGTTTTCTAGGTAGTAAATAATATCGTTCTCGTTTTTTTCGTCGTTTTCTGTATAGCCATAATGCTCGTCGCTATTAACCACGGTAAGTACATTTACTATAGCATTGAAACGTCTAGAAACATCTAATAAAATACCTAGCAATTTGTTGTTGTGAATTTTTTCTTTGTCAATAATCAAGGCTATCTTTTTTACACTGGTTTGGGTGTAGCCATTCGGGATAACAATAACAGGACATTTGGCAATTAGCACAAACTCCGAAGTTTTTGTTTGCAAGTTGCAAGTGTTGTAGTCTGGACATGTGCCCATAACTACTAAATCTATTGGTGTTTCGTCTTGTATGTGCAATAGTGCGTCTATCATTTTTCCTTTTACCACTACAGGTATAATGGGGTGTCTTAACGATGTGCCGAAAGCTTGTACAACTTGGTCTAATTTTTCTTTATTTTCTTCAGTGATTTCACCTTCTTCAACATGAGCTAAAATGATTTTAGCTTGGTCATCATTTTCTATAAAATGTAATGCATATTTCAGGGCATTTAGAGCTACTTCAGAAAAATCGAAAGGAACTAAAATTGTGGATATTGTTTTCATGATGAATTATTTTTATATACCAAAGTTAGAGCTTATTAAGAAGGTGGGGTATGATAAAAGTCATAGTTTTAACTTTAATTAGGATGTAATTTTGTGAAATTATGTATTTGGTTTTGAGGTGTTTGTGGTTGTGTTGGTGTGGCTAAATACTATAATGAGCTTTATGAAACGACGTCCTAAAATAATTGCTGAAAAATACATAGGTAGACTACGGTTTGTTTTGGCTTTAGTTGTAATGTGTAGTTGTAGTGTTTTTAAGTATTCTGTAATCGCTCAAACAGAAACTACACCAAAAGAATGGCAATTAAGTGCTAAGCCTAATATAAAATTGAAGTTAAATGCCTCTGCACAATTGTGGTATAGATATACTGAACTTAACCCAGGAAGCTTAGATGGTAACCAAAATTTGCAGACTAGCGATTTCGATTTATCTTTAAGACGATTGCGCTTAGGATCAAGATGGAGTGTAGGAGAGCGTTTTAAGTTTTACACTGTACTTGGCGAAAATAATTACAACAAAGCAAGCACTAAATCTCCGTTGTTAAAAGTTTTAGATTTATACGGTACCTATAAGTTTAGTGATAAAATTAATATCGCTTTAGGTAAATCTACTTGGGATGGTTTGTCGCGATACACCGCACCAGCTACAACCCGAATGTTGGCTTTAGATTTACCTTTGATTGCTCAACCCACATTAAACAAAACAGACGACGTTACTCGCAATTTAAGTGCTTTTGTGTATGGGGATTTTGGTCGGTTAAATTATAGAATTGGAATTATAGATCCGTATAGCTATTCGTACACGGGAGCTAGTAATGTTAGCCCTGCTGAAGGAATAAGTGATTTCTCTTACGATAAATTGAAACTGCAATACACGGGGTATTTCAAGTATGATTTTTTAGATAAGGAATATACTAGTGGTCCTAATTTTAACGGAACGTTTTTAGGTAGTAAACAGGTGTTGGCGTTAGGTGCAGGGTTTAAATATCAGCCAGATGCTATGTCGTTTTTACAAGAAGAAGAGTTGCAATACCACGACATGCGGTTATGGGCTGTAGATGTTTTTACAGAATTGCCATTACACTGGTCTTTTGCTCGCGCGTTTACAGGGTATGTGGGGTGTTTTAATTACGATTTTGGCCCCGATTATTTACGAAATATAGGGGTGAATAATCCAGCCTCAGGGGGCGATAATACTTATTTAAGTTTAAATGGTAAGGGCAATGCTTTCCCTGTAATGGGTACAGGAACCTCTGTGTATTGGCAATTGGGATTACTTTTAGGGCAAGAGCATACTAAAACAATTTGGAAAAACATACAAATATACAACACAGGCCAATGGAGTAATTTTGATGCCTTAAACAACAACATGTTTGCCTACAGTTTTGGGGTGAACTGGTATATTAATAACCAGAAAATGAAATTAAGTATTGGTGGGCAAAATCGTCCTGTTTTTTCAACTATTAACGATAGTAGTGTAGAAATTGATAGAAAATGGATGGGGGTTTTACAATTTCAGTATTTACTTAATTAATTTATAACACAAAAAAGCCACTCTTAATCAAGAATGGCTTTTTTAAGATGATGTTGTTATATAATTACTTTGTGGCTTTTACGCTAATTTTTAGCTCCATACCATCGTTAATAAATTTGTCTCCTAAATTGTCGAAAACCGATTTAGAACCATAATTTATGCCCCATTGGGTTCTGTCTATAGTAAATGGTTCGCTCACTAAAGTCAGTTCGTTTCCAGTTGTTGTAATTACCACAGGAAAAGATACGTTCTTTTTAATGCCTTTTAGCGATAGGTTGCCCGACAAGACGTGTTTTCCAGCTTCGTCGGTGGAAACATCTGTTACTTCAAAACCAGCACTCGGAAATTCGGTAACGTTAAAAAAGTCGCCTTCTTTGCCTTTCACAGTTCCTTTTAAGTGGGCTTCTAAATTAGTTTTTTGGTCGCCTTCAACGTCTAATGCAGTAATAGAGTTCATATCTATCACAACGGTTCCACTGGTAAGTGTACCGTCTTCAGTAGTTAAAACTCCCATATCTATTTTAACTGTACCATTGTGGGTGCCTGTTGGTTTAAACCCTTTCCATTCTATAACAGAATTCGTGGTATCTATTTTGTATTTAACCGCGGTAACTTCGCTAACAGCAACTGGTTCGGCTTCGGTAGCTTCAGTTTTTTTTGTATCGGATTTACAACTTACTTGAGCGGTAGCAATAGCAAGTATACTAAGTAATGTTATTACTCTATTTTTCATAGTTTAAAATTTATTGTTAATCATCAAATTTACTGAAATAGAATGTATCTGTAAAAAAATATAAAAAATATTTGTGACATTTTGGCAAATATCGAAACATGGCAGTACTTTTGCCGTTCATCGATAGTGTTTATTTAAATAGAAAAAGACATGAGTAAAAAAGATAATCAAGAAGAAATTCTAGACGATAATATACAAGATCAAGTAGAGGAACAAGTTGAAAACCAAACCGAAGAAAAGGAAGAGGTTTCAGCAGAAGACAGTTTGAAAGTTCAATTGAAAGAAGAAAAAGACAAGTTCCTGCGTTTATTTGCCGAGTTCGAAAACTACAAGCGACGCACGGCAAAAGAACGTGTAGAGTTATTTAAAACAGCAAACGAAGATGTTATGAAAGCCCTTTTGCCTGTAATAGATGATTTTGATCGTGCTTACAACGAAATTTCTAAAACCGAAGAAAAAGATCTTTTAAAAGGTGTAGAGCTTATCAGTAATAAATTAAAAACCGTTTTAAAAAGTAAAGGTTTAGAGCAAATTGAAGTAGAAGCAGGACATGCGTTTAATGCAGACCATCATGAAGCGATTACACAAATCCCGGCTCCAAGCGAAGATTTAAAAGGTAAAATTATAGATGTTATAGAAAAAGGGTATAAGTTAGGCGATAAAGTTGTACGCTTTCCAAAAGTGGTTATTGGGCAATAACCTAGCCTTAACAAAACTATAAACATTGCGAAATTAATAAAGGTCGAAAGTGACACACACTATGAAGAGAGATTATTACGAAATATTAGGAGTTAATAAAAATGCAACTGCTGCCGAAATTAAAAAGGCATACAGAAAGAAAGCTATAGAATTCCACCCAGACAAAAATCCAGACGATAAAGAAGCCGAAACAAAATTTAAAGAAGCAGCAGAAGCTTACGAGATTTTAAGTAACCAAGATAAAAGAGCACGTTACGATCAATTTGGTCATCAGGCTTTCGAAGGTGGCGGCGGATTTGGTGGCGGCCATATGAATATGGACGACATTTTTAGTCAGTTTGGAGATATTTTTGGAGGCGCCTTTGGTGGCGGCGGTGGTTTTTCTGGGTTCGGTGGCGGATTTGGCGGTGGTCAGCGACGTGTTAAAGGTAGTAATCTAAGAATTCGTGTGAAGCTAACTTTAGAAGAAATTGCCAATGGCGTAGAGAAAAAAGTTAAAGTAAGACGCAAAGTTCAGGCTAAAGGAACAACTTATAAAACCTGTACAACTTGTAATGGTTCTGGGCAAGTAACGCGTGTAACCAATACCATTTTAGGGCGTATGCAAACCGCAGCACCATGTACGGCTTGTGGTGGTTCAGGACAAATTATCGATAAAAAACCTAACGATGCCGATGCTCAAGGATTGGTAGTAAAAGAAGAAACGGTTTCAATAAAAATCCCTGCTGGAGTTGTAGATGGTATGCAGCTTAAAGTAACAGGAAAAGGAAACGAAGCTCCAGGAGCCAATGGCTTGTCGGGCGATCTTTTAGTTGCCATCGAAGAAGAAAACCATAGCAGCTTACAACGCGAAGGCGATAACTTACATTTCGATTTATACATAAGTTTACCAGATGCTGTACTTGGTACATCCAAAGAAATAGATACAGTTACAGGTAAGGTGCGCATAAAAATTGAAGCAGGTACACAATCGGGGAAAATTTTACGCTTACGCGGAAAAGGTATACCTAGTATTAATGGTTATGGTACAGGCGATTTGTTAGTGCATGTAAATGTGTGGACTCCAAAAACCTTAAGCAAACAACAAAAAGAATTTTTTGAATCGATGCGCGAAGACGATCATTTTAATCCTAAACCAGAAAGTTCGGATAAATCGTTTTTCGAGAAAGTAAAAGATATGTTTTCTTAAACGTATTTTAAGATTAAAAAAAATCCGTCAGCTGACGGATTTTTTTAGTTTTTATCTAATTCTAAAAAAATCTATTAAAATTTTAAGTAATTTTTAATTTAAAGTGTTATATTTGGATTATTACTAATTCACTTTAGTGATAATTTTTCTTTTTCATAGCAATTTTTTTCCCATCCTTAGGTTCATTTAAGGGTGGGTTTTGTGTTTTTAGGAATAAAGCAACAATAGGCTGTTTTTAGCAAAATAACATTTAATATATTTACAGTCGTAATTAACTAAACTAAAGCATGAGTAACATTTTAGAAGCGCATACTATTTCTAAAAAATTTGGAGATTTTACAGCGCTTAATCAAGTTTCCATTAATGTACCTAAAGGAAGTATTTTTGGTTTACTAGGTCCCAATGGTGCTGGAAAAACGACTCTAATTCGTATTATAAATCAAATAACAATGCCCGATGTTGGTTATGTTACTTTAGATGGCGAACCATTACAAAACCACCACATAAAAGATATAGGCTATTTACCAGAAGAGCGCGGGTTGTACAAATCTATGAAAGTTGGCGAGCAGGCATTGTACTTAGCGCAGTTAAAAGGTTTGAGTAAGGCCGAAGCTAAAAAGCGACTCCAATACTGGTTCGAGCGTTTAGAAATAGGCGACTGGTGGAATAAAAAAATTCAAGAGCTTTCTAAAGGTATGGCGCAAAAAATTCAGTTTGTAGTTACTGTTTTACATGCCCCCAAACTTTTAATCTTCGACGAACCATTTTCGGGTTTCGATCCTATAAATGCCAATTTAATTAAAGACGAAATTCTACGTTTGCGCGATAACGGTGCGACAGTTATTTTTTCAACTCACAGAATGGAATCTGTAGAGGAATTATGCGACCACATTGCGTTAATAAATAAATCCAATAAAATATTAGATGGTAAATTATCCGATATTAAGCGTCAATTTAAAAACAATACTTACGAAATTGGTGTAAAAACAGATCAGATAGACCATTTACATCAAGATTTAGCTCATAAATTTTCGGTGTCGCCTGCTCAATTTAAAACTATAGACCAACAGTTAAAACTTAATGTGAAATTGGCAGCCAACGAAAAGCCTAACGATTTGTTAAGTTATTTAACGACAAAAGGAGAAGTGTCTCATTTTGTAGAGTTGCTACCTAGCACAAACGATATTTTTATTCAAGCCATAAAGAATAATAGCTAAGCATGAACCATTTGCCACTTATTATAAAACGCGAATACTTAACAAAGGTTAAAAATAAGGCCTTTATAGTTATGACGATTTTAAGCCCAGTTATACTTATTGCACTTATTGCGGTAGTTGCTTATTTGTCTCAAGTTAATAACGATAAAGTTCGCACCATTGCCATTTTAGACGAAACAGGAGTGTTAGGGCAAACGTTCGAGGATACCGAAACGACTAAGTATAAAGTGTTAGAGCACATAGAACTTGAAGCGGCTAAGGTATTGGTAAGAGCAGAAGAAGATTATGGACTTTTATATGTAAGAGAACAGAGTGATGTAGATGCGATAGAAGGTGGTATTACATTTTTTTCTGAGGAGTCGCCATCGCTTTCAATCATTTCGGGTTTAGAAGGTAAGTTGGAAAAATCGTTAACCAATTTAAAACTGCTTCAAGAAGGCGTAGATCTAAATAAAATAGAATCGTCTAAAATAAAAGTAAATATAGCCCAAGAAAACTTTTCTGGCGAAACGACTTCTAAAATAGAGAGTGTTATAAAATTAGCATTTGGTGGTGCGGCAGGCTATTTATTGTTCATGTTTATAATTATTTATGGTAACATGATTATGCGCTCGGTAATTGAAGAAAAAACAAGTCGTGTTATAGAGGTAATTATCTCGTCTGTTAAGCCGATACAATTAATGTTAGGGAAAATTATAGGCACGTCGCTGGCCGGAATTACGCAGTTTATTATTTGGATTATCTTAGGAAGCGTTTTAATGTTTTTGGTAAGTTCTATTTTTGGCTTAGACATGACGCAGGTGCAAACGCCTCAACAAGAATTGGTAAAACATTCTATGAACGGGCAACCCTTAAGCGAGCAAGCACAATCTATTATAACCGCATTTTATCATTTACCAATAGCTAATTTAATTTTTGCATTTGTATTGTTTTTTATTGGTGGGTATTTGTTGTACAGCTCGATGTATGCTGCAATTGGAGCTGCGGTCGATAACGAAACCGACACGCAGCAATTCGTATTTCCGTTATTGGTACCTTTGATTTTAGCCGTTTATATCGGTTTTTTTACAGTAATAGAAGATCCTCACGGCATGGTATCTAGAGTGTTTTCGTTTATTCCGTTAACATCTCCTGTAGTTATGTTAATGCGTATTCCGTTTGGTGTACCTATTTGGGAGCAACTGCTATCGTTTTTGTTGCTTTTAGGCACATTTTTTCTAACCGTATGGTTTGCCGCCAAAATTTACAGAGTCGGGATTTTAATGTACGGAAAACGACCTACCTATAAAGAATTAATCAAGTGGATTAAATACTAAAATATCTCGTTTATTTTTAAAGTTTCCGCGTTTATAATGTTGAGATTACTTTTAGAAAACCAAAAGATCTAAAATTAAAATATTAAATTGGGTTGATATTTTTTTGATACCATGTAAAATTGATGATATGCCAAAAATTTTAATAATTGAAGATGAAGCTGCCATTAGACGGGTTTTAGTGAAAATTCTTTCCGAAGAAAATGATACTTACGAGTTGCATGAAGCCGAAGATGGTTTGCTGGGAATCGAAAAAATAAAAAACGACGATTTCGATTTGGTGCTTTGCGATATTAAAATGCCTAAAATGGATGGGGTTGAAGTTTTAGAAGCTTCAAAAATTGCTAAACCAGAAACTCCCATAGTTATGATTTCTGGCCATGGCGATCTAGATACCGCTGTGCAAACGATGCGTTTGGGAGCATTCGACTATATCTCTAAACCCCCAGATTTAAACCGATTATTAAACACAGTAAGAAATGCTTTAGATAAAAAAGATCTTGTAGTGCAAAACAAGATTTTAAAAACTAAAGTGAGTAAAAATTACGAGATGATTGGAGAAAGCAGCGCCATTTCCAATATAAAAGAGATAATCGATAAAGTGGCCCCTACAGAGGCTCGGGTGCTTATTACGGGAGGTAATGGTACAGGTAAAGAGTTGGTGGCGCACTGGCTGCACCAAAAAAGCGATCGTGCAAAAGGCCCGATGATAGAAGTAAATTGTGCTGCAATACCTAGCGAATTAATAGAAAGCGAATTGTTTGGTCATGTAAAAGGCGCTTTTACAAGTGCGAATAAAGATCGCGCTGGGAAGTTTGAAACAGCCAACGGAGGGACTATTTTTTTAGATGAAATAGGAGACATGAGCTTATCTGCCCAAGCAAAGGTTTTACGTGCCCTGCAAGAAAATAAGGTGCAAAGGGTAGGTAGCGATAAAGATATTAAAGTAGATGTTCGTGTTGTTGCTGCTACCAATAAAGACCTTAAAAAAGAAATTGAAGAAGGGCGATTTAGAGAAGATTTATATCACAGATTGGCAGTTATTTTAATTCCAGTGCCAAGTTTAAACGATAGACGCGAAGATATTCCATTATTAATAGATTATTTTTCCGATAAAATAGCAGCAGAGCACGGAACGGTTAAAAAAACATTTTCGGGTAAAGCGATCAGTTTATTACAAGATTACGACTGGACGGGTAATATAAGAGAGTTGCGTAATGTTGTAGAGCGTTTAATTATTTTAAGTAATACAGAAGTAACAGAAAGCGATGTAAAATTGTATGCAACAAAGTAAGCTTGCTGTTGAATAATAAAAAAAGCCTGAAAAGTAAAACAGTGCGTCATTCTGTGCTTGACACAGAATCTCATCATATTGAAAATCAATGATTATGAGGATCTGAAATAAATTCAGATTGACGAAAATTTAACTTTTCAGGCTTTTTTGTTTTAAGACGCATTAAATCTGCCTTAAACAGTTAATCGCTAGATGCGCATTGGTTTAATTGTGTTAAATAATTTGAAGTTAATTCTTTTAGCGTATTTAAATAATGCGATTTAATATCTTCGATACTTTTGGAAATAAGTTCGTTTTCTTCTTCGTTTTGGGTGATGTCCAAAATTTTAGATTTACAATTACAGATTTCTAAAGCCTGATTATAAACTTCAATATTAGAAAGGACAACAGCTTTGTTCTTTCCTATTAGCAATTGTTTAATTTGCTTTAATTCTTGTTCTTTTTGTGCCGCTAGTTGCAATGGGTCTAGTCCAGATGCATCTGTTTGGGCTACCATAGTAGTGTTAATTGTTGTACTTGCCGCCGAGTAGTTAGATGTGCTGCTTACAGCTGTACACTTATCTAAGGCATTCATCGTATTTTTGGCGCCTTCAATAGCACGTTTAATATAAAAGCGGCCATCTTCAAAAGTTTCAGAAGTTTCTACCTTTTCGAGAGTAATAATATTGTCGTAGGTAAGATTGTCTGCCACTTCACATTTACAAGTTTTAAATTTTTCTTGTGCGCGTTTAAAAGCTTCTAAAGACCGGTTGGCATAATATTGTAAATGCGTTAAGTTATTTGCCTCGAACGCATCTTTTACATGCGAATAGGCATAAGATAAGTCTGATTGAACATCAGAACATTGCGAAAATCCTTTAATAGATGTGCATAGAAACAATGCTACACCTAGAGCGTAGTAGTTTTTCATAGTATTTGGGGTTATAAATAGGTTAGGATAAAATTAGTAAAAAAATTAACAATACAATCTATTTTTTAGTTCGTTTTCGTAATTTACAGGTTTAGAACCCTAAAAATGATTCCGAAATTATGAAAGATATTAGTATAGATGATTATAAAATTACGTCGCAAATAAACATTAAAGATTTAAAAACAAGCGTAGATTTAGAGGCTTCAGAAAAGAAAATAGAAAAGAAATTAGAAAAAATTCGTGCAAAATTAGGCGATTTGCAAGACACCATGTATGCGCATGGTAAATACGCTGTTTTAGTGTGTTTTCAGGGGATGGATACCGCAGGAAAAGACAGTTTAATTCGCGAAGTTTTTAAAGATTTTAATGTGCGTGGTATTGTTGCCCATAGCTTTAAATCGCCAACGGCTTTAGAGTTAAAACACGATTATTTATGGAGACATTATATTGCTTTACCAGCGCGAGGTAAATTCGGAATTTTTAATCGTACGCATTACGAAAATGTTTTGGTAACTCGTGTGCATCCGCAATATGTGTTAAGCGAAAATTTACCAGATGTTACAGATATATCGGATGTTAATGACGCGTTTTGGGAGCGCAGATTTAATGAAATCAATAATTTTGAAAAGCATATAGCCGATAACGGAACCATCATTTTTAAATGTTTTTTAAATCTGTCTAAAGACGAGCAGAAGCATCGCTTGTTAAGACGATTAGATAAACCTAATAAGAATTGGAAGTTTTCTGCTGGCGATTTGAAAGAACGGGGTTTATGGGATAACTATCAGTTTTGTTACCAAGACGCTATTAATAAAACGTCTAAGCCACATGCGCCTTGGTATAATATTCCTGCCGACGATAAACCTACAGCCCGTTTAATTGTAGCCAACATTCTGTACGATACTTTAAAAGCATATACCGATATTAAAGAGCCTGAATTAGACGATAATACTAAAGACAATATTGCTAAATACAGAGCCTCGTTAGAAAATGAATGATGTCTTAACGATTAGTTTTATGATTTTTTTTAGATAGGAAAGTCGCGTTACACTTATATTTACCCATAAATTAACCTAAACATATTGTATTGTTATGAAAAAACTACTTGCCCTAATGCTTACGGTGTGGTCTTCCATTTTATTTAGTCAAACCGACGAAGCCGTTATTAAGTCAATTTATAATACGGCATTAACACAGGGTAAAAGTTACGAATGGTTAGACTATCTTTCTAATAACATAGGTGGACGACTTTCAGGGTCTTTAAATGCCGAGCGCGCTGTAGAATGGGGCGAATCGGCCTTAAAAGAATTAGGTTTAGACAACGTTTGGCTGCAACCCGTTATGGTGCCAAAATGGATAAGAGGAGCTAAAGAATATGCTTATGTAGCATCTGCTAGCGGACAAACTACTCCTGTAAATATTTGTGCTTTGGGCGGCTCTGTAGCCACACCTGCCTTAGGACTTAAATCCGAGATTGTTGAGGTTAAAAATTTTGAAGAGTTGCAACAATTGGGCGAATCTGCAATTAAAGGTAAAATTGTGTTTTATAACCGACCAATGCAAGCCGATTTAATAGATACTTTCGAAGCGTATAGCGGCTGTGTTAATCAGCGTTATAAAGGGGCGGTTGAAGCTTCAAAATTTGGTGCTGTGGGTATTATTGTAAGATCTATGTCCTTAAAAATAGATGATTTGCCACATACAGGTAGTATGACTTATGATGATTTGCCGGTTTCAAAACGAATCCCTTCTGCAGCCATTAGTACTAAAGATGCCGATTTGCTAAGTCATATGTTAAGTATAGATACATCCATTCAATTTTATTTTAAACAAAATTGTAAGCAGTTAGCAGATGTGAAATCTTATAATGTTATTGGAGAAATTACCGGTACACAATATCCAAACGACTATATTATTGTTGGCGGACATTTAGATTCGTGGGATTTAGGTGATGGTTCTCACGATGATGGCGCAGGAATAGTGCAGTCTATGGAAGTTTTGCATCTTTTTAAATCTTTAAATATTAAGCCTAAACACAGTATACGCGTTGTAATGTTTATGAACGAAGAAAACGGATTGCGTGGTGCAAACGCCTATGCCGAGGCCGCTAAGCAAAAAGGAGAAACGCATGTAGTCTCTCTAGAAAGCGATGCCGGTGGATTTACACCCAGAGGTTTTTCGTTCGATTGTACACAAAAAACTTTCGATAAAGTTTTAAGCTGGCAAGATTTGTTTAAACCGTATTTCATTCATTATTTCGAGAAAGGTCATGCAGGAGCCGATGTTGGCCCGCTTAAAACCAATACCAATGCTACTATAGGGCTGCGTCCAGATTCGCAGCGCTATTTCGATCATCATCATGCTGCTAGCGATACTTTCGATGCTGTAAATAAACGCGAACTAGAATTAGGTGGCGCTTCTATGGCGGCGTTAGTATATTTGTTTGATAAATACGGAATTTAATATGAAATGTACACTACTTCTCGGTTTTACACTTGTAACCCTATCCTTTATGAATGCCCAAAATAGTACAGACTTACCGTATTACGAACTCCCAGAATATTCAAATGCTTATACGGCAGGTACAGTAACGGGTAGGTTAATAGATGGATTAGGGTTTCGTTATTATTGGGCAACAGAAGGGTTGAGTGATACAGATTTAGAGTTTAAGTTGGGCGATGATACACGTTCTACCTTAGAAACGATGGCACATATTTACGACTTGTCTACAGTAATTAAGGATGCCGCATTGCAGGTGCCTCACACAAAAGAAACCTTAAAAAAGGCATTAACCTATTGCGAATTGCGAGCGTTAACCCTTAATAATTTAAAAACAGCTTCCGATATTTTTAAACAACAAACCGATTTGGAGGCTTTTAACATGGTGTTTAAAACACCTAATGGTAATAATACAGTGCCATTTTGGAATGCCATAAACGGCCCCGTAGCAGATGCTGTTTGGCATTGCGGGCAAATAGCTTCATTTAGGCGCGCTTCGGGAAATCCTATAAATTCAAAAGTGAATCATTTTATGGGAACGGTACAAAAGTAACCATAGCATTTTTTTGAGGTATAAGAGTAACTTTTATTATATGCAATTCCTTAACTAAAGATTAAAAAATCGTTATAAAAATCATTATTTTTGAAATCTATTTATAATGATATTATGGATTTTGCAGAAGAAAGTATAAAAGAACTGGGCTATATTCCAGTTAAAGAATCTGTTGGTGAAATAGATTATGTTGCTGAAATTAAAAAATTAAAGACAGAAAAGAATGCGGTTATCTTAGCGCATTATTATCAAGATCCAGTTATTCAGGATTTGGCAGATTACGTTGGCGATAGTTTGGGATTGTCTTATAAAGCGCAAGAAACCGAAGCTGATTTAATAGTGTTTGCTGGTGTGCATTTTATGGCTGAAACGGCCAAAATATTGAATCCGACCAAAAAAGTGGTTTTACCAGATGTAAATGCAGGTTGTTCTTTAGCAGATGCTTGTAGTGCAGAAGATTTAGCCGAATTCAAGAAGAAATATCCAGACCATATTGTTATTACTTATGTAAATACTTCGGCCGAGGTGAAGGCGATTAGCGATTTGTGTGTCACGTCGTCTAATGCAAGAAAAATTGTAGACTCGGTGCCTTTAGATCAACCAATTATTTTTGCTCCAGATCGTAATCTGGGGGCTTGGATTCAGAAAGAAACTGGTCGCGATATGGTGTTATGGGACGGTGCCTGCGTGGTACACGAAGCATTTTCGATGGATAAATTATTGGCTGTGTATAAAGAGCACCCTAAAGCCAGAATTATTGCACACCCAGAGTCGGAAGCGCATCTACTTAAAATAGCCGAGTACGTAGGGTCTACAGCAGGGTTAATTAACTATGTAAAAACCAGTCCAGCAAACGAGTTTATTGTGGCGACAGAAGTAGGGATTTTACATGAAATGCAGAAAGAAGTACCTCATAAAATTTTAATTCCAGCACCAGCTAAGGAAAATAATACCTGCGCATGTAGCGAATGTGCTTACATGAAAATGAATACCCTTCAAAAACTATATACTTGTATGAAATACGAGTTGCCAGAAATTCAGGTTGATAAAGCCATACAAGAGCGTGCCCTGTTGCCTATACAGCGCATGCTAGACATTTCATAACACACTAATGAGTAACCATACCGATTTTTTAATACTAGGTTCGGGTGTTGCTGGACTAACCACAGCCATTCGTTTAGCCCAAGCTTTGCCCAATAAAGAAATTTTAGTAGTCACTAAAGCCAATAAAAGTGAATCGAATACCAAATATGCACAAGGCGGTATAGCCGTGGTTTGGGACAAGCTTGATTCGTTCGAAGATCATATTAACGATACCTTAATTGCCGGAGAACACCATAACGATCCCGATGTGGTTAAAATGGTTATTGAAGAAGCCCCAGCTTGCATGCGCCAATTGATGGCTTGGGGTGCAGATTTTGACTATAATAAAGTTGGTGAATTCGATTTAGGTAAAGAAGGTGGGCATTCGGCCAATCGCATCATTCATCATAAAGATATTACAGGCTTAGAGGTAGAGCGTACTTTATTAGATAAAGTGGCAGGGCTTAAAAATATTAAGTTACTACCGTATCATTTTGCTATCGATTTGATTACAGATCATCAATTAGGAAAATCCGTAGCCGATAAAACCGATATAGGATGTTATGGGGCGTATATACTCAATCAAAAAACAAATGCGATAGAGCCTTACATTGCTGCGAAAACTATATTGTGTACTGGTGGCATTGGGCAGGTGTACGCTTCAACAACAAATCCGTTAATTGCCACTGGCGATGGTATAGCCATGGCGTATCGTGCCAAAGCAAATATAAAGGATATGGAATTTGTTCAGTTTCATCCTACAGCACTTTTCGAGCCCGAACAAAGTCCTTCGTTTTTAATTTCCGAAGCCGTTAGAGGTTTTGGTGCATACTTACGAAATAAAAATGGCGAACGTTTTATGTTGGCTATAGACGAGCGTGCAGAACTTGCGCCGCGCGATGTTGTTGCTAGAGCCATAGATCACGAAATAAATGCTACTGGCGAACGTTTTGTGTATTTAGATTGCACACATTTAGATTATGATGCCTTTTTAAAACATTTCCCAAATATTAACGACAAATGTCTGCAAATAGGAATTGATATTAGAAAGCACATGATTCCTGTTGTGCCAGCTTGCCATTATGCGTGTGGTGGTATAGAAGTAGATAAAAATGGATTAACCTCTATTAAAAATTTATACGCTGCTGGCGAATGCTCTAGTACGGGGCTTCACGGTGCAAACCGTCTGGCTTCAAACTCGTTATTGGAAGCTTTGGTTTATGCAAATCATATCGCCGACCATATTATTGAATTGAAGTCTGATTTAAGTGAAGCATTGATTTCTGTTCCAGATTGGAACGATGACGGAACCTCTAAACCTAAAGAACTTATTTTAATTACCCATTACAGAAACACCATTCAGCATATCATGTCCGATCTGGTTGCAATTGTGCGTACAGATAGTAAATTAAGGGAAGCTGCCAAGCATTTAAAGTATGTAGAAGATTCTACGCTGGAGCTGTATGTAGGTTCTAAATTATCGGTGCAAATTTGCGAACTTAGAAACCTTAATACCATTGCAAATTTAATTGTTATGCAATCGCAAATGCGAAAAGAAAACATGGGTGGCTTTTACAATACCGATTTATTAACAGAATAATTTTTGAGTCTTACATATTTACAAATTCGAAACCAGAAAGCGGATAGGGACGTAAGTCTATTTCGGTTTCGTTAAGCACAATGCCATGCTCTAAATACGCTTTTAAATTGGCCAGCCAAAAGGTCCATCCGTTACTGCAACCATAAAAAATTTCTAGTTTACTTTTATCGTCGTTAGGAATTTTAGTTTGTGTTAGCGTAACCAGAATAGCAGTGTCGTGTTGTTCTAAACTTACAGTTACCTCGCAAGATCCTGCAAACGAAAAGCTAACCGAGGTGTTGTTTTGCACATCTAGAATACGGCCTTCTTCTTTACCATCCCAATTGTGCCATTGCCAGACGTAGCTGTCTCCTTTTTTGATGGTACTGGAAGGAGATAATTTACTGTCTGCTCTTAAAAATTTGGCATCTTTTAAAAACCAAGCTGTAATTCCTGCTTCGGTAGTCCAACACCAAAAGAGCTGTTCTAGAGAGGCTTTAATAAATATTTTTTTAGTGAACGATTGCCAAGATAGAGAAGTCATGATGGATAGCTTTCTTATAAAGATATCAAAAAAAACGTTACCTGATTAAAGTAACGTTTGTTGTAAATGATTTATAGAGAAACTTCTATCTGATTTTTGATGATATCATCGAAGGTTTCGCGTTCACGTATTAACAAGGCCTGGTCTTTATGCCAAAGTACCTCTGCTGGTCTGTAACGGGAATTGTAGTTAGAAGACATCGAGTAACAGTAAGCGCCAGCATTTTTAAAGCACAATATGTCACCTTCATTAATTTCGTTTATTCTACGGTTATTGGCAAAAGTGTCGGTTTCGCAAATATAGCCTACTACCGAGTAGAAGCGCTCGCGTCCTTTTGGATTAGATATATTACTAATCATGTGTTGCGAACCGTATAACATCGGGCGAATTAAATGGTTAAATCCAGTGTCTATTTGAGCAAAAACGGTAGATGTAGTTTGTTTTACAACATTTACTTTGGCTAAAAATACACCAGCTTCGCTAACCAAGAATTTACCTG
Organism: Bacteroidia bacterium; assembly: GCA_030427735.1. Classification (GTDB taxonomy): domain Bacteria; phylum Bacteroidota; class Bacteroidia; order Flavobacteriales; family Flavobacteriaceae; genus Formosa. The sequence continues at coordinate 22,184 of JAUIBP010000005.1, read as the reverse complement.
GCTCGAAACCTAAGGTTAATTCTTTGCCGTATTCTTTACAAAAGGCATTAAAACGCTTTGATAGCTTTGTGCCGAATTCTTCGATGTTAGTTTCGATATCACCTTCAGAATATGGTACTTTAAATCCGGAACCGAAATCTAAAAATTCTAAATCTTTAAAATGTTTAGCGGTATCGAATAAAATTTCACTAGCATATAAAAATACGTCGATATCTAAAATATCGCTTCCAGTATGCATGTGTATACCGTTAATATGCATATTGGTGTTTTCTACAATGCGTAAAATATGTGGTATTTGATGTACAGAAATACCAAATTTAGAATCGATGTGGCCTACAGAAATATTAGCATTACCACCAGCCATAACGTGTGGGTTTATACGAATACAAACAGGTACCTTTGGGTGTTTGGTTCCAAATTGTTCTAAAATAGAAAGGTTATCAATATTAATTTGTACACCAAGTTTAGATGCGATTTCAATTTCTTCTAACGAAACACCATTTGGAGTAAATATAATTTGTTCTGGCGCAAACCCTGCTTTTAGTCCGAGTTGCACTTCCTGAATAGACACAGTATCTAAGCCAGCACCAAGCGTGTGCATTAATTTTAAAATAGAAATGTTAGATAACGCTTTAACAGCATAATTTATCTTTAACTGTTTCACCTTATTAAATGCAGATGTTAAACGTTTATACTGCGACACTATTTTTTCAGAGTCATACACATACACCGGACTTCCAAAGTCGTTTGCAATTTTTAATAAAGTGTTATTATTCATTTTAAGTTAAATTAAATTCGGCGCAAATCTATAAAGTTTTTATCAGTTTAAACGGTATTATTTGTCAAAAAATCAGTAAAAAGAATAAGATATGTTTAATATGCATAATACATGTTAAAAATTATTGGTTAAAACCTATAGGATGTTTACATTTGTTTTGCAATAAATTTTATAAAGTAATGAATTTACACGAATATCAAGGAAAGGAAATTTTAAGCAGTTTTGGCGTACGTATTCAGCGTGGTATTGTAGCTCAAAATGCTCAAGAAGCGGTTGCTGCTGCAAAACAATTAACCTCTGAAACTGGAACAAGTTGGCATGTTATAAAAGCTCAGGTTCACGCTGGTGGACGTGGTAAAGGAGGCGGTGTTAAGCTTGCTAAAAATCTAAAAGATGTTGAAGAACTTGCTGGACAAATTATAGGTATGAACCTTGTAACTCCACAAACATCTGCCGAAGGTAAAAAAGTACACCAAGTATTAGTTGCTGAAGATGTTTACTATCCAGGAGAAAGTGAAACCGAAGAATATTACATGTCTGTATTACTTAACCGTGGTACTGGCCGTAATATGATTATGTATTCTACCGAAGGTGGAATGGACATTGAAACTGTTGCCGAAGAAACGCCACATTTAATTTTTACTGAAGAAATAGATCCTGCTGTTGGTATTTTACCATTTCAAGCAAGACGTGTTGCTTTTAATTTAGGTCTTTCTGGTAATGCGTTTAAAGAAATGACGAAATTCGTAACTAATTTATACACTGCTTACGTAAAATCTGATTCGTCTTTATTCGAAATTAATCCAGTTTTAAAAACAAGCGATAATAAAATTATGGCTGTAGATGCTAAAGTTACTATAGACGATAATGCACTTTACAGACATAAAGATTATACAGATTTACGCGATTTACGCGAAGAAAACCCAATAGAAGTTGAAGCTAAAGAAGTAGGTTTAAACTATGTAGATTTAGACGGAAACGTTGGTTGTATGGTTAACGGTGCTGGTTTAGCCATGGCTACTATGGATTTAATTAAGCAAGCAGGTGGAGAGCCAGCTAACTTTTTAGATGTTGGTGGTACTGCCGATGCTGCTCGTGTAGAGGCTGCTTTTAAAATTATTTTAAAAGACCCTAACGTAAAGGCTATTCTTATTAATATTTTTGGTGGAATTGTACGTTGCGACCGTGTAGCACAAGGCGTTATTGATGCTTATAAAAACATGGGAACGATTAATGTGCCAATTATTGTACGTTTACAAGGTACCAATGCAGATATAGCTAAAGAATTAATCGATAACTCTGGATTAGACGTGTTAAGCGCAACAGAATTCCAAGAGGCTGCCGATAAAGTACAAGAAGTATTAGCTTAAAATAAAAGCTAAAGCATAACTTAAAAAAAGCGTCTAATTTAAGAGTTAGACGCTTTTTTATTTGAAGACTTTTTAGGAGATTTCCCTTTGGGTGATGTCGTTTTATTAGATGTGGGTATATTGTTGGCTTTGGGTTTATCTTTCTTCTGCATTGGGCCACGTAAATGAATAATTAATCCGTTTAGGAAATTTCTTAAAATCTGGTCGCCACATTCCATGTATTTAGGATGGTCTTCTCTTCTAAAAAAAGCACCGAGTTCACTCTTGCTAATTCTAAAGTCTACCAAGGCTAAAATGCTTACAATATCTTCATCTCTTAATTTGTGTGCTACACGTAATTTTTTGAAAATATCATTATTTGTCATATTCTTAAAATTTTAATCTTATATCAATAATTTAACATAAATAGTGGTTTTAATTGTTTAAAATCTGCGTTTTAGACTTTTTTACTATTTATGCTACAAATGTAGTTTTTATTGTCGCGTTTTGGTAATATTTTTCAGTTTTTAATTTTAATTTAAATTACTGTAAATCAATGTGTTGATTGTGTTTGGTTTGCTGTTTTTAGAAATAATTTCAAGTGAATTCACTGTGTAAACACCATGTTTTTAGGGAGTTACGAAAGATGAACGTTCGAAAAATCCGATAAAGTACCATTTATTTTTCGACGAGTTACAATATATATACGATTATAAAATGCTTAATATCAGTAACTTTATAATGTTAAAATTAATCACTCCCTCTGTTATGATAAACCGTGTTGAAAAATTGAGTTTGCTATCTGAAATGATAGCTTTCGCAAAAACCGATGCCAGCATTAAATCCATAGAATATAATTTTCTTTTAGGAGTTTCTCAGCAATTAGATATTTCTAGGGAAGATTTTGAGTACTTGTTAAAACATCCTATTGCTTATAAACACGTCGCGTCTTACAGCGAGCGTATTGTGCAATTTCATAGGTTGGTTTTATTAATGAATTTGGATAACGAGAGATCTGAAAAAGAAATTATTAAGTTGTTTAACTTTGGTCTTAAAATGGGGTTAAGCCACGAGTCTATAAACAAAGTGTTATACCTTATGGATGGTTTCCCAAATAAAATTGTACCACCAGATGTGTTAATAGACATCTTTAAGGTACAATACAATTAAAATTTTTAGAATTATTTCAAGAGAAGTTAAGAGTACTTAGTTACTTAAGTGCATTTAACTTGTCTTGGTAATATTGAATTTTATCTCTGTATTTAGCGGCCAGCATAAAGTCTAATTCTTTTGCGGCGGCTTCCATGAGTTTTCTTTGTTCTCGAATATTTTTTTCTAGCTGCGGTTTGGTTAAGTATTCACTCTCTGGTTCTGCGGCTTTTTTAGCCTCTATTTCGTAATGGTAAGTACTTACCGAGTTTTTAGCCAATGCACTATCTAAACTTTTGTTTAGTGCTTTTGGTACCAAATTATGTTTGGTATTGTAATTAATTTGCTTTTCGCGCCGGTAATTGGTTTCGTCAATGGTTTTCTGCATGCTGTTGGTAATTTTATCTGCATACATAATGGCTTTACCATTTATGTTTCTTGCAGCTCGACCAACGGTTTGCGTTAACGATCTAGCCGAACGTAAAAAACCTTCTTTATCGGCATCTAAAATGGCCACAAGCGATACTTCTGGTAAATCTAATCCTTCACGAAGTAAGTTAACACCAACCAATACATCAAACAATCCCTTGCGTAAATCCTGCATAATCTCTACGCGTTCTAAGGTGTCGACATCGCTGTGTATGTAACGACAACGAATTTGGATGCGGTCTAGGTATTTGGTTAATTCTTCGGCCATGCGTTTGGTTAATGTCGTAACCAGAGTTCTTTCATCTTTCTCTACGCGTTGTTGAATTTCTTCAATTAAATCGTCTATCTGATTTAAGCTCGGGCGCACTTCTATAATCGGATCTAAAAGTCCTGTGGGACGAATAACCTGCTCGACATAAATACCGTCACTCTTTTGAAGTTCGTAATCGGCTGGAGTGGCACTAACATATATTACTTGGTTTTGCAGGGCTTCAAACTCTTCAAATTTTAAAGGTCTGTTATCCATCGCAGCAGGAAGTCTAAAACCATAATCAACCAAATTTTCTTTTCGGCTGCGGTCTCCGCCATACATGGCGTGTACCTGCGATACGGTAACATGACTTTCGTCTACAACCATTAAATAGTCGTCAGGAAAATAATCTAACAAGCAGAATGGTCTGGTGCCTGGTTGTCTGCCATCTAGATATCTCGAGTAATTTTCAATCCCAGAACAATATCCCAGTTCTCGAATCATTTCGAGATCGAATTCGGTGCGTTCTTTCAGGCGTTTCGCTTCTAAATGTTTACCGATGTCTTTAAAGTAATCATGTTGTTTCACCAAATCGTCCTGAATGTCTTTTATAGCATTTTGTAGCACTTCTGGCGATGTTACAAACATGTTTGCAGGGTAAATGTTTAAACGGTCATATCTTTCAATAATGGCATTGGTTTGCACATTAAAAGCTTCAATTTCTTCAATTTCATCTCCAAAAAAATGGATTCTAAAGGCATCATCGGCATAGCTTGGGAAAATATCTACAGTATCTCCTTTTATTCTGAAATTCCCATGATTAAATTCGGCCTCTGTTCTGGCGTACAAACTTTGCACTAAACGATGCAATAATTTAGTTCTGGAAATGACTTGATCGCGTTGTAATGAAATGACATTTTTTTGAAATTCCACAGGATTTCCAATACCATATAAGCAGGATACCGAAGCTACAACCAGCACATCGCGACGCCCTGAAAGTAGGGATGAGGTTGTGCTTAAACGTAGTTTTTCTATTTCTTCGTTAATCGATAAATCTTTTTCTATGTAGGTACCCGAAACAGGAATGTAGGCTTCTGGCTGATAATAATCGTAATACGATACAAAATATTCGACAGCATTATCTGGAAAAAATTGTTTAAACTCCGAATACAACTGTGCGGCTAAAGTTTTGTTGTGTGCCAAGACCAAAGTTGGACGTTGTACCTCTTGTATAACATTGGCTACGGTAAAGGTTTTACCCGAACCTGTTACCCCTAAGAGGGTTTGATATTTTTCGTTGGCGGTAATGCCAGCAGTTAATTGTTTGATGGCATTAGGTTGGTCGCCCGTAGGTTGGAACTCTGATTTGATTTTAAAACGCATATTGCAAATTTACGCTTTTTTATAATGCTGTAAATGTAGCTTAATTTATCGTTTTAGAGTAAAGTGCCCTTTTACTTGAAACGATTTGTTGTTTTGAATAATGTCGGCTACATACCAATAATCATCTGTTGGCATGGGCTGACCTCTGTAGGTGCCATTCCATCCTGTGGCATCGGCATCTAAAGTCGTCATTAATTTACCATATCTATCAAAAACAAAGACTACAGTACCCGGAATATGTTCAACCCCAATAATATGCCAAGTATCGTGAAAACCATCGCTGTTGGGTGTGAAAAACTTAGGAATGTTTATTACTTGTACAACTGTACTTCCTATAGCACATCCGCTAATGTCTTTAACTGTTACGGTATGTTCGCCAATGTTAACTTGATTAAACGTATTGGATGTTTGTGGCGCACCTTGGTCTAAGCTATAAACATAATCGCCACTACCACCAGAGGCAGAAACGGTAATGGTATTGGCTTCCGAAAACGAAGTCGCATCGGCAGTAACTGTTAAATTCGATCCGTTTGGATTGCTGTAAGGTAATAGATTGAATGTTTTTATAATGTAACAACCTGTGTCGTTACTCTGTACACGAGCGTAAAGTGTTTCGTTGGGTGTGTAAACATAAGGAGAAACTAAAGGATTACTTGCAGTTTCGGCATCGGAATAAGTGGAGTAGTAGCTCACGGTAACCGCATTTAAATCGTACACCAAACGATTATCTATAGTTGTTAAATTGAGTGTGCCTGTACCATCTTCGCAAAATTGAAAATCCGATAAATCTTTTGTCGGTGGTGGTAGCGTTGTGTTTAAGGCAATAGGTTGTATGGTATAACAATATGTTGCAGCATCAAATACCGCTAAAAACACTTCGGTAATGTTTGCAGGTTTAATGTAGTTTTCCGGATCGGGAATGTTGGTTGTAATGTTGGTAGGATCTTGAATGTTGGCTACATCTTCGAGAGATTCAAAATAATATTCTTCTAAAACTTGTCTAGGGTTTAAGTTGATCGATTTTACAGCTTGGGTTAAGTCGAAATGTACATTATCTCCATCGTAATTGGTGGCACAAGCAGGAGCTATAGTGGCACTACTAAAATCAGGAAGCTCGTTAATTTTAATTAATAGGGGTTGTACTTTATAACAATCGGTAATTCCTGCATTTTCTATCCTTGCCCAAATATTTTGAAGTGTAGGAGACGTTTGTATGGTGTATGTTGAGTTTAATTGATTGATTCTAGCATTGGCATCGGCCTCTGTTTTGTAAAAGGTAATGTCTAAAGTTGCATCGCCTTCAATTTCGTCTGCTGTTTGTTCTAAATCTATTGTGGTATTGGCGCTATCTGCAATAATGCAAACGGGTATGTCTACAATGTTATATACGGGAGAAATAATGGTATTTAAGGTTATGGCAGATTCTACTATAGCACAAGCAGGATTGCTGTTGTTTTTAGCAATAACATAAATGGTTTGTGGGCCATTAGCAACATTTACAACATCATCGTTTCTTAATAGTTGACCTCCTTTTTCGGTGTAAAATGATACATTGATATCAGACGAGTAATTTACCAATAATTCGTTGCGATCTATATCTCCAATTTTAAAATCGGGAGTGTCGCAGGCAAAAAATGAAGTTTTATCGATTTCTGGTTGTAGATATACTTCAATTTTAACAGGATCGATAACAGCACAACTTGTTGTATCCCTTACATTGGTTACACGGCTGTAAATGGTTTTAGAGGGGGTGTAATAGGTGTTTGGGTCTTGTATGTAATTGTTGTTTCCAGAAACGGCATCGTTTTGATTTTCGTAAAGTTTAATATTTACTGTTTCTGGTACGGTATTTAATGTAATGTCGTTTACAATGTCGGATAAATTAATTTCAAGCGCAGGGTCGGTTACGCAATATCTAAACGTATCGTAAGTAATGTTAACCTCTGGTAATTGTATAATTTCTACAGGAAAAAAGAAGGTGTCGAAACATATACCTTGTAATGAGACAGCACTTACGTTTTGTGTAACTTTAACATACAAACCGCCTTCTGCAACAATCGTGTTGCTATCTATGTATTGCGGGAGTTTATTTTGGTTTAAATCTAAATCAGTTTGCGTTAAATAATAGTCTATTTTATAACCTTTGCTAGTGTAATCTATTAGGGTGTTGTAATAGTCTAAATCTAACACAGGCGGACTGCTACATTCTTTAAGGCCATCGGTGCTGTATACTAAATCTGGAGCTTCAAAAATTTCAAAATCAGATTTTATGGACATGCATCCAGGATATTCTATTTGAATGTAAATGGTTTGTAATTTTTCTGGAACACCATCGCCGTTTAAATCTGGAATGGTATAGTTTTCTGATTTTGGAATTTCGGATGTATAGGTATTATCATCATAAAACGTAATGATTATATCGTTTATTCCTTCTGAAATATCGTTAGCAATTTCAACCATATTGAAAGTAGAGCCTCCACAAGTTGCATAATTTTGCAAGTTGTTCTCGAAAGCAATCAATACATCTGGAAAAATGTCTATTTGTGCTACAGAAGGGCAGGCATTGGGATTGTTTTTATCGGTAACCTTAACATACACGACGGAAGGTGATGTTGCTAAATAGTCTTCGATGTCGGTAATTTCATTAACGTTATTATCGGCATCTTCTTGACTTCTGTAGTAAGTAATGTCGTAGTCATTGGGGTTTAATCCATCTAAAATGGCTGCAAGGGCTTCATCTAAATCTTCAATAATACCATCGGTTGTTAATTGGCAACCAGCAATTACCGAGCTATCCGAATTATTTATTTTAGGGCTTTCGGTTTGTTCTAAATAAAAATCGTTGGTTCCTGCGCACCCCGTTATTTTATCTTCGACTCTTACATACAACAAGTCTAAAGTGTTAATGTTTCTGTAAGGGTCAGGAATGGGTTTTATACCTTCGTCTGCCTGATATTCGGTGTAGTGATAGGTAATAATATAATCGTCTGTGTTAGTTGGGGCAAATAACGCGTCTAAACTATGTAAACTGAAATTTAAATCGTTATCGCATCGAAATGCTCTAATATTGTCTGGTACCGTGGGCTGTGGGTTAACCATTAAGGTAAACTCTAAATTTACAGTACAGGCATAACTATCGCCAAGTACAGAGGCTTTAATGAGTTTGGAATCGCCTGGGCCTAATGTAATTGGCGATGTAATGGGATTGTCGTTACTATCGAAATACGAAATGGTGTAGCCTGTGTCTGGTATTTCATTTCTAATCTGGCTGGTAATATAGGAGTTGTAATCTTGTAGATTAAACACTTCGTCTTCCGAGCTACAGCGTGAAAAATCTTGGTTAGGATCGATATCAACACTGGTAGCGGGTTTAAATGCTATAGTAACCTCGTCGCTAATGGGGCAGGCATTAGTAGTACTTACACCATTTATACAATCGGGTTGAGGTACGTTAATTTGAATACTGTAAGTTCCCGATTCGGTTACCGTATATTGTGCTTTGTTGTAAGGCGCTCCGCCATCGGTTATGCGTACGCCGTCTTTATACCAGTTGTAATTTGTAATGTAGGAGTTGCCAATGTCTGCGTTTAATGTAATTGAGGTACAGGTGTCTGTAATATCTTCACCTAAATCTACAGATGTGTTAAAACTGCTTCCTTTTATAAAAACAGCAGTATCGTAATTAGTGTCGCCATGATCGGCAACAATAAGCTTAATTTTATATTTTTTATAAGGTGTAATCGATGCTTGGGCAGTTAACACTTTGGTGCGCCCGTAAAAATTGGTATTGCCTAATTGAGCAACTTCATTTTCGTAAAACTGTATGTTATCGCCCGCACAACTGTTACCATTAATATTTACCGTGTTTACAGGTGTAGTTGAATCTGGTATAAGGGCAATGTTTTTAAAATTACTATTGCCTTCTTCTTGAATTAAAAAGGCAAAGCCATCGGCATAACTACAAACATTCGGACTGTTGTATTCTTCTGAAGCGAGTATGTAATCGAAAGCAATGGTATTGGTTATGGCTACGAATTCGAATTCTAAAGTGGTGGCATTTCTGGTGTCGGAAATGCCTAAGGTCGTATTTAAATCGGGGTCTGTTCCCCAACTATTACCACCTGCGTTTAAGTTGGCAACAGGGGCATTTCCTGCTTCAATAACGTTTCCAGTAGTTAAAATAATACCATCGTCGAACGGAAAATTTGAGTTATTTTTACTAAAAGCTCCAAAACTAGAAAACGCTTCGCCCGCAACAAAGGCATTTACAGGCGAATCTGCTTCGCACAATGCTATACCACAACCAGATATTAAATAGTCTTCTATTAAAGATTTCGGATCGGATGAGGAGTTAACAGAAATCAGGTTTTGCGAAAACAGGCTATTGCTTATAAAAAAGCATAAACACATAATGTAAAAACCTGTTCTCATAAAAGCTTCAAATTCAGTTAAATTAAATCAATATACATGAAGAATTTCTAGTGGAAAAAAAGAAAAATGCAAATATATGGTTTTTAGATAAAATACATTGGAATAACGATGAAATACCTTATAGATTGTATGATGCTTTAATATTAACGTTTTAGGGTAAAGTGCGATTTAAAGTGGCGGCCGTCGGCTAAGGTGGCAGTAAACCAATAATCGTCACTTGGCAAAGGTTGTCCCTTAAAAGTGCCGTCCCAACCATCGTTGTAAGGCGATATTTGTTTTATTAATTTACCATAACGGTCAAAAATATAAACTTTAGTGTTTGGCATAAAAGTATCTGGAATGCCTTCAATTCTCCAAATATCGTGGTAGTTATCTCCGTTGGGCGTAAAAAATTTGGTAAAGCCTACTACATAAACTGTTTCTTCGGTGGTGCCACAATTATTTTTAACATCCATCACTTTTAAAGTGTAAACTCCAGCAGCTACATTCTCGAAAGTATTACTGGATTGGTAGGGGAAATATTCGCCCTCATTATCATCTTCATTATAGTATAAAGCGTATTCGTAAATTCCGGTACCGTCAACTTCTACTGTTATAGAGTTGTTGTCGGCTAGGTCTTTAACATTTACATTTACAATGGTAGCGGTAGATACCTCTATAACGGTTACGATATGTGTTTCTATACAACCAGTAATTTTATCGGCTATAGTTACTTTATAGGTGCCTGCTTGGTTAATGTTTAATGTAGGTGTATTTTCTCCAGATTCCCATAAGTAGGTGTAATTATCTTGATTTTCGGGCGCTATTCCTGCATCTATTGTAATGGTTTCCGGATACAAATTGCTGCAATAGTTTACGCTTGCTTCTGTTGTATAAATTGGTGTAGCTAGTAGATTAAAACTTGTAATTTCAAAACATTCTGTAGTCGTATTGGTCATTCGTACATAAATTGTTGAAACCACTTTTCCGTTGTCTTCATTGATGTAAGGACTCGATAACGGATTTAGTTTTTGATTGGCATCGGCTATGCTGGTATGATAAGTTAATGAAATACCGCTTTGCGTACCTAGAATAGCAGATTCATTTGTTTCTAAATTAAACGAAGAAATGCCATCGGAATAAGGAGCAATGATATCGCAAGTAGTAATATCTGAAGGCTTTTCTGAAGAAGATTGATCTGACGGAGACGACGCAAACTCAGCTGTTCCAGTCCACTCTAGTGTAAAGCTACTAGTGCCTATTGGGCGATCTATAGCAATGTAATACGTATCTCCTGCGTTTACATCTAGCCATTTAACGAAACTGTTACCTAAGGCAGAAGGGCCTTCGGTAGCATCGGTTTCTGTTCCATTCATGCCTGTATGATTAGATGTTAGTCCTGCTTGCGAAGGATTAGTTGTAGAGCAGCGTATTGCCATACCAAGGTTGTTGCAAGGTCGGTTTGGACCAAACACAAAAAAATCGTAGTCTTCATTAATGTTACTGCTGTTAGGCTTCAGGGTGAATCCTAAAGTTCCCGATGTTATTGGGGTAACTTTTAACCAAAGGCTGTTGTGTTCTTGGCTTCCGCAAGAATTTAAATAAGAAATTTCTTGTGTTCCGCTACCAGAAACATTAGAATCTACATTCGAATTTCCACAAACTGTTACCGAACCTAAACAATCGTTGGATTGTTGTGAATGCAGGATAAAATTATTAAGAAATAGAAATAGAATGAAAAGCGATATGCTGTTTACAGCGGGGTAATGTTTCATGTTAACGTCTTAGGGTAAAATGTGTTTTAAAGTTACGACCATCAGCCAAGGTTGCAGTAAACCAATAATCGTCTTCGGGTAAATTTTGTCCGTTAAATGTGCCATCCCAACTAGAATCGTTTAATGTGATTTGTTTTAATAGTTTACCATAACGATTAAAAATGTACACATTGGAACTTGCCATAAACACCTCGGAGGCGCCTTCTATTTTAAAAGTGTCGTTATAGCCATCGTTGTTAGGGGTAAAGAATTTAGTAAACCCTACAACGTAAACTACTGTTTCGGCAATGCCACAATCGTTTTTTATATCTTTTACACGCGCCGTATAGATACCTGGTTGTACATTATTAAAAACCGGGTTGCTTTGGTAGTCGCGATAGAGTGTGTGGTTGGTTTGCTCTTGGTTAGTTGTATATAAGGCATATTCGTAAATACCTAGTCCGCTTGCCGAAATGCTTACAGTATTTAGGTCGCTAGCGTAAGATACTTTTGCGTTGTCTATAACTGCTATTCCAGATTCTTCGGTAGTAAATGTGTTTAAGGTTACACAGTTACTCGTGTTGTTTATAATGGCTACGGAATAGGTTCCTGTTTGGTTAACCGTTAAAGTGGCGTCTGTCGCGTCTGGAATTATTTGCTGTTCGTTATACCACTGAAATGAATAAGCAGACACATCTCCATTCGAAATATCTGCATGTAAAGCAACGTTGGCATCGGTACAAAAATAAGCGGTATCAAAGGTTTCGGGGGCGTCTGTTACTGTTAGGTTAAAGGTTTGATCTGTATAGCATCCCGTTTTATCGTTTGTGGCTCTTACGTATATAACTTGATTGTTGTTACTGTTTATGTAGTGTTGCGGATTCTCAATACTATTAGCTGATGCTGTACCTTCTGGATTGGTCTCGTAAAATGCAATGGAAGCATCTGTTGAAGTGATACTTTCTTCCAGATTAAAAACAGAAATACCATCGTTATAAGGCATAGAGACATCGCAACGATTTAAATCTTGAACCGTTAAGGTTGGTGTCGGGATTAGTGTTATATTAAAAGATGTGGTGGCAAAGCAATTGGTGTTATTATTATTTTCGACTCTGGCAAAAATAGCTTTGTTGCTAGTTGTTGTGTTGTAAGCATTGGACGCACTAATTTTGTTTGTATTTGCCAAAGCATCTGGTTCTGTTTCGAAATAACTTACTGTAAAATCACTAGGGTTTTGGGCGCCTAAAATTTCAGCATTTTTAATACTTAAATCTATGGTTTCTGTTCCATCGTTATCCCAATCGCAAATATTAGTAATGTCTGAAGTCGAATGGGCTATCGGGATGTCGTAATAACTCACATACGCTTCACCTTCTTTAATATCGCAAAAGGTACCGCTTACAGGTGTGATAATAACTTTGTAATATCCTGGTTTTGTAACGTCCATCTCCCAATCGTTTAAAGTCGGGCTAATTGTGTTTCCATTTAAAGTCCACTCATAGGTGGCATCTGGAATTTCTTCTGAAGTTAGAGTGTATGTGTCTCCCGTACAGAGTGCTAAATTATTGGTTTCAACACCGTCGCTGGCATGAATGATATCTATTTTTTGATTGAAGAATGATTGAATAAATGGGGGTAAGCCTTGTGTAGAATTTTTTCCGCCTAAATCTATTGCATTGTGTCTGTATTGTGCGGCAGTTCCTTTAGCATTTGGGTTTTGTATAACGCCTAAATAAGGTAAACCACGTTCGTAGGTTGCAGACAGGGCTCGATATATTTTTCCGTCAGGACCCAATTGTAAAGCGCCTCTAAATAGGTTCCTGTCGTCTAATACAACTTGGGAGTCCGATATGTCTAAAGCTTTTAAATCGTATTGAATTAAAGCCGAACGGTGTCTGGTTTCATTATTAGCATCGTTGCCATTGTAATCGTTAGAGGCATGAATGTATAAATAGCGATTGTTAGACGAGAATTCTACGCCATAAGGTCTGTTACTTGTAGATGTAGAAATGGTAAGCTCTTGTTGATTAGAAACTTTACCCGTATCGGCATCGAAATCGTATATTAATAAACCGCCGTCCATATTGGCACTCACCATTTTTGTGCCGTCTGGAGATAATTTTAAAGCTCCGCGCGGATCTGTAAACGATGTGGCGAAGTTAGAAACAACTGGAGTGTGGTTGATATTGGTATCGTTAATTTCGTAAGCATAGAAAGTGTTTAATGCTGATTGGTTATCTTGGCCGTTGTACGTAGATAACGTGATTACCCATATAGATTGCGTATGGCAGTCTTTAACAACTGCACTTATTTTTTCGGAGCTGTAATCTAAGAGTTTTGTGTTTTTTTCTATTACTTTTCCTAAGCCTGAATTTTCAGATAAATCTACTATGGAATACCGAAAGCCACCATTAAAAGACACACCATTAATGGGCACTCCAGAACCAACTGTAAAAATATAATATATATCGCTGGAGTTTGGTTTAGGGACAACTATAGCCGATTGAGTACTAGACGGATTACCGTACAGGTTACTACCGTTATCCATAAGGCCGTGGTCTTTATTGTAAACGGTTAACCCATCAGTGTAAAATAATAAGTTACCTTGTTCGTCAGAAATCGAAGAAGCTCCTTCTTTAGTGTTTAAGCGTCCGTTTGTGAGTGCAGAAACTGCACCAGTGTTAGAGTTGAATTGTATACCTGCATTTTCGCCAAAATACCAATTGGCAGCTTCAAATTGTGCAAAAATTACACCATGAAACAAGGCTACAATAGCTGTTAATATGTATTTCATGAATTAGGGAGAACTAAGCTATTAGTGCCCTAATATATTATAAATCTCTTTTCTTTAATAATTTATAGGCTAAAAACACAAAAATAGCAGTCCAAATAACCACAATACAAACATCTAAGCCATGTACCGCGTAATCGTACATCATTTCAGTCTTTTCTGGAAATTTGGTAATCATAACACGCTGAAACGGCTGTTTAATTAAATTATACATGGATTTTAGTGGGAAGAAACGCTGGATTTTTTCAGCAATATCGGTATTCATTTGCCAAGCCATAACGCCAAACAAAATCCATTCTAAAATAAAGAGTACAAAAAGAGCTCCTAATGCAAAAGCAGAGCGTTTTACCAGCATAGCTAAGAATAAACACAGGCTAAAAAAGCCCACCAACTTTACAAAATAGGCTAATAAAAAACTGGTTTCCCGAAAAATAATTTGAAGCTCGGTGTAACTAGAATAGTACAACCCAATGCAGAATGTCGCAATGCCAATTAAAACGGTGGCAATAAGCGAGAAAAAGACTATGGTGTAAAATTTAGAGAGTATAAATTCCTTTTTACTAAGGCCGTCTATTAAGTTCTGTTTAATGGTTTTATTACTGTACTCGTTGCCAATCATGCTCACTACAACTATGGCAAAAAAGAATTTAAACTGAGATGCAAAAAAAGTGGTAATGTGCCAAATTATAGGAAAGTTAAAAATACCTAATTCGCCCAATTCCAACGTAAATAAACCAAAGAAATTTATTTTTATAGACGATAAGATAAGTACCGTAAAAGGTAAAATGAAGGATATGAAAATAAGAATTTTACTGGCGCGATTTAGTAAAAGTTTTTGTAATTCTAAATTTAAAAGTCGTAGCATAACAATGGATTTTGTGGCTTAATTGTGGTCTGTTAGTTGTAAAAATTGTTCTTCTAAACTTTGTTTGCGTTTTACCAAATGCGATAATACAATGCCTTTCTGGAACATTAATGTGTTAAATTCCGAAGCTTCCATAGGTTCGTTAAGCAATACTTTTATAAGTTGTTGGTCTTGCGTAATAGAGCCAAATGCCGAATGATTTTCTAAAAACTGAATTAAAGTGTTGTTATTTTCGCACTTAAGCTCTAAAAAACCATGACTGGCAACCATTTCGTCTACGCGACCAGAATATAATTTTACACCTTTTCTTAGTACCACCACATGCGAGCATACTTTTTCAACCTCGTCTAGCAAATGCGAAGCCAATAAAATGGTAGTACCGGTTTTTGCAATTTGTTTTATAATTTCCCTAATTTGGTGAATCCCTTGCGGGTCTAAGCCATTGGTGGGCTCGTCTAGTATTAAAATTTCTGGATCGTTAAGTAGGGCAGAGGCTATAGCAAGGCGTTGCTTCATGCCTAGCGAATAGGTTGCAAATTTGCTGTGTTTTCTGTCTAGCAGTCCAACAATGTTTAATTTTTCATCTATTTTACTAAAATCAATCTCTTTTATTTTACAGACTAATTTTAAGTTCTGATAAGCGGTCATGTACGGATAAAAATTAGGTCGCTCTATAATAGCACCTACTTTTTTTAGGGCATCATGTGTAGTTGTTGTGCCGTCAAACCAGCTAAAGGTTCCAGAGGTTTTATTTACAACATTTAAAACGATACCGAGAGTGGTAGACTTACCACTGCCGTTAGGGCCTAAAATGCCGTAAACATTTCCTTTATTTATAGTGAACGATAAATCGTTTACCGCAGTTAACGATCCAAATGTTTTGGTGAGATTATTGATGGTTAAAATAGATTCCAAATTGGCATGTTTTTGGTTATGTTAGTACGACGACTCTTGGTTAAATTTGTTACAAGCTAATAAATAAAAGCGTAAATTTGAGAGAATATTATAATTATGGACGATTTAAAAATTTCGAAAAAGAAACCTTCTTACCCAATTACGCCTAAACTGAACAAGTATTTGTCTGAATATAATAGGAATTTTAGATTACCGATTTTTTACGACGATTTGTTGCGTTTTCAAGGGTCTATAGTCGTATACGATAAAAATGATGAAGATACCCTTTGGTTACGCGTGTATTACAACGATTTTGAGCGCGAAGAAATTGAGTTAAGTTTAAAACGGGTGTATTCCAATTTGGTGTCAGATGGTAACGAAACCATTTTTAAATATTTAAGTGTAGATTGTATAGACTTTTGCACTTTCGGCAACTCGAAACCTTTCCGAATTAAAGTCAGAAATACCTTAAACGATAATTACACCTATTTTTATGTAAAAAAGGCCGATGCTTCGCGAATTTATGGTTTGGAACTCGAACATATGCTCTCGCCAAACAGCCTTAACTTTTTGGTGTATAAAGATACATTGATTGAGGAGCATATTGCAGGTATACCAGGCGATGAGTTTATTAAAAATATGTTGCCCAATTGTTTGCCTTCAGAAAAATCGCAAATAGCTAAAGAGTTTGTGAAATTTAACGAACGTTGTATGATTCGGCTTTTAGGCGATATGCGTTCTTATAATTATGTAGTTGTACCTACCCACGATTTCGATCATGTAGTGTATAAAGTACGCGCTATAGATTTCGATCAGCAATGCTACGAAGGCAAGTTTAATATTTACCGCCCACAGTTTTTTAAGGAAAATTATACCATGGTGCAATTGGTTAAAGAAAAAATAACCAAGGCTTCTATAGACCAGTATAAAATTGAAGAACGTTCCATTATTGCCAAACGCGCTATTAGTTACCAAAAGCGTTTAGGGAAATTAATAGAATGTATGACCCATGAAACCCTTTCTACTCAAGAAAATATTGCACAATTATCTGCTAGTATTTACGATTATACTTTAGATAAGAATATACGGCACAGTACCAGTATGGGCGAAATTTTAAAGTTTGCCTTAGATTTTGTGAAACGAAATTACGAGGATGTTAATATGAAAAACTTCAGTTAGTTCCAGTTTTCATCAAAATCCAGACTTTCGTAATCGTCGTAGTCTAAATCGTCGTCAAAGTCGTTAAAATCATTAAAAGCGTCGTCGGCTTCAAAAGATTTTTCTGGAGCTTGTTCAGGAATTTGTCCGTGAACAAACATTAAATTCGGGTAGTCTACACCTTCTGATGCTTCAACAATTTCGGCCAATTCAACAAAAAAGGTCCACATGTTAAAGAAATCGTATACGTAAATTAATTTGGTTTGCTCTTCGTTTAAAATACTATCGAGTGTCGTTTCGTTCATTAAACTCACATCGTCTTGGCCGTCGCTTAAATCGAAAAGAGAAAACTCTTCGCCTTGATTCCATTCGTCGTCGCTTCTGTAAAACGAAGCCATTTCAGCACCATCAAACCCAAAAGATTGGGTTATAATGTTATGAAGATCTTCTAAAGTATCGGTATGTCTTATTTCTAAATCTCGAAATACATCGTCTTCGGTGTCGTTATCTAAAATAACTCTAAATCTGTAAATCATGCTGAAAATTTAAGTGGCAAATATACTATTTTATACTTATTTACTGAAGCGATGTAAAGTAAATGTCATGGCGGTTAACAAGAAAAAAGCGCCTATTTGGTGAAGTATTCCAAGCCAGATCGGGACGTACAATAAAATGGTAAAAACACCTAATAAAAATTGTATGCCAACCAGAATAACCAGCGAATTAATTCCTTTTTGTTGGTTTGGTGTTAACTTAAATTGGCGGGATTTATAGTAAATGTATAGTATTAGTGCTACAACTACATAAGCAAATGTTCTGTGTATAAATTGAATGCCACTAGGGTTTTCTATCCAATTTTTATAAAAAGGCTCTACAATATAAGCCGATTCGTGAATAAATTTACCTTCATTCATTAAAGGCCAATGGTTGTGTAGCAAACCAGCTTTTAACCCAGCAACAAAGGCTCCGTAAATTATTTGAAAAACTAGAGCGATGTAGCCAACAGTTATAAGATTCCTCATCGTGGTATTGGCTGGTTTTGTGTTGGGGTAAATTAAATCTAAAGCCACCCAAAGGGTTGCGGCAAAGGTTAAAAATGCTGTGGTTAAATGTGCGGCTAGGCGATAGTGGCTTACATCGGGCATCTCTACTAATCCGCTTTTTACCATATACCAGCCTAAAAATCCCTGAAAAGCACCAAGCGCCATAAGAATTAAGCTCTTTTTTATAGTTGATTTTGTAAGTTGTTTGGTGATTAAAAAATATACAAAAGGAAAAAAGAATACCAAACCTATAACTCGGCCTATTAAACGGTGAAGCCATTCCCAAAAATAAATACTTTTAAAATCGCTTAATGTAAAATGCGAATTATAATGTTTAAATTCTGGGTGTTGTTGGTATAACTGGAAGGCCTCTTGCCATTCGGTGTCGTTTAAAGGCGGGATGGTGCCTGTAATAAGTTTGTAATTAGAGATCGATAAACCAGAATCTGTAAGTCGTGTAATACCACCAACAATTACCATTATAAATATTAAAAAGCATCCGGTAAGCAGCCAGTAGATTACTTTTTTATTGTCTTTTGTTTTCATTGTTCTATAATTACGTGCGCGGACTAACAGATAACCCTAATCGCTCACCTTCTTTAAGCATTAGTGCGTGAGCAGCTTCAAATTCATTTGGAATTTCGCCTTCAAGAATGGCTTCTTTAATGCGTTCTTTAATAATACCTATCGCTTTGGAAGGTTTTAAATTAAAGGTTTGCATAATTTCTTCGCCAGAAATTGGGGGTTGAAAGTTACGTATATGGTCGCGTTCTTCCACTTCAACAATTTTATCGCGTACAATTTTAAAATTGTTATGGTATTTTTTAAATTTTTTAGGATTTTTAGTGGTGATGTCTGCTTCGCACAAAGTCATAAGGTCTTCTACCGCATCTCCCGCATCGAATACCAAACGTCTTACGGCCGAATCGGTTACGATATCTTGTGCCAGAACTATGGGGCGAGAACTCATTAATACCATTTTCTGAACAAATTTCATCTTGTCGTTTAATGGCATTTTTAAGCGTTTAAACAAGTGATAGGTCATTTTAGAGCCTTCAAACTCATGCCCATGAAACGTCCATCCTATTTTTTTGTTGAATTTTTTTGTAGGCGCTTTACCAATATCATGAAGTAGTGCTGCCCAGCGTAACCATAAATTGTTCGTGTTTTTTGCAATATTATCGACCACCTCTAGTGTGTGATAAAAATTGTCTTTGTGGCGTTGCCCTTCAACTTCGTCTATGCCTTTTAATGCTGTTAATTCAGGCAGAATAATGTCTAACAAGCCAGTTTGCTCCAACAGTAAAAAACCAATAGACGGCGTGTCGCTTTCCAAAATTTTATTGAGTTCTACGACAATGCGTTCTTTGGTAATTATGGTAATGCGTTTGTTGTTTCTGGCGATGGCTTGTAGCGACTCGCTTTCTATGTTAAAGTTAAGCTGTGTGGCAAATCTAATAGCACGCATCATACGTAACGGATCGTCGCTATACGTAATGTCTGGATTTAATGGCGTACGAATAATTTTGTTTTCTAAATCTGTAATTCCATTAAACGGATCTAGTAAATCGCCAAAAGCGTTTTCATTTAAATTAAGAGCCAATGCGTTTATGGTAAAGTCGCGGCGGTTTTGGTCGTCTTCCAAAGTGCCGTTTTCGACTACCGGATTACGGCTGTTTTCGTTATACGATTCTTTGCGTGCTCCAACAAATTCAATTTCTATGTCTTTATAACGAAGCATGGCAGTGCCATAGGTTTTGAATACTTGTACTTTAGGCGATTTTGGTAAGTTTTTGGCCACCTGTTTGGCTAAGGCAATACCGCTACCTACGGCAACAATATCGATATCTTTGGCAGTACCGCGGTTTAAAATAAAATCGCGAACAAAGCCACCAATAACATAGCTGTCTATTTGAAGCTCTTTAGCTGCTTGCGAGATAATTTTGAAAATGGGATGTTGTAAGGCGTCTTTGTAATTCATTTTTTAAACATCTTTTTGCCACGAATGCACAAATGTTATTATAAAACTATTCGTTTATGATCTAGAAAATTTTTATGGAAATTAGCAAGTATAGATAATTTGCAGCTAGATACTTTTAAATAATTTAAGCATTGAGCAGTATGTTTATCGTTTAGCGAATCTACCGATTTAATTTCTAAAATAATCTTATCGAAAACAACAAAATCGGCATAAAATCTATGTTGTAAAACAGTGTCTTTATAATTTACTAAATACTCTTTTTCTCTTAAAAATGGAATGTTTTGTGTTTTAAACTCATATTCAATAGCATCTTTATAAACAATTTCGGAAAAACCACTTCCTAAATTATTGTAAACTTCAAATAATACACCAATAATCGTATAGCTTTCGTCTTTGTAAATAATTTTCGACATTTTAATATGGTTTTTGCTATATCAAATACAATTATTCGTGTATTTGTGGCTATTTAAGCTCTTATCACTTTAACAATGCCATCGTTACTTAGTTTTATAATAGACGACGGTTTTGTGTTTATTTTTTCGTGGTGCAAATTTACGACATAGTCTACACCTTTTAAAATCTCTGGTGCTATTTCTTTAAAGCTTTTTGGCGTTGGGAAACCACTAATATTTGCTGAGGTAGAGACAATGGCGCCATTAAACCTGCGTAACAGTTGAAAACAAAAATCGTTGTCGGGAATACGTATAGCAATGGTATTGTCTTCGGCAATTAAATTGGAAGCTAAATTTTGAGGTTCGTCGTAAATAATGGTAATGGGTTCTTCGGTAATATCTAAAATGCTAAAAGCAGCTTCAGGAATTTTTTTTACATACTTTTTTAGCATGCGGTCGTCTGCCACTAAACAAATAAGGGCTTTGCTGTCTTCGCGTTGTTTAAGTTGAAAAATTTTTTTTACAGCCTCTGGATTAGTAGCATCGCAGCCAATACCCCAAACGGTGTCTGTTGGGTATAGTATAAGTCCGCCGTCTTTTAGAACTTTTAGGGCATTAGAGATTTCGTTTTGCATAATTGTTTATACCTGATTAATACAAGATGCAAATTTAATTATTATTGTTCTAAGATCTATTTGTAAAAAGGTGAAACAGAAATTTAACAGCTAGTTGTTTTATGGAAAAGGGTTTTAGTTTAGAGACTCTTCTAAAACATTTTGATAAACTTCTAGGGTTTTTTGAGCCATTTGGGTTGTTGTAAAAGTATTAATAAGGGTTTTGTGGGCCTGATTTACGAATTGGGTTTTTAAATTAGAATCTTCGGCGATTTTAAAAATGTATTCCGTCAGTGTTTTATCGTCGTATGGCTCGGTTAATAAGCCATTATTTTCGTGCTGGATAATTTCTGGAATACCGCCTACATTAGTACTTACAACGGGAGTTTTATGGTACATCGATTCGTAAATAAACTGAGGAATACCTTCACTTTGCGACGTCATTAAAGAGATGTCGAATTGCGGGATGAAATTTGAAGCGTTAGGTGTATACCCTAAAAACTTGACATGGTTCGATAAATTAAGTGCGTTAATACGGTCTATAAATGCTTGTGTGCGTTCGGTAAAAGTACCTATCTGTACAAAAAAGAAATTAGTGTTTTTTTCCTTATTAATAATTCTATCGGCTACATCTATAAAGGTGTCCAGATGTTTGGCCCTTATATGGTTTGCAATGTTTCCGACAATTAATTTATGGTTCTCGATATTAAGTTTTTCTCGTAGCTGGAAACTTGTTTCACTACTTTTTGTTCTTAAGTTGGTGCCATGATAAATGGTAAGTAGCTTGCTGTGGTCTGTAATTGCTTTTTCTGAAACGCTTTTAGTTGCTTCGGAGACACACAGTATCTTTTTTATTTTAGGATAATTGTATTTATAAAGTGTTTTTTTACGTTGCTTGATTTCGAAAGACGTTTTTTTACTGAAAATGAAAGGGGGCAGTTTAT
>JAUIBP010000013.1 GCA_030427735.1 Bacteroidia bacterium | reverse complement strand
GACCGTTTGATTTGGTCATTTTAGAAAACGGACAATATAATGAAGCCTGGCCTTACATTCATAATTTACCCGGACAGCCCTTACAAGCTGCTAAAGACCTTCAAGCGAAACGTGTGTTTGCTGTACATTCGGCTAAATTTGCTTTAGCACAACACCCGTGGGACGAACCCCTAACAAAACTTATAGCTTCAAACAGAGCCCATAATTTTCCGTTAGTAACACCTATGATTGGGGAGGTTGTTCGATTAAAAGATAGCACCCAAACATTTAAACACTGGTGGCTTCAATTAGAATAAATATCTTGTTTACTTTTAAACTTTCATTCATAAACCTATAATTAAGATCCTCATGGAACTTGTTAGAACAGATGCCTCCCACCCCGATTTTATAGGACTCGTTCGTGCCTTAGATACTGAGTTAGCCATTCGCGATGGCGAAGACCATGCTTTTTACCATCAATTCAATGCCATAACCCATTTAAAACATTGCATTATAATGTATCATAACGGGATTCCGTTAGGTTGCGGCGCTATTAAGCCCTTTGATGATACAAGTGTTGAAGTTAAACGTATGTTTACAACTCCCGAAAGTCGTGGTAAAGGGCTTGCCTCTGAACTTTTAAACGCCTTAGAGCAATGGGCTACCGAATTGGGCTATAGCAGTTGCGTACTAGAAACAGGACTAAAACAACCTGAAGCCATTGCACTCTATACTAGAAATAATTACGAACGCATACCCAATTACGGACAATACATTAACGTTACGAATAGCCTGTGTTTTAAAAAGGTTTTAAAATAAAGCATGATACCCTCCAAATTTTAGGTTTGGTATCGGAATGAAATTAGGACATTCTCAGTCTTTGCCACAAATACACGAATATATTCGATAATCTATTTTTTTTATTTGTGAATTAGTGGCTATAATCTTTTAGAAACGAAAGTCCCTATAAAGTAGATAGTTTCAATAACCACATCAAGATTCCTAGCGATATAGAAAAGTCATAAATAAAGACAAACTACACCGTAGCTTAGTACTATTGTTTATTTTAGTACCTTCATTAAAATCACATCACATGTCAACACCATGTATAAGTATTTTAGGATGCGGTTGGTTAGGTTTACCTTTAGGCGAAACCTTAGTTAATCTGGGCTATATGGTAAACGGTTCTACAACGCGTTCTGAACGATTACCAACAATTGCCTCTAAGGGTATTCAACCTTTTGTAATAGACATATCCAACTTTAATACCGATGTAACAGCATTTTTAACTACCGATATTTTAATAATTGCCATTACCCATAAAACCGAAGCGCATTTTAAAACATTAGCCAATGCCATTGCAGAATCGCCTGTTAAGCATGTTATATTTATCAGTTCTACTTCTGTGTATCCCAATACCAATGCTATAGTTACAGAAGAGGACACCACGAGCGACACCCCTTTAGCAAACATTGAGCAACTATTTATAAACCATACAGAATTTACAACAACCATTATCCGGTTTGCCGGATTATTTGGAGCCTCGCGGCATCCTGGCCGTTTTATGAAACCCGACAGACCTGCCAACAATCCAGAGGGTTTTATTAATTTAATTCATTTAGACGATTGTATTGGCATCATTTGTAAGCTTATTGAAACTAACAGCTTCAACACCATATTTAATGTCTGTGCAGACACACATCCCACTCGCAGAGCGTTTTACACTAAAGCGGTTTTAAATTTGGGAAAACCAGCTCCTAAATTCAACGAAGCATCTACAAATGACTATAAAATTATTAGTAATACTAAAGTGAAATCGGTTTTAAATTATACTTTTAAAGTTCCCGATCTCATGGCATATTTAGATTAGCCAAACCGTCCGATAGGTAAGCTGCGCTGCGATCTCCAAAACAATACAGCCCTTTCAAAAATATACGCATTGAACGCATTTTGACTCTTCTGATTGGAGTGAAAGTTAGTTATTTTGAGTTTTGTAGAAAGTTTTTTTTGATTGCATAGTAGTACTACGGAAACAAAAAAAAGACAAAAAAAAAGGTTCATAACAACATTTTTTTAGCCAATTGAGGAAAGTCAAGATGAGTTTATTAAATAAACTGCGCATTGTATATCTGTTTAAGATAATTTCTGTAATTTAATCACTAACAAAGTCAAATGTTTTTAGTTATTATTTTATGATATTATCAACACTTTTTAAACGACCTCTTTTTTATTGTATTCTTTTCGTTTTACAAATTACTACCAGTCAGGCACAAGTAAGTACCAGCGATATCGATGCTATCGTTACCCGTGCCATGGATAGTTTTGCTGTTGCAGGGGCTGCTATAGCTGTAGTGAAAGACGGAAAAATTATTCACGAAAAAGGTTACGGCCTTACCAACATTACAGGCAAAACACCTGTAAACCAACACACCAATTTTGGAATTGCATCGAATACCAAAGCCTTTACTACTACAGCCTTGGCATTATTGGTCGAAGACGGCAAATTGTCTTGGACGGATAAAGTGATTCAGTACATTCCAGAATTTACCATGTACAACGACTATGTTAAAAACAACTTTACTATTCAAGATTTACTTACCCATCGTAGCGGACTCGGTTTAGGGGTTGGAGACCTGATGTTCTTTCCTGATGGCTCCGATTTTACGGTAGCCGATATCATTAATAGTTTTCAGTATTTCAAACCCGTTTCGGCATTTCGTACGCAATGGGATTACGACAACCTCCTGTATATTGTTGCCGGCGAAGTTATAGCTCGTGTAAGTGGCATGCCCTACGAAACCTTTATCGCCTCCCGAATCTTCAAACCGCTGGATATGAACAACTCGTATACCAATCTAGCCGATATACCCGCCAAGAGCAACACCGCAAAACCACATTTAAATAACGGAAAAACCATAAGCCTTACCCAACCCGAAATCTGGGATCCTAAAAAAATTAATGGTGCTGCTGGCAGTATTTACTCCAATGTGCACGATTTATCGCAATGGATGTTAGTGCATCTTAATCATGGGGCATATGGAAACCATTTAAATCAGCAGTTGTTTAGCACATCCAGTCAAGACGATATGTGGACCATAAACACCACTAAAAAAGCCAATACAAATCCGCGTTACAACTCTCATTTTGCTGGTTATGGCTTGGGCTGGGAATTAACCGATGTAAAAGGAAATATGATGGTGTCGCACACGGGCGGACTCATGGGAATGCTTTCTAAAACCGTATTAATTCCAGATCAGAATTTAGGAATAGTAGTACTTACCAATACGTATCTTGATGGAGCTGGCCTGTTTATGGCAGTTACACAAACCTTAATAGATCGTTATTTAGAATTAGATGATTTTGATTGGACTGCCACTTATGCTCAGGCTTTAAAAGCCAAATCGAATGAAGCCGAAACTGTGGTTAACAACATCATGAAAACGACTGAAACAGCCGATAAAAGTAAAGTTAATTTTAACGATTACACTGGACAATACCAAGACCCTTGGTTTGGAACCATAGAAATTTATACCGATAACGACAAACTCTGGTTCAAATCGTTGCGCTCGCCAAAATTGAAAGGCGAAATGCTATACTATAAAGCCAACACGTTTGTATGCACCTGGTCTGATGCAAGCTTAGTAGATGCCGATGCCTTTGTAATGTTCGGGTTGAATGAAGAAGGCATCGCACAAAAGATACACATGAAGGGTATTTCGCCAGCCATAGATTTTAGTTACGATTTTCAAGATTTAAACTTTACACGCATATCATCTCATTAAAAACCAAAAACAATGAAAAACATACTAGTTACCGTAAACTTTACTAAAAACGACCAACGTCTTTTAGATCAAGGCCATCAACTTGCTAAAGCCTTCCAAGCTAAAGTCTGGATCATGCACATCGCAGCTCCCAATCCCGATTTTGTGGGGTACGAAGTCGGTCCGCAATACATCAGAAACAGCAGAGCATCCGAATTACAACAAGAACACAAACAGCTGCAAACCTACGCCGATACTTTAAAGGCTAAAGATGTAGCCACAGAAGGCTTACTCGTACAAGGCGCTACTGTAGAAATGATACTTGAAGAATCTAAAAAACTGCATATCGATATGATTATAGCAGGACATCAAGATCACGATTTTATATATAAAGCCATTATGGGCAGTGTGTCCTCTCAGCTCATTAAGCAATCTCAAATTCCAGTACTCATCGTGCCTTTAGATTAAAAGCGTTGGGTTTCGTGTAGAAATCTTATTCTTGAAAAAGTACACGCCTAAGTATTTGATTTTGTTTGTAACGATGCTAAAATGCCTACTGCTAAGGCTAAAGCTATAAACCCTAGAGATAACCATTCAGGAAATTTATAATGATGCACCAACAACAGTTTTACCCCTACAAAACTTAATATAGCAACCAGACTGTATTTTAAATAATGAAAACGGTTTAACATATTTGCTAAAAAAAAGTACATCGATCGTAAGCCTAAAATGGCAAAGATATTGGAGCTAAACACCAAAAACGGATCGGAAGTTATAGCCAATATGGCAGGCACACTATCTAAAGCAAATAATATATCGGTAAACTCTATAACCACTAAAGCTATAAATAAAGGCGTTGCAGCTTTTACATGCCTTAGTTTAACAAAAAACTTCTCCCCTTGCATCTGGTTGGTTATAGGCAACACTTTTCGTAACTGCCGATACACAAACGAATGCTTCGGATCAAAAGGCTCGTCTTTTGCAAACAGCATTTTAAAGGCTGTAAATAATAAAAACGCACCAAAAATATAGGTCGTAAAACTAAACTTTTTAATAAGGACAACCCCAAACAAAATCATGAGTGCCCTAAAAATTATAGCTCCCAATATCCCCCAAAACAATACGCGATGCTGATACTGCTGCGGAATACTAAATGCACTAAAAATAACGGCAATTACAAAAATATTATCGATACTTAAAGACAATTCTATCAAATACCCCGTAATATATTTTATGGAGGCCTCTACGGGTGTTAACTGATCGACATTAGCAATCAACTCCCCAGAATACAACCAATAAATAACACCTGAAAACAAAATGGATAACCCCACCCAGACAGCCGTCCAAACCGCAGCTTCCTTAACACTAATAACATGGGCATGCCTATTAAACACACCTAAATCTAGAGCTAAAAACAAGAGCACACAAAGGATAAATACCGTCCAAACCAACATAATGTATAGTGTTTAAATATACTCGTGAATGTAAGCTATTAAATGTTATAAAAATAACACCAAAGCAATAAAATATAACGCGAAATGAATTGATGAATATAACTCTAGAGCTATTGTTTCTGGGGCTTGGGTTTTAGGTGTTAGTTCGAAACTTGATTAATCACAAAACTGATTTACGCTTTAAGATTTTTGAATTACGATACTCTAAACACTATCGACTACAGACTAAAAACTAAACCGCTTCACAGCCAACTAACAACAGACAACCGATAACCGATAACGATTTTTGAATTACGATTTACGATTCTCTAAACACTAACGACTATCGACTCACCATTCACTATTTTTAAACTGACAACTGACAACTGACAACTGATAACTGCCAACCATCAACCATCAACCAACACCTGCTGCCATTGGTTTTTTACTACTTCCCAATCAAAATGGGAAACCTTCTCTCTAGCCGCTAACACCATAGCCATAGTCTGTTCTGGATGTGCTTTTAAATGCAATAGCGCCGAAACGAAAGCCTCGGTATTTTTAGGTGGTACAAGCACACCATCTACCCCATCAGCTATTAAATACGGAAGCCCTCCCACATTCGTCGATACGATAGGCAAGCCCAGCGCCATGCCTTCGATAACACTCACTGGCATATTATCGAAGTTTGTAGTGTTTATAAAAACATTATAGTCCTTGGCAAGCGTGATCCATTCGGTTTTGCTTAGCTTTCCAGGCGTTTCCACCTGCACCCCTTTGGCATTCGCATACTGTTTAACTATGGCTAAAGAGCCATCGGTATCTGGCCCTACCATACACAAGTTGGCGGTATATCCTCGGTCTTGTAAAGCTTTCAACACATCGACAGCCAAGCATGGATTGTAAATTTTACAAAACGAACGCACCCATAATAAACGAATATCCGAAATTGGACGGTAGGTAAACGGATAATTAACTAAATTTAAGGCATTGGGTATAAATGCTACCTTAGAGTAACCATGTTTAGAAAAAGCTTCTTGAAGATATAAGGAAGGTGATACTAAAGTTTTAGCATGTTTAAATAAAAGTCCCGATAATTTAGGGTACTTCTCTAATCGCATTGGTAAATTACCACCATTCAAACTCAAAACATAAGGCAATTTAATAAGTCGACATAACTGACTCACTAACAAAGCATAATAAAAATTACTAGTACTATAAGTGTCAATAATCACATGACTTACCACACGCTTATATTTTACACATGAATAAAGCATGTCTAGCAACCTAAGCACCTTGTTATTTTTACTAGAACTGTAATACATAGTAAACCCAGCACTTTCTAATTGTTTACCAATAACCTGTATAGATGACGGGTTAGTTTTGCTGTTGTACAAATTGTTTCCTATGTATAAAACGTTTTTTTCTAACATCAGTAATATTTAATAACGCTAAAGCATAAAACAAAGCTGGAGCAGCAATACGCATAGCCGAATGATTAATGGTAGCAAACCAAAAACAATAAAACGCATAAAAATAATAGTTATGCGGATTCGTAGACCTGTAAGCTAACGGTTTTATCATTAAAATTAATAAAATAACAATGCCAAACATACCGTGTTCCCCAAGTAAACGCCCCACCTCATTATGTGTCGGTAAATGTTCTCCAGTAGTAATCACTCGAATATTTTTAGTTCTACTAGCGCCAATACCTAGCAATGGGTCTTGTAAAAACCCATCCATTTCTTCCATAAATAACTCACCTCTCCCAGTAGTTACATCGCCTTTCTCACGTCCTAGCGCATCCTCATTAGCATAACGTTTATCTAATAAACCGCCTGTTTGCATAGAACCAATAATCCAAGTGAATGCTATCGCAAACAAAAAGATGACAGTAGAACCTATAATCTGATTTTTAACTTTATAATTCGATTTTAGAAATAAAATACCCAAAAATGCCAATACAACTATTATAGCGGCAAATACGCCCCCGCGACTAAACGTGATGATAGCCCTAAATGTGATAGCTGCAAAAATCAAAATATTAAGCACTTTCAATAAAAAAGTAGGAGATTGCAAATAAATACGTACTACTATAGCAAACATGCCCATCCCTAAAGCCGTAGACACCTGGTTCGGACCAAAACCTCCCGAAGTCGCAGGATTAGAAGCTGTATTACTAATAGTTTCTTTAATAGACGGATTATATAAATACAAATACACCGTCATTGATAATATTGGTAATAACAAATACAATAAAATGGTTAATAGCTCTTGGTGACTAATTTTCCGATCATAACAAAATAGCGCGGCAATACCTAAACACACAGGACCACTCAATACAAAAGTCACATTGGTTCTAAAATTAGCATCAAAACTCAAGGTCGACGACGCCACAAGAATAGCAGGAACTAGTAAAATTAAATAGAAGAAATACGGATAGGCTTTTCCGGATATCCCTTTGTAAAAGATGCCCATGAGCATAAACAGTAACACAAAATATTTACCCGTTTCATAAAAAAAGTAACCTTTTGTCATTCTCAAAAATACCTCCCCACCCACAATATAAGCACAACCTAATAATACATACATTGTTTTTTTACTATCCGGACTTACTATAATATGCCATAAAAAGTAAAACAAGACTACTACAAAATATAACATACTTAAAGGCCTGTGCAAATAAATTAGAAAGCCTATAAGCACATGTAATAACAACAATGGAATATAATTATCTGTTCTATTATCTCGAGGTAGCAAACGTCTCATACTGTATCTAAAATTGCCTCCTTAATATGCGCATTATAATACGCAAAAGTAAACTGTTGTACCAATTGCAGGCCATGTTGCTTTAAATTATTATACTCTGAAGCTTTTAAATTCATAAAACACTGAATATTCGATTGAATATTAGGAATGTCTACTGTATCCATAACAAAACCATGAACACCAGATGAAATATAATGCCCTATCGCCGAAACATTCGACACGATAGGCACACATCCAAAAGCCATGGCTTCTGCTAAAACTTTAGGAAACCCTTCAGACGCGGTTGTTGGCATTAAAAAGCCATGACAAACTTTATAAATTTCAAAAACAGCATCCCGTGCTAAAAAACCATGAAAGATAAACGATAAATCCGAATTTTTGGCCATTTGTTCAAACGCCATACGCTCTGCCCCATCGCCTACCAAATGCACCGTACCTATACGTGACTTTAAAGTCGCATCCATTCCCGATAAAGCCTCTATAATACGCCCAACACCTTTAGGCGATTCCAAACGTCCAACATAACAAAAGTTTATAACACCATCTAAATGTTTTAAAGCAGCTACCGCCTTACCTATCTCTATATCAACATCTTCTAAACATGGATTTTCAAACGACAAGCAGTGTTTGGGTTGCTGTGGCCAACGGCCGTTAATCGTTACTGGCCGTGATTGTAATTGTAATAACTTACGTTGTATACGATAGCCTAAAGGCGGCTGTTCCTGATTCCAATTTCCCGCATATTTATACCAGCCTTTTGTGTTCGAAAAATACGTGAGATACGGAATTAAATACACCCCTATACCCGTTGGTGTTCGCAATTGAAAATAATCTGCTGTTTTAAGTTGCTCGGAAACCACACGAATAACTCGTAATACCGCTTGTATTACCTGCCATTTCGCTTGAATACCAACTCCTCCAACTGCTGGTAAGCCTACAAATGAAATAGCTGTATCTGTATACGGCAATGCACTCGGTGGCGCCTCGCCATGATGCAACATAGCAACATGTACAATCTCATCAAAAACCGCAGTCAAATGATTAATTTCATTAACCGTTGGCCCCCAACCCACTATGGTTCCATCAGCTGTTTTATAATGTTCGGTATGCGAAATAATAACGAGTTTCACTCAGTGCTTCTTTGTTATTGGTTGATAGTTACTGATTTTTGATTGTTAGTTCAAGCTTGTCATTCATTTTAAAAATCATCAAATCAACACATTTTCAAATTATTACATTGTCACATTAAATAATTACTACATTGATAATTAGTTAATGGCTAAATTAAAATTTAATTTTGAATAATGACTTACTGTGTACTAAATCTGCTAACCACTAAGTAATCATACTTCAATTCGTTTGTCATCCAGATAGAGATACGACTAAAGCACCTTTTTTAGTTGGTAGTATACATCAAGCATTCAAACTCACAGCAAACTTCCTAATCTTAAAAGGTTCATAATCCAGCTTCTCGCTATCTATATTCTTTTCTCTATGTTCTATGTTCTCTACCAAAAACCAACAACCAATTTATGATTTTAGATTTTAGACTTTTGAATTACAATTTCTCCGAACTAAAAACTACAACTAACAGTAGTATCACCGATCCACTACTCACTATTAACCATTTTTCGATTTGGGAATTACTATGTTCTATGGCTTTACAAAACACCAACCTAACTAAAATTAATTGAGCAAGCTGTTTATGTTTATTACAATCTAAAAATAGATTTTAGTCTGCATTCGAAAAAACTCAATGAAGTTCATCGAAATCACAATATAAAATATAAATTCTATAAAAAAATAATGTAAGTTTAACTAAATAAACTATCAAACAAAGCCTTGTTAAAATGAATTTTTACACTGCAAACAACTAAAAAATGGTTTGATCTCATCAAAGAATTAAACAAAAAACCAACCAATTTCAAGACAATAATAATTAAATTATGAAAAGAAAAATACTACTAATTACTTTAATTACTTTTCACATTCAAATCTTTTCTCAGGATCTATTAACACCAATAAACAAGGAATCGTTTGGACTAAATAACCATACCAACAGAGATATTTCATATTTCTCGAATCTAGACTCAAACAAAAACACAATTATAGTTGGCACTACAGAAAAAGACTCAACTTTTACAGATATAATTACCACAAAATTAGATAACAAATTAAATCTGGTTTGGCAAAAACACTTATCCATTAATACAGATCTATCTTATGACATCCCAATAAAATCATTTATCAACTCTCATAATGAATTATATATTTTAGGTAGAAGTTCATTTAATAGATCTAATTCCAATGGCTTAGTATTTGTTGCAAAATATAGTGAAGAAGGAGAACTTATGTTTACTAAAACCATAGGTAATATTGATGGCTCTGATTATGTAGATTACCGATATTTAGATGCTGAGCTAAATGAAGATGACACGTTGAATCTTGTTTATGCCCCGGTAGAAAATCAATCAGAGCAGAGCAATAAATTTATTTTTTTAAAAATAAGTAACCAAGGAGATATTTTAAATTCATTTAATTTAGAAATTAAACAACATGGAGTAAAAGGAATTATTAAAGATGAGAAGTATTATTTTTTAATATCTGAGTTTAATGAAACAGACTTTACATATTCCTATAAGTTTTACAAAATTCAAAATGAAAATAACATCTCTGTCATAGAAATTACAGATTCTACGTTTTTGGACTGCATTAACTATGCAGTAATAACAAAAGATGTTAAATTAAATATTGATAATGAAGAAAATTGTTACTTAACTTGCCACAATGTATTAAAAAAGGATAGTAATAAAAACATCAATTTATCAAAAATAGATAATTCTAACACCTTTGTTTATTCAACTAACACATCAGATACAGAAAATTATTTTTTAATAGGCTCATTCATTAATGCACAAAATAAGATTATAGTTGTTGCAAATAATCTTAATACGGATTCAATTGACTTTATAAGTGTAGATGAAAATAATCTGTTACAAACAAGAACCAACACTGATAGCTATTTAGGAACTGGTTTTAAAGAAAACGAGGATAATACATTTTTTATTACCACTAGTAATTCAAACATTCGATTATTTTCCAATGAACTTACAGAAGTTAAGTCGTTTAACACATCTAATTCGTATCAACTAGTAGACTTTTTGAAAATAGATGAACAATCAATATCAACTATTGGAACCAGTTTTGAAAAAATGTTTCCTGATTCCGATTATTTCACACAACTAGATATTCATTCTGAAAAATTGAATGACACGCAAGTGTTGCATAATTACTTATTTTCTGGAATCGGGACTTCTAGTGCATTCCAACAAAGAGTGATTATTGATAATGAAAATAATTATCTTGTATTAGTTACCGAAAAAATGGGGCCAGAATATTTAGGAATAGGTGGTACCAATCCGCCATTAAACAAAAGGATAATTAAATATGATTCTAATCTAAATAAATTATGGGAATCCGAAGTTCCAGAGCACATATTCAATCTTATAAATCATGGAGGTAGAGATATCATTTTTTTTATTGATTCCTCAAACAATCTCTATTTAAACTTACCTAGAAAAGGAGATACTTATGGTCTTGGCTATAGCTTATATAAAGTTAATCCAAAAGGTGATTTTGAATTTATAAATACATCTCATATTGCCGATAAATTCTATGCAAATGAAAATTCAATTTACCTAGCTCACAATTATTTTCTGTATGAGGATTCTAGTAAACTTTATGTTTTAGATAAAAATAACGGAAACCTTAAAGAAGAAATTGATGTCGGTCATGAAGAGTTTTTAGATATTTTTTCAATAGGAGATGACATCTATTTTTACACCTATGAGGCAATCTCAAACAATTCGCCAGAATTAATTTATTTATACAAAAATGGAGTAAAGATTAACACTAAAAATTTACCCAGAAACTTTGGGATGTATCGATACGAAATTGACAATGATGGGACACTATTCTTTGCTACAGAATATGGTGGAGATAGAAGATTAAATAAAATAGACATAAATAATTCTTACAGTTATTATAATACATCAGATGAAATTATAAAATTTAAAAGATTTACTAACGGAAACATCTTCCTTTATTTAGATGATAACAGTACTCTCATTTTAGATGAAAACCTGAATTTTATTACTAATGGAGATACTTTTGACTCTCCCAACCCCCATTTAATGGCTTACGAAAACTATTTACTATTCGGAACGGCTTTTGAAAATAGTGTAAGGGTGATAAATGATAACGGAGAGGTAATTAATTATTTTTCCGTAGAGGGTTCTTTAAATAATTGGTATTCACAAATTGATAATCAAGGAAATTTAATATTAACGGGGAAATCAGGAAACAAAATATACACCTTTAATGAATATTCGTGGTTTAGAGGTTTTATTCATAACTATGGAAACTTATCGAGTATTTTAAATATTGACGACTTTACTATTGGGAATGTAGAAAATGATTTAAGACTTTATCCAAATCCAACTTCTAACATTTTAAATATAAAAACAAATAATAAAATTATTGATAAAATTATTCTCTATGATATATCAGGACAAAAGATTAAGGCATATTACAAAAGCCCTATAAACTTAAAAGAATTAAAAACAGGCTTATATATAATAAAGATCTATACAGATTCCGGAGAAGCCCTAACTTCAAAAGTTATTAAAATGTAATGTATTCGAAATAAACATATAGCAACTTAAAACCACCAACCAACAACTAATTTACGATTTCGGCGTTACGATTACTCACTCACCTTATCACTCACTGGCAATTTAACTAAGTTTATTATATAAAAAAAGCCAAATCCTTTATTTGTAAGGGATTCGGCTTAAATTGTTGTTATTTGGTTTTATATATAACCTTAAAAAGTCGGGGTGGCAGGATTCGAACCTGCGGCCTCCTGCTCCCAAAGCAGGCGCGATAACCGGGCTACGCTACACCCCGAGGTGTGTTTTTACTATTTCTTTTATCCCGGATAATTAAGAAATATTTGCGGAGAGACAGGGATTCGAACCCTGGCAACACTTACGCGTTGACAGATTAGCAATCTGCTCCATTACCACTCTGGCACCTCTCCTTAAAATTATGAACGTTGCAATATTTTTGCGGTTGCAAATGTAAGCTTTACTACTAAAGCACACAACCTTTTTTACACTTTTTTTAAAAAAATTATTCTGGGTATTCTATACGCAAATGGTAAATATTTGCTAGCTTGAGCTTTAGCACTTTTTTTATAGATTGAATTTCTTTAAAGGTAATGTTAGAATTTAAAAATTGCCCTTCGTCCATCTGCTTATTTATAATATTCTCTACAAAAGCATCTATTTTTGTAGAGGTTGGCTCTTTTAAACTTTTAGATGCTGCTTCTACACTATCGCACATCATTAAAATAGCAGTTTCCTTACTAAACGGCTTCGGCCCTAAATATCTAAAATCGTTAATATCTACACCTTCAGGATTAGATTGTTTTTCTTTCATATAAAAATAATACACTACACTGGTGCCATGGTGTGTTCTAGTAAAGTCTATTACACGGTCTGGTAAATTCCTCTTTTTTCCTATTTCTATTCCGTTTAAAACATGATCTATAATTATTGCGGCACTTTCTTTTGGAGACAGCTCGTCGTGCGGATTTAATCCTGTAGATTGGTTTTCGGTAAAATACGTTGGGTTCTTCATTTTTCCTATATCATGATACAATGCGCCTACCCTAACCAACATGGCATTTGCACCAATTTCGTTGGCACATGCTTCGGCTAAATTGGCGACATTTAGCGAGTGATGGAATGTGCCTGGAGCCTTTTCTGCAAGTTCTTTCAGTAATTTTGTATTGGTATCCGACAATTCTAACAACGAAACATCAGACACTAATCCAAACATTTTTTCGTATGCATAAATTAGTGGTTGTACGAATAAGGTAGCTAAACCACAAAGGATAAACATCAAAAATGTTTCCCACTTTAAATTATCGATACTCCCTTCATGAATAACAAAAAATGCAAAATAAGCAATAATATAAATGAGAGTAATTTGCCCAACCGAAATAAACAAATTGGCTCGCTTATACAATTCCGAAACTGTTAAAATAGTAACTATTCCAGCTATAATTTGCAAAAACATATATTCGTAACTGTTAGGAACAATAGACCCTAATAACAGCATAGTTACAACATGGGTAAACAATCCTAAACGCGCATCGAAAAAGGCTTTTAACACCAATGGCATAATACAAATGGGAACGACATAAATGTAATGTGCATTATAATTTACAACCAATGCGGTTATAAAAACCATGAGTAATATGTTAAAAAAAATAAATGTTACTTTATTATTATTTTCAAACACATCGCGCCTGTATTTTCTTAAAAACAATAACAACATAAGTAAAGCCAATGCCACTAATACCGTATATGCAAAAACAATCCAGTTGTAATTGGAAGCATTCCAGACTTGCGATTCGTATTCCGACTCTAACGATTTTAAAATTTGAAACTTATCGCCTTCCACAACTTCACCCTTCGAAATCAAGAGTGTTTCTTTTTCTATACTTCCTCTGGTATACGAAATTTTGCTCAACTCCTCCTCTAACGCACGATCTGTAAACTCTTTATTGTAAGTTAGATTAGGCTGAATAACATCGTAAAACACTGCAATAAATATTTTTTTATACGTATTTAATTCGGCATTGGTTAAAGCACTGTTTAAAATGGGAGTTATATTATTTTGCTTAACTAAATTAGAGTATTCTGTATTTAATTTTTCTACTCTATTTTCTAATAAAACCACATAACTCTTGGGCTTAAAATTGTAGTCTTCGTGTAAGATTCCGTATTGATAAAAATCGTTTAAAATTTTAGAACCTACAGCATATAATGCATTGTAATCTCTTCTTGGAATACTATCTGGAATCGTTTCTTGGAAGGTTTTTTTATAAGCATCAAAAACTTGATCTTTAACTCCGCTATCGATATCGAAATAACGAATAGCATTGGCAGTTATCGCTTGTTTTTCTTCGGAAATTTCCTCGTTTGTCTTTTTTATAGCAAAGTTAAATGGCGCATATAAATTTTCGGATTGCCAAGGTTTTCCCTTTTCAAAATTGTATTTAAAACGTCCACTTTTAGGAAATAAATACACGATTAAAAACGTAGTGCAAATAAAAAGCAATACTTTATACAATAGTGTATGATTTCTATATAATGTGTTTACAAAGTCTTTCATGCAGCGATTAAAGTTAAAACCAAATGTAATAAAAATTAAAGCGTTTTAACAGGTTTATAAATGTGTAATCCTTCCTAGTTCCTTAAAAATTGATTAATTTCGCAACTCAAACTTTTTAATTGCAAACTAACATGAGTAAAGAAGTCGTAATTGTTTCGGCAGCAAGAACCCCAATAGGTAGTTTTTTAGGATCTTTATCCACTATTCCTGCTCCAAAATTAGGAGCCGTAGCTATTAAAGGTGCGTTAAATAAAATAAATTTAGATGCACATTTAGTTGAAGAAGTATTTATGGGACATGTTGTACAAGCTGGTGCAGGACAGGCCCCAGCCAGACAAGCGGCTATTTACGCTGGAATACCCAATACCGTGCCTTGCACAACTATAAACAAAGTATGTGCTTCTGGAATGAAAGCCGTAATGCAGGGGGCACAAGCTATTGCCTTAGGTGACGCCGAGATTGTGGTTGCTGGTGGTATGGAAAACATGAGTATGATTCCGCACTATTTACATGCACGAACAGGTACCAAATTTGGTCCAGCTACATTAATTGATGGTCTTCAAAAAGATGGTTTAGTTGATGCTTACGACCAAAATGCTATGGGTGTTTGTGCAGATGCCTGTGCTGCAGAGTATCAATTTTCCAGAGAAGATCAAGATGCTTACGCCATACAATCTTACGCCAGATCGAGTGCCGCCTGGGAAGCAGGTAAATTCGATAACGAAGTCGTTCCCGTAGAAATACCTCAACGCCGAGGAGAACCGATTTTATTCGATAAAGACGAAGAATTTACCAATGTAAAACTAGATAAAATCCCTACTTTACGTCCTGCCTTTACTAAAGATGGTACAGTAACCGCAGCCAACGCTTCTACTATAAACGATGGCGCTGGGGCTGTAATTTTAATGAGCGCAACCAAAGCCGCCGAGTTAGGCTTAAAGCCTCTTGCTGTTATAAAAAGTTATGCCGATGCCGCCCAAGAACCAGAATGGTTTACTACGGCACCAGCAAAAGCGCTACCAAAATCTTTACATAAAGCAGGTTTAACATTACAAGATGTAGATTTTTTCGAGTTTAACGAAGCCTTCTCTGTCGTTGGCCTTGCAAACATGAAAATTTTAGGACTAACAGACCATAATGTAAATGTAAACGGAGGTGCAGTATCTCTAGGGCACCCGCTAGGCTGTTCGGGAGTAAGAATTTTAATTACACTTTTAAATGTATTAGAACAAAACGATGCTAAAATAGGCGCAGCTGCCATATGTAATGGTGGTGGCGGAGCTTCGGCTATGGTAATAGAACGTCTTTAATACAATATTTCTTTTTTAAAAACTCATTAAATTCTATATTTAAAGCCCTAAACCAATAATTAATTAATGCAATACGGCGTTTGTAATTTAAGCATTGTTCCATTAAGATTAGAGCCATCAGACAAGAGCGAATTAGTATCGCAAGTCTTATATGGCGAGCATTTTAAAGTGTTAGAGCAACGTAAAAATTGGAGTAAAATTAGGTTAGCTTTCGATAGTTATGAAGGCTGGGTAGATAACAAACAATATATAGAAACGCCGCAAGACATTTACGACACCCTAAATAAACAAATGCCCAAATTGGCAACAGATTTGGTGGAATTTGTTAACGATACCAATAACCAATTAAATCCCATACCGTTAGGCGCTAGCTTAAACTGTTTAAACATTTTTAACCATACGCACGATGGTAATGTTTCGGATAAAGTATTACCAAAAACAAACCTGATAAATACTGCATTTTTATACTTAAATGCGCCTTATTTATGGGGAGGAAAAACACCTTTCGGGATTGATTGCTCGGGGTTTACACAAATGGTTTATAAACTAAACGGCTATAAGATTTTCAGGGATGCCTCGCAACAAGCCACACAAGGAGAACCTTTAAGTTTTATTGAAGAAAGTGAAGCTGGTGATCTAGCTTTTTTTGATAATTCTGACGGACAAATTGTACATGTTGGTATTATTATGAACGACAATTATATTATTCACGCCCACGGTAAAGTAAGAATAGATCGCTTAGACCACTCTGGCATTTATAATGTCGACAAAAAAACGCACACCCATAAATTAAGGGTTATCAAAAAAATAGTATAAAAAACAACTTGTTTTTTCAAACAAAATCATTGTTAATCTATACGCTTGCTCTTGTCTACTTCAACTAAAAAGACAAAAATTGTTTAGGTATAATATTAAACCCTAAATCGTTTACAGCTTCTTCTACTTTTACAATTTCTACCATTTTACTGGCTGTTACTGTTATTCGCACAGGAAAACCAGAGGTTTTTAACTCGACGGTATCTACCCCTTTAATTCTTAAAATAGCTTGTTTGATTTTTATTAAATCCTTTTGATCTGTAGCATTGGTATCGAATGTACGACTGTGATTTTTCGGTATTACATTATCTAATAATACTCCCATTTTAGTTAGTTTTTGGTTACAATTATTGGCTTTATAACCCTACCAAACTACTATATTAATTTTGAAAAAAAAAACAGAATACAACGTTTTTTAATTTTTAAATTTTATACATTTCTTAAAAATCAAAATAAGTTATTGTTATTATGACAATTAGAACAAAATATCACTCTAGTATTTTATCATTTTCTCCGCAACCTAACATTTTACTACCATAGTACGGGTTTTTGATTTTTTGGTCTAAACTTAACCAATATCCTCCAGAATTATTATTTGCCATCGGGCAAAATTGAACAAACACCTTTTGCACCGCTCCAAAACGTTCTACTAATATTTTTGTAGCCCTAGAGACTTCTAAAAAATGAAAACGAATTTCTTCTATAGTTTTAGAACCTATCAACGCATTTAAAGACCGCTCTAAATCTTCTTCGGCATTATTATAAAACTCTTGAGCCAACACACTGGATTTCAAATCATTTACACTGGTATTCATCAACTGTTTAAGCATCACTTTAGCTTTATCTGTAGCCAAAACCGAATCGCTCTCTACCAATGCATTTTTAACATCTATGTAAGCAAGTAATATTGTATTTACTTCATCTTTAAAACCTGTTAATTGTTTAAACGATACTTGGTTGCCTTCAAGGCGCTGTACTTTAGACTGCTCTACCTGTTTATACTGCGTTTTAACTCGATTCATCATCGAAGATTTCCCTTGCAACTGTGCTGCAGCATCAACTGTAAATGTACCATTAACAACAATGTCATCACCTATTGCCAATCCTTCCAACACCTGATATTGGTCGGCAAGCTTATTACCTAAAATAACCTCGCGCATTTCAAAAACAGAAGAATTAGGTTCCGTTTTTAAGTACACAACAGAACGTTTACCAGTCCATAATACCGCCGAAGCAGGAACGAAAATTTCACTACTATTTGATAATTCTGAAGTAATAATATTTCCTACTACAAACATGCCTGGCTTATACATCGCATCGGCATTTTTTAATACAGCACGAACTTTAACAGTACGCGTATTGGTATTTAAAATCGGATCGATAAACGAAATAGTTGTTGCTATTTTTTGGTTAGGATAGGCTTTAGTGTGTACTTGCAATTCTTGCCCTATTTGCAATGCTGAAATTTGGTTTTCGTAAGCATCAAATTCTGCCCAAACGGAAGTAAGATTAGCGACTTTAAATATGGATTTACCATCCATAATATGGTCGCCCTCGTTAACATTAATTTCCGACACCGTTCCAGATACATGGGCATAAATATTAAATTTAGAGATAACAGTTCCTGTTTGTTCAATGGTTTTTAAATGCGTATCGTTAATCATCCAATTCTTAAATTTACCCCTTACTGCCCTGTACAATTCCGGCTGCGATTCTTTAAGCTTGTAGGCAGTAATTAATTCTTGCTGTGCATTTATAAGTTCTGG
Source organism: Bacteroidia bacterium (assembly GCA_030427735.1). Taxonomy (GTDB): domain Bacteria; phylum Bacteroidota; class Bacteroidia; order Flavobacteriales; family Flavobacteriaceae; genus Formosa. Next base: position 73,325 of record JAUIBP010000013.1, on the reverse strand, counting down.
AGAATATACACTCGCTACCAACTGCCCTTTGCGCACTGTTTGTCCAACAGAAGTTACATACAACTGCTCTAAGCGTCCGTTAAAATGAGCTGGCTGTATGGCTGTTTCATCTTCATTAACTACAATTTTTCCAGATAATGTAAGTTCCGGATTTAAAGTTGTATTACCAGTTATGGTTACAGTTTTAATATTAGCTAAAGCTTCTGCCGTTTTGGTTAATGTAAATTGAACATCTGTTAACCCCTCTGAATTCATTTCTAAAGGAATTAATGCCATTCCACAAATAGGACAATCGCCAGGTGCATTTTTTACAATTTGAGGATGCATAGAACACGTCCATTTTTTGTTTACGGTTGAAGACTCATGGGTATGATTGCTCTTTTCAGGCTTGGTATCTGTTTCAGATCTACCAAACAGCAAAAACCCTAAAAGCAAGCCCAACAATAAGGCCAGCACGACATATAGTCTACTCTTTGTCATTTTGTTCAGATTCTAAAGATTTTATCAATATTTTCATTTCTTCGATGTCTTTTCGTTGCGTCTCAATAATACGCTCTGCCAAATTTTTAACTTTTGGGTCTTTAATTGCTGCACGCTCACTTGTTAAAATTGCAATTAACACATAACCAAAAGATATGGCAAGCATCTTAAAAAACGTTGATTACACTTTGATTGATTGTGATTGGTTTTCATAATTATTTAATTTAAATTGGTAGCCTTCAACCGCAAGGCATTTGCAATTACCGAAACCGAACTAAAGCTCATCGCTAAAGCCGCTATCATTGGCGATAATAATATACCAAAAAACGGATACAATACCCCAGCCGCAATAGGCACACCAATAGTGTTATAAATCAAAGCAAAAAACAGGTTTTGTTTTATGTTTTTCATGACACTATCACTTAATTTTTTTGCTTTTACTATGCCCTCTAAATCACCTTTCACCAAAGTTATCGAAGCACTTTCTATAGCCACATCGGTTCCTGTCCCCATAGCAATACCAACATCGCTTTGTGCCAAAGCTGGTGCATCATTAATCCCATCGCCAGCCATAGCTACTACATGCCCCTGCCCCTGTAATCGCTCTACTTCTTTAAGCTTATCTTCTGGCAAACAACTGGCCTTAAAGTGTTTTAAGTTTAATGATTTCGCCACAGCTCTAGCCGTTATTTCATTATCTCCAGTAAGCATTATTAAATCTACATCAAGATCTTGAAGTTTTTTAATTGCGCCTTGGGTACTTGCCTTTATTTTATCACCAATAACTATAAACGCAACAACAGTAGCATTAACTGCCAAATACGAGACCGTTTTACCTTTTTGCTGGAACTTTTGTACTTTTTGAATATAATTATCCGATAATTCAGCCCCAACATGTGCCATCATCTTTTCGTTACCTAAAGCCACTTTTTTATTATCTATTTCACCAATGACGCCTTTACCTGATACCGCATTAAAATGATTCAATTTTAAAAGATCAACACCCTTCTCTTCTCCATAAGTTAGTGTAGCACTAGCCAAAGGATGCTCGCTTTGCTGATTTAAAGACACTATATATTGTAATGCTATACTTTTATCAAAATCATCAAAAACAGCTATCGATTCTACAGATGGTTTACCTTCGGTCAACGTTCCTGTTTTGTCTACAATTACTGTATCTACTTTATCCATCCGCTCCAAAGCCTCGGCATTTTTAATAAGTACGCCGTTTTGCGCACCTTTACCTACGCCTACCATAACAGACATTGGTGTAGCCAAACCCAAAGCACATGGACAGGCAATAATTAACACCGCAATGGCATTAACTAAAGCAAACACATAAGCAGGATTTGGTCCCCATAGTGCCCAAACTGCAAATGTGATTATGGCCACCAAAACCACTATAGGTACAAAATAACCTGAAATTCTATCTGCTAATTTTTGAATAGGAGCCTTACTACGGCTAGCAGTATTAACCATGGTTATAATTTGAGATAATAAGGTGTCTGCTCCTATTTTTTCGGCTTTCATTAATACAGATTGATTGCCGTTTATGGTTCCGCTATGCACAGTATCTCCAACCTGCTTATCTACGGGCATAGATTCGCCTGTTACCATAGATTCATCAACCGTTGTTTTGCCATCTGTGATGCTTCCATCTACTGGAATTTTATCTCCTGGTTTTACCCTAAGCACATCGCCTACTGCAATATCATTTATACTTATAACTTCTTCCTTACCTTGCACAACCCGAACCGCCTTATTAGGAGCTAATTTGAGCAATTCCTTAACAGCCGTATTTGTTTTACTATGTGCACGCGCTTCTAACACCTGCCCTAATAACACTAAGGTTAAAATAACTGTTGTTGCTTCAAAATATACGTGAACTACACCTGAATGCGTTTTGAATTGATCTGGGAAAAAGTCTGGAAATAACAAACCAAATACACTAAACAACCAAGCAATGCCTGCACCAATGCCTATTAATGTAAACATGTTTAAATGCCATGTTTTTATAGACTTATAGGCCCGTTCAAAAAACATCCAAGCAGCATAAAACACAACGGGAATCGATAATGCAAACTGAATCCAGTTCCAATACTTCAAATCTAAGATGTTGTATAATGGGTTATTAGGAATCATCTCGGACATGGCAATAACAAATATGGGTAAGGTAAATGCTATAGCAAGTTTTAACTTTTTTAATAAATGAAGATAATTTTGCGCTTCGGCAGAAATATTTGCCTTGACAGGAACTAAATCCATGCCGCAAATGGGACAAGACCCTTGGGAATCCGACACCACTTCGGGATGCATTGGACAAGTATATTGAGGTTGTTCTACCGTAGTTAAACTTACTTCTTCTACCAAATCCATACCACAAACAGGGCAATCGCCGGCCTTATTATAAGTTGTGTCACCTTCGCAATGCATCGGGCAATAAAACACGCCTGTACCTTGACCTTTAGGCGCTTTTGAAACAGGTTGCATTTTAGCTGCGCCTTTGGGGTGAATGCTATATTTATCGCCATCGGCCTTTAAAGCCTCTTGAAATTTATCTATAGCAATAGGTTCAGACATTGAAATTTTAGCTTCTTCCTGTTCCAAATCCACAACAACACCAGATACACCTTCAACATGTTTTAAAATTTCCTCTACATGGTTACGGCAACCATTACAAGACATACCTTGTATTTGAAATGTTTCTTCATGGTTATTGCTCCACGCTTTAATGTGGTATTGCGCTCCTTCCTTTTGCAATTGTTCCTGAAATTTCGCTAAAGGAATATGCTTAGACATTGTTATGTTGGCTTTACAATCATCTAAAAACACCTCAGCATCTGTTACCCCATCGACATTTTTTAAAGCATTCTCTACATGGTTACGACAACCATTACAAGACATACCCTCTATTTTATATGCATGCTTCATTTCTATAGTATTTATATGATAAAATTAGCACTACCTTCACCATTCTGATTGCATAATTTTGTAGAATGTTTATACAATTTTGTCGAAATTTTTCCGTTCTCCATTTTGTAAATTCTTAAAATCTGTCATCGACATCCCTGTTTGGTTTTTAAACTGACGTGCTAAATGACTACCGCTAGTATACCCTAAAACATCGGCTATTTCTGAGAACTGAAGCTGGCCTAGCTGCAAAAGCTCCTTAACCTTTTCTATTTTTAACCTAATCACATAGTTTTCTATGGTTATACCCATGGTTCTGCTAAACAACTTACTTAATATCGAGTACGACTTTGGAATGCGACTTAATAAATCTGGAATGTGTCGCGTGTCGTTTGGCCGATCGGCTAAAGTTTCTAGTATAATGGTTTTTATTTGTTCTACTAGAATGTCGTCTTCATTTTTCATGATTTCAAACCCTAATGCCTTTAAACGTTTTTCCAATTCCAGATAGGTTTGCCCGTCTATTTCCCGAACTAACACGTCTCCTAAATTTAAATTTAGCACCTCTACGCCCAGGCTCTTAAACACACCTTCTACAGCATGTTTACACCTGAGACAGACCATGTTTTTTATATAGATATGCTGCTTCATGCCGTTTATATTTTATTGTAATGTACTTTGCACCACACCACAATGCAACATAGCATCTCCGTAATACGGATTATTAATTTCTTGCTCCAAAGCAAACCAATTGGCACCGTTCTTTAAAGCCATTGGACAATGTTGCTCGTAAATTTTGCCTGTTGTAATATTGGCCGTTAAAATAGGTTTTAGTTGAAGGGTTAATTCCGACAACAACTCGCGTTGTACTTTAATATCTTCTGTAGCTGCTATGCTTGAAGCTACATGCTTAACATCTTCATTGGTTGTTACATTGGCCAAGCTTTGCGCCTCTTGTTTCGCCTGGATAGCATTACTGGAAACCAATGCCGTTTTTAATTGTAAATAATGTTGAAATGTTTGTGTTACGGCTTCAGTTTTAAATATAGGGGTGGTAACAACTGCTACATTATTGGTGCTTTCTGATGTTTTAGTCTCACTGTTATTTTTACAGGCCGTATTAAAGGTTACGCCTAAAATTAATAATCCTAAACCTAATAATTGTGTTCTCGTTTTCATAATTCTGTATTTTTAATTGATTTATTATTGACTTAAATATTTAATGATATTTTGTTGTGTGTAATAATTTTTAACCGCTTCGATGTTATTAATTTGAAACTTAAGTTGCAATTCCTGAATATCTAAAACATCGTTAAAATTAACTGTTTCGGTTTCGTATGCTGTTAATAACAGCCGTTCTGCATCTTTGGCTTTTTCTAAATTTTTTGTTGCTGTTTCAAAACTGATTTTTGCCGAATTCCTAGCATTTACGGCTTGCTCTAATACTGTTTCTAAAGCATTTTTCTTTGCTAATTTGTCGGCATTTAGTTCCAGCTTTTTCAATTCGTTTTGCTTGGTTTTTGACGTAAATCCTTTATTAAAAACTGGTATTGATAGCGATAACATGGGCATAATTATATCTTTTCCATTGTTATCGATTGGCATGTCGTTTCGTTTATTTACAGTTATATAATCTAAGCCAAACCCCACCATAGGAGCTCGCTCTTTTTGATTTAAGAGTTCCGATTGTTCAACAGATTCGTACAACTTATCGTATTGCAACAATTCAGGATGCAATGCTGTAACCATGTTTTCTGTATTTAAATCTGCTACTTCTGGCATAATTAAAGTATCTGTTATATTAATTTGTTGCTTCTCGCTTCTGTTTAACAATAAATTTAAACGGGACTGTTCAGCTAAATATTCCTGCTCTAACACAGCATTTAACTGTTCTACATCATTCTGTCTTATTTGAATTTTTAATACATCGACTACCGAAGCTTTACTAACCTCTACCGCTGTTAAAGCCCATTTTTCATAATTTTTCAATAATGCAATTTGCTGAGAAAACACAGCTTGTTTGGCTTTTATAGCCCACATATTATAGTATGATTGAGATACAGTAGACAATAATTTTCGTTTAGCTATGGCAATAGTTTCGTACTGGACATCGGCAAGAGATGCTGCATATTTAGATCTGGAAGTTACCGAACCAAACCACGGAATCATTTGTTTTACAGATACTTTTACAACCTGTGGCCCAGTTCTGGTTTCTGGCGGACTCACAAAATAACCAACAACAACTTCGGTGTTTGGCAATGCATTGACTTCGTTAACTTTTTCGGAAGCTATTTGGTATTGCAAATCGAATTTTTGTATTTCAGGATTATTTGCCAGACCTATACTTATTAATGTTTCTAAATGTTGTGCATTTAGCGACCAAGAGTAAGTTAACACACTAACTAACGCGAATGTCTTAAAAATATATTTAGTTTGTTTTTTCATGTTTTAGCGCTTTAATTTCTTCTCTCCAACTGTACAATACAGGAACTATAAAATACGATGTAATATCTATAATCATTCCTCCAAAAGCAGGAATCGACATCGGAATCATAATATCACTGCCGCGCCCTGTAGAGGTTAATACAGGTAATAATGCTAAAATGGTTGTTGCTGTTGTCATTAAGCAAGGACGAATACGTTTTTCGGCCGCATGCACTGCAGCTTTGCGAATACTTGTAACATCTTTCGGATTTTCTTTTTTAAACGTTTGTTTTAAATAAGTGGCCATAACCACGCCATCGTCGGTGGCTATTCCAAAAAGAGCTATAAACCCAACCCAAACTGCAACACTTAAGTTTATTGGGTGCATTTGAAATACTTGCCGTAAATTAACATCTAACACCTTAAAATTTAAAAACCAATCTTGACCGTATAACCACATCATAATAAATCCGCCTGCAAATGCCACCGAAATTCCAGTAAATACCATTAATGATGTAGACACCGATTTAAACTGAAAATACAATATCAAGAAAATAATAAGTAACGCCAATGGCACAACAACCTGTAAGGTTTGCTCTGCTCTCAATTGGTTTTCGTAAGTTCCGGTAAACTCGTAAGTAATGCCTTTAGGGATTTGTAGAGCGCCAGAATCTATATGTTGTTGAATTACATCTTTTGCATGTTCTACCACATTAACTTCAGCAAAACCATCCTTTTTATCGAATAATACATAACCTACCAAAAATGTATCTTCACTTTTAATTACTTGTGGTCCCTGTTCGTAGCGAATGCTAGCTAAATCGCTTAATGGCACAGGGTTTCCACCACTTACTGGAATATAAATATTAGACAAATCGTCTGGATTGGAACGTAACTCGCGAGGATACCTTACACGTACACCATAGCGTTCTCGACCTTCAATTGTTTGTGTTAGCACTACACCGCCTACGGCTACCTTCAACTCGTTCTGTACAGTCTCTATGGCAATGCCATAACGTGCCAGTTTTTCCCTATCAATATCTATTAACATGTAAGGTTTGCCTACAATTCTATCGGCAAAAACTGCTTCTGATTTTACACCTTCGGCGGTTTTCAGTATCGGTTCTATTGCTTGTCCGAACGCTTCAATTTGCTTTAAATCTTGACCTTTAATCTTAATTCCCATTGGAGCACGCATTCCAGTTTGCAACATAACCAATCGGGTTTCTATTGGCTGTAGTTTTGGTGCCGAAGTTATGCCTGGCAATGCTGTTGCTTTTATAATTTCGTTCCAGATATCGTTAGCAGAAGTAATTTCTGGCCGCCAATTTCTATAAAACATGCCGTTATTATCTTCAATCAATTGTGAAGCCTTAACGCTATTGAAATTCAAATAATTAACAGTATCATTTAACATCTCACTTTTAAAACTGTTACGATTATAAACCAAACTGCTGTCTTTAAGTACAAATAATCCATCTTTATTGACTTTATAACGCTGACGTTCCCCAAAAGCATTCAGCATATATTCTGGTTTATATTGAATAATATTTTCGTACATCGATAAAGGTGCCGGATCTAATGCTGAGGCCGTTCTTCCTGCTTTACCAACTACAGTTTCTATTTCGGGAATCTGGGCTACCGCCATATCTAACTGTTGGAGAACCCTTTTATTTTCTGAAACTCCAGCATGTGGCATGGAGGTTGGCATTAATAAAAATGTACCTTCGTTTAATGAAGGCATAAATTCTTTTCCCGTATGTTTAAAAATAATAATGCCACAAATAACAATAGAAGTTGGCACAAGTAAAAACAATAATTTATGCTGTAAAGCCCAATATAAAATTTTTGAGTAATACTTTCTAAATATCCAAAACGCCCCTAACAAACCAAAACATAGTACTGATACAAATACTGCATTTGCAAGAAAACTTTTAGCTACTCCCAATGGCTGCCAGTACGACGCTAATAAAAAAACAATGCCCAATGCCACAAATACACTATTAAAAATAGTTGATGTTTGTTGAGACCACTGACGCTGTTGTTTTAGAATGGAGCAAAGCCCAAAAATAATAAGCAGTACGCCTAGATAATACCCTTGAAAAACGGAAAAACCGCCCAAAATTATAATAGCCAGATTGACTACTAATTTAGTTGACGTTGTAAATGTTCGGTTTTTAAAAATAAGCGCAGCAAAAGGAGGTATTAAAAAGAGTGACACAATTATTGAGGCTGTTAATGCCATAGTTTTTGTAAAAGCCAGAGGCCTGAACAATTTACCTTCGGCACCAATCATGGTAAACACAGGTATAAAACTTATAATGGTGGTTAACACGGCAGTTACTATGGCTCCAGAAACTTCCGATGTTGCATTATACACCACTTCGTTAATGGGTTTACCATCGGTATTCTCATCTAAATGTCTTATAATATTTTCCGACAAAATAACACCTACATCTACCATTGTGCCAATAGCAATGGCTATACCCGATAAAGCCACGATATTAGCACTAACATTAAAATATTTCATGGCTATAAACACCATTAAAACCGCTACTGGTAAAAGTCCTGATATTAATATTGAGGCTCTTAAATTAAAAACCATAATAACCACAACCAAAATGGTAATTAAAACCTCTAAACTTAAGGCTTCATTTAAAGTGTGTAATGTTTCTTTTATTAATACAGATCTGTCGTAAAAAGGTACAACGGTAAGCTGCGAAACAGTACCATCTTCTAAAACTTTAGAAGGCATTCCAGACTGCATTTCTGCTATTTTCTGTTTTACATTATTAATAACTTCTAAAGGATTAGCGCCATATCTAGCGACCACTACACCACCTACAACCTCGGCGCCTTCTTTATCTAAAATGCCTCTTCTTGCTTCTGGCCCTAAAGTAACTTGAGCAATATCCTTAATTTTAATGGCTGTAAAATCTTTAGAACTTACCACTGCATTCTCTAAATCTGAAATTGATTTCACATACCCTAGTCCCCGAACCAAATACTCTACCTGATTAATCTCTAATGTTTGCGCCCCGATGTCCTGATTAGAAGCTTTTACAGCCGTTACAACTTCTTGTAACGATATGCCATATTGCTTCATTAATTCTGGACGAACATCGATTTGATATTCTTGTACATATCCACCTATAGAAGCTACTTCCGACACGCCACTAGCCGAAGACAAACCATATTTAACAAAATAATCTTGAATAGTACGTAATTCTTGTAAATCCCAGCCACCAGTAACCTCACCTGCTTTATTTCTTCCTTCTAAAGTATACCAATACACCTGCCCCAAACCTGTAGCATCTGGTCCTAAAGCTGGTTTAACACCATCAGGCAGCAGTCCGTTTGGTAAGGCATTTAGTTTTTCTAAAATTCTACTTCTACTCCAATAAAACTCTACATCTTCATTAAAAATGATATAAATACTAGAAAAACCAAACATAGACGAACTCCTTATGGTTTTAACACCTGGTATACCTAGTAACGTTGTTGTTAATGGGTAAGTAATTTGATCTTCTATATCTTGTGGAGAGCGTCCTTCCCAATTGGTAAAAACAATTTGTTGATTTTCGCCAATGTCTGGGATTGCATCTACGGCTACGGGATAACTTGGTAAAATACCAGTATTCCAACCAAAAGGAGAATTTACAATACCCCACCCAACTAAGACAAGCAGCAATATAACAGCAACTAACTTATTCTCAATTAAAAATTTAATGCTTCTATTTAGCATATCGTTTACATTAAAACAATTAAACTTAAGCATTTTTAGCATAACTAAAAATGCATAAATAGTCTTAAAATCAACATTTTAAGACAACTATTATTGATTTAATGTATCAAATTAAAAAGGTTTCGTTAATCACATTAATATCTGTGACCAACAAAGGCGGAGTGTAGTCTTTAAAGGGAATAATTTGCTCTGGTAAACCTTCAAAAAGATTTACATAAGCATACATAAACGTAGCGACAAACACTTGCTGATTATAAGTGAGCTGCTCTAAAGTGTTTTGTTTTAACTCGTCTTGACCTGCAACAGTTATGTTATGGTCTGAGCAGCATCCTTTAGTCTTTTTGTTAAATTGAAGTGCGGCATCTGCCGTAAAAGACATATTAGTATTACATGTTTTGGCAGATTGGTTTAAGGCCACATCTACCAAAGTGTTTCCACAATAATGCATATTTACAGTAAAAGACATGGTAGATAAAACAACTACCAAAGCCATAGTACATGCTAATATTTTGTGGAAAAGCGTATTCATTACAAATACAAAATTAAAAAATATTTTTAATCTTATTTTGCTTTAACAGGAATTTAAACATACCGAACATTAAAGCCATCAATATTACACATAAATACGACTTACAAACCACTGTAAATTTTAGTATATTGCTTACTTCAAAAACCTCAACAACTAACTACTAAAACAAACAAACGTTCTAACTAAATTATGCGTTATGTAATAGCATTATTAACCTTTTTATTAAGTATTAACCTGTATAGCCAAAGCTACGAAAACGAATTACAAAAGCTAGAACAGGCATTACTTAAAAAAGATATTTATCTTAAAGAAAAATATCATAAAATCAACCGTCTTAAGCAAGATGTTAGTAAATACCATGTTACAGGTAAAACCAACGACCTGTACAAAAGCTATATTTCGTTATTTACAGAATATCGCTCTTTTAAATACGACTCGGCTTACTATTTTTTAGAAAAGGCCAAAGAAACAGCTATCAGCATAAACGATTCGGTTTTGTTGTCTAGAGCTAAAATAAAGGAAGGTTTTGTTTTATTGTCGTCTGGACTATTTAAAGAATCTATAGATACGCTTAACAGTATTAACCTTACTAAGCTACCTAAAACCGATACATTTGAGTATTATGCGGTTAAAGCCAGATCGTTTTACGATTTAGCCGATTATAACCAAGACCCGAGATTTAGCATAAGTTATATTAAAAAAGGAAATCAATATTTAGATCAGGCTATAGCGTATGCCAAACCGAACTCGCATCAATTTTGGTCGTCTGAAAGTTTAAAACGAATGAAGCAATTAGATTATAATGGTGCCGAGTTTGCGTTTAATTATTGGATTAATAATTTTGATTTACCAGCAGAATTTTACGGCATTGCCACCTCTAGTCTGGGTTACCTCTACTCTATTAAAGGTTACCAGGACAAAGCCATTAAGTACTTGGCATTAGCAGCAATATCCGACATTGAAAATTCTACAAAAGAAACCGTTGCCCTTCGTAATCTGGCCAACGAACTGTTTAAAAAAGGTGATTTAAACAGAGCAAACCGCTATGTTACTTTAGCTATGGAAGACGCCACATTTTACAATGCCAGACATAGAAAAATAGAAATTTCGAGTATTTTACCAATTATTGAAGGCGCACAACTTTTAAAGGTTAAAAACCAAAAAAGTAAATTAGAAAAAATTGTTATCCTTTTGGGACTTTTATCGTTAGCTGTAATTGTTTTTTTAATTATCATTTTTAAACAACTTCATGCCAAAAACCAATCGCGAAAAGCCTTGGCGGAAACCAACAAAAAGTTAAAAGAAATGAATGCTAATTTACGAGAATCAGACGCCATAAAACAAGAGTATATCACCTACTTTTTAACGGTTACTTCAAATTTTATTCGTAAGATGGATTCTATTCAAAAAACAACCATACAGAAGGTTATTGCCAAAAAACCAGACGATATACTTAACATCATGAAACGCTACAGTATTAAAAAAGAGCGCGACGATTTATTTAGACATTTTGATGAAGTATTTTTAAAGTTATTCCCGTCTTATATTGAAGATTACAACAAACTGTTTCCAGATGACCAAAAAGTCATCTTAAAACCTAACGAGCTTTTAAACACCGAACTTCGCATATTTGCCTTGTACCGGTTAGGCATACAAGACAGCAATCAACTAGCAGAATTTTTAGAGCTTTCGGTTGCCACTATTTACACCTACAAAACCCGAATTAAAAGTAGATCGCTATGCAAAGACGCTTTCGAAGATAACATTATGGCTATTAAAACGTATTAAAAAGAGGCTACCTAAAAGTTTAACAGTGCGTCATTCTGTGCTCGACACAGAATCTTATCATAATTCAACAATTATGAGAATCTGAAATCATAGATTCAACGAAGTTAAATAAATTCAGATTGACGAAAAATTAACTTTATGGATAGCCTCCTTTTTCAAACAAACAAATACTAACACCATTTATTAATAGTATTATTCTTTTAAAACAAACCTAACTGCTGTACCTCCTCCTGGTGCTAATGACAGACTTAACGTTTTGGTTTTATCTAATTCTTGTGTCGTAATTGATACGGGATACGGATTCGATTGGTAATGCGCCTCATCACCATCAGCATAAATTTCGGCGATATACACGTTATTGGCATCCAAAAACGTTAAAGGAATATTTACTGTTCTGGCTTCAGCATTGGTAATGGCTCCCAAGTACCAATTTTTCTCATCCCAATCTTTTCTGGCCATAACAACATACTCCCCGATTTTAGCATCAATAACTTTGGTATCCGACCATACTACAGGAACATCTTTTACAAACTGAAACTCTGGTTTCCCTATATAATTTTCTGGCAAATCGCTAGCCATTTGCAACGGACTAAACATGACCACATATAAAGCCAATTGTTTAGCTAGAGTTGTTTGCACCTTAGCGCCTTGTGGGGTTTTGTAATCGAAATCGAAATTTCCAGGAGTAAAATCCATTGGTCCAGAAAGCATTCGTGTAAAAGGCAAAATGGTAGTGTGTTCTGGTGGGTTACCCCCATCGGCAGACCAAGCGTTGTACTCTTGCCCCCGACCACCTTCCTGAGTCATTAAATTGGGATATGTACGTTGCAAGCCTGTACCTTTTACGGGCTCATGGTTATCAATCATAATATGATGCTTGGCGGCAGATTCTATGACTTTTCTGTAATGCCTAACACCGTACTGCCCATCGTGCCATTCTTTTTTATTTAAATACTTATTTACATATCCTGTTTTTACTGCATTTACACCATTTTTATGATATAACTTAAAAGCATCCTCTAGCTGAGATTCGTAATGCGCAGCAGCTCCCGCTGTTTCGTGATGGCCAATAAGGCGAACATTGTTTTGGGCAGCATAATTACATACAGCTTCCATATCAAAATCTGGGTAAGATTTAGTAAAACTAAAAGCAGTACCGTCGGCTGTCCAATCGCCATCCCAGCCTTCGTTCCACCCTTCAACAAGTACGCCGTCTAAACCATTTTCGGCAGCAAAATCGATATAGCGTTTTGTGTTTTCGGTAGTCGCTCCGTGTTTATCGCCTTGCCCCCAGGAGTATTTTTCTAAATGCATGCCCCACCATATTCCTATATATTTAGAAGGTAATATCCATGATAAGTCTTCAATTTTTGAAGGTTCATTTAAATTTAGCATTAATGTAGATGTTACCAATTCTCCTGGTTTATCGGCCACAATCACTGTTCTCCATGGGCTCTCAAAAGGCGTTTTAGCATACACTTTTACTCCGTTTGCCCAAGGTACCAGTTCGGCTTCATATTGTTTATTATTGGTTTTACGCAAGGTCATAGATGCAAAATCGGTTAAATTGGCTTCGTGAATTGCTAAATATTTACCTGATTTCGTTTCGAAAGTTGCGGGAGTATTTATGGTATCGGTCTTACTTATAGGTGTTTTTCTATACAAACTTTCGTAGTAACTATTTTCGGAATGCACAGGTATCCACCAAACATTGTGCTCTTCTGGAAAAGTAAAGGTAGTTTTCTCATCAGAAATTTTGACTTCTTTTAAATGAGGTTGTTCAGGAAATTGATACCTAAACCCTATACCATCGTTAAAAACGCGAAAAACTATAGTTACCAATCGGTTTTTTCCTGTTGTTTCCTGCAAATGCACTATTAACTCGTTATGCCTATCCTGTATCATTTTAAATTCTCCCCAAGGCTGATCCCAAGAAGTATCTACTGTATTTCGTTCGGTATTTATAATTTTAAGGTTCTGTTGTAAGGGTTCGCTATCTTGAAACGCCATTCCTAAAACCGAAGGTTCTATAATTGATTCTCCGCCAGATGTTAACTGATATTCTGGCGCACCTTGTGCTGTTAATTTAAAGGTGAGTACATGTTTGTTGTTAGGAGAACTTACACTTAACTCTTGCTGATTTTGGTTACATGACACTAAAGCGAGTATACTTAAAATAACTAAACGTATGGGGGTAAAAATATTTTTCATGTTTATAATTTTAATAAGGCGATTCCTCATTGTAATGTATTTAATAGGGTTATGGCCTGCTCTGGTTGCATAGCCACGAAATAATAAAACACTTGATCTAATTGCTTTTGAATAGTACTATTTTCTGAATGAGCTTTTCGTAAGCGGTATAGTTCGCTAATAGGTTCAAAAACACTTTTAGTACTAACACCGGAAAATTGAGCAATGGTATTTAAGGCTGTGTACCCAAACTCTAAAGTAGGCTCCAACATGGTGCCTTCGCCAAAATCGTTCCAAGTAACCAACTGTAAATAATCTACTTGTGCCTGTGCTGCTAAATTTAAAGTTTCTGTTAAAGTAGCGCAGTTATTATGAGGTATTTCAAAACCTATATGGTCTGTTGCACCACCTTCTTTATAAAAATCTTTAAATCCTGGATAGGCAGCGCCAAATGCTAGATTTAGATTTGGAGCTGTATTGGTATAAAAATCACTTAAAAAAGAATTGTTTTGATATACCCAGGCAAATTCGCCTTGCGCATTTGCTCCAGCCTCGTATGACTGATTCCATAAGGTTAAAAATGTAGGTTTTGCATTAAAAACACTAAATACATCTGTCCATAATTCTGGAGTTTTTAAAGTCACTGGACCAAAATTAAGCAACAACGGCTGGTTATTAACATGTATATAATTAGCATTAGTAAAATATTGATTTTGCAGATAACGCATATCTTGCTTTGCAGCGCTTGCTTGAGTTGGTGCCAGATTAGCATCGACTATATTTTGTAAAAAACGATCTTCGTAAACAATAGCATAATCTAACCCTACTTTATCCAACATCGCTATCACCTGATTGGTGTTTTCCAAAATCATGGCATAATCGTTAACATTGTAGGTGCCATACCAATCTATTAATACACCATCTACTCCTGCGTATTTCATAAGTAATAAATGATTTTCGATAACCGCAGCATCTCCTGAGTGATATGGCCCAATAAGCGGGTAAAAATGAGATGCTATCTCTCGTTTTCCGTTAGCATCAGTACGATTAGGATCTTTGTTTGCCATCGTCCAATGGTAGCCCCATTGTTTATTGCTACTACTTTCGTTAGTTTCAAACCAGGTCATGTAATGCATATACAATTTAGTATTATTGGTTTTAGGTATCGCAACAGGATCTAACACCTCTAATTCTGGTTGTTTTATACTTATATCTTCATTAGGAGAATCGCTACTGCAATGTATTTGAAGCCCCGCACAAAAGCATACCAAAAACAAATTAAGAACAGACATTTTCATGCTTATATTTTCTTTAATTACTATTTAAATGCTAACCTTCCATCGTTGTTTTTAACTAATTCAATTGCATTATACCATAGAAGGTTAACCTAATGCAACGCTTAACCTAGTTAGGCGTTTTGTTTAATTTTTAAGGAATTATTAATATCCTGGATTTTGTTCTAGATTACTGTTTTTATCTAATTCTTGCTGCGGAATAGGAAAAATAGCTCTGTATGCAGGTGTTGCGTTAGGACTGCCCCACCAAGGCTGAAAAAACGTTCCAAAACGAATATTATCTGTTCGTCTTTTACCTTCAAACAAAAACTCTCGCAACAATTCTTTGTCTAAATACTCCAAATCTATAGCTGTTGGTATTTCTATTCCTGCTCGCGCCGTAATTTGTTCTACAAAAGGCCTAGCCAAATCTGGAGCTCCCAAACGCACGTAACATTCGGCTTGCATTAATAAAATTTCGGCATAACGTATTAACACAAAATCGTTATCGCGTTCCCATTGGTCTCCTGCATTAATTTCGTATTTATTTAAACGCACGCCTTCATTTTGTTTACAGTCTTCTAAGTTAGATACTTCTTCGGTATACGATAAAGGTTCGCCACTATCCATAATAATTACAGACCCTGTAGATAAATTAATTTGATCGCCTTGTAACATCGATGCTTTTCGTCTGTCTGTTTCTTCAAACATCGAATACACCCCTGGAGTGGCACACATACCGTTTGCAGACCAAGGATAATCTCCTGTTGGTGAAACTGCAAAACGTTGTAAATAATGATAAGACATAGAACTCATATAATTTCCTAAAGTACCTGCATCGTTAGCATACGGTATGGCTAAAATAATCTCGTTGGAAGTCTCATTATTGGTTGCAAAATTGGCATAAAAATCGGGTTCTAAACTGTAGCCAGATATTTTTTGGCAAACCTCTAAACAATCTTGCCATCTGGCTGTTCCTACAAACGCTTCGGCATTTAAATATAGTCTTGCCAACAACGCATTGGCTACGTTTTGTGTGAATTTAGAATATACTTTTCCCGACTGTAAATATGGAATGGCTTCCAACAATTCTGTTTCTACAAACTGAAATACTTCCAATCGCGATGCATTTGAAGGCAGATCTAAGTCTTCAAAATCTGTGATAATTGGCACATTGCCAAAAAGGTCTAATAAATTATAATAGTAATAAGCGCGTACAGCTTTTAGTTCGGCATAAATTGGTGTTTTGGCCTCGTCTGTTAATCCCGATTTATCGATTTGATAAATAATGGAATTTATTTTAGAAATACCAGCATAATTATAACGCCAAGCCGATAGAATCATTTTGTTTTGGGCATTCCAGGTATGTCTGTGCGCCTCGATATATTGTCCGCCATCGTACCAATCTGTTCCTCTAGTGGGAATAATAGCTTCGTCTGAAGACACTTCATTCAAAAAAAACACATATTCGCTCGCTGGCCAGTTGTTAGAAATTTCGTCTGCAAACCCTCTTAAAGACGAATAAGCACCTCCTACAAGGGTTTCTACTTCTTTTGATGTTTGTCCGAAATTACTATCCTGTACTCTATCGTACAAATCTTCGTCGAGATTCGTACAGGAAGTCGCTATCAGCAAGCTTCCAATACCTAATAATATGGTGAATTTAATTTTCATGTTGTTCTGTTTTTCTGTTAGTTATGCTTAGCTTAATCTTTAAGTGTAATATTTAACCCTACCGAGAAGGTTCGCGGTCTTGGGTAACTATTAAATCGGTCTATTCCAGGATTATCCAGTCCTGTAAGTCCTACTTCTGGATCTACACCACTGTAATCTGTAAACACTGCTAGGTTTTCGCCTAAAAAATACACGCGTAAGGCACAACTTGAATTTGCATTAGTGGGTAAATTATAGCCTAAAGTCACGGTTTGCAATCTAAAAAACGATGCATCTTCAATCCAATATCCAGAATAGGTTGCTGGCGATGTAATGCCGCTATTTAAAAAATTATCTGTGACGTTATATGTAGGCAATCGGTTAGGATCGTTAAGCATCATATTTGTAGCATTAAGTACTTTCTGACCAAAGTTACCATAGCCCGAAAGTGCTAAATCGAAATCTTTATAAATAAAATTCATTCCAAATCCTATCGTAAAATCAGGCTGTACATCGCCCAATACCGAGTCTTCTTCGGCTAAAATAAACTGTCCGTTTTCATCTAAACCACTACTTGCTTTGCCCCAAAAGGTACCTACAGGATAGCCTTCCTTTATAATTTGGGAAAACTGCCCGGACATGCCTGATAAACCATGAAGCGATCCGCTATAAATAACATCTGTTTCGTACACTTGGTTCGATAATTTTTCGATAACCTGTTTATTGCTGGATAAAGCGGTATTGGCACTCCAAGTAAAATCTTCGGTTCTAATAATATCTGCATTTAAAGTTAACTCGAACCCTTTATTACTTAATTCCCCCACATTGGCCAACATGGTACCCACTAGATATGGTGGCTGTGGTACCTGATAGGTGTATAACAAATCGCTTGTTAACTTACTATAAAACTCTAACGAACCAGATACTCGGTTAAAAAATCCAAAATCGATACCAATATTGGCTTGGGCTGTAGACTCCCATTTTAAATCAGGGTTAGGGTTTTGTGTTGGCGAATATGCTAATTTCCAACTATCGGTTGCGGGATCGTAATAACTATCGTTTCCTACTCCTAAAATGGCCAGAGATTTGTATTCGCCAATCCCATCTTGGTTACCTGTTACCCCATAACCTGCACGCAATTTTAAATTAGTTAACCAAGAAGAATCGTTAGCAAAGTCTTCATTAGTGATATTCCAAGCTATAGATGCCGAAGGGAATACCCCCCATTTGTGGTTGGCACCAAAACGGCTGGAACCATCGCGTCTTACTGTTGCTGTAATCATATATCTGCTGTCGTAAGAATAGTTAACCCTCCCGAAGAATGATATTAATTTCGAGTTTCCTTTATACGAATACACATCGCCCAATCTGTAATTCTGACCTGCTCCTAAATTATTGTAGCCAAATAAATCGGTATCAAACCCACTTCTTTGCGCCCCAAAACCATCGTAAGTATTGTCTAAATACGAATATCCAGCCATAGCACCTATAAAGTGATTTCCTATAGTTTTATTGTAATTTAAAAAAGTCTCTAACTGCATAGTGGTATATTCGCCCAAAGTTTTTTGCCCATACCCCCGTTCTGGACGCCCTTGAATTACGGCATAAGACGGTCTGTAAAAACTTTGCTTGGTGGAATTATGCTCTAAGGACATATTGACTGTAGCCTTAAAATCGTTAAAAAAATCGAACTCGGTTTTAAAATATCCAAGCAATCGGTTTTTAGTATTATCGGCTATTCTATTTGTTAATATTTCTACAGGATTTTCGTTTAAAGTCCCTCCTACTTCTGTAAAATCGCCATTCGCATCTTTTACCGGAATAGTAGGATTTAAATTAAAAGCACGTTCAAAAATACTGTAATCTACAGGGTGCCATTTATCGATATTAGCAAACAGACCTGCATCAAACTTTAATCGGTCGTTATAGGCATATTGATGTCCGCTTAAGTTTGCACTTATACGCTCTAAACCAGATGCTTTAATAATCCCTTCTTTATTTAAGTACGAAATAGACGCTCGGAGTCCGCTACCATCGCCTCCAGAATTAAAACTAACCACATGCGATTGCGATAAGGCTGTTTGCTCTAACTCTTCTTGCCAATTGGTATTCGCACCATAATCTATAGCATCTTGCAAAGCATTATCTCTTACATACTGCCGCCATTGGTTAGCCGATAAAATATCTAAATGATTGGCTGCATTACTAATTCCCGTTAGCCCTGTATAGGTAACAGATTTTCCGCTTTTTACACTTTTGGTGGTAATCATTATTACTCCATTTGCACCTCTAGAGCCGTAAATAGCTGTTGCCGAAGCATCTTTTAACACATCCATAGATTTGATGTCTGAAGGTTGCACCGTATTAATATCTACTCCTGCTACGCCATCTACCACGACCAACGGATTATTACTTGCTGTTAACGATGTTCCGCCACGTAATCGCATAGAGGCACCAACACTAGGATCGCCAGTATCTTTACTAATAACCAAACCAGAAACTTTTCCTTGCAATACCTGTTCTGTAGACGACATATTACCTTGTAAAAAATCTTCGGATGTTACAGATGAAATCGCTCCTGTTAAATCAGATTTTCGCATCGATCCATAACCTACAGCCACCAATTCTACGGCATCTAAAGCATAGGTATCTCCATCCAAAATAACCGTTAAAGGCACGCTTGTATTGGCATCTACAACTATAGTTTGCGATATAAAACCTATATACGAAAATGTTAATTCGCTGCCATTACTTACCTCTATGGTAAACTGTCCGTCAAAATCGGTTGTTGTTCCATTTTGGGTTCCAACCTCTACAATAGTTGCTCCTATTAACGGATCTTGATTGGCATCTATAACCAGACCGCTTAGCGTTCTTTTGTCTTGGGCGTGCAACTGTACACTAGCCAGCAACACCAAGCTTAGTACACAAAACCGTCTTAATGTTAAGACATATTTTGCCCATGTATTTATATTTTTAATAATCATTTTAATACGTTTTTAAGTGAAGTTGAAATTTACTGCTCATCTAATTGCTTTAATGGCATTACGGTATCCGATATTACTCTGTCATTATTATCGGTTACCACAACATGAATTTGAGTAAGTCCGGTAATACCATATAACTCCGAAACTAAATCTACAAAGCCTTTAATTTCTGAGGTTCCACCAGAAAATTCGCCAGTAATGCGTTTGGTGCCAGCAGTAATTTGATACTTTAACACAGTAACGCCACGCTCATTATTAATTCGGCTTATACCTAAAAAGTCTTTCTGACTAATGTTTAAAGGAAAAAACCTAAATTCTGGATCTGGAGGTTGCACGTATTCTGCTGCCAGTAAGACTTGATCGCCAGAATTTGCAGCCCAATCTGCAGCTACCATTAAAAAATTAATCTTTTCCATGATGTAGCCGTCGTAATAGCCTTCTTGATCGCCGTAATATTCCGATGGTATTAAATCCATTCTATAAAAACCATTACCTAAATCTTTCAGCTTGGTTTTTTCGACTACTTCTGGAATCCAAGCTTGATATTCTTGCTTCACTTCCCAATCGTTCATGCCACTATGGAAGTGTACACTAGGCACACCACTAAAGCCATCTACTAAATTTGCATTAAACAAAATACTTAAACCTCCATCTAAGGTTGGTTTTTCTGGATAAGACCGAATCATCTCGTTAGCCGTATAAAACGAATCGAAAGGTGTGTAAGGCACTTGGGCTACTCCAGATTGCATGGCGCCAGTTTTATCTTTCAGTCGAAACCAAAAGCCTGCACTAGCAGCAATATCTTCGGCACTTACTCCAAAATAACTGGTTGGTATAAGTGTAAAACTCCAAATCATATTGCCTTCGTAAGTGAGTTTTGCAAAATCTGAAGAATTTTCCCAATTTCCTGCATCGGGTTCAGAAGGCGACCAAATCCAAATATATAAGTCCTGATTTTCGGTAAAACTCGTGTTTACCAAATCGAAATACCACGTCGTTTCTTCGTTATAATTATAAATTACAGGATACGACCAAATTTTACCTACGTCGCCTGCTTCTATCTGTGCTCTTAGTACAGAAGACCATAAACAAAGACCTGTTACTAAAAAGTATAATAAAATCCTCTTCATCGAATTAGTTGTTAGCGGTTAAATGAAATGTGTACGATACAAAAGGGACTCCGTCTGAGACGCGTAGTAATTGAAATTGCATTTCGCGGTTACTGCCTGGTACAGATGTTAATTTCAACTCATCGGTTTTTTGAGTTTTGGCTTCGTTGGCATATAACGAAATAATCAAAGGCATTCCATTGGCTTGTTGAAACTCATGGTTTAAGTCCCAATATCCTGAAGGTTCGAAAAGTGGAGGCACATTACCTAAAACTTGATACGATGTTGGTTTGTTGCCTTCATCGACATTAAATTGAATTTGAAAGTTGTCGTAATTAAATAAAGTGCTTAAAGCTTGTTCATCTGGTTTAATGGCGTTTGCTTTCGCAAATTCATCTACCATTTTTAGGTTCATTAAACTCCAATCTCCATTTATTTTTTCGTAAATGGTAATGGGTTCTACATAATTACCGTCGTCTTGATCGTTACACCCTACATACGTAAAGGATATACCAATAAGCAGTAATTTAACACATAGTTTTTTCATACTGTAATCAGTTATTGTTAGTTGTTTTTATAATGCTCAGGAAGCATTACTCAAATCTATAATGAAGTACAAGGGAAAGAAAAAGATTGATAAAAAATCAAGATACCAAAAACAATTAAAACTTTGAAATTCAAATCATTAACAACAAATGATTTACGAATAAATCAAGATGAAACAAGTAAAAATCAAGATGCAATCCACCTTCAAAATCATTAAATCATCAATATTTCAGCTTAAAAATTAACAATTTAAATAAAAAATACACCTTAAATTATGTATATCTCATTTAAAAGCTAAATAATAAACAATTATACAATTACCCTCAAAATAATATCAGTTTCAGCAAAAAACATACAATTGTATATTAAATTTAAAACCAATTAACACCCTAACCATTATATAGCATTGGGAAAATGAAATTAAAATTGTTTAAATTTTGTAAAAGACTTTACTTTGTAAACAACCCTGGTACTGTAATGACATCCCACTCCTGTAATTATACTTTTGGTTTTACACTTTGGTTTTTATTAACCTTGGCTACTGGGTATGCTCAAGACTTAGACAGTTTAAAACAGGCTTATGGTTCTTCGAATTCTGATGAACAAAAAATACAAACCTTACACGGAATAGCCGACTATTTTATAAATCGAAATTTAGACTCTTCGGTTTACTACAACGAGCGGGCTTTAAAAATGGCCAGGTCTACCGATTCCGACACTTTAATTGCTTCCTGTTTAGCGAATTTAGGTACTGTTTACCTTATGAAAGGGCGATTAGACGTTTCGATGGAATACCAGTTACAGGCTCTAAAATTATACCCCGAAAACAGTAAAAATGTAGGCGTTTACAAACTCCTTAATAATATTGGTCTCATCTATTTTTATCAATCAAAGTTCGATGAAGCCCTTGTTAACTACAACAAAGTTTTACATATTTTAGAAGATACCCCGTCTATAAAACCTTCGGATAAAGAACGGTATTTAGGCACTATTTTTATTAATATAGGTATCATTTACGATATTAAAACCGAATACAGTAAATCGTTAGAATTTTACAGTAAAGCTGTAACCCATAGTAAAAATGCCAACGATCAGAAAAATTTGGCTTCGGCCTACTCCAACATGGGCTTGGTGTATATAAAGCTTCAAAAATACGACTTAGCAGAAAGTTACTTTAACGAAGCTTTAGAAATTCGTGTTCGAGATAACGACACTTACGGCCTTTGTAAATCGTATCAGCATCTTGGAAATTTATACAAAGAAAAAGGCGAGCTTGAACGTGCAGAAGAGATTCTTTTAAGAGGACTTCAAAAATGCGAAGAAGCCAATGCTACAAAAGCACGAGCGCAGGTTATAGAAAAACTTAGTCATACTTATTTTTTAAATAACGATTACAAGAATGCTTACGAATATCAGCTTTCCTTTATCAACTTAAACGACAGTTTAACCAACAGCGAAACCGAGCGTAAAATTACCGAAGCAGAAATGCAATATAAGTTCGATAAGGAAACGCAGGAAAAGGAAGCCCAACAACAAAAACAAAAACTTATTTATGTTATAATTGGTATTGTTTTAATATTAATTATTATTACCATTGGCGGCTTATTTTTACTTCAAAAAGCAAAATCTAAAAACCAGAAGCTCGAAAAAGAAAAGGTCGATTTAGAAAATAAAGAGCTTGCTCTTCGCAAACAAACTTTAGAAAACGAATTAGAATCTAGAAGTAAAGATCTTGCTACAAACGTTATGTACCTTATTAAAAAGAATGAGTTAATAAGTGAAATTTCTCAACGTCTTATCACCTTAAAAAAGCAAATGAAAAAGGATAACCAAAAAGACGTGCAGAATATTATAATGGATTTGCAAACCGCCAAAGACGATGCCATTTGGGATGAGTTCGAAGTGCGTTTCAATCAGGTTTATAATGATTTTTACGAACGTTTAAACCACAAATTCCCAGACCTTACCAATAACGAAAAGAAAATTTGCGCCTTTCTAAAACTTAATATGACTACTAAAGAAATCTGTACCTTAACCAGACAATCTACCAATAGTTTAAATGTAGCCAGAACGCGTTTGCGCAAAAAATTAGGTATTAAAAGTAGTAATACAAACCTAACTACTTTCTTAGAAAACATCTAAAAAAGTCTATAAATCTGCCCTAAACGTTGTGCAAACACAAACCGCAACAAGACTTTTACAAAACACATAATACACTAATAATAAACAACATACATTGTTTTGTAATACAAATGTAAGGGGTGATTTATGCCTTGTACATGCTTTGTAATCGCAATTTTTCTTCAACTTCTAAAGTTGCCTATATCTTCGTGGCCTTTCCTATAATAACTAATTTAAAATGCAACACGATGATTTAAACAAACATTCCCCTAAACAAGATTCGGAAGACAAACAGTTAGAAGATTTTTTAAAAAATCGCGAAAACCAAACTTCTGCGCTTAAAAAGATTTTAGAAAAATTTATTAAGAAAAATTAAAACATTTCAAATGACACACATTTACAAAACAACTATTAAAACAATTGCAACATTGTTTGTTTTGTTTTTTGCAACGTTAACATTTGCACAAAGCAATAGTGCTTACAACGCACGTGGCGAAAAACAAGGTGTGGTGAGAATTAAGGTTAATAAAGCTACGGCTTCAATCTTAAAACAATCTCACTTTAAAACAAAGCGTGGTGTAATAACCACTGGAGTTTCGGCTATAGACGCTGTTTCTAGTCAGAGTCAGGCTTCGCAGGTATCGCGTTTATTCCCAGAAAACCCAAATCCTAAATTAGAGGCTAAATTACGTAAACACGGTCTAGATTTGTGGTACGAGATACAGATAAACCCTAACCAAGATGTAGCTCAAGTCGCTAAACAATACCAAAGCTTAGGCGAGGTTAGTATTGCAGAAACAGAACGCTTAAAAATTGTATCTAATTACACGCCTATAGAAAAACTAGGAGCCATAAACACTTTTATGACGGCTCCTTTTAACGATCCTTACTTATCGGAACAATGGCATTACAACAATACTGGCCAGACTGGATTTGCTGGTGGTGCCGATGTTAACCTGTATAAAGCATGGGAAACTACTGCAGGAAGCAGTAATGTAATTGTTTCTGTACACGACGAAGGTGTAGACACAGAGCATGAGGATTTAATGGATAATATTTGGATTAATGAAGCCGAATTAAATGGTACCGATGGTGTAGACGATGACGGCAATGGTTTTATTGATGATGTTTACGGGTGGAACTTTGTTAAAAACTCGAATGTTATGGATGCCGATGTACATGGCACCCACGTGGCAGGCACAGTTGCTGCGGTAAACAACAATGGTATTGGTGTTGCTGGTGTTGCTGGTGGTACTGGCAATTACGATGGCGCCAAAATCATGTCTTTAAAAATAATAGGCGGTCAAGGTGCTGCTGCTAATTCTTTTGTGTACGCTGCCGATAATGGTGCTGTAATTTCTCAAAACAGTTGGGGATATACAGTTCCTGGCAATACCGAACAAGCGGTTAGAGATGCCATTAATTACTTTATTGCTGAAGCAGGCGACTACGATGGTAGCCCTATGAAAGGTGGTATTGTTATTTTTGCTGCGGGTAACGCCAATAGCGACTCGCAATGGT
The DNA here is from genome assembly GCA_030427735.1 of Bacteroidia bacterium. GTDB lineage: Bacteria > Bacteroidota > Bacteroidia > Flavobacteriales > Flavobacteriaceae > Formosa. The sequence continues at coordinate 48,048 of JAUIBP010000013.1, read as the reverse complement.
ATCCTGGATATTACCCAGAGGTATTTACAGTTAGTGCTTTAGGTCCTGAAGGTAAAAAAGCGAGCTATTCTAATTTCGGAACTTGGGTAGATATCGCTGCTCCAGGAGGAGATATTGCTATGTACGGTAACGAAAATGGGGTGTTAAGCACGCTTCCTAATAATAAAATAGGATACTTAGATGGCACCTCTATGGCTTGTCCTCATATTTCGGGTATTGCTGCTTTAGCCTTGGCCAACGCTACCAAACAAATAACTCCAGAAGAGCTTCAACAGAAATTACTTACTGGCACATCTAATATCGATGTATTGAATCCAGATTACATTGGCAAACTCGGTCAATTATCCGATGCCTATTTGGCCATACAAAACAACCAAGAAATTGCACCGGAAGCTGTTAGCGATTTAACTGTAGATGGATTGGCACAAGAATTTGCCACATTGTCTTGGACCGTACCAAGCGATAAAGATGATAATACACCGTACAACTTTACTGTGTATTACAGCGATAAAGAAATTACAAACGAGAACTATGCAAGCGCAGACAAGGTTGAAACTGTAAACAACAGCAACGCTGGCGAAAAAATAACTTACACCTTAGAAAACCTATACGGTTTAACTACTTATCATTTCGCAATTTCTGCAACAGACAGATGGGGCAATGTATCGTTATTATCTAACATTGTTTCGGGTACAACCAACGCTGGCCCGCAAATAAATGTAGATGAAAACAGCAAAGCTATTACCTTAAATATCGATGCTTTAACATCGGTTACTGGTACTCACGACATCAACATTTTAAATGAAGCCGAAGGTACATTACGTTGGGATTATGAAGCCAGACACACATCTACCGCTTTGTCGTATAGCCGAACTGCAGCTTACCAACCAAAAGGAAAAACTAAAACTCCGGCTAATGCCACTATAGGTAAACAAGACTTGCCAACGGCTAAATCTGGAGCAAATGCCATTCCTTCTCCAATGCGATTCGAGCCAAATTCTTTGCAATACTACTTGTACGAAACAAATATTATAGGTGAAGAAGATACCGAAATACCAAACTCATCGGCAACTAAATTTGTAGTTAGCAACGAAGACGGTTTTAACCTTACCGATGTAAAATCATATTTAAAATTCGATCCTGAACTAGGCCCTGTAACTGTAGAAATCTATAAAGGCGAGCAACTTAACAGAGACAACTTAATGTTAAGTCAAGAATACACTTACTATGCCAACGAGCAGCACTATGCTTATATTAAACTAAACGAGCAATTGTACTTCGAGCAAGGCGAAACGTTTTGGATTGTATTTCACGTTCCTGCAGGAAACTTATATCCGTTAGGTCTGGGGCCTAAAGCCGATTTAACCGATACGTCTCACAACAACTGTTTCATGTCTTTTGATGGTGGAGCAACTTGGGGTAATTTAGCCGATTTAATAGAATCTGAAGATTATGTTTGGGTAGTTGCAGCAACTAGCAACAACGAATTTTTAGGCGAATACCTTACCTTAAATCCAGATTCTGGCGAAATACTTGGTAACGAAAATGCCCAAACCACATTAACCGCAAACGCGGCTAACTTAATTAATGGTACGTATACAGCCAATGTTATTCTAAAATCTAACGACGGTAAGCAACCAGAATTAAGACTACCAATAACTCTTAATGTAGAAAATCAGCAACCTGTATTAAGCGCCGTATCGGAGCTTGATTTTGGTAGTGTGTTCCAAGGCAAATCAAAAGAATTAACCTTTACATTAACAAATACTGGGTTAGGTAATTTTACTAACATATCGATTACAAGCACCAGTCCGCAATTCGAATTGGTAGGATATGCGCCTTGGCAAATTGCAGCAAAACAGTTTGTAGATGTAACCATTAAATACACACCTGGACAACAAACAGGAAACGATAATGGGGTGCTTAAAATCTCGTCGGCTTCAAATTCAGAATCTGCTAATATCATTTTATTTGGTGTAAGCACAGAGCCAGGTAAAATTGTGGTAACGCCACAAGAGCAAACTATAGATAATCTTACTATTGGCGATGCCGTTACTGCCAATATTAGTGTTAAAAACGAAGGTGCTTCAGCCTTAAGATATTTCATTCCTAATTTCGATACTCAAGGTATAGGAAACGATTGGGAAGAAGACTACAGCGCTGCGGGATATAAATTCAGATCTAACCACAACGGAGAATCTTCACCTATAGCATTCGCATACGAAGACATTTCTGCCACAGGAGAAAATATTACGCAATATTTTAAAGATAATGGTAATGTGTACAAGAGTGTAGATATGGGCTTCCGTTTTCCTTATTACAAGCAACAACTAAGTACTTTATACATTGCCAAAGGAGGTTTTACTACTTTCGACGACAGTTTAAACCCTGTTAATAATCCTGATTTAGATGGTGCTCCATGGACACCAAAAGGATATATTTCTCCAATAGGTACTTGGGTAGATTTAACCATTGGAGGTACCATTTATTACCAAGTTAAGCCCGATCGTGTAATTGTACAGTACGACAACATACCTGATGGTATAGGCGGCTCTATTAGCGCACAAATGGTATTATTTAAAGACGGAAACATTCGTTTTTATTATAACAATGTTACTTTTGCCGAAAATAACTTAGGGTATTTAAACATTCTTATTGAAGACTTCGATCAAGAAGAAGGTATTTTATATAACAATTACGATAACCAAAATCCTGTTTATACAGGTATGGCCATTGGTTACGACTACCCTGGTCCAGATATTATTACTGGTATAACAAATGGTAGTGGTATTTTATTACCTGGCGATCAAGCCGAACTAAGCATTAGTTTAGCTACAGATGATTTAAACGAAGGGATTACAAATCGTTACATAAACATTATTTCTAACGATCCATCGGCACCACAAACCATTGCTCTTGTTCAGTTAAATATAACAGATGGTGGTACGCCAAACGTTTCGATATCGGAAACAGAAATCGATTTTGGTGCTGTTTTTCAAGGTTTAAAAACTTCTAGAACTTTCATTTTAAATAACGAAGGTACTGCCGATGCTTCAATTACAGCGTTTACGCAAAGCACAAACAACTTTATCGTTACAGGAGAAACTTCTGGAACGGTAGCCGCTGCTTCGTCTTTAGTTTTTGATGTAGAAATGCCAACCGATGTAGTTGGAGATTTTAATGACTTTATAAGTATAACAACAGACGAAGGTTCTAGCTTCGAGATTAATATTAAAGGTTCTGTCTTAGATCCGCCTGCTATAGATGTAGATCTTACACCTTTAACGGAAACCTTAAATTATGGAGAAACAGCTTCGCACGAACTGAACATCTCTAACCCAGGAAAAGCCGATCTAGAATTTGTTGCCACAGGAAACGCTTGGTTATCTCTAGGAAACAAATTGGAAACCAGCAATGGTTTGGCCAACTACAGCTATTCGGTAGATATGTATAATACTGGCGAAAATTACAATTGGTTAGACATTCGTTCAACAGGAACACAACTACCGCATATTCAAAACGATTTTTATAATCCAGATGAATTTTACAGAGCGTTAACACTAACCAATCCTATTCAGTTTTATGGCGAAGATTATACAACCATTTACATCGCTGAAAACGGTGCCATTTTTCTTGAAAAACCAACAGAAACTATAATTAACGGAGATACTTTCCCATCAGAGTATGCCGATAAAATTATAGCACCATATTGGACATTTGGAGGTTTTAACACCTACTTATTCGATGCTGCCGAAGTTGGTGTTTTTTACACCGAAGACGACTCCAAAACCGTAATTTCTTGGGAATATTTACTTGATAATTTTGGAGGTATTGGAGCACCAATGTCTGCACAGGTTATTTTCTACAAGAACGGCACTATGAAATTCCAATATAAATTAAATGGTAATTTCGATTTTTCATCTAATTATACCGTAATAGGACTTCAAGACAAAACTAAAGACGATAGTGTTTTATTATCGCAACGTAGCACCTTGGCGCATGGCAGTGGCTTGGCATATATTTTATCGCCTGCTGAAAAGCACATTGTTGCTCCTGGAGAAACTTTAAGCACATTTGTTAATATAGATGCTGGTAGTGTGTATGCTGGCACTTATACAGATGCCATTAAATTAAGAACCAATGTTCCTAATTTCGAAAACTTAGAAAAACCTGTAACCTTAACCGTAAACGGAGACGCCAAAATAACGCCGTCTACCGAAGTTATTGATTATGGTAGCATTATGGCCTATACCACTAGCGAAGGTCCAAAATCGTACATTCGCGAATTCGATATCCATAATACAGGTGTTGCCGTTTTAGACCTATCTGGCATAACCCTAGCAGAAAACAGCGAAAATTACACCGTAGAACTGTATGTTTACGACGATTGGTTTGGATCTTGGTATTGGAGTAATGTAGACTTTTTATGGAATTGGCCATCGTTACAACCAGGTAACAGTGCAAAATTCCGTATTACTTACACCCCGCAAAATGCAGGAGACATCACCAACGAACTTATAGTAAGCAGCAGTTTACCAGAAGCATTACATATTCCTGTTACTGCTACAGTTACCTTACCTCCTGTTTTTGGTACCGATACTTCAGAAATTTACAGTAGCATAGCTACACCAACTGGAACCGATACGCAAACAGCCACATTTAACAATGCTGAAGGTTCGGGAGATTTAACATTTGGTCTGAGTTTGGATTATTTAAGAGAAGCTTTGGAGACATCATCTACGTCTGAAAACCAAACATTAGGTTCTTTTGCAAATCATAAAAACTTAGCACTACAACTTGCGGCAAGTAATTTAAATGCTTCGACTACCGAAACGTCTAGAGATTACAACAGAACTTTAGCACACGATTCTAAAACCACTCCAGACACCTTTATTGGCTTTGGCGGTGCAACAGACTTTATAAGTTCTACACGTTTTAATGCTGGTGCCGAAGGCTTTACCTTATCGCACATTCAAACCTTTATTAAGGCAGATGAGTTGTTAGAAGGTACAATTGAATACGAAATTAGAGCTGGTGGCACGACTATAGCCGATGCTACTATTTTAGGTTCGGGCAACTTCAACTACAATATAACAGAAGGAACAGAATCTGAAATTACTATTGCATTAAATCAATCGTATGCTATGTATCCTAATGAAGAATTTTATATCATCTTAAAATTCCCATTCGATTTAGCCTATCCACAAAGTGTAGTAACAGGATTAGATACTGTGCCTGGTAGATTTACAACATTAGACAACAACCAGTGGTTAGACCTTCAAGAAATATATCCAGATTACGGTTGGATGGTAAGAGCTTTAGAAGAAACTTACACGACTAACGCTTGGGTAACTGTAGAAGACGTAATCGATCCTAATATTGCTGTTGGTGCATCTAAAAATGTAACTTTAGACTTCTTTGCTGCAAACGCAAAAGCTGGAGACCAACACGCTAAATTAGTGGTGAAAACCAACGATCCGTTTAAACCAGTAGCGCAAATTCCGGTTACACTTCATGTTAATCAAGCACCTGGCATTGCGGATATCCCTGAATTAATTGTTATTAACGAAGGCGAAACAACAACCCACAGCTTTACTATTGTCGATACAGAAAACGATGAGCTTAGCGTTAATTTACAAAATGCACCTAGCTGGATAAACCATACCTTAGATAACAATACACTTACATTTACCATGACGCCAGATCACGAAAGTGAAGGTGTATACATCGTAAATGTTTTGGTAAGCGATGTTAATGGTGCAAGTACTACAGAAACTGTAACTATAGAAGTTATGGATGCCAACCGCGCTCCTGAAGCTTTAGATTTTACAGAGCTGAACTACGAGACTATAAACATGTACGATAACTTAAGCTTTACCGATTTCTTTGTAGATCCAGATGGCGACGAAATGACTTTTAATGTATCTGTAACCGATGCCTCTATCGTTAATGCCTTTACTTCTGGTGCTAATTTTATATTACAAACGCTGTTGGAAGGGTCTACAACCTTAAAGCTAACTGCAACAGATAGTTTTGGTGCAAGTACCGAAATAGAAGTTACAGTAAATGTCGGGCAAAGTTTAGGTATAGATCATGAAAATACACTAGGACTACAACTATATCCTAACCCTGCATCTAGTGTTTTAAACATCGCTGCTCAAGTTTCAATTTCAACAATAGAAATATATAGTATTAACGGACAGTTGGTGTTAAGACAAGAATTGGAAAACACAAACCGTAAAACAAGTATTAATGTTTCTAAATTAGAAGATGGCGTGTATTTTATAAAAGCATACGCTACCCAAGGTACTTCTAATTTCAAATTTGTTAAACAGTAATCATTTTTCTACATGCTTAAACGCTCCCCAACGTTTTTTTTACAACTTGGGGAGGTTTAAAAACTAGTTAATGACAACTTACAAGATAGACAAACATCTAAAACTGTTTGAAAATCTTAATAAGACTCTAATTTAAATTCAAAGGGGGCTTTTAAATTAGATAGATGCCTAATACGCATCGCCATTTTTTTAAACGAAGCGGGTTCTTTACAACCTACAAATACCGTTTGATTAATTATTTTTTTTGATAAAACCGCTTGCTTTGGCAAGCGGTTTTTCTATATATAAACATCAATTTCCTCTATACACTGCATAAACACCCTCTATTGTTAATTTAACAATTTTACCGTTAATTCATTAAACAGTACGCAAAAACACCTGCTAAAAACGCTATAAAACTGTTCAAATTTTGATAACTCGCATATTTTAGTATTATGTAGGTGTAATAAATTTTTAACTTAAAAAAGAACTAATGAAATTATTAGTAATTGGAGCGGGAAATATGGGACTTACCTATGCCGAAGCCATGTCGAAATCGAAACTTCTAAAAAAAAGAAACATCATGATTTTAGACAGCTCGGATGAGAAAATTGAAAGTCTTAATAAAGTCTCTCATTTCGATGTCTTCAAAGATCCTAAAGACTGCGTACCACAAGCAGATTTAATTTTTCTAGCCGTAAAACCCTACCACGTAGACGATTTATTTTCGAAAATAGCACCTATGGTAACTCCTGGGCAAATTGCTATTTCGTTAATGGCAGGTGTAACTATTAGTTATATCCAAGACGGATTAGGCCTAGAAAAAGTAGTAAGAACAATGCCTAATTTACCAGCCAAAGTTGGCAAAGGTTTAACCTCGTACACCGCCTCTAAATCGGTATCCAGAATCGAATTATTAACCATAGAAAACCTGTTAAACACCACAGGAAAATCTATTTTAGTAAGCAACGAAAACTTTATAGACGCCTCTACTGGTATCTCTGGTAGCGGTCCTGCATACGTATTCTATTTTATGCAAAGTATGATGGAAGCTGCATTACAAATGGGCTTTTCTAAAAACGACTCTAAAGTTTTAGTAAGTCAAACCTTTACAGGGGCAGTAGACTTATTTAACCAAAACGATTTATCGCCAAATACCTGGATGGAGCGTGTGGCCTCTAAAGGAGGTACAACAAGAGCTGCATTAGATAGTATGGACGATAATAATGTAAACGAATTAATTAAAGAAGCAGCTTTCGCCGCTTTTAACAGAGCAATAGAACTAGGTAATGGAGACAAATAATAAAAAGTACAAACAAAAAATCGTTATAAAGGTTGGTACCAATGTAATGACCAATAAAGACAACCGTATTGTACGCCCGGTTTTAGAACGCCTTGTAAAACAAATTGCCGAGTTGTACGAACGCGATATAATTACCGTATTGGTATCGTCGGGTTCTGTAATTGCCGGAAAAGAAGTTTTAGGCAGTTCAGACATTAAAGATAAAGCTTCCAGACGTCAAGTATATTCGGCTATTGGCCAACCACGTATGATGCGCTTGTATTACAACATCTTTCACGATTACGGTATGAAATGTGCACAAGTGCTTCCTACAAAAAACGATTTTAATCCGGGAGAACACCGTAGTAACATGAAAAATTGTTACGAAAATTTATTAGCAGAAGGTGTAATTCCTATTGCAAATGAAGACGATACCGTATCGTTAACCCACGCCATGTTTTCCGACAACGACGAATTGGCGAGTTTAATTGCAGAACTTATCGATGCCGATAAACTCATCATCCTTACAGATATCGATGGTTTGTTTGACGGTCATCCAGAAGCAGACGATTCGTCTTTAGTCGAAGAAGTAGGCATCAACGAAAATGTGAATCATTTTATAAGCGAAAGTAATAAAGGCGAAGCCGAAGGCCGAGGCGGTATGCTTTCTAAGCTGAATTACGCCAAGAAAACCGCGGCTAAAAACATTCCAACCATAATTGCTAATGGTAAAAACGAAAATACCATTATAGATATTATTGAAGGAAAAGCCATAGGAACCAAAGTAGAAATTTAAAAAACACTCATGAAATTATTAAAAACCGACTTAAAAAATAATGTGCTACAATCTATGATTGAACTATTGGACACCCAAAGAGCACAACTTTTAAGCGCGAACAAAAAAGATTTAGAAGCATTTAACAAAGACGACCAAGCCATGTACGATAGGTTAATCGTAGATGACAAAAAGATAGATGGCATGATAACCGCAGTAAAAGAAGTCATGCTACAAGACGACCCTATTGGACAAACCATTTCGCACAGATTGCTAGACAATGGTTTAGAAATAACCAATAAAACAGCTCCTTTTGGTACCATTATGATTATTTACGAATCTAGACCAGATGTTACCATAGAAGCTGCTGTACTAGCCTTTAAAGCCAACAACAAAATTTTATTAAAAGGTGGTAAAGAAGCCATAAACAGTAATAAAGTTTTGGTAGATTTTTGGCATCAGGCATTAAAAACCCATGGTTTAGATACCAATTACATTCAGCTATTAACCTTAAATCGTGAAGAAACTCAGAACTTCTTAAAAAATCCGTCAGAGAAATTAGACTTGATTGTGCCTCGCGGTGGCGAACGTTTAATTCAGTTTGTAAAAGAACATGCCCGCTGTGCCGTATTGGTAAGTGGCCGTGGAAATAACTTTATGTTTATTGATAAAACTGCCGATTGGGACAATACTTTAAAAGTGGTTTTAAACGCTAAAACCGATAAAATTTCGGCCTGTAATGCTTTAGACAAAATTCTAGTGCATAAAGACATTCCGAATTACGAACAAAAATTAAAAGATTTAGAAGCTACTTTAAAAGCTAAAGATGTAGAAATCTTAGTAGATTCTGAAACTCAAAATACTCTTAAAGACGCCGCTCTAGTTCCAAACGAATCGGTTTGGCACGAAGAGTTTCTCGCTTTAAAATGCTGTATTGGCACTGTAGCTTCGTTAGATGAAGCCATTACTAAAATTAATACTTTTTCTGGTGGGCACTCGGCAACTATTATGACCAATAGCAAGGAAAAAGCTATAACATTTATGGAAGCAGTAGACTGTGCTGCTGTGTACCAAAATGCCTCTACCCGATTTACCGATGGTGGTAAAATGGGTGTTGGTGCAGAACTTGCCATTAGTACCGATAAATTACACCACAGAGGGCCATTAGGTCTTAAAGAATTGGTGACAAATAAATATTACATATTTGGAGACGGACACGTTCGCGTTTAATCCACTTCTAAATTCTATATAATGCAAAAGGCTACCATTTGGGTAGCCTTTTACTTTGTAAGTATAAAATCATTTAATGTGATATAGTTCTAGTTCTAAATAACCACCTGCTTTGTTATTATTATTTACATCATCAAAACTAAACGTGTGATTAGACCATTGCCCTTGAAATTTAACTTGTCTGCTATTTGCATTGTGTTCTTTTAATTTAACACTAAAATTTCTATAAACTTTAGAGCCATCTGCAGCTTTTAAATAATAATACCCTTGTATGTGCTCTGCATCAACCCAAGACCATTTCCCTAAATACTCAGCCCCTAATGGAAAATCATCGTTAAAAATTGATCCTTCTTTAGAAAACCGCAACTGTCCATATTCAAAACCTTCATTAGGAAAAGCAACGCCTGGACTGTAACTGTTATATTTAATTTTAAAGTTACCACCTAATCTAACATCTAAAACCAATTTTCTAGTTTTAGAATGCAAACCATTATCGATTTTCACTGTTAAAAAATACACTCCCAGTCCTAAAGTACTATTCCAAAACACTTCTCCTGTACTGGCGTCTACATCTATACCTGGATACCCTTTCTCTAAAGTAACAATACCTTCTTTACCATCCCAATTAATTTCAGGTTCTTCGGATATTCCGGAATCAAAAACATCAGTTTCTATTCTAGGGTTTTGATATAAAAGCTTCAATTTATTTTCACTTGTAATATCGTAATTAGATTGTTCGTTATCTGATACCGAATCGTCAGTTGAGCATGCCATGAATCCGCCGCACGCAAAACCTAATACTAACATAATTTTTAAAATTTTCATACCAATCTCTTTTATAGTTAATAATATGGCGTACAATTCACATTCGTTATATTACGAACATATTCGCCGATTTTGCTATAAAAAGAGCTTAGGAAAACTTCACCTTATTAAATTAAATAAAATATACTAACCATAGTTTTATGGTAGATGAACAGCACACATAAGCAAACAGAAATACGGTTTTAGCACATCAACAACAAAGCGTACTAAAATTCAAGGGTAAACCCCTATAAAAATTACGTTGTTATTTTTTAATTTTAAAAAGAAAACCTAACATTTAGTCTATACAAGATATAATAGTATTAAAAATAGCTCTCCCTATGACTGTTTATTATACAGATCATGACATTTACATGTTTAATTATAGAGCACGACCCTAAAAGTAGAAATACTTTAAAACAGTATTTGCGCTTTATACCTAATATGCATTTAAGAGCGTGTTGTTCTTTAAAAGAATTCTTCACTATTATGAGCGCAGAGCGTGTCGATCTAATTTTTATAGATATCGGCAATAGTAAATTCATAAACTCAACACTATACAATAAATTAGAACACAAGCCTGAGGTTATCTTCACATCATCCAAAGCAAAAACACCCGTTAATGCCTTTTGTTTTAACGCTATAGATTATCTTTTAAAACCCATCACCATAGAGTCGTTTTTTAAAGCCGTTTCAAAATTCACAAACACTAAACCATCAAAATCGCAAAATTTAGACGATACCTTTTTACTTTTTAATAGTCAACGTAAAAAAGTAAAAGTATTCTTAAATAGCGTTTTGTATATAGAAAGCGCTAAAGATTATATAATGATTTACAGAACCCTTTGTCCGCCGTTAAAAACAAAAGAATCTATAAGTCGTATAGAAACTTTGTTACCGCGAAATCATTTTTTAAGAATTCATCGTTCCTTTATAGTTGCAATTAATAAAATTTCGGCCTACAACAATCATGAGGTTCAAATTAACAATCAGGATATTCCTATAGGACGAACGTACGCGCATGTAATTCATAAAATTAGCTGCTGTTAAAACATCTTCTGAAATCCTTCCCACTTTACATTCCAAGAGCCGTCTTTTGGGAACCCTGGATTTTCTCCTTCCGAACCATCCCAACCAGCACACATCATGGCTACAGCAGTTAATAAACCGCCATTCCCTGGTAAATATACTGGCAAGCGCCCTTCCTGGTAATTATGACCACTTTTTAAATAGGTATTGGTTTGTATGTCCATAAACAAGGCATCTACCGCTTTTTCCGGTTCGCCTAAACGAGCTGCCGTCATGGCCGTCATTGGAAAATCCCAACCCCAGGTATCGTGCCAAGCCCAGTTATCCCAAATCCAGTCAAACGTGTTTTTCATAATAGTTTTATCCAATTTTTCCGATTCTGGTAACATCCCAAAAGTTCCAAACACAGACGGGTGATCGGTTCTGTATTCCGGATTGGTGTAGGAATCCGTTGCACTTTCTGCCGCTAAATACATATTATCCTGAACTGGTAAAGGCGACAAACCATCTAAAACGGTTTTCCAAGCAGGATTTGGCTCTTCTCCTAAACGAATTTTCCAAGCCACAGCCGTTTTTAGTGCCCAATGCCAATAGGCTAATTCGTAAGTGGGATTGTATGTTTCAACTGCTTTAAAACGTTCTTGAGCAGCAATTACTGGCGGTCCCAATTCGTAGCGATTCTTTTCGGTGTTGAAATTGGCATAACTTGCCATAAAATCGGCTGTTGCATATACCCGATCTTTATACAATTCTAAGGTTTCTTGGCTTGGTTTTGCACGATACATCAATTCGGCATAAGTAATAAAATGTGGTTGTTGCCAGATTAAAAACGCCCCCACAGACGATGGCCCTTCATCGCCATACGGATCGGTCATTTTTTGCCATCTAGCACCTTCAAAACCTTGTCGTTCGGCCAAAGACTTAGCCTTTTTAAACACGCGATTATACCACGGTAAAGTTTGCTCCAAATATTCCAATCGATTCCATAAAGCAAAATGCACACCATGCCACCAATGCATTTCTAAATGTGGTTTACCATACCAACTATTGTAGGTTAAACCGGTTTCTTGCGGAGGCAATGCTCCTGTACACTGTAACTTTGTTAAATATTGAGACAATACCACGCGACGCTCCAACTCTTTAGCCCGCGGATCGGTACTGCCCGAAAAATCTACCACTGCACCACTTTTCCAAAACCGCTCCCACTCCGTTTCACTACTGCTTAGTACAGCTTCAAAATCTATAGACCTTTTAACTTCTGAATTGGTATACTGACACGTAAATTCGAACACATTATTTTCTTCAGGTGTCAACAGAAAATAATGTTCTGCTTTTTCTGCTAGTTGTGCATTACCCTTCCATTGTAAACCAACTTGATACTGTAACGAATCCAATTCGCGAGCAATAACCGCCTCGTTTATGGTAGACTTTACAATACTGCTTTTATAAGGTCTTTCACCATCCCACTGCGCTGCCAAATCGGTCCATGTGCCTGTTGGATATGGAAAACGCACGCGAATTTGTAATTGCTTTTTCAGTAATAATTCAGACTGAATTTTAACGCCAATTACATCGGCTTCCTGATGACAAGTCGTCCAAATAGTTACAGGAATTCCTTCAACGGTAAATTCACTGGTAATTTCTCCCGTCCACAAATTTAAGTGCTGATTTATGCTTTTAATATCTGAAGGTGCTACTTTACTACCATCCGACTTTAACAATTCCAAGCCTAAATTCCCCAACTGCAAACGGTGCGGATTCGATCTAAAATACTCTGTAGCCGCTTTGGTTCGTTCCGAAGCCTTATTCTGAATAGCATAAGAAATAGCTCTGCCATTCTGTTTGTAATCGACTAAAGTTTCTTCAAACTTATAATTTTCGGTATTGGGATAACTATCCCAACCCCACTCCGATTGCGTGCCCAAAGGCATGCCGTCTTTGTAATATTCGGGAAACGTTTGTAAACCCGTAACATCTACCGTATAAGCAAAGGTGCCATTTCCAACCGACAAAGACGCTAAAGTATCCAAAGATTTCACTATAACATTATGCCGGCTTACAACAGCTTTTCGGTCTATTTTTTCAGCACTAGTCAAAGGTTCTTGTTCCACTTTATCTTTACAAGAACTATTACTTAATAAAATAGCACTGAACATTAAAAGGGCATACAGTTTTTTCATAATATTTGGATTTTAGTTATTGGGTTTTGGTTATTAGTTGTTGGCTTCATTTTCAAATTGACCAATTGCTACATTATTTAACTACTACATTGGTACATTAATTAATTGTTCTATTAATCAAAGTCAGTCCCATTAGGCCAATAACCACATCGTTGGCCACGGCTTCTACTTCTAAATAATCTAAAGTTTTATTAGCATTTAATGGTAAATCCAAAAGCGTTGCTGCACCTCCATCAATTCCAAAATCTGAAAAGCCCTTTATGGGTGTATAATCTTTAAAATCGTTTATAAATTCGCCCGATTTTAGATACAGTCGCGGCGGTTTAACGGCATCGGTTGTAAAGGCAAAACCGTCGTCGTAATAGTTTTGCTCTATTGGCCACCAGTTTTCAGGGTTTTTAAGCTCTAAAACACTAGAAGTCCCATCGGTATACACCACACGAACCCGCCCATTTACCATTCGGGTTTGCATGGGATTGGTCGTTCCGGCCATTAGTAAATAGACATGTGATGCCTTGCCTTTAAGCGGAATTTGAATGGATTTTGGATAGTTATCCCACTGCGAAGCAAATACAATATTTTTAGCTTCGCCCGCAGGCAGTTGAAACGGAATGTTTTGCAAATAAGAAACCGCTCCTAAAGCAGCTTTTGCTCGTAAACCAGAATCGTCTATTTCAGGCTGAATGTATGGATAACACCAATTCCCGATACCTTGTGTTGGTAATTGCAAGGTCGGCGATGTAGGTCGCGGACTCAAATATTGCTGCTGAAAAATTTCGGTAATATTAGCGTTAAAATCTCTTGTTAAATCGATTGTTTCTGTGTTGCTTTTAGATGGTAATTTTAAATCCCAATGTTGAAAAGTCTCCACTAACATTCCATCTTTTGATATGATTTCTAAGCTATTTGTTCCCGGCACACACAGCTGTTTATCTAATCTCAGCAGCATGTTTTTTTTCGCCTTATCGCCTTGAAACGTTACCGAAACGCCATTAATTTTAACTGCTGATAATTCAGCATCAAATGGATGAGACATCAATACTTCTACATACGCAGATTTGCTATCGACATGAACGACTTCTAATTGGGGTTGAATACTAACATTTACAGGCTGCCACCATTTTAAATCGCCTTGTTGCATCTGTACAAACAATATTTTTTCTCCTGTTTTCGAAAGGACTTTACCTTTTAAGGTGTTCGAATTTAAATCTGTTTCACTTAAAATGCCTTGCGGATCTTTTACTGCTAATAATTTTGCTTGCTTACTTGTTACTGTAAAGTCACCACCTTCGTAAACCACAACGGTGTCGGAAATCATTTCTATGGCTTCTGTTCCCCAGAACACTTTAATGTCATATTCCGGATTGTAATCGCATGAAAGTATAATTTTAGGCTGACCAACAGCATTTGTATCTACCAACCATTGTACTGATTTACCATTTACCGTAACTTTTTCTATCGAAGTTTTTTCTACATTTAAAACTAATTTCAGCTTCATTTTCGACTCAAAATTGGGTTTTATACGATAAGCTGAAACATTTTGTTTTCGCTCAAAATCGACAGACACATTAGGAATATCCAAACTTGCAACATCCCAATCTGACGGAAATCCAGGTGTAATCGTTAAAATTTCATCAATGGCATTTGGCACAATTCCAAACAAACCTTCAACCAACGATCTTGCAGCCATACCAACAGGATCGGCAAAATCGCGATACAATTCACCGCGAATGGCATCGTAAAAACTCAACTGCTGAAACCCTCCCGGCGAAGCCCCGTAATACATACTTTCAATTAACGCATTTCGCCAAATTTCGAAACCTTTTTCGGGTTTACCGCCTTGCCAATAGGCCAAAGAAGCATGTAAATTTTCGGCTAAAGCCACGTTGTTCACACTCCACGTATAAGGTTGCCAGTTACTTGTTGCCAACAAAAACATGTTTTTGTGTTCCGACTGATCGGTAGTGACAGGAATATGCGGAATCTCCCGATCTACGTAATCCAACATTTGATACGCCTGAAATCCATCGGCAATGCCTTCATCTAGGCTATGATAAATCGTCCAAAGTCCGGGCTGATCGTGCAAGTTTTTATTTCCCAGAGCTTCTTTATATTCAGCAAAAACACCTTTATCTGAAACCCATAAATCTTGCACAGCTTTTTTTATTCGATTGGCTTCCTGTTGGTAAACCGTTGCATCTTCACCCAAAATTTTAGCAATCTGCGCTGCTATAGTATTAGCGCTGTAGTTATATGCCGATGCATAGGTAACACCGCCACCGCTATACTGTAAGGCATCGCTCGCCCAAATACAAGCATAAGCATCGTAAAGTCCATCGCCATCCGCATCGAAATTGCGCTTTTCCCAAGCCAAATGGCGTTTTACTACTGGCCACATATCACGGATAAATGCAGTATCGCCTGTCCATAAATAATGCCGAAGCAACTGATTGACAAACACCGAATTCATATCGTAATGATGCGCAATGGTATTGTTATTCGGTCGGCGACTAATATAACCACGACTAAACATGGCGGTTCCTAAAACTTCTTTCTGTCTGGCAAAATTTCGGGAGCTATCCAATACAATGGGGCCTGTTTCAGGCTCTAACACTTGCGATTTTCCGTAACTTTTAAAATGCATTTCCGCACGATCTTTCCATCCTAACGGATCGGCAACATAAGCACCGCGCCAAGCATTTAAGTGCATACGCCAAGCCACGGCACCGTGTAAATACGCCGGACTTTCCCATATGGCATCGCCAGCAATCGCTAAAGCACCGCCCAAAGTATTGATGTACGGATCGGGTGTTTTAAGCGTAACTCGCGATCGTAATTCCTGAACGGCTTCTAGAGCTTTTTCAAAATTAATTTGAATATCCTGCTGGGTTTGAGACTGTAAACTTTCCGTATTCTCGAAAGCCCAGTAATAGGTTTTAGAAGATTGTAACGCTAATGTTCCTGTTATAACCGGCAGGCTATCCGCTTGCGATTCAAATAATACTTTAGGAGATTCCTGTTGCAATGCATTAGCCAGTTTCACTTCAGATTTTGGAAGACACCCAGCAATATGTCGATTATTACCTGTTTTTTGCTTGTTGTTTTCGGAACCAAAATCAACTTTAAAACGATTGTCTTTTATGGTGTACTTATTATTTACACAATATTTAGGTTGCAAGTAAAACACCGATTCAGGATCGGCACCAATATCGCCATCCCTATGAAACTTTTTACCACTAGCGCCACCAAAGGCCCAAATCAGGTCGAGATGTTTTGGTAAATTTTCGGTGCTTACTTTTGTTATAAATCCTTCTCGATCGGCAAAAGCCACGACTTGAACAGTAATAACACCATTGTGTAATAATTCATCTCGTATCTCGTAAATCATAGTGCCTGGAACATAACTTGTTTGCATCTTATCGCAAGCTGTAAGCCACTTGCTTTTAGACTTATTGGCGATTCCTAATTTAAAATTACCGCCCATACCAGGCATATACATGGCGAATTCTGGTAAATCGCCTGCTTCTAATCGAAATCCGGAATTGGTGCCGTAAATGGCACGATTAAATTTTCGTTGACCATTAACCAATTTAAATCCGTTACCTTCTGGTTTGTAATGTAACTGCCTGATGGTATCGTGCCAAATTTGTTGCTGTTCTTGCGAGTTCGCAGCACTAAACACCAATACACAAACTAAAGACAGGCTAATTTTTAATAAACTTCTCATATTACTGCTGATAATGTGCATCTGTAAAATTGATGTTTGATGTATGCTCTAATTGAACTTTGGAATTATCCTCTGTTTTGATACTAACGTCATCTAAAACCCAATCTTTAGAATACACTATTTTCCCTGCGGTTTTAGCTTCAATACTCACATTTTTTAAGTTGAAATTTTCAATTATCGAGGTTTCTAATCCGTTTACATTAATAGCAGTTTTAGCTCCTTTTACGGCGATATTTTTTAAGGTTATATTTTTAAACTTCGGAATACCTTTAGACGCTGGCTCGACTTGTTTCAACATGGTTTTCCAATGCTCTGGAATGCTGTCGTAATCGTAATTTTCTGGTAATTTAGAATAGCTGTACGACGGATTCCAATTCATAGACACCTTAATAAATATCCCAACACTGTCCATTTTTATATTTTCTAAATACACATCTTCTACAATACCACCTCTCGTTGTTGCCGATTTAATATTAAGACCGTTACTAGTACCCAAACCTTTAATATTAGACACATAAACATGCCTGATACTGCCAGACGTCTCGCTACCAAGCGTAAATAAACCGGCGCCTTTTCGGGCAATACAATCCCTAATTACAACATATTCTGTGGGTCTGTTTACGCGCAAACCATCCCAATCGCGTCCGGCTTTTAAACAAAAATTATCGTCGTTACAATCGATATCACAATTCTGAATTAACACCCATTTAGACGAATCGACATCGACACCATCGGTGCTTGGCCCGTGGCCGCCAATATTATTTCGAATGGTTAAACCATCAACCGTAATGTGTTCGGAATACAAAACTTGAACCGTCCAAAATCCTGCCTTCTGAAGTTGTAAATTTTTCAGCTCTACATGTTTCGCATCCGAAATTAAAACGGTTCTTGGGCGTCGCGCATCGTAATCAACTATCCATCGCAAACCTTTAGGTTCGTACTCATCTTTTCGTAAGGCCCAATAATAATCCCAAAAGACTTTCCCTTGTCCGTCGATAATTCCATCGCCTTCAATGCTAATATGGTTTTGATTGTTCACATTTATCAACGCTGAAGGCCAAGGCATTTCCACACCAGCAACCCGGGTATCAATCACTTTATAATCATTAATATCTTCACTCCCTAAAATAGTTACCCCTTTATCCACTCGAAACCGAACATGTTCTTTAATAAAAATAGAGCCTGATAAATACTTACCTGGTTTGAAAGCTACCGTACCGCCACCATGTTCATGGCAGGCATCTATTGCTGCTTGAATAGCTTCGGTATTCAAAGTTTTACCTCCAGCTTTAGCGCCATAATCGTTAACATAAAAAGTCGTGTCTTTAAACGTTAAGGCTTGCGCCCCCACTTCCGATACCCATTTTGGCACCTCCGATGTTTTCTTTTGTTGTTTTGAATTTGTGCAAGCAGTGGCACTTAATAATAAGGTTAAGAATACAATTACTGGTTTCAAAAAGTTAGTGTTTAAAAATTTATCCGAAGATCATTAAAAAGATTATGATATGCATCCTGTACCTACATGATTCATCGTTTTAACTTACATAAATCTTTTTCCAATTTCAGAATAGTACAGGATGGTTCTCTCTGCTTTTGATACTACTTTAGTAAACTAAAAACGAACTATCTATTCCTGATTTAATAGCCAAAATAAAAAACCGATTATGAAACTCAGCAACATTGCTATTTTATATTTACTATTTTCGACAAGCCTGATGGCGCAGACCACTGTAAAAACCTTCACTTTTGGTTCTGTTAAAAATAACGATTCGGGAATTAGCATTACTGATGCGATAGCATATTCTAAGAAAACGGCATACGGATTTGACTTTAACACGGCACAACACGCAAATTTTAGCACGAATTCGGTATCAAGCACAGAAAGTTTATATTTTTCGGTGGCTTTACCTGAAGGAAACTATAACATCGATTTGGTTTTGGGTGGCGATCAGGCTTCAAAAACCACGGTAAAAGCTGAATCCAGACGTTTGATGCTTAGAGATGTTGCCGTTAAGAAAAACCAAACAGTACACAAGACCATTACTGTAAATGTGCGCACCCCAAAAATTAACGACACATTAAACATCACCTTAAAAGAACGCGAACGCAACTACTTAAACTGGGATGATAAGTTAACTTTAGAATTTTTAGGTCAACCTGCCATCCAACAAATAACCATTACGCCTGTAACATCGGCAACTACTGTGTTTTTAGCTGGCGATTCTACAGTTACCGATCAGGATTTAGAGCCTTGGGCGTCTTGGGGGCAGTTTATTACAGCCTACTTTAACCCTAGTATTGCCATAGCTAATTTTGCAAATTCGGGAGAATCTTTGCCTTCATTTAAATCCAGAAAACGCTTAGAAAAAATAATATCCCTAATCAAACCCGGAGATTATCTTTTTATAGAATTTGGCCATAACGACGAAAAAATTAAAGGTGAAGGCAACGGTGCTTGGGGCTTATACACCAATTTATTAAAAGAATTTATTACCGAAGCCAGAGCTAAAAAAGCAATACCCGTGTTATTAACACCAACGCAACGCCGTGCTTTTGAATCCAATGGCAAGTTAAAGGAAACTCACGGCGATTTTCCAGCTGCCATGAGACAAGTTTCCAAAGATTTGAATGTACCTTTAATAGATTTAACCGCCATGACAACCGTATTATACGAAAGTTGGGGCGATGAAGCCTCTCGCAAGGCCTTTGTCCAATATCCGGCCAATACCTTTCCGGGACAAACAAAAGCGCTGGAAGACAATACACATTTTAATAGTTTTGGCGCTAATGAAATAGCAAAATGCGTGGTAATAGGTATTCAGGATTTAAATTTACCACTACAAAAAGCACTTTTAGAAAAACTGGATTACGACCCAAAATCTCCGGATACCTATAAAAACTGGACTTTTCCTTTAAGTCCTAGATTCGAAAACACAAAACCTGATGGTAACTAATCGTATTTACATGAAAATTTCAAAAATTATTTCCTTAGCACTTTTACTAATTTCCCTTTGCAGTAGTTATTTTTCAAGTGCTCAAGAGACCAATAAAATCTATTTATCTGGTAAAGATTTTAAAAACCCGGTACAATGGGATTTTATGTCTACCGCCGGTAGAAATAGTGGCTCTTGGTCGACCATTAACGTGCCGTCTAATTGGGAACTGGAAGGTTTTGGAGAATACACTTACGGACGTTGGTATAAGGAACTAAATCAGGACGAACCTAGTAAAGAAGAAGGTTTTTACAAGTTTAAATTTAGCGTTCCAGAACAATACAAAAATCAACATGTAAGCATCGTTTTTGGTGGCGCCATGACAGACACCGAAGTTAAAATCAATGGCAAATCGGCTGGCGCAACGCATCAAGGTGGTTTTTACGAATTTCAATACGATATCACGAATTTAGTAACTTACGGTAACAAAAATTTACTGGAAGTTCACGTATCCAAACATTCCAGCAATAACACTGTTAATAATGCCGAACGCAAAACCGACTGGTGGTTATTTGGCGGCATTTACAGACCGGTTTGGTTGGAAATTTCACCAAAATCGTTTATCAAACACGTGGCCGTAGATGCCAAAATGGATGGTAGTTTAACGGCAGATTTAGAACTCGAAAACTGTCCAAAAAACAGTAGCATTGAAGCGTCTATTACTTCGTTAACTGACACCAAAACCTACGAAAACATTACGATCCCACTAAACAGCAAAAACGATACACAACAGATTACTGCCAAATGGAGCGGCGTAAATACTTGGGATCCGGAATCGCCAAACTTATACACCTTAACATTAGCTTTAAAAAATAAAGGTGAAACGTTGCACGAAACCAAAACAAAAATCGGTTTCCGAACGCTTGAATTTATTAAGAAAGATGGTATTTATGTGAATGGCAAAAAAATTATCATGAAAGGGATTAACCGTCATGAAATCTGGCCAGAGTCTGGCAGAAGCACCGATAAAGTCATTAGCGAATTGGATGTCAATTTAATTAAAGACATGAATATGAATGCGGTGCGTTTTCACTATCCGCCAGCGACACATTTTTTAGAAGTCTGCGACTCTTTAGGCTTGTTTGTTTTAGATGAATTGGCTGGTTGGCAAAACGGTTACGATACCAAAACAGGGACGCAACTCATTAAAGAAACCGTACAGCGCGACGTGAATCATCCTTCTGTTATTATTTGGGATCACGGTAACGAAGGTGGTTGGAATTACGAGATTGACGAGGTATTTCATCAATACGATCCGCAAAAACGAATTGTAATTCACCCATGGTCCGATTTTAACGGATGGGACACCCACCACTACCCGACTTACCTAACCGGCATGCACCGTTTCAACAATGGAGAAAATGTGTTTTTTCCAACCGAATTTATGCACGGTACCTACGATAATGGTATTGGTGCTGGTT
This sequence comes from Bacteroidia bacterium, assembly GCA_030427735.1. GTDB lineage: Bacteria > Bacteroidota > Bacteroidia > Flavobacteriales > Flavobacteriaceae > Formosa. The sequence goes on along the minus strand of JAUIBP010000013.1, from coordinate 26,290 downwards.
TAGACGATTTCTGGACGCGCTACAAACAAAGTCCGTTATTTGCAGGTGGCTTTATGTGGGCCATGCTAGACGAAGCAGTATTACGCACCGATTGGACGGGTGAGCAAAAATACGACTCCAAAGGTAACTTGGCGTCAGATGGCGTTTTAGGACCACATCGCGAAAAAGAAGGTAGTTTCTTCACGGTTAAAGAAGTTTGGGCACCAATTCAATTTCAACCAAAACAAATTGGCGCAAAATTCGACGGTTCGTTTTTAATTACTAACGACTATATTTTCAGCAATCTTAACAGTTGTAAGATGCAATACAAAGTTTTGCAAGCTGATAGCAACATGCTTTACACCACAAGCCAAAGTAAGGTTATTGCCGAAAACACGATCGCTATTCCAAATATTGCACCAGGTGAAACCAGAGCCATTCAGTTTGAAGTCCCAACCAATTTTTTTGAAGGCGATTGGTTAGAAATCACCGCAACCGACAAACATGGTCGCGAAATTTACACCTGGTCGTGGCCAATCCACAGAGCGCCGTTTTATGCGCAAAAATTCATTCAAAAAAACACAACTAAAGACCGTGTAACTATTGATAAATCAGGTAATAACATCACTTTAAAAAGTCCTTCAGCAACATTGGTTTTAAATGCTGGGACTGGTGAAATTGAATCGATAAAAAATCAATCTAAAAACATACCATTCAACCAAGGCCCACGACCAATTGGTATGAAAGCCGAAGTGGAACATACAGCCATTCAACAATATCAGGATTCCGTGGTTTGCACTGTAAAATACACAGGTGGTTTAGACCATATTAATTGGACTATGTACAACGACGGTCGCGTAAAAATGCATGCTGTCATGTTAAAAAATGCCGGAAAAAGCAGCGGATTTGACGGCGCGTTTATCCAAGGTGAAATCAGTAAATTTGGTTTAACCTTTACGTATCCAGAAGACGGTGTAACAGCAATAAAATGGTTAGGAAATGGTCCGTATCGCGTTTGGAAAAACCGATTGAAAGGTGCCAAAATGGGACTTTGGGAAAAAGATTATAACCAGACGATTACTGGCGAAAGTTTCGAAAACTTGGTCTATCCAGAATTTAAAGGCTACCATGCCAATATGTTAGCTGCCAATTTACAATCAGATCAAGGGGATTTAAGATTCTTTAGCGAATCGGATAAATTATTCTTTAGATTGTTCACACCTGATTTACCAAAACATGCCGTTTCAAAAGTATTTCCGCAACCGGAATTTCCAGAAGGCAACATTTCTTTTATGTACGAAATACCAGGAATGCGGGCATTTAAAGCCTTACAAGACCAAGGTCCGGAAAGTCAGCCAACCAACATCCGAATTAAAAGCGGAGATGAAGGAATTCCGATGACTGTTTGGTTTGATTTTAGAAATCATTAAAATGAATTACTTTGAAATTTTGCCACGAATACACGAATATTTTTTTATCTAATTCAGACCATAAAATTTCTCGTCACTCTGAACTTGTTTCAGAGCCACATAATTTAAATGTGATATGCAAATACTATGAGCTGCTGAAACAAGTTCAGCAAGACAACAACAAGAGTTATAACTATTAGCAAACAATCGAAAAACAACACCTAACTTATGAAATTTTATAAACGACTTATAATACTTTTTTTAGCCATTTGCTTTTTTCAATGCCAATCCACAGAAAAGCAACCTTTAAAACCAACTGTCTATGCCGTGGGAGATTCTACGGTTAAAAACGGTCGCGGCAACGGCGATGGCGGTCTTTGGGGCTGGGGCGATTTTATTGGTCAGTTTCTGGACACGACTAAAGTCACTGTTAAAAATCATGCGCTTGGCGGAACCAGTAGTCGTACGTATCAGAATTTAGGCTTATGGGATTCGGTTCAAAAACAATTAAAAACTGGCGATTATGTCATGATTCAGTTTGGCCATAACGACAACGGCCCTGTTAACGATACCATTAGAGCGCGCGGCACTATAAAAGGCATTGGAGACGAAACCGAGGAAATTGATAATTTAATCACCAAAGAACACGAAATTGTGCACAGCTATGGTTGGTATCTGCGAAAAATTGTTACCGATGCCAAAGCTAAAGGCGCTATTCCTATTATCATGTCGCCTATCCCAAGAAACAAATGGAAAGATGGCAACATACCACGAAACAACCAGTCCTATGGATTATGGGCCAAACAAATTGCCAAGCAAGAACAGGTAACGTTTATAGATCTTAACGACCGCATGGCTTCAAAACTAGAAACCTTTGGAGAGACTGGTGTTACAGGAACTTATTTTTACAAACGCGACCATACCCACACCTCGGCTAAAGGTGCTGTGTTAGCGGCATCTTGTATTATTGAAGGTTTGAAAACAACCGATAACAGCCTGAAACAATATGTTATTGAAAACCCAAAAATCAGCTTACCTAAAAAATTCAATCTGTTTTTAATTGGCGACTCTACAATGGCTAATAATGGTAATGATAACGCTACGGGTTGGGGGGTACCATTTCCGAAGTATGTTGACACCATGCGCGTGAATGTGATTAACAAAGCGCGTGGCGGACGCAGTACCCGAACCTTTACTAGAGAAGGCTTATGGGACGCGGCTAAAAACGAATTTCAGCCAGGTGATGTGGTGTTTTTACAGTTTGGACATAACGACGCTGGCAATATCGATAAAGCAAAATACCGTGGGTCTTTAAAGGGCATTGGCGATAACACCCAAATAGTTGAGCGCGACAGCCTAACGGAAACCGTGCACAGTTTTGGTTGGTACTTAACGCAAATGATTGCAGACACCAAAGCAAAAGGCGCCAAACCTATTGTAATGAGTTTAACACCACGAAACGAATGGCCAAAAGGCAAAGTGGAACGTCGTACCGATAGTTATGTGTTATGGTCTAAGCAAGTTGCCGATAAGGAAAGCGTCCCTTTTATCGATTTGAATGACAGCATTGCCGTACAATACGAAATGTTGGGCAAAGAGACAGTGAAAACATTTTTCCCACAAGATCATACCCATACAGGAATTGAAGGCGCCGATTTTTCAGCTAAAGTCGTAGCCAAAATCTTGAAGCAATCTAAAGCTCTTGGCTTGCGTGATTATATAGAATTAAATTAACTAAACCACTATAGACTGGAAGTCTATAGGTTTGAAAACAGACTGAAAGTCCGATTATTTGTATTTATTTTAGCCACAAATACACGAATAATCTATATAAAAACTATGTCAAATATTCGTGCATTCGTGGCAAAAAATATTTATAGAAACTGAAAGTCATGCACTAAAAGTGCATAGTTTCAACTAACGACTGAGACCAATGAATAATATAAAACACATCTAACCAATTAATAATAAAATACATGTTAAATTTAAATAACAAAGTTGCCATTGTAACTGGAGGTAACGGCGTTTTAGGCGGAGCCATAGCAAAAGGTTTAGCCAAGCAGAATGTAAAAGTAGGTATACTAGGAAGAAATCCGAAAACCGTACAAGACCGAGTTAACGAAATTATAAATGAAGGTGGCGAGGCGCTAGCTTTAGTTGCCGATGTATTAGACGAAAATTCATTAATTGAAGCTAAGAATACCATTTTAAACACGTGGAATAGCATCGATATTTTAGTAAATGCAGCCGGAGGAAATTTAAAAGGCGCTACTATAAGTCCAGAACAAACCTTTTTTGATTTATCGATTAGCGATTTCGACCAGGTAAATGCCTTAAATTTTAAAGGCACTGTTTTGCCTACTTTTATTTTTGGCAAAATTATGGCCGATCAAAAACACGGCAGCATCATAAATATATCATCTATGGCTGCCCACGCAGCAATTACACGTGTCGTTGGATATTCGGCATCAAAAGCAGCCGTCGAGAATTTCACCAAATGGTTAGCCGTTGAAATGAATTCTAAATTCGGAGAAAAAATTCGAGTGAATGCCATAGCTCCAGGCTTTTTTATAGGTGAGCAAAACCGGGATTTATTATTGAATCCTGATGGCTCGTTAACTGCCAGAGGCAAAACCATAATTGCCAACACCCCAATGAAACGCTTTGGAAAGCCAGAAGAATTACAGGCCTTAGCTGCATTGTTAGCCGATGATGCTTCAAGCTTTATTAATGGCTCTGTAATTTCTGTTGACGGTGGCTTTGGTGCCTTTAGCGGTGTTTAATCTATTGTCGTTTCCTGAAACATTCCATAAGGGAGCTCACTAGCATCATTAGTTTGCAGTACTATATAATCTAACAAAACACCAGCATCAACACTATAAATTTTTAATTGCTGTTTGCCGCTGGTGTTTACAGGAACTTTTATGGTTTGCATGGCTTTATTACTTAAAACATTCTGTTTCCATTGCTCGGTTCGGCCTTGGGTTTTAAAACTGAGTGTTTTTATTTCTCCGTTATTCCATTGTACACCTATGCGCACATCTCCATCTGTAGTTAACGGATGCGTTGGCAAAGCAACAATGTGTAAAGTTGCAGTATCATTTTTTGTCTCGGTTAATATGTCGTATGTTAACACAGGAGACTCATTGAATGTCGTAAAGGTTGTTTGTAATGGCAAAGCTTGCATAACATTACCCGAATGCCCTAAACCGGTTACTTTAGACCATTGTTTATTATGGAAAAGTGTTTGCGACGAAAAATTTGTGGCATAAACCACAGCCAAGCCATGCTTTTCTACAACGGTATTTGAAGGCACATTAAGATAACTATCGGAAACGACGACTTGTATGTTTCGTTTAAAACCTCCCGATTCCAAACTTAAAATTGCAGATTTAGGTTGTTTATTTTGTTTCCAAAGCTGCCAATTTAAGGCAACTTGAATTCTGGCTTCCTGTTTGTTTTGATCTAAAGTACCTTCAGATTGACTTACTGAAATCCAATTTGGTAAGTTCTTAAAAGACCACTGAGCGCGCTTAGCCGATTTTAAAAAAACATCTATAAAATACGAAGCTTGATCGTTGGTATAAAAAACAGGTAACGCTAAAGATTCGCCTTGAGAAGCTTCAACAAATAGCCCAAAGCCTTCATTATCCTCATTTTTAACTAAAGGAATTTCTGGTTTATCGAATACAGGAAGTCGTCTGGGTTTCATATCCATTATACCCTTCCATTTTCCACCAGCTATAGCATTGTACTTTTGTGTTAATGTTTCAATATTCTGAAAAGCTTCATCGGATAATGTCTTATAAAATGTTGCGCTTTGTCTGCCCTGTTTATTGTACAACATGGCTTTATCGCGATATAAAAACTTTTTATTCATATTTGATGAAGCTTTTACGGGATAGCCCACAAGTTGAAAAAAAGAAGCTTGTAAATTTTCGGGCAACTCCTTTTCGATCTCATCAACCTGGTGTTCCAGATTTTCATAAGCCAGAATACGACTGTTATTTTCATCTCCAAAACCCAAAGCAGTATAAGCTGTATTATAAATGGGCGTCGTTTTTTCGGTTTGACTCCATCCCATAAATTCTGGTTTTCGTTCGAATGCTAATTGATAATATTCAGATGTTATATCAGCAAGACGTTGGCCATACATATCGCCAAACACCGATGCATAGAATTCTTGCTGATGTTCAAGCACATAATCTGAATTCTGAAACGGTTGAGCATGATACGCCATGTCTAAAAACAACTGCATATTATATTCTGCGGGCTTAATGTCGCCTACATTTAAAATCCAAAGTGCTTTATTGTTGGTTTCGTAAGCTTTCATCATTTCTTCACGAATCAGTCCAGGGTGTGTTGTACTTAACCACAAATAGTCGTGTGGTCGCCCCCAGTACGACGCATGATAATATACACCGCTACCACCAGCTCGCTTTTGCTCTTCGGTATTACTTAACGCTCTAATATATCCGTAATTATCATCGGTCCAAACCAGAGTAATATCGTCTGGCACTTTCAATCCGTTTTTATACAAATCCAACACTTCTTTATACACCGTAAAAGCCTGCGGAATTTGAGTAACATCCGTATTAATATACGATTTTAACAAACGTCTCTGATCTGCTAATACACCATCTAATACAGCTATAGCTTCGGTAGTACTTTTAACACCTTCCATACCACTATCGTGAACGCCACGCATGCCCATGCTGTAAATGGCATCGATAGTTTTAGCCGTTTTAACACGATCTTCCCAATAACGGAATACCTCTTTTTTATTGGTTTTGTAATTGAAAGCTCCCCTGGTTGTTTTATCCCATTCATCTACATTATTTCTTAACATGGGTTCTGCATGCGAAGTACCAATTACGATATTGTATAATTCGGCCATTTTAGGATTATCATCGTAATAAAAAAACGCTTTAGTACTCGGGTGCATGGCTGGCCAAATGGTATTGGCTTTTAACCTGAGGAGCAACTCGAAAATTTTAGCATAGGTTTTTGGGCCTATATCTCCAATTTCGGGCTCGAAAGTTTTTGCTGCCCAAGGTTGAAGCCCCCAATCTTCGTCATTTAAAAAGATACCTCTATAGGTAACCGAAGGCGGCTGACTATAATATGTTTCTGGATAATTAAACTTTAAATTACTGCGTTGCTTTGTTGGAACATCCGCCCAACAATACCAAGGATTCACACCTATGTTTTGAGATATGGTAAATGCACCATAAGCTGTACCGCGATTATTTGTTCCAGAAATAACAAAAGCTTTATCGATGTTTTGGGTTGGTTTAGTTACAGTCTTGTACACATAACTTTCCCATTGCTTTTCGAAATTTGGTTTTAGTCTCTCTGTTGTAATGAAGGTTTTAATCAGTTTTGAATGTATGCTGCCTATTACGATAACATGCCCTTTAGCGTCCTGTAATGTCGTTACCACTTTTGGTTTGTAATTTGTAACCTTAAAAATATCTTCAGCTAAAAGATGCGATACAATAGAATCTAATGGCGACCCTTTTTTATCGTATAGAATCATGGCTTTTTCGGTATCTGTAACCACGCTAAACGTCGCCGTATTTTCGTTTAAACTTGAAGCTATTTCTTCCGTTTGTCCAACAACATTAATGTTAAAACACAGCAAAAGCACCCAAACAACCACTCTCATAATCTATCTAATTTATAATCTTTTAATCATTATTAGTTTCGAAATCTAAAATGTGCTCATGAATATGGTTTTGCGATCGAATAGTATCGGCTACAACATTTTGTAATACCACATGCTTAATTGGTAATTCCTCCTGGCCTAATATTCTAGACACATAATCTACATTCGAGGCTTTTATATTACTTAAAAACACATCTTGTATTGGTGTTAATTTACGTTCTATAGTAGGCACCAAATCGCGCCATTGGTACAATACATCGGTTTCTATACCCAAAATACCATTTTTAACGGCACCTGCTTCAATATTATCAACAATAATATTTTTGACGTAACCACCACGGCGCTCGTTAGTTTTTATAAACACCAAATGAAACATCTTCGCATCTGGAGCCACTTTAGAATTTTCTACAAATACATTTTCTATTCCACCAGAAAGTTCGCTACCTATAGCCATTAACTGATGACCGTTTTTAACCAAGCAGTTGCGCATTACAATATTTTTAGCCGGTGTATTTAAACGCCAGGCGTCTTGATTTCTACCAGATTTTACAGCGATGGCATCATCACCTTGATCGAACACACAATCTTCTATTAATATATTCTGACTCATTTCTGGGTCTACACCATCGTTATTATGGCCGTGAGCGTACACCTTTACTTCTCTGATAACAATATCTTTAGACAAATAAGGGTGAATCGTCCAAAACGGGCTATTGGTTATGGTTACGCCTTCCAACAACACTTTCTCGCAACGATTAAACTGAATAAATTGCGGTCTAAAATGTGCCGTATCGTTAACCATTTGGCGGTCTTCAACAGGAGTGTTATTGGCTGCCATAAAATATAATTCTTTCAGGTTTTGCATATGCCCTTCTGGTCTCGAAAACCAGGTTTGCCACACATCCATTTTAGCTTTTAATTCGCCAGAACCTGTAATAGCTACATTTTCACAGTTGTAAGCATAAATCAAAGGCGAATAATTATAGCACTCCATGCCTTCCCAAGTAGAATGTACGGCTGGTAAATAATCGTTAGGTGCTTCCGAAAATAAAAGGATTGCACCAGCTTCCAAATGCAAATTTACATGACTTTTTAAATGAATGGCCTTGGTTAACCACTCTCCTGAAGGAATTATAACTCTTCCGCCGTTATTTTTATTGGCCAAATCAATTGCCTTATGTATCGCGGCTGTCGTTTTATTTTTATCGCCCAAAACGGCACCATAATCGGTAATTACAAATGCTTTAGTACTACTAAAATCAGGTATTTTAATATTTGGCATATCAAAAGGCGCTTTTACAGTGACTTCTGTTATTGCTAAACCTTCTTCTTTACTAGGACTATTGTTTTTATTGGAAGTGTCTTTGCAGCCCAAGAGACACAACAAGAACATACTCGTTATATTAAAAACTATTTTACGCATACAGTTTTATTTTTATATGAATTCTGAAATTAAAAACTCAGTTATGTTAAAAAATAAACGCTATTATAAAATAATAGCGTTTAGGGTTGTAAAAAACACACTTATTAATTTTAAAATTAATAACCTGGGTTTTGCATTTGATTCCTTTCTTCTGGTGATAACAATACTCCATTTACGGTTACTGACTCTAAATAACTTTGCGGAATAGGTCTTAAAGCATGATGTTGATCTACATTAGGAGCTGCTTCTGGATTAAACGCTCTTGCTCGAGTTACCAAAGTATTTGTTCTAACTAGATCTACCCAACGATGAAACTCTCCCATTAGTTCTCTAGCTCTTTCATTTAACACAAAATGGATAAACATATCTGGCTTAGAACCAACACCAGCAGGATACATTTCCTCCGCTGCTTCTGGAGTGCCTGGTGTAAAATAAGCCTCTGTGGCCTGCATTTCACTTTCGGTACTTGATTGTTCGCCCTCTGTAACTTGTTCTGCTAAATAATAAACAGAACTGCGAGTTTCTCCATCTTTATAGGCAGCTCTACTTCTTAACGCATTAATATAATTTAATGCTGTACCATAATCTCCCAATCTACCATAAGCCTCTGCTGCGATTAAATATGTTTCGCCTAAACGTGCTAAAATTCCATCTCTAGTTCCTTTTGCATCATTAAATGACGTTCTGAATGGATCTCTGTATTTTGATAGTGATGGATAAGTACTTACATCATAATCGGTACCTTCGGCATCATTAGTATAACGCACAAGCATTAAAGGTGCAAAGGTATCTTTGTAATCCTCTGTAAAACGAGTATCACCAGCATCATTAACCAACATAACTATCGCGGTATCACCAACACCAAATTTAGGTTGTCCTACCAAGCTTGGATCTGGAGCATTGTCTGCTGTCCAATTAGGAATACCATTAGTATTAACTGCAGTGTAAGATGTTTGAAAACTTTTGTAGAAACGAGAATCGTTAGTTCTATCAAAAATATCTAAAGCATAATCGGTTGGCTTTAAACGCTGGAATTCCCTTCCGTCGTAAAGATTACGCGTCATACCTGGAAAGTTTCTGTAAACAGATAAAAAGTACATATGTGTTTGGTTTCCATAACGCCCCATTAACGCTTGAGTATCATCAAACTGAGAGGCCAATATGATTTCGCTTAAAGTTTCATTAGAACCGTTAACACTCGTATAATTAAATATGTCGTTGTAATCTGGAGCTAGAGTACGGCTTGAAATAACCATCTCTGCATATTTTGCAGCATTTTCCAAGTCTGTAGACTGAGTTAAATCTGCATTTTGCTCACTAGCTCTATTTAAATATACCTTAGCTAAAAAATGTTGTGCCGCGGCTTTAGTAATTCGTCCCGTTTGCGAAGGTGTTACTGGTAACAGTTCTTCGGCTCGTAATAAATCTTCAATTATAAGGTTAAAGCCTTCTTCTTTAGTAGCTCTAGGAAACTCTGCTGTATCCTCTGCTATTGGTGAAGTTGAAATTGGTACGCCTCCAAATTGTTCTATTAATTTAAAATAATTAAAGCCTCTTAAAAAATATACTTCTCCTAGACGAGTATTCATCAATTCTTCATCTAAAGGATCTCCCAATACTTCTGGAATTTTTTGAATACCAGTATTACATAAATTTATTTGAGCATACATATTATCCCATAAAGGTGATAAATTTCTGGTTTCTAACGGATCTAGCACTGGAGAATAAGTATTCCATTGCACATGGTCTCTACCACCACCATTAGTAAATTCGTCTGTTCCGTAATTGGTTAATGTATAAGACCACTCGTAATTATGATGAAAACGTAATCCTTCATAAGCACCATTAACCAATTCTTCTATTCCTGCTTTAGTATCATAACGCTCTTGGGTAAGCGTTGCTACCATTTCTTCTTCTAAAAAGTCGCTACAAGACGATAATAATCCTGTAACACTAATTAACGTTATTATTAATATTTTTTTCATTGCTTTTTTAATTAAAATATTAAACTTAATCCTAACACAAAACTTGTTGGAGCGCCATCACTATCTATAAAATCGGTTTTTGAATATAACCAAGGGTTATTGGCTTGTGCATAGATTTTAAACTTAGTCATACCTAAATCATCCAATACCTGATCTGGCATATAATATCCTAAAGATAAGTTTCTCAGTTTTACAAAAGAGCCGTCTTGATAATTCATGGCACTATAATGTACTGGCTGGCCACCGTTGTTAAAATCTGCGATTGGGTATTCGTTTGTTGGATTGTCTGGTCTCCAATAATCTACCTTTCTACTGGCATAACGACCTTGCATATCTACAGCACCTCCTGTAACAGTGTGTCCCCATCTAGAGAATAAAAATACATAAAGTTCGAAATTTTTGTAGTTAAACGTATTTTGTAAACCTGCAATCCACTTAGGATTGGCTTGACCGATAATTTTCTGATCCTCGTTTGCATCAATTTTATTATCTCCATTTAAATCTCTAACCTTAATATCTCCAGCCTTGTAATCGTGTCCGTTAGCATTATACAAAGCCATTTCCTCTGCATCGTCTAATTGCCATATACCCACTTTTTCGTAGTCGTAATATACACTAATAGGCTCCCCAATAAACCATCTGTTTACTAAATCATCTTCACCAGTTACCAAGCTTACAATTTCTTCTTTATTTTTAGTAAATGTAAAGTCTGTAGACCAAGTAAAATCTTTAGAATCAACGTTTATAGATGATAAAGCGATTTCAATACCACTGTTTCTAGTTTCACCTGCATTTACGGTAATGTTGCCATAACCTGTAACAGAGTTAGGACGTTTATCTAATAAAATATCTTCGGTATCTGCACTGTAATAATCTATAGACCCAGTTAATCTGTTATTGAAGAAACCAAAATCCAGCCCCAAGTTAAACGAGCTTGTTTTTTCCCAACCTAAAGTTCTATTCGGAATAGAACCTCTATTATCTTCAGAAGCTTTTGGGTCGCCTGTAATATAACCTTTAGCAGGATCGCTACCAAACACATAAGCCGATGACTGTAAGGCTCCTGAAGTACCATATGGATCTACAGCCTGATTACCTACAGTACCATAACCTCCTCTTAATGCCAATTGACTAATCCAAGACACATCACGTAAGAAAATTTCTTGGTCTAATTTCCACTTCAAAGCTAAAGACGGAAAGAAATCCCACTTATGCCCTTGACTTAACACCGATGATCCATCTGAACGTCCTGTAACAGTAACAATATATTTATCTTTAAACGCATAGTTAACGCGAGCCATATAAGATAACAATGTTTGTTTATTGTATCCAGAACCCCAACCATCTAAAGCCCCTCTATTTGTAGACCCTAGGTTATACCACAACTGACTGTCATAAGGTAAGTCTGTTGCTGTCATACTCGACGATTCATTTTGAATGGCTGACGAACTTTGTAACAAGGTTACTCCTAAACGATGATTTTCATTAAAAGTTTTATCATATGTTAATAAATTTTCTAATGTCCATGACAAATTTCTACCTTCATCAGATCGGGCATAATTTGTTGAAGATGGTGCTCCACCACCTCTCAAGCTAGATTCTGCAGTTTGAAACTGACCATTTCTATAAGTTCTTATATCTGGACCAAAAATTGATTTAAAGTGTAATCCTTCTGTAATTCTAAAATCTGCAAAAAAGCTACCGAAAACCCTTAAATTGGTACGTTCGTTAATTACCTCGTCATAATCGCGTATCGGGTTTACAATATTGGTATCTGCTCCTGGGTTAAAAATAAAGTTTCCGTCGGCATCGTAAGGCACTGCATAAGGTAACTGTCCTCGAGCTTTAGCGTATAAATTTCCAGCACCTCTAGAACCTCCCTCAACATAACCATAATCTTGTACACTATATAAGGTATTTAAAGTTCCTCCCATGGTAAACCAGTCGGTCGCTTTAAGTTCTGCACTTACCAATCCAGTATACTTAGTGTACTCCTGTCCTTTTACAGCACCTGTTTGGTGTAAATAACCACCAGAAATAAATGTCTTTAATTTTTCTGTACCCCCACTAGCGCTTAAATTATATTGCTCGGTCATTCCTGTTTGTGTAACATAATCTGCCCAATCGGTGGTGCGTACATCATTTGCGTTATACACTGGGTTACCATCAGAACCTATTTCGGCTACTAAATTATCTTTATCAATCCAAGAGTATCCTGCTGCAATACTCTCCCAAGCTGCTGCATCTTGTCCGAAATATTGAAAATCTTTTACTGGATCGGCATAATTCATAACATTACCATTAGCATCGTTATACAAGCCTGCTGTACGCAAAGCATCTCTTCTATACTTGGCGTATTCACCTCCGTTAAAATAATCGGCTTTATCATAGATTTCTTCAAAAGCCACCGAAGTTTCAAAATTAATTTGCATTTTGCCTCCACTTCCTCGTTTTGTGGTTACCAAAACCACACCATTAGATCCTCTAGATCCATAAATAGCGGTTGCAGAAGCGTCCTTTAACACTTCAATAGATGCAATATCGTTTGTGTTTAACATTTCTAATCCACCAGTCTGTAAAGGCACCCCATCTACAACATATAAAGGCCCGTTACCACCAGAAATAGAACGGTTACCACGAATACGGATACTCCCTACTTCACCAGGACGAGCATTGGTGGTAATATCTACCCCTGCCGCTTTACCTTGAACACCTTGTAAAGCATTTGTTGTTGGCTGAATAACCAATTCTTCTGCAGATACCGAAGAAATGGCTCCTGTAACATCACTCTTTTTCTGAGTACCATACCCTACAACCAAAACTTCGTCAAGAACAGCTGTATCTGTTTGTAAAATTACATCGATAGAATTTGAAGTTCCTACCGTTTTTTCAATCGTTTGAAATCCTACATACGAAAAAACAAGAGTTTCTCCTGCTAAAGCAGAAATTTCATAGTTTCCATCAAAATCGGAAACTGTTCCGTTAGTTGTACCTTTAAGCAGCACGTTTACGCCTGGTATTGGCATACCAGAATCATCAATAATTGTCCCCTGTATTACCTTGGTTTGGGCATAACCGACACCCGATAATAAAGAGAAAACAAACACCAATAAATAAATTAGTTTTCTTTTCATATTAAATAATAGTTAGTATTTATGTTTTCCAAATATATCCAACGGTTTTGCCCTTAGTATCCTGTGCTATGCTGAATGTTATTGTTTACAACGCTACAAAATCAATGCAATTCTTTAAAAATCAATATGTTACACATTTAACAAAAAATTAAAATTTTTATTTTGCAAATGTGATTTCACAAATAAAACAGCAATAATATTTACAATACATTAATTTAAAAGGCTTAAAAATACAAACATCGCACCCAAAGAACTTCACTAACTATATAATCGCAAACCATTAACAAATCAAGAAAGACACCTATTGATTTGACAATCAATTAACTATATTAAATTCTTAACATCAAGACGGGCTTTGCCCCATAACAACATAAAAACAGAACGCGTTTCTCAGGACGGGACAGGATGGTACTTTTAGCAAATAGCGATATTTTTAGCCAACCAATTACACAAACTAATTACCAAAACCATATAACTAATTATGAAATTACCAACGGCTTATTACATTGTTCTATTAAGTTTAATGGTATTGTCGTGTAAAAAAAATAACAACACACCCAGTAAGCAAACTGAAACTATTACTGTTCCCGTTCTGGAAACCGGTTCACAATCGCCGATGCCCAATATTTGGATTGATAGGGACACGGAACACAAAATAAAAAAGCTAACAGATCGCAAAGGCGCAAACCGCAGTTTCTATTTTCATAACAATCCGTTTTTACCATCGCAAGACGGTTCAGAAACTTTAATGGTATTTTATGGGGATAGTGGTAATAATAAACAACTCTATACGGTTAATCTTTCAACTAAAGAAACGCAACAAATTACAACCAAACCAGGTGACAAACATGGTGAAATATTAGCTGTAAACTCCAGAAAAGTATTTTACACGGTAAGCGATAGTCTTTTTGCGACGCATATCGATAGTAAGGAAACGGAATTCATTTATAAATTTCCAGATTCGCTTGTTGGTTCTATGATAACAATTAATGCTTCAGAAAACATCATGGCAGGAAAAATCGTCAATGCCGAAGCGAGTAAAGCATTAAGAAAAACCTTAACCGGTCGTGGTAACTTCGATAAAATTTACGAAGCCAAACTAAATCGTTCTTTGGTAAAACTGGACTTAGAAACCAAAACCATGACACCCTTTTTCTCGGAGAAGGCTTGGTTGAACCACTTACAATTTTCGCCAACAGATCCCGATAATCTCATGTATTGTCACGAAGGGCCTTGGCATAAAGTAGATCGTATTTGGAATATCGATATTCACAATCACAACAATCGACGCATTCACGAACGCACGGTCGATCGTGAAATTGCGGGTCACGAATTTTTTAGTCCCGATGGACAAACCGTTTGGTTCGATTTGCAAATTCCTCGAGGCGAAACCTTTTACTTGACTGGCAAACACTTAGAAACCAATCAAGAAACTCGCTACGCGCTTAAACGAAACGAATGGTCCATACATTATAATATTGCCCCAGATATGAAATCGTTTGCGGGCGATGGCGGCGATGAAAGTCAGGTAGCGCATGCTAAAGACGGTATGTGGCTCTATCATTTCACGCCTAAAAATGATTCGCTTGTTTCCGAAAAATTAGTCAATATGAAACACCATAATTACGATCTGGAACCGAATGTTCATTTTACACCAGATGGGAAATGGATTGTTTTTAGAGCTAATTTTGAAGGCGACACCCAAATTTATGCAGTTGAACTAAAAAAATCTGAAATTTAATCATGTCAAAACAACTATATGTATTAGCCTTTTTAACCGCTATCGTCTGCACCTCGTGTCAGTTAAAAGCGCAAGACGAACTGGATAAAAAAGAAACCTGGCCCGCACAAACCAACACCACAAAACCGTGGACTCGCTGGTGGTGGATGGGCAGCGCTGTAGACAAACCAAACATTAAAAACAACCTGATTAAACTGCACAATGTTGGCATTGGCGGTGTCGAAATCGCCCCTATTTACGGCGTTAAAGGCGAAGAAAACAATTTTAGAGATTACCTATCGCCAGAATGGATGGCCATGCTGGATTACACCATCCACATTGCAGACAGCTTAAACATGCAGGTCGATTTGACTTTAGGAACTGGTTGGCCCTACGGTGGCCCGCAGGTTACCCCTGAATTTGCTGCTGCCAAACTCATTTCGCAAAATTATCAGGTAAAAAAAGGTAAAACCTTCAATAAAACAATTGCAGTTGAAAACCCAAAAGAAAAACAACCTGCCAAATTACTTTACGTGTTAGCATATGCCGAAAACGGCAATTATGAAGATTTAACGAGTCTGGTTAAAAACCAACAATTACAGTGGACAGCAACAGATTCTAATTACGACATCTACGCCATTTTTGAAGGTAAAACTGGCCAGAAAGTAAAACGTGCCGCTCCGGGTGGCGATGGCTTTACTTTAGACCATTATTCCAAAGCCGCTTTAAACGCCTATGTAAAACCATTCGATACAGCTTTGGTGGGCTTTAACGGAAAAATCAGATCTATTTTCAACGATAGCTTCGAGGTTTATGGCACCGATTTTACACCAAACTTTTTTGAAGCTTTTCAAAACTTGCGCGGATACGATTTAAAACCTTATGTGAATCTGTTGTTGAAAAAGGCCGACGATCCGCTTGCAAACCGTATAAAAAGTGATTATCGGGAAACGCTATCGGATTTATTATTACACGATTTTGACGAACCGTGGACAGCCTGGGCTAATAGCAAAGCATTTAAATCGCGTTTGCAAGCGCATGGCTCGCCAGGAAATTTAATCGATATGTATGCCGCAGCCGATATTCCAGAGTGCGAGACCTTTGGTTCTATGCCTTACGATATTCCGGGATTCCGCAGAGAACAGGAAGACATTCGCGAGGGCGATGCCGATCCCGTGATGCTGAAATTCTCATCGTCTGCCGCACATATTGCAGGCAAGCCCCTAACCTCTTCCGAAACCTTTACCTGGTTACGCGATCATTTTAAAGTGGCGCTATCGCAATGCAAACCAGAGGTAGAAGATTTATTTTTAAACGGAATCAACCACGTGTTTTTACACGGTACCACCTACTCGCCAGACCGCGCAGCCTGGCCAGGATGGAAATTCTACGCTTCGGTGAACTTCAATCCAAATTTAACCATTGGCGAAAGCGAGTCGGAATTATTCAACTATATCGCTAATTGTCAATCCATGTTGCAATCGGGTCAAGCCAATAACGACGTGTTGCTGTACTGGCCTATTTACGATGTTTGGGACGATTATTTAAAAGGTACCTTATTTTTTCAGTTTAAAATTCACTCTTTGGACGAGTGGTTACACGGCACACCATTTTACAAAACCACTACCAACTTAATGCAACAAGGCTATTCGTTGGATTTTATTTCGGATAATTTTATTGCCCAAGCTAAAGTTGAAAATGGTCATATTATCGTGCCAGGCGGACAATATAAATCTTTAGTGATTCCACACTGCGACAACATGCCATTGAAAACATTGAATAAATTAATGGAATTACAAAAACAAGGCGCTTCCATTATTTTTGAAAACAAACCGAAATCGGTGCCTGGTAATTTCAATTTAGAACAACAAAATACTGAATTACAAACCGTAGCTAAAACAATTACACCAAGCAGTGATGTGTTTTCCGATTTAGCAAAAGCAAATATTCACCCGGAAACTTTAGTCAATACCGGACTTAAATATATAAAACGTGCTGTTGATGGCGAAACCATTTATTATCTTGTTAATCACACAGCCGAGCTGGTTAACAGCCTTATTCCGATTAACAGCAACAACAAAGATGTAATTATTTTCGATCCCTTAACGCGACATTTCGGACAGGCTGCAACCAAAAACAGCGACAACAAAACTTTGGTTAAAGTCCAAATTGAACCGGGACAATCGCTTTTCTTAAAAACAGAAACAAATAGCGAGATTGCCGACTGGAATTATTTTGAAACCGAAAAAGAAACCTATCCTATTTCAGGAACTTGGAAACTCGAATTTACAAAAGGTGGTCCAAAACTACCGCAAGCCGCCGAAATTTCAGATTTAGATTCCTGGACGACTTTAGGTCCGGAATATGAAGCATTCTCGGGAACGGCAAAATACAGCATCAGCTTTAAAAATCCAGATGCCACTGTTAAACATTGGCAACTCCATTTAGGCGATGTTAGAGAAAGTGCTAAAGTCTGGCTTAATGGCAAACTTGTAGGGACGGCTTGGTCGGTACCTTACCAATTACAATTGGATAATTTAAACGCTGGTGACAATCAATTAACCATAGAAGTAACCAACCTAGCAGCCAATCGCATTAGAGCCAAAGAAATGCGTGGCGAGGAATGGAAAAATTTCTACGAAATCAATATGGTCGATAAAGACTATCAAAAATTCGATGCGACTAAATGGAATCCGATGCCTTCTGGTTTATTGAATCCTATAACATTAACACCCTTAAAACTTATAACACATGAAAAATAAAATCCTTTGTCTTTGCCTAACACTGGCAAGCTTTTCGTCGGTATTTGCTCAAGACTTACCCGACCGAAAAGCCGTATTAGAAACCATGATTTTAACCAACGATTACTTTATGAAAAAGTGGCCCGATGTTGGTAAAACTATCGTCACTAATAAAGAACGCCCAAGTAACATCTGGACGCGTGGCGTGTATTACGAAGGCTTAATGGCCTTGTACGATATTTGGCCGAAAGAAGAATACTATCAATACGCTTACGATTGGGCAGAGTTTCATAAATGGAATTTTAGATACGGCGCTGCCAACCGCAATGCTGACGATTATTGTGCAGCACAAACCTATATCGATTTATACAATTTAACGCCTGATCCTAAAATGCTAAAAAGCACCAGAGCCTGTATGAACATGTTGTTAAATACACCACAAAACGACGATTGGTGGTGGATTGACGCTTTACAAATGGGTATGCCTGTTTTTGCGAAAATGGGCGTATTGGAAAACGATAATCGTTATTACGAAAAAATGTACGACATGTACATGTATACCCGCGATAAACATGGCGAAAAAGGCCTTTACAACCCAAAAGATGGCTTATGGTGGCGTGATGCCGATTTCGATCCACCTTACACCGAACCAAATGGTGAAGATTCGTATTGGAGTCGTGGTAATGGCTGGGTAATTGCAGCTTTAGCACGCGTATTAAACATTATGCCTGAAGATGCGCCACATCGCGACCAGTACATTAAAGATTTTAAAGCAATGGCCGAAGCCTTAGTGCCAATTCAACGAAAAGATGGTTTCTGGAATGTTAGTCTGCACGACCCAAAACATTTTGGCGGTAAAGAAACATCTGGTACAGCCCTATTTGTTTACGCGATGGCTTACGGTGTAAACACAGGCATTTTAGATAGAAACACTTACTTACCTGTACTTTTAAAAGGTTGGAATGCGATAGTAAAGGAATCGGTCCATAAAAACGGATTCTTAGGTTGGTTACAATCTACTGGTAAAGAACCAAAAGATGGTCAGCCCTTGTCTTACGACAAAGTTCCAGATTTTGAAGATTACGGTTTAGGTTGCTTCTTATTAGCTGGTACCGAAGTTTATAGATTGGAAGCACATGACTAATAAAATTTCACGTAAACACATTGCGCTTCTACTTATTGTATTAGGTAGTTTATTACCTTCTGTAGTAGAAGCACAAAACCAAACAACCAGTAAAGCTAAAAATGATTTGGTTTACATCTTCTCCTATTTTAAAGGCAATGGCGAAGATGGCTTGCATTTAGCCTACAGCAAGGATGGATATACATTTAAAGCCTTAAATAACGACCAAAGTTTATTAACGCCCGAAATTGGCCCAAACAAACTGATGCGCGACCCGTGTATTATTCAAGGGCCGGACAATACTTATCACATGGTCTGGACAACAGGCTGGACGGACAAAGGTATTGGTTATGCACAGTCTAAGGATTTAATCAATTGGTCCAAACAACAGTATATCCCCGTAATGGAACACGAAGCTGAAGCTAGAAATTGTTGGGCTCCCGAAGTCACTTATGATGAAACATCTAAGCAATACATCATGTATTGGGCAACAACTATTACGGGTAAATTCCCCGAAACCCAAACCGATGCCGATAAAGGTTACAACCATCGCATGTACTATGTAAGTACCCAAGATTTTAAAACTTTCAGTGACACAAAATTACTTTACGATAGCGGTTTTAATGTTATCGACGCTACCATTCAGAAGGAAAACAATAACTACATCATGTTTCTAAAAGATGAAACAAAAGCGCCAAAACCAGAAAAAAATCTCCGAATAGCCACTAGCAACACCATTACCGGTCCGTATACCCAAGCCAGTAAACCTATTACCGGAAATTATTGGGCAGAAGGCCCAACAGCCATTAAAATAAACGGCAATTGGATGGTATATTTCGACAAATATACCGAACATCAATACGGTGCGGTACGCTCTAAAAACTTAAAAGACTGGGAAGATGTTTCAGATAAAATTGTATTCCCAAAAGGCACCAGACACGGAACTATTATTGCGGTTTCCAAAGCTGTGTTCGATAATATTCAGAAGGCATTAAAGTAATTAAAAACTTATCTATAAACTAAACCACTATAGACTGGAAGTCTATAGGTTTGAAAACAGACTGAAAGTCCGATTATTTGTATTTATTTTAGCCACAAATACACAAATAATCTTTATAAAAACTATGTCAAATATTCGTGCATTCGTGGCGAAAAAATATTTATAGAAACTGAAAGTCTTGCACTAAAAGTACATAGTTTCAACTAACGACTGAGACCAATGAAACAACAACTTCTCATAAAAACACTAATTATAAGTCTCTATTTCTGCTGCGGAATTAACCTTTTCGCACAACAGTCTACCCCAATAGACAGTTTATATCCAGACACCACTCTAAAAATAACATATCACAATGCCTGGACTTCTAAAGAATATCCCAGAAGGATAAAGCAATTTAAAGAACAACCGCTAAAGCCTGGTGAGATTGTGTTTTTAGGGAATAGCATCACGCAAATGGGTAGAGATTGGAGTGAGAAATTTAACACTACAGGCATCCGGAATCGCGGTATTGCAGGCGATGTTACAGATGGTATTTTAGCGCGTTTGGACGAAATCATTTACTTTAAACCCAAAGCCGTATTTATACTTATCGGTATTAACGATTTGTTCAACCTCCATAAAAACGAAGGCATTCCTTCGGCGACATATGTGGGCAAAAATATCGTAAAAATTGCAAGAACCATAAAACGTGAATCACCCAATACGGCTGTTTATGTGCAAACGGTGTTACCCACAAAATACAACTATTTACAAGCACATATCACCGAAGTTAACCAGCTATTAAAAGCTAATAAACAGTACTACAATCTCATTGATTTACATCAGCAATTTGTAAACGATGCGGACTTTATTAAAGATGAATTAACGAACGACGGCACTCATCTAACCCCTGAAGGATACTCGGTTTGGGTTGAAACATTATCACCAATCATTCAAAACCTGAAAGCTAATGATTAAAAGTTTAAACCTTCAAAAAACGACTGTTTATTCCTTTTGTTTTATCCTAGTCTTTTCTTTTCAGAATGTGTTACAGGCACAATTCAAAAACATTAAAAACGACCAATTCTGGAACACAACAAACGGAAAACCCATTTACAGTCAAGGTGGCGGAATTTTTACATTTCCCGACCCAAAAACCGGCGAAAACAAATATTATTGGTATGGCGTGCATTATAAGGAAGCCGAATTATACCGAGAAAACCCAGCCATAACCCAAGAGCAAAATCATTTTGTCGCGGTAACTTGCTATAGCTCGACCGATTTGGTAAACTGGACTTTCGAAAATAATGTTCTGGAAAAACAAACCGTAGCCCAAGACGGCAAAACGGGTTGGTTGGGACGTATGGGTGTCGTGTATATTCCGGAGAAGAAGGAATATGCACTTTTTATTCAGCATAACAATAGCGTGCTAATTGCGACAGCCGATTCGCCTGTGGGCAACTTTAAAATACATAACCGTTTGGATATGACCGATAGGATTGGTACGCCAAACACCGGCGATCAAACCGTATTTACCGATTACGACACGGGGAAATCGTATTTGGTCTATTCCTACGGACGAGGCCGAAATAAAATTTACATTTCGGAAATTGGTGTAAAAAACGGTAAAGTCGATTTACTGGATTGCAACCAAATATTTCAAGGTAAAGGACGCGAAGGCAATTGTATGTTTAAATACAACGGCAAGTATTATGTATTTGCATCGAACCTCTATGGTTGGGATTCGTCGTACGCCTACTACCTCGTTTCCGATAACATAAAAGGGCCTTATACGCCAACGAATGAAATGTTAATAACCCCAGGTTGCATGGACGATTTTGCCCATATTACCCAAACCGGCTTTTTTGTAAACGTAAAAGGTAGCAAACAAGAAACCGTGGTGTATTGTGGCGATCGCTGGGCTAATTTTGCAGGAAATGGTTTAGGTTATAATCAATGGATGCCCTTATCGTTTGATGGTGACACACCGATTTTTAATTCCTTAAATTCATGGGAATTAGACGAAAGCACAGGCGAATGGCAAGTAGCAAAAGACAATAATTATGTAAAAAACCCAAGTTTTGAAGCGGATCGTCGTGTGATTCCTTCACCAGTAAAACCCATACAAGCACACATCACGGGTTGGGTGACGCAATTTTATCAAGGTCGTACAACAGTCGTTGGCGAAGCCGAGTCGCCACAGCTTAATTATTTCAACAGTCAGGGAGATAGACAAAAAGTGATTGGTGAAAAAAGTTTAAATATTGAAGACCAAGTGCCTTTTAAACGCAAAGTCTATCAAATTATTGAAGCCACAACTTACGTTCCGATTGAAGATGGTAGCTACACCCTAACGGCTAAGGTAAAAACCAACGATAAATTTAAAGCACTCTCCATGTATGCGGAAAGTGGCGGCAATAAAAAACAAACGCTTATAAAAAATACAAACCAACACTGGCAAACCATAAGCCTTGAAGCAGTTTCCGTTAAAAATGGTAAGGTTGAAATTGGCTTTTACGCCGACGGAGACGCGCAAGCGAGTTGTCAGGTTGACGATGTTTCCTTTATCAGAAACAACTAAAAATCGTAAAACATTTTACTCATAAAAATCTCAAAAACTCTTTCATCATGATTAGAAAAGCCTTTAAAATGAAATTATATCCAGATAAGATTGAAACATATAAACAACGCCACAACCCAATCTGGAACGAATTACAACTCGTATTAAAAGCCCACGGCGTACATAACTACAGCATTTTTTTAGATGAAGCCACCTGTTACACGTTTGGTTATGTAGAAATAGAATCGGAAACTCAATGGAACGCCATTGCCTCTACCGAAACTTGCAAACACTGGTGGGAACACATGGCCGAACTCATGGAAACTAACTCTGATTTTAGTCCTGTTTCCACAGAATTGATTGAAGTGTTTCATTTGGATTAACCCCCCCCCTTTAAACATCAAATCGTTTCGCTAAACAAAAATCACTTTTTTGTTTTTAAAATAGTATAACAACCGACTACATTATTTGATAAAAGGTAAATTAGGTTTCATTTGCTCTATCCAAACTCTAGCCATAAGTTCATGACCTGCAGGCATAGGATGAATACCATCCCAAATCCAATAGTCTGGTTTAGCACGTAAACAAGCTGCATCAAAATGCTTCTGAAACGCTATGTGGACAGCATTAAATTCATTCGCTAATTGCTTCACCAACTGTTGGACTTGTTTAGTATAGTTATGCCATAAATCAGATTGCTTAGTAACATGGCCAACATCTAAAATAAAAGGTTCGCAAAGTACTATTTTAGCATCAGGTAAAGCGTTTTTGGTACGTGTTAATAGCGCTCTATAATCAGTTTCCATTTGTTCTATCGGCAAATTTCCTTGAGGTATAGCCGCTAGAATATCGTTTACACCGATTAGAATATTCACAATATCTGGTTTTAAATCTATAGTATCGTCCTGCCAACGTGTGTTTAAATCGTTAATGGTATTTCCACTAACACCTCTATTGTAAAACATCAATTCCTGCTCGGGATAGTCGCACCATAATCTACTTGAAATTAAGTACGCAAAACCATGCCCCATAACATGGTTCCAATCTAAATGTCTAGTTCTATTACCATCGGTTATAGAATCGCCTTGAAATAGTATTGTTAACCCTGATGAATCCTTTTCTGGAAATCGATTAACAGCTTCCGTAAAACTGTGCGATAAAACGGGATGCGTCGCTAAGCCAGCTGCACTTAACATGCCAATATGTTTAACAAATTGTCGTCTTGTTTGTTTCTTCATAATTAATATACTAATGTAATTGCACCTGCACTGGTTTGTTACGGTTACAAGTTATCGTACCATCCACCAACTCCAATTCGGCTACTTGAATAGAGCTTCTTCTAGTGGCGTACGTATCCACTCCTTTATTCTCTGGCGTTCTTCCAGGATGTGTAAAGTAGAAGATAAAAGCACGGTCGTTATTTACAACTATTCCTGGATGCCCACCAATAACTTGATCGTCTTCGCCAGTTCCTGGTGCTTTCAAAATATTCTGTTCCTGACGGTTCCAATGCACTAAATCATCCGATTTATAAACACCTAAACCCGACCAATTATCTACAATCATCCAATAACTATCTTGCCACTCAAAAACATCTGGCCCTTCCCCCCCTTTATCGCCTACAACTTTTTTACCACTATCTACCCAATTGTACAAATCTTTACTATCGGCATAATACATCGATTTTCCATCCTTTTCATTATTGTAATACATACGCCAGTCTCCATTAGGTAAACGAAAAACACAAGCATCGATACACTTATCTGTAGCTAAAGTCAATTTTGACCGAAACTCCCAATCCATTAAATTTTGGCTCGTAAAATGTGCTATATAACGCGGATGTTTCCAATCGGAAAACGTTCCCGGAACGATAGTTAAATACATATGATATACCCCTTCATAAGCTATAACTTCTGGTGCCCAATGCGAATAATCATCCTCACCATAAGGGATATTACAAACCCCTTTGTAGGTCCAGGTATTTCCATTATCCGAAGATTCCGCAACACCTATTTTAGTACCGTGTACCCATGCTACACCAGACGCATTTTTCAAGTTTGCCCGTCTGTTGGTGTAAAACATAAACCACTTCTGTTCGGCATCGTTCCAAATTACTGTTGGATCTGCTGCACCATCAAATATTGGATCCCGAAATAAAGGTTTAGATGCTGTTTGCGCATTCAAATGCATATAAAACATCGTAAAACACAATAGGAAAAAGATATTCTTCATGGATTAGTTCTTATTATTTATAAAAATGAAAAATACAGAATAAGCTTTGCAAATAAAAACTATTAAAAAGAAAAAACCTTCATAAAGTCGTTAGACAATTATGAAGGCTCTCACTTTTAAAATTTCTAAATATTAATTATTCAGCACTACTTTTTTGGTTATCGTTTTACCCTTAACTTGAAGTGTTAATAAATAAAACCCTTTTGGATAGCGCGATAAGTCTAAAACCTTATTAATTTCATTACCATCTGAAGCAGGAATATAATCGTCTATTAATAATTTACCTAACATATCGTAAACTCTTACTGGTGTTCCCGATTCTAAGCCGGCAATTTTTAAATTTAATATGCCAGAGGTTGGATTAGGATACATATTAAATTCGAAGTTTGGTGTAACTATACCCTCTTCTATATCTCCTTCGTCGCCTTCATCTCCACCTCCTTTAAATGCTTCAACTGTAACTGTCACTTCGGCAATATCGTAACAGCCACTGGCATTATAAACTATTACAGAATATACTGTAGTATCCTCTGGTGTTACAACTATACTAGACGTATCATCTCCTGTATTCCACTCGTAGCTTGAGCCTCCTGAAGCGGTTAAGGTCACACTCTCGCCTTGGGTGATGGTTTGGTCGGCTCCGGCATTTGCGTTTGGTAATGCATTCACAGTTACTGTAACCTCTGCCGTGTCGCTCTCGCCCTCTTCTGATACCACAACGCTATAGGTTGTCGTCTCCGATGGGCTTACCGTGATGCTCCTGGTCGTCTCGCCTGTACTCCACTCGTAGCTAGATCCCCCAGAGGCTGTTAAGGTCACGCTCTCGCCAACACAGATCGTTTGGTCTTCACCAGCATCTGCTTCTACTTCTATCTTCGTTGCTTCTACAGTGACACGTACTTGGTCCGTATCCGAACAGCCCGCACTGTTGAAGACTTCTACTGTATAGTTCCTTGTCGCATTTGGACTCACTGTGATGCTTCTGGTCGTTTCCCCTGTATTCCACTCGTAGCTCGAGCCGCCCGAAGCGGTTAAGGTCACGCTCTCACCTTGGGTGATGGTTTGGTCCGCACCAGCATTTGCGTTTGGTAATGCATTGACAGTTACTGTAACTTCTGCCGTGTCCCTCTCGCCCTCTTCTGATACCACAACGCTGTAGGTTGTCGTCTCTGATGGACTCACTGTGATGCTTCTGGTCGTCTCGCCTGTGCTCCACTCGTAGCTAGATCCCCCAGAGGCTGTTAAGGTCACGCTCTCGCCAACACAGATCGTTTGGTCTTCACCAGCATCTGCTTCTACTTCTATCTTCGTTGCTTCTACAGTGACACGTACTTGGT
>JAUIBP010000004.1 GCA_030427735.1 Bacteroidia bacterium | reverse complement strand
TCATTGGTTTAACAACTTAAACCGTAGATAAACACAAGGTTTATCTAAACAACACAACTAAAATTATGTGCAAAAAAAAGCTCCAAGTTTTTGGAGCTTTTTGCAATTTTGCGGTCTGGACGGGATTCGAACCCGCGACCCCCTGCGTGACAGGCAGATATTCTAACCAGCTGAACTACCAGACCGTTGCGTTATTGCGAGTGCAAATATACACCCCTTTTTGAATTACACAAAACTTTTTTTGACTTTTTTTAAATATTTTTTGACTACAAAAATTTAGAGCGCTCTATCATAAAGGTTGTCAGCACATTATCAAAATTATCATTAATATTTGCTTCTACATATTTTATTTGATATTGGGCGCATTTTAATTTTAAAGCTTCAAAAAAATCTCCTACAGCAGTTTCATAATTCGTTTTTATCGTATCGGCATACACATTTATAAACGCTCCGCTTTCTACATCTACAAACCGTTTTGGATTATTGTCAAAATTGAATTTTAGTTCTATATCTTTATCAAACACATGAAACAACACCACTTCGTGTTTGTTGTATTTTAAGTGTCTTAATGCTTCAAAAAGCGCATCTTGAGATACAACGTCTTGAAACATATCTGTAAACAACATCACTAAAGAACGCCGTTTTAACTTTTCGGCTATTTGATGTAAATAAGTATAGGTCTCTGTCGTTTTTTGTTTGGGTTTGCTCTGTGCAACATTTTCCAAGGTATTTAAAAGCATGTGATGGTGGCGCTCACTCCCTTTTTCCGGAGCATAATATTCGTAAACATCGCTATACACACTTAAGCCTACCGCATCGCGCTGTCGTTTTAAAACATGCATAATGGATGCTGAAGCCAAAGTTGAAAAGGCTATTTTATTTAATTGATTAATATGGAAATCTTTGTATTGCGGATAGTGCATAGAACTGCTATTATCTATAATAAGATGACAGCGTAAGTTGGTTTCTTCGTCGTAGCGTTTAGTGTATAATTTATCGGTTTTGGCAAACAATTTCCAATCGATATGTTTTGTACTTTCGCCTTGATTATAGATTTTATGTTCTGCAAATTCTGCCGAAAACCCATGAAACGGACTCTTATGCATACCTGCAATAAAACCTTCGACCACCTGTTTTGCCAACAATTCTAAATTAACAAAACCTCCTGCCTGTTGTAATTCGTCTTTTAAAATCATTGCTCATTTAATTTAAATAGGCGTTGTGCCCGATGTATTTGGTCTGAAGCTTGTAATATTTTTAGCTCTAAAACCTTGCTAAAATCTGGATGCTCATTTAAAAATTCGTCAACAACTTGCATCGCATACTCCGAGTTATAGAGCCCTACAGTACTTTGCAACCAACCTATAGGAAAAAATATATCACCTGTTAATTGCACCTCTTCTAACAATTCTAAACTTGGTTTAATATATTTTTGAGAATACTTTTGACGCAAAGGGTGATTTAAATAAGACAATCCGTCTAAAACCCATTGTTCTTTAACTCTATATTTCTCTTGGTTTAAACTCTCAAAAAACAAATCGCGCTCTGCAACTTGGTACGATAAAGACGGCTGTAAATATTCAAACCGTAGTAAGCGATCTGGATTTGTAATTTGAGCTTTTGTTTGTGCTAAAATATCTGTAACCTGCTCATGTTCGTAAATAGCCAACTTAGCCGCTAAATTTACATAATCGTTTTCGTTTAGTTTTAAATTATCTAGTTTCTGTTTTTTACTCCAAATACGATATAAAAAGGCTTTACCTTCCTGGTTGTAAGCGATGTCTTCGTACAAACCAAACAATGTCTTTTTAACACCACTTGGTAAATCCTGTTTTAAACGTTGTCTTAGCTCCTTTTCAAGATGTTCAACTTCAATTGTCCTCTCGCCAGGCGTGAGATACCCCCAGAATAGATTTCGAATCTGACTGGAAACTAATCTGATTATCGCTTCATTATTTTCAATCTGCACTGCTGTTTTAAACAATTTTAAACCTTGCAAGGGCGCTATAGTTCCCAATAGTATATTTTCGTAAACATTAATATAAGCATATCCTTTGGCTACGTCATCTTTCAATTCTAGAATATGCGCTAACACTCTTGGCGGAGGAAACACACCATAACCAAAGCCATTGTAATTGTAAAAAACTTCTTGTGGTTTTAATGTTCCTATAAGGCCATCTAATTGATTATCTGCATCAGATACCGATACATTTACAACCCGAACAGAATCAGGGTACACTAAACCAATATCGAAACTTTGCGCCCAAAGGTCTTCTGTACCAGCTTCAGCTTTTTGAGATAATTTGAAATTCGTTAACTCGTCATTCTCATCATAATACATATCTTCTGAAAACACAGCTCGACCAGGTGTATTTACCCAATTATCACTCCACGTTTTTACATCGACCGCTGTTTGTGCATCTAGAATTTCTATTAAATCATTCCAATCCGCATTTTCGTTAGCAAAAGTCTTTATATAAGTCTGAATACCTTTTTTAAACGCCTCTTCTCCTATTAAAGCCTCCAACTGGCGCATCATAATAGGTGCTTTGTTATATATTATGTTTCCATACAGTGTACCTGCATTATTTAAATTATCTAAATGTTGACGAATGGGGTTACTTCCTGCCGTACGATCTACACCATAAGCACTTGGATAATGCGTTAGCATAAACTGCAATTTATGGTTAATATCTGGAAAACTAGGGTTAGCTATTTTATCGGCCATAAAATTAGCAAACACTTCCTTTAACCAGACATCGTTAAACCATTTCATGGTTACCAAATCTCCAAACCACATATGTGCTGTTTCGTGGGCTATTAATTTCCCACGTCTTAAACGCTGACTTTCGGTAGCTGTTTCGTCTAAAAACAAAGTTGATTCTCGATATTGAATAGCCCCAACATGTTCCATACCTCCATATTGAAATCCTGGTATTGCCGCAAAGTCTATTTTTTTAAATGGAAAAGCGCACCCTGTATAATGCTCTAAAAACGTGATGGCTTCGCGATGCAAACGAAATATCTCGGGCACACTTGCCTGAATTTTGTCTTCGTCGGTTTCACGATATAACATGCGCATTTTTAATCCATCAACTTCATCTTCCACAAGTTTAAAATCGCCTACAACAAACGAAAATAAATAGGTACTCATTTTATCAGAAGTTTCAAACCAATGTTCAGTAACATCTCCTTTGGTTTCTACTTGTTGTAATGGTGCTCCTGCCATAACCTTCCAAACATTGGGCGCAGTAATTTTTAAATTATACTCTGCTTTTAAATCGGGCTGATCGAAACAAGGAAAAAATGTACTGGCTCGGTCCGGCACTAAAAGCGTATAGAGGTAATCTTCGTTTCGGTTTAAAGACAATTCTCCAGCTATAAAAGCTATTTCTATACTGTTTTCACCTATTTTATAATCATTTTGATTAATTACGATATGTCCATTGGTATGTTCGATATCGATAGGCTGATTGTTAACGGAAATCGATAACAGCTTATGAGTAGCTTCTTTAAAATCTATAATTAATGGCGCATTTTTATCATTTATGGTACAATAAATAGTTTCTGAAGCAGAAATACTATCGGACAATGTTTTAGGAATATCGAATTTAAGATCGTAAACCAAATCGCTAATCTGTGCTTTCCGAACGACTGCCATTTGTTCGGAAACGCCTTTAACCAAAGTTAGTTCTGTTGCATTTTTTCTGTTCTGGTTACAAGAACTTAAACATAATACAAGGACTAGAAGCAGAAATGGTTTCATTTATTTAAGGAATTATTAGGGCTAAAAATAAAAAAGGTTTGACATTATGCCAAACCTTTACTTTGTATGTTATATAAATTGTTATTGACTACAAAAGAGAATCAATAGCGTCTGTATATGCTTTTTTAGGAGCAACACCTACTTGACGACCAACAACCTCTCCGTTTTGGAATACCAATACGGTTGGAATGTTTCTAACACCGTATTTCGAAGCAAAATCCTGATTTGCATCAACATCTACTTTACCCACTACAGCTTTACCATCGTATTCTGTACTAATTTCGTCTATAATTGGTCCTACCATACGGCAAGGTCCACACCATGCTGCCCAAAAATCTACTACTACTGGTTTATCGCTTTTTAAAACAGTTTCCTCAAAATTCGCGTCTGTTATTTCTAATGCCATTATATTAAATTTTAAAAGTTGTACTTGTTATTATGCAAACTTAGTCAAAAATTACGCCAAAACTTACAGACCATCCATTTGTTTTATTTATTGCCAAATTGTCCGATTTTATAATCAGCGTTTTAGCAACAATTAATTTAATTTATAATACAAATTCTGTCGGTCTAAAGCCGATAATAATTCTTGACTTATGGTGATTTTCTGCCGCCTACTTGTCATTGGTAATTTCACCTTGTCTTCATTATCGTACACCACAAAATGCAATGCTTTAGTTCCTGAATGGTGATGAAGCAATGTTTTTAAGGCTTCGACCTTTTGACTATCTAAATCCTGAATATTTAATTGTATTGACAATTTTTTAGCATAGGCTTCCATAACATCATGAAGCAATTGAAAGCTATTAAATTGTATACGCGGATCGCCTTTTTTTCCAGTATCTTTATTAGCCCAGCCTTCTCTAATATAGCATTTAACATACACAAAACTGTTGACCACAAAAAAATGTCTGAACTTTAAATACTCTTCACCAAAAATTCTAAATTCATAGCTATTGTTATAATCTTCTATAGTGAATAAAGCCCAGCCTTTACCTTGTTTACTTACGCGATGTTGCACGTCTGTAACCACGCCGCCAAAGGATAATTCAGCGTTAACACATTGTGTTAGGTCTTGAAACATGGATAAATCGGCGTTACAGAAATTGGTCATTTCTACTTTAAAATCGTCTAGCGGATGCCCAGAAATATAAATACCGACTACCTCGCGTTCTTTAGCGAGTTTTTCCATGGTTCCCCAAGTATCTGCGGGTGGTACCAGAGGTTCTTCAATCTGTACATCGCTGGCATCTCCAAACAGACTAACTTGAGCGGAATTTTCGTTTTCTTGATGTTTGGCACCGTATTTTACAGCTTTTTCCAAGAAAGTAATCCCGTCTCCATCGTCTTGAAAATATTGAGCGCGATGTGTGTTTTGAAAACAATCAAAACCGCCTGCCAAGGCTAAATTCTCGAAAGCCTTTTTGTTGGCTGCTCGTAAATCGATGCGTTTAGCTAGGTCGAAAATCGACTTATAAGCACCATCTTTCTGCCGATTTTCTACGATGGTTTTTACCGCTCCGTGACCAACACCTTTTACGGCTCCCATACCAAAACGCACAGCATTCTCGTCGTTTACCGAAAACTTATAGAACGATTCATTGACATCGGGGCCAAGCACCTCTAACTTCATACGCTTACATTCTTCCATAAAAAATGTAACCTGCTTAATATCGTTCATGTTGTTAGACAGTACCGCGGCCATATATTCGGCAGGGTAATGCGCTTTTAAATACGCTGTTTGGTAAGCAATCCACGCATAACAGGTAGAGTGCGATTTATTAAAGGCATAACTTGCAAAGGCTTCCCAGTCTTTCCATATTTTCTCTAGCACTTTTCTAGGATGTCCATTTGCTTCGCCGCCATCTAAAAACTGAGGCTTCAATTTTTCCAGTAAGGCAAAGATTTTTTTACCCATTGCTTTACGCAGCATATCGGCATCACCTTTAGAAAAATTGGCCAGCTTTTGAGACAAAAGCATTACCTGCTCCTGATATACTGTAATACCATAAGTTTCTTTAAGGTACTCTTCCATCGCTGGCAAATCGTAAACAATTTCCTGGTCGCCGTGTTTACGGGCAATAAAATCAGGAATGTACTCCATTGGCCCGGGACGATACAATGCATTCATGGCAATTAAATCGTCAAATACTGTAGGTTTTAAGGACTGCATGTGTTTTTGCATACCGGGCGATTCGTATTGGAACACCCCTACGGTTTCGCCGCGCTGAAACAGTTCGTACGTTTCTTGATCGTCTAAAGGAAAATTCTCTGGATCTAACTCTATACCGTGTTTGGCTTTTACAATTTTAACCGTGTCTTTAATTAAGGTTAAGGTTTTTAAGCCCAAGAAATCCATTTTTAACAGTCCGGCAGACTCCACTACAGAGTTATCGAACTGCGTAACATACAAGTCGGAGTCTTTCGCTAACGACACAGGAACGAATTTTGTAATATCGTCTGGAGTAATAATTACCCCACAAGCATGAATACCGGTATTTCTAACAGAGCCCTCTAATACCTTGGCCATATTAACGGTTTCGGACTCTAATCCGGCACCTTCAGAAATATTAAAAAGCTCTTGAATTTTCTCAATTTCTTCCGACTTAAATTTCGCTTTTAATCCCTTTTCATCTAAACCAAAAATTTTATTCAATTTGGTCATATTAGGAATAAGCTTGGCAATTCTATCGGCTTCAAACAACGGTAAATCCAACACCCTTGCAGTATCGCGAATAGACGATTTTGCGGCCATGGTACCGTAGGTAATAATTTGCGCTACCTGACTGCTTCCGTATTTATTGATTACATAATCCATAACGCGACTACGGCCTTCATCATCAAAATCGATATCGATATCGGGCATACTCACACGATCTGGATTTAAGAAACGCTCAAACAGCAAATCGTATTTAATAGGGTCTATATTGGTAATTCCCAAACAATAGGCTACTGCAGACCCTGCGGCCGAACCACGACCAGGCCCAACAGACACATCCATATTACGGGCTTCGCGAATAAAATCTTCAACAATTAAGAAATACCCTGGATATCCTGTTTTTTCGATAACATCCAGCTCGAAATCTAAACGTTCTGCAATATCTGGCGTAATCTCTTCGTAACGCTTTTTGGCGCCTTCGTAAGTTAAATGCTTTAAAAATGCATTTTCACCACGTTTACCGCCATCTTTTAAATCGTCTTCATGCTGAAATTGTTCTGGAATGTCGAATTTTGGAAGTAATACGTCTCTTGCCAATTCGAAAGGTTCGACCTTATCTAATATTTCCTGAATGTTAGAAATAGCCTCTGGAACATCTTTAAAGAGCGCCTTCATTTCGTCGGCCGACTTAAAATAATACTCCTGATTTGGCAATCCGTATCGATATCCGCGACCGCGGCCTATAGGCGTACTTTGTTTTTCGCCGTCCTTAACACACAGTAAAATATCGTGGGCATTCGCATCTTTCTTTTCTTCGTAATAAGTATTGTTTGTGGCTATTAATTTTACATTGTGTTTCTTGGCAAAATCTATTAACACAGGATTTACCCTATTTTCATCTTCTTGATTATGGCGCATCAACTCGATATATAAATCATCGCCAAACTGCTCTTTCCACCAAAGCAAAGCTTCTTCTGCCTGATTCTCGCCAACATTAAGCACTTTACTAGGCACTTCTCCATACAAATTACCCGTTAACACAATAATATCTTCTTTGTATTCCTGAATAATTTGCTTATCTATTCTTGGCACATAGTAGAACCCTTCGGTAAAGGCGATAGATGACAATTTTGCCATATTGTGATAGCCACGTTTGTTTTTGGCTAACATTACAATTTGGTAGCCATTGTCTTTACGCGTTTTATCTAATCGGTCTTCGCACACAAAAAACTCGCAGCCTATAAGAGGTTTTATTTCTTTAAGTTCTGGTGTTCCGCCTGCAGCGATAACCTCTTCATTTTTTGATTTCACCGACTTATTATGGTTGAAAACCGCACGCACAAAGTGAAAAGCCCCCATCATATTCGCATGATCTGTAAGTGCAACCCCCGGCATATTGTGCTTTGCCGCAGCATTTACCAAATCGGGAATACTTATAGTTGATTGCAATACCGAAAACTGCGAATGGTTATGAAGGTGTGCAAAATTAACCTCGGCTAAATCTGATATATTTTGTTTAATTTCTGCGGCCGATAAATCTGTGCTTTGCGCTTTTTGCAGACGTTCACGAATCTGATCGCTAGCCTGTTTTAAATTAATATGCTTTAAGCCTATTAATTGAATTTCCTGCGGATTGGCTTCACTAAAATTCTTAAAATAATCTGGCGCGACATCTAACTGTTCTATTGTAAATTGCTCGCGACGAACTAATTCGAAAAAACAACGCGTTGTCGCCTCCACATCGGCCGTAGCATTATGCGCTTCTGCAAATGGCTGATTAAACAAAAACTCGTGTAACTCTGTTAAGGTTGGCAACTTAAATTTACCCCCACGACCACCAGGAATTTGGCATAATTGCGCGGTATGCTCGGTACAAGTATCTAAAACAGGAAGTTCCTGCAGGGCGTTAGCTACATCTTCTCGAAAAAATTCGGCGCCCATTATGTTTACATCGAAACCTACATTTTGGCCAACAATAAACTTTGTCTTGCTAAGGGCAATATTAAATTTTTCTAACACCTCTTGTAGGCTAATGCCTTGCTCATCGGCTAGCTCGGTAGAAATTCCGTGTATTTTTTCGGCATCGTATGGAATATTAAATCCGTCTGGCTTTACCAAATAATCTTGATGTTCGATACAACGCCCCATCTCGTCGTGTAATTGCCAGGCAATTTGTATACATCTAGGCCAGTTATCGGTATCGCTAATAGGTGCGTCCCAACGCTTTGGTAAACCGGTGGTTTCGGTATCGAAAATTAAGTACATAAACTATATTTGCTAAAAAAATAAGGAGGTTAAAATTACAAATAATTTTGAGGTTTCCTGTGTTTATTTCTCACGTTTTATAAACAACGAAAGTCAATACCATAAGTTTCTTTCACTTACATATTGCCAATAACAAATAAACCACTATAGACTGGAAGTCTATAGGTTTGAAAACAGACTGAAAGTCCGATTATTTGTATTTATCTTAGCCACAAATACACTAATATTCTTTATAAAAACTATGTCAAATATTCGTGCATTCGTGGCGGAAAAAAAATTATAGAAACTGAAAATCTTGCACTAAAAGTGCATAGTTTTAACTAACGCCTGAGACCAATAAAAAAACAAACGTTTTTTCAGGACCTTTTAAATTAACTTTAAAAGTTTAATTCCCCACCAAAAAGGGCACTCTATAAAACACGCCTTTATTAAAATTTACGCCATGTTCTCCTAAGCCATCGTAGGCAGTAAACCAGAACGAGCCACTCACATAATTTTCGGTAGTATTAATGTCGTCTATTACAATTTCACCTTCAGCATAGTACACCAAACTTTCGTCTTCTGGAGTCGAAGGGTCATCTACCGGATTATATAGCGTAGAATAGAGCGTATCGCTGGCATTCGTATAATTGGCATTAGCAATTTTACCCGCCCCCAATTGAAACGTGTCAATAGTAGCAGAAGGAATGCTTAAGGCAACTGTTTCGCTTCCTAGTTTTCCTGAAACTGTTATTCCACCATCGTCATTACGTGCTTGTCTGGATTGCGATTTCCACAACACCCCATCTTTATCGGCCTGAAATGCAGGTGAATTAAATTCGATATCATCGCCACAACTACTAATACAAACACTTATAACCAAAAGGCAAACCCAAAATCTCATAACTCAATTATTCAGTACATATTAAACGTCAAAAATAGAATAAATTGCGCACAACATTTCAATTAAATTAATGTATTGAAACTTAAAAATTTATAGTATCTTTGCACCCTCATTAATAACCGAGGTCGCGAACCTCAAATAATTAATTATTATGCCTGTAAAAATTAGATTACAAAGACATGGTAAAAAAGGGAAACCTTTTTACTGGATTGTTGCTGCTGATGCAAGAGCAAAAAGAGATGGTAAATACTTAGAAAAATTAGGTATCTACAATCCAAACACTAACCCTGCAACTATCGAATTGGATGTAGACGGTGCTGTAACTTGGTTACAAAACGGTGCTCAACCAACCGATACTGCAAAAGCGATTTTATCGTACAAAGGTGCGTTATTAAAAAATCACTTAGCAGGTGGTGTTCGTAAAGGCGCTTTAACTGAAGAGCAAGCTGAAGAAAAATTCAACGCTTGGGTAGAAGAAAAAGCTGCAAAAGTAACTGCTAAGTCTGATGGTTTAGCAAAAGCTGAAGCCGATGCAAAAGCAAAAGCTTTAGAAGCTGAAAAAGCGGTAAATGATGCTAGAGTAGCTGCTGCTGCCGAGGCTGAAGCCGAAGCAAAAGCTGCTGAGGAAGCTGCAAACGCTGAAGCTACTGCAGAAGAAACTGCAAACGAAGAAGAATAAAAAATTAATTTTTTATACTTTTAAAACCTGACAAATCCTGTCAGGTTTTTTTATTTAAATACTTATGAAAAAAGACGACTGTTTCTTCCTTGGAAAGATTGTAAAAAAATACAGTTTTAAAGGCGAATTACTCATAAAACTAGATACCGACGAGCCTGAATTATTTGAAGACATGGATTCGGTTTTTGTTGAATTGCGCAATAATTTAGTGCCGTTTTTTATCGAATCGTCGCAACTCCATAAATCGGAATTATTGCGTGTAAAATTTGAAGATGTCGATACCGAAGCCGATGCCGAAGCACTTTTAAAATCGGATTTGTATTTGCCACTTGACTTTTTACCAGAACTGGAAGGCGATAAATTTTATTACCATGAAATTATTGGTTTTACGGTGGAAGACAAACATTTTGGTACGGTTGGCATTATAAAATCGGTAAACGATAGTACTGCACAAGCCCTTTTTGAAATTGATCGTGACGGTACCGAAATCCTAATCCCGATGAACGACGAGTTTATTATTAAGGTAGACAAACCCAATAAAACCATTTTTGTTGAAACACCTGAGGGGTTGATTGATCTCTATTTGTAAGTTGTCATTCCGACGTTAGGAGGAATCTTTAAATATTAAGTTGGTAAGTTGAAAAGATTCATCGCTCCGTAAACTGCGCCTGCCTACCGGCAGGCAGGCTCTGAATGACAGTTCGGTTGTCATGCAGAAGGAGGTACGACTGAAGCATCTTTAAATCAATGAAAACAATTTAATTACACATCACCCTGAACACGTTTCAAGGTCTCTTTAGGGAAAGTTTGCCGCAAAGAAATGTGATGCTGAATCAAGTTCAGCATGATGTCATCTGGAATAGAGAATAAAAAAACAAGTATTATGAAACCATTCATGTTCAAACAATTTACAGTAAATCAAGACCGATGTGCGATGAAAATCGGTACGGACGGTGTGCTTTTAGGCGCTTGGGCACCTGTCGATCAGCAGCCATTTTCTGTGCTTGATATTGGTGCTGGCACGGGCGTTTTAGCTTTAATGCTGGCACAACGATGTTCCGCTGAAATTATTGATGGCATTGAAATTGACGATGCAGCCTACGAGCAATGTGTAGATAATTTTGAGAATTCTCCTTGGGGCGATCGCTTATTTTGTTATCATGCGTCATTGGAAGAATTTGTAGATGAAATAGACGATCAATACGAGTTGATAGTGTCCAACCCGCCATTCTATTCCGAAGACTATAAAACCGAAGATAGTCAGCGTGATTTAGCACGTTTTACGGACGCTTTGCCTTTCGATCACCTTATCTCAAGTGTGTCCAAATTATTAGCGCCAAACGGTAGTTTCTGTGTGGTTATTCCGTTTAAAGAAGAAACGCAATTGACTGCTTTAGCTGCTGAAGTCGGTCTGTTTCCAAATACAATATGTCGCGTTAAAGGTGCTCCCGAAAGCGATATAAAACGCAGCTTAATGCAGTTTTCTTTTGAAGAAACCAAAACCGACATTTCCGAACTCATTATAGAAACAGCACGCCATCAATACACCGAAGATTACATCAATTTAACAAAAGATTTCTATTTAAAAATGTAAGCTTTAATGCGGTATTCGCTAAATTTGACTAATAACCTTGATGATTTCAACAAAGAACTCATCTAACTAATGCATGCTAACATATGAAACCAGACCGCTTTGAAGCCCCCGATTATTACCAATTAGATGAGCTTTTAACCGAAGAGCACAAATTAGTGCGCGATACGGCACGAACTTGGGTAAAGCGCGACGTCTCGCCAATAATCGAAGACTATGCACAAAAGGCTGAATTCCCCAAACAAATTATAGCTGGTTTGGCAGAAATTGGTGCTTTTGGCCCTTACATCCCCGAAGAATATGGCGGCGCTGGATTGGATCAGATTTCTTATGGTTTGATCATGCAAGAAATTGAACGTGGCGATTCTGGCGTTCGCAGTACAGCATCGGTACAATCGTCTTTGGTTATGTACCCAATCTGGAAATACGGTAACGAAACGCAACGCCAAAAGTTTTTACCTAAATTGGCTAGTGGTGAATGGATGGGCTGTTTTGGTCTTACCGAACCCGATCACGGTTCGAATCCTGGTGGCATGACTACAAACTTTAAAGATATGGGCGATCATTATCTTTTAAACGGTGCCAAAATGTGGATTTCCAATGCGCCTTTTGCACAAGTAGCCGTAGTTTGGGCCAAGGATGAAAACGGTCGCATTCATGGTTTAATCGTTGAACGTGGTATGGAAGGATTTTCTACTCCTGAAACACACAACAAATGGTCGCTTCGCGCATCGGTTACTGGCGAGCTTATTTTTGACAATGTTAAAGTCCCTAAGGAAAATCTATTACCAAACAAATCGGGACTTGGTGCGCCTTTAGGTTGTTTAGATTCGGCTCGTTATGGTATTGCCTGGGGTGCTATTGGAGCGGCTATGGACTGTTACGACACAGCTTTACGTTACAGTAAAGAGCGCATGCAGTTTGGAAAACCGATTGGGCAATTTCAATTGCAGCAAAAAAAGTTAGCCGAAATGATTACCGAAATTACCAAAGCACAATTGTTAACTTGGCGTTTAGGTGTTCTTAGAAATGAAAACAAAGCCACTTCGGCGCAAATTTCTATGGCAAAACGCAATAATGTGGATATGGCACTCACCATCGCTAGAGACGCCAGACAAATGCTTGGTGGCATGGGAATTACCGGCGAATACAGTATTATGCGACACAGCATGAATCTGGAAAGTGTGGTAACCTACGAAGGCACGCACGATATTCATTTGTTAATTACGGGATTGGATATCACGGGACTTAATGCGTTTAAATAAGACTATTTTTACTTAAAACTATACAAACTAAGGTTTATCTTTTTTTTACAAAAAACTCGAATTCCTCTCTTCCTAGAGCACCCGAACCATTTATACCTTCTATAGCACCTAAAAATTTAGTATTGATATCTGAACAGTAAAAGGTAATTTGTGCTTGTCCGTTTGTATCGGTAATGATATCGGGTTTCCAATACAAGGTATTTCTGTAATCTGGAAAGCCATTAATTTGTTCGTCCAAATCGTAAACAGGCTCGTAAAACACTTTTTGAATATAGACTCCTTTAACACAACTCACATTAAACAACTTTAACAATTCTTCTTCAGTAAAGTTTTTTTTAATCTGTTCCTTATATATAACTTGTTGAATTTCTCTCCCGACATAGTAATCGTAGGTATTTCCTGGAATTGGGATTTTTCCTGAAGCAGCATGTTTTATACAATTTAAAACTCCATTTTTACAAAGATAATCTATCGTTACATCCAATTTTGCCAAACTATCCAAAGTTCCCATGTATTTATCTCTAAACACCCGTTCTTTTTTAGCGGTTAGCATGACTTCGTCAAGCTGATTCATGTCTTTATAAGACGTGTAATTTTCCTCTGGTTTTAACTCTAAAAGTTTGCTATTAAAATTTATAGGGTATATAAATGTTTTCTGTTTTTTAATTTGATTAATAGTCTTAAAGGTAGGATCGTGTATGGCTATAGACATGTTTTTGTTAGGATCGTTCTGCAATAGCTTTAAATATAAATAGCCGCCATTGGCTTGGCTAATATATTCTGGCAACACTGTAAATCTCCCTATAGAATCGACTTCAATGAGATTCTTACCGCTATCTTCGGCCGTAAATGCTATGACATATTGTTGCGATAAAAGGGCTCTGTCTTTTTGTTTACTGGCGTGAATTTTACCAATTAAAGTATCTTTTACTGCGAGTTGACGCTTTATGTCCAATTGTTTCAGGTTTTGTTCGCCCCAAGTATAAGCTCGCCATCCCTGAGTAAGCAATAAGAGGTTTAAGGCTTGTTTTCTATTTTCATTTTCGTCTTTAAAATAATAACTGGGGTCGTGTAAATTTCCTTTTAATTCTTCGGTTAACAGAAAATGGCTTGCAATGGTTTTGGTGTCGTTCGGGTTGTTGTACATGGCATCGTAAACACTTAAACCTAGATGTGCGATTTGTGGATTGCCATTCTGGTCTACGACTTTTATATTTAATTTAACCTGTTCTTTTGTTAGATATTCGCTTTTGTCTAAAACAGTTTTTATATGCAATTTCTGATATTGTTTTACAAATACCAAACGTTCGGCTACTGGCTGTAAATCCTGATTAAACAAGGTAATCTCAGCAATGCCCTGTGGCATATCATTTACAGGAATACTTACAATTTGCGCTTCATCCAATAGGGTTTTGGCTATGGTGTACACCACGCCTCGAACCTGAACGCGCACATAAATCATTTCTGTTTCTAAACCCGGTGATTTTGAAATTTTTAAAGTAATAGCTTCATTGCTGTTGGTTACTAACTGCATGACTTGCCCCTGAGGTTCTATTTTTGGAAGCGAAACTGTTTTTTGACCTAGTGAATCGTTTAATGTGATGCGATATGTTTTCGTGATGTCTGGTGTAAAAATAAATGCCCCCATGCCTGCATGTGTGCTTTTAAAATCCAGTAATGGTTTATCATTTTCTAATAAAGTTCCCGAAATAGTTTTTGGTTGCCCTTTAGCATCAATAGCCTTAAAGGCTACAGTACTTTGTATGCCAGATACCAAGTGGCCGCCTTCTGGAAATAACTTAAAATCAAAATCAATTTCGTTGGTTTTAGTGATGGAATCTTTAGCAAAATCGGAAATTCGATCTACAATAATAAGTTTACGAGCACTTTTAAAGTCTTGCGTGTTTTTGTAAAACGACTCAGATGTTAAGGCTTCCAAGCGATACGTGCCCGACTTTAAAGTATCCTGAATAAACACATGTCCGTTTACAAATCCTTTTTCGATGGAATACCGTTCTTGCCATACTGCAACATCGGTTTGATCTTCTACCAATTGCACGTATAAGGTGTTACTTAAATCGGAAGGAATTAAATACTGACTGTTTAAAACATACGCTTTAAACCATAAATCTTCGCCTGTTTCGTAAATGCCTTTGCTGGTTTGCAGGTAAACAGATTCTTGCAGATAATTTAATGCGTTTTTAGTGATATTATCTACAAGGCTGTTGGGTATGCTAGGTGACTGTTGTGCCCATATGCAATTGCCCGTAAAACCCAAAACGACAACAAATAATGCAAAGCACGTTTTGTTTGTATTAGGCAGTGGTAAAATATTTAAAATAGAAGTTAAGGCATTCATTTCAATTTAATTTAATTCGCTTATCAATTTTTCAATTTTAGACGGACCACTCACATGTTTTTTAATAATTGCACCATCGCTATCTACCAAAATATGCCAAGGTATTGCAAAGGTGTTTCCCTCGTATAATTGTTTTAAGTTGTTATATAACGCTTTGTTTGCTCGAATTTGATAGCCTTCTAAACCATAAAACGCAATCATTTGTTTCCATTGTGTGGCTTTCTCATCTCGATTGTATAAAGGAGTGATATTTTTAGCCTTTAACAGCTTATAAAGTTCAGAATTGTGTGCAAACTCTTTTTTGCAGGGTGAGCACCAAGTAGTCCAAACATCTACATAATACCTGTGGCCATTTAATGTTTTTACAACTTCTTTTAAGGTATTTAAGCTATCGGTGTTATTTATAAATGTAGTGTTTGTGTTTAAGCTGTCTTTTTGTTTGTTGTGAAACGCAACAATGTTTTCTATTTCTGGAGCTATAAATGGGCTATAGGCACTCTGTGAGTAAGTGGTTTTAAATGCTTCAAATAACGGGATGAGTTCTTTTTCGTAATTTTTAGATATAGATACATCATATAAAAAAGCCGCATAATAATACTCTAACTGCTCACCAGATAAGTGCTTTTTTGCTTGATTAATTTGATACGTATTAATTTTTCCTTGATTTCTTAAGCCAATTAACGAATCTGTATCTACTTCATTTTCTAGAAACTCTTGATATCGCAAATAATTTTGTGTGTAATAATAAAACCATGGCGAACGCAACAATTCGGGATTGGATGCTGGGTAAGACTGAAAAACAGCACTCCAAAGTTTATTATATTGATCTTTGTTTAAGGTGTTTTGGTTTCTTTCTTCATATAAAAAATTTAAAAAGGCAACGCTACCTTGTGCTCCTGCATAAAAATAGCCACGATCGGTAGCAACTAATTGATAAAAGTCTTCTGAAATGTCATGCTTTTCTAGTAGCGCTTGATATTCAGTCATTTCGGTTACCAAGCTTTGCTTAATTTTGGTTTCAATAGCAGAAGGTACAGAGTCTTTAAAATACGAATTTGCCTCTAATTCAAAATGACCAGTAATCATATTTCGATTAGTGATTTTATTGTAAAGTTCCTGACCTTTGGCATTATGAGCTGTTACTTTAAATTTTGGTTTCTTTTCGGTATTATCTATCAACACTTGATAATGCATTTCGGGTTCGACAATAACAGTTCCAAAAGATTTATATTCTTGAGATAATTCTACAAAACTCGCTTTTGTAACAGCCAATGTAATTTTAAAATTACCTAGCGAATCGGGCCGAACCATTTGGTTAAACCCAATAAAGTCGATGCCGTTAATAGGTAAAGTGTAATTAATATTTTCGGGAATATCACCAATAATTTGTCCTGTAATGGTAACATCATTGATTTTTTGCTGGCAACTCATGACAGTAATGAGTACACATAGCGCAACTAATTTGTTTGAGATAAACAAAAATTTTCGAAACATAAACTGAAGGTTAAGTTAGTTTGTTCTTTTTAATTCAAATAACAACAATTATTAAATATAACTATTTAATTTTAAAACTCTTACATAAACTATTCTAACACAGCTATTAAACTTTAGAAAAATCATCATGCTAAAGCCAAACGATTAAAGTTATTTTTCGCTTACAAATCACAATGGTTTTAGTTATATTTAATCCATGCTATCATCTCAAAAACGATTACATAACGCTTACGATACCGCGAAAATTATTGAATTCGACGACACGTCTAAATTCATTTTTTTTAGTGATTGCCATAGAGGTGACAACAGTATTGCCGATGATTTTGCACGTAACCGAAACATATATTACCACGCTTTAAAACAGTATTATAAAAACGGATTTCATTATTGCGAATTAGGAGATGGCGACGAGCTTTGGGAGAACCTAAACTTTAAGTCTATTTTTGAAGCGCATACCAATGTATATATGCTAATGAAGTGTTTTTACGACGAAAAACGTCTGGATGTTATTTGGGGAAATCACGACATGGTATACCGAAAACAAAACTATGTAAAGAAGCATTTACACACTTATTTTGATGCAAAAACGGGGCTTCATAAAGAACTCTTTACCGACATTACTTTTTATGAAGGTATTATTTTAAAGCATAAAACAACACAGCAAGAAGTCTTTTTAACCCACGGACATCAAGCAGATTGGTGGAATTATAAATGTTGGAAGTTGAGTCGGTTTATGGTTAGAATATTATGGAAACCGCTAAATGTTATGGGTATTGCCGACCCCACGAGTCCGGGTAAAAACTACACCGAACTTATCCGTATAGAACGCCGCATAAAAAATTGGATTCGCAGTAAAAACAACCTTATAACCATAGTTGGTCACACACATAGGCCAAGGTTTCCGCAGCCTGGTCATATCGCTTTTTTTAACGATGGCAGCTGTGTACATCCGCACAGTATAACGGGCATAGAAATTG
Organism: Bacteroidia bacterium; assembly: GCA_030427735.1. Lineage (GTDB taxonomy): Bacteria > Bacteroidota > Bacteroidia > Flavobacteriales > Flavobacteriaceae > Formosa. The sequence continues at coordinate 373,040 of JAUIBP010000004.1, read as the reverse complement.
AAAAGGGTGAAATTTCGCTAATAAAATGGGACACCGCCACGACGGACGATGGTTATTTTAGAATTGTACGCACGGTACTAGAAGGGCCAAAAAAATTAATAGATTATAAAACCCATTAACTTTCTGGCGCTAAAATAACTTCCAAACCTTCCATTTCTGGCGTAATTTGTATCTGGCAACCTAAACGGCTGTTGTCTTGCACATGAAACGCTTCAGACAACATGGCTTCTTCGTCGTCTTGCATTTCCGGAAGTTCGGTGTCGCTTACCACATAACATTGGCAAGAGGCACACATGGCCATACCACCACAAACACCAATAGTGCCTTCTGGGGCGAGCTCGTACGAGCGTACAACTTCCATTAAATTCATAGCCATATCGGTAGGTGCAACAATATCGTGGGTTACGCCATCTCGATCGGTAATTTTAATATTTACATCTTGTTCCATTGCAATTTTTTACTCTATTCTATTGATTTAACAACGGCTTTTTCGGCTTCTTTTCTCGTGCCATCAAAACCATCGATACCGCTAACGGTAGTATATTTTAAAACGTATTTTTTTCCCGGATTGATAATCTGATACGCCGCCTGACACATTAATGTCGCTTCGTGAAAACCACATAAAATCAGTTTTAATTTTCCTGGATAGGTATTTACATCGCCAATCGCAAACACACCTGGAATATTAGTTTGATAATCCAGAGCATTATTCACTTTAATGGCATTTTTTTCAATCTCCAAGCCCCAATTTCCTAAAGGCCCTAATTTTGGTGATAAACCAAAAAGCGGAATAAAGTGATCCGTTTCTACAATAAATTCCTTTTCTATATGTTTCGATTGCGCCACGACAACACCTTCAACTTTACCATGACCAACTACGTTGATAACTTCGGCTGGGGTGATTAAATTGATTTTGCCTTTCGATTTTAATTCTTGAACTTTTTCAACAGAATCTAAAGCACCACGGAACTCGTTACGTCTGTGGATTAAAGTCACTTCGGAAGCGACATCGGCCAAGAAAATAGACCAATCTAAAGCAGAATCGCCACCACCAGAAATAACCACACGTTTATCGCGATACATTTCTGGATCTTTAATGAAATATTCAACGCCTTTATCTTCGAAACTAGCAATATTGCTTATTAACGGTTTTCTCGGTTCAAAACTCCCCAAACCACCAGCGATAGCTACCACAGGCGCATGGTGTTGTGTGCCTTTATTTGTGGTTACAATAAAGCTGCCGTCCTCTTGTTTTTCTAAAGTTTCGGCACGTTCGCCCAAAGTAAAACCTGGTTCGAACTGCTTACATTGTTCCAATAAATTTTTGGTAAGATCGCCTGCTAAAACTTCAGGGAATCCTGGAATATCGTAAATCGGTTTCTTCGGGTAAATTTCGGAACATTGGCCGCCTGGTTGTGGTAAGGCATCGATTAAATGGCACTTTAATTTTAATAATCCAGCTTCAAATACTGTAAACAATCCAGTTGGGCCTGCTCCTATAATTAGGATGTCGGTTTTAATCATTTGTTAGGTGACTTAAATAGCAAAGGCTTGCTTTATTCTACATTAATAACTTGCTCGATTTGCGGAGCATATTTTTTAATGGTCATTTCTACACCAGACTTTAAGGTCATTTGGTTTACACTACAGCCAACGCAAGCGCCTTCTAATTGTACCTTCACCAATTTGTCGTCTTCAATAGAAATAAGAGAAATATTACCGCCATCGCTTTCTAAAAACGGACGAATTTCGTCGAGAGCTTTCTCTACATTTAATTTTAATTCTTCTGAGGTCATACCTTATTTTTTAACAGCTGAACAGCCAGCCATAGTCGTAATTTTAATTGCTTCTGTTGGCGGTAAGTTATCGTTTCTATTCACCACTTCCTGAACAACAGCTTGCGTTAATGTTTCAAAAGATTTCTCTAATGGTGTTGCCGTTTGCAAGGCCGCTGGTCTACCAACATCGCCCGCTTCACGGATGCTTTGCACCAACGGTAATTCGCCTAAAAATGGCACGTTTAAATCTTCTGCTAGGTTTTTGGCACCTGCTTCGCCAAAAATATAATATTTATTATCTGGCAATTCGGCTGGTGTAAAATACGCCATGTTTTCAATTATTCCTAACACTGGCACGTTAATACTGTCTTGTTGGAACATCGCTACACCTTTTTTAGCATCTGCCAGTGCCACGTTTTGCGGCGTACTTACTACCACTGCTCCAGTAATTGGGAGTGATTGCATGATGCTTAGGTGAATATCGCCAGTTCCTGGAGGTAAATCCAGTAATAAGAAATCCAATTCGTCCCAATGCGCATCAAAAATCATTTGGTTTAAGGCTTTAGCCGCCATAGGGCCACGCCAAACTACGGCTTGATCGGGTTTAGTAAAAAATCCGATAGATAGGATTTTCACCCCATAATTCTCTATCGGTTTCATTTTCGATTTGCCATCGATGTTTACCGCCAATGGTTTTTCGTGTTCCACATCGAACATAATTGGCATGGAAGGCCCGTAAATATCGGCATCTAAAACACCAACATTAAAGCCCATTTTGGCTAGCGTTACGGCTAAGTTTGCGGTAACGGTAGATTTTCCTACACCGCCTTTACCAGACGCTACAGCTATAATATTTTTAATGCCCGGTATGGGTTTACCTTTTATTTCGTTTTTAGGTTTTGCAGGGGCATTAACCGTTACATTCACTTTAATTTTTGCTTTCTGATATACCAAGTCGTGAATGGTTTTTAAAATATCGACTTCAGTTTTCTTTTTAGCTTGCAAACTCGGGTTGGCAATGGTAATATCGACTACCACCTCGTCGCCAAAAACATTAACGTTTGTTACCGCGCCACTTTCAACCATATTCTGACCTTCGCCAGGAACAGTAATGGTTTGTAACGCTTTTATTATATCTTCTTTTTTAATCTTCATTATACTGCTATTTACAGAGCTTGTTTTTTGTTTGTTTTAAGGATATAACCCTTTCAAAATTAATCGATTTCACAAACTCCTCGTCTTAAACTATTTAGATTAATTCTAATATGCAAATATAGTGTGAATTGTTTAGAAATTGAAGTACTAATATTGAAATGATTGATAGCATCTATTAGCTAAATTTATACCTGCCGCTACACTAGAGTTCTTCTGAAGGATCCCAAAACACCTGTTTAAAATCCTGCACCTGATCTGCTTCAACCTGCACGCCTTCACTTTCCAATAACTGCTGCATGAGCTTACTTCCTTCAAAATGAAATTTACCTGTTAACATTCCGTTTCTGTTCACTACCCGATGTGCAGGCACGTCCTCTAGATTATGCGCTGCATTCATAGCATAACCCACAATTCTGGCGCTTCGTACTGCACCTAAATAACGTGCAATAGCCCCATAACTGGTAACGCGCCCAATGGGTACTTGCCTTACAATCGCATAAACTCTATCAAAAAAATCTAAGGTTTCTGGTTTCATTACAATTCCTTAATTACATGAATTAAAGTTACCAAAGCGACTATACCGGTAATAGACCCTATTAAACGATTCATATTTTTTTGCGAGGTGAATGTTTTACTTTCTATTTTATCGAAAAAAAACATATACACATAAAGCATCACAAACGACCCTGTTGCCGAACCAAAAACATAGGCTATAATATTAGACTGCTCGAAAGTTAACCAGCCAAACGAAGCTAAAGTCACACTCATATATGCCTGAAATGGAATCGGAAACATATTTAAAGCCGACATAAACATGCCTTGAAAAAATCTACTTTTTTTGCTTCTAACCTCTGGTGCATTTTTGTTTCCTACATCGCCATCGCCTTTAGCTACAAAAAAGAAATATACAGAAATTAAGATAAAAATAACCAATGCCACACGTTGTAAAACATCTACAATATCGGGGTGCTTAGTTAGGTATCTCGCAAAAATAACTGCAACAAAAGTTTGCAATAGCACAATTAAACATGCGCCAATAGAAAACACTATACCACGGGCATGTCCTTCTTTTAAGCTAATTTTTGCCGCCGTCATATTTAACAAGCCAGGAGGAATAACCCCAACCATGGCAATAATTAACCCAATACAAAAGACCAACGTGATGTTCAAAACCTATTTAATTTTAAAACGGATAAATGTAATGGCTTTTCCTATTTGCAGATATTGCGACTCGTAAAATGTTTGTATGGAAGTAACCTCGTCTGGACTGCCATGTTGGTGGTACACATCGTTATTCGCGTAAAGTACCTCGTGGCCTTCGCCATGCAACAACCCTAATGTATACCCGTGCATAAACTCGCTGTCTGTTTTAAGGTTAACCACACCATCGGGCTTTAAAATAGATTTATATTTTTTCAGGAACGCACTATTTGTCATTCTATGCTTCGTGCGTTTGTATTTTATTTGCGGATCTGGAAATGTAATCCAAATTTCATCGACTTCCTCAGCTGCAAAAGCATGTTCGATAAGCTCTATTTGTGTGCGTAAAAATCCAACATTACCAATATTTTCTTCGACCGCTGTTTTAGCACCACGCCAAAATCGAGCGCCTTTAATATCGATACCTATAAAATTTTTATTGGGAAATTTTTTGGCTAAACCTACAGTATATTCTCCTTTACCACAACCTAGCTCCAAAACTAAAGGGTTATCATTTTTAAAAAACGTACTATTCCATTTTCCTTTTAAATCAAAATCGCCATTTACAAGCTCTTCTCGACTTGGCTGAACAACATTATTAAAAGTTTCGTTTTCTCTAAATCGCTTAAGTTTATTTTTGCTTCCCACAATTGTAAATTTATCCTTATAAAATAGTTGCAAAAATACGGCAGACTACCGCTACTTTACAATTATTTTTCCTTTTGTTTTAAAAATTAATAATTTAAATGTGTTTTTATAAAGTTTAGGTGATGTGTTTGTAGAACAATTTTTAGACCTTTAGTTTTCAATATATACTATTCATGAGTAAACGCATTCTTGTTGCCCCGTTAAATTGGGGGTTAGGTCACGCCACACGATGTATTCCTATTATTAACCAATTAATTACTAACGGATTCACCCCCGTTATCGCGAGCGATGGCGTAGCCCTATCTTTATTAAATAAAGAATTTCCCGACTTAGAAAGCATTGCTTTACCTGGGTACAACATTACTTATGCAAAAAAAGGACAACACTTTAAACTGAAACTACTTAAAGACTCGCCTAAACTGGTAAAAGCCATTAAAGCCGAAAAAAAAGCTACAAAACAAATTATTACCGACTATCATATTGACGGCATTATATCCGACAACAGGTTGGGTGTGCACAGCAAAAAAATTCCGTCGGTTTTTATTACACATCAACTACAAGTATTAAGCGGCTCCACCACATGGTTGAGCACCAAAATGCATCAACGTATTATTAAAAAATTCAACGAGTGTTGGGTGCCCGATTTTAAAGAAGAACCTAGCCTAAGTGGTAAACTAGGCCATGTAACCGATTTGGAAATTCCCACAAAATACATGGGCGCCTTAAGCAGGTTTTCACCTTCATCATTAGAGAAAAAATACGATATTCTTGTTTTATTATCTGGACCAGAACCTCAGCGCACCCTACTTGAAGACAAACTATTACAGGCCTTTAAAAACGACAGTAGAACCATTCTTTTTGTAAAAGGTGTTATTGAAGCTGAACAACAAGTAACACAGCACAATAATTTAACAATTTACAATTTTATGACCGGTAAAGAGCTACAAACCGCAATTAACTCAAGCGATTTAGTGCTGTCGCGATCGGGATATACCACCGTAATGGATTTATCAGTATTACAGAAAAAAGCCTTTTTTATTCCTACACCCGGACAATTTGAACAAGAATATCTCGCCAAACGTTTACACGATTTAAAACTGGTACCGTATTGTAAACAAGATGATTTTAACTTGGGTTTATTAGAAAATGTAGCCGCTTATAAAGGTCTTAGCAATTTTAAAAACACCACAGATTTAAGTCCGTTATTTCACCTTTTCTAAAGTAAAGGAGAATTCGCTACCTACACCAAAATCGCTTTCCACATAAATTTTTTCGTCGTGGGCTTCTATAATATGTTTTACGATAGACAAGCCTAAGCCAGAGCCACCTTCTTTACGCGATCCACTTTTATCTACGCGGTAAAAACGTTCGAACAATCTAGGAATATTATTTTGTGTTATACCTTCGCCATTATCGGTTACACGAACAATGACTTTGTTTTTAATTAAGTTTTCTATGCTTACCTCGGTAGTCCCTTTATCATGTCCATATTTTATGGAATTTACCACCAAATTATTAAGCACTTGCTGTATACGTTCCTTATCGGCTTTCACCATAATAGGCTCATTATAGGCGCGATCGAATGTTAGGGTGATGCGTTTTTTAGCGGCTTTCATCTCGAACATTTCAAAAACATTAGAGATTAGTTCCACAATATCGAACGCTTCTATTTTTAAACTTAAATCGCCAACTTCCAATTTGGTAATCATATCCAAATCGTTTACTATGTAAATAAGGCGCTCTACCCCTTTGCTCGCACGATCCAGATATTTTTCGCGAATATTTTTGTCGTTGATAGCACCATCCAAAAGGGTTAAAATGTACCCTTGAACTGTAAATAACGGGGTTTTAAGTTCGTGAGATACGTTACCCAAAAATTCCTTTCGGTACTCTTCACGAACCTTTAACGATTCGATTTCAATCTTTTTTCCTCGCGCATACTTATCGATCTCTTGGGTAAGAGTAGCCATATCGGTGGTAATTTGTTTTTTACGCAGGCTAGTAGACTCCAACAACGTTAAATCGTCGTATATTTTCTTTACTCGTCTGTAAATAAAACGCTCTACACGATATTGGATAATTCCAAAACACACCACATAGCACACTAAAATAAAGCATAAAATCGGTATGATTTTTAAGGAAAAGAAAGCGTATAAAAAAACACTCATTAAGAGCGTTAAAATACACGTAATGTATAGCGATGTTTTAATCGCAAACTTGTATGTTTTTTTTATCTGATTCGGCATTAATCTACAAACTTATACCCTACTCCTTTTACGGTTTTAAAACAATCGTCTCCAATTTTTTCGCGAAGTTTACGAATATGTACATCTATTGTACGGCCACCAACAACCACTTCGTTACCCCATACTTTATCTAAAATTTCTTCGCGTTTAAACACTTTTCCTGGCTTAGAAGCTAATAAAGACAATAATTCAAACTCTTTTCGCGGTAGAATAATTTCTTCATTTTTTAAAATAATCTTATACTCGTCTCGGTTAATCGTTAAAGCTCCAATATTAACTACTGAGTCGTTAGATTCTTCTTCTTTAACACGTCTTAATAGCGCTTTAACCTTACTTACCAGTACTTTTGGTTTTATAGGCTTAGTAATATAATCGTCTGCACCAGCATCAAAACCTGCCACTTGCGAATAATCTTCGCCTCTAGCGGTTAAGAAAGTAATAATGGTATCGTTTAAATCTGGAATATTTCTTATTTGTTCGCAAGCTTCAATACCATCCATTTCTGGCATCATCACATCTAAGATAATAAGCTGCGGCAGCTCTTTCTTGGCTTTTTTCACAGCTTCTATACCATTTTCGGCTGTAATTACTTCGTAACCTTCAGAGCTAAGGTTGTAACCCACAATTTCTAAAATATCTGGCTCGTCATCAACCAATAAAATTTTAATGTCTTTTTTTCCCATTTTAAAATATTAAGAATTTTTAATTCCAACGCCAAAGATAAAATTAATAACAATCTTTTATAAAACTGAAATTATTAATAACAATAACGTAACTTGAATCTTACACAATGGTAATTTAAATCGAATAAAACACCTATTTATCAAAATTTGGAATAGATTTTGAACGGAAATTATTATCTTTATCCTAATTCGTAAATTGCATATGAAAAAAAACTACCTCGTTACGTTTATTGGTTGCTTTTTGTTTTTTGCTTTGTCGTTTTCCGCTCTAGCCCAGAGTGCAGATAAAACTTCAATCCAAAATAGCGAAGAGATTTCTATTTACCCTAACCCAGTGAGCAACGGCAAGTTATTCATTATTACCAAAGACAATTTAACAAAAGAAATTGAGATTTTTAATGTTTTAGGTAAATCTATTTACAGCGCCACCCTTTTTGGAAAAGAACTAAATATTTCTAAAATAACAGCTGGTATTTACATTATTAAAATTAAAGAAAACAACAAATCGTACACCCGAAAACTTGTTGTGCGCTAAGTTCCTGCGTTCGTTAAGTTATTATGAAATATAACAACGCGATTTCCCCTAAGATATTGCATTAAGTATATTTGTTTTTATTAATCTTTAAATAAAAACAAATATGAAAAAACTTTACTTTTCTGCTTTAAGCATCATCACATCTGCGTACTGTTGGGCGCAAGGCCCAATCATTACTGCTATTGTAGATGGCGACTGTACGGGCGGCAGCCCAAAATTTGTAGAAATTTATGCTGAAGGCGCTGTAGATTTCACTAAATACAGCCTGGAAAAACAATCTAACAGCAACACCGAGTGGTCTAATGCACAAGACCTATCTGCATTAGGCACTGTAACCGACGCTTTTGTTTACATTGTAAAAGAAGACGATTTAAGTATTTTTAATACTGAATTCCCTTCGGCAACAACACATATTATTTCTAACAGCTCGGCGGTAGACAATAACGGAGACGATCGTGTAAGACTTATCGAAACAGCAACATCTACAGTTATTGACCAATATGGTGAAACCGATAAAGATGGCACCGATACGCCTTGGGAATATACCGACTCTTACGCCAAACGCGACAATGGCACCAAAGCTAATGCAGGTACTTTTAACGCAGACAATTGGACTTTTGGCACACCTAAAGCTTTAGACGGACAAGGCACTTGCCAAGAAGGCACAGCTTTCGAAACTATTATGTCTGGTATTGGCGACTACAATCCAACTTTATCTATCGCCAGCAAACAAATATCGCAGTTTCGTTTATTTCCAAATCCAACAAACCAAAATACAGTTAGCATTAACAGTACTAAAACAGGACTTATAACAGTTAGTCTTTTTGATGTTTTAGGCAAAAATGTATTAAATGAAACATTACAAAACAATACGGTAAATTTATCTGGATTAAAAAACGGATTATACCTTATAAAAATATCGCAAAACGGCACTAGTGTAACCAAAAAACTTATTAAAAACTAAGTTTTAGCCTTTACGAATTTTAAGCGTTACTCATTGGTAACGCTTTTTTTATTTTAGTTATTTTTGTTATCACATTTTAAATGAAATTATGATTAATACCGAAGCCATTTTTAATATTAAAACTGAAGACGAATTTAACACCCAGGCTTTAAACGTATTTAAATTTCAATTTCAAAACAATAAAGTGTATCGCTCGTTTTGCGATTTACTGTATGTTCACCCAAGCGACATTTCGTCGTACAGAGACATACCCTTTTTACCAATAGACTTTTTTAAAACCAGAGATATTTTAAGCTCTAACGCACCAATACAAGAAACTTTTTCTAGTAGTGGTACAACTGGAAACCTAACCAGCAAACACCACGTAACACAACTCTCTATTTACGAAACCAGTTTCAGAAAGGCATTTCAGTTATACTATGGCAATGTAGAAGATTATGTTATTTTAGCGTTATTACCCGCGTATCTAGAACGCAATGGCTCGTCTTTAATTTATATGGTTAACGATTTAATTAACCAGTCCAAACATCCGGAAAGCGGATTTTATTTAAACAATTTATCAGAGTTATCCGAAACCCTAAAACGCCTCGATGCCAAAGGTCAACCTGTGCTTTTAATAGGCGTGTCGTTTGCTTTATTAGACTTGGTAGAGCAGCAACAATTTAATCTTAAAAACACGATTGTTATGGAAACCGGAGGCATGAAAGGTCGCAGAAAAGAATTAATACGAACCGAATTGCACCAAATTCTTAAACAGGGCTTTGGCGTACAACACATACATAGCGAATATGGCATGACCGAATTATTAAGTCAGGGCTATTCCAAAGGCAATGGTATTTTTAATTGCCCACCATGGATGAAAATTTTAACAAGAGATCCCGAAGACGCCTTAACTATTTTAGATGACAATGCTTCAGGCGGCATTAATGTCATAGATTTGGCCAATGTAAATTCTTGCGCGTTTATTGCCACTCAAGACTTAGGGAAGTGCTACAATAACAATACGTTTGAAGTTATTGGACGCTTTGATAATTCCGATATTCGAGGTTGTAATCTTATGGTACTTTAAAACGCAGCAAACCATAAAATTTAACAAAATATTGACAAAACAACCTGAAATCTAACAGCTTAAATACCGACTACATACATACTTCCAATCTTTGATATTTCATCAAAGAAAGGTTAGTTTTTAATGGTTAGTTGGTTTTTTTGAAGCCGGGTTGTTTTTATAAACCCGGCTTCATTATTATTACACAAACTTTATAATGTACGTATTGCGCTTACCTTTATTAATTATTACATAAGCGTTGTTTATTAAATCGTCTGTTGTTAATTTATAATCTTCTGCAACTTTTTCTTTATTTACGGCAACAGCATTTTCTTTTAACGCACGACGCGCTTCGCTATTAGAACCTAAAAAGTTGGTTTTTGCCGCTAGAGCAGCAATCATATCTACACCTTCATGTAATTCGGATGCTGGTAATTCTGCCATTGGCACACCTTCAAACACATCTAAAAATGTTTTTTCGTCTAAAGCTTTAATATCATTTTTAAAGGATTTTGAAAACAATATGTTTGAAGCCTTTTCGGCATTTTCGAAATCGGCTTTAGAATGCACAAAACTTGTTACTTCTTCAGCCAATTTCTTTTGAAGCAATCTTAAATGCGGCGCTTCCTGGTGTTCTAAAATTAAAGCGTCTATTGAAGCTTTATCTAAAAACGTGAATATTTTAATATATTTTTCGGCATCTTCGTCGGTAGCATTCAACCAAAACTGATAGAATTTATAAACTGATGTTTTATCGGCATCTAACCAAACATTACCACCTTCACTTTTTCCGAATTTAGATCCATCGGCCTTTGTAATTAACGGACAGGTCATTGCAAACGCTTTAGCCTCCTCTCCAACATTCATACGGCGTACCAATTCGGTTCCGGTGGTTATATTGCCCCACTGGTCGCTTCCGCCCATTTGTAATAAGCAATTGTGATTTTTATGAAGATGGTAAAAATCGTACCCCTGAATTAACTGATAAGTAAACTCTGTAAACGACATACCTACACCAGAATCCCCAGACAAACGCTTTTTTACAGAATCTTTAGCCATCATGTAATTAACGGTAATACGTTTACCGACATCGCGCGCAAATTCTATAAACGAGAAGGTTTTCATCCAATCGTAGTTATTTACTAAAACTGGAGCATTCTTTTCGGCAGAATCGAAATCTAAAAATCGCGATAACACCCCTCTAATTCCTGCTACATTCTTAGCTAAAGTAGCTTCGTCTAACAAATTACGCTCATCGCTTTTCCCTGAAGGATCACCAATCATACCCGTTGCACCTCCAACCAAAGCAATAGGTTTATGCCCAGATTTTTCTAAATGAACCAACAAAATAATAGGCACTAAACTTCCAATATGCAAAGAATCTGAAGTAGGATCGAACCCAATATAAACCGTCGTCATTTCTTTATTTAACTGTTCTTCTGTTCCTGGCATTATATCGTGAACCAAGCCTCTCCACGTTAATTCTTCAACTAAATTTTTGGTCATTATTTCTAATTTTTAATAATCTCGTACAAAGATAAAAATCGTAATATAATTCTGCCTATATTAAATAATTCTTTACCTTAGTTTTATGATTTTAGTTACTGGAGGCACAGGACTTGTTGGGTCTCATTTATTATACAAACTTGCTACTAAAAACGAAAAGTTAAGAGCTATTTACAGGTCTAAACACAAGTTAGATATTGTAAAACGTGTGTTTTCGTACTACACAAAAGAAGTAGACGTTTTATTTAATAAAATAGAATGGTTTGAAGCCGATATACTGGATGTCCCGCAACTTACCGAAGCTTTTACAGACATAAGCCTCGTGTACCACTGCGCTGCATTTGTATCTTTCGAACCTAACAAATACACTTTATTACGTCGTACGAATATTGAAGGCACTGCCAATATAGTAAACATTGCTCTTAAAACAGGCGTTACCAAACTCTGTTATGTAAGCTCTGTGGCCACATTGGGCGAGTCGTTAAACCAAGATCCCATACAAGAAACAACGTATTGGAACCCTGAAGCCGACAACAATGTATATGCCATTACAAAATATGGTGCCGAAATGGAAGTTTGGCGCGCCACACAGGAAGGTTTACATGCCGTAATTATTAACCCAGGCGTAATCCTTGGCGCAGGAATCTGGAATCACGGTACTGGCACATTTTTTAAACAAATACACAACGGACTAAAATATTACGCTACAGGAGGCACAGGCTTTGTAGATGTAGAAGATGTAACCTCGATTATGATTGCCTTAATGCAAAGTGATATTACCAACGAGAATTTTATTTTGGTATCGGAAAATTGGAGCTACAAACAATTGCTTGATAATATTGCCAAAGCTTTACAAGTTAAACCTCCGTATAAAAAGGTATCGTCTGGATTAACGCAAATTGCATGGCGTTTAGATTGGCTAATTAGCAAACTTACCGGAAAACGACGAAAACTAAGCAAACAAATGGCCAGTACTATAAACAACACCTCTGTATACAGTAATAAAAAAATTACAAAAACACTAAATTACAAGTGGATTCCTATTACACAAAGTATTAACACGATTAGCAAACGCTATCTTGAAGATTTAAGCAAATAATTTAAACCTATTTTACCTAGCAATAATACTATCTAACTTAATACCCTTAATCACTTTCTTGCCTTCCTGAGGCTTCACTTTAGGCATAGCCACTTTTTTAAGAGAATCGGCTTTACGTTTAGCTTCTTCTGCTTCGTCTTGCTGCTGTTTAATAACGGCCTTTATCGCTTTTAAACTATCATCCACTTTAGCATATATAGCTTCGTAAGCAGCAATGTCGTGCGCGTAATAGTTACTACTTAAAGCAAATTGCAAGCTATCTATTTGGTGTTTTTCATACACAAATGCTTCTGGCATAATACCTTTTTCTTCTAACGCTACGCGGTCTACACCTTTGGCTGCGGTTAATAAGGCCATATCTATAATAACATTAACCATTTGGTCTTCTGACATCAGATTTTCTGGTTGCTCTGGCTTTTTAACCTTATGGCAAGACACCACTAAAACGAAACTTAAAAGGAATACTGCTATTCTCATTATCTATTAAACGTTAAGCGTTTTGCAGCTTTAACATCGTTGAATTTAAAATTTTGATACACTAAAGTACCATTTAAAAATGTATGTGTAATTCTAGATTTAAACGTAGTCCCTTCAAAAGGAGACCATTGGCACTTATATAAAATATTTTCTTTTTTAACTGTCCAAGGATTATTTAAATCTACTAAAACCAAATCGGCATAATAGCCTTCTTTTATAAAACCTCGTTTTTCAATTTCGAATAAAATAGCAGGGTTATGGCACATTTTTTCTACAACTTTCTCTATAGAAACCACACCGCGATGGTGCATTTCTAACATAGCAGGTAAGGCATGCTGTACCAAAGGGCCTCCAGACGGCGCTTTAGTATACACATTCTGTTTCTCGTCTAATGTGTGTGGAGCATGATCTGTTGCAATAACATCTATACGGTCGTCTAGCAAAGCTTTCCAAAGTTGGTCTCTATCGGCTTCACTTTTAACTGCAGGGTTCCACTTAATTAATGTGCCTTTTTTGTTATAATCTTGATCTGTAAACCACAAATGATGAACACAAACTTCTGCTGTTATTTTTTTATCTTTTAATGGTATTTTATTACTGAACAACTGTGTTTCTTTTCCAGTAGACAAATGAAACACATGTAATCGTGCGCCTGTTTTTTTGGCCAATTCTATAGCTTTAGACGACGATAAATAACAGGCTTCTTCGCTTCGGATATCTGGATGATGTTTAATAGGAATATCTTCACCAAACTTTTCGGTGTAAATATCCATATTGCGTTTTATGGTACCTTCGTCTTCGCAATGTACAGCAATAAGCATATTCACTTTCGAGAAAATTTCCTCTAATACTTTAGGGTTATCGACTAACATATTACCTGTAGACGATCCTAAAAACAATTTAAGTGCAGCCACAGTTTTGGTATCGACTTTTAGAATTTCGTCTAAATTATCGTTAGTACCTCCAAACATAAACGAATAATTCGCATACGATGTCGCTTCGGCGATGGCAAACTTCTCGTCTAATTTTTCAAGAGTTGTTGTTTGCGGAACGGTATTAGGCATTTCTATAAACGATGTAATGCCACCTGCAATAGCAGCTTTAGACTCGGTAGCAATATCGGCTTTATGGGTTAAACCTGGCTCTCTAAAATGTACTTGATCGTCTATAACCCCTGGCAACACATATTTACCTTCGGCATCAAACACTTGCACATCTGATGATTTTGCGCTGATAGATTCTCCTACTTCTTTAATAAATTCGCCTTCAATTAAAATATCGCCTTCAAAAACAACGCCTTCGTTTACAATTTTTGCGTTTTTAATTAACACCTGTCTTGCTTGCATGTTATGCTTTTTTATGTTTTAAATATACTTTTCAATTTCATAGAGATGACTCCAAAGATGGCTTCAGAAATAATCCCCGAGCTTAACTTAGATTCTCCTTTGGTTCGATCTGTAAAAATTACGGGCACTTCAATAATTTTAAAATGCTTAATGTAGGCTTTAAATTTCATTTCTATTTGAAACGCATATCCTACAAATTTAATCTTATCTAAGTTTAAAGCTTCTAATACTTCGCGCTTATAGCATACAAAACCCGCTGTGGTATCGTGTATTTTCATACCGGTAATCATGCGTACGTATTTTGATGCCATATACGACATAAGCACCCTGCTCATGGGCCAGTTTATAACATTTACACCTGTTACATACCGCGACCCTACTGCTAAATCTCCACCATCTATAGCACAAGCCTCGTACAAACGTACCAAATCTTTTGGGTTATGCGAAAAATCGGCATCCATTTCAAAAATATAGCGATACGCTTTTTTTAAGCTCCATTTAAATCCATGAATATAAGCCGTACCCAATCCCGATTTATCTTGCCGAACTTCTAAATGTAATTGCTCTGGAAATTCTTTTTGAAGTTCCTTAACCTTTAACGCTGTTAAGTCTGGCGAATTATCATCGACTACCAAAATATCGAAAGCTTTGGCTTGTGCAAATACAGCACGTATGATGCTTTCTATATTTTCGATTTCGTTGTATGTAGGGATAATGACTATAGAGTCTCTCACTTAAATGCTATTAAAGCTACAAATGTACAGTTTTTAACAATTTCTTTTTTTTAAATATTCCTTAATAATTACGATGCCTTATTATAATTTTAAATAATTTTGAGCCATGCTTAGAGAAGTAACATCTAACGAGATATTTACCATTTTAATTATGATTGGATTAATAGCCATGACTATGGCTAAAACAATCTATGCAAACCGGTTTAACGAGTTTTCGGCCATTTTACTAAACTCTAAGTATTTAAATATTTACGCGCGCGACCAAAAGTTTTTTGATTGGTTTGACGCTTTACTATTTGTAAACTTCATTATTTCGGCAGCAATTTTTATTTGTATTTGTTACAACGCCCTGTTTACAAACTTAAATTTAAACCCCAATGTTATGCTTAAAATAATATTTAGCATTGGTGCGTTTTTACTTATAAAAGTACTTTTTGAGCGTCTTTTAGCCAGTATTTTTAATATAGACGATGTAATGGATAATTACTTATTCCAGAAAACCAGTTATAAAAATTTTTTTGGCATCTTGCTCATTCCCATCAACGCTTTTTTAATTTACAGCATAACACCTTCTAAAACAGTCATATACATTGTTTTAGCCATATTATTAAGCCTTGTTATCTTAGGATTAACAAGCTCACTAAAACGTTATAGAAGTTTAATAAAATCCAACCTTTTCTATTTTATTTTATATCTTTGCACACTTGAAATCGCACCCTATATTATTTTGTACAAGTTTGTTACAATGTATTAGGGTCTCAAAAATCTAAACCGCTTATGAAAGTGAAAACCATTTTAGTCTCTCAACCAGAACCTAAAATTGAAAATTCCCCGTATTTTGATCTTCAAGAAAAGCAAAAAGTAAAAATTGATTTCAGACCTTTTATTCATGTAGAGGGCGTTCCTGCCAAAGAAATTAGACAGCAGAAAGTAGACCTAAACAACTACACTGCCATTATTTTAACTAGCCGTAACGCAGTAGATCATTTTTTTAGAGTTGCCGAAGAAATGCGCTTTAAAGTGCCTGACACTCTAAAATATTTTTGCCAATCGGAAGCTGTTGCCTATTACCTACAAAAATATGTTGTTTACAGAAAACGTAAAATTTACGTTGGTAAGCGTACTTTTGCAGAATTATCGCCACTAATTAAAAAATATAAAGACGAAAAATTTCTACTACCTACTACAGACAAACTTAAACCTGAAGTTCCTGAAATTTTAAACGGTTTAAAAATCAGCTGGAAAGAAGCTATTTTTTACAAAACCGTAATTAGCGATTTGTCTGATCTTGAAAATGTTACTTACGATATTTTAGTATTCTTTAGCCCTTCGGGAATTGAATCTTTATTTCATAATTTCCCAGATTTCAAGCAAAACAACACACGTATAGCGGTATTTGGAAACACAACCATTAAGGCTGTAGAGGAAAAAGGCTTGCGCGTAGACATTGCAGCGCCTACGCCAGAAACACCTTCTATGACTATGGCTTTAGAAAAATACATAGAGAAAGTTAACAAAGGCAAATAAACTTTACTCTGTTTAACTAAAAATTATAAAAAAAGCGATTCAAATTTGAATCGCTTTTTTAGTTTGGTTTGGTTTAGTTGATTGTTTAGATGGTATTAAAAAGCGTAACGCTGCGGTCCTCCCCTACGGATTTCTTCGCTCGCATAGGCTTCAAATTTTTTAAAGTTTTCCCTAAAGGCATTCGTAAGTTTAAACGCTGTGGTATAATAAGCTTCGTCGTTATTCCAAGTAGCTCTTGGACTTAAAACTTCGGTAGGTACACCTGGGCAGGTTCTAGGCTGTGCCACGCCAAATACAGAATGTATGTGGTAATCGTCGTAATTATACAAGCCTAAATCTCCATTTAAAACGGCGTTAATCATTGCTCTGGTATATTTAAGTTTCATACGTGTGCCAACACCGTAAGGTCCACCAGTCCAACCGGTATTAACAAGCCAAACATTAACACCAGCATCTTTCATTTTCTGACTTAACATTTCTGCATATTCAGCAGGGTGTAAAGGCATAAATGGCGCTCCAAAACATGCCGAAAACGACGGTTGTGGCTCTACCACACCAGCTTCGGTTCCTGCTACTTTAGCGGTATATCCCGAAATAAAATGGTAGGCAGCTTGCGCTGGTGTTAATTTGGAAATTGGAGGAATCACTCCAAAGGCATCTGCGGTTAAAAAGAATATATTTTTAGGATTTTTTCCTATGGAAGGCACCTGAATATTATCGATATGATGAATTGGATAACTCACCCGAGTGTTTTGAGTGATGGACGTATTCGAAAAATCTACCTCCCCATCATCATCTAAAATCACATTCTCAAGAATAGCTCCTTTTTTTATAGCCTTAAAAATGTCAGGCTCGTTTTCTTCAGACAGATTAATGACTTTAGCATAACAACCACCCTCGAAGTTAAAGACTGTATTTTCGTTGGTCCAACCATGCTCATCATCGCCAATTAAACGTCTGTTGGGATCGGCAGAGAGTGTGGTTTTACCTGTACCCGACAACCCAAAAAATATGGCTGTATCGCCCTGTTTACCCACATTGGCACTACAATGCATTGGCAAAGTATTTTTAAAAACAGGAAGTATAAAGTTAAGTGCAGAAAATATACCTTTCTTAATTTCTCCTGTATAACCTGTACCACCAATAAGCGCAATTTTTCTGGTAAAGTCCAAAATTGCAAAATTATGCTGTCGTGTACCATCACGTTCTGGATCGGCCATAAAACCAGGTGCATTTACAATAGTCCATTCTGGTTTAAAATTAGTCAATTCCTCATCGGTAGGCCTTAAAAACATATTATAAGCAAACATGTTACTCCACGGATACTCGTTAATAACACGAATATTAAGTTGGTAATTCTTGTCTGCACAAGCATAACTGTCCCTTACAAATATTTCCTTCCCCGATAAATAATCGACTACTCTTTTGTATAAAGCATCGAACTTATCCGAATCGAAAGGAATATTAACATCTCCCCACCAAATGCGATCTTCGGTAATAGCATCTTTAACAATAAAACGATCTTTTGGCGATCGCCCTGTAAACTCACCAGTGTTTACGGCTAAGGCTCCTGAATTAGCTTCAACGCCCTGAGCTTTATCCAAGGTGTGTTGCTGTAGCTCGTCTGGTGTTAGTTGATATTGAACTTTGGCATTTTTAATTCCGTATTTTTCCAACGAAATCGTTTTCGTAATTTGGGTATTATCTACCATAATAATGTTTGTTTGTTACAACAAAATTAAAATATTATTTGAAATAACCGATTTAAATTTTCACTTTATCATTTTTAATCTTCAAAAATGATAATATCGCAACAACCCAGCCTAAAATGAGTAACAAACCACCTATAGGAGTTACAAAGCCAATGGTTTTAAAATCGAAGCCAGAAAGCGGATTTGTTGCCAAGCCATAAATAGATCCCGAAAACAATATTACACCTGCTACTACCAAATACAATATTACAGACTTAGATTTAGAATTGATATACGATGTGCCACCTACAAATAGTAAAAACAAACTATGGTACATTTGATAACGCACACCAGTTTCGAACGTCTGCAAAGCTTCGGCCGATATTAAAGGTTTTAGGCCATGAGCCGCAAAAGCGCCAATAATTACACTTAAAACACCAAGAATGCCAGCAGCGAGTAAAATCGTTTTATTCATATTATAATTTTATATTTTTAAAAGTAGCGAGCGCTTGTATTTTGTACTTTTATAAGCAACTCTAGCTTTACAAAATTAACTAACTACTCTCATTATGCGAAACATTTTAATAATTGGTTCTGGAAAATCTAGCTCACATTTAATTCAATATCTTTTAGAAAAATCGCAGACCGAAGAATTACAAATTACGATTGCCGACAAACAGCTGGAGCATGCCAAAAGACTTATTAAAAACCATAAAAATGCAACTACCTTAGCCTTAGACATTTTTAATGAAACCTTACGAAGGCAAACCATTAAAAATGCCGACATTGTAATTTCTATGCTCCCAGCGCATTTGCATTTAGACATTGCAAAAGATTGCTTAAGCCTGAACAAACATTTAGTTACCGCCTCGTACATTAGCGACCAAATGCAAGCACTTAATAACGAAGCCATACAAAAAGGACTCGTTTTTATGAATGAAATTGGCGTAGACCCTGGCATAGACCACATGAGCGCCATGCAAGTTATAGACCGCATTAGAAGTAAAGGCGGCAAAATGCTACTGTTCGAATCGTTTACTGGCGGATTGGTTGCTCCTGAAAGCGATACCAATTTATGGAATTACAAATTCACTTGGAATCCCAGAAATGTAGTTTTGGCCGGACAAGGAGGAGCAGCTAAGTTTATCCAAGAAAACACATACAAGTACATTCCTTACCACCGCTTATTTAGGCGTACCGAATTTTTAGATGTTGACGGTTTTGGGCGTTTTGAAGCTTACGCCAACCGCGACTCTTTAAAATACCAAAGTGTTTACGGTTTAGACCAAGTAAAAACACTATACCGCGGCACCATACGTCGCGTAGGTTTTAGCCGAGCCTGGAACATGTTTGTACAATTAGGGATGACAGACGACAGCTATATTTTAGAAGATAGCGAACACATGAGCTACCGCGATTTTGTGAATGCATTTTTACCTTATAGTCCTTCCGATTCGGTGGAATTAAAATTAAGACACCAATTAAAAATAGATCAAGACGATGTGGTTTGGGACAAACTATTGGAACTAGATATTTTCAATCCCAAAAAAACTACTGGCCTAAAACAAGCTACACCTGCACAAATGTTGCAACACATTTTAATGGATAGTTGGACCTTAGCCCCAGACGATAAAGATATGATTGTGATGTATCATAAATTCGGCTACGAATTGGCTGGTAAATCCCATCAAATTGATTCGACTATGGTGACTTTAGGGCAAGATCAAACATTTACAGCCATGTCTAAAACCGTTGGCCTACCCGTTGCCATAGCCGCATTGGCTATTTTAAACAAGCAAATAACAACGCCCGGTGTTCTTCGCCCAATAAGCAAAGAAGTCTACACGCCTATTTTAAAAACCTTAGAACAATATGGCATTCAGTTTCACGAAAAAGAAGTGCCTTATTTAGGTTACAATCCGTTAAACATTTAAACGATTTACCATCAATATAAAAGATATTATCGTTAATTTTATAATTAATTACCGAAAAACACTTTATGAAGGTTGCAAATCAGAATATAGAAATAGATGGCATCGACAAAGAGATACTTCGTGCTTTAATGCAAGATGCCAGAACGCCAATATTAGAAATAGCCCGTGGTGTAGGCATCTCTGGGGCTGCCATTCATCAGCGTTTGCGTAAACTCGAAAAATCGGGATTAATTTCAGGATCAAAATTCACTATAAACCCTAAGGTTTTAGGATATACAACGATGGCGTTTATAGGCATCTATTTAGATAAAGCCATGAGTAATCCAGAAGCCGTTAAACAGTTAAAAAAAATTCCCGAAGTATTAGAATGCCATTACACGACTGGTAATTGGAGTATTTTTATTAAAATTTTATGTCGAGACAACGAACACTTAATGCATTTGTTAAACAAAGAAATTCAATCTATTGAAGGCGTTTCCCGAACTGAAACTTTCATTTCGTTAAACCAACAAATAGACCGACAAATTCCTATTTAAAAAAAGCCTCGGTATAACTCCGAAGCTTTGAAATATTTGCATTGATTTTTTTCTTAATCTCTAGACATAAAAATTTGTAACACGTACCAAAACAATAGCATTAATGAAGCAAACAGACCTATGGCCGCTGGCACATATTGATCTTCAGAATATATATTTACTAAACTTGATGTCTGATATAGAATAGTACCTGCAGCCAGCACACACATCCCAACCGAAAACCACAAGCCTAAATTAAAACCAAATATCATCCCTGCTATAATTAAACCGATAGCTATAAAAAATCCGACCGTAAGCCCTGCTCGCAAAAACGAAAAATCTGTTTTGGTTACAAAAACTATAGCCGACAATCCTGTAAACAGCGATAAGGTTACCACAGCTGCCTGATTAATTAAATCGAAGCCTTCGGTAAAATAAATTGCCATGTACAATAAAGGAATAAAAATGAAAGCTTCGGCAAGAATATAAATACCGTAAGACACATACTGCATGGTTTTATCATCAGATTTTAACGCCATGCGCTCTGCATAATTGGTCATAAACATAAAGCCGCCTAACATAAATAGCCATCTATAGCCTTCGGTTAACGACAGCGCAAAGTTAACAATAGCTTCACTTTGTAACATAAGGTATTCAAAAATGATAAACATCAACACGCCACCAGCAACATGAGCGTAGGTTTTCTTGTAAAAAGCAACACGTTCTGTATCGCTTAGCGTATTCAACAATACTTTTTGGGGTAAATTTTCCATTTAAATCGTTTTAATTAGTACTTAAATCTAAATATTATAAATTAAAAAAGGTCGAATTTTCTAAAAAACTCGACCTTCTACATTATATTTTTTTCTCTTAGTTTCTATTTCCTAAAATTTGCATGGCCCAATATAATAGAGATGCAAGTGCACCTATAGCTGCAACTAAATACGTTCTAGCCGCCCATTTTAAAGCATCTTCTGCACCGGCATATTCTTGTGGTGCTAACATATTTTTGTTTTTTAACCAAGCTAAAGCTCTGTTACTGGCATCGTATTCTACGGGTAAGGTTATAAAACTAAACAAGGTCGCCATTCCCATCATTAGAAGTCCAACAACCGACACCCAAAATCCTAAACCTGCACCAGAAGCTGCACCTAAAACCAAACCTCCTATAATTAACCATTGCGACATTTTAGACGAAATACTAACTACAGGCACTAATTGCGATCGCATAGTTAACCAACTATAGGCTTGCGCATGTTGCACGGCATGACCACATTCGTGAGCCGCAACAGCTGCAGCTGAGGCATTGCGTTCGGCATAAACAGCTTCACTTAAATTAACGGTTTTATTTTGTGGATTGTAGTGATCTGTTAATCGTCCTGCTGTAGAAATAACCTTAACATCGGTAATACCATTATCGGCTAACATTTTTTCGGCAATCTCTTTTCCGCTCATGCCATTGCTTAAATGGATTTTAGAATATTTTTGAAATTTGCTTTTTAACTGATTGCTCACCAACCAACTTACTAAAGCTATCGCCCCTATTAATATATAATATGTAAACATGTTTTTATCTTTTATAGTAAATATAACACATTTATTACAAAAAATAAGCCAAAGTATCGGCAGGTAATTCTGTCAGTTTTTACAATTACGAGCTCACATTCCAATTAAACGATTCGGCGATTTCCTTGTACATAATTTCACCTTTTACAATATTTATCCCTTTTGCCAAGGCACGATCTGCTTTACAAGCCGCTTCCCAACCCAAATCTGCCAATTTTAACACATAAGGCAACGTTACATTGGTTAAGGCAATAGTGGAGGTGTACGGTACGGCTCCCGGCATATTGGCTACGCAGTAATGCACAATATGATCTATTATATATGTAGGATCTTCGTGTGTTGTCGCTTTAGTGGTTTCTATACAACCGCCCTGATCTACAGCAACATCTACCAATACGGTGCCTGGACGCATATCTTTAAGCATATCGCGCGTTATTAATTTAGGCGCTTTACCTCCTTTTATTAGCACGCCCCCTATAATAAGATCGTGGGTTTTAATATGTTTTCGGATATTATATTCGCTTGAAAATTCAGTAACTACATGACTTGGCATAATATCGTTAACATATCTAAGACGTTTCATATTCACATCCATTATCGTAACATGAGCGCCCAATCCAGCGGCCATTTTTGCAGCTTGTACTCCCACAACTCCAGCACCTAAAACAAGTACTTTCCCTGGCGATACCCCTGGCACACCACCTAACAAAACGCCGCGACCTTTTATGGGTTTCTCTAAATATTTTGCACCTTGTTGTATGGCCATACGCCCAGCTACTTCAGACATTGGTGTTAGCAACGGCAACGAACCATCGTCGTCTTCTACCGTTTCGTAAGCAATACACACCGCCTGACTTTCCAACATAGCTAAGGTTAGCGCCTCGCTAGATGCAAAATGAAAATAAGTAAACACAATCTGATTGGCTTTAATTAACGGATATTCTACCGCTATAGGCTCTTTAATCTTTACAATCATATCGCTTACAGCATACACCTCATCGATGGTATTTAAAACCACTGCACCAACATCTGTATAATCCTGATCTGAAAATCCGCTACCTTCGCCGGCAAGAGATTGCACATACACCGTATGGTTGCGTTTGGTAAGTTCGAAAACTCCAGCAGGCGTCATGCCTACACGGTTTTCGTTATTCTTAATTTCTTTGGGCACACCTATTTTCATAATTGGAGATTTTAATACAACTAAATTGATTAAATATTTCCACTTTCCCAAATTTCAGAATACTGAATATCACATTATTACCAATAAAAAAATCACCCTCATAATTCTGAAGGTGATTCCGTTTATTTCTTAAATAAGCATGTCGATTATTCCGAATATCGAAAAACCGGCACCAGTGCTTAACCTACTATATTGATAATTTTTCCAGGTACCACAATTACTTTTTTAGGCGTACGCCCTTGTAATTGAGCTTCGGTTTTTTCGTGAGCCATTACAATTTTTTCGATTTCGTCTTTACCTAAATCCAATGGTAATTCTAGCGTAAAACGTGTTTTTCCGTTGAAAGAAATTGGATACACTTTACTGCTTTCTACCAGATGACTTGCATCAAAAATTGGGAAAGCTGCTTCCGAAATAGATTCTGTATTCCCCAATTGCTGCCACAATTCTTCGGCGATATGCGGTGCATACGGTGAAATTAAAACCAAGAACGGCTCTAATACCGCTTTGCTTACACATTTTTGCGCCGTGAACTCGTTAACCGCAATCATAAAGGTTGAAACCGACGTATTAAAAGAGAAATTCTCGATGTCGTCTTCTACCTTTTTAATGGTTTTATGAAGCGTTTTCAGGTTGTCTTTCGTCGGCTCGGCATCAGTAACATTTACACCATTTTCGCCAACATATAATTTCCACAATTTTTTAAGGAAACCATGTACTCCTGTAATTCCGGCTGTATTCCAAGGTTTGGCTTGCTCTAACGGTCCTAAGAACATTTCGTACAAACGTAAACTGTCGGCACCATAATCTTCACAAATTTGATCTGGATTTACGACGTTGTATTTCGATTTTGACATTTTTTCAACCTCGCGACCTACTTTGTAAACACCATCTTCTAAAATGAATTCAGCATCTTTAAACTCTTCTCTCCAATTTTTAAACGCTTGAATATCCAGTTCATCGGAAGCATTTACAAATGAAACATCGGAATGAATGGCGGAACAATTAGTTTTTTCAATGTTCGGTTCCACTTGAAAACCTTCATTCTCCCATAATAATTTTGCTTTTTCATAAACTGTTTTTACACTTTCGTCATAATTTCCGTTTAATACATTTTCATAACTTTCTTTTGAAACGAAATAATAAGGAACTTTCACTTCATCCAACCTACGGTTTGGTGACATTTTTTTTATTGAAAAAGAGGTTCCTACTCTATAAACAAACGCACTCGTTCCCAAAATCATGCCCTGATTAATCAGTTTTTTAAAAGGCTCTTCGATGTTTACAAAACCGCGGTCTTTTAAAAATTTCACCCAAAAACGAGAATACAACAAGTGTCCGGTTGCGTGCTCGCTACCTCCAATATATAAATCGACATTCTCCCAATATTTTAGAGCTTCCGCGCTTGCAAAGGCTTCTCCGCGATTAGCAGCTTCTTCCATATAACAGAAGAAATACCACGAACTCCCCGCCCAACCTGGCATGGTGTTTAGTTCTAAAGGAAAAACATTAACGTTGTCTATTAAATCATTTGAGACTACTTCCGCCTTGAGGCGGTTCCAAGCCCAAACATCGGCGCGACCTAAAGGCGGCTCACCGGTTTCGGTTGGTAAATATTTTTCAACTTCTGGCAAACGAATTGGCAAATGCTCGGTAGCAATCATTTGTGGTTTGCCATTCACATAATATACAGGGAATGGCTCACCCCAATAACGCTGACGACTAAACACGGCATCGCGCAAACGGTAATTGGTTTTCCCTTCTCCTTGCCCCATGTTTTCTAATTCCGAAATCACCTTTTTGGTTGCTTCTTTATAAGCTAAACCATCTAAAAATCCACTATTAGTGAGTTTGGTATTGCCTTTTTCGGCAAAAGCTTCTTCCGAAATATCGACGCCTTCAAAAATATTCGGGATATCGATGTTGAAATGTTTTGCAAAATCGTAATCACGCTGATCGCCACAAGGCACCGCCATAACTGCTCCTGTTCCGTAACTTGCCAACACGTAATCGCCAATCCAAATCGGGATCGGTTCTTTAGTAAACGGGTGCTCGGCATACGCCCCTGTAAACACCCCCGAAATAGTTTTTACATCGGCCATACGCTCGCGTTCGCTACGCTTGGCCGTTTTTTCGATGTAAGCTTCAACTTCGGCTTTTTGTTCTGCAGTTGTGATTTTTGAAACCAATTCGTGCTCTGGGGCTAAAGTCATGAACGAAACGCCGAAAATGGTATCGGGTCTCGTTGTGAAAACTTCTATGGTTGCTGGTTGTTGGTTGCTGGTTGTTGATGTCTCGACTGCGCTCGACATGACATTAAAAGTCACAGAAGCACCAACCGATTTTCCTATCCAATTACGCTGACTTTCTTTTAAGGAATCAGTCCAATCAATTTCGTTTAAGCCTTGTAATAAGCGCTCGGCATAAGCAGAAATTCGCATGCTCCACTGCGTCATTTTTTTACGCACTACAGGATGGCCACCTCGTTCGGAAACACCATTTACAATCTCGTCGTTGGCTAAAACGGTTCCTAATTCTGGGCACCAGTTTACTTCGGTTTCGGCCAAATAGGTTAAACGGTATTGTAATAAAACATCCTGTTGTTCTTCAACTGGAAATGCATTCCATTGGTCTGCTGTAAAGGTTTCAACAGCATCATCGCACACGGCATTTACCTTAGCATTCCCTTCGGTTTCAAAAATACTAACCAATTCTGAAATGTCTTCGGCTTTATTGGTATCGTTATTAAACCAAGAGTTAAACAACTGAATAAAAATCCACTGCGTCCATTTGTAATACTCCGGATTCGAGGTACGCACTTCGCGCGACCAATCGAACGAAAACCCGATTTTATCTAACTGTCTTCTATACGTAGCAATATTGGTTTCGGTAGTAATAGCAGGATGCTGCCCTGTTTGAATGGCATATTGCTCAGCCGGTAAACCAAAACTATCGTAACCTTGCGGATGTAATACATTAAAGCCTTTATGACGTTTGTAGCGCGCATAAATATCCGACGCGATATAGCCTAGCGGGTGCCCAACATGCAATCCGGCACCAGACGGATACGGAAACATATCCAGCACGTAATATTTAGGTTTTTCAGATTGATTTTTGGCTTGAAACGTTTTGTTTTCGGCCCAATATTGTTGCCATTTGGCCTCTATGTCGTTAAAATTATAGGTCATAATGTTCTATTCCGCTTAATAAAGCCGCAAATTTACGCTTATTATAACAATGTTGAAAGTTTAAACGTTGTTATCCGTAACGAAATAGATTTCTTTTATATTTTTACAAACAAATTCAACCCTTATATGAGCTCATCTTTTGACAAATATCAAAAACGCCGATTAATATCTTCATATTTTTCTGTGGTATTGAGTATTGCTTTAGTCTTATTTTTACTTGGTTTGTTGGGCATGCTTGTGCTGAACACCAAAAAAGTAGCCGACCATTTTAAAGAACAAGTGGTGGTTACCATTTATTTGAAAGATACCGCTAAAGAGGTTGAGATTAATCAGCTTGAAAAAAGCTTGAGTATGGCCGATTATGTAAAATCGACCGAATACGTTTCTAAAGAGCAGGCAGCCGAATTTATGAAGGCCGAAAATGGCGAGGATTTTATGAATTTTCTAGGCTACAACCCCTTACAAAATTCGATAGATGTACACTTAAAAGCCGATTTTGTAACATCGGAACATTTAAAAACCATTTCGGATGAAGCCTTAGCCAAAACCTTTGTAGACGAGGTGCGCTACGATAACGATTTGGTAAATTTAATGAACGACAATGTAAAGCGCATCAGTTTCTGGATCTTGGTAATTAGCGGGGTATTTACCGTTATAGCTGTACTACTTATTAACAGTTCTATCCGACTTTCGGTTTACTCCAAACGGTTTACCATAAAAACCATGCAAATGGTAGGCGCCACCAAACATTTTATTAGAAAACCCTTTGTTTGGAAAAGTGTACGTTTGGGCATTATTGGTGCTATTTTAGCACTAATTGGTATGGCGATTGTATTTTATTACCTCAACAAAACTTTCCCAGATTTACAACTGCTAAACAACCCAATACTTATTGGCGGATTGTTTTTAACCATTTTTATTTTAGGCATTGTAATTACATGGATAAGTACCTTTATTGCCACCCAACGCTTCTTAAATCTAAAAACAGATCAATTATATTATTAATAAAATGAAACTAAAATTATTTGGTATAATATGTCTGATGCTATGCCTTACTAGTTGCAACAAAGACACCAAAAACCTACCCGAGAATTTCGATTTTGGCACAACTGAAAACCACACGTATTCGAATTCGTATTTCGGATTATCGTTTACCTACCCCGAAGATTGGGCGGTACAATCCAAACGCGATATTAAAGCCATAACCGAGGCTGGCGATAAAATTTTAAAAAACGAAACCGATGCCATAAAGGAAGCAGTAAAAGCTTCGCAAATAAACATTGCCTATTTATTTACACTCTTTAGACACCCCATAAAGGAAGCTACTAGATACAATGCCTCTTTAAATGTAATTGCCGAAAACATTAATGGTTTACCCCATGTAAAACGCGGTAGCGATTATCTGTTTCATTCTAAAAACTTATTGGTACAATCGCGCGCTACATACACATTCGACGATAATTTAAGCACGAAAACCATAGACGGCCATACGTTTGATGTTATGCGAGCAACGGCACGTTTGGGATCTTTTGAAGTACAACAAGAGTTCTTTTGTATTATACGTTACGGCTTTAGCCTATCGTTCGTACTATCGTACACCAACGACGAAGAAAAAAGAGCCCTGTACCAAATTATAAACTCTATAACTTTAGATTAATTTTAAGTGCATTTAATCGCTTAATTTTAAATAAAACAGTTAATTTGCAACGTCTTGTAGACTTAACAAAGCACACACCTATGGGAGAACAAAAACGTAAAGACCTTAAAACGGGCGACTTTATATTCGGAAAAAAAAACTATAAATTTATGTTTATAGGCTTAGCCTTTATAGCCATAGGTTTTATTTTAATGTCTGGCGGTGGTAGCGAAGATCCCAATGTTTTTAACCCCGATATTTTTAGTTTTAGAAGAATACGACTTGCTCCAACCTTAGTACTCATAGGGTTTGGCATTCAAATTTATGCGATTCTTTTAAATCCGAATAAAAACTAATGGATACACTCGACGCAATTATTCTTGGCATTATACAAGGACTTACCGAATTTTTACCCGTATCGTCTAGCGGCCATTTAGAGTTAGGAAAAGCAATTCTTGGCGATCATTCAGTACCCGAAGAAAGCTTATTATTTACCGTTGTGCTTCACTTTGCCACAGCTTTAAGCACCATAGTTATTTTCAGAAAAGATATTTTAGACATCGCGAAAGGTGCCTTAAAATTTCAGTGGAACGACGACTTGCAATTTGTTGCCAAAATTGTAATATCGATGATTCCTGCCGTTATTGTAGGATTATTTTTTGAAGAACAATTAGAAGCCTTATTTGGCGGAAACATTCTATTGGTTGGCGCCATGTTAATTGTAACTGGTATTTTACTGTTTTTAGCCGATAAAGCAAAAAACACAGGTAAGCCAGTATCTTTTAGCAATGCATTTGTAATTGGTATTTCGCAAGCCATTGCTATGCTTCCTGGGATTTCAAGATCTGGAGCAACCATTTCGACCTCGGTATTGCTAGGTAATGATAAAACCAAAGCTGCTCGATTTTCGTTTTTAATGGTTGTACCACTAATTTTTGGTAAAATAGCCAAAGATATTTTAGGAGGCGAACTAAGCTTAGAAAGCACAAATATTACTGCACTCTCTGCCGGATTTATTGCTGCTTTTATATGTGGCCTTTTTGCTTGCACCTGGATGATTGCACTTGTTAAAAAAAGCAAACTCTCTTATTTTGCAATATATTGCGCTATAGTTGGGTGTATTGCTATTGCATTCTCTTTAGTAAATTAAAACATGAAAACTCTAGAAGATTATTTAAATGGTCAAGTTATTTTAATTGACAAGCCTTTGCATTGGACCTCCTTTCAGGCTGTAAATAAATTGCGTTGGGAAATTCGCAGGGCTTTTAATATTAAAAAAATTAAAGTAGGTCATGCTGGCACGTTAGACCCATTAGCGACTGGGCTTTTAGTGATTTGTACCGGAAAAATGACAAAGCAAATCGATACGTTCCAGGGGCAGATTAAAGAATACACAGGCACCATTGTTTTAGGAAGCACGACACCTTCGTACGATTTGGAAACCGAAATAAACGAAACCTTTCCTACCGATCACATTACGGAAGAAAAAATCCACGAAACCACTCAGTGTTTTATTGGAGATATCGAACAATATCCACCAGTATTTTCAGCCATAAAAAAAGAAGGTAAACGCCTTTACGAATTTGCCAGAGCAGGAGAACAGGTAGAAATAAAGCCTAGAAAAATACATATTTCTGAATTCGAAATCACAGCTATTAATGCTATGGAATTAAAGTTTAGGGTGGTATGCAGTAAAGGAACCTACATCAGGTCCTTAGCACACGATTTCGGCAAGGCTTTACAATCTGGCGCACATTTATCTGAACTACGCCGCACAAAAATAGGAGACTTTAATGTTTCAAATGCATTAACACCAGAACAGTTTATAAATACCTTAAACAACTAAACTATTAGAATTTGCGTATATTAGTGTATTGTATATCCCAAAATCTACAGTCTTTTGAAGTTTATAGACAAACATAAAGCAGCATTAATAACCGCCTTAATAGCCGGCAGTGTTCTTCTTTTGGTATTTAATATGCACCTAACCAGAAAAGCTGCACAAATGGCCGAAACATATTACGAGCTTAACCCGGAACAAAACACTCCAAAAGAACAATTACTAAAGGAACTTACGCAACAGCAGCAGGCTAAAGCCGAGACCAATAAAGCTTTTAACGAGACACAAAATACAAAACGTTTTGCCCAAGCCTACAACCCTATAACGCCACCCAAAGCTTTCGAGCATTCTAAAAACACAGAAACAGAAACGGTAAACGAGTTAACCGAAGCCACAGAAACCACCGAAACAAACAGCGAGGGTTCTAGTTTAAATTCCGATGAGCTATCGTCTTTTAACAGCGTAAACAGTATTTTAAAGGCAAGATCGCCTAAAAAGCAAAGTAATGCATCAAACGGGAATAACACCAGTAACAAAATTGCCATGAATGCTTCGGCAAACAAAAACAGCAGCATGCATTATTCGTTAGTAGATCGCACACATCAGTATTTACCAACACCCATTTATTTATGCGAAGCTAGTGGTAAAGTAGTTGTAAACATTACTGTAAATGCTGCGGGAGACGTTACCGACACCTACATTAACAGCTCTTCCACTACAGACAACGCCTGTTTAATAGACAGCGCTTTAGAATATGCTAAAAAAGCCCGATTTAACGCCAAAGCCTCTAAACCTTCACAAATCGGATCTATCACCTTTTATTTTGAAGGTAAACACTAAACTTTTAACAGTGCTAACAAATCGCCTACAGTACTTTGGCCTTTATCTAAATTATACCAAGTTTGTAATTGCTCTTTAAAAGCTGGAGTTATCACCTTATATTCTGCCTTAAAATCGTTTACCAATTGTGTTGCAATACTTGGTCGCGGACCAAAAGTATTTACTACGTCGCCCGTATTATTATCTATCATAATAAGTTTTGGAATAGACTTTCCGCCGTTGGTTAAGAATTGATTCATTAAGGCATCGTTTTCATCGCGCAAAACAATTTTCAAATCGATATTTGCATTCAAATCTGCCACCTTATTAATTACAGGCAAAATATGGGCGGCATCGCCACACCAGCTCTCGGCAATAACTAACCAAGTAACACTTCCTTTAAAATTTTTAATGCGCGTTTGATCGTCTTCAGAAATTTTAAGCGTTTTATCCCAACGCTTCATACGGCTTTCGTTTAATTTAGTATAAGCAATTAGGGCTTCAGATTGTTCTACACCAGTGGTTCCGTCTGTGGTCGCTAATGTTTTTACCAAATCTCTAAACGCAGTATAAGACATTGCGTTATTTAATCCATCATTAACGATATTATCATTAACCGTACGTTGTAATATTTCCATGAGAATCTTTATTTTTAACACTACAAAATTAAAGCTATTACCTTTGTTTTTGGGTAACAGTTGTTACATTAGTAGGAGTTTTATTAAAACCTTTCATTATGATGGAAAAACACAGATGCGGTTGGTGCGTTGGAGACGATTTATATGAAGCTTATCACGATTTAGAATGGGGCGTTCCTGTTAAAGATGACGCTACACTTTTTGAGTTTTTAATATTGGAAACATTCCAGGCTGGATTAAGTTGGATTACCGTGTTACGAAAACGAGAAAATTTTAGAAATGCGTTTGATGGTTTTGATTATAACACCATAGCCAATTATACGGCTTCGAAACTAGAAGAACTCGCACAAGATACAGGCATCATCCGAAATAAATTAAAAATAAAAGCTACGGTTAGTAATGCCCAAGCCTTTATAAAAGTACAGGAAGAGTTTGGAAGTTTTAGTAATTACATTTGGGGATTTGTTGATGGCAAACCAATTAAAAACCAACTGTCGTACTATAAAGACGCCCCAGCAAACACCCCTTTGAGTGATGCCATCAGTAAAGATTTAAAAAAACGTGGATTTAAATTTGTAGGCTCTACCGTTATTTACGCCCACATGCAAGCCACTGGTATGATAAACGACCACGAAGTGCAATGTTTTAGATACAACGAAGTTTAGTTCTCACTACAGATAGCGTAAAAAATGTTCTCTAGGAATTTCTATTGCTCCCAGGCTCTCTAGGTGTGGTGTATAAACTTGGCAATCTATTAGTTTATAATCGGAATTTTGAATAAAAGTGATAAACCCAGCCTTACTAGCATTACTCACTTTAGTAAACATACTCTCGCCACAAAACACACCATTACCTAAATCCACACCATAAAGTCCGCCCACAAGTGTTTTATCTTGCCACACCTCTACAGACTTAGCGAACCCCATTTCATGAAGTGCAATATAAGCATCGGTCATTTTTTTGGTAATCCAAGTGCCTTCCTGCCCGGGACGACTTATTTTAGAACAAGCGCTAATTACCGCCGAAAAATCGGCATTAACAGTTACTGTTAAATTACAATTTCTTAAAAACTGACGCATGCTTTTTGAAACTTTTAAATCTCCCGGATAAAGTACAAACCTAGGATCTGGCGACCACCATAGAATAGCATTATCGTCTTCAAACCAAGGAAAAATGCCACGTTTATACGCAAAAAGTAATCGCTCAGGAGACAAATCGCCGCCCACTGCCAAAAGCCCTTCTTTAGTGGCTTCCCGGATATCTGGAAATTCTATTTTTTCTTTTAAAAACTTCATTACCCAAATTTAAGAAAACAATCTAAAATAAATAAACCCCAATATCGAAAGATATTGAGGTTCATCACACTTTGAATTAGTCATAATTTACCTTCGACTAGAAAGGTAAGTCGTCGTGCTCGTCTTGATTTAAGCTAGAAGCAGGCTCGAATGCATCGGCTGGCGGCACTGGTGGCACATTACCAGAAGCACCATCTTGTACAGCTTCGATTCTCCAACCCTGAATAGAGTTAAAATACTTGGTCTCGCCTTGTGGATTTACCCACTCTCTTCCTCTTAAATTAATACTCACTTTTACGTTTTGTCCTACACTATAGTTGTTCAATAAATCTGTTTTATCTTGAACAAACTCTACTAATATATGTTGCGGATACTGCTCTTCTGTTGTAACTACTACTTCTCTTTTTCTAAACCCATTACTACCAAAAGTTTGGGTCTCACCTACCATTTTAATTCTTCCTTGTACTTCCATTTAATTTATTTTTCTATTCTATTATAAAACGTTCGATATTGTAATAATGTTTTAAGATAATAAAATTTTCCAAGCGCTATCTACATCGCCGTAACTTAAAAAATTTTGCGCTAAGATATGTTTTCCTCTTAAAGTATTTACATTTTTAATACTCGGGTAACGCTCTGCTCTATCTTTTACAAAAGCCGCTACCTCTTCTGTCGTAGGCAATGCTTCAACATTACCAAGCATACCTAAATCGTTGCCCGTAAGCACCATGCTATTTTTTACATCGTCTGGTAAAGCATCTACCCCAATACCCATTGTAGACAATGGCTTTGGTATTTCAAAAAAACCTGTTTTAGCTCTGCTATAATAACTACCACCAGCACGTGCTACAACGTCTAATTTATCTTGATCAATAGTACTATCTGCATTTAAAACTTCTTTGGAAATGTGTAATTTAACCACTTCACAAATCACTAAATTTCCTGCACCACCTTGATCGCCTAATGCTATAATTTGATTAACCTTACACTCTAACTGCACAGGCGATTCGCCTACACGGTAGGGTTTTACAACATCCGACGGCAACATAGTTAAACCCGATTTCTCGAACTCGTTTACTCCCTCTGGATATTCCGTACTGCTTAACGACATTTGCTGTACCAAATCGTAATTAACAATATTAATTACAACTTCTTTAGTATACTGCACATTAACCAAGGTATGTTTAACCGTATTATTTTTTACGCGTCTGGCTGGCGAAAATACTAAAATTGGCGGATTGGCACTAAAGACATTAAAAAAACTAAATGGCGATAAGTTAGGACGTCCTTCGGCATCTACCGTACTCGCAAACGCAATGGGCCTTGGCGCAACAGCGCTTAGCAAGTAACTATGTAATTTTGCAGTTGAAAGTTCCTTCGGTTCGAATGAAATCATATAGCCTTTTAGAATTTCAGCAAATGTAAACAATCTATGCTTGAACAAAAAATGATTTGAACACTTGATATCACAATATTATTAACAGATTTGCATTATATTACCATTAAAAATAAATTAAATGCTTTTTACAAAACATAAGGGACTCATTCGTTGGATTATTATCGGTATCTCTTTTACTATCATTATTTTAATTTTATGGAATACTTTCATGTTTTTTCAAAGCTTCAAAGCCGAAGAACGTATAAAAATGCAAATTTGGTCGGCAGCACAACGCGATCTGATTAAAAGTACCAATTTAGATGGCGATATTGGCGAGCTACCTCTTCAAATTTTACAAAGTAACACAACCACCCCAATGATTATGGTGGATTTAAACGGCAATATAGAGCACAATAATTTAGACGAAAAAAAAGCGCAAAACTCTGCTTACGTAAAAGATCTTATCTTAGAATTCGAAAAAGAAAATCAGCCAATAGAAATTATTTACGAAGGAAAAGTTCTCGACACGCTCTACTACGGCAATTCGCCATTACTAAACAAACTTAAGTATTACCCCATTGCATTTATTTTAATTATTGTGCTTTTTGCAGGGCTGGTATATGTATTTTACCGAAGCACAAAAATTGCTACACAAAATAAATTGTGGTCTGGTATGGCCAAAGAAACCGCTCACCAAATTGGTACACCATTATCGTCTTTAATTGGTTGGACGGAACTACTTAAAATAGAAGATGTAAACCCAGATTATATTACAGAAATTGAAAAAGATATAAATAGACTACAAACCATTACTGAACGCTTTAGCAAAATAGGATCGGTACCAACGCTTGAAGCAACAGACTTGGTACAAGAAACCATAGAATCTTACGATTATTTAAAATCGCGTTCGTCCAAACTAATAAACTTTAATATCGATGTTCCAGATACTAAAATCCCTATTCAATTAAACCCGCAACTGTATAGCTGGACCATAGAAAATTTAGTAAAAAACGCTATTGATGCGATGAAAGGCAAAGGAGAATTGTCTATAAAAATTATCCCGAGCACAAACGATGTTAAAATTACAGTTTCCGACACTGGCAAAGGCCTTCATAAAAACCAATTTACACGTATTTTCGAGCCCGGATTTACCACCAAAAAACGTGGCTGGGGCTTAGGCCTTTCGTTAGCCAAACGTATTATTGAAGATTTTCACGACGGAAAAATAAAAGTATTACAATCGGAAATTGGCAAAGGCACTACCATGCAAATTACCCTTAAAAGAACACTTTAGTAAACTATAAATGTGCTTTTATGGCATTTACAACATCTTGAAAATCGGCATCGGTCAAGCTTGTTTTATGCAAAAACCGTGCGTCTTCCATAGTGTGTAACGGAATTAAATGTACGTGGGCATGTGGCACTTCTAAACCGATTACGGTTAAGCCTACACGCTTACAAGGAATGGCTTTTTCTATAGCTTTTGCAACCTGTCTAGAAAACTTTAACAGCCCTAAATATTGTGCTTCATCCAAATCGAATAACTTATCTACTTCCTGTTTAGGAATACATAGCGTATGTCCTTTGGTGTTTGGATTGATATCTAAAAACGCCAAAAACTCTTCGGTTTCTGCAATTTTATACGCTGGCAATTCACCAGAAATAATTTTACTAAAAATAGAAGCCATAATTAAACTATTTTATGTGATGTATGCATCACCTTATTATACTAATCGCTCTCGATTCAAGACTAAAACGAATTGATTCCTATGAATTTTTTGTTGCAAAACACATAGGAACCCTGCTTATGATTATTGATTTTATCGAGAAATTTCTATAATATCAAATTTCATCACGCCATTAGGCACCTGAATTTCGGCAACATCGCCAACAGATTTCCCTAACAATCCTTTACCAATTGGTGAATTTACAGATATTTTACCCGATTTTAAATCGGCTTCACCGTCGGCCACCAAAGTGTACATCATTTCCATACCATTGGTTTGGTTTTTGATTTTAACTTTAGACAGCACCAAAATTTTAGAGGTGTCTAATTGAGATTCGTCAATTACACGGGCATTTGCCAAAACCTCTTCTAATTTCGAAATTTTCATCTCTAACATCCCTTGGGCTTCCTTAGCCGCATCGTACTCGGCATTTTCACTCAAATCGCCTTTATCTCTAGCTTCTGCAATAGCCTGCGAGGCACGCGGACGTTCTATATCTTTTAATTGTTTTAGTTCGTCTCTTAATTTTTTTAATCCTTCTGCAGTGTAATAAGATACTTTACTCATAACTTCATCGTTTTAATTTAAAAAAATATGTTTCATAAACATGGTGCCTATGAAACAAAAAAAATCCCGCTTAACGAGATTGTAACACAAATATACAAAATATTTATAGCAAACTGCTTTTTGTTGTAAATTGCAAACCGAAAATATAACTATGAAAAAAACGCTTTTACTTGCTTTAATCGCCTTGGTTTTTGCAAATTGCAGCTCGGACGACGATGCATTAAACAATCCATATCTTCCCGATTACGCTTTTAATACGGGTAATTTAATTAACACCAATTTACCACAATACAACAGCCTTAAATTCCCTGGAAACTACATTACCCTAAACAATCCGTATGGGATAAACGGGGTTGTATTATACTACATTGGCGGCACCAATTACACAGCTTTTGAATTGAGCGACCCCAACCACGCATTAACCAATTGCTCGCACCTTACAGTTAATGGTATTATTGCCAGTTGTAGTTGCGACGACGGCAATACTTATAACATTATAAACGGCAACCCCGAAAGTGGCACTATTGGCGGGTACGCCTTAAAACCGTATTATGTAGAAGTTAACGGCTCTATTATTAGGGTTTATAACAATTAAAAAAACAGCGATTTCGATTATCGATATAATCTTCAAATCGCTGTTTTTTTGTTTTAGAACTTCAAGGTTAGACCAACCAAGAAATTTCTAGTCGCTTGCGGATAATATCCTGCGCCTTCTATTGTGGTTACGACATCTGGATTCGTCCAAGTATCATCGTAAGTGTAGTAATAACCGTTAGACACGTATTCTGTTCCAAAAACATTATTTATTAAACCAGATACAATAATCGATTTAAAAATAGAGTTTGTTTTAAACTCGTACATGGCATTTAAATCGTTAACAAAATAACTATCCAACTTAGAAGTTTTGGAATCTGTATTTCCCATATACTGCTCGCCCACAAACTTACTTAAAAACGACACCTGAAAATGATCTGCTGGCTGATAAACTACAGCATTACCTGCCACAATTTCTGGTGAAAACGAAATATTTGTACTGCCAAAATTTTTCAACTCGCCATCAAAAGGAACAATCGATTCTTTTGTTTTGTTTCTACTTAAAGTAATATTTGGTTGTATAGAAAATGATCTTGACAAGGCTACGGCAGCTTCAATTTCCAAACCTAAACGATAACTTTCTCCGCTATTCGTTCTAATTGGATTACCAACATCGTCTATATTGCCCGTTAACACCAATTGTTCGTTATACTGCATGTAATATAAGTTCGCATTAAATCTGAAGCGCTTATTTTCGTGTCTCCAACCCAATTCAAAATCGTTTAATTGTTCTGGTTTTATATCTGGATTGCTTTGAAAATCATCTCTGTTTGGCTCTCTATTAGCCCTAGCATACGAAAAATACATATTGTTTTCGGGATTTAACTTAAAGGTTACTCCCGCCTTAGGATTAAAGAAGTTATAGGTTTCGTCGATATTAAAAGGCAACCTATCAGAAGTCATTCCCGTTGTTTTATAATCTACAAAACGCATTTGTAAATCGGCAAATAAACTCCAATTAGAATTTAATCTGTATGTTGCTTTACTAAACACACTAAAATCTTTCTTTTTACCATTACCATCGTAATAATGATCGCGAATCTCGCTATTACTTGCGTATTGCGACCAAATAATTTCTCCAAAATGATCGCCATCGTAATAACTATAAGAGGCACCAAAAATGGTGTTTACAACATCGTTTTTATAGTTTGCATTGGCATTAACCACATAAAAATCGTTATCTAACCAACGTCGTCTAATTAAATTGGTTTGCGTAATCGTTTCGTCGCCTATAACCACATTATCTAAACCGTAATCCTCAAAATTTTCATCTTCTTGATACTGTTCAAAATACCCTCTACCATAAGTGTAGTTAAGCCCAACATTAGTAGACCAATGGTTGTTATAACGCTCGTTCCAATGCAATTGATAATGGTCTTGCTTGTAATCATCTACTTCATTATCATAAAACTTAACATTACCATCACTATCGGTATACATACCCGCCGAATTAAAGGTTCTGTCGTTTTCTAAAATTTCCTTATCGATACCGTTCCAAGCCTGATAAGTATCTTCGTGACCTCCAAAAACAACTGCTTTAATTAAACGATTATCATCTACATACGACGCTTGCAAAAAGTACGATTTCAAATCGGTTGAAGCACGATCTATATAACCATCCGACTTAATAACCGACATTCTTCCGGCAAGTTCGATGTGATCGTTTAACGTACCCGTACTAAATTTTGCGGTATGTTTTTGGGTGTTGTAACTACCAAAACTATTAGATAATTCTCCCGATGCCTTTTCTGAAACAGCATCGGTTAACACATTAATACTCGCGCCAAAAGCACCTGCACCATTTGTCGAAGTCCCGACACCTCGTTGCAATTGAAGGCTTTCTACAGACGAAGCAATATCGCCCAAATTCACCCAAAACGTCCCTAAACTTTCGGCATCGTTATACGGAATACCATTTATAGTTACATTAGTAGATTGTGCACTTACCCCACGCACCCTAATACCTGTGTAACCAATACCAGCACCGGCATCGCTAGTAGTTACTACCGATGGCAAAAAATTTAATAACACCGGGATATCTTGTCCTAAATTACGCTTAGCAATGGTTTCTTTACTAACGTTAGAATGTGTAATTGGAGAGGTAGCATTTACACGCACTGCATTTACCAAAACCTCATCTAAAGTTTCAGTAACAATATCGGTTGAATCTTGTGCTATTGTATTTTGAGACAACAGATTTAATGAAAGCCCTAAACAACATATTAAAGAAAAAACATGTTTCATTCGAAATACGATTATATCGAATAAAAAGAGGTCCTTATCCTAAAATTATTAATTGATTATTTTACAACCCTACACAGATTACTCTTCCCCATTAGGTTGTATTTTCCCTAAACAGCATTACCTGTTCTAGGTTCTACGGGTATGATCTCAGCTTTACAAATTAAACGTTAAACATTGCAGACATTATTTAAACTATATCTACCTACGGTGTTTACTTTTAACTGTTTTAGCACCCCTTTATTGAGAACGCTGCAAAGGTAGCAACATTTATTAATATAACTTAACTTTAAACTAACAATCGACTATTAAAAAGTCTGAAAACATTATTCGATATTAGGTTTTCGGCGGGTAGATTTAATATCGGAACGCAAACGCTTACTCTTAAGTCTTTTTTTGATAACCGACTTTGGAATTTTTGTGGGCTTTCGTTTTTTTTGAACTTTTAATGCCTCCTGAAGCAGTGCCATAAACCTATTTATAACCAACTTTTTATTGGCATGCTGACTTCTAGAATCGTCGCAGTGCAAAACCAACACTTGTTGTTGCGTTAATCTGGATTTTAAATTTTGAATAAGACGCTCTTTTTCGACCTGACTTAAAACCGCCGATTCCGGAATATTAAAACTTAGCACCACTTTAGAAGCTACTTTATTTACATGCTGCCCTCCAGCACCAGAACTTCTTATGGCTTTAAATTCTAATTCCGAAATCAGTTGGTTTTCATCTAGCATATTATATTTGGTGAGCCGGTTTTAATAAATCGGTTACCGTTTTTACAGGGTTAAATGTTTTAAGTGGCACTTCTACAAAAATAGTATTCCAATTAGCCATAGAGCCATTCCACAATCCAGGTAACTCCAATGCCAAAAGTTCTTGCCCTGCTTTCGTTTTTTGTGTAATAAATCCGGTATTAGGGTCAACGTATTTCAACAAATCGAACCCTTCGCCTTTGTAATTTTTAGTCCCACAAACTAAATCCACCGGGTTAAAATGTGTTGCGTTTCCTAAAATTTCTTTCTGAACTTTGTTCTTTTTGTCGATTTGCGCAGACTCTACAATTTGTAACGATTCGTTACCTCTGTGATCGAGCACCCAAAATGGCCCTCCACCTGGTTCGCCTTCATTTTTAACCATTCCACACACGCGAATTGGTCTATTCAATTTTTCTTTTAAGTATTCTATCTGATATTTTAATGAATATTTTTCGAATTCTTCTGAGATATCAACATTCAATTTCTGAGCTAAAAACTCCGCAACTTCTATCAGTTCGTTTTCCTTTAAATTTCCTTCATCTAAATCGTTTAAATACTTAAAAGCTTGCTCCTGGCGATCAAGCAAAACTCCAGCCAACATTTTTTTATACGCAACAATACTGGTTTTTAATTCTGAAACCACCACATTATCTATATTTTGAATAAAAATAACATCGGCATCCAGATCGTTTAAATTCTCTATTAACGCCCCATGCCCAGAAGGTCTAAACAACAAACTGCCATCGTCTTCTCTAAACGGCTCGTATTCTGGCGTTAGCGCTATGGTATCTGTAGATTGTTTTTGATAAGAAAAGGAAATATTAAATGCTGTTTTTGTAGCCGCTTCTACCAATTCTTCAATACGCTTAAACTCGGCATCGAATTTATGGTTATGCACTTCGGAAATTGTAAAATGTAGATTTGCAGTTTTATTAGTTGAAGCATATAAAGCCGATTCGAACAAATGCTCTTCGAAAGCTGTTGTAATACGCTCGTTATACTTATGAAACGGCAACAAACCTTTTGGGTAAGACCCATAATTTAGGTGCTTTTCGTCTAACATTGTTTTTACAAACAACCATTTTTGCTTGTCGCCATCATAGGTCTTGTAATCTGGATAAGCCTTATGGATTTCCTCCATTACCAAATCGTAGAATGGTAATTTTTCTAAACCTACCAGAAACAGCGATAAATCTAGATCTTTGTGTTTATTTATGTAAGAGTTTAAAGATTCGTCGCCATCTGGATTATGATTATTTACATAATTAAATAGCGTTTTAAACATTCTGGTTGCTGCACCAGATGCAGGCACAAATTTCACAACATTTAAACTATCTCGCTTATCGTCGTAAATAGCGCCGTAATATTTTCTATCAGCTTCTGTTAATTTTAAAATACCATGAGATATGGTAGCCGCCGAAGCCAATTTAACAAATGGAATACCGTCTCTAAACTGATTAATTTGCTGATCTATCTTTTTTAAAGTTAAACCTTTATTGTCAATTTGTTTTAAGTCTTGTTCTGAAAAATTCATGATTAATTTTTTAATATTTTATCGATATGTTTTACCGCAAGGTTAAAGCGCTCCTCGAACGTTCCTTTTAGCAAAACATGGGGTTTATTGTATTGATTTAAAGCCGATTTAAAAGCATTGAACATAGTTTCTCTGTCGTTAGGTTTATCCCTTACCTTATCGGCTTCCCATGGCACATCTATATAAGTTAACAGATATAAATGATATGTATTTTCTGAAGCATATTTTGTTAACGCCACATCGGAAAACCCTTTGTAATAAGCTTCTGCGTATACTTTTGTTTCTAACAAATCGGTATCGCAAATTAACACTTTTTCAGCTTGTTTAGCGAATGTATTTTCTAGAAGTATTTGTCCTTTTGCAATAGGCAACACATCGTTTTCGCTAAGCAATTGGTTGGCTTCTAATTTTTTTTCGGCATATATTCTAGAAAATTCCGGCACAAAAAGCGTATTATAATGCGTCGCCAGCTGTTTAGCCAACACCGTTTTTCCAGTTGATTCCGGACCAAACAACACTACTTTTACACAATCTGACTGCTCTTGTTTAAGCTCTGTTTCCATTCGCGATAGCCTTGTATTGCTAATATAGTAAAGATTATGTATTGAACAGATAAAATACCCAATCCGCGGTAAGCGTATAATGGTACGGTAATAATATCTGCAAAAATCCAAAGTGTCCAGTTTTCTATTTTCTTATTGGCCATA
Organism: Bacteroidia bacterium; assembly: GCA_030427735.1. Classification (GTDB taxonomy): domain Bacteria; phylum Bacteroidota; class Bacteroidia; order Flavobacteriales; family Flavobacteriaceae; genus Formosa. Next base: position 330,286 of record JAUIBP010000004.1, on the reverse strand, counting down.
TACCACATGGCTGTAAAAAAAATACCCGAAGTAAATATGTCTATATAGTTTGTAATTGCTATGGTATAGCCAGCGCCTTTATAAACCAGATAAGTGACTACCATAGTAGCAAGACACATTATTACACCTATTATTTTTTCTTTTGTATTGGTTCTGGATATGGGTACAATATATTCGTCGCCTTTTTTTCTGGACCAATTCCACCAACCATAAATACTCATAATCGAGTAATACACATTCATTAACATATCGCCAAAATAGCCTGCTTTGTATAATAAAAATACTGTAATGGTGGTTGCAACCAAACCTGTAGGATAAACTAAAATGTTTTCTTTTTTAGCGTAATACACACTTAACACGCCAAAAACAAATGCTACAGTCTCTAAAACAATATATAATGCTGGTGTACTTTTATAGGGCTCTATAAAAAAATCAAAAATCTGCTGCATAATCGCTTCTGTCGCTTTTTACAACCTTCATATTTACCAAAACATGATCTAATTGTGAAAAAGAAGTTTTGATGGTTTCGGTTAAAAAAGGCATTACAGCATCGTAATCGCCATAAACTTGTGTACTTAACGGGTTTTCTAACACAGTAAATTCTGATGCTCGTAATTGTTTTATAAACGTTTTGATTGGTGTTTCAAAATCGTCTTGAAGTGGTGTTAAGGTTAGTTCCACAGAAATTTTCATAAGGCTTCTATTTGTATTAATTGGCAAACAACTTTTTTAAGCGTTGCTTTCCAAAAATACTAATGATTTCAATCTTTCGAGGGTGAAATTTGAATTATTTTAATCTACCAGCGTCTTAATTCGTATAAGAAATCTTCATTCTCTTCGATAGCCGATCCAATAACTACCATGTTAGCCCCTGCCCTAAATGCATCGTCTAACTGTATTTTGGTCTTTATTCCCCCGCCGACTATTAATGGAATAGTTAGTTCGTGCTTTACAGCACTTATTACTTCGGTAGATACTGGCTGTTGCGCACCACTACCAGCCTCTAGATACATTAAACGCATGCCTAAAAGTTCGCCTGCCAAAGCGGTATTTACTATCGTATCTATTTCTTTGGTAGACATGGGTATGGTTTCGGTAACTTCCTGCACCGTAGTTTTAACTCCGTTTTCAATCAATAAATATCCTGTAGGAATAACCTCTAAGCTGGTTTCTTTTAAATACGGTATGGCCTGCACGTGCTTTCCTATTAAATACTCTGGATTTCTACCAGACATTAGCGATAAAAACAACAAGGCATTTGCTGCATTTGTAATTTGAGCCACATCGCCAGGAAATAAAATTACAGGCAAGGTGGTATGCTTTTTTATTTCTAGAACCAATGGTTCGGTAAGGTCTTCTGGCACTGTACTCCCTCCTACAAAAATATAACTAGCTACAGAACGATTTACTTTTTTTATAAAAGGTTTTACGCTATCCAGTTCCATTTTTTCGGGATCGATTAAAATAGCGAGCTGTTTTTTATTGATAAAAATATTATGAAGGATATTATTTAGTACATTTTTCATTAGGCTATAGTATAAACACAAGTAAAGTCCTCGAATTCTAAATACCGAACTTGGTAACGACACTTGTTGGTTTTATAATCAATCCAAGCTATTGTATTTCGTTCCTGCAACGAAAAAGGAATTACAAAAATATGATCGTGAAAACTCAATCCAGGCGTGGCAAATAACTTGTAAAGCGCTTCTTTAGCTCCCCAAATTACAGTTAGCATTCTTACATAATCTTCATGATCGGGATTTAAGAAATCGAATTCAAAATCTATAAACTTACGCGCAATTAACCCTATTTTATCCCGTTGCTTTTCAATATCTATCCCAACCTCCTCATCACTAACAATAACAGCCGAAAATGTAAAAGAATGTGTAATAGAAATATGCTTACCATCTTTTAAATGTGGCTTCCCATTATGGTCGTAATACAAGTCGAAATCGTTATACCCAAATAAATCCAAAAGCTTTCTCACGCTTAAAAAACCGCGTTGGTGCAACTCACTTTTCATACCCAAAACCCGATTTAAACTTTCGGGCTTTAAATTAACTTCCTGAAACAAATCAGTGTACGACTCTGTAATCTTCCAAATTCTAACTGTAGTTCCTAAATTTGGAGTAATGGTTTTATAAAGAGGCATTTACTTTTTTGAAAGTTATTGGTTATCTTTGCACTCGCTTTAAGCAAAAACATTAAGGCTTAATATGAAATACAATTTTTTTATAGCGAATTTAACTAAATTAACTGCTAATATCAAAGTTGTAAAGCCATAAACCTTTAGAAAATAACAAAACATGGATACAAAAACTGTTGGTTACCTACCAAATAAAGTAAAAGATCTTTCGCTAGCCGATTGGGGAAGAAAGGAAATTGAATTAGCCGAAGCAGAAATGCCAGGCTTAATGAGCTTACGCGAAGAATACAAAGACAGTCAGCCATTAAAAGGCGCTAGAATTGCAGGATGTTTACACATGACCATCCAAACCGCAGTATTGATTGAAACTTTACAAGCCTTAGGAGCCGAAGTAACTTGGAGTTCTTGTAACATTTTCTCTACTCAAGACCAAGCCGCTGCTGCAATTGCTGCTGCAGGAACTGCTGTTTATGCATGGAAAGACATGACCGAAGAGGAATTTGACTGGTGTATAGAGCAAACACTATTTTTTGGTGAAGACAGAAAACCTTTAAATATGATTTTAGATGATGGTGGAGACCTTACCAATATGGTTCTAGACCGTTACCCAGAATTAGTAGAAGGTATTAATGGACTAAGTGAAGAAACCACTACTGGAGTACATCGTTTATACGAGCGTATGCAAAAAGGCACACTTCCTATGCCAGCAATTAACGTAAACGACTCTGTAACCAAGTCTAAATTCGATAACAAATATGGCTGTCGCGAAAGCGCTGTAGATGCTATTCGTCGTGCAACCGATGTTATGCTTGCTGGTAAACGCGTAGTCGTTTGTGGTTATGGCGATGTTGGTAAAGGTACAGCCGCTTCGTTTAGAGGTGCTGGAAGTATTGTAACCGTAACCGAAATCGATCCGATATGCGCCCTACAAGCAGCTATGGACGGATATGAAGTAAAACGTTTAGAAACGGTTGTAGGTAAAGCCGATATTGTAATTACCACTACAGGAAATAAAGATATTGTTCGTGGCGAACATTTTGAAGCCATGAAAGATAAAACCATAGTTTGTAACATCGGTCACTTCGATAACGAAATCGATATGGCTTGGTTAAATAAAAATTACGGCAACACTAAAAATGTTATTAAACCACAAGTTGATAAATACACTATTAACGGTAAAGACGTTATTATTTTAGCACAAGGCCGTTTAGTAAACTTAGGCTGCGCTACCGGGCACCCAAGCTTTGTAATGAGTAACTCGTTCACCAATCAAACCTTAGCACAAATAGAACTTTGGACCAACAAAGATGCCTACGAGAATAAAGTATATATGCTACCAAAACATTTAGATGAAAAAGTTGCTAAACTGCATTTAGAAAAAATTGGTGTGGAACTCACTGAATTAAAACAAGACCAGGCCGAATATATTGGTGTAACTGTAGAAGGACCATTTAAACCAGAATATTATAGATACTAGGTTTTAGTAGTTAGATGTTAAGTATTGAGATACTAGAATCTGGAGTTTAGAGACTACTTTAAAAAAGAACCCCTTTAAGTATTAAACCTTAAAGGGGTTCTTTTTAGTATTGAGTTTCCGCTTAGCCTTATGGAATCTAAATTATCCTAGAGACTTTATTTCTTTGTCGTAGTGCTATTTTAGACCATTTAAAGATTCGAACCTTCTGGAAACACAAAAAGTCCTTACAAAAATGCAAGGACTTTTATATTCTAAAATAACTGTTTCTTAAGCCTCGAAAGGTACTATAGAAACATAAGACTTGTTGTCTTTCTTCTTTGTAAATTTAACAACACCATCAACTTTAGCGTGTAATGTGTGGTCTTTACCAGCGTACACATTTTCACCTGCGTGGTGTGTATTACCTCTTTGTCTAACGATAATGTTACCTGCAATTGCAGCTTGACCACCAAAAATCTTAACGCCTAATCGTTTCGATTCTGATTCTCTACCGTTCTTAGAACTACCTACTCCTTTTTTATGAGCCATTGTCTTAAGGTTTTATATTGTTAATAATAATGAAACAGAAAAATTATTTTTCAATTCCACCGTCTAATTTGTCTTGTAACGCTTTTAATTCATCCCATTTACCAGCAGCAGCTAACTCAGCTTGTTTTGGCCAAGTATCTGTTACTATATGAGCTAATCTTGAGCTTGCTTCAGTTAACACTTCGCTTAATTTTTCTGGCGATGTTTTAGCAACTTTAGCAAAAGTATCGATTCCTGCATTTACTAAAGCTTCTGCGGCTTTAGGCCCTGCACCTTCGATTTTCTTTAAATCATCTGCTTTAGCAGTTTCTTTTTTTGCTTTTTTAGCTGGAGCCGATTTTTTAGCACCAGAAGCAGCAATACTTTCAATTACGATTTCAGTAAGAGCTTGACGGTGACCATTTTTAACACGGTAACCTTTACGTCTTTTCTTTTTGAAAACAATAACTTTATCACCTTTAAGGTGCTTTAAGACTTTTGCACTAACTTGTGCTCCGTCTATAGCTGGGGCGCCTACAGTTACATTGTTACCGTCACCAATAAGTAATACATTATCGAATGATACTGCATCTCCTTCTTCTGATGCTAAACGGTGAACAAATACCTTTTGGTCTTTTTCAACTTTAAATTGTTGCCCTGCTATCTCTACAATTGCGTACATAGCGTAACGTTTTATTTAATTAATTTTGTTCAAAAAATTGCGCCTACCTTTCGGCTTAGGCGGGTGCAAATATACATCTAATTAATTAAACTACAAACGTTTTATGTGTTTTGAAATATTTTTGTGCTCTTTTTAAAATATTGCATATTAGCTAAGGTTATCACCACCGAAGATGAAAACCCTTCTAACAACAGTATAAATATTAACAATCCACCTCCCTGATTTACATTATGCAACCAGTCGCGAAGCAACATGTCTTTAAACCCAGTATCTATATGAAATAAATAAATGGCCATAAATATGGCAAACAGAATGGTTGACACAAAGCCTGTTATCAGTCCTACTTTAAACCCGTTTACATAGCTAAAGTCTTCAACATATTCATCTTTGTAATCGCGTATTGCAGAAAAAATACCAAACGCGACTACAATACCGTTTAATACCCTAAACCAAGGATTTTCGTGAAAATCTACTGTTCTTAATGCTAAAAAATAAACTATTAATGCCACTGCAGTATAAATTGCATACTTTACAGCTAGTCTTACAGAATTTTTCATATTGTGTTTTTTTAGATTAATTACTCTTAAATTTCGCAAAAAATATCTACTTAACCAATTATTAACTAACGAATTATAAGCTCAACTAAAAAACTTAACACCTTTTAACAACTTTATTTAAATCATTATCTACTAACACACAACCTTATTTTTTATTAGCCAAATACACACCAATTAAAATCAATAGCGCGGCAAAAGCCTGTAACACACTAAAGCCTTCGCCATCTAAAACACCCCACGTTAATGCCACAATTGGCATTACATAAGTTACCGACGATGCAAACACCGGAGTAGCTAACTGTATTAACTTATTAAACAACACTTTTGCTAACGCTGTTCCAAAAAACGATAATATAAAAATATAACCCAAAGCTTTATGCGTTGCGCTATCGTACATCGTATTACCATTAAAAAAGCCAGACAGCAACAACACTAAAATGGCGGGCAGTATAATAGCAGCAAAATTACCTGTAGCAATGGTTAATGGCGTTAAATGCTGTAAATGTCGTTTAATAATATTTACATTAAAAGCATACATAAGTGTTGCCAGCACAATAAAACCTGCATATAAATAATTCTGACTCGGGTTTAAATCGGCGCCTTCTAACACCAGTAATGCAGTTCCTAAAAACCCCACAACCACACCTACAAGCTGCTGTTTTGTAGATGATATTTGAAACACAGCCAAGCCCACTAAAATAGTTTGCAAAGGCACTAACGAATTTAAAATAGAAGCAATAGCACTATCGATTTCTGTTTCGGCAATGGCGAACAAAAAGGCTGGCAAAAAAGATCCTATAATGCCCGAAATCGCCACCCATTTCCAAGCACGCTTGTCAATTAACTTTAATGTTTTAAACCCGGGAACAAATAACAAACAGGCTGTAAAAATAGTTCGTAAAGCTCCTAATTGATAAGGCGAAACACCTAACAAGGCCTTTTTCATTAAAATAAAGGAGCTTCCCCAAATTACAGACAACACCGATAAATAAATCCACTTTAACGCATTTGCACCCATACTCAGTCTTTTTTGCAAAAAAAAGACAATTCAATTAAACCACGTTATTTTTAGTATATTTGTTACTTATCTTTCTATTACCTTTTTGTATGAAACATTTAAAATATTTTTTCGTCGTTTTACTTATTGCAACTACAACAATTGCCTGTAAGAACGATGCAAAACCAGAATTAAAAACGGTAGAAGTTGAAACCACTACCGAAAAGACATTAGACCCAAATGCCACGTATGCTAAAGCGGAATTTACCATAGATGGCATGACCTGTGCCATTGGTTGTGCAAAAACCATCGAGAAAAAATTATCGAATACCGACGGTATAAAATCGGCTACTGTAGATTTTGACAGACGTTTGGCTATGGTAGAGTACGACAATGCAAAAGTTACAACTGCAACGCTTGAAGAAACTGTTGCTAAAGCCGGCGACATGTACACAGTTAAAGACATGAAGACCGTAGATTCTTTTTCAACCGAAAAAACCTGTGCTGCCGACTGCAAAATGGCATGTTGCGCAGAAAAATCTGAAGGTAAAACCACAGCTTGTAAAGCTGATTGCGAAAAAGCGTGTTGTAAAGACAAAACAACTGAAACCAACACTACCGCCGCTGCATGCTCTGCCATGGGCACGAAAGCGTGTTGCACCGCTAAAGCTAAAGCTTAAAAAAATTAAATACATCAAAAAATCCCGCTTATTATTGTAATAAGCGGGATTTCATTTTTATAAATATTTTAATAAAAGACTACTCAAGCACAATTAAATTATCAATTCGAGATTACTTCCAACTCACTGTTTCCATAATATGCTTAATATCTTTTTCTAAATATTTAGCAGCCGGCAGAATAGAATCGTAATTAGGTTTGGTATAAAAATACAGCGAACCTGTTAAGAAATGAGTTGTACTATCGGTAACATAAAACTGCGATTGCGAGGCTGCGTTTCCGCCAACTTCGTAAAACATGCCATATACGTTACGCTGTTCGTTTATATAAACTTGCTCCGAAATTTCATCAGCCTTTATCGCATGCTTTTGGGTAAAGTTTTGGGCATCGCGCAAATACTTCATTAAATGCTCACGATTGTCCTGCACCGGTTTATAGGTTAAATATATTGTGCCTTTTAACGCAGGATACTCTACAGTAACACCATAATTGTCGGGGCCTGGCATGCGTTTAACGACAACGTCTTTCGCCAAGTCGTTTTTCTCGAAACTAAAAGGTACATTTAACTGCACGGGGTTATAGCTAGCCTCTGGATAGTTTAAGCGCAAATAGGCATTAGGCTTCGGGGTTGGGGTTTCGCCGCAAGACACACATAGCAACAAAACGCTAAACGCGACAAAATATAGTATTTTAAACATATTAGTTAATGGTAACTTTTACTCGTTTTATTCGTTTTTTATCTAAAGCTTCAATAGTAAAAACGTAATTTTTGTAATTTATTTTAGAATTTAGTTTAGGAAAACTACCTGAGTGCTCTAACACAAAACCTGCAATGGTTTCGGCTTCTCCCTTTTTTTGTTCAAAAACAGTATCGTCTTCGACTTTAATAATTTTATAAAAATCCTTTAATGGTGTTTTCCCTTCAAACACAAAATTTTGGTCGTCTAGTTTCGAGTAGATTAAATCTTCATCGTCAAATTCATCACTAATATCGCCTACAATTTCTTCAATAATATCTTCTAAAGAAATAAGCCCCGAAGTTCCACCATACTCATCTACCACAACTGCCAGATGCACTTTTTTCTCTTGAAATTCTGCCATTAAATCGTCTAACTTTTTGTTTTCCGGCACAAAAAATGGTTCACGCAATAGAGTTTTCCAATCGAACTGTTTTCGGTCTACATAAGGCAGCAAATCCTTTACGTACAAAATACCTTTGATATTATCGATATTATCCTGATACACTGGAATTCTGGAATATCCATTTGCCACTATTTCGGGAATGATTTCGTTGTACTTTAAATCGACATTTAGAGCAAAAATATCGATTCTTGGCCGCATAACCTGCTTGGTATCTGTGTTTCCGAAGGACACAATGCCCTGTAATATTTTTTGTTCCTCTTTAGTGGTATCGTCATCGCTGGTAAGTTCTAAGGCTTGAGACAATTGATCGACACTTAAATTGGATTTCTGTTTTCCTAATTTTTCGTGAATGGCTAGAGTAATACCGCGCATTGGTAAACTTAACGGCGAAAACAGCACATCTAAAACTTGAAGCGGAACAGCCATAAATGTGGCAAATTTCATTTTATTTCTGCTGGCATAAATTTTAGGTAAAATTTCACCAAATAACAAAATAAGAAAGGTAACCAAAACCACTTGTATAATAAACCGGAGAACTCCAGAAGCTATGCCACTAAACAAAAAGTCGCCTAAAAAATCGAATAAAATAACAATGGCGATATTTATAAAATTATTGGCCACCAAAATAGTCGCTAGCAACTTTTTGGGGCGCTCCAACAATTTTGCTATAATTTGTATGGATTTGGAATCTTTTTCTAAACCTTCGTCGATTTCGGGTTTAGTTAACGAAAACAAAGCGACTTCGGCACCAGAAATTAAGGCCGAACCTATTAATAAGAGACACAACAATAAAAAGCCAATTACCATAGAAATGTTAATGGCCGACAACATACTTAAAAAACTCGAGGAGGGATCAGGGTCCAAATGCTAATAAAATTGGTTAAACAATTAAAACGGTAAATCGTCTTCTACGTCTGTATTTTCGATTTTTGATTCCGGTTTATTTTCTATAGGTTTCGGGGTTTGCGTGGTATTTTGATTTTGGGCAGCACTCTCTTTTTTGGTCGTTAAAAACGTAAAATCTGTGCATTGAATTTCTGTTGAGTAGCGTTCTTGACCATTATCGTCTTGCCATTTTCGGGTTTTAAGTCTACCCTCTACATAAATTTTATCGCCCTTACTTAAATATTTTTCGCAAATTTCGGCACCTTTATTTCGCACTACAATATTATGCCATTCGGTATTAGTTATGCGCTCATTGGTTTGTTTACTCATATAGGTCTCGTTGGTTGCTAGCGGAAATCTGCCCACACAGCCACCACCTTCAAAATAATGCATTTTTACATCGTCGCCTAAATGACCAATTAACATGACTTTATTTAATGTTCCTGACATATATATTGTTATTACGAATTCACAAAATTACACTTTGTGTTTCAACTTTTTTAAAATTAATAAAAATTTTATGAGATATAAACTTCTCCAGTTAAAAATTAAAAGCCTCTATAAAATTACCTATTAAAATAGGCACTGGAAATTCTTCGATTGTTGCAGTTGAAATAGCTCCTTCTATTTCAGAATCGACTTCTACAATCCAAAATCTGGTATATAAATGTTGATGCGATAATTTATGTATAATAGTGTCCTTATTATATAGGTAAACCTCGAACTGCTTATCTTCTAATAATTCGTGTTGTTGCAACGCTACTTGTAAATCTTGAAGCTCTAAAAGATTTTTCGATTCAATTAAAGGGAATTGATACAAATTTTGCCAAATACCCTGCCCCTTGCGTTGCTCTACAAGTGTATTGCCTTTGGGCGTTAGTATTACTAAAAAATTAAAATACTTCTTTTTAACTTTTGCTGCCTTCAACTTAACTGGTAAACTATCAATATTCGAATCGCGAAAAGCCACGCAAGAGTCTTGTAGTGGACACACAGAACAATTAGGATTTTTTGGCTTACACTGCACTGCACCAAACTCCATTATAGCTTGGTTAAACGTTGCAGGATCGTTATAATCTATTAAACTTTGCGCCAAAGCCTTAAACTCCTTTGCTCCTTGGGTTGTATTTATAGGTGTCTGTATACCTAAATATCTAGAAAGCACACGATACACATTACCATCTACAACGGCACACACCTCGCCATAACATATAGATGCAATAGCACTAGCCGTATAATCGCCCACTCCTTTTAATTGCAAAAGTCCTTTATATGTATCTGGAAACACACCATCGCATTCGTTAACCACATATTGTGCAGCAGCATGTAAATTTCTTGCTCTGGAATAGTAACCTAAACCCTGCCATAATTTCAAAACCTCGTTTTCCGAAGCTTTAGCAAGATCGAAAACTGTTGGAAAAGTACTAACAAAAGCTTCATAATAAGGTAATCCCTGCTTAATTTGGGTCTGCTGTAAAATTATTTCGGACAACCAAATGCAATACGGGTTAGTGGTCTCTCTCCAAGGAAGTTGACGCTTATTTACTGAATACCAGTATGTTAATATTTCACTAAAGGACATGGGCTTGTTTTAGGCACGGCAAAAATAATTGTTTATAATCTTAAATTTTAATGAATTAGGTTTGAAATATTGAATATTAAATGACTATATTTGCATCCCTTTATAATTAATAGATAACTTTAATACATATAAATAATGACTAAGGCTGATTTAGTAGCGAAAATTTCTGAGAAATTAGGAATCGAAAAAGGTGACGTTCAGGCAACTGTGGAAACTTTCATGGAAGAAGTAAAGACATCTTTGGAAGCTGGTGATAACGTATATTTAAGAGGTTTTGGTAGTTTTATCATTAAAACTCGTGCTGAAAAAACAGGTAGAAATATTTCTAAAAACACAACTATTAAAATACCTGCACACAATATTCCTGCATTTAAACCTGCAAAAGTTTTTGTAGAAGGTGTAAAAACCAATGTAGACGTTAAAGAATAACAAAAAATTAATATTAATCTAAAAAAAGACAGATCTTATGCCAAGTGGTAAGAAACGTAAAAGACACAAGGTAGCAACGCATAAGCGTAAAAAACGCAGACGCGCTAATCGTCACAAAAAGAAAAAATAATCCCAAAAAGTAGTTTTATAACTACTTTTTTGGTTTTTAAAAAAGTTCTTTGACATGAGTTTCCCCGCGTATTACCTTGCGCAAATAAAGGAAGCTCCACAGCTTAAAATCCTGTGAAAAAATAATGTATAATCCATCTGTACCTCATAGTTATTAGGCGATAGTTGTTGGTTGTTAGATATTGGTTTTTTATTGTTTTACAACATGAAACCTAGGACTACAAACCCGAACTTGAAACTTTTTAACTAAAATGTATGGATAAAAATTAACGCAATGGATAAAGAATTGATCATTAGATCTAGTCCGAAACATGTTGATTTTGCCTTATTAAAAGATGGAAAACTTATTGAATTACATAAAGATGAAGGAGGTAACAACTTTTCGGTTGGCGACGTGTTTATCGCTAAAATACGAAAAGCTGTTCCGGGGTTAAACGCCGCATTTGTTAATGTTGGTTACGATAAAGATGCTTTTTTGCACTATCACGATTTAGGTCCTAAACTTCCTTCCCTTTTAAAATTCACAAAACGTGTAAGCACAGGTAAACTAAACGATTTCTCTTTAAAGAATTTCCCATTCGAAAAAGAAATTGACAAGGATGGCAGCATAGTAGATGTGCTAAAATCCAATCAATCTTTACTGGTACAAATTGTAAAAGAACCTATATCTACCAAAGGCCCAAGAATAAGCTCAGAGCTATCTATTGCCGGCAGATATATTGTTCTGGTTCCGTTTTCCGACCGTATTTCTATCTCCCAAAAAATAGAAGATAAAGAAGAAAAAGACCGACTAAAGCGCTTGGTAAAAAGTATTACACCACCAGGTTTTGGTATTATTGTACGTACCGTAGCAGAAGGCAAAAAAGTTGCCGAATTAGATAAAGACTTACAAAATTTGTTAAGTCGTTGGACAGCAATGTGCAAGAAACTAAACAAAGCACATCTACCTAGTAAAGTATTAGGAGAATTAAATAAAGCCTCGTCTATTTTACGAGATATTTTTAACGACTCTTTTACCGGAATTCAAGTAGATGACGAAGAACTTTATCTTCAAATTAAAGATTATGTGCAACTTATTGCACCCCACAAAGAATCAATAGTTAAATTGTATCAGTCTAACGTTCCTATTTTCGAAAAATTTGGAGTGGAAAGACAAATTAAAACCTCTTTTGGCAAAACCGTCTCTATGGCAAAGGGCGCCTATCTGGTAGTAGAACACACCGAAGCCCTGCATGTTATAGACGTTAATAGCGGTAACCGCTCTAATAAAGCCAACTCTCAAGAGGACACTGCATTAGAAGTTAACATGATAGCAGCCCAAGAAATAGCCAGACAACTGCGTTTGCGCGATATGGGCGGTATTATAGTTGTCGATTTTATAGACATGACTAATGCCGAAAACAGAAAAAAACTCTACAATTTCCTTCGTGAAGAAATGAAGGACGACAGAGCTAAACACAAAATATTACCTCCAAGTAAATTTGGATTGATACAAATTACAAGACAGCGTGTACGCCAAGAAATGAATATTAAAACCCGCGAGGAAAACCCTAACGGCAATCAAGGCGAAGAAGTTGAAGCACCAATTGTTTTGGTACAAAAAATAACGCAAGAGCTTGAACAACTATTTAACAAAGACTATAAAAAGGTGGTTTTAAACACACACCCCTTTATAGCGGCCTTCTTAACAAAAGGCTTTCCATCAATACGTTCAAAATGGTTTGTTGAACACAAAAAATGGGTTAAAATTCAACCTAGAGATGCTTACACATATTTAGAATATCACTTTTTTGATAAAGATGGTAATCAAATCAACTAATAAAAAAGCCTTACTTGTTTAAAGTAAGGCTTTTTTTTGCTCTATTTTTAAGTGGCAGGATTAGGAATCTCTGCATGTACCTTTTGTATATCATCCAACATAGCATCAGTCAATTCTAAATGAATACTATTAATATTTTCTTTTAACTGCTCTAATTTTGTTGCTCCTATAATATTACTGGTAAGAAACGGTTGGGCGGTTACAAAGGCCAATGCCATTTGCGCCAAACTCACACCATGATCCTGAGCTACTTTTAAATATTGCGTAGTTGCCTTAGTACAGTTTACACTACTGTATCTTGCAAATCTTGGAAATAACTTTAATCGGCTATCGGCTGCAGCAGTGCCCTCTACATACTTACCAGACAATACTCCAAAAGCCATTGGCGAATACGCCAACAAACCAATATCTTCTCGTATAGCAATCTCTGCCAAATCGCTCTCGAATGTTCTATTTAACAGCGAATACGCATTTTGAATGGTAATCATGCGTGGTTTGTTATGCATTTTGGCTTCTTCTAAATACCGCATAGTTCCCCATGCTTTTTCATTAGACAAACCTATATGCCTGATTTTACCAGCCTTCATAGCAAGTTCTAAAGCATGCAAGACTTCGTTAAAATTATCTTTCCAAGCATCGGCATCGTTGTGTTTATAATCGCGAATACCAAACGTATTCGTTTGGCGTTCTGGCCAATGCAATTGATATAAATCTATATAATCGGTTTGTAAGCGTTTTAAACTGTTATCTATCGCTTCGGCAATGCCTTCTTGAAATGGTTTTGTACGTATGTGTGCTGTATAATCGCCTGGACCTGCTATTTTTGAAGCCAAAACAATATCTTTACGTTTGCCCGTTGCTTTAAACCAATTTCCTATAATACGCTCGGTTTCAGCATAGGTTTTCTGCTCGGCTGGCACGGGATATAATTCGGCAGTATCAAAAAAATTAATACCTTGTTCTACAGCATAATCCATTTGCTCGAAACCTTCCTCCTTTGTGTTTTGATTGCCCCAAGTCATGGTTCCTAAACACAATTTACTTACTTTAATATCGGTATGTGGTAAGGTCGTATATTTCATAATCTCTCTTTTTTTTTGATGTTAAGTATTTGTTCGTTGTGCTTGTAATGCCTGCATAATTCTTGCACTTTGCTCTATTTTCCCTTGATTTTGATAAATCAACGCCAACAAGTATTTATAATCGGGACTATCTGGAATTAGCTGTATCGCAGCATTAATCGTTTCTTCTGCAGCTTTCCATTGCTGATTTTGATAGTAATATGTCGCCAAATTGTACATAGCACGCGTATCTTGCGGATTTAACTTAATTGCCATTTTCAGGTCGGATACTGCCGCTTCATTTTGTTTCATTTCAAAATGCAACAAGGCTCTCAAGTAATACGCTCTTCCCGATTTCGGTTCTTTTTTCAACCAAATATTTAACACTTGTAACGCTTTTTCGCTTTCACCTTTAAGACTATACGTTGTGGCTAAGTTTGAGTATACTGGCAATAATAAACTATCTTTTTTAAGGGTAATGTTATAGTGCTTAATGGCGTTATCGTAATCGTTATTTTGAAGGAAATAATCACCAAGTTGCATTCTTCCGTTAGAAAAATCGGCGTTGGTAAATAACATGGTTTCCAGTTCCTGACGGCCTGTATTTAAAGTAGATTGATTTATAGCATTTAACGCCTCTACTTCTATTCCCGCCAACAACTGCATAGCGCCAATACGTACCAGTTTTGTGGTATCTTTTAAATGTTCTGAAGCTACAGACATACGGTCTTGCGGATTCATAGTTCTAAATTTCTGAAGCGCATGATAACGTACCAATGGAGACGGATCGGTTAGACTTTTTAAGACAGCCTCAACCTGTTCTGCTGTAGCAACATTCATATTATCTATTCCTGTTGCTCTAGCAATGGCTGGATAGTTTAAATTATTGACAAACTGATTTACCTTAGACAAATCGTGCACTGTTGGATTATTTTTATAAGTTAACAGTAAATCATCAGAAAAATGGTCGGCTCTAACCGGGCCATACCAAGACACAACCTGATTGGCTGCCCAAGTGTCGGTTTTATCGTCATGACATCCCGTACATGCATTTGGTGTGCCATAAGCAACACTTTGGTCTGGTCTAGGCACTCTAAAACTATGGTCGCGTCTAAAATCGTTCCCCATATAATGTGTACCTGTCATGTGGCAATTAATGCACTGCGAACCCTCGGTGCCAGGCGTGTGGTAATGATGCTCTACAGTATTATACGTTGGCGCATGGCATTGCAAACACAAGGTATTGTCTTGCGCTTTTAATTGTAATGAATGCGGGTCGTGACAATCGGTACAGGTTACCCCTTCGTGATACATTTTACTTTGTAAAAACGATCCGTACACATAATCTTCTTCATCTATTTGTCCATCTTTATGATAAAAATCATCCGAGATATCCTGAAGCATATACTGGTCTTCGAAATGTTTACCTGGCACCAAGTTTTGAGTTAATTTAGTACGTCTTGAATGACAAGGTGCGCACATATTCATTTGGCTAAACTGACCTTTTCCTGGAATGATATACGTGTTTGCCACGTGTGTGCTATCTTGAATATGCTGTGCCCAATACACATGTCGCTCGGCTGGACCGTGGCAGCTCTCGCAACTTACATTAATTACCGAATACGTAGTATTGAAAGCATCGGCTTCTACATCGTAATTCTTTTTTAAATTAGTGGAATGACATTCGGCACACATGGTATTCCAGTTCTGCGCACTTTCTGTCCAATGCAACCAATCGTGAGGATCTAATTCATCGCCAGGATATTGATGATACCATCGTTTTTTAACGTCATCCCAAGTTACACGCAACACTTGTTTTCGGCCATTATCAAAATCAATTAAATACTGTTGTAAAGGGCTTACTCCAAAAGTATAATTAATGGTATACTCTTTTTCGCTTCCGTCTATCTCTTTTATATAAACTTTAAAAGCCTCGCCTTCCTTCTTAAAAGTATAACTTACGCCATCTATAGTCGTTTCAACATTATTAAAGTCTCCTAAAACCGTTTGTTCGTTGGCTACTTGCATTGCCAAATCGTGGTCGGACCCTTTCCAAGTATCGTAAACACCTTTATGGCAAGCCATACATTGCGAATCTCCAACATAACCGTCTTCATGTTGTAAGGTAATGTCGCTAGCAGCAACATAATCTGATTGTTTGGGCTTGGAATTACAACTGCTAAGCACAACCAAACAGATCATCCATAAATAAATTCTCATATAAACTATTGTAATGTTGGATACTTTGCCTCTAAGTTAAAATTTATTTTTAGTTGACTAAAAAAACACATGCTAAATATCTTGTAATTTGAATCTCAAACCAAAAGATATTTAGCATGTGTACTAAGCTATTTGTAGGTATAGAATTTACATCTCGTTTAACAACTTGGTAATTTCATCTAATTTCGGAGTTAAAATGACTTCTATTCTTCGGTTTTTAGCACGACCTTCGGGTGTTTCGTTCGATGCTATTGGTGCAAACTCACCACGCCCAGCAGCTGTTAAATTTTCTGGATGAATATTAGCATTCTCTCTTAAAATACTAACTATTGCCGTGGCGCGTTTTGTAGATAAATCCCAATTGCCCGACAGTTGCCCGCTACCTTTATACGGCACATCGTCCGTATGCCCTTCTATTAACACCGCGATTTCTGGGTTGTCGGCCAAAACATTTCCTAAACGCTCTACAGCACGCCTTCCATCTACGCCTACCGACCAACTTCCGGAGCTAAACAGCAATTTATTTTCCATAGAAATATACACCTTTCCATTACGTTCTTCGACCGTTAAACCTTTACCTCCAAAATCGGTTAAGGCATTCGAAATGGCATTTTTTAAAGCATGCATGGCGGCATCTTTTTGCGCGATAACACGTTCTAATTCGGCAACACGCTGCGATCGCGATTCCAGTTCGTTTTTTAGCTGTTCTAAACGCGAGCTTTCTGCTGCTAAAGCCTGCTCTTTGGCTTCTAGCTGCGCCAATAATTCGCGGTTCTGCTGAACATTTTTAGCAATAGCTTCGGAACTGTTTTTCTCTAAAGCATTATACGATTCCTTTAACGCATCGTGATTGGCCTTTAGCGCATTATACGTATTTTGAAGCTCGTCGCGTTCTTGAACGGCTTTATTGTATTGCTCTTGCAGTTTTTCTAAATCGGTTTTTAATTGATTGTTATCGGCCAATAAAGTTTCGTTCTCGGCAGATAGCGATTTGTTTAATTCTTTTAAATCGTTGTGTCTAGCTTCTAAATCTTTGTAAATTTTAGGCGACACACAAGAAGTGAATATACTGGTTAGTATTACGGTTGCTACGGCTATTCGTTTCATAAAAAACAGAGGATTAGATTTTAATTATTCTATTTCAACTAAAATAGGACAATGGTCGCTGTGCTTGGCTTCTGGCAAAATAACCGCACGTTTTAAACGGTCTTGCAAGGGGCTAGTAGCCATGCAGTAATCTATACGCCACCCCTTATTATTGGCTCTGGCATTAGCACGGTAGCTCCACCACGAATATTCTTGTTTTTCGGGATGTAAATATCTAAAAGAATCTATAAAACCACTATCTATAAACTGCCCCAGCCATTCGCGTTCTTCGGGTAAGAATCCGGAAACGCCTTTCATTTTCGGGTTGTGGATATCGATTTCTTCATGACAAATATTGTAATCGCCACAAACGATAAGGTTTGGGTGCGATTCGCGTAATTCGTTTAAATACTCATGGATCATATTCATGTATTCGAACTTATGCGCCAATCTATCGTCGTTCGTTCCCGAAGGTAAATACATGCTCATTACCGAAACACCATCAAAATCGGCTCGAATATTTCTACCTTCGTAATCCATAGACTCTATACCGGTACCGTACTCGACATGCTCGGGTTTTATTTTACTTAAAATGGCCACACCACTATATCCTTTTTTTTGGGCGCTAAACCAGTAATTATAAATATACCCAGCGGCCACGAATACCTCTAAATCTAATTGTTCTTTTTGGGCTTTGGTTTCCTGCAAACAAATAACATCTGGATTTGCACTTTGTAACCACTCGATAAAGCCTTTTTTTATGGCGGCTCTAATACCATTTACGTTATAAGAAACTATTTTCATGCTGCTATATTACAAGACAGTATGCCTAAACTTGCATTTTATAGTTTAAGCACTGTTTAATTATTTAAGAATTTCAGCTAAAATAAATAATGCGTTACTTTTACACCATTATTTAAAGGCCTTTTAACAGAAAAATCAATTCAATAATACATATAATTTTTCATTTTTTCCATCGATGAAAAAACGAAGCAAAAAAATCTAGGCGTATTATAAAAATATAAGAAAATACTACGGAACCCTCAGCCACAGATAAAAATAACTCAACCTCCCTTCCGTCGGCCTCAAACAAATTTTTATCATTCACCCTTACTGCTTCCTTGATTTTCAATATCTTTATAAATAGGCCAAAATCCCCTCTAAACTATCCTAAAATCCAATACCCATAGCCACACTACTAAACCACATATTCTTTAAAACGTTTAGGTAGCTATTGAAAAAAAATAATAGATTTAAACCAAAATTATAAACTGAACAACAATATTATCCTTACAGGCAAACTCAAGACTAGCTTAAGCATATTTAAATCTCGATGATCCCATAAAATATTTTAAGCGTTTAGCAGTTTAAATACCACATGAAATTAATAGCCACCGTAATATGCTTTTGTATGAGTTTTTTTGCCTTAGCGCAAGAAACCAACTCTAATTACAAAACAAAAACAATGGCCGTTACAGACACAATAGTTATAGATAGTGTGAGTATCAATCCGCATTGGTTTCATCTTAAAACGCTTCAAAACCAAACAATAGACAGCAGTTTTTACCATGTAGATTTTCCGAATGCCATGCTGTACCTTAAACAACCCATCAGCGAAGATTCTATACAAATATCGTATTTAAAATTCCCTGATTTTTTAACAAAAACCTATAAACAGTTAGACGAAAACATCATCCTATCGGATATCAGCAATCAGCAAAAATTATATAAACTGTCGCAACCCACAGCGACCTCTAGTTTTATTCCTTTTGATGGCCTATCAACTTCGGGTAGTATTTCCAGAGGCGTTACCGTAGGTAATAACCAAAGTTCGGTATTAAACAGCGAACTCGACTTACAAATTACAGGCAAGCTAAACGATAAAGTGTCGCTTCGCGCTTCTATACAAGATGCCAATATACCACTACAAGAAAGTGGTTATTCGCAACGTTTAGACGAGTTCGACCAGGTATTTATAGAATTGTTTAGCGACCGTTGGAATATTAGAGCCGGCGATATAGACCTGCAAAATACCAACACCCGTTTTGCCAATTTTAGCAAACGTGTACAAGGTCTACTTGTAAACACCACTTTAGGAGACGACTCCCACAAAACCAATCTTTTTGCCGCTGGTGCTCTGGTACGCGGGCAATTTACACGAACTCAGTTTACTGCACAAGAAGGCAACCAAGGGCCATATAAACTTAGAGGCCCCAATAACGAATTGTATGTACTTATTGTTTCGGGTAGCGAAACCGTGTACGTTAACGGGGTAGCGTTAGAACGCGGCGAAAACAACGATTATATTATAGATTACAATGCCGGCGAGCTTATTTTTAACAGTACTTTCCCTATAACTTCGGAAATGCGTATTACTGTCGATTTTCAATATAGCGAGCGCAATTATTCCCGTCTTATAGGTTATGGTGGTGGGCATTACCAAAGCAACACTCTTACTTTAGGCGCCACTGTGTATTCCGAAAGCGATTCTAAAAACAATCCCATACAGCAAAATTTATCGTCCGAACAGGTAGACATATTAGCACAAGCGGGAGACGATAGCTCGAAAATGACAAGTCCTTCGGCAACCCCAGAATCCTATAATGAAAACAGAATTTTATACAAGAAAGATACCTTTAACAATCAGGAGGTATTTGTGTTTTCGAACAATCCAGACGACGACCTTTACAGCGTAACTTTTACCAATGTTGGCGAAAATAACGGCGATTATATACTTGCCAATTCATCGGCCATAACTAATATTTACGAATATGTTACACCAATTAATGGCGTGCCGCAAGGTAATTATGCTCCAATTACACAATTGGTAGCACCAACCAAACTACAAATAGCTGTTATAAACGGTACATATAACCCCACCAAAAGTACCAGTATTTATTTTGAAGGTGCTGGCAGTAAAAACGATTTAAACTTGTTTTCGGATATCGATGATGGCAATAACGACGGCTTTGCCGGAAGCCTGAACCTAAAACAAAACCTTATAAAACAAGACAGCTTATGGCATTTAGATGCTTTTGCTGATGTAGATTACATTCAGCAGAATTTTAAAACTATAGAGCGCTTGTATAATGCCGAATTTAACCGAGACTGGAATTTAGAAAACACCACAGGCGACCAAACTTTGGCGCGTAGTGGCTTACAACTAAAACACAGCAATACCCTGTTCTTTAACTACCAGTTCGAGCATTTAAACTACCGCGATACTTTTAACGGGAATCGCCATGTGGCAAACGGATTTCTTCAATTAAAAAACTTTAATGTATATAGCCAATCTAGCATTTTAAACGCCACATCCAACACAAGCATCACCAAGTTTATACGGTCTTACAACCGATTTACCTACAGCTTTGGCACTCCGTGGGTGGGTGCAAAATTAAACCTAGAAAACAATAAATCACAACAAAAAATTACCGATTCGTTATTACCCGAAAGCCAACGTTTTACAGCTTACGAAGTATTTACAGGTATAGGCGACAGCACCAAGGTATTTGCAAAACTAGGTTACATACACCGGGTTAACGACAGTATTAAAAACGGACAATTACAGCAAGTAAACACCTCTAAAACCTATTATCTAGATTCTAGATTAATACAAAACACACAAACCAACCTATCGCTTTACGTTAATTATCGCAGTTTAAAATTTGTTGATGCCGATACCGAAAACTCTTTAAACTCCCGACTCATTTACAACCAAAATCTGTTTAAAAACATCGTACTCTGGAACACCATTTACGAAACCAATTCCGGCACCTTACCGCAACAGAATTTTACTTATGTAGAAGTAGAACCCGGCCAGGGCGCTTACACTTGGATAGATTATAACAACAACGGCATTCAAGAATTAGAAGAATTTGAATTGGCCCAATTTCAGGACGAAGGCACCTACATTAGGGTATTGCTTCCTAACCAGGTATACATTAAAACACACCAAAACCGTTTTAGCCAAACCCTAACCTTAAATCCGCAGCAATGGACTACAGCAAGCCCCAGATTCAAAACCATTTTATCGCATTTTTACAATCAGACGGCATATTTAATAGACCGCAAAACACGAAGAGCAGGCAGTAATTTCGATATCAATCCGTTTAAAACCGATTCGGATGATGTCTTAGGGCTTCAATTAAACTTTAGAAATGTATTGTTTTACAACCGCGGCAAACAGCGTTACACCACGTCGTACACGTACTTAAACAACAAAACCCGAAATATACTCAGCATCGGGTTTATAGAAAACCATTTACAAAGCCATCAAATTAACTTCAACCATAAGTTTGCCACCAGCTGGCTAATTACCCTTTTAGGAAGTATAAGCACTACCGAAAGCCTTAGCGAGAATTATATAAGTAAGAATTATAATTTAGACCAAAATCAATTCAACCCCAAGCTTACATACATTCTTAACGACAACATGCGGTTCGATGTGTTTTACCAATACACCAACAAAAGCAATACCATAGGCAATTTCGAGACTTTAGAACAACAAAAATACGGCGCGTCGTTTACTATGGCTAATATGCAGAAATCGGCAGTAAGTGGCGAGTTCAATATATTTTCTAACCATTTTAATGGCAATGCCAACACCCCAGTAGCCTACCAAATGCTAGAAGGTTTACAACCAGGCACCAACTACACTTGGCATGTTTTGGCACAGAAAAAAATAACTAAGTTTTTAGATTTAAACCTCAGCTATTTTGGCCGAAAAACCGAAACCAGCAACACCATACACACTGGTAATGTACAGCTAAAGGCTTATTTTTAACAATGATTTGTTTGATTGCTGTATTTAAAACCTTGTAGGTTTTAGTACAAAAAGAAAGAGCCCAAATATTAAAATATTTAGGCTCAACTGTTTAGTAGACTTGAAAAATTGTGTAACAACCATAACATAATTTTATCTTAATTACCTAGACTGATTATGTACAACTTTACTGTTTATTTACGGCTTCGAATTACGGGAAAACCGTACTTTTTATATTTTTCGACGAAATGCGCCTTTTTTTAACATCTTGTTTTATACCTAAAGACCTCTATTTTTTTTAACTGAATGGTTATGAATTTGGTACAAGATGTAATATTTTACACTTCTTTTAAATATACACTTTCAAAACTAAAATTAAAGAATTTACTTACAAATAATACCTTTTTCTTCATTTTTGTTGAATTTTATTCGGGTGTCGTTTTGGTTTTCTTCGGACAACGATTTACTTTAAAAAAACACTTCCGAACAAGGGACGAACGATTCTCGAACAAGACTCGAACAAAACCCCTACCAAATTACGGCTTATTTTAGGCCATTTTTCGGCAAAAAATCGACCTTATTTACAAAAACAACAGGATGTTCTGCAAAAAACGGCTATTGTGCATATTAAAAAAATATTGTACTTTTTAAGCTTTTTAATTTTCAATCCCCATTAGTACTTCTGTACTTGTAAACTTTCACGATGCATTCAAACATAAAAAACCAAAATGGAAGTTTGCACCAGCTGAGCCACTTGCCGTCTGGTTATAATTTTTAACACTTACCCTTCCTGTATATAAATTGCAGTATAAACGAGTAT
The DNA here is from genome assembly GCA_030427735.1 of Bacteroidia bacterium. Classification (GTDB taxonomy): domain Bacteria; phylum Bacteroidota; class Bacteroidia; order Flavobacteriales; family Flavobacteriaceae; genus Formosa. Next base: position 307,305 of record JAUIBP010000004.1, on the reverse strand, counting down.
TTCGCAAAGTCTTACAGCAGACGTTAAGTGTGCCTTTAAAATTCAGTTACCAGAACTTTAGCAACTGTATTGAGATACTGGTAAAAGTGCCTGAATTTCTTGTTGAATTTGAGAAAGCCATGTTTTTAAACGCTCATCGCTTAATTGCGACTCGTTATCATGATCGAGCGCTAAACCATAAAACAAGTCTTCGCTACCATCAACAAGCGCTACAGAGTCGGTGTGCGAATACCCTTCTGTTGGCCAATAACCAACAAGCTTTCCGCCATTTTCCAAAACTACTTTAGCGAGTATGCCAATACCATCTACAAAATATTCGGCATATCCTATTTGATCGCCCAAACCATAAATAGCAACAATTTTATTGGTAAAATCTATCGTTTTAAACGTATCAAAAAAATCTTCCCAATCGCTCTGCAAATCGCCATCGTACCAGGTAGAGAGTCCTAAAAACAACACTTCGTATTGTTGTAGATCTTCTACCGAAGCTTTTCCTATTTCCATTACTTCCAAGTTGTCGGCCTTCCAAAAAGTAACTAAATCTCGCGTTATGTCATCTGTTACTCCTGAATCTGAGCCGTAAAAAACACCTATTTTGTCCATTATTTTATTCATTTATATTTTCTTGACCATTAAAAATACTTATTATTTTTATTCGTTCTAAATAAAAATAATAAATTATATTTGAAAAAAATTAAAATGCACCGTTTAGAAAAAATTTATTGGAATACTATTGGTAGTGTTTTTATAATTAAAAATGATGACGACACGTATAATTCTGAGCATAAAATACAACAAATACAACTTCAGCTAACAGACATTGCTGTAATTTTAACAAAAACTGAATTTAAAGCCCTACATAGAGCGCTTAAATCCTTTAAGGTGAATTGCAACTGTAAAACATGCGGACAGTCCTCGACCATTAAAATTTTAAAAAGCAAAACCAAGCATGCCGAGATTGTTTTTAAGGTAGAAAAAAAACACATAACAGCACTAGTCGAGCTTTTAAATGGGGCTAAATTTAATTTAGAAATGATTCAAGTTTTGCAAGACCATAATATAAAAGCATAACAAAAGTATCACGCACTTTTTGTTAATTTACTATTATAGTATTAATGTATATCAAGTGCAGCTTCAACTTTAAACAAAGGCGTTTTTACTACAAAAAAATTCCTCAAGTAAAAACAACTTAAATAAGGTTGCATTAGTTATTATTTCAAACAATAGTACAAATATTACAGACCTTTATTCGAACGAAAGTAATTAACATTATAACTTTGGTTTACATTTTAATAAGCCAATAACTCATATCTGATTTAGCCTCAACAACATAACAACACTCTTCAATTTTCATGGGCATTTTGCGCCTTAGTGTCGACATCAATACTGCATTGTAATGTAGCGGAATTTATTATATTCGCCGCACTAATTAAATAAATTAACAATTTTGAAAAAACTATTATTTTTTGCCGCATTTACTGTGGCTGGTTTAATGAGTATGAATGCTCAAAACACAACATTTGGAATTACCGCAGGGTATACCAATATAAAGGCCAAAACTTCTTATGAAGGCCAATCGTATTCAGAATCTATCTCTGGGTTTCATGTAGGTGCTTTAGTTGATTTTGGTCTAAATGAAAATTTTCATATTCAACCAGAGGTAATTTATGCAAATGCAGAAGAAATGAATTTTCTGTATATCCCCGTTCTGGCCAAATATTACATTTCGAATTCAGGTTTTCAACTATTAGCTGGCCCTCAGGTAAATATTGTTTTAGACGAGCTAATTGATGGTTTAAATAATGTAGGTCTAGACCTTACTTTTGGTGCTGCTTACGATATTAACGAACACTTTTTTATTGATGCAAGATATAGTTTTGAGCTTACCAATAGATTTGAGGATGGCGCAGATTATGATGTTTCGGGAAAATACAACACCCTTTTTGCAGGAGTTGGTTATAAATTTTAATACTATTTAAATAACTAAAAAGAGGCTGTTTAAAAAATTTAACAATGCGTCATTCTGTGCTTGACACAGAATCTCATTCTATTGCAAATCAATAATTATGAGAATCTGAAATCGAAGATTCAACGAGGTTAAATAAATTCAGATTGACGAAAAATCAACTTTTTAAACAGCCTCTTTTTTATTCGTTATATATTAAAAACTCTTGCTCAATTTAAAATTAAGCAAGAGTTTCAAAACTTACATTTTCATTAACCAAGAGCGCATGTCTACCTCAGCTTTAATAATATCGCGGAGTTCAGTAATTTTTACACGCTTTTGCTCCATGGTATCGCGGTGGCGTATGGTTACCGTTTGGTCTTCTAAAGTATCGTGGTCTACAGTAATACAAAAAGGTGTCCCTACGGCATCTTGGCGACGGTAACGACGGCCAACGGCATCTTTCTCGTCGTAGTCTACGTTAAAGTCCCATTTTAAATCGTCTACAATTTGTTTAGCGATATCTGGCAAGCCATCTTTTTTAACCAATGGCAGCACCGCAGCTTTTACAGGAGCCAATACGGCTGGCAACTTTAATACGGTTCTGGTGGAATTGTTTTCTAGTTCTTCTTCTACCAACGCATGAGAGAATACGGCTAAAAACATACGATCTAAACCTATAGAGGTTTCTACCACGTAAGGCACGTAGCTTTTGTTTTCTTCAGGATCGAAATACTGTAATTTTTTTCCTGAGTGCTTTTCGTGCTGACTTAAGTCGAAATCGGTACGCGAGTGTATGCCTTCTAATTCTTTAAACCCGAATGGGAATTTAAATTCTATATCGGCAGCAGCATCGGCATAATGTGCCAATTTCTCATGATCGTGAAAACGGTAATTGTCTTCGCCCATACCTAAAGACAAATGCCATTTAAGTCGGGTTGCTTTCCAGGTTTCGTACCACTCTTTTTGTGTGCCCGGTTTTACAAAAAACTGCATTTCCATTTGCTCGAACTCACGCTGACGGAATATAAACTGACGCGCCACAATTTCGTTACGGAACGCTTTCCCGGTTTGTGCTATACCAAACGGAATTTTCATGCGGCCTGTTTTTTGCACATTTAAAAAGTTTACAAAAATACCCTGTGCCGTTTCTGGGCGCAAATATAAATCCATCGCACTGTCGGCCGAGGCACCTAATTTGGTACCAAACATCAAGTTAAATTGCTTAACATCTGTCCAGTTTTTTGAGCCCGTAAGCGGATCGGCAATTTCCAATTCCTCTATTAACGCTTTTACATCGGCTAAATCTTCGGCTTCCAAAGACTTCCCTAAACGCGATAATATAGTATCTATTTTTTCTTGATATCCTAACACACGAGGGTTGGTCGACACAAATTCGGCCTTATTAAAAGTATCGCCAAAACGCTTGGCGGCCTTAGCCACTTCTTTATCTATTTTAGCCTCTATTTTTGCGCAATAATCTTCTACCAATACATCGGCACGGTAACGCTTTTTAGAGTCTTTATTATCTATTAACGGGTCGTTAAATGCATCAACATGGCCAGAAGCCTTCCAAGTGGTGGGGTGCATAAAAATTGCTGCATCTATACCTACAATATTTTCATGCATTTGCACCATGGCTTTCCACCAGTAGTCGCGAATGTTTTTCTTTAGTTCTGCACCATTTTGTGCATAGTCGTAAACGGCGCTTAAACCGTCGTATATTTCGCTACTCTGGAACACATATCCGTACTCTTTAGCATGCGAAATTACCTTCTTAAATTGATCGTCTTGATTTGCCATAATGCAAAAATATAAAACGCCAGAAAACTACACATATCTTTTATTTAAAGTATTTTAAAATTTATCGATTATCACTTTTTATTCATAATATCGAGATGCTGTTATGCGGCAGTTGATTCGAAATCTCGTGTTACTCATTTTTACAAAGCAGATTTGCTCAATATAACTTTAAACAGGAAACAACAATGGCGCTAAAAACATTAACTAAACCACTATAGACTTCCAGTTTATAGGTTTGAAAACAGACTGAAAGTCCGATTATTTGTATTTATTTTAGCCACAAATACACGAATATTCTTTATCAAAACTATGTCAAATATTCGTGCATTCGTGGCGGAAAATATTTATAGAAGCTGAAAATCTTGCATTAAAAGTGCATAGTTTCAACTAACGGCTGAGACCAATGAAACAAGCCTCCATACAACACACAACACATATTGATAAAATTTTGTAATTTGAAGCTTTTGCAAAAAGATGTTTAAGGTATTACTCGATTTGTTTTTTCCAGAACTCTGTGCTGGTTGCGATACTGCTTTGCGCGACGGCGAAGCTTATATTTGCACGCCATGCAGGCATGCGTTACCACTTACCCAATATCACCTTAACAACAGTCCACAAGTAGAAAAAATATTTTATGGCCGCGTGCCAATAGCACAGGCTACCGCGTTATTGCGTTTCGAAAAAAAAGGCATTACCCAAAAACTTATACATCAATTAAAATACAAAAACCAAGAAGGTATAGGTGTATTTTTAGGCGATTGGCTGGGTGGAGAACTTAAACAGTTGCCTAACTACCAAAATATCGATTTGGTTTTACCAGTGCCATTACACAAAACCAAACTAAAACAACGGGGCTACAACCAAGTAACAGCCTTTGCAAAGCAGTTGGCCGAAGCTTTAAACGCTAAATATACAGACGATGTGCTTATTAAAGTGTCGCATACCAACTCGCAGGTTACCAAAAACCGTTTAGCACGCTGGACCGCCAAAGACAGCGTATTTAGCATACAAAACAATAGTAAAATACACGGAAAACATATTTTGTTGGTAGACGATATAATTACCACAGGTGCTACCATGGAAGCTTGTGCTAACTTATTACTGCCCTGCAAGCCTTCTAAATTAAGCCTCGCGGCCATGGCAATTGCATAAAGCGTTTTAACGAATGGCAAATATGTTGTTTCTTTGTGCAAATTCTTAATGCGAATAATGAATAAAGTACTGTCTAATAGTCTTCTGGTTTTGGCCATTGCCCTGTTAATTGTAAACTGCGCCAATCGTGGTACGCCGTCGGGTGGCGAGAAAGATATGTTACCGCCCGAAATTATACGTTCAGAACCCAAAAACTTCAGCACTAACTTTAATAGTACAGAAATAAAAATATACTTTAACGAGTATATTAAAATTAAAGATTTAAGTAAACAGCTTATTATTTCGCCACCTATGAATACGCCGCCCGAAATCACCCCTTTGGGCACCGCCAGTAAATACATTACCATTAAAATATACGATACCCTTGCCCCTAACACCACGTACGCATTTAATTTTGGCAATAGTATTGTAGATAATAATGAAGGAAATCCGTTTCCGTACTTTAAATATGTAATGTCTACAGGTACTTACATCGACTCGTTAAAAGTAACCGGAACCATTTTAGACGCCGAAAAGAAAACACCAGAAAACTTTGTTTCGGTAGCACTGTACGAAGTCGATTCTACATTTACAGATTCCATCATTTACAAACAAAAACCAAAGTACGTTACCAATACGCTAGACAGTTTAACCACCTTTTCTATTGAAAACCTTAAGGCAGGTAAGTATTTATTAGTGGCCATGAAGGACAATAATCAGGATTTTAAATTTCAGCAAAAAACAGATAAAATTGGCTTTTACGACACTTTAATAGAAGTGCCTACAGATACCAGTTACGTACTGAAACTCTTTCAGGAAGATTTAGATTTTAAAGCCTTTAAACCGCGATTAATATCGGAAGGTAAAATTGCTTTTGGTTACGAAGGTGATTATAAAAACATGAGTATAGACCTACTTACCGAAACCCCAGACGATTACGCGTACACCATTACAAAAGACGAAAAAACAGATTCGCTAATGTATTGGTACAAACCTAAATTAGAAAGCGACTCTCTACAATTTCGCGTGAGCTACAAACAGCAGGTACGCGACACCTTCGACCTTAAAATAACCGAAAAAAATCAAGATACTTTAGTGCTTAAAGGCGTGCCTAGCGGTCAAATAAACTTTAATGAAACCTTCTATTTAACGGCAACTACACCGTTTAGCTTAATTAACAAAGACCTGATTTCTATTACAGATAAAGACACGCTTGCCGTTGCTTTTAATACCGCATTAGACACACTGAATAACACGTTGCGTTTTGAATTTGAAAAAACCGAAAGCAACAAGTATTTTATAGATTTACTACCAGAAGCTATAACCGACTTTTTTGGAGATACCAACGATACGCTACAAATGCGCCTACAAACCAAAGCGTTTGACGATTACGGCAACGCACGTATTATTTTAAAAAATGCGCAATACCCCATAATTGTACAACTAACTAACGAAAAAGGAGATGTTAAAGCCGAAAAATACAGCACAGAACCCGAGCCATTAGATTTTACTTACTTGAGCAATGGCAAATATTTACTGCGTGTTATTTTTGATACCAACGGCAATAAAAAGTACGATACAGGAAATTATTTAAAAAAGCAACAACCCGAACGCATCAGTTATTACCCAAAACCTATAGATGTGCGTGTAGGATGGGATGTTGTAGAAGAATTTACATTAGTAGATTAAATGCGTCCCTATCGTCCAAAAACTTAAACTGTTCGCGTACAGCCACTAACTCGTTATGGTGTAATACTACAATTCGTATTCCGTTTTCTTTAGGCAAAAAACTAGACATAACTTCGCCCAGAGGATTATAAACCGCAGAATGCCCTACATACTCATGCCCTTTAGCATCGGTACCCACACGATTTACGCCTATACTAAAACTCATATTTTCTATGGCGCGGGCACGTAATAAGGTATCCCAAGCCTGAATTCTAGGTTTTGGCCAATTGGCAACATACAGTAACACATCGTAATCGTCTTGAAAACGCGACCAAACAGGAAAGCGCAAATCGTAACAAATTAAAGGAAACAAACGCCAGCCTTTATAGTATGTAATAACACGCGTTTCACCTGTCGTATACACCTTGTCTTCGCCCGCCAAAGTAAACGTATGTCGCTTGTCGTACGTGGTTATTTCGCCATTAGGGTATACAAACACTAACCTATTAAAATACTGTTCGTTTTCGGTAATCACTAAACTTCCCAGTATGGCGGTTTGCTTACTTAGGGCTTGGTTTTGCATCCATGTTACTGTAGGCCCATCCATAGTTTCGGCTTGGGCTTGGGCATTCATAGTAAAACCAGTGCTAAACATTTCAGGCAACACAATAAGGTCTACAGCCTCGCGTATTGCTTCAATATGTTGGGTTAAAGCCGAAATATTGGCTTGGGGTTGCTCCCAAACCAAATCGGTTTGGATAAGTGCTATTTTTAAATCTTCTACCATCAAAAAATTAAAAATTTCTTAGACGCCTTGCTATCGGTTTCAGGCTGTACTTCCCGTTGTGCCTTTTTTGCCGCTTTGGCTTCTTGTTTTTTACGCTTACGCTCGGCTTTATCTTCTTGCTTTAGGGCCTTTTCGTGCTGTCGTATAGCATCTTCCTGCTCGGCATAGGCCGCTTTAATCTCCCGCTGGTCGTCTAAGGTTAAACTTTCGGTTACATCGTAACTTCCCATATAAATCGATTCGCCTTTAACCTGATAAGATTTCCCTTTATAAGTGATGCTTTGGGCGTTTATATGAAAGCTTACAGTACAGAAAAGTATAAAAAATAAAAGTAATTGTTGTTTCATAAGCTAAAGGTTTTACACTAAAATATTCAAAAAAGACCACAATCACCTAATTATTAGACCTCTAAATCAATTTCACAGATTAACCGCAACAGCACTGCGGCTATTTTAAACAGTGGGTACCTAAAATACGCCCTGCCTTTTCTATCTTTGCATCACTTTAAAAACAGACAAATGAAACTGATAAAATTTTTAATCTTTTGCATTACCATTCAAGTTAGTGCGCAACAAGGCGGCATGTGGATTCCTTCTTTATTGAAGGGCATGAACGAGAACGACATGCAAGCATTGGGTAGTAAACTTACAGCCAAAGACATTTACGATGTTAACCAATCGAGTTTAAAAGATGCTATTGGGCATTTTAATGGTGGCTGTACTAGCGAAGTAATCTCTAACCAAGGTTTATTATTAACCAATCACCATTGTGGTTACGGACAAATACAATCGCATTCCTCTTTAGAAAACGATTATTTAAAAGATGGCTTTTGGGCTAAAACCTTAGCCGACGAACTACCAAACGAAGGCCTTTACGTAGAATTTATTGTTAGAATTGAAGATGTTACCGACCGTGTTCTGGACGGCGTTACCCCAGAAATGACCGAAAAAGAAAAACAGGCCAAAACAGATAGCAACAGCAATAGCATACAAAAAACCACACAAAAAGAAGCGTGGCAAGACACTAAAATAAAAGCTTTCTTTAAAGGGAATCAGTACTTTTTATTTGTTACCGAACGCTTTACCGACATCCGTTTGGTGGGAGCACCACCAACAAGCATTGGTAAATTTGGTTCGGACACAGACAACTGGGTGTGGCCAAGACATACAGGCGATTTTTCGATGTTTAGAATATATGCCGATAAAAATAATCGTCCAGCCGAATACGCTAAAGACAATGTACCTTACAAACCTAAACACTTTTTACCGGTATCTTTAGACGGTATTAGCGAAGGCGATTTTACGCTGGTTTTCGGGTTTCCTGGAACCACGCAAGAGTACCTTCCGGCTGTAGCCATAAAAGAAATTACCCAAGAGCTTAACCCGAGCAACATTGCCATTCGCGAAGCGGCTTTAAAGGTGATAGATGCCCACATGAAAGCCAGCGACGAAATCCGTATTCAATACGCTTCTAAACAAGCACGTATTGCCAATGCTTGGAAAAAATGGATAGGCGAAAATCTTGGTATCGAAAAAAGTAATGCCATTGCTAAACGACAAGCTTTGGAAGCCGAATTTACGGCTGCTCTTAAAAAGAAACATTTAAAAGCAGGCTACGGCGATTTGCTACCTGAACTCGAAAAACGCTATGCCGAATTTGGACCAATAGATGTAAAACGCAGCAATTTTGTTGAAATTTTTGTAAGAACCAACGAATTGATGGGGATGATGTTTAGATTATCACAAATGGAAAATGCAGCAAAAAATGGTGACGATGCCTTCAATATGGCTAGAGAAGCTACAAAAAATCGAATAAAAAATGTTTTAAAAGATTTTAATGCAGAAGTAGATCAAGGTGTTTTTGAAGCCATTATGCCAATGTACACAGACCATGTAGATGCCACTATTTATCAGCATACCGCTTTTACTAACCTAGAAAGTGCCAACGATATTTTAAACAGTTCTTCGGCAGAATTCCTTAAAAAATTAAATGCAGACCCTGCCTACATTTATGCAAAACCCTTTATTGAAGACTTCTACAACACGATAGAACCTGAATTTCAAAAACAAAACACGACCATTAATGGTTTAGAAACCGCTTATATGAAAGCCTTAATGGAAGTATTACCTAACGTACGTTATTACCCAGACGCCAACAGCACACTACGTGTTACCTACGGGCAAGTACGCGGCTACGAACCTAGAGACGCCGTGTATTACAAACCTATAAGCTATTTGGATGGTGTGATGGAAAAATATGTGCCTGGCGATTACGAATTTGATGTCCCTCAAAAACTTCAAGACTTATACGCCGCTAAAGACTATGGTAAATATGCCGATGCTAACGGAAAATTACCAGTTTGCTTTTTAGGGACTAACCATACGACTGGAGGTAACTCAGGTAGCCCTGCTATAGACGCCCACGGTAACCTAATAGGATTAAACTTTGATCGCGTATGGGAAGGCACCATGAGCGATATGAACTACGATCCCGATATTTGTAGAAACATTATGGTAGATGTACGCTACGTACTGTTTATTATAGATAAATATGCTGGAGCCGAACGCTTAATAAAAGAAATGAAATTAGCACATCCTAAATCATAGATTTTCAAACGCCTACCCCTTACGGGTGGCGGTTACTATTCCACGTTTAAAAAAGGTAATGTTTACATAACATTGCCTTTTTTAAATTTGGCCATGATTACATGTAAACCTTTCACACAATTACAAACGCTTAGGCGCCTGCTATCAATTAAAATCTGGTATTGCATGGTTTGGCTAGCCTTTCAAACAACTGTCGCACAGGCCCAAAACCACGGTTACCAAGCTACCAGTAGCATAGACTCGGTATTCACGCAATTAAAACACCAACTAAACCACGCCGAAGCCAACAATAACACCTCGGCCATTGTACAGTCGCATATTAGTCTGGCCGATTTTTACAATCATTTGGGCATTCAGGACGAAGCGATAAAACATTATCATCAAGCGCTAGATCTGCACACGAATAAAGACACCACCTTGGTGTACATCGGCAATAAAATTAGCGCTATTCATCTCGCTCTAAAGCAATATAAAAATGCTTCGCAGTACAGTAAAGAAAGTTTAGAAACAGCTAAGCTTATTAATTTCGAAAAAGGAAAAGCCACCAGTTATGCACTTTTAGGAAGTGTTGCAGAAAAGGAAACTAACTACAAACTCGCTTTACAATACCAAGAGCAAAGTTTAGCCATTTTTAAATCGCTTACAGATAGTACGGGCTTAGCCTATACTTACGAAAATTTAGGCAGTATTTACGAAGATCTGGAAGATTACAACAATGCTCTCCTCTATTTCAAAACAGCTACCGATTACGCAAAACACAGTCCGTCTGACACTAAAATAAACATCATTAATAATTTAGGCGACGCGTACCGTAAAATGGGGCAATTAAATAATGCCTTACAGTTTACACAACAAGCCCTACAAATGGCAAAAGCCACTAATAATATAGATCAAGAAGAATCTGCCCTAAAAGATCTAGCGCTTATTTATGCAGGAATGGGCGACTACCAAACGGCTTTTAACTACATGACAACCCATGCCCGACTAAACGCCGATGAAATTGAACAAAAAAATGCCGATCTGGTTAGCTCCTTACAAATTCTTTACGAAGTCGCCGAGCGCGATGCCCAAGTAAAACTACTTAACAAACAAAACGAAGTTAATAGAATTAGGCAAAACATCATTTTACTATCCTGCATCTTTTTAATACTCATTTTAGTTGGTTGGTTAGTTTACTTCAAAAAACGCAAAAAACAAGAATCTAAAATTAAAGACTACAAACACCAATTACTGCAAGCCAATCTCGATAAGAAAACACAAGAAGAAGCTGCCTTAAAAAGAGAAGTAGACATTAAAATGTCGGCACTTACCAATTACAGTTTGCATCTTGCCCATAAAAACAAAATGATAGCCGACATATCGCGAACCCTTACACATTTAAAAGACCGGAATACGGTAATGATAAAATCGAAGTTAGAAACCGTTATTAAAGACATCAATTCCGATTTATCTCAAGAAGAAGAATGGACAGAGTTTATAGGTTTTTTCGAACAAATTCATCCAAACTTCTTTCACAGCATAAAACACGATGTTACAACTGAGCTTTCGGCCTCCGAACTACGCCTATGTATGCTCTTACGGTTAAATTTATCATCAAAAGAAATTGCATCTATATTACGAATAACGCCTGATAGTGTGCGCATTGCACGATATCGCCTTAGAAAAAAGTTACCAATAGACTCGAAAGACGACCTGCAGACCTTCATTCTTAACCTATAAACCTTATGTTTCCAAAATATTACCAACACGTAATGCCAGTGTAAATGTTGCCTTATTATATAACCAAAATCGGTTAGATTATTACATTTTGTTAACTGTTGCTTTAGACAAATCTTGTGCTTCAAATCTAAATTTGTCCAAAAATAAATTAACAAATAATTATGAAAAACTGGATGACTTTAATGACGCTATTAATTACCACAATTAGCGCATTAGCACAAACCGGGCAAGTTCAAGGAACCATTACAGATCAAAATGCAATAACAGTTCCAGGAGCATCGGTATTACTTGAAGAAATAAACAAAGGAGCTGTATCCGATTTCAACGGAAAGTTCACACTTGTAAATATAGGACCAGGCACCTACAACTTAACCATTAAGTATTTAGGTTATGCCGACTACAACCAACAAATTACAGTAAACCCAGCAGTAACGACCAATTTAACGATTGTATTAACCGAACAAAACACAGAATTAGACGAAGTACAAATTGTTGGATTAGGATTTGGCAGTCAAGCCAGAGCGCTTAACACTCAAAAAAACAAGCAAAATATTACTAACATTGTGTCTACAGACCAAATTGGTAAATTTCCAGATGCTAATATTGGAGATGCTGTAAAACGTATTCCGGGTATCACCATGCAAGTAGACCAAGGCGAGGCACGTAATATTATAGTACGTGGTTTGGCGCCACAGTTAAACTCGGTAACTTTAAACGGTAGCCGTATTCCATCGGCAGAAGCTGACAACAGAAATGTTCAAATGGATTTAATTCCGTCGGACATGATTCAAACTGTAGAAGTAAACAAAGCGGTAACGCCAGACATGGATGCCGATGCGATTGGAGGGTCTATAAACTTAATTACCAGAACATCGCCACATGGTTTTCGTTTATCGGCAACTGGTGGATCTGGAATTAACTTAATTAACGATAAACGTATTTTAAACGGATCGTTTTTATTAGGAGACCGCAGCAAAAACGATAAATTTGGATGGGTTGTTGCAGCTTCATTCAACGACACAAAATTCGGATCTGATAACGTAGAAGCCGAATGGGATGATGAATTTGAATACAACACTGGTGCCGAAGATGAAGAGGGCGACCCTATTATGCAAGAAGTAGATGTTAACCCTTATGCAAGCGTTAACGAGATTAGAGAATACCACGTACAACGTATACGTCGTAGCTTTTCTGCTAACTTCGATTATAAATTAGACAACAACAACACCCTGTACTTTAAATCTATCTACAACTGGAGAGACGACCGCGAAAACCGATTTGTTTTGGAGCAAGGTATTCTTGATGGTGAAGACATAGAGTTTGGCGATTTTTCAGTAGATACTAACGGCAACCTAACTGCTTTTCCTGTTGAAGCAAAACGCGAAGTAAAAGGTGGTATCGATAATAACCGTAACAAAAATGCCCGTCTGGAAGACCAACGTATGCAAAATTACAGTCTTGGAGGAGAGCACTTATTAAACAATCTGCAAGTAGACTGGATGGCATCTTACTCTAAAGCTTCAGAAGAGCGTTTAAACGAGCGTTACTTAGTTTACGAAAGCGAATATGGCGTTAACTACAATAACAATCCAGACAAACCAAGCTATTCACCTACAAACGCCGATGATGCCGATTACAGCAGCTTTGAATTCGATGAGTTATTCGAAGAAAATCAATATACCGACGAAACCGATTTTAACGCTTTAGTAAACTTCGAATTACCACTTCATATTTTCGATAAAGAGAACGGTACCCTTAAGTTTGGTGCTAAAACAAGAATCAAAGAAAAAATGCAGGATAACGGTTACATCGAATATTCACCAGAAAACGACGATTTAGAATTCTTAGGCGATGTACCTACAAGAGATTATACCGAATCTGATTTTAACCCAGGTAGCCAATACCAAATCGGGTATTTCCCAACACCAGAATATTTAGGAAGCCTAAACTTATACGACAGCAATCTGTTTAGCGCAGAAGATAAACCCGAAGAATACGAAACGGCAAACTTTAATGTAAAAGAAAACGTATACGCTGGTTATGTAATGACCGAGCAAAATATTTCTGATAACTTCAGCTTCCTATTAGGAGTACGTGTAGAGCACACTGTTGCCGATGCTACCGGAAATGAAATTGTATTTAACGAAGATGGCGATTATATAGAAGCTTCGCCTATAAACAGTAAAAACGATTACACCAACGTTTTACCAAGCGTACATTTAAAGTACAACGCCACAGACAATACCATTTTAAGATTCGCTTGGACCAACACCATTGCCCGACCAAATTATGTAGATATTGTACCATCTAGAGAAATTAACAACGAAGACGAAGAAATTATTTTAGGTAATCCAGATTTAGGTCCAACAACATCTATGAACTTCGACCTTATGGCCGAACATTACTTCCAATCTGTAGGGTTATTATCTGGAGGTATATTCTATAAAGATATTAACGATTTCATTTACACTTTCCAATACGAAAACGAAGAAGGTTACGAAGTGTACCAACCATTTAACGGCGACGAAGCATCTATCTTTGGTTTCGAAGCATCGTTCCAACGCCAGTTAGATTTCTTACCAGGTTTCCTTAAAAACTTAAACCTGTATTTAAACTATACGTATCTTACTTCTGAAGCTTCTGGTATCAGAAATGAAGATGGCGAAGAACGTAACGATTTAGATTTACCAAATACAGCACCTAATATGTTTAACGGTTCGTTAGGGTATGCCAACAAATACTTTAGCTTACGTTTATCGGCTAACTATTCCGATTCTTACATAGACGAAATTGGCGGACGTGCATTCGAAGACCGTTATTACGACGAGCAATTCTTTTTAGACTTTAATGCCCGTGCCAATATTACAAAACAATTAAGTTTGTATGTAGATGTAAACAATATCACCAACCAACCATTACGTTATTACCAAGGTGTTAAAAACCGTACCATGCAAATGGAGTACTACCAAACACGTGTAACTTTTGGATTGAAATACGATTTATTTAAAAACTAAACCATGAAAAAATATATATTAAGCCTTTTAGTAGCTGGTTCTTTAGTAGCCTGTAAAAGCAGTTTACCCCTTGTAAAACCTACACTGGTAAGTCAGAAAACACCACACGACACAGACGATCCTGCCATTTGGATAAACAAAGCCAACCCAGAACAAAGTATTATTTTTGGCACCGATAAAGACGAAGTAAACGGCGGCGTGTACGCTTTCGATTTAGATGGTAAAATTATAGAAAGTAAAAGCCTTACCAACGTTAGCTACCCTAACAATGTAGATATCGAATACGGGTTTGCGTTAAACGACTCTACCCAAGTAGATATCATGATGTTTACCGAGCGTGAAAAACACCAGATAAGACTTTACAGTGTGCCAGACATGACACCCTTAGACAATGGCGGTTTTCCTGTTTTTGAAGATGAAACTGATATAGAATTGAAACGTCCAATGGGTATAAGCATTTATAAAAACCCAAAAGACCAAGCTTTTTATGCTATAGTAAGTCGTAAAAATGGCCCTACACAAGGGTATTTATACCAATACAAACTAGATGCTGGCAACCAAGGTGTAACAGCTACTTTAGTTAGAAAATTTGGAACGTTTAGCGGACAAAAAGAAATTGAAGCCATAGCTGTAGACGATGCTTTAGGCCACGTATACTATTCTGATGAAGGTGTAGGGATTAGAAAATTCCATGCAGATCCCGCCCAAGGCGACGAGCAAATTGCCATTTTTGGAAGCGAACACTTTAAAGACGATATTGAAGGCATTGCTATAGCCACTTATAGTGATGGCTCTGGTTACTTAATCGTTTCGAACCAGCAAGACCACAGTTTCAACATTTTTAAACGTGGGGATAACAGTTTTGTAAAGACTATAAATTTAGGTACTAAAGAAACCGATGGTTGCGATGTTACCACCCAAGCTTTAGGCAGTAAATATCCTAATGGTTTATTTGTCTCGATGAACGACGAAAAGGATTTTTTCTTCCACAGTTTAGACTTGCTTCAACTTAATTAAACCTTATTTTGCCCCAAATCTTAAAAGCCCTTTTCTAAATTAGAAAAGGGCTTTTTACAATATACGATTTATATAATCTCCATTTTCTTTAATAAAAAGCTAGCATTCATATTTTGGCAGACACCTGTTTTAAATGTGTAGTCAAAATGCAATTCGTTATTAATAATTTCGGCATCAAAATAATGGTTTCTAATCTGGGTTAATTCGGTTGCAATCTCACATAAACTCAAATCGTGCGTTGCTATAATACCTGTTGCTTGTAAACCGACCAGCTTCTCGACAAATTGTTTAGATCCGATAGCTTTATCGGTGCTGTTCGTACCCTTTAAAATTTCATCTAAAACAATAAAATACGCATCGGTCTGCACGGTGTCTACAATATATTTTAACCGTGTTAACTCCGAAAAGAAATACGAACTATCATCGGTTAACGAATCGCTGGTTCGCATACTTGTAATTAACTTTATGGGATTATATGCACTCGATTGGGCACAGACCGGGAGCCCAACATTAGCCATTACAATATATAATGATACTGTTCTTAAAAACGTACTTTTTCCAGCCATGTTGGCTCCTGTAATAATAAAAAACTGGGACCTATCGATCTTAAAATCGTTATCGATTCTTTTTTCTGAATGCAACAACGGGTGTCCCAATTGAGAGGCTTCAATGACAGCAACTTCTTTGGTGAGTTTTGGATACGTAAACTGCGGATGGTTGAAACTATAATTGGCCAACGCATTATAAGCATCAAAAAACGCAATGACCTCTAACCAATCTGTGGTTTTCGATCCATGTTTTTTAATCCATTGCTCGATCGCATAGGCATGTTTTATATCTAATAAAAACAGTCCATTACCAAAAATGGCAGAAATCAGATTATTTCTATTGTCTAAACGATCTAATAAACCTGATAATTCTTTAAATATTTGCGACGCCTTTTCGGTATCGTGCGCTATTTGTTTTTGCTGTTCAATTAACAAACTTGAAGTAAACTTCTCTTGCTCTATTTGTTCTAAAAGCCCCGCATATTGTTTAAACGTGTTTTTTAATTTTTCGGTCTGCGACGACAACACATTTATAGTTTTTAAATACACCCCAGTAAACAATAAGCCCACCAACAACCATAAACCTAAAATATTTGCCGAAAGCACACTAAAATACACACATACCAACAAAACGAGCGACACACCACCAAACAGCCACGGAATAATGTTAAAATACGATGGCAATTTTGGAGTATAACCTTTTAACCAACTGTTAATTGTTTTGGCAGGAACCTCAACTTGTACAACGCTAGACAGGGCACTGTAATACTGCCTCCAAGTCGCCTTATCGGCTAACTCAGTAATGGCGTCTTGTCTTTTTTTAATACCTTCAACGGTATTGGCTTTTAAAATTTCTGCTAGCTTTTGTGTTCCTCCGGCAATGTAAGTCCTATTTATACTCTGAAACAACGAGCCTCTTCCGAACACATCGATATCTAAACTGTAAGCATGTTTTGGATCTTGAAACTCTACACCGTCTGGCCTGTGTAAAAATCCATTTTTAATTATATTAATTTCTTCATTATTAATGGCTACCAGCGCTTTTTCTATATTGCGTTTGTATTTAATATTGGAATACTTAACCAACAGAAACAAAAACACAGCCAACCCTACCCCACCTATAATTAACGCAATTTGCCATTCTTTAAATGTGGCATACACACCGTAAGCAGAAGCCAAAAACACCTGTAAACGCGCCATACTAAGTGTACGTATTTGTGTATTTAAAGTAGCGACTACCTTTTGATGTGACTGAGATTGATTTTGGTAAAACGATATGGGTCTGTTCATTATTTATAATATTAGGGTTTAAAACTAAACAAAAAATCCTAAGCAAAATGCTTAGGATTTTTAATGTTATATAAACGTTGTAAGGTTTAGCCTTTAAACGCTGCTTTTAAATATTCGCGATTCATACGGGCAATGTTCTCTAAAGAAATACCTTTAGGACATTCTACTTCGCAAGCTCCAGTATTGGTACAGTTACCAAAACCTTCTTCGTCCATTTGTTTTACCATGTTTAATACACGCTCTGTGGCCTCTACTTGTCCCTGCGGAAGCAATGCATACTGCGATACTTTTGCACCAACAAACAACATTGCAGACGAGTTTTTACAACTCGCTACACAGGCACCACAACCAATACAGGTAGCAGCATCCATAGCTTTATCGGCGGCTTCTTTAGCAATAGGAATAGCGTTGGCATCTTGCGTATTTCCAGAAGTATTTACAGAAATAAATCCGCCTGCTTGCTGGATACGCTCAAAAGACGTTCTATCTACTATTAAATCTTTTATAACTGGAAATGCAGCTGCGCGCCATGGCTCGATAGTAATCGTGTCGCCATCTTTAAACATACGCATATGCAACTGGCAAGTAGTTACCCCTCGGTCTGGACCATGGGCTTCGCCATTAATATATAACGAACACATACCACAGATACCTTCGCGACAATCGTGATCGAAAGCTACAGGTTCTTCGCCAGCGTTAACCAATTGTTCGTTCAAAACATCCATCATTTCTAAAAAAGACATATGCTCTGAAATATCGGTGACTTTATAATCGACCATTTGACCCTTTGCACTCGAGTCTTTCTGTCTCCAAATTTTTAGTGTTAAATTCATAATGTCTATTTTATTTGTATGAACGTTGTTTAAGTTCTATATCTTTAAATTCTAATTGTTCTTTATGTAGTACAGCATCAGCTGGTTCGCCTTTGTATTCCCAAGCCGATACGAATGCGAAGTTTTCATCGTCTCGTTTAGCTTCTCCTTTTTGTTCGCCATCTAATTCTACAGACTCTTCTCTAAAGTGCCCACCACAAGATTCTTCTCTTACAAGAGCATCTTTAGCAAACAATTCGCCTAACTCTAAGAAATCTGCTACGCGACCTGCTTTTTCTAACTCTGGGTTTAATTCGTTAGCATTACCTGGCACTTTAACTTCTTTCCAGAATTCTTCGCGAATGGCTTTAATTTCTGCCATAGCTTCTTTTAAACCTTTTTCGTTTCTGGCCATACCTACTTTATCCCACATTACTTTTCCTAAACGTTTGTGGAAATGATCTACAGATTTTGTACCCTTATTATTGATAAAGAAATCAATACGATCTTTTACAGCTTTTTCGGCTTCATCGAATTCTTTCGTTGCGGTAGAAATTTTTCCTGTACGGATATCATCGGCTAAATAATCGCCAATAGTATACGGTAACACAAAATAACCATCGGCTAAACCTTGCATTAAGGCTGAAGCTCCCAATCTGTTAGCCCCGTGATCGGAGAAGTTCGCTTCCCCAATACAATAACATCCAGGAATGGTCGTCATTAAGTTATAATCTACCCAAACACCACCCATAGTGTAGTGTGTCGCAGGATAAATCATCATTGGCGTTTTATACGGATCTTCATCTACGATTTTTTCGTACATCTGGAATAAGTTTCCGTATTTCGCTTCAACGATTTTCTGACCTAATTCGTATATTTTTTCTGCTGAAGGATTAGAGATATTGTGAATTTTAGCTTGCTCTTTCCCATAACGTTGTATTGCCGAAGCAAAGTCTAAATACACCGCCTCACCAGTAGCATTAACACCATAACCTGCATCGCAACGCTCTTTAGCGGCACGCGACGCCACATCTCTAGGTACTAAGTTACCAAAGGCAGGATAACGACGCTCTAAGTAATAATCACGCTCGTCTTCCGATAAATCGGTAGGCTTTTTACGTCCTTCACGAATGGCCAAAACATCGTCCATGTTTTTAGGCACCCAAATGCGTCCGTCGTTACGTAACGACTCCGACATTAACGTTAATTTAGACTGGTAATCTCCAGAACGCGGAATACACGTTGGGTGAATTTGTGTATAACAAGGGTTTGCGAAATACGCCCCTTTTTTATGAATTTTCCAAGCTGCGGTAGCATTACTTCCCATAGCGTTAGTCGATAAGAAATATACATTTCCATATCCACCAGAAGCGATTACTACAGCATGCGCAGAATGTCTTTCTATTTCTCCGGTTATTAAATTACGGGCAATAATACCTCTAGCTTTGCCGTCTACAATAACCACATCTAACATTTCGTGGCGGTTAAACATTTCTATTTTACCACGTGCAATTTGTCTGTTCATGGCAGAATAAGCACCTAATAACAACTGCTGTCCTGTTTGACCTTTAGCATAGAATGTTCTAGATACTAATACACCACCAAACGAACGGTTATCTAACAATCCGCCATAATCGCGTGCAAAAGGTACACCTTGCGCCACACATTGGTCTATAATATTTGCAGATACTTCGGCCAAACGGTACACGTTAGCTTCGCGCGAACGGTAATCGCCACCTTTTACAGTATCGTAAAACAATCTGTATGTAGAATCGCCATCGCCTTGATAATTTTTTGCAGCGTTAATTCCCCCTTGTGCAGCAATAGAGTGTGCACGACGTGGCGAATCTTGATAAGCAAAAGCTTTTACATTGTAACCTAATTCTGCTAAAGTAGCTGCAGCAGAACCTCCAGCTAACCCTGTTCCTACAACAATAACATCGATATGACGTTTGTTTGCTGGGTTTACAAGGTTTATTTTATTTTTATAGTCTGTCCATTTATCTTTAATTGGACCCTTTGGTACTCTTGAATCTAAAGCCATATTTAGATGTGTTTTTTAGTGTGCGTTAAAATGATGAAATAAAGCAATAACGATAAACCCAACAGGAATTACAATGGCATACGCTTTTCCAAATCCTTTTAAACCTTTCGTGTATTTGTTATTTGCTCCAACCGATTGGAATGCCGAATCGAAACCATGCAGCAAGTGCAGTGCTAAGAATACAAACCCTAAACAGTATAAAGCCACTCTCCAAAAAGGCACAAATTTGTGCTGTAATTCTTCAAAATAACGGTACGTTTCGCCATCGGCTAACAAACCAGACATATCGCCTTGAATGTATTTGGTGTTGATTTCCGGAATCCAAAAATCTAAAAAGTGAATAATCAAGAAGATTAAAATAAATAACCCACTGTAAATCATATTTCTACTCATCCAAGTAGAATTGGCAGCACCATTATTTTTATAATATTTAATGTGCCTTGCATTCTTATTACGTATTTCTAATACAAACCCCATTACAAAATGAAATATCACTCCAAAAATTAATACCGGTTGCATGAGGTATTGAATTAATGGATTGGTACCCATAAAATGCGATAGGTTGTTAAACGCATCTGCACTAAATACTGAAGTTAAATTGATAATAAAATGCTGTAATAAGAAAATCATAAGAAAGAGTGCAGATAGAGCCATCGCAAACTTTCTTCCTATTGAAGAATTTAAAATTCCGCTCATTTTTTTGATGTTAGTTTTATAATTACAAATTTAGGCTACCAGTGTTTCATACACAAAAAGTTGCCTCTATAAATTTGTATTTAGAACGATTTTAAAGAAGCTATTAAACAACTCATTTTAAGAGTTTTACTATAACGATTTCGAACACCAAGATAAAGTCCGTCAAAAAAAATATTTTTTCCAACAATGCAATACGTATATTTTCTTCTGATTTTTAACAAAAAATCAATTTAATACGTAGTTTAATACTTAAAAAATACGTAATTATTTACACAATTAAAACCTACTACAAAAACGTCATTTCAGGTTTAACATCAATTTAAGGTTTCTAGTTACAGCATTACTTTTTATATATGTAATTTTGAAAAAAAACTGTAAACAAACATCATTTCAAAATGAAATATCACCCTATAAACAGCGATTTATTTATCCACAACAGAGCGCAGTTTAAAGCGCAAATGAAACCAAATAGTTTAGCCGTTTTTAACGCAAACGACATTTACCCAATTGGCGCAGACAGTACCATGCCGTTCCAGCAAGACCGCAATTTATTCTACCTAAGTGGTGTAGACCAAGAAAGTAGTATTTTGGTTTTATTTCCGGATTGTCCAAATCCAAAACATCGCGAAATTTTATTTTTAACCGAAACCAACGAACACATTGCTGTTTGGGAAGGCGCTAAATTAGACAAAGATGCCGCTTTTAAAACCTCTGGCATCAAAACTGTGTATTGGCTTCAGGATTTCGACAAAATTTTTAAGGAAATCATGTCGCAATGCGAAACGGTTTATATAAACACCAACGAACATTACCGAGCAAACACAGAAACCCAAACTCGCGAAGACCGCTTTAACGCCTGGCTTCGCGAAAAATATCCTGCACACAGTGTAGCTAAAAGCAATCCTATTTTACAGCGTTTACGCTCTGTAAAGCATGCCATAGAAATCGACTTAATTCAACAAGCCTGTAACATTACCGAAAAGGGATTCCGAAGAATTTTAAACTTCGTAAAACCGGGCGTAACGGAATATAATATAGAAGCCGAATTCATGCACGAATTCCTTAACAACAGGTCTAAAGGTTTTGCTTACACACCTATTGTTGCTTCTGGTAATAACGCCAATGTGCTACATTACATAGAAAACAATCAGGAATGTAAAGCTGGCGACTTAATTTTGCTGGATATTGGTGCCGAATATGCCAATTATTCGTCGGATATGTCACGAACCATTCCTGTTTCTGGCCGTTTTACCGACCGACAAAAACAAGTGTACAATGCCATTAACCGCGTTAAAAACGAGGCGACAAAAATGCTTGTACCTGGTACCATTTGGGCAGATTACCATGTTGAAGTTGGTAAATTAATGACTTCTGAACTTATAGATCTAGGACTCTTAGACAAAGCCGATGTGCAAAACGAAAACCCAGATTGGCCTGCTTACAAAAAATATTTTATGCACGGCACCTCCCACCATATGGGATTAGACACGCACGACTACGGCATACTTACCGAGCCTATGCAAGCCAATATGGTATTTACCGTTGAGCCGGGCATTTACATTCCTGAAGAAGGTTTTGGCATACGTTTAGAGGACGATGTGGTTATTCAACCTCAAGGAGAACCTTTTAACTTAATGCGCAACATCCCTATTGAAGCCGACGAAATTGAAGATTTAATGAACAGCTAAACACTGGTTATTTCAATATCATTATAAAATAATCCAAAACGAATCTGTTTTGGGTTATTTTTTTATTTTAGCCCATTTACAATATTAATCATTTAACCACCTTTCATGAAAAACCTACTTTTCGCCATGTTCGTTTGCGGACTTTCTCTAGGGAGCTATGCCCAGTCCTCAAGTGTAGAACGTTCTATTTTTAATGTACAAACAAATCTTTTGGGATTATATATTAACAACGAATCACGCCTAACAAACTCAATTGCTTTACGGAGTGAAATTGGGTTAGACGCTGTTATTTGGGGTAATGATTATTATGGAACAGGATACTTAATGACTCCTGTTATTACATTGGAACCGAAATGGTATTACAACTTGAGTAAGCGATTAGAAAAAAATAAACGTATAGACCAAAACAGCGGAAATTTTATTACTTTAAAAACCAGCTATCACCCAGACTGGTTTCTTATCTCTAATAGAGAGAATGTAAGTATAATCAATTTTTTAACAGTTATTCCATCTTGGGGTATTCGCAGAAATCTTGGCACACATTTTAATTATGAAGTTGGTGCTGGCGTTGGAATTGCTCATTATTTCATCAAAGCAGAAGATTATTATTCTGGCGACGAAACTGTAGCAGCTATAGATTTCCATGTTCGAATTGGATACACATTTTAATTGTTGAAACACAACTACCAACAAACAAAAACGACACCCAAAAGGTGTCGTTTTCAATTAAAGATCAGTGATTAAAAACATTATTTAGACCAGAGACATCTCGAAGATGTAACGGTGTAATTTTTGAAGCGTTTCTACTTTATCGCTGGTATTTATTAAA
Organism: Bacteroidia bacterium; assembly: GCA_030427735.1. Taxonomy (GTDB): domain Bacteria; phylum Bacteroidota; class Bacteroidia; order Flavobacteriales; family Flavobacteriaceae; genus Formosa. Next base: position 283,708 of record JAUIBP010000004.1, on the reverse strand, counting down.
AGTGAAATATTATTATTACTTCCTCCGTAAGAAATCATTCTAATATTTACATCTTGTAAAATCTGAAATAGTTTATGGGTATCTGGATGGTACACAATGTTGTTTCCTACCAAACACACAATGGTTCGGTGCGTATCGACACTAACTTTCGAAAATTCTTCTAATTCCGCTATAATATCATTTAAAAACGTATTGTCATCAATGGTTAAAGACACCGCAATTTCCGAAGTCGTAATCATATCAATAGACGTATGATATTTTTCGAAAATTTCGAATACTTTTTTCAAGAAGCCGTGTGCCTGCAGCATTCTAGCCGACTTAATTTTTATGGCCGTAATGCCATCTATAGCAGCAATTGCTTTAATGCCTTCGCCTTCGGCTTTATCATCTATTAAGGTTCCAAAAGCCTGTGGCTCCATAGTATTTTTAATACGAACAGGAATTTGTAAATCACGAACCGGCATTACCGTTTGCGGATGCAGAATTTTAGCTCCAAAATAAGCTAACTCCGCAGCTTCATCGAATGATAAATGCGAAATCGCATCGGTATTATGAACGTATCGCGGATCGTTATTATGGAAACCATCGATATCTGTCCAAATCTGAACTTCTTCAGCTTCAACAGCAGCACCAATAATACTCGCCGTATAATCGCTACCGCCACGCTCTAGGTTAGACGTTTTTCCATCGGCATCCAAACAAATAAATCCTTGTGTAACGAAAATTTGAGTATCGTTATTTGCATCTAAAATACGATTCAAATTTTGTTTAATGTAAAATGCATCGGGTTCGCTATTTCTGTCGGTACGCATAAAATCGAATGCAGAGACCAAACTCGCTTTAATACCGTCTTGCTGCAAAAATCGACTAAACATAAAAGTAGATAACAACTCTCCTTTAGATACGATTATATTGTACAACAACGTAGAATGCGGTTGTGCCGTAATCTGTTTTAATTCGTTAAAAACGCGCTCTACATACTGCAACGTTTCGGCAACATATTCTTCATTTGTAAGCAATTCGTTTACAACCTCTATATATTTTGCGTGCAAAGCCTCTACTTGCTGTAACGCCGCTTCTGGTTTACCATCTTTAATTGTATTGGAAATTTCCACCAACGCATTCGTTGTACCCGACATCGCCGATAGCACAACAATCTTTCTTCCTCCTTCCGAGATGATGTTCTTAACATTGGTCATGTTTTTTACAGACCCTACAGAAGTACCACCAAATTTTAATACAAGCATAATGTTTAAGTTTAAAGCATCAAAAGTAATCAGGAAGACGATACTTCAAATAAAAATTAAAAAATTGTTCTAAATTTGCACAGAATGTTAAATAATTAACACATGAAAACCATTGCCTCTTGCGTAGAAGAACTACTACTAGCACAACCCTTTCTAGAAGAAGCCATTTCTAGAAACATTGTTAACTACTCGGCATTAGCCAACGAACTTGTAGAGCCTATTAGCGAAATGCTAAGAAAACCCATAAAATCGGGTGCTATTATGATGGCTTTAAGGCGATATTCGCCACCACGCGATTTAGGAAATTCTGTAAGATTAAAAAAAGTATTAAGCAACCTTGGCGATATTACCGTGAGATCTAATTTAGCCAACTACACATACAAAAACTCGAACACACTTTACGAAAGCCATGCAAAAGTAATTCGGCAGGTAGGCGATAAATCTAATATATTTTACGCGTTTACACGAGGCATACACGAAAGCAATATTGTAATATCGAGTTCTGAGCGCGAGCACATCGAAACTTATTTCGCCAACGAAACACGCATAGGTTTACAAACCGACCTTTCGGCCATAAGCATAAATTTACCCGAAGACAACACCAAGATTGCTGGGCTGTATTATCAAATCTTTAAACGATTGGCTTGGGAAGGCATCACATTATACGAAGTGGTATCGACCACCAACGAATTTACAGTACTTGTAGAAGAACAGTACGTAAATAAAGCGTTTTCGGCCATAAAACGCTTACACGCTTAAATCTTAATGGTTTTAGATTATTTAATTTAACAGAGAGCATTTATTTTTGCATTTAAATTGCAGTTATGATTATAGAACACAAAGGCACACCTATATATTATAAAGACGAAGGCAAAGGCACTGCTATAATTCTGCTTCATGGCTTTCTTGAAAATAGCGAAATGTGGAACAACCTAACCCCTACACTATCTAAAAGGAATCGCGTTATTAGTATTGACCTGTTAGGGCACGGACAAACCGGTTGTATTGGCTACATTCATACTATGGAAATGATGGCCGATGCCGTACAAACCGTTTTAACACATTTAAAAATAAGACGCTATTTTGTTGTAGGTCATTCTATGGGCGGCTACGTTGCCTTGGTTTTAGCAGAACGTCTTCCAGATAATATTAAAGGTTTGGTATTAATGAATTCGACCACAAAACCAGATTCCGAAGAGCGCAAAGCTTTACGAAGCAGAGGCATTGAAGCCGCAAAAACCAGTTACAAAACTTTAGTAGAAATGTCTGTTGCCAATTTATTTAGGCCCGAAAACACAAAAAAGTTTGCAAAAGCCATTTCACGATTAAAAAAAGAAGCCTTAAAAACGCCTGTTCAAGGATATATTGCTGCGCAGGAAGGCATGAAACTTCGACAAGATTTTGAAGTCTTACTCCATTTTTCGCCGTATAAGAAAATGTTTATTATTGGAAAAAACGATCCGGTTTTAGACTATAATTCTGTTATTCAACAAACTATAAACACCGAGGTAAAATTAGTGGAATTTCCTGATGGACACATGAGTTATATTGAAAATGAAAGAGAATCCCTACAAGAATTAATGCATTTCATCGAATAATTAATACATTTCGTCGTTTTTTATTATTTTTTTCTATAAGTTTAATACATCAAAACCAACGACTTATGAAAACTACTAATCAAAAAACAGCCTCATTACCAAAACTTTACTGTTCACTTTTTGGTCATAATTATGAAGTTACAAAACAAGTTACTTATTTTGTTAAGGAATACACTTGTAAACATTGCAAACGCGAACTCACAACTAACAGCAATGGTAATCTGATAGAACTAACACCTAAGTTTAGAGAAATTAATTCTATTCTAGAACGCATTCATTCTTCAAAATTAGCCCGTATTAAAAACAGACCATTTACAGAACCATCGTATTTTTAAAAACTACCCTTCTTTATCTGTAGTATTGCTTAAAGCGTTCCACCCTTGCGCTTTTAACGGTATTTTGGTTTCTGCTCTTGTAACCAAGTGCATTCCTGCAGAAGCTTCGGTAATATAACCAATAACGGTTAAATTAGGATTGGCCTTAATTTTAGGATAATCGTCTTGTGAAATAGTAAATAACAGTTCGTAATCTTCGCCACCACTTAAGGCTATTGTAGTACTATCGATATCGAACTCTTCGCACGTACTTATAAACTGCGGATCTAAAGGCAATTTATTTTCGTACAAATCGCACCCTACTTCGCTCTGTTTACAAATATGTATAATTTCCGAAGATAGTCCGTCACTAACATCAATCATAGCGGTTGGCTTAACCTCAAGATCTTTTAAAAGTTTTACAATGTCCTTGCGCGCTTCTGGCTTTAATTGACGCTCAATTAAATAGGTATAAGGCTCCAAGTCTGGCTGACTTTTAGGATTAACCTTAAACACCTGTTTTTCGCGCTCCAACACTTGCAACCCCATGTAAGCACCACCTAAATCGCCTGTAACCACAAGCAAATCGTTAGGTTTAGCGCCATTTCTATAAACTACATCGTCTTGCGTTACCGTACCCATTGCTGTAACAGAAATTAACAAGCCAGTGGTTGACGACGTTGTATCTCCACCTACAACATCTACATTATACAAATCGGCTGCCGCTTGAATCCCCGAATACAATTCCTCTAAAGCCTCTAAAGGAAAACGATTAGAAACCGCTATAGATACCGTAATTTGTGTAGCCATAGCATTCATGGCATATACATCGGACAAATTAACAATTACAGCTTTGTACCCCAAATGCTTTAAAGGCATGTAGGCTAAATCAAAATGCACACCTTCCACCAACAAATCGGTAGTAACCACAACCTGCTTGTCTTTAAAATCTAAAACAGCAGCATCGTCGCCAATACCCTTAACCGTAGTTTCTTGTGTAATTTTAAAATGTTTAGTGAGGTGATCGATTAAACCGAATTCACCTAAAGCACCTAAATCTGTACGTTGTTGATTTTTATCTTCTATCATACTGCAAAAATAAGAAGCTTATTTATAATAAACGACTACATTGTTTTTAAAATCTATTGAAGCATTGACAGAAACATCACATTTAATTCCTTTAAGAAAACGTACAACTAATTAATATTCTGTTATTTTTGTTTATTAAACAGTTCAGGTTTTAAATTGCCTCACGATTAATTAATATTTTAAAAGCCAAAATAGCTATGAAAAAGCTACTTTCCCTACTTTGTATTTCAGCACTACTTTGGTCTTGCTCCGAAGACCAAGACGATAACGCCATAGCCTCTCAATACGCTGCTTTCTCATTAAAATTCACGCACAATTGGGACGGAAATTCAGTATCGAACAACGATTTTAATAACTTAAAATATTTAAACGCCAATGGCGAACAGCTCAGTATTGAGGCATTGCGGTATTTAGTGTCTAATGTTTCATTAGAACACGAAAACGGCGAAATCTACCATTTCGACAACTACAATCTAGTAGACGTTACCAACGCCAACAATCTGGAGTTTTTTGTAACCGACTCCATACCTATCGGGCACTACAACAACGTAAGTTTCACCTTCGGATTTAACGACAACGACAATATAGATGGCATATATCAAGATTTGAATTCGGCTTCTTGGAATGTTCCAGAAACGCTAGGCGGCGGTTACTATTACATGCAATTAGAAGGTAAATTTATAACTCCAAGCACCGACGAAACCATACCCGAAGAAACAGGCTACCAATACCACACGATAAGAGCAGCAGATACATCGGGCACCAGCTTAATTTTAACAGACACTTCTATAAACGTAAACCTTGGCCCTACAACCGTAAGCAACAACAAAGTATTAACGGCAGAAATGAATGTTGCCGAGTGGTTTAAAAACCCCAATTTATGGGACTTAAACACGCTCCACAGCATGCTTACGAGTAATTACGAAGCACAACTTATGATGAACGAAAACGGGCAAAATGTATTTCGCTTAGATTAAAAATCTAAATCTTCATTATCAGTAATTTGCAGTACATTTTATATAAAAATATTGCAGTACAAACCACTATTTTTAGCCTATAAAAAAAATCAATTCTACTATATCCTAATATAATGTAAGGTTGTATGGTAAAACCCTACTTAAATTGTATATTTGCAGTCTATTTAGACATAATGCATTCAATTTATGATTAAAGTATCTGAAACAGCTAAAAAGAAAGTCATCGAACTAATGTCTGATGACGGTTATAACGCTGCCACCGATTTTATCCGCGTAGGCGTTAAAAGTGGCGGTTGTTCTGGTTTGTCGTACGATTTAAAGTTCGATAAAGAACAGCAAGAAGGCGACAAAGTTTTTGAAGATAATGGCGTAAAAATTATAGTAGACAAAAAAAGTTTCCTGTACCTTATAGGAACAACTTTAGAATATTCTGGAGGACTAAACGGCACTGGTTTTGTATTTAACAACCCAAATGCCAACAGAACCTGCGGTTGCGGAGAAAGTTTTTCGCTATAAAGACTTCATATAAAACTAACCAACACAAAAAAACGATTTAACAATAGTGTTTATCTAAAACAGAAAACCTATTAATTTGAAAATAAAGTTAAAGCAGAAACCCTTTAAAAAGCTAAAACAGCACATACGCACTTAACTTTTATAACTTTCAACTTTTAACTTTCAACAGTATTACAACATGAGTAAGTATACAGAGGATGACTTAAGGGAAGAATTAAAAACCAAAGAATACGAATACGGTTTTTACACAGATATCGCATCTGAAACATTTCCTGTAGGTTTAAATGAAGATATTGTACGTGCTATTTCTCTTAAAAAGGAAGAGCCAGAATGGATGACCGAATGGCGTTTGGAATCTTTTAGAATCTGGCAAGATATGATAGAGCCAGAATGGGCCAATGTGCATTACGAAAAACCAGATTTTCAGGCTATTTCGTATTATTCGGCTCCTAACAGCAAACCAAAATACGATAGTTTAGACGAGGTAGATCCAGAATTATTAGAGACCTTCAACAAACTAGGCATTTCGCTAGACGAACAGAAAAAGTTAGCTGGCGTAGCAATGGATGTGGTTGTAGACTCGGTTTCTGTAGCAACTACGTTTAAGAAAACCTTGGCCGAAAAGGGTATTATTTTCTGCTCGATTAGCGAAGCAATTAAAGAACACCCTGAGTTGGTAAAAAAATATATCGGAACGGTTGTGCCTCAAAAAGATAATTTCTACGCTGCACTTAACAGTGCTGTATTTAGCGACGGATCGTTTTGTTACATTCCAAAAGGCGTAAAATGCCCTATGGAATTATCGACATATTTTAGAATCAACCAAGCAGGAACAGGTCAGTTCGAAAGAACTTTGGTTATTGCAGACGAAGGTAGTTATGTAAGCTACTTAGAAGGTTGTACCGCACCAAGCCGCGACGAAAACCAATTGCACGCCGCCGTTGTAGAGTTAATTGCTTTAGACAATGCCGAGATAAAATACTCGACTGTACAAAACTGGTTTCCAGGAAATGCCGAAGGTAAAGGTGGTGTTTACAACTTTGTAACCAAACGTGGTTTATGCGAAACCAATGCTAAAATTTCTTGGACCCAAGTAGAAACAGGATCGGCTGTTACTTGGAAATATCCAAGCTGTGTTTTAAAAGGCGACAACGCAATAGGAGAGTTTTACTCCATTGCCGTAACCAACAATTACCAACAAGCCGACACCGGTACTAAAATGATTCATTTAGGAAAAAACACCAAATCAACCATTATTAGTAAAGGTATTTCTGCAGGAAAATCGCAAAACTCGTATAGAGGTTTAGTACAAATAAGTCCGAGAGCAGAAAATGCTCGTAATTTTTCGCAATGCGACAGTTTACTTATGGGTAACGAATGTGGTGCACACACGTTCCCTTACATTGAAGCCAAAAACAAAACGGCCCAAATCGAGCATGAAGCTACCACAAGTAAAATTGGAGAAGACCAAATTTTTTACTGTAACCAAAGAGGTATTGATACTGAAAAAGCAATTGCACTTATTGTAAACGGTTTTAGTAAAGATGTTTTAAATAAGCTTCCAATGGAATTTGCTGTAGAAGCCCAAAAGCTGTTAGAAATTAGTTTAGAAGGTTCTGTAGGATAACAGCAAAACAACATCATGAAAAAGACACTTATTTTAGTTTTTTGTTTATTAACCCTTGTAGTTGGCTGTAAAAACGACACAAAATCCGACACCTCAGCAACTCCAGAGCAATCAGATTTACAAACCCTTAAAGGCGATTTTGTATATTATGCAGATGCCGCTGTACTGCAAACTTCATCCGAAATTTACGGCGTGGTTATAAACACCAAAATGCACGAACTAAATCAACAAGCCAGTGCGTTTAAAACAGAGCCAACAGACATGGTTCCAGTAGAAGTACGCGGAATTATAATACCAAAACCAGAAAACGAAGAAGGTTGGCCACTTCGTATAGATATTAAAGAAATAGTAAACGTGAGTAAGCCCAAAGCCGAAAACAACAATGTTATAAAATTAGGAAAAGAGTAATGTTAAAGATTAATAATTTACACGCAAGCGTAGAAGACAAAGCAATCTTAAAAGGAATTAACCTAGAAGTTAAGCCTGGAGAAGTACACGCTATTATGGGACCAAACGGTTCTGGAAAAAGTACCCTATCATCTGTAATTGCAGGAAAAGAAGAGTACGAAGTTACCGACGGCGAAATCTTTTTTGATCAAGAAAACATAGAAGAACTATCGGCCGAAGAACGCGCCCATAAAGGCATCTTTTTATCTTTTCAGTACCCTGTAGAAATTCCAGGAGTATCGGTAACTAATTTTATGAAAACAGCGATTAACGAAACGCGTAAAGCTAAAGGCCTAGAAGATATGCCTGCGAACGAAATGTTGAAGTTAATCCGCGAAAAATCGGAGTTGTTAGAAATCGACAGAAAATTTTTATCGCGTTCGCTTAACGAAGGTTTTTCTGGTGGCGAAAAAAAGCGTAACGAAATTTTCCAGATGGCCATGTTAGAGCCTAAGTTAGCTATTCTGGACGAAACAGATTCTGGTTTAGATATCGATGCTTTGCGTATAGTTGCCAATGGTGTTAACAAACTTAAAAGCAAAGACAACGCTGTAGTAGTTATTACACACTACCAACGTTTGTTAGATTATATAGTACCAGACTTTGTACACGTACTTTACAACGGACGCATTGTTAAATCTGGCGGTAAAGAATTGGCTCACGAGCTTGAAGAAAAAGGTTACGATTGGATTAAAGAAGAAATTAATTCTTAACATCACCCTTTTCACATAACATTAGGCTACAAGTAAAACATCTCGATTATCGAGTAAACAGTCGCAGTCGCAGTAATCAGGCCTACTGAAAACTGAAACTAACAACTGAAAACTGAATACAATGGATTTAAAAGAAAAATTAGTGTCTTCATTTATGGCATTCGAAAACAGAATCGATGTCGATGCTCCTGTGCATCAAATTAGAAATGAAGCCATCAAAATATTTGAAACAACAGGCTTTCCTTCAAAAAAAGACGAAGCTTGGAAATACACCTCTTTAAACAGCATTCTAAAACAAGATTACAGTGTGTTCCCTAAACAAGAACACGCCTTAGAATTTAGCGATGTTAAGCCTTATTTTATTCATGATATCGATGCTTATAAAATCATTTTTATAGATGGTAAATATTCGTCGCACTTATCGCAAACTACCCACGATGGCATAGATGCTTGTTTAATGTCTTCGGCCTTAACCAAGCCTAAATACCGCTTGGTTATAGAAAACTATTTTAATAAAGCCGCAAGCAAAGACGGGTTAACCTCGCTTAATACAGCATTTGCTAACGAAGGTGCTTATATTCATATTCCAAAAAATAAGGTAGTAGAAAAACCTATTCAAATCATACATTTTTCTACAGGAAAAGAGGCCGCTTTAATGCTACAACCAAGAAATTTAATTGTGGTTGGCGAAAACAGTCATGTGCAAATAATAGAGCGCCATCAAAGTCTTACAGACCATCCGGTTTTAACCAATTCGGTAACCGAAATTTTTGCTAGTAAACGCGCTATTGTAGACTATTATAAAATTCAGAACGACAACCAAAATGCGTCTTTAATAGACAACACATTTGTAAGTCAGAAACAAGAAAGTCATTGTTCTGTTCACACCTTTTCGTTTGGTGGTAAATTAACGCGTAACAACTTAAACTTCTTCCAAAACGGAGAACGTATAGACTCTACCTTAAATGGCATTACCATTATTGGCGACAAACAGCATGTAGACCACAATACTTTAGTGCACCATATAGAGCCTAATTGCGAAAGCCACCAAGACTACAAAGGCATTTTTGCAGACAATAGTACTGGCGTTTTTAACGGTAAGGTTATTGTAAATAAAGAAGCTCAAAAAACCAACGCATTTCAATCTAACAACAACATTTTATTAAGCGATAAGGCTACAATTAACTCTAAACCACAATTAGAAATTTTCGCCGACGATGTAAAATGTTCGCACGGTTGTACCATAGGGCAACTAGACGAAAGTGCTATGTTTTATTTGCGTTCTAGAGGTATCCCACAAAAAGAAGCCAAAGCCCTTTTAATGTATGCCTTTAGTAATAACGTTTTAGATTCGGTAAAAATACCAGAAGTAAAAACCAGAATTAATAAACTTATCGCTACTAAATTAGGCGTAAACTTAGGTTTCGACCTTTAATTTCAGGAGCTAATTCCAGCTATCGGCAGTTGCTTTTTTCTCGTATCCTCGTAAAAGAGCTCCAACAACTGCCTCTATCTGGGCTAAACACAAAACTATGTTTAACGTTGAAAAAATAAGACAAGATTTTCCGATACTTAACAGACAAGTAAACGGAAAACCCTTAATATATTTTGATAATGCTGCAACATCGCAAACCCCAAAACAGGTTATCGATGTTATAGTAGATTACTACAGCAATTACAACGCAAACATACATCGTGGCGTACACACTTTAAGCCAAGAAGCTACCGATGCTTACGAACAAGCACGTATTAAAATTCAGAATCATTTTAATGCCAAAAAAGCCCACGAAATTATTTTTACTTCGGGCACCACGCATGGCATTAATTTAATAGCTAACGGATTCTCCTCTATTTTAAAACCAGGCGACGATATTATTGTATCGGCTTTAGAGCACCATAGCAACATCGTGCCTTGGCAAATGCTTTGCGAACGCACAGGAGCAACACTTAAAGTGATCCCAATGAATTTAGAAGGCGAGTTAATCCTTTCGGAATACGATAAACTCCTTTCTGCAAACACGAAATTGGTATTTGTAAACCACATATCTAATGCTTTAGGCACCATAAACCCCATAGAAACCATTATTAGCAAAGCGCATACTGTGTGCGCAGCTGTATTGGTAGATGGCGCGCAATCTTGCCCGCATATAAAACCAGATGTACAAGCATTAGATGTCGATTTTTACGTGGCATCGGCTCATAAAATGTGTGGTCCTACAGGACAGGGTATGTTATATGGAAAAGAAGAGTGGTTGCAAAAACTACCACCTTATCAAGGTGGTGGCGAAATGATTGCCGAAGTGACTTTCGAGAAAACAACTTACGCCGATTTACCACATAAATTCGAAGCGGGAACCCCAAACATTTGTGGCGGCATTGCATTTGGCGCGGCCATAGATTATATGAATGCCATTGGCTTCAGTACTATTGCCCAATACGAAAACGAATTGCTAGAGTATGCCACACAGCAACTTTCAGGAATTGAAGGTTTAAAGATTTACGGAACATCCGCATATAAAACTTCTGTAATCTCTTTTAATTTAGAAGGCATACACCCTTACGATGTTGGGACTATTTTAGACAAGCTTGGTATTGCAGTTCGCACTGGACACCACTGTGCACAACCCATTATGGATTTCTATAACATTCCTGGTACCGTAAGAGCTTCATTTGCATTTTACAACACAAAGGCAGAAATAGACAGCTTGGTTGCAGGTGTAAAAAAAGCAAAACTCATGCTATCGTAATACAATTAATCGTCTTGTTTTTAGTATATTTCTCTTTAAAAACATCATTAAAACATGAAATATATTACACTCCTTTTAAGTCTATTGCTATTAAGTACTTGCAAAACTAGTTCGCAAACTGCTACTAGCGATTTCGAGCCAGCAACAGAAACAAATACTAATATTGCGCAAAGCAATGTTGTAATAAACTATAGTGCCATAACACGGGGGTCTTTTTTAGAAATTAAACTAGAAAATCAACAAATCTTAGTAAAGAAAGATCAATATACTCCGGGTAAAATTTTAGAATTATCCGATACAGAATGGCATATTTTATTAGATCAACTGCATAACACAGATTTAGATGCTCTAGCCACTCTAGAACCTCCATCTAACAAACGCGCTTACGATGGTGCTGCAAGTGCCAAATTAACCATTTTAGAAGACGATTTAAAGTACAGTGCTCCAGAATTCGATCACGGCAATCCGAATCCGCAAATTAAACCGCTGGTAGACTATATTTTATCTCTTGCTAAAAAGGTTGAATAACAACGATACTATTTGTAATTTTGAAAAAAGAAAAATTGTGACAATACAAGATATACAAAACGACATTATAGACGAATTCTCAATGTTTGATGATTGGGAAGAGCGTTACCAATACATGATCGACTTGGGTAAAACCTTACCCTTAATAAACGAACAATACAAAACCGATGACAACTTAATTAAAGGTTGCCAAAGCAAAGTATGGGTACACGCCGAAATGAAAGATAACAACGTTATTTTTACAGCAGATAGCGATGCCATTATTACCAAAGGTATAATTGCCATTTTAATTCGTACGTTCTCTAACCAGCATCCGCAAGATATTATTGATGCCGATACAGAATTTATAGATCAAATTGGTTTAAAAGAGCATTTATCGCCTACTCGTGCAAACGGGTTAGTAAGCATGGTAAAGCAGTTAAAAATGTATGCTATAGCATACCAAACACAATTAAGTTAACATGAGCACAGAAATAAACACCGCCGAATTAGGCGAAAAAATAGTTAAGGTTTTAAAAACTATTTTCGACCCAGAAATACCAGTAGACATTTACGAATTAGGGTTAATTTACGACGTTTTTGTAAACGAAGACTACGAAGTAAAAATATTAATGACCCTTACAACACCTAACTGTCCTGTTGCCGAAACCTTACCTTTGGAAGTTGAAGAAAAGGTGAAGTCTCTAGACATGGTAAAAGATGCCGAAGTAGAAATTACCTTCGATCCACCGTGGAGCCAAGAATTAATGAGCGAAGAAGCCAAGTTAGAATTAGGCATGTTATAATTATGGCCGACGAAATTATTAACCGCGTTGCCAATAGCAAATTAAAAGTATTAGACCTAGAAGATTATTATCCATCTGGGCCTCGTATCCTTTTTGATATTAAAGATTGGCTTTTAGAAGGCCTTGTACTTCGCGAAAAAGATTTTAGAGAGCAGGTTAAAACACACGATTGGAGCCAGTACGAAAATAGTTATGTCGCTTTAACATGCAGTACAGACGCCATTGTACCGCCTTGGGCTTATATGCTGATTACTGCAGAGCTAGACCCCTATACAAAACAAATAGTTTTAGGTAATTTAGAACAACTGGAAACAGTAGTTTTTCAAAATATAATAACACATTTAGATGTTACTGAATTTAAAGATGCGCCTGTTATTATAAAAGGTTGTTCTAAAAAACCAGTGCCAGAAAGCGCCTATGTTATGGCAATGCAAAAAATTAAACCTTTTGCCAAATCTATTATGTTTGGCGAGGCCTGTTCTAGCGTACCCCTCTACAAAAGAAAATAAGATTTATACTTTCCATTTCAATAGCAACTCTTATTTTTGCACCACAAACGTTATTAATAACATTTAATTATGAAGAGAATTTTATTCATTTGCTTCCTAATGGTAGCAACAGTGTCTTTTGGCCAGACAAAAGAAGAATTACAAGCATTAAAGAAGGCTAAAGAAGATTCTATCAGCACACTTCAATCGGAAGTCAATGCACTTAAAACACAAATCGATGAATTTCCGGGATGGCATTACGGTGCTTTCGGTACTATAGGTGCTAACTTATCGGAATTCAATAATTGGTATGCGCAAGGCTCTCCAAACAATTCTGCGGGAAATATTACCATTACAGCCAATCCGTTTGCAAAGTTAAACCGCGAAAAATACTTTTGGTACACAAACGCAAACATCAATTTAAGCTGGGTGAAATTTGATGACAAGGATGACCCAACCGACAACGATGATTTTAGACAAGCAACAGATGTGTTTACCCTAACATCGCTTTACGGTTACAAATTCAACGAAAAATGGGCAGCTTCATTCTTAGGCGAATACCGTACTACATTGTTAAACAACTTTAACGATCCTGGGTATTTAGATTTAGGTATCGGGGTTACCTGGACACCTATTTCAGATCTTATCGTAGTTATGCATCCTTTAAACTACAACTTTGTATTTAGTGATGACGATGTGATTTTCGATTCATCGTTAGGAGCAAAAATAGTAGCCAACTATGCTAAATCGTTCGGAAAATTAAAAGTAAAATCTAACTTATCGATGTTCCAGAGTTACGAAAACTCCGATTTATCGAACTGGACATGGACCAATGCTTTCGCTTACGAGGTATGGAAAGGTATCGGTTTAGGTTTTGAATTTGGTTTAAGAGACAATAAACAGGAAGCGCTTAACTATGCTGTAAACACATTAGGTAATGAAGATGCAACTTTTGATAATGTTGACAACGATTTACAGACCTATTGGACATTTGGTTTAAGCTATGCGTTTTAAGTAAACCCATAATAACAACTTAAAAAAGGCTTCAAAATATAATTTTTGAAGCCTTTTTTTATTTTACACGCGCTCTAACGTTACCCGCACCGATTTGCTAATTGGAGTGTGGCTTTTAACAGCATACTCGTCTATAGGGATTAACGGATTTGTTTCTGGGTAATACGCTGCCAGATTGCCTTGCGGAATGTTATAAGGTATCACTAAAAACTTATTCGCATTGCGCGCTACACCTTTGTAATTACTTTTAATATTTACAACATCCAAACGTTGCAGTGCCAAAGCCTTCATATCAGTTTCATTCATAAAAAGCACCCGTCTTTCGTTGTAAACACCTCTGTAACGATCGTTTAACCCATAAATCGTGGTATTAAATTGATCGTGAGACCGAATACTCATTAACAAAAACTCGTTTGGTTTTAAATCGTGTTCTGGTAACTGCGTTACCGTAAACTGCGCCTTTTGGTTTGGTAATTTCCTAAAATCTAAATCGCGAACATTATTAGGCAAATAATACCCTAAGCCTTTCGATTTGTTATTTACATCTTCAAAACCTTGAATGACCTCTCCCATTTTTTCGCGAAGCAATTCGTAATTTTCGCTTAATACAAGCCAAGGCACTACATGTTCTCCTTTAAAATAAGCATTGGCAATACCTCCAACAATTTCGGGTTCACTTTTTAATTGCGAAGAAATAGGCTCTAAAAACCCTTTAGATTGATGTACAACGCCCATACTGTTTTCTACCGTAAAATACCGTTGTTTATTTTGAGTCATATCCTTATCGGAACGTCCCAAAGTAGGAAGAATAAGTGCTGTTTTTCCAGTAACACAATGGCTTCTATTTAACTTTGTACTAATTTGTACCGTAAGCTCGCAATTTTGCAGAGCTTTAGCCGTATATTCTGTATCTGATGCCGCCGACACAAAATTCCCTCCTAAACCAACAAATACTTTGGCTGTATTCTGGTACATCGCCTGTATGGCATTTACCACATCTAAACCTTCATGCTCAGGCGGACTAAATTTAAACGTTTCTGTAATCGCCTTATTAAATGCTTGAGATACATAATGCATGATACCTACAGTGCGATCGCCTTGTACATTACTATGTCCGCGAACCGGACAAGTACCTGCTCCTGGTTTACCTAAACTGCCCTTAAGCAATAATAAATTCACACATTCTTTTATATTATCCACGCCATTTTTATGCTGTGTTAAGCCCATGGCCCAACACACAATTATCTTGTTGCTTTTAGATAATATTTCTACAGCTTCATTAACGGCATCTTCGGTGACTCCAGAACGTTTTAAAAGTTCATCTGCATCGTAAGCCTCTAAATCCTTAATAATCGCATCGTAACCTTGAGTGTATATGTTTATAAATTCGTGATCGAAAACAGATGAATTCACCGCATCTAGAGCTGCTAATTTCTTTTGAATTAACTTTAACAAGGCAACATCTTGATTGATTTTAACCTGAAGATGTACATCGGTTAAACCTAGCCCCCCCGCTAACATGCCTTTTATTTCTTGAGGATTATCAAAACGGATTAAACCTGCTTCAGACAACGGATTAATACTAATTATTTTTCCGCCTTTAGACTTACATTTTTCTAATGCCGATAACATTCTAGGGTGATTCGTCCCTGGGTTTTGACCGATAACCATAACCACCTCGGCTTTTTCAAAATCTTCTAATTTTACAGATCCTTTTCCTATGCCTAAAGTTTCGGATAAGGCTACCCCACTAGATTCGTGGCACATATTAGAGCAGTCTGGCAAATTATTAGTACCTAATGCCCGGGCAAACAAACCGTATAAAAATGCCGCTTCGTTACTAGACCTGCCTGACGTGTAAAAAATAGCTTCATCTGGATGTTGTAACCCCTGTAAATGATGCGCTATTGTTTGATAGGCGTCTTCCCAAGAAATTGGTTCGTAAAAAATGCTATCAGGCTTCAAAATCATAGGGTGGGTTAAACGCCCGCTTTTCCCTATCTTATAATCGGTCCATTTAGAAATTTCCTCGACCGAATGTTTGGCAAAAAACTCAGGGCCGACGGTAGAATTTGTAGCTTCTTCGGCTAAAGCTTTTGCACCATTTTCGCAATATTCGCCCAATTTAGATCGCTTTTCTGGATCTGGCCAAGCGCATCCCGGACAATCAAATCCATCAACCTGATTCATATGCGATAAGGTTTTTAACGAGCGTACAACACCCATTTCTTTAAACACATGCTGCATAGCCACCTTTACAGCTGTAAAGCCTGCGGCATGGGTAGCTGGCTCGGTTAATTTAAGCCCTGTAAATTCATCTGAACCTTGAGTTTGTACTTGTCTTTTTAATGGTGTAGCTTTCGCCATTACTATATTTTTACGGTTATTATTTCTAAAATAGGAAGAATTCTAGCATAAAAAAAGCGCTGGTTAGCGCATTTTTTTATTCTTCTTCACTTAAATCCAAATCATTATAATCTGGGTATAAAAAGTGGTTGTAAGGAAAACGTGTGATATGGATTTTTCTAACTTCGTCATAAACACGCTTTCTAAAATCTTCTAAATTTTCTTTATTTAATGCTGAAATAAAAAGTGCATTATCTCCTAATTTACTCATCCAAGTGCGTTTCCACTCCTCTAAAGAATAATGGGCACGGGTACGCTCTGTCACTAAATCGGTTTCATCGTACGGTTCTGGAGCATAAGCATCAATTTTATTAAACACCATAATTGTGGGTTTATCGGCGCCATCTATTTCACCTAGAATTTTATTTACCGATGCAATATGATCTTCGAAATTAGGATGAGAAATATCGACTACATGAAGCAGCAAATCGGCTTCGCGAACTTCATCTAGAGTACTCTTAAACGACTCTACCAATTGAGTTGGTAATTTTCGAATAAATCCAACTGTATCGCTTAATAGAAACGGTAAATTATGCACAACAACTTTTCGCACTGTAGTATCTAGCGTTGCAAAAAGCTTGTTTTCTGCAAAAACATCACTTTTACTAATAACATTCATAAGCGTAGATTTACCAACATTGGTATACCCTACCAAAGCAACTCTAACCATAGCCCCACGATTACCACGTTGCACGGCCATTTGTTTATCTATGGTTTTAATTTTGGCCTTTAATAACGAAATGCGCTCTCTAACAATACGTCTATCGGTTTCTATTTCTGTCTCTCCTGGTCCACGCATACCAATACCCCCTTTTTGACGCTCTAAGTGCGTCCACATTCCTTTTAACCGTGGCAGCAAATATTCGCACTGCGCTAACTCTACTTGTGTTCTGGCGTAGCTGGTTTGCGCGCGTTGGGCAAAAATATCGAGAATTAAGTTGGTGCGATCTAACACCTTGCATTTTAAAATTTTACTAATATTTCGTTCTTGAGCTGGTGACAATTCATCATCAAAAATGGCAGTTCCTATCTCATGTTCTTCAATGTATTGTTGTACATCGGCCATTTTTCCTGTACCAATAAACGTTTTAGGATTAGGCATATCCATTTTTTGGGTAAATCGTTTTACCACTTCTCCTCCTGCAGTGTACGTTAAAAACTCCAACTCATCTAAATATTCTTTAGATTGCTCTTCGTCTTGATCTTTTGTAACAATACCTATTAAAACAGCCTTCTCTAAGGCGATATCCTTTTTTTCTAGCATATATTAAAATAAAGTACAAAGTTACATAATTGTAGGCACTTTAATTTTTATATTTTTTTGGATTAATTTTTGATTTTGAAGCCTTACCTTGCATAGCTAATTTAGTGTTCATGAAAGCTATTGCCTTTTTTAATGTCGAAAATTTATTCGACACCGATAACGATCCGTATACCAACGACGATGATTTTTTGCCTACTTCAGAAAAACGATGGACAGACAAGCGCTATCACAACAAACTCTTTAAATTGGGATTGGCCATTTCTAGCATTGGTAAAGAAGAAACACTTAGCCATCCTGCAATAATAGGCTTGGCAGAAGTTGAAAACGATACGGTGTTACAAGACTTGCTAGCTTCCGAACATTTAAAAGAGCTCCCTTACGATTTTGTACATTTTAATTCGGCTGACGAACGCGGCATAGATGTGGCTTTGATTTACGACACAACTGTGTTTACCTTAACCAATGCCGAACCATTTTCGGTAAATTTATATAACGAAGATGGCACTGCTGACTATACTCGGGATATTTTATTGGTTTCTGGATTGTTTGATGACGAGCCCATACATTTTATCGTGAACCACTGGCCATCTAAACACGACCCAGAGAACAAGCCTAAACGCTTAATCGTATCTCAAAAAGTCACAGAAATTATTCAACTTTTAAAAGCAGATAAGCCCAACGCTAAAATTATAACTATGGGCGACTTTAATGATGCTTCAGATAGTGTTAGTGTACAAGATTTAGTAAACAGTAATCATTTATTTAATCCTATGGAAACCTTAAAATCGTTAGATCGTGGTAGCGTAAATTATAAAGACGGTTGGGATTTATTCGATCAATTTATGATTACCCATAATTTTTTAGACCGTAAAGTTGGCACTTACAATTATGTAAAAGGCGACATTTTTGATGCCGATTTTTTAAAACAGTACAAAGGATTTTACGCTGGGCAGCCATTTAGAACTTATGCTGGCAAAAAATACAAAGGTGGTTACAGCGATCATTTTCCGGTATATTTAATACTTCGGAAAGTCGCGGGCTAATTAATTAGCGTTCTAGCAATACCCTAAAATCGTCTAGCTGATAAGCGCCATCTAATGCCAGGTTAGTGCCCGATCCTGTTACTCTAAATGCCACATGAAGTTGCTCGTCGCCAAAGGTTGAAATATCTATTAATCCAGAATCTTTAAACACATACCACTCGTCGTATTTTGTTGGCAATTTGGCATCGATAGCTTGCCAGTCTGCTGATAATGGATCTGTACCATTAAAGTTTACAGACACTAAAACTTCTATGGTATTTTTAACCGACTCTAAATGATGCTGTGCCGTTTTAAAATTTAACAGTTCTTTTTTAGTTGCAGACATATCTATTGGTGGCGAAATTAACCAGCCTACATTTTGCGTATCGTTCGCTCCAAAAGTTCCAAATTCTGCATAACCATTTTTACTATACACCTGCTCGGTCCAAAGTACCTGCCCCCGTTCCGAAACATTTACCCAACCTTCGGTATCCAAAATAGTTTCGTCTATAGCGTCGGAAAAACGTTCTTCAAAAACAATGGTAAAATCGTCTGTGCTTAAAGGGCTGCAACGTGCATTTTCGAAACGAACATCTTTACTGTCGTTTAATACCAACACAAGATCATCTCCGCCATAACTTCTAGTAACAATTCCGGATATCTTTCCGTTTTCGGTAGGTAAAATTTCATTTTTAAATGTAGCAAACGAACTCGTTTCTAATAAAAACTGTTCGTAACTAAATCCTTCGCATCGCTGCATCACACGTTGGGTATCGAAATCGTCTTGAGCATTAAAATAAGATTGCCCAGTTAAAACTTCTGGAAATTCTACATCATCAATACTTACAAACATGCCAATGTAATTATCGTTTAAATCGGAAAAATTAATAGGTAAAGGCATGATTGTTTCGGTAAGCGCAGATCTAAAAAGATGAGATTTAATCTGCCTTTCAGAAAGCATATCTACACGACTGCCGTCTATTGCACCACCAATGGCTATAATTTCGGAAGCTGTTTCTCCCAAAAATAAATCCTTTAAAACAATGTAAACTTCGCGACCAATATTAAATTGATTGTAAGTATCTACTTGGTTTAAGACCAGCAATACGGCAGCAGTAGGCTGCTCTGACAAATCTTGAATATATAATTCTTTGTAAAAATTTCCTGTTTTATCGCTCGAAGCGACATAACCTTTTAACACAACATCAGATGTTATTTGCAACACTTGCCCCGACACAAATTGTTGTTTTAATTCGCTTATTGTTATCAGCGATTTCTCGCCAGAGGCAATATCTTCCAAAAGTATGTTTAGGCTTTCATTTTCGGCAGTTCCTAATTCTTTTGGCACCGAAAAATCATCATTCACACACGACAGCAAGTAAAAACTGCTGCAAATTAATAGCCAAAAATAATGTTTCTTTATACGTTTCATCTGCTTCAAAAAATTATCTTCATTAAAATCTAACATTCACATTTGCAAAGTATGTTGTCCCTCTCCCATACCAATATTTTGGTCCAAATACACGTTTCGGATTTTCGAAATCTGTTTTTAATTCTTCATAATTTGCATTACGCCCCTGTTCGAATCCGCCTGTTTTATACTCTGCATTTAAAAGGTTGTTTACACTTAAAAAGATTCCTAAATAATACTGTTTGAGTTTCCAAGATTTGCCACCCACCAAATTCACCGTATAATAATCGTTAAAGCGTTCTTGCTTTAAAAGTTGCGTTGCCACAGTTTCATCGTAATCGTTAAAAGGGAGTCCGTCATCATCTAAATAAAAATTAGATGTCCGTGTTAATGGGCTGACATCTACATACACGTCGTTAAAATAATTAACCGTAGCGCCAAACCACCAATAATCGGGATCGCGATATTCGAAACCCAACGATAAGGCCTGCTGAGGCCCGTTGGCCAATCTATAATTTTTAAGTTGAGAGTCACCGAAATTTATCGCACCATTTTCTGTGATAAAACTCGACGACGTGAGGTATAAATTCGGGTTGTTATTGTAAATATATTGCCCAACAGATCCCGCTGCTTTAAGCTTAATTGCTGTTGTTACCTGAGCTTCTACACCAAATTCCAATCCATAGTGCAAGGTGTTTACCGCTTGTAAAATTTCCTGAACAAAGGCCGAGGTTTCGTTAAAAGCTACGCCAGCCGAAGTTAAACCATCGGCGTAATAAAACCCGATATCGTTCGCGTCTTTTTTATTAATATAAAAAGCAGTTAATTTGGAGTTGACTATGGTTGAACGAAAAATATAACTGACATCTAAAGCGGTTATTTTTTCTTCGGAAATATTATTAACAATGGCATTGTTTTCTCTTGGGTTCGAAAATGTATTTTGAAGCTCGGGCGCCGAAGCCAACCACCCTGCATGTAATTCTATAATATGTTTTGCAGACCATTTATATGTAAATCCGCCTTTAGCCCCTAATCCTGAAAATTCCACCTGATTGCTTTTACCTAAAGAATTATTTTGGAACGCTTCGTGCATAAACAGACCTTCCCGCTGATAATTAGTAATTGAAGCATGTATAGACAAAAAATAGTCTATCACTTTTTGTTTAAGTTGAATTTGAGCAAAAGCAGAAAGATTATTAGCATAAAGCTTATAATTGTACTTTATTTTTCCGCCATTGCCAACCTGTTCATCTGGGTTTAGCATATTATATTGCCAACCGTCAAAAGCATCGACATTTAAATAATATATTCCGCCTAACAAATCGCTAAGTTGCCCATAATTATGAGACGTTAAATGTGTGTAATTTAATGCTCCTTGTAGCAAGATATTGTCTTCAATTTGCGAACTATAAATCGTATTCGCCGTAAATTGTTGGTCGTCTGTACGGTCGTCGTACAACACATAAGCTGCTTCTAATCCAGCTTCGGTATTTGTAATGTTAGCATCGTAAATACGATTCCAATCTATTTGTCCATCAGCAATAAATTCTTGTTCCGCTAAATAGGCATTGCCATAATCTGGCCCGTTGGTATCGGCCAAAAAATAACTCGGCAGTTTTTGGTAATATGACGGACTGGGGTTAGCACCACCTGGGTAATCTAACCGACTATTGGTTAGTTTACCAAATTTATAACTCAGATTGGTTTGCAATTTTGTTTTTGAAGACATCGCCCAATAATGAGACAGCATAACAATAGGCTCTGCTACATACTTTATTCTGGAATTTCGTTTTTCCCCCTCTTGATATCCCCAATATTCGTTATATTTTATATCCTTTAAATCGAAAACTTCTTGAGTGTTGGGCGACGATTTTCCGCGTTTGTTAGGGGTGTAAAATCCTGTAAAATTGAGACTGTGTCTAGTAGTTAATTGTTTTTCGACCGACAAGAAAAATGAATTAGCATCGTATATCGTTGCATCTTGATAGCCTTCGTTACCCCAACGTCTTCCCAACGCCACGGCATAAGCCCAACCTTTTGCAGACATCCCCGAAGCATAGCTCGCTAACAACCTATTACTGTAAGTGCGGTTAGACGCACTATAAGTAATTCGGCCGCCCTGTCTGTACATAGAGGCCTGTGTGCTTGTGTTGGTAACACCAAGAACATTCCCGAAACTATAATTTGAAGCCGATAACCCGTAATTAAACTCTTGATTTCTCAATACGTCGTTAATTCCACCCCAATTACTCCATTGCGGGCGCCCATTATGCATGCCATTCATTTTAACACCATTTATAAGTACATCGCCGTGTTTCGCATCTAAACCCCGAATTTTAAAAAATGACGAACCAAATTCGAAAGCTGCCGTTCTTTGAAAGACATCTTGAGAGGCTCGCAGTAACCCAGAAATATTATCGGCAGAGCTGGTATCGTCATTAAGCTCATCGTCACTAAGCACTATGGTAAACAATTCGGAATTAAATGAAGGATCTACCTCCATAAAAATATCTTGAATATTAACAGGGCTGTTTTGCTCAACTATTATCGGGTATCGTTTGGTGATATACCCCAGTTTGGAAACTTTTAAAATTTGTTGCCCTAGCGGTAAGGCTTCGGTAAAACCAAATTCTCCTAAGGCATTGGTTTTGGTGGTTAAAGGAGCTCCTTCAATAACAACTTCTACATCGGGTAATGCTTCCATATTTAAAGCATCTTTTACACTGCCAAATATACCAGATTGCTGCCCAAACAGATTATAGGAATAGTAACATAAAAATAAACTAGCCAGAATGGTTTTCTTCATTGCAAACACACTTAAATTCTAGCTATCAATTAGTTAGGATTAACTAATATACTATTTTTAATTAATAATCGTGTATATTTAAATTCAATTTACACCTATGAAAAGTCGTTTTATCCTTTTACAGTTTTTTATTTTATATGTATTCCATGCCGAAGTAAAAGCACAACAACGCCATTTTAAAGTACATACTATTGCCTTTTATAATCTCGAAAATACTTTTGATACTGAAGATGATCCACTAAAATTTGATGAATCGAGTCCGATAATGGAAATTTCTCATCACCGAGATACTGTATACCAAAAAAAAATTGAAAACATGGCTCGTGTTATTAACGATATTGGATTAGAAACCACACACAAACCTCCTGCAATTATAGGTGTTTGCGAAATAGAAAACCGCAAAGTTCTGGAACAGATTATTAATACAGAACCCTTGACGCAACAACATTATGGCATTATTCATTTTGACTCTCCCGATGCCAGAGGCATTGATGTCGCTTTACTGTATGATAAAGATGTATTTAGACCTCAACATTATAAAAATATTCCGCTTTTGCTTTACGATACAGATTCTGGAAAACGCATTTACACACGAGATGCACTTTTAGTAAGCGGATTTTTAGAAGATGATTTAATTCATATTATTGTAAACCACTGGCCTTCCAGACGTGGTGGAGAAACCGCCAGTAATTTTAAGCGTTTGCGTGCTGCACAATTAAACAAACATCTTATAGATTCGTTACAAAATGAAAATCCCTACGCTAAAATTATAATTATGGGAGACCTTAACGACAACCCTACAGACGACAGTCTTAAAACCGTATTACATACCGAAAACAGATTGAAAGAAACAGCCTTAAAAGGAATCTATAATCCTATGGAAAAGCTTTACAACAAAGGTTTGGGCACTACGGCTTATAGAGATAAATGGAGTTTATTCGATCAAATTTTAATGAGCCACCCCCTGCTAAATAACGATTATACTTCGTTTAGATTTTACAAAGCAGGTATCTTTAATCCAGATTACTTAATTACTTCTACAGGCAGTTATAAAGGCTACCCTTTTAGAAGTTTTAGCAACCAAGGCTTTACCGGTGGTTACAGCGATCACTTTCCTGTATATATTTACTTAATTAAAGAAATAACTACCATAAAAAAAAGCGACTAAATTGTCGCTTTCTTATGTTTTTATAGGATTACCCCAACCACATACTCCAAGGTATGCGCGATAATAATAAAATTAAACCAAGTGTATAAAAAATGGCTATCATTTTAAATTTACTCTTAGAAGTTAATTTCTTTTTATGTTTAGAATAGCCTATAGTAATTAATACAATAGCTATAATATTTACAAACGGATGTTCTACTAAATACAATCTATTTACGGCATCTTTCATAACGCCACCCATACCTAATTCGCTAAACATAGCCAATCTAGGCGACACAACATATAATATTAAACCAATTAACAATTGAATATGAGACACAATAAGTGTAAACAAAGCCAATCTAAAATCTTTAGGCCCATACTCTTTATTACCAGAAGATTTTATTAATGCATTTACAGTGGCTATAATTAAAACGATAAGCACAATAAACGCCCAATACGAGTGTAAATTTAAAATGGTATTATACATTGTTGTTTTATTTAAGTTTTAACAAATGTAAGCATTTAAAACGCATAAAAAAACCATGTATTTCTACATGGTTTTTAAATTTAAGGCTAAGGATAAAATTAGTTATTTCTTACCCAAACACCGTCTGTTTTTATCATAGAAATATTTTCGGTAGTATTTGTACCATTGTAAATATCGTATGTTAATAAGTACTTTTGACCTTCTGCAGCACCTGGATCTTTTTGAGTTAACAAAATAGCCATAGCTGTCTGGATCATATCTGTAATACCTGCATTATTTTGAGTAGTATCGTCGCTCCAGTAAGCAGAATTACCTTCTCTTCTGTCTAAGTTACCGTAATTACCCATACTTGATGCAGCAGCTTCGTACCCTGGCTCACTCTCTAATTGAGCTGCCATATAATCGTAATCGCTACGTACTAAAGCATACTTAATAGTATTGTCTGGCACCCAAGTTCCGTTATCGTAACCAAACTGTAACGAAGCTTGATAACCTACCCAAACACCATTTATAAATGTGTAAATATTACCTTCTACAACTGTTGCAGAGCCATTGTAATACTTATAAGTTACAGCTATCTCCTCTTCTTCTTGAGCATAAGGATATTTATTAGCTAAGAATCTTGGCAAATAATTTTCTGGTAACGCTGTGCTACTAAAGTTATCGTAACGTCCAGGTAAACCTGAAGCTGTACCCATAGAATCGTAATCTGCAGAACTTAAATAGTATGCATTATCTATCATTTCCCAAGCGCCTTCTTCATTAAGCTGGTAATAGCTAGATAAATCTACTGTCATACCTTCTACTCCAATTACTTTAATTAAAACTTGCTCAATTTCCCAAGTTGCTGCACTTGTAGCATCAGACTCGTATTTGAAGGCCACGTGAATGGTTTCGCCTTCGTAAGCTTCTAAATTAAAGTCGTCTGAAGTTACTGCAGACCAGCTATTTCCTTCTGGAGCTGGGCTAACCTCTATAGTATCCCAAGTAGCTGCACTAACATTTTCTCCATCGTAATCTTTCGAAATTAAAATGGTGTACCAGCTTGTATCGTTAGCATAGTTTAAGATTTGAGTAACTTGAAATAACGGATCTGTTTGTCCAGCTAAATCAATTTCTGGAGAAATTAACCAATCTTCATTTACATTAGCACTTCCGTCGTAACCATTCATAGTTGCTCCGTACTGCGTACCTTCCCATACTTGGTCGCCTGTTACAGATACTGCTGTCCAATCTAATAACGTTTGTGCAGTTTTAAAGTCGGCATCTACTAAATTAGACACACCTACTTCTGGCATTTCTGTATATTGCTTATATTGTAATAAAGCAACTTGACCTGCTACTGCATCTGGATATTGCTCTGCTAAAATTCCTGGTAAATAATCTGTAGGATCTTCGTTAGGATAAAATCCTGCCCCTTCGCTTCCAGAAGCTGCATAATCGTCTTTAGATAAGGTATAGTTACTTGCAGACATTAATTCGCCTACACCATCTATACCTGCTGGTGCTAAATTATAATCTACTAAAACCGAAGAACCTTGCCCCCAATATGGGTACATGTCTGCGATAAAATCTGGTAATAATTCTTTAGCCTGATCTTCAGACGCGAACATATTACTTTCTAAATCTAGAGTCTCGTAATCGTCGTCGGTTAAGGTATATTGGTCGTTACCAACAATAGGCTTAGCTACACTATCCTGTTCGTCGTAAATATCTTGCATAGGGTCGCAACTTGTTACAATTGCACCTATGGTCATTAATAAAAATGCTAGTTTTTTCATCTTACAATTTTTTAAAAGTTAAGCTTGGCACCAATACTAAAAGTTCTACCAAAACCATAATACACTAAAGCTGTTGAAGACACAGAACCTGTTCCGTCTAAAGCTTCTGCTACGTATTCTGTATTAAATACGTTATTCATACGTCCTGTTAATTCTGCTTCAAAAGGGCCAAAATCGAATTTATGTCTGATGGCCGCATCAAATAAACCGTAAGCAGGTAATTCCCATGCGTCTGGAGCACCTTCTGTACCTCTGTCGCTAGGATCGAAATCGGCATACAATCTATCGTAATAGTTGTAATCTAATAAAATATTGGTTCTTGCCATAATTTCGTAATCTAAACCTAAGGCTAATGTTGTTTGTGCTGCATCACCAACATGCAAGTCTTCAATATATAAATCTACAGTTTCTATTAACTCTTGGTCTTGATCGTAGATTTCTACACCTAATACATTGTTATCCCATCTCCAATCGCCAAAAGACGCCATACCGGTAAGCTTTAACGTTTCTACTGGTCTGTATACAAAATCTAATTCTATACCTTGGTGTAAAGCATTTACCCCTAAAATATTTGCTGTAGAGTTTGTACCGTCTGGTTGTTGGAAGTTATAAGTTTCGGTTCTGTCTTTCCATTGGGTTCTGTAAAGGTTAACGTTAGCTGAAAATTTTTCTGAACGGAAACCATAACCAACTTCTACACTAAATATCTTCTGATTTTCGGCATCGGCATTAATATGCGAGTTATCGAAGTTTAAGAATACAGCATCAAAACCTGGTGCTTTCTCGAAATAACCAATGTTAGCAAACACATTGTGATTATCTGTAATATTGAAGTTAGCTCCCCCTTTGGCACTGTAACCAAAGAAGTTATACCAATCTGTTTTTTGTTCTGGATCGCTATCTAAATAATTAAAATAATCTATACGCTTATACGATGTGTTTGAAGCAGCAACATTGGCAAAAACAGAAAGGGCATCTAACGAATACTCTATTTGGCCAAATGCACCTAACCAACCTACTAAACCATCATTATAATACGAATATTTATCGCCTACTTGATAAGTTCCGTTAGGATTGTTTACATCTGCATCATCGGCGTAATAACGTCCACCTAATAAATCAGTTAACTCTGTAAAGTGAATACCTTTATAGTTTCTTAAATCGATACCACCAATAAGTACTAAGTTTTCTGATAACTCGGTATGTAAAGTAGATAATAAGCCATACCAGTTATGGTCGTTACGAGACGCTCTTAAAATAGTTTCAGAACCGTTAGCTCCACGTGCTTCATTTTCGTCTACAATTTTATCGAAATCTATAGGGCCATATAACCCATCTCTATATTCGCTTACGCCATTTTCGCCTAAACCAAATTTATTTGCACCGTGGTAACCACCACCTCCTCCAGAACCGAAGGACGCGTATACCGCTGTAGATAATTTAGTATTGTCTGATATATCCCAATAATGGTTTAAAGAGATTTGAGGTTTGTGGTAAAAGTTATCTTCTTGATGCGTTACTTGTCCGTTTTTATATCCCCAATCGGCATTAAAACGCTTACCACGCTCGCTTGCTCTATAAGTAGAAATTAATTGTCTGTTTTGTCTCTGACCATGACGTTGCTTAGCACCAAATGCTGTGAATGCTAATTTATGATCGTCGCCAATTTCCTTAGAAACATTAACGAAATACGATACGGCATCGAACTCGGTACCGTCTACATAACCATCTCCAGTGGTTTTAGAAGCCGATACTGTAGCAGCAAAACCATTTTCCATTAAACCTGTAGAATAGGTAGCTCCATATTTTAAATAGCCGTCGTTTGCTACTGAAGCACCTACACTTCCGCCAGCTTCAATATCTGTAGTTTTAGAGATAATGTTAATAGTACCTCCAATAGATGGCACAGCAACTTTTGCAGCACCTAAACCACGTTGTACCTGCATAGAGCTGGTAACATCGCTTAAACCAGCCCAGTTACTCCAGTATACACGACCGTTTTCCATATCGTTTACTGGCACACCATTAATTAAAACGGCAACGTTGTCTGACTCGAATCCTCTTAAGTTAATACGACCGTCACCAAATCCACCTCCAGATTTAGTTGCGTAAACCCCAGGTGTAGATTTTAATACTTCAGGAAATTCTTGAGTTCCTAATTTTAACTCAATTTCGTCGGCACGAACCGTAGAAACAGCTACTGGAGTTTTTCTGTCTACAGCAACAGAGGCGATAATTTGAACTTCATCTAAACCAAATTCGCTTGGTTGTAAAATGATTTGTCCTAAATCTGTATCGCCAGAAATAGTAATTTCTTTGGATAAATACCCAATGTAAGAGATTACAATTACAGCATCGGCTGTTTTAGTTTGTAAGGTAAACTTACCATCGAAATCTGTAGAAACACCATTTGTAGTTCCCTTTTCTACAACATTTACCCCTGGAAGCGGCATGTTGGATTCAGGATCTAGTGTTGTTCCTGTAACAATACTTTGAGCAAAAGTTATGGTACTACACACCATAATTAATGCAAAGAATACGTTTTGAGTAATGTTCTTCATTTTAATTAATTGTTGTTTGATTTTACGTTTGCAAAAATACTCGTAAAAAGGTTATGATTATTATGCGAATGTTAAGAAATTAACACTTGACAAGATACTCATAATCTGAACAATAAAAAAAATGAAGCTATTTTATGAAAAGAATTATAGTATTGATTTTTATCCTCTCGATTTTTTATAAAAATTTAAAAGATTAAGAGTTGAATTATCATGTTTATAATTTTCGCTTCCGTCGAATTCTTTTAAAATTTTATTGGCTAATTGCTTTCCTAATTCTACTCCAAACTGATCGTAACTAAAAATATTCCAAATAATACCTTGAACAAAAATTTTATGCTCGTACATAGCTATTAATTTACCTAAGCTAGCAGGCGTAAGCTTTTTAATAAAAATGGTATTTGTAGGCTTATTACCTTCAAATATTTTAAAAGGCAGCAATTGTTTTTGATCGGCTTCAGAGACATTTTGTGCAGCGAACTCGTCTAAAACTTCATCTTTAGTCTTCCCATTTAAAAGCGCCTCGGTCTGCGCTAAAAAGTTAGACATTAATTTATCTTGATGGTCTGTGTTGCCATGTAAGGCTTCGGTAAAACCAATAAAATCCGCAGGAATTAATTTAGTACCTTGATGTATTAACTGAAAGAACGCATGCTGAGAATTCGTTCCTGGTTCGCCCCAAATTATGGTACCCGTTTGGTAGTTTACACGATCTCCATTTCTGTCTACGCTTTTACCATTACTTTCCATAATGCCTTGTTGTAAATACGTAGCAAATTGTGTTAAATACTGGCTGTAACCTATAATCGCTTCACTTTCGGCATTAAAAAAGTTGTTATACCACACACTTAAAAGTGCTAAAACCACTGGAATGTTATGTTCAAAATCGGTTGTTTTAAAATGCTCGTCCATGGCATGGGCGCCATCTAACAAACTTTCAAAATTCTTGTAACCTACAGCCAAGCTTATAGTTAAACCTACAGCACTCCAAAGCGAAAATCGGCCGCCAACCCAATCCCACATTGGGAATATATTGTTTTCTTCAATACCAAATGCCTTAACCTTTTCTATATTTGTAGACACGGCTACAAAATGTTTAGCAACAGCATCTTGGTTGGCATGACCCAAAAACCAAGTACGTAAGGTATTGGCATTAGACAGTGTTTCTTGTGTGGTAAATGTTTTAGAAACCACAACAAATAAGGTTGTTTCCGGATTTAATTTTTTAATAACCTCGTTAACATGATCGCCATCTACATTACTTACAAAATGTGTGGTTAAATTGTTTTTGTAATACTGTAATGCATCTACAACCATAGCAGGGCCAAGATCGGACCCACCAATACCGATATTTACAACATCTGTAAACGCTTTTCCTGTATATCCTTTTAATTCGCCATTAACCACCTGATTGGTAAACGCTTCAATTTTAGATTTTACACGATATACTTCGGGCATAACATTCTCGCCATCTACAAAAACTTCGGCCGTTTTTGGAGCTCGCAATGCCGTATGTAACACCGCTCTACCTTCAGTTTGGTTAATAATATCGCCCGAAAAATAGCTTTTTATTGCTGCTTCTAACTTAACCTCATCGGCTAATTGAAGCAGATATTTCATAGTATCGTCTGTCGTTCTGTTTTTAGAAAAATCCACATAGAAATCTTCCCAAACAATGGTGTTTTTATCTGCTCGTTTACTGTCTTGAGCAAATAAATTTTTCATTTGTAAATCTTTAACTGCTTCAAAATGATTTTGAAGTTGTTTCCAGGCTTGTGTTGTTGTTGGGTTGATTGTTGGTAAGGCCATAAATTAATAGGATTGTGATATTAAATCTTGTTGAACGACATTTTCTTTTGGATAATCTCCTTTAAAAGGCACAGCATCTAACTGAAATCGAATTGGTTTTATATATTCTAAATATTTTTCTTTTAAACTATCTGAGATAGGTTCTGCAGCTGGTAATTTTTGTTTAAACGGATCTACTTGTTTTCCGTTAACCCAAAACCTGTAACATACGTGTGGCCCGGAGGTATTACCTGTCATTCCAACCCAACCAATTACATCGCCTTGTTTTACAAAATCACCCGCTTTTACTTTGCGCTTTTGCATATGTAAATACTGCGTTTCGTACACTTTGTTGTGTCTAATCTTAACGTAATTTCCATTACCTCTAGTATAGCTGGATTTTGTAACTTTTCCGTTTGCTGTGGCCACAATTGGTGTACCAATATTTGCAGCAAAATCGGTTCCTTTATGCGGTCTTACCTTATTGCCGTATAGAGCAATTCTTCGGTTTAAATTATATCGCGACGATATGCGCTTGTATTCTACTGGTGCTTTTAAAAAGGCACGACGCAGAGTTTTGGCTTCTTCGTTATAATAATCTGTAAATCCTTTTACCGAATCGGTTTCGAACTCGAAGGCATAAAATGGCTCTGTATTATGCTCGAAATAAGCAGCCTTAATTTTATCTATTCCGGCATAAATGGTATCATCTATATATTTATCGGTATAAATTACTTTAAATCGGTCACCCTTTTGCAGTCTTGTAAAATCTATGGTCCAGGCATAAATATCTGACATTTTATAAGCCAGGATTAAGCTGAGTCCGTCATCATCTAAAGTCTGGGAAATATTACTATTTATAACTCCAGAATATTCCTTTTCTACATATTTTATAGGCTTTCGGCTAGTGTATGCATGAATAGAATCTTTAAAATTTACAACTACATATTGCTCTTTATTTGGCTGATAAATGAAACATTGCGGCGTTTCTAAAGAATCTTTAGCGCACAACAACGTGTAGGGTTTGCCAATTTGTATTTTTCGTATATCGAAACTATCTCTAGCGGTTTCTGCTATTTGGTATATTTTAGAATACCCTAAATTGTTGCGCTCTAAGATAAAGCCAAAACTATCTCCCTTTTTAACCGTATCGCGCTTAACAATAAAATCGTTTAAATTAAAACCAAACTCGTAAACATCTTTTGGAGCATCTTCCTTTACTACTGCTAATTCTTCAACTTTTTGGTTGACTTGAGGTTTATCTTTGCAACTGAAAAGCGCTAATAAAGCGGCACAGCTAATTACACATCTTTTCCCCAATCTGCTAATTCTTTTTCGGTCCATAAATCTGGAAAAAATATTCGTCTTTGATATTTTGGATGCATGTACTTAACCCATTCGCTACCTCCTGTAGCTTCTGCGGTTTCGCCTCCTATATTTAAATAATGATTTGCTGTGTTGTAATGTGCCATTACCCAGGTAATGTTTACCGTATAATCGTAATGCCTCATGGCATTTACCAACACAGGATTTTCTTTAACATGCTGCGGCAAGGCTTTAAATTTGGTCCACAAATTATGCGTGTTATAGAATTCGGCAAATTTAAGAAATTCATCTTTGTATCGGTCTTCAAAAACTGTTAATAAATAGCTTTTTTTGCCTGTTTTATAGTCTTTTCCCGCAGCTTGCCAATACAAATGATTGAATGCGTGTTCGTAAGACGTGTTTCTATCTATTGTTTCGCGAAACCTATTATCTATTAAATTGATAAGCTCTGTAGATGCGAATTCTATTTTACGATATTGGGCACTCTGAAAACCACTGGCGGGTGTTAACGTTGTTCTAAATTTATTATACTGCTCGACATCCATACCATCTCTCATGATATTAAACGAAGATGTAAGCATATCGAAATAACGACTAATACGCATGAGTTTTTCCGAAAAAAAGGCAGCATCTACATCGTCTTTTTTAGCCACCTGATCTATTTCCCAAAGTATCATTTTAAACAACAATTCGTTAATTTGATGATACATGATAAACACCATCTCGTCTGGCAAAACGGAGCGTTGGTTTTGTAAACTTAACAAGGCATCGGTTTGTATATAATCCCAATAATTAATGGGCTTTGCATGCAACAACCCTGTTAAATGGGTATCGAGATCCTGGCCGATAGCATCGAATTTATCTTGTAATTGCTGTTCTATATTTTTATCGGATTTCATTTACTTGTCTACAATTATTTTAAAAGGGTGTTTTAAACCTTTAAAAGACTCTAAATCGGCCCTTAACGACCCAACTGCCAAATCTGCTTTTACACGTAAAGGCATTTTATTTTTATCGTTAGAAACCCAAAGCGTTAAGCTTTCTTCTTCTTTAAACACACGTCCTGCCATTACATAGGGTCTGAATTTTAAGGCAGAAATATATCCAAAATTAGTATCTATAACTTCTGTTCCCAAATATTTCAATTTAAAGGCATAGTTCTCTTCATCAAAAAACATATTTACATGTACTTCATCCCCAACCTTTAAACCACTTACATCCATTTTATTACGCAAATAATAAAACGTAGACACCATATCTTGCACGTCTGGTTTAGTATCGAAAGTATTTTGCTTATTGTTTTTTTTATCGTGAACAAATGCTTTGTTCTGCTTATTATCAAACTCTATTTGAATGTTTTTAGTATGGCCGCCTTCATCTATTTTCCTCACAAATTTGTAAGGTAAGTATGTCGTTTTATCAATATAGGTTTCGTATAAATCTTCTACTTTAAAAAACCATTTTATTGCACCAGTAGTCCAGCCTTTTCCAACAATATGATATACCGGATTCCCTTTATAAGCTTCACTTTTTACTTCTAAAGTAGCGTTACCTGCTTTTAAAAATCCGCTATAACTCATTTCGAACTTAAACCACTCGCCATCTTGAAACGCGCTATCGTTTTGTGCCACAGCATAAAAACTACAATTTAAAACGATTAAAAAAATGATAAACGGTTGTTTCATAAACTATGGCGTCTTGTAATTAATAACAAACCTTTTGTGGTTTTTGTTTTCGATAATTACAATTACTATTCCAAATGTATTAAAAGAAAAAAACTCCATCAAAATTAATGATGGAGTTTTGTTTTTTACAGTCTTAAATTTATGTTAAAGCGTACCGCGTTTTTCTTGTTCACGCTCTATAGACTCGAAAAGCGCTTTAAAATTACCTGCACCAAAACCTCTAGCGCCCATACGTTGGATAATTTCGAAGAACAATGTTGGTCTATCTTCTACAGGTTTTGTGAATATTTGAAGCAAATACCCTTCTTCGTCGGCATCAATCATAATCCCTAAACGTTTTAAGGTTTCTATATCTTCGCGTAATTCGTGACTAAACGTTTCTAATCGGCCAGGTACTGCTCTATAATATTCTTCTGGCGGAATCGATAAAAACTCGACGCCACGAGAACGTAAATCGGATACGGTTTTTATAATATCATCTGTCGCCACTGCAATATGTTGCACTCCTGACCCTTCATAAAAATCGAGATATTCTTCAATTTGCGAACGTTTTTTACCTTCGGCAGGCTCGTTAATCGGGAATTTAATTCTTCCATTACCGTTACTCATAACTTTACTCATTAAAGCAGAATACTCGGTATGGATTTGTTTATCATCAAACGACAAAAAGTTTACAAAGCCCATAACATCTTCGTACCATTTTACCCAAGTATTCATCTCGCCCCAACCTACATTTCCAACCATGTGATCGATATATTTTAAACCAGTTGGCGCTGGGTTATAATCGGATTCCCATTTTACAAATCCTGGCATAAATACTCCTTCGTAATGCTTACGCTCCACAAACATATGTACGGTCTCTCCATACGTATAAATTCCTGCACGAACCACTTCGCCAAATTCATCCTTCTCTACCGTAGGCTCCATATACGATTTTGCACCTCGTTTTGTAGTTTCTTCATAAGCACTTCTAGCATCTTCTACCCATAGCGCTACCACCTTAACCCCATCGCCATGTTTAACAATATGGTCGTTTATTGGGTGTTTAGAATTTAAAGGCGTAGTTAACACCAATTTAATTTTATCCTGTTTTAATACATAAGATACTGTGTCTCGACTTCCCGTTTCCAACCCTTTGTAGGCATATGATTGAAAACCAAATGCCGTTTTGTAAAAATGCGCTGCTTGCTTAGCATTACCTACGTAAAATTCGACATAGTCTGTACCTAATAACGGTAAAAAATCTTCTGCACCTTCAAATATTTTTTCTAAACCGTAGTTTACTGATTTTATTTCTTTACTCATGATTTTATTTAATGTTGAATTGTAGAAGACCGTAGCCTTCTAACTTATTTTATAACTATTAAGATGATTTTTGAGGCCATCTTTTAACAAAAAATCTAATTGATTTATTTTTCTATAAAAGTTACTAACTAAACTATTACAACCAAGATTTATAATAATCTTCGTCTGCAATTTTCATAGCTTCTTCGGTAACTTGCAAAGGCTTAAACGTATCGACCATTACAGCCAACTCATCGGTTTTAACCTGACCTATGCTGCGTTCTACCGCACCAGGATGTGGACCATGCGGAATCCCTGCCGGATGCAACGAAATATGTCCTGCAGCAATATCGTTACGACTCATAAAATCGCCATCTACATAATACAGCACCTCATCGCTATCTATATTACTGTGATTGTATGGCGCAGGAATACTCTGTGGGTGATAATCGTACAATCTTGGCACAAAACTACACACCACAAAAGCATCGGTCTCGAAGGTTTGATGCACTGGTGGCGGTTGATGAATACGGCCAGTAATAGGTTCGAAATCGTGAATTGAAAAAGCGTACGGATAGTTATAACCATCGTAACCAACAACATCGAACGGATGCGAAGCGTACACCATATCGAAAATATCGCCTTGCTTTTTCACCTTTATTAAAAAATCGCCAGTCTCGTTGTACGTTTCCAATTCTTCCGGCCTACGAATGTCTCGCTCGCAAAACGGTGCGTGTTCTAACAATTGCCCAAACCAATTTCGATAGCGTTTTGGCGTATAAATTGGTCGGTGCGACTCTACTATAAACAACCTATTATCTTCGGTATCGAAATCTATTTTGTAAATAATTCCTCTTGGAATTAATAAATAATCGCCATATTTAAAATCGAGATTTCCAAGATGGGTTCTTAATTTACCAGTTCCACGATGTATAAAAATAAGTTCGTCGGAATCGGTATTTTTATAAAAATAGTTTGCAGTGCTTTGCTTTGGTGCAGCAAGCACAATATGGCAATCGGTATTGGTTAACACAATTTTTCGGCTCTCCAAAAAATCGTCTTCCTGCGGCACTTGAAATCCTCTAAATCGATACGATTGTATATTATTGGCTTTAGCAATTTTAGGCGCCACACTGTATTGGCGTTTTATGTGCTTTACTTGTGTTGGCCGCTGTTCGTGGTACGAGTTTGTAGACATACCGTCGAAACCTATGGTGCCAAACAACTGTTCGGAATAAAGTGTACCATCAGGCTTTTTAAATTGCGTGTGACGCTTAGGAGGAATTTTTCCTAATTTATGATAAAATGGCATAGTATTGTATTTAGTAATTAAACATTGTTTTGGGGATTAATTACTATACGTCATTCTGGATTCCTTTTAATTAGGTATTTTAAAAAGGATAATAAGTCGTGCCAAAATAATTTCATAATATTACAAATATCGTAATATTTTTAAGCTTATATAAACTATTTGTGTTAGAAAAAGCATAAAAAATATTAAAACCAAAATCCGACATTAAAAAACCAAACACTTTCTTTGGTTTCGGGGGAGTAAGAATAGGTTAAATCTATTGGACCAAGAAAGGTATCCCAGCCATAACCAAGGGCATACCCCGAATAATCTGGCGAAGTAATCCATTCGCCTGTACCAAAAATATCTTCGTCGGCATTGGCAAAATTGGCAGCAGCATAAAAATGATGCTTTTTAGCAAATTCGTAATCTATCTTTAAAGTACACTTTACAAAGCTATCGCCCGAAAAACTCAACCAATCGTAACCGTAAAACGACTTAATATTATTAATTAAGTTACCGCCAAAACCACCAAAAGCAAAATCTAAATAAGGACTTTCGTTCTCGCCTATCCTAAACCCGCCTTCGTTAAGAAACAAACCAGAGAACCGGTTACTAATTTTAAAAGCATAACCAATATCGGCCTTAGCGATAGAAAATTGAGTAAAATCGTAATTAAACGTTGAAGCGTAAACATACCAATGAAAATCGCCATTAAAGTAAAAGCCTTCTTTAGGGAAATACTTATTATCGTACGAATCGTAATTTAACTTTCCAAACAAGCTTAAATAATTAGAATCTTCGAATGTTCGACGCGAACCATTTCTATCATCGCTTAAGGTTTCCGAAGAAATATTTAAGTATTTTAATTCGCCGCCCATACCCAATGCCAAATCTTTTAAAAATTGAGTTTGCACATAGAGTTGATTGGTAAAATCTTTTAATTCTGCATCAATTTTATTTACACCTACATTAGCATCGTCTCGCAGAATCATGCTAGCATTTACATTTCTATTAAATTGATTAAACCTAGATTTCACTCCGATACTCCAATAAAATCCTTTATCAATATAATACTCGAAGTTATATCTTAAATTATCGCCCAAAATAACATCTAACGAAGCTACATCGTTATTAACCAATAATCGCTTTCGCGTAACGTTTATTAAAGCTGCACTTTTGTAAAGTCCGTCGTAATGCACCGCAAACTTTAAAGCTGTTCGCTTTTTAGTTTCAATAACATGAGTAATTAAATCGTAACCATCGTTGGTTTCTCTGGGCTTTAGTTCGTACACAAAACTATCAAAGTTATTGGTGGCAATTAAGTTATTCACACCGCTAGAAAAATCGCTATAACTGACTCTAGAGTCGCTTTTCAGTTTAAGTTTCCCTAAAATATAAGCTCTGGTATATTGGTCGTTTCCATAAATTTTTATGCCTTTTATATCTAAACTATCTATGTGCTTTATAGGCGGAAAAGGTTTGCGTTTTGTACTCTGGTTTTTCGCTATAAGCTGTAAATCGGTTAACTTACTTTGTGAAGCTCTCACACCATTTTCGATAATTTTAGCACCTTGATCGAAAGAGATTACATTAAAATCCTCTATATCTGGTTTAATATAAATATCGGTATCCTCCACCTTCTTTTTCATGGCTTCTATGCCGCTGTAATTATGAATTTGATACAGAATTTCTGTGGCCGATTTTAAGTCTTTAGGTTTAGCCAAATCGTCTTGCACATCTACACCAATTATAACATCTACCCCCTTAGCTCTCATTTCGTCTAGCGGATAATTATTAACCACACCTCCATCAATATACACATGGTTACCAATGTGAACCGGCTGAAACAGGGTTGGTAATGCTCCACTAGCCATAATGGCTTGCGCCAAATTTCCGCTTTCTAAAGCTACACCCTGACCAGTCGCCATATCGGTAACCATACAAAAAAACGGAATGGGTAGATCTTTAAAATCTGATACATTATTAACATGCAGGGTGAGTTCCGATAACAAATTGAATGTATTTTGCCCTCTAGACAAGGCCGTTGGTAAACGTACTTTATATCCATCGAACGGTAATGTTAAAGCATATCGTTCGGAATTTTCGCGCTCGTAAAATGTTTTTGACGCTCTTGGTAAATTATCGGAAATGATATTATCGAAATCTACGGTTTTAAAAATAGAATCTATTGCTTTGCCCGAATATCCAGAAGCATATAACGAGCCAACAATTGCCCCCATACTAGTTCCTGCCACATAGTCTACACGCACACCCAAACTATCTAAAACCTTTAAAACACCAATATGCGCCAATCCCTTTGCGCCACCACCACTTAACACCAGCCCGACTTTTTGGTCGTTGCCATTGCCATCTTGGGCCCATACAGACAGGCTTACGAACAATGTTAAAATAACCAACAGCGCTCTCATATTATTTTCAATGATAGTGTTTATAAATTTTTGTTGCTCGCGATAATCCAACTACAGCTTCGAGATCTTTTAACGATGCTTTCGAAATGCGTTTAACCGATTTAAAATGACTCAGTAATTCTACTATTGTTTTTTCTCCTATTCCAGGAATAGACTCCAGTTCGGTATTGAGTGCGTTTTTGCTACGTCTGTTTCTATGATGCTCTATACCAAATCTGTGCGCTTCATTTCGGAGTTGTTGGATTATTTTTAAAGTTTCGCTTTTTTTATCTAAATATAAGGGAATTGGATCGTTTGGGTAAAATAATTCTTCTAAACGTTTCGCAATTCCGATAATCGCCACTTGGCCGCGAATACCTAAAACATCCAGACTTTTTAAAGCCGAAGATAATTGCCCCTTTCCACCATCAATAATAATTAATTGTGGTAATGATTGATTTTCATCTATCAAGCGTTTGTAACGCCTGTAAACAACCTCTTCCATCGATGCAAAATCATCTGGCCCCTCGACTGTTTTTATATTAAAATGACGGTAATCTTTTTTACTAGGCTTTCCGTCTTTAAATACCACACAAGCCGCTACCGGGTTGGTTCCTTGTATATTCGAGTTATCGAAACATTCTATATGTCTTGGTTCTTCATGCAAACGCAAGTCTGTTTTCATTTGTGCCATAATACGATTGGCATGCCTATCTGGATCGGTAATTTTAATTTGTTTAAACCGCTCCATTCGGTAATATTTTGCGTTGCGTAACGACAATTCTAAAATTCGCTTTTTATCGCCCAATTGCGGCACAGTCACCCGAATATTAGCACCCACATTCACTTTAAAAGGTACAAAAATTTCTTTAGAATTTGAATAAAAACGCTGCCTGATTTCGGTAATAGCCAACTCTAGAAGCTCCTTATCGGTCTCGTCTAATTTTTTCTTGATTTCTAAAGTATGCGACCTAATAATAGAACCATACGAAATTTGAAGGAAATTAATATAGCCATAACTGTCGTCGCTCACGATAGAAAACACATCTACATTACTAATTTTAGGGTTTATAATTGTAGATTTTGCCTGATAGTTTTCTAAAATCTCTATTTTTTCCTTTACTTTTTGTGCTTCTTCAAAATGTAAGTTT
This sequence comes from Bacteroidia bacterium, assembly GCA_030427735.1. Classification (GTDB taxonomy): domain Bacteria; phylum Bacteroidota; class Bacteroidia; order Flavobacteriales; family Flavobacteriaceae; genus Formosa. The sequence continues at coordinate 243,797 of JAUIBP010000004.1, read as the reverse complement.
TCTGCCAAAAGCTTCATTTGCTGTTTAAATTGCGACAACGAATCTTTAAAATTTCCTTTTAAAATTTCGCGAATGGCGCCAATTTTCTCTTGGTATTCGTCTTCACGCTCCAAACCTTCGCAAGGCCCTTTACAATTACCTAAGTGATATTCTAAACACACCTTGTATTTTCCAGAATCTATTTTACTCTCAGACAAATCGTAATTGCAGGTACGCAAAGCATAAACCCCTTTAATTAAATCCAGTAGCGTATGTACTGTTTTCATACTGGTGTAAGGGCCAAAATATTCTGATCCGTCTTTTATTACGCGACGCGTTGTAAATACTCTAGGAAAGCGCTCTTTTTTAATACAAATCCACGGGTAAGACTTATCGTCTTTTAACAACACATTATATCTGGGTTGGTGCTTTTTAATCAGATTGTTTTCTAACAATAAGGCATCGGTCTCGGTTTCTACCACCACATGCTTTATACTCGCTATTTTTTTTACGAGCACACGGGTTTTTCCGCTATCGTGGTGTTTGGTAAAATAAGACGTAACACGCTTTTTTAAATTCTTAGCTTTCCCCACATAAATAATAGTGCCTTTAGCATCAAAATACTGGTAAACACCTGGCCCTGTAGGTAGTGTTTGCAGCTGAATTTTAAGTTCCGATTCGTCCATAGCTCAAAGATACTACAACAAAATCAAATCCTATTCCTGTTCAAAACTTTAGCATTAATTTATGTACATTTGAAATAACTTTAAATACTTTCGCGCTTTTATAACTGCATATGGATAAACGTACATTGGGCCGTGTAGACAAATTTGATTTTCCAAAATTGAATCTTTTTAATATCGATGTTAAAATGGATACAGGCGCCTATACCTCTGCCATACATTGCTCTAAAATTATAGAAGAAAACAATACGCTACGCTGCACGTTTTATAGCAAAGGGCATCCTAACTTTAGCAGTAAGGATGTTATTTTTGAAGAATACACCTTTACCAATGTAAAAAGCAGTAATGGCATTAAAGAAAATCGATACAAAATAAAATCCGAAGTGATAATTTTTGGTAAAACCTACAAGATTAATTTAACTTTAAGCACCCGGGACGACATGCGATTTCCTGTTTTAATAGGCAGACAGTTCTTAAAACGAAAATTTTTAGTTGATGTGGATCTTCAAAACTTATCTCATAATTTAAAACCCCTATGAATATTGTAATTTTATCTAGAAATGCAGAGCTATACTCTACAGACCGCCTAGTTGTAGAGGGCGAAAAGCGTGGTCATAAAATTGAAGTTATCGATCCGCTAAAATGCGACATTATTATAGAAAAAGAAAAACCTACCATATTCTATAAAAATAGATATTTAGATTATGTAGATGCCATAATTCCACGCATCGGCGCCTCGGTAACCTTTTACGGCTGCGCAGTGGTAAGACAGTTTGAGATGATGAACGTATTTACCATAGTAACATCTGATGCCATACAACGCTCCAGAGATAAACTCCGATCGCTACAACGTCTTAGCAAAGCTGGTATTGGCATGCCTAAAACGGTATTCACCAATTACTCTAGAGATGTAGAAGAAGTTATAAACCATGTAGGCGGCACTCCCGTAATAATAAAATTATTAGAAGGAACACAAGGTTTGGGTGTTGTTTTGGCCGAAACTAAAAATGCAGCAGAGTCGGTTTTAGAAGCTTTCAACGGTTTACAGGCTCGAGTAATTGTTCAAGAATTTATAAAAGAAGCCAATGGTGCAGACCTTAGAGCTTTAATAGTAGACGGACAAGTAGTCGGCGCTATGAAACGCCAAGGAAAAGATGGCGAATTCAGATCGAATTTACACCGTGGCGGCTCTGCCAACATTATAAAATTAAGCGAAGCCGAACTACGATTAGCCATTAATGCAGCCAAAGCTTTAAAACTCCCTGTTTGCGGTGTAGACATGCTACAATCTGCAAGAGGCCCGCTACTTTTAGAGGTAAACTCTACTCCTGGATTAGAAGGTATAGAAGGTGCCACTGGAAAAAATATTGCCAAAAGCATCATCACCTTTATAGAACGAAACGCTAAAAAATAAATGGCTACACAAAAAGACATCTTATACATTCTAGGCAAACCCATTCGCTTAGGCGAAAGCGTAGAAATTAGTTTTGATGTCGCCAATTTACATACCTCGTCCAGCGTAGATGTGCCTATTTTTATAGAGCGCTCCAGACGTCCTGGCCCGACCGTTTTATTTACTGCTGGCATACATGGCGACGAAGTTAACGGCGTAGAAATTGTAAGACAAATTATAGCCAAAGGCATTAACAAACCCAAACGCGGCACTATAATTTGCATACCTGTAATTAATATTTTTGGATTTATAAACCTTACCCGAGAATTCCCCGATGGCCGCGATTTAAATCGTGTGTTTCCAGGTAACGAAAATGGGTCTTTAGCAAGTCGAGTGGCTTACAAACTCATTCATGAGGTTATACCATATGTAGATTACGTGGTCGATTTCCACACGGGTGGTGCTGGCAGATTTAATGCCCCGCAAATACGCATTGTTAAGGATAATCTAGAGCTGGAAGAATTAGCAAAAGCCTTTGGCGCTCCCTTTGTTATGTACTCTAAAAATCTAAATAAATCATTTCGATATACCTGTTCTAAACTCGGTATCCCTATGCTCTTGTTCGAAGGCGGAAAATCATTTCATTTAGATAGCAATGTTACCAACACCGGAGTCAATGGTGCCAAACGTGTTTTGGCGTATTTAAATATGCTGAATGCTAAATTTAAAGCTTCACCTCCAAAAAAGGCATGTGTTTTTATCAGCGAAAGTCGCTGGCAGCGCGCTAACTATTCTGGCATGTTTAGACCTGCATTAGACCTTATGTCTACCAAAGTAAAAAAGGGTGATGTTTTAGGAAACATTACAGATCCTTACGGTAAGTTTAACGATTTTGTTAGAGCCGAACACAGCGGATACATTATTAATGTGAACGAATCGCCTATCGTATATCAAGGCGATGCGCTATTTCACATTACCCGAAAACTGAAACGCTAAACCATGAGCAAAGCTGAATTAAGAGCCCTATACAAATCGAAACGACAAAGTCTTTCTGAGGAAGCCTGCGATGCCCTTAGCCTAGACATCTCGAACAAACTTTTAGAGCTTCCTATTTGGGATAAATCCTTTTACCATATCTTCCTAACTATTGAAGAACAAAAGGAAATACAAACCGAATACATTTTAAATATTTTATCTGGCAAAGACAAAAATATCGTTATTTCTAAAAGCGATTTCAATACAGGTCTCATGCACCATGTATTACTTACAGATGCCACTACCATTAAAAAAAATCGCTATAACATTCCAGAGCCTACAGATGGCATTCCCATTCCAGATACTAGTATTGATGTTGTTTTTATACCACTATTAGCCTTCGATTTAAAGGGTAACAGGATTGGGTATGGAAAAGGCTTTTACGATAGGTTTTTATCGAAATGCAAATCTAATACCATTAAAATTGGCCTTTCGTTTTTTGAAGCAGAAGATACAGTGTTTAGCGACGTTTACGACAGCGATATTCCTTTGAACTATTGTGTTACGTCTAAGAATATTTACACGTTCCCGCAAGAATAACACTTTAAATTGACCGATTAAGATTTAGGAAAAGCTTTTTGATTAAATAGCAGCAACAACACAAACCCTGTACTAATAGCAACATCTGCAACATTAAAAACGGGCTCGAAAAAGGTAAAATACTTGCCGCCCCAAATAGGTAACCATTCTGGTAAATAACCTTTCCAAATCGGGAAATACAACATGTCTACAACCTTACCGTGCAAGAACCCGTCGTAACCTCCTTCAGCAGGTAAAAAACTAGCAATCTGGCCATGACTATCGTTAAATATCACACCATAAAATACCGAATCTAAAATATTGCCTAAAGCACCAGCAAAAATTAGGGCTATAGCCAAAATTAAAGTAAAATGTCCTTTGTTTTTTATGGTATAATGCAACCAATACCCAATGCCGAAAATGGCAAAAATTCTAAAAACAGTTAAAATAACTTTAGCTGTTCTATCTGTAATTAAGCTGGTAAAATCGCTGATTTTTGTCCCCCAGGCCATACCTTCATTTTCGATAAAATAAATTCTGAACCAATCGAAAACTACAATATCTTCACCTAAAACAAAATGCGTTTTAATATATATTTTACTTATCTGGTCTATCAATAACACAACTAAAATAAGTAAACTGGCTTTTTGTAAGGACATGTTTTAGATTTTGAGCAAAAATAGCAATATTATTCTGTTTTAGACACTTTTATGTCTCCTCTAATAGACTTTAAAATCAGCTCATTCACCCCAAGTGTTAAAGGCTCTAAAAATCGTTCTCCAGATTTTGTTTCCGCTTCAATTTTAGCATAGTTAGTTTGTACAGTTATATCTCCGTTTACAGTATTAACTTTAGCATTACCTGTAAATTTAGACAACACACAACTTCCATCTCTTAGTTCTATAATCACATCTTTAAAAAGCCCTTGAGCCTGTACCTGTGCAATATCGCTAACAACATAAACAGCTAAATGTTCTGGCAAAAAAACTTCCATCTCTATAGACATTACCTTATGGGCACTCAATTTATCGTTATCCGCTACAAATAACGGTTGAAATCTAGCACCTACAAACAACGTATCATGCTTAACCTTAGTGGCAATCATCATATCTTCATTATGCTCGCCCGCGATATGTGTTTTAATATTCATATCGTGTAATGGTTGCGCAATTACATGAATTTTATAACAATTGGCACCATTAATATAGACAGTAGAAACATCTTGATTATCAAGTATTTTATCCACGCGTTTTTGTGCAAAAAGAAGTTGCCCAAAGATTAAAAATATACCTACAAAAATTGTTCTCATAAAAGCAAAAAACGCCATTACAACAGGTGCATGGCGTTTATTTATAACGTTAAAAAGCAGTGCTTACTGCATATTCTTAGCTTCTATACTTAGCGTAGCGTGAGGCACTAATTTAAGGCGTTCTTTACTTATTAATTTACCTGTTACGCGGCAAATACCGTAGGTTTTGTTTTCAATTCTAATAAGTGCATTTTTAAGATCGCGAATAAATTTTTCCTGACGAATAGCCAACTGCGAATTAGCTTCTTTGCTCATGGTTTCGCTGCCTTCTTCGAACGCTTTAAATGTTGGCGACGTATCGTCTGTTCCATTATTAAGATCGTTCATATAAGCACTTTTAATTAAATCTAAATCGTGTTTAGCTTTAACAATTTTGTCTTGAATTAACTCTTTAAATTCGGCCAAATCCTTATCGGAATACCTTACGTTTACATCTACGCTCATAATGTTAGTGTTTTTCAATAAACAATCTGGTTTCGATATCGTCGAAAACAACCTCGATTCCATTGTTTATTAGGTCCATAATTTCAAGTTCGGCGGTTAGGGTCTCTGCCTTAATATATTCTAAATTCGTGTTTACAGCATTTACAACATCGTTCTGTTTTTGTAGCTTCACATTAATTTTGTCTGTCACTTCAAAACCAGAGTCTTTTCGTAAATTTTGTATTCTATTAATTAGTTCTCTAGCAATACCTTCTTTTCTTAAATTGTCGGTAATGGTAATGTCTAAGGCTACGGTTAAATTACCTTCGTTTGCGACCTGCCACCCTTCTATATCTTGCGATATAATTTCGACATCTTCTAGTCCTAATGTAACACTTTTTCCATTAATTTCAACATCTAAGGCTCCATTTTGCTCAATTTTTTTGATATCACCAGCTTCGAACTTAGCTATTTCACTAGCTATCAACTTCATATCTTTACCAAAACGCGGCCCTAAAACTTTAAAATTTGGTTTAATGTTTTTTACCAAAATATCTGAAGCATCTTCTAAAAGTTCGATGTCTTTTATATTTACTTCGTGTTTAATTAAATTGGCTACTGCTAAAATTTCTTCCTTTTGCTGCGCTGAGTCTACAGGAATCATAATTTTTTGCAATGGCTGACGCACTTTAATTTTTTCTTTAGCTCTTAACGATAAAACTAAAGACGAAATGGTTTGTGCATTTTCCATTTTACGCTCCAAAGCCTTATCTACAAAAGCCGAATTGTAAATTGGAAACTCAGCCAAATGTACACTTTCTGCCTGTTCTGTATGTGTTACCTGTGTTAAGTCTCGGTAAAGTTTATCCATGAAAAATGGTGCTATTGGCGCGCCAAGTTTTGCTATGGTTAACATACAGGTATATAGTGTTTGGTAGGCCGAAATTTTATCTTGCTCGTATTCGCCCTTCCAGAACCGTCTTCTGCTTAAACGCACATACCAGTTACTTAAATAATCTTGCGTAAAGTCTGAAATAGCTCGTGCGGCTTTAGTTGGCTCGTACTCGGCGTAATATTCGTCTACACGTTGAATTAAGGTGTGTAATTCTGATAAAATCCAACGATCCAACTCTGGACGATCCTCTAAAGCGATATCGGCTTCTTCGTATTTAAAACCATCTAAATTAGTATATAAAGCGAAGAATGAATAGGTATTATAAAGTGTTCCGAAGAATTTACGTTTTACTTCCTCTACACCCTCTAAATCGAATTTTAAGTTATCCCACGGATTGGCATTACTTATCATATACCAACGGGTAGCATCGGCACCGTGATTTTTAAGCGTTTCAAACGGATCGACAGCATTCCCTAAACGCTTCGACATTTTTTGTCCGTTTTTATCTAAAACCAGTCCGTTAGACACGACGTTTTTATAAGCAACCGAATCGAAAACCATAGTGGCTATAGCATGAAGCGTATAGAACCAACCTCGGGTTTGATCGACACCTTCTGCAATAAAATCGGCTGGAAATGATTTGTGTTCATCTATCAGTTCCTTGTTTTCAAACGGATAATGCCATTGTGCATACGGCATAGAACCAGAATCGAACCAAACATCTATCAAATCGCTTTCGCGTTTCATAGGTTTTCCTGAAGGAGATACTAAGGTAATTTGATCGACGATATTTTTATGTAAATCGATTTTAGCGTAATTGTCTTCAGCATTGTTACCTACTTCAAAATCGGCAAAGATATCCTGTTCAAGAACACCAGCCTCAACAGCTTTGGCCATTTCGGCTTTCAATTCTGCAACCGAACCAATACATAATGCCTCTTTACCGTCTTCGGTTCTCCAAATTGGCAACGGAATTCCCCAATAGCGTGAACGCGATAAATTCCAATCGTTCGCGTTTGCCAACCAGTTTCCAAAACGACCTGTTCCTGTTGCTTTTGGTTTCCAATTAATGGTTTCGTTAAGCTGGAACATACGTTCTTTTATATCGGTAACTTTTATAAACCAAGAATCTAACGGGTAGTATAGAATTGGTTTATCGGTACGCCAACAATGCGGATAGTTATGCTTGTATTTTTCTACTTTAAAAGCTCTGTTTTCTTCTTTTAATTTGATGGCAATCTCCACATCTACCGAACGTTCTGGTGCTTCACCATCGGCATAGTATTCGTTTTTAACGTATTTACCAGCCAATTCGCCCATTTCCGGACGGAATTTCCCTTGAAGATCTACCAGTGGTACCAAATTACCATTTTCGTCTTTCACCAACATTGGTGGCACTTCTGGCGTCGCTTGTTTTGCTACCAAGGCATCGTCTGCACCAAAAGTTGGCGCGGTATGTACAATACCGGTACCGTCTTCGGTAGTTACGAAATCACCGGCAATAACTCTAAAGGCATTTTCCGGATTGTCGTTTGGTTGTGCGTATGGCAATAATTGCTCGTAAGTGATGCCTACCAAATCGCTTCCTTTAAATTCTTTTACAACGTAAAACGGAATTTTTTTATCGCCGTGTTTATAGTCTAATAATGGTGGTTTCGAATCAACTTCGAAATATTTTCCTGCAAATTGCTTAGCTAACAAAGGCTTTCCTAAAATCACATTCATAGGTTCGAATGTGTATTGATTATAAGTTTCTACTAAAACATAATCAATTTTAGGCCCAACTGTTAAAGCGGTATTACTTGGCAAGGTCCACGGTGTGGTCGTCCAAGCTAAGAAATAGATATCGCCTTCGTCCTGTAAAAAGTCTGGCAAAGATTCCTCTTTAGCCTTAAATTGTGCTACGATAGTCGTATCGGTAACATCTTGGTAACAACCTGGCTGATTAAGCTCGTGCGAACTTAAACCCGTTCCTGCTTTTGGCGAATACGGCTGAATAGTATAGCCTTTATACAATAAACTTTTATCGTAAATCTGTTTAAGCAACCACCAAACACTCTCCATGTATTTTGGTTCGTAGGTAATGTACGGGTCGTCCATATTTACCCAATAGCCCATTTTTTGAGTCAGGTCGTTCCAAATATCAGTGTAGCGCATCACGGCTTTTCGGCAAGCGGCGTTGTAATCTTCTACCGAAATACTTTTTCCAATATCTTCTTTAGTAATTCCTAATTCTTTTTCTACGCCCAACTCTATAGGCAATCCGTGGGTATCCCAACCAGCTTTACGTTTTACTTGAAAGCCTTTCATGGTTTTATACCTCGGAAAAATATCTTTTATAGAACGTGCTAACACGTGGTGAACTCCAGGCAATCCGTTAGCAGATGGTGGCCCTTCGAAAAAAACATAAGGTTCGTGCCCTTCTCTGGTGGATACACTTTTTTCAAATATATGTTCTGACTCCCAAAAACCTAGAATTTCTTCAGCAATTTTTGGCAGGTTAAGCCCTTTATATTCAGGAAATCTCGTACTCATTTGTTCTGTTTTCTTATAAGTACGCGAAATTACGGAATTTTAGTTAAAATTGAAGCCGTTAAGTCTGAAAAATAACCGTTACAAACAGCCGATTTATCATACCTTTTTAATGCGTTTGTTTGTATTCTTTAAGAAAACGTTCCCCCTTAGCCAAAAGCAAATCTTGCTCTTCTGGGGCAATATTTAAGGATGAAATAATTCGACCCTTATTTATGTAGATTTTTTTGTCGCTACTTGCCGAAGCATTTACCAACACAGTAACTAAAGTATTGTTTTTGTAATAATAATGCTCTTCGCGAGTTTGATTAGTCTTTTCTATATTTTTAATATGGCACAAGTCTTTAGTGTCTTTATTGTAGTTTACATAATAGGTAAAAGAACCTATGTCGTTTTGCCCCTTGTTATCAGTTAATGCGCCTTCTACCACAGTCTCTCCTAGCGTATGGTTTTCGTTAACCTTTACCATATATGTATTTAGTGTCTGTACAAGTTCGTCTTCACTTTTACTTGCATGCGTTCCACAAGCAGTCGCAGCAACAAATAGTGCGTAAAACAATATATTTTTAAAATCCATCCTTACCAAACCAGAAAAATATCTCATAACACACTAATTATTAACACTTTGAACATTACAAAGATAAACATAAAACCCCCAACAATATGTTGAGGGTTTTAAAATTTTTAATTCGGAAGAATTACCAAATCTTCACACGTTCTTCTGGAGCAATATACATACTATCTCCTGCTTTAATACTGAATGCATCGTAAAACGCATCAACATTTAAAAGCGGTTGTATGGCGCGATTCATTCCTGGAGAATGCGGATCTGTTTTTATTTGATTCTTTAGAGCATCGTCTCTATACAAGGTTCTCCAAACTGTTGCCCAAGACATAAAGAAGCGTTGTTCTGGTGTAAAACCATCTATTAAACCTGGATTACCATGAGCTTTCAGACTCATTTGAAGCGCATCGTAAGCGGCATTTACCCCACCTAAATCACCAATGTTTTCGCCTAAAGTAAATTCGCCATTAATATACACTTCTGGTAACACTTCTAAACTACTGTACTGATCTGCCAAGGCTTTACCTAATTTTGTAAATTGCTCTAAATCCTCGTCTGTCCACCAGTTATTTAAGTTTCCATCCTTGTCGTAACGTGCACCAGAATCGTCGAAACTATGAGAAATTTCATGTCCGATTACCGCACCTATTCCACCATAATTTACAGCATCGTCTGCTTTGTAATTATAAAATGGCGGCTGTAAAATCGCAGCAGGAAATACAATTTCGTTAAAAGACGGATTAAAATAAGCGTTCACGACCTGCGGCGCCATATACCATTCGCTTTTATCGACTGGCTTTCCTAATTTATCAATATCATCTTTAAAATTCCAAACGCGAGCACTTTCTATATTTTGTAAATAAGTACCTCCAGCTTCTACACTTTTTATATTTAAATCTGAATAGTCTTTCCATTGGTCTGGGTAGGCTATTTTAATTTGTGTCGCTTGAAGTTTTTCTATCGCCTTTTGCTTGGTATCTTCGCTCATCCAAGGCAATTCCGATATTCTGTACTCGAAAGCTTTTATAACATTTTTAATCATTTCTTCGGCTTTGGCTTTGGCTTCTGGCGGAAATTTCTCATCCACATACAATTTACCAAGGGCTTCGCCTACAGTACCATTAATAGTTTGTAAAGCACGTTCGTCTCTTGGACGCTGTTTTTTTGCTCCACGAAGAGTTTTGCTATAAAACTCCCACTTTGCTTCTTCCAATTCATCACTAAGCATTCCTGCAGCGCCGTTAAAAGCTGTCCATCGCAAATACACTTTCCAGTCCGCTACATTATTCTGCTCTAAAATAGACTGTAAGGCTTTCATATATTTTGGCTGACTTACAATTACAGTATCTAAACCTTTAGCTCCTATACCTGTAAAATAAGACTCCCAGTTTATGGCTGGCACCATTTGTTGCAAGTCTGAAACAGCAGTAGGATTGTAAGTTTTTCTCGCGTCTCTTAAATCGACTTTATCTAATTTAGGCGCTGCTAAACTCGTTTCGAAAGCTAAAATTTGTTCGGCTTCAGCTTTTGCTTCTGCTTCGCTATCGCCTAAGAATTGAAGCATTTTGGTAATATAATCTACATACGCTTGTCGCTTATCTTTAGAGTCCGCATCATCTTTCACATAATAATCTCTATCAGGAAGTCCTAAGCGGCCTGTTCCTAATTTACCTACATTTTTATTGCTATCTTTTGCATCTGCACCAACTCGAAAACCAAAAAATCCAGCACCGCCTTTAGGTTCCATTTGGGTTAAATAAGCTTGCAGATCGGCAATATTAGCTATCGATTCTATATTTTGTAAGGTTGGCAATATAGGCTGAATGCCGGCTTTGTTTCTAGCTACGGTATCCATAATGGTTTCGTATAAGAACACCGCCTTTTCTTGATCTGAACCCGGAAGCACTTCTATTTTAGCAAAATCTTTATCGTTAGACATTGCTGCTTTAAGTATACCTAGAGCATCTTCATCGGTCTTTTGTCGTAATTCATCAAAGCTTCCCCATCGCGATCTATCGTCCGGAATGGTGTTGTTTTTAAGCCAGTTTCCATTAACATGTTTAAAAAAATCTTCACTCGGTTTTACCGAATCATCCATGTAATCTAAATTGATTCCTGGCACAGCTTGCTCTTGCGTAAGCTCGGCGACATCTTTTTTAGCATCGTCTTTACATGCCGACAAGCTAGCAAAAGCCACGGCACTAAGCACCGATAGCTTTAAAATGTTTGTTTTCATAAATGTTATTTTGAATTGTTGTAATCTGATAGTTACAAACCTAACCTTTTTAACCGAAAAAATATATCTAGCAACAGCTTAAACTATAAACCCTGCTAAATCTTCTATTTTAGAAAGTAATTGAATGCTTATGCTTTGAGGCTTAAAACTGATTTTACTGTACTTGGAAACGAAAATGGTTGAAAACCCTAATTTCTCGGCTTCTTGAATGCGTTGTTCTACACGTTGCACAGGGCGGATTTCTCCAGACAACCCAACCTCGGCAGCAAAGCAATAATCTTTTTGAAGCGGCTCGTCTTCGTTAGAAGACAGTATGGCTGCTACTACAGCCAAATCTATTGCAGGATCGTCTACCGTTATACCGCCAGTAATGTTTAAAAATACATCTTTAGCCCCCAAACGAAACCCAGCGCGCTTCTCTAAAACAGCCAACAGCATGTTTAATCGTTTTGCATTAAATCCTGTTGCGCTTCGTTGTGGCGTACCGTAAACCGCCGTACTTACTAAAGCCTGAACCTCTATCATTAAAGGGCGCATGCCTTCTAAAGTTGCAGAAACTGCATTACCGCTTAGCTCTTCATCTTTCTTAGAGATTAACAACTCAGACGGATTAGAAACTTCTCTTAATCCTGAACCCTGCATTTCGTAAATCCCCAGTTCGTTGGTAGAACCAAAACGGTTTTTATTAGCTCTTAAAATTCTAAACACATGGTTTCTATCGCCTTCAAATTGAAGCACCGTATCTACCATATGCTCTAAAATTTTAGGCCCCGCAATATGGCCATCTTTAGTAATATGCCCTATTAAAATAACAGGCGTAGAGGTTTCTTTTGCAAATTTAATAAGCTCTGTAGTACACTCTTTTATTTGTGAAATACTCCCCGAAGAAGATTCTACATAATCGCTATGCAAAGTTTGTATAGAGTCTACAATTACCACATCGGGCACTAAGGCTTCGATTTGCTTAAAGATATTTTGAGTTTTGGTTTCGGTTAAGATGTAGCAACTACTATTATTAGGATTGATACGCTCTGCCCGCATTTTTATTTGTTTCTGGCTTTCTTCACCAGAAACATAAAGCGTTTTATAAGGTAATTTTAATGCGACCTGCAACAACAAAGTACTCTTGCCTATGCCTGGTTCGCCCCCCAGTAATGTTAGGGAACCCGGTACTATACCACCACCTAACACGCGATTTAATTCTTGATCGAAAGTATTTAAACGGGCTTCGTGAGACGCATCGATTTCGTTAATTAACAACGGCTTGGATGTTCTGCGTTTTTCGGTGTTTGAGGTCGATGGTTTCCAATCGCTTTTTTCAGGTGTTTGAATAACTTCTTCGACTATAGTATTCCACGCTTTACACGCATTACATTGCCCTTGCCATTTGGCATATTGCGCACCACAACTCTGACAGTAAAACGTTGTTTTTACTTTTGCCATTAATACCCGAAATCTGCTTTAAGACGGTTGGCACGCTCTATCATATCGTCTTTCGTAAGACCGCCAATTTCATCGAAAATATAAGAAGACTGATAGGTTTTCATTGCTTTTTTAGGCTGACCTGTCTCTTCGTAATATCTCGCCAAATAATATTGCCCCAATAAAGCCTCTGGATAGGCATCTCTAGCCAATTTACCCAACTCTTGATAATCTTTATAGGCTTCTTTCTTTTCTATGGCTGCCGCTATGGCTTTAAAATCGTTAACCAAAATCACTTTATCTACACCATACAACTCTTTAATCGATTCGTATTTTGTTTTCAAATACTCAATAGGCTCATCGTCTGATGTTAAAATATCGCGCTCGTACTCTATAGATGTAATTGGTTGGTACACATAAAAAATACTAGATAAGGCTTTAGGGATAGCTTGTGCCGCAACCGAATAATGTGTTAAGCCTTCAAACATATCGTAATCGTATCGCAAGTTGTCGTTATCTATTTTATCTAACAACGTGTTTAACAACTCTGTTCCCTTTTTAACCGATTTAAGATCGTCTGTAGCTGTAGCCAAATAATAGAATACTTTACTATCTATTTTAGACAGACGCTCTGGCATGTATTTGGTCATGTTTGGCGCTAATTCTGGACTTATTACAATATACCCTTTAAACAAAGGCTTATCTTTAAGCAGGTAATAATTAATAAAATTGGCTGTAGCACCATGACCTATAGCTAATCTAAAATCTTCTGTACGGTACTTACCTTCTATAAACGGAATAAGCTCCATGCCTATAAATTCAAAAAACTTGGCACTAGAATCTATAGGTAATGAATTTTGCTCTGAAAACATGGTGTCGTAATACCTGTTTTCAACCTGATTTATTCCAACTACAATTACATCTGGAACATCTTCCCAATACGAATAGTAATCTATACTACCGGCTACGGGTTCGAACATATAATCTCCATCAAAAACAATAACCAAAGGATAATGTTTGTCTTCGTTACTAGAATACCCTCTAGGCAATTGAATTTTCAGCTTTCGCGTGGCGCCTAATTTTTCGGACTTAATAGTTTCGTAAATGGCTTGGGCAGAGCTCGATTGAAACGTAAAAACTAATACGATTATAGCAAATATTCTTTTCATAGTAAAATTTGGTTAGTGCTATGCAAGGTATAAAAAAATAATTTTGAATTGAAACAAACTTTTTTGAATGGCTTCAATTCACAAAAACAAGATTATTCACTCGTTTTCCTATTGTATATGGGCAACCACAGCAGCGATAAACCGCCACAAAGAATAATCATTAAAGTTTGCGATGTCCACATAATCCACCCAAAAGCAATACTAGGCCCTTCGGCCATATTAAACAGTGAAAATGCAGCATATACCGCAACAGGATACGAACCAATACCACCATTTGTAGCTGCAATACTAAAACTTCCCGATATAAAACCAATTAATACGGCTCCTAGAGTAACAGGATGGAGACCTTGCACTGCAAAGGTTGTTACATAAAACATAAGCACATACATTAGCCATATAAAAAGCGTATGCGCTATAAAGGCCCATTTTTTTTTCATTTTAAAGATACTCAACCCACCTTCAAGCAAACCGTAAATAAAACTTTTAATTTTAGTAGCAATTATAGATTGACTTTTACGGATGTAAAGGATAAAAGCAACTCCTATTAAGATGACACCAAATCCCATGACGATGAGTTTGGTTACATTAAATTTTTCGAAAAAAAAATGAATTATAAAATCGAACTGAAAACACAAGGTTAAAAGTATAATGCCCAACATAACAATTAAATCGGCTATACGCTCGGCGACTACCGTGCCAAAACCTTTTTCGAAAGGCACATGCTCGTACGAAGATAAAATAGAAACCCTAGCGACTTCGCCAGCCCTAGGTATGGTATAATTTATTAAATACGCCGCAAAAACCGCCATAACACTATTACCATACTTAACCTTATATCCTAAAGGCTCGAGCATGAACAACCAACGGTAAGCCCTGGACAAATGACTGAGTAACCCTAAAATTCCGCCTAAAAGAATCCACCAATAATTGGCATTTTTAAAATACTCAAGCAATTCGCTTACAGATACTTTAGACAGCGAATACCAGATTAAAAAAACTCCCAATAAAATTGGGAGTGTAAGTTTTAATATTTTAAATACTTTAGGTTTCAATATTTTGCTATATCAACTTATTGGTAGCTTCGTCTGGAAATACCAAAGACGGTTTAAAAGTTTTTGCTTCTTCAAAATCCATAAAAGCATAGGTAATCAAAATAAGGGTATCGCCTACAGCAACACGTCTGGCTGCCGCACCGTTAAGTGTGATTTCTCCGCTGTTTCGCGGACCAGGAATAACATAGGTTTCTAAGCGTTCTCCATTGTCGTTATTTACAATTTGAACCTTTTCGCCCTGTATAATATTTGCAGCATCCATTAAATCTTCATCGATAGTAATACTACCAATGTAATTAAGGTCTGCTCCAGTACATTTAACTCTGTGAATCTTAGATTTTACTACTTGAACTTGCATGTGGCAAAGATAATTAATTTAGTGCTATATTGTCTATTAATCTTATATCGTCTGCGAATACAGCAATAAACGCTCGATATGTGGTTTGCGTGTTTATGTTACGGGCGGTTTCTAGAGTATCGGCATCTGCTATTGTAAAATATTCCAACTTTAATAACGGATGTGCTTCAAACTCATTTTCAACCCATTGCGTTATCTCTATAGCACTTTTTGTGCCAAACTGCGATTTGGCAGTCTTTAAAGTTTCGTAAATAAAAGGTGCTGCTTCTGCATATTCTGGCTTTAACCTTACATTTCTTGAACTCATTGCCAGACCAGATGGTTCTCTTAAAATTTCGCAACCTACAATAGCTACAGGAATGTTATGGTTTTTAACCAACGACCGGATGATTGCCAACTGCTGAAAATCTTTTTCACCAAAATAGGCTCGATCTGGAGTTACAATTTCAAACAAACGCTTAACGATCGTGCCCACCCCGTCAAAATGTCCTGGCCTGAATTTACCCTCCATTTGATGCTCTAATCCGTCGAAATCAAAATGCTCAGAAACCACGTTGTTGTCGTACACATCTTCTGCACTTGGCGTATACACCAAAATGGTATCGGACACCGTCGCTAACAACTCCAAATCAATGTTTAAGGTTCTTGGGTATTTCTCTAAATCTTCAGGATTATTAAACTGCGTTGGGTTCACAAAAATACTAACAACAACTACATCGTTCTCTTGCAACGCCCTACTTACCAACGACAAATGTCCGTCATGCAAAGCTCCCATTGTAGGCACTAAACCAACAGTTTTGTTTTGCGATTTTAAATCTTCAATTATCGATTTTAGTTCCGATTTTTGTGTAATTGTCTTCACTCTTAATAAAAAATTAACGCGTGCAAACTTAATATTTTACTGGCAATCTGCATAAATTTTTGTAATTTTGCGTGTTTTTTATTTTGAATTTTCAAAAAGCCGAGTAATTTATGAAAGATAAGAGGATATTATACGTATCATCTGAAGTAGTTCCCTATTTACCAGAAACAGAAATCTCATCCATGTCGTTTGAAGCCCCTAGAATGGTAAACCAACAAGGTGGCCAGATTAGGATTTTTATGCCAAGATATGGTAATATAAACGAAAGAAGACATCAATTACACGAGGTTATAAGACTTTCAGGTATCAACTTAGTTATTAACGATTTAGACATGCCTCTTATTATAAAAGTGGCCTCGATACCTAAAGAACGCATTCAAGTTTATTTTATAGATAACGACGAATATTTTAAACGAAAAGCGACGCTAACCGACGAGAATGGCGCTCTTTTTGAAGACAACGACGAACGTGCTATTTTCTTTGCCAAAGGTGTTATAGAAACGGTTAAAAAATTAAACTGGTCGCCAGATATTATTCATGTTCACGGTTGGTTGGCTGCTCTTTTACCACTTTACCTTAAAGAGTATTTTGCTGGCGAGCCTTTATTTAGCGACAGTAAAATTGTAACATCTATTTACAACCAAGGTTTTGAAGGCACATTAAATAAAGAAATGGCATCAAAAGTGAAATTCGACAATGTAAACGACAACGTTGTTAATACGCTTAGCGAGCCGTCTTACAACAATTTAATGAAAGTTGCTATAGACTATTCCGATGCCGTAATTGTCGCTTCCGAAGAAATTCCAGACGAGCTAACAGCACATCTTAACAGTGTAGATAAACCTGTTTTAGAATATAAAGATAAAGAAGAATTTAGCGAGGCTTATTCTAATTTTTACATGACCGAAGTCTTAAAATAATAAGCGCTACACCCATTTTACATCTATGAAAAAGATTTTAAACGTATTTAAACGCTATAGCATCTTTATTTTATTAATCTGCGCTTTTATAAGTTGCGATAAAGATTACAACACCATAGGC
This sequence comes from Bacteroidia bacterium, assembly GCA_030427735.1. Taxonomy (GTDB): domain Bacteria; phylum Bacteroidota; class Bacteroidia; order Flavobacteriales; family Flavobacteriaceae; genus Formosa. The sequence continues at coordinate 226,324 of JAUIBP010000004.1, read as the reverse complement.
ACCAACATTATAGGAAATAAGGATTTTGCTACAGATAGCGCCCGTTTTCCTGTTCTTGCTTACACAAAAAAAGTAAAGCCTGTACAAACCACCGGATTGTCGTCTAACCTACTTGGCGTATTTAACGATCCTGAATATGGGCCAAGCACCGCCAATATTGTTTCGCAAATGGTACCGCAAAGCTACAATCCTACATTTGGTACCCAAGCCACTGTAGATTCTGTAGTGCTAACTTTACCATATTATTCTACACTGTTAGAAACAGATGATGATGGAAATTCTACATATCAATTAGATTCGTTATTTGGTAGCGATCCAATAAAATTATCGTTGTACCAAAACACATACTACCTAAGAACTTTAGATCCTGACTCGAATTTTGACGAAGCCCAAATTTATTACTCGAATGCCAACGAGACCATAAATTTCAATAATTTTACGGGGCAGTTACTTTACGAAAATGGCGAGTTCTTACCAGATCCTTCAGAAATTTATATTACAGAACTTAACGAAGAAACCGAAGAAAATGATACTTTAGAACGCTTATCGCCACGCTTAAAAACCCTATTACCAAATAAAGATTTCTGGCAAGAATTAATTATTAACCAGGAAGGTAGCCCTGTATTAAGTAATCAAGATAATTTTGTAAATTATTTTAGAGGTGTATATTTTAAAACAGAATCTGTAAGCAATAGAGGTCATCAAACCTTAATAAACCTTTCTAATACCGATGCTGCCATTACCTTATATTACACCTACAGAAATGACAATTACGATTCTAGCGACGAAGATTCCGAAGAATATCTTTCATCAGAATACGTATTAAAATTTAACACTACCCGATTAAATACCATTGAAAGCGATACCGAATACGCCGATGGTAATACTACCGATGGCGATGAAAACTTATACCTTAAAGGCGGCGAAGGCTCTATGGGTGTTATCGATTTATTTTATGGCCAAGACGACGACGGTGACGGCCTTTCGGATGTTTTGAATGAATTCCAAAATAAGAAAAACAAGTGGCTTATTAACGAAGCTCAATTAATTATTTACGAAGACCCTAACAAAGTATATACTGCCGACGATTACCATACTTACGACAGAATCTATATTTACGATGTAAAAAACAACATGCCTTTGGTAGATTATGTAGACGGTTACGACCCATCTTCAAATACCTCAGACCCGTATAACTCAAAAATTTATCACTTAGGGCAAAGAACAGAAAGCGTAGGCGGTGCACACCAATACAAAATCAGATTAACAGAACACATCAAAAATATTTTGCTTAAAGACTCAACTAATACTAAATTAGGCGTAGTTTTATCAACAAATGTAAACAATGTTTCAAATGCACGTTTATTAAACAGCGACAACGACGAGATAACAACACTCCCTTCTGGAGCAGTGTTAGAGCCTAAAGGCACTATTTTATATGGATCCAACAGTAATGTTCCTGAAAATTTACGTGTAAAATTCGAAATTTACTATACCGATACTGAAACAGAAAACTAAAAAGCTATGTGTGGAATTGTAGGATATATAGGCTACAGAGAAGCCTACCCAATTGTAATAAACGGTCTTAAACGCCTAGAATATCGTGGTTACGACAGTGCTGGCATTGCACTTTTTGATGGCGAACATCTAAAAGTTGCCAAAACCAAAGGCAAAGTTGTCGACCTAGAAGATAAAGTAAAAAGAGAATTAACAACAGATGGCCATATTGCTTTAGGTCATACCCGATGGGCAACCCATGGAGTCCCTAACGATGTTAACTCACATCCGCACTATTCCAATTCTGAGAATCTAGTGATTATCCACAACGGTATTATCGAAAACTACGAGTCCTTAAAAAAAGCTCTAAAAGAAAGAGGTTACACCTTTAAATCGGATACCGATACCGAAGTTCTGGTAAACCTTATTGAAGATGTAATGAGCAAAGAAAACTTGAAACTTGGTAAAGCTGTTCAGGTGGCTTTAAATCAAGTCATCGGTGCTTATGCCATTGCGGTTTTCGATAAAAATAAACCCGACGAGATTATTGCAGCACGCTTAGGAAGCCCCTTAGCAATTGGTGTTGGTAAAGACGAATTTTTTATAGCTAGCGACGCTTCGCCATTTTTAGAATTTACTAAAAATGCCATTTATTTAGAAGACGAAGAATTAGCAATTATAAGATTAGGTAGAGACGTAAAAATTAGAAAAATTAAAGACGACTCTATGGTAGACCCTTACGTTCAAGCCTTACAATTAAATCTTGAACAAATAGAAAAAGGCGGCTACGAACATTTTATGTTAAAAGAAATTTACGAGCAACCAAGTGCTATTCTAGACACCTTTAGAGGTCGTTTATTGTCTAACGAAGCCATTATAAAAATGTCTGGCGTAGAAGACAATATGAAGAAATTCTTAAATGCGGAACGCATTATAATTGTTGCCTGCGGTACATCTTGGCATGCAGGTCTGGTTTCGGAATATATTTTTGAAGATTTGGCAAGAATTCCTGTAGAAGTAGAATATGCTTCGGAATTCAGATATAGAAATCCGGTTATTACAGAAAAAGATATTGTTATTGCCATCTCGCAATCTGGCGAAACTGCCGATACTTTGGCCGCTATAAAATTAGCAAAATCTAAAGGTGCTTTTGTATTTGGCGTTTGTAATGTTGTAGGTTCTTCTATCGCCAGAGAAACCCATGCAGGAGCTTATACACATGCTGGCCCAGAAATTGGTGTTGCTTCAACAAAAGCGTTCACAACACAAATAACGGTACTATCGCTTATCGCATTGCGTTTGGCTAGAGCTAAAGGCACTATTTCTAGCTCCGATTTCCGTCATCATTTAATCGAATTGGAACTTATTCCCGATAAAGTTAAAAAGGCATTAGAATCGGACAGCTATGTAAAAACCGTAGCCGACATTTATAAAACAGCCAAAAACTGTTTGTATTTAGGTAGAGGATATAATTTCCCTGTAGCTTTAGAAGGTGCTTTAAAATTAAAAGAAATCTCTTACATACACGCAGAAGGCTACCCAGCAGCAGAAATGAAGCACGGCCCTATTGCTTTAATAGACGAGCAAATGCCTGTAATTGTAATTGCTACCAAAAAAGGGCATTACGAAAAAGTAGTAAGTAATATTCAGGAAATAAAATCTAGAAAAGGAAAAATTATTGGCGTAGTTACAGAAGGAGATACTCAGGTAAAAGACTTAGCAGACCACGTTATAGAAGTTCCTGAAACTTTAGAAGCGCTGTCGCCGCTTTTAACTACCATTCCGCTACAATTATTATCGTACCATATTGCAGTAATGTTGGGCAAAAATGTAGATCAGCCACGTAACTTAGCAAAATCGGTTACTGTAGAGTAAACATAACATACAACACATTTTATCACGCAAAGGCATTTTCAATTTCATGAAAATGCCTTTGTTTTTATTACGAATACACCTTCCCTTAAATAAGAATTCAATAAATATTTATTACTTTTTTTGACGATTTTTTACTATGCATGCATAATTTTTATCAACTTTCTTTTTCAGATGGTGTAAAAAATGTATATTGCTCATAAAATAATCCAACTTAAACTTAAATATGAAAAACATTCTTTCCTTTATGGTTATGCTTGTTTGTGCAGTAACCTTTGCACAAACTACAATTTCCGGAAGTGTTACAGATGATAATAGCCAGCCGATACCTGGAGCTAATATTATTGTATTAGGAACTTCTACTGGGACTGTAACCGATTTTGATGGAAATTTCACCTTAACGGTTAATCAAAATCCACCTTTTACGGTTCAGGCCAGTAGCGTAGGTTTCGATAAACAAATCATCGAGGTTTCGCAAAACAATCAAACTTTAGCTTTTACCCTTAAAGAAGGAACAGAGCTGGACGAAGTTGTTATTTCGGCGTCTAGAACGCCAGAGCGCATATTCGAGTCGCCCGTTACCGTAGAACGTTTTGGTTTAAAAGAAATAAAAAACACAGCCTCTGCCGATTTCTATGATGGTTTAGAAAATCTTAAAGGCGTAGATATTAACACCAATAGTTTAACCTTTAAATCCATTAACACCAGAGGATTCGCATCGTTTTCCAACACCCGATTTATGCAGTTGGTAGACGGTATGGACAACTCGACTCCTGCCCTAAACTTTCCGTTAGGAAATTTGGTAGGAATGACAGAAACCGATGTACTTAGTGTAGAATTACTTCCAGGAGCATCTTCGGCTCTGTATGGAGCAAATGCCTTTAATGGTATTTTATTTATGCGCAGTAAAAATCCTTTCGAGTTTTCAGGAATAAGCGGCTACGTTAAGCAAGGTATTACCACCCAAGATGCAGCTGGCACCAACTCTTATACCGATGTAGGTGTAAGAATCGCACATAAATTTAGCGATGCTTTTGCTGTAAAAGTCAATTTTGGCTGGCTAAAAGGTACAGACTGGGCTGCCGATAATTACCAAGGGAAACCTGGAACGGGAGCAACAAGAGACGCCGTAGACTACGATGGTTATAACGTATATGGCGACGAAGTATCTACAAATATTAGAGCAGCCTCTGGCGGTTTGGGCATTATTCCAGATGTAGTAGTAAGCAGAACGGGGTATAACGAAAATGTGTTAACCGAATACAAAGCGCAAAGTATAAAAGGCGATTGGGGAGTCTATTTTAGACCATGGAAAGACGATTTCGAGATTCAATATGTTGGAAAAGTAGGAACAGGAAACACCATCTACCAAGGAACCAACAGATATAATATTGCCGACTTTTTTCAACAACAACATAAAATAGAAGTTAGAAACGACAACTTTTTTGTACGCGGGTATATGGTAGGCGATAAAGCTGGAGATTCTTACGACATGGTATTTACAGGAATAAACATTAACAGAACCTGGAAAAGTGACCAAGATTGGTTTGGAGACTACATTCAAACCTATGCAGGCGCTACCTTAGGTGGCATGACAGATACCGAAGCCCATAAATTGGCAAGAGCTGCTGCAGACGAAGGCCGACTAGAACCTGGAACAGCCGCTTTTAATGAAGCATTTGAAAAAGTTACAAATGATCCCGATTTAAATACGGGTTCTAAATTTCAAGACGCTTCAAAATACTACCATGCCGACGCAAACTACAATTTTAGCCATTTAATTGATTGGGCAGAAATTCAAGTTGGTGGATCGTTTAGACAATACGACTTAAATTCCTTCGGTACTATTTACACCGATAATGATGGCCCTATAAAATATTCTGAAATGGGCTTTTACACTCAAGTTCAGAAAAAATTCTTAGAAAATGAAGCCTTAAAACTTACAGCATCCTTACGTTACGATAAATCGGAACTTTTTGACGGTTTCTTCTCGCCACGATTATCTTTAGGCTATACCATGGGTAAACAAGGCGACCATAATATTAGAGGTTCGTTCCAAACTGGTTTTAGAAATCCAACCACGCAAGATTTATTTATAGGTTTAGATGCTGGTAGAGCCATTTTAGTAGGATCGGCAGAAAGTAATTTAGATCGCGATGTACGAACATATAACATTAGCGCCAGTGGGCAAGCTATGGGCCAACCAGCAACCACGTCTGTAGTTGGTCGTGCAGCTTACGAAAATTCCTTTTCTTTAAACTCTGTAGAGAATGGTGCTCCTGTAGCTTCAGATGTTGATATTGTGAAACCAGAACGCGTATCGTCTTTCGAAATAGGCTATCGTGGTAAATTAGATCATACCATTATCGATTTAAGCGTATACTACAATTCGTATACAGATTTTATTTCGAACGAAACAGTACTCGTTCCCTTTTATGGTACAGTAGGAGACAATAGTTTATCGTTAGCAGCACTGCAAAACGGCGATTATAAAGCCTACCAGACTTACACAAACTCCGATGCCGATGTAAATGCTTACGGTGCTTCTGTACAAGCCTCTACTAAAGTATTTGGCGATTATGATTTAAGTGCCAACTACACGTACTCTAAGCAAGATTTCGATCAAGCAAAATATCCAGATTTCAGAACTAGCTTTAACACCCCAGAGCACAAAGTAAAAGTAGGTTTTGGTAACACCGATTTGTTTACCAATTTTGGTTTTAATGTAGCTTGGCGCTGGAGTGATGCTTATTTTTGGCAAGCAACATTTGGAGATGGCGACATTCCAGCCTACCATACTTTAGATGCGCAATTAAATTACAGAGTCCCAAAGTTAAAATCTTCATTTAAACTAGGCGCTACAAACATGTTAGGCGACGAATACTTTACCGCTATTGGTACTGGCTATATAGGATCTATGTATTATGTATCTTGGACAATTAACAATTTATAATTCAAATCACTTATGAAATTAAAATATATATGGTTAGCAACATTAGCATTAAGTTTTGCATCCTGTAGTAACGACGATGATAATGCTTCCGAAAACACAAACACGCTTCCCGATTTAACCACTGGTACTGCCGATTTTTCTACCTACGTGGCTTTAGGGAATTCGCTTACTTCTGGGTATACAGACAATGCCTTGTTTATTGCGGCACAAAACAATTCGTTCCCTAACATATTATCACAAAAATTTCTACTATTAGGCGGGGCAGATTTTAATCAACCTCTAATGAATGATAACTATGGTGGATTAGCGCTTGCAGGAAATAGACTTCCTGGTTTCAATCCTAGGTTAGTAACCACAGGAGGAGCGCCCGTAGCTTTGGAATCTGTTATTGGACCTGTAACCGTTACTACAGATATTGCAGCAAATAATCCAACAGGACCTTTTAATAATTTAGGCGTTCCAGGGGCGAAAAGTTTCCACTTATTAGCCAATGGTTATGGAAACATCGGAAATCTATCCGCTGGTCTTGCCAACCCATATTTTATAAGAATGACTGGCAGTACGCCTGATGCTTCTGTTTTAGAATTGGCAATGGCACAAAACCCAACGTTCTTTTCGCTGTGGATTGGCAATAACGATGTGTTAGGCTACGCACTTTCTGGTGGCGATAATAGCAACCCTATTACCGAAAAAACCACTTTCGATTATGCTTACTCGACGTTAGTTAACACGTTAACTTCTGCTGGTGCAAAAGGTGTGGTTGCGAATATTCCAGACGTAACCAGCATTGCGCATTTTACAACGGTTCCTTATAATCCTTTAGATCCTACAAATCCAGATTTTGCTTCACAAATACCAACACTGAACATGGTTTATGGCGCTTTAAATCAAATTTTTACAGCTTTAGGTGCTTCCGATCGCAACATTGTATTTTCAACAACCGACGCTAGCGCAGTCGTTATAAAAGACGAAAGCTTAACCGATTTATCCAATCAAATTACAGGTGCTTTACTTGCTAGCCCTACTTTTCCTGCGTTTTTAGAGCAAATGGGATTACCAGCAGCAGCGGCACCTATAGTAGCACCTTTACTAGGAAGCACCTACGGACAAGCTAGACAAGCCAACGAAAACGACCTGTTTGTATTGCCGAGTAGTGCTGTAATAGGCACTGTAAACACAACCATTGCCAACGCGCTTATAAGTCAGGGTTTACCAGAAGCTGTTGCGTATCAATTTTCGGCAGAAGGCATTACACTACCTTTAGAAGACAAATGGGTACTAATTCCTACTGAACAACAAGAAGTTAAAACAGCTACCCAACAGTTTAACACAACCATAAAAGCAACTGCAGACCAAGCAAACTTAGCTTTTGTAGATGCTAATTGGATTTTACAACAAGTAGCAAGCCCTGCAGGCTATGGTGCCGACGATTTTATTTTTAACACCCAATTGGTTACTGGGGGTGCTTTTTCTTTAGATGGAGTACACCTTACCTCTAGAGGTTATGCATTAATGGCAAACGAATTTATGAAAGCCATAGATGCCACATACCAATCGAATTTTGAAGCCTCTGGCAACTTGGTAAAGCTAGGAGATTACCCAACAAACTATTCTCCTACGCTTCAATAAATTATATTTTAAAACCCAAAAAAAACGCCTTCCTTTTGAGGGCGTTTTTCATATAGCAAAAAAGCTAAAAAACATATTTTATTTTAAATTTAATCTTCTATCTTTGCAGCGCGAAAAAATAAACTTTTTCGTGAAAATTTAAAGCAAAACAATAAACAGATAGGTAATGTCAAAAGTTACAGGTAAAGTTGCACAAATAGTTGGTCCAGTTATCGATGTGGTATTCGAAAAAGAAGGCGAACTTCCAAAAATTTACGATTCATTAGAAATTAAACGACCAGATGGTTCACTTTTAGTACTAGAAGTACAGTCTCATATTGGAGAAGATACAGTACGTACTATCGCGATGGACTCTTCGGATGGTTTAAGCAGAGGTACAGAAGTGGTTGCTACTGGTGCACCTATCCAAATACCAATTGGAGATAATGTATACGGACGTTTATTTAATGTAATTGGAGATGCTATCGATGGTTTAGGAAACTTACCTAAAACTGGTGATGCTGGTTTACCAATTCACAGACAAGCACCTAAATTTGAAGATTTATCTACATCTACAGAAGTTTTATTTACAGGTATTAAAGTAATCGACCTTATTGAGCCTTATGCAAAAGGAGGTAAAATTGGATTATTTGGTGGTGCCGGTGTAGGTAAAACGGTATTAATTCAGGAATTAATTAACAACATTGCTAAAGGTCACGGTGGTTTATCAGTATTTGCTGGTGTAGGTGAAAGAACTCGTGAAGGAAACGACCTTTTAAGAGAAATGTTAGAGTCTGGTATTATTAAATACGGTGATGACTTTATGCATTCTATGGAAGCTGGCGGATGGGATTTATCTAAAGTAGATAAAAACATCATGAAAGACTCTAAAGCAACTTTCGTATTCGGACAGATGAACGAACCACCTGGAGCTCGTGCTCGTGTGGCCTTATCTGGTTTATCTATTGCAGAATATTTTCGTGATGGTGCTGGTGACGGACAAGGAAAAGACGTACTTTTCTTTGTAGATAACATTTTCCGTTTTACACAAGCAGGTTCTGAGGTATCGGCACTTTTAGGTCGTATGCCATCTGCGGTAGGTTACCAACCAACATTAGCCACAGAAATGGGTGCAATGCAAGAGCGTATTACATCTACAAAAACAGGATCTATTACATCTGTACAAGCGGTTTACGTACCTGCGGATGACTTAACAGACCCGGCTCCTGCAACAACATTTGCTCACTTAGATGCTACTACCGTATTATCTCGTAAAATTGCTGAATTAGGTATTTATCCAGCGGTAGATCCGTTAGATTCTACATCTAGAATTCTTACTAAAGAAATTTTAGGAAAAGAGCACTACGACTGTGCGCAACGCGTAAAAGAGTTATTACAACGTTACAAAGAATTACAAGATATTATTGCTATTCTTGGTATGGAGGAATTATCTGAAGAAGATAAATTAGCTGTAGGTAGAGCTAGACGTGTACAACGTTTCTTATCTCAGCCATTCCACGTAGCAGAGCAGTTTACAGGTATTCCTGGAGTGTTAGTAGACATTAAAGAAACCATTAAAGGGTTTAACATGATTATGGATGGTGAATTAGATCACTTACCAGAAGCTGCATTTAACCTTAAAGGTTCTATTGAAGAAGCTATCGAAGCTGGAGAAAAAATGCTTGCAGACGCGTAAATAATTCAGAATTATGAATGAAGAGTTATGATGAATAGACGACCCTCTTTAATTCCGACTTCTTAATTCTTAATTCTTAATTTTAAAAAATATGTATTTAGAAATTGTATCGCCAGAAGCCACTTTGTTTAGCTCGGAAGTAGATGCTGTTACTGTACCAGGTGTAGATGGAGAGTTTGAAATGCTTAACAACCACGCCGCTATAGTTTCGTTATTAACCGCTGGTACTGTAAAGATTAAAGTGCATACACAAAACCACTTAGAATACGACAAATTACATCCAGAGGTAGCACCTCATGTGTCCGACAGCAAAATTTTAACTTTAAATATAAAATCTGGGACATTAGAATTAAAAGACAATAAAATAATCATCTTAGCCGATTAATTATTTTATTTCTACCATACAAAAAGCCGCAAAATAATCATTTTGCGGCTTTTATATTTTATACTGTAAACATCTTGCTACACCCGTTTTATAACATTGGTTACAATACCCCAAATAACAAAATCGTTAGCCTCGGTTATTTGTATTGGGTCGTACTTTGGGTTTTCTGGTAACAACCAAATGTCACTACCTTCAACCTTTAATCGTTTTACCGTAAATTCACCATCTAAAAAACAAACGGCAATTTTATTGTGTGTAGCTTCTAAACTTCTATCGATTACCAGTAAATCGTTATCATCTAAACCTGCGCCTATCATACTTTGCCCGCTTACACGTGCAAAAAAAGTAGCCTCTCTGTTTTTTACCAGTTCTTCATCTAACGACAAGCGTTCTTCCTTAAAATCGTCTGCAGGCGAAGGAAACCCGGCAGAAATACCAGAATCTACAAAAACAGCCCCAGAATCGGGAACTACTTCTGGCGTAAAAAACGTTAATTTTGGTGTTTTATGTAACATCATTTTACAATAATAATATCGTTAATATTTGTGGTATAACGTGGCGATAATCGCTCTTGTTTCATTTTCCATGTACGTTCTAAATCTTGGTTTCCCAATTTAATCTTATAGCCTTTATATTTAGAATTCAACGTATCTATTGTATCCATTAAAGGTTTGTGTTTCGGGTTTTCTACATCGAATAAATTTAGTTGAAACGCATCGTTATCTACTAAACCAGTAACTATTACCCCTGCACGTTTATATTTTATACCCGTTTTAAACATTTGTTTTGCAGCAGCTGCCGCCTGGGCACAAATAAGTAAGGTGGAATTAGTAGGAAAAGGTAAAGCTATAATTTTTTTAGCATACTCTTGAGCATCGCTTACTTTGTGCCTGTCGCTGCTTAAATGCAAAACAATCATATGGCAACGGCTGCCTTGTTTTCTTAGCTTCTCGGCACAACTACTTGCAAATGTAGAAATGCGTTCTGTAATATCGTTACAATTAGATATAGTGCCTTCAAAACTCCTTGTAGTCGCAATAGCTTTTTTAGGAACCCGCTCTTCCAATTTTAACGTGGCCCGCCCTAAGAGGTCTTGTTTTAATTTCCATTCGGTAATAGAAAATTCCTTTCTAATAACAGCATCTGAAAGTTGTGTAAAATCGTAAGCCGTTTTGCAGCGTTTTGCTTGTAAACGTTTGGCTAATCTTCGGCCTATACCCCAAACATCCTCTATTTTCATCCACTTTAACGCTTTGATTCGAGACGCCTCAGAATCTATTACAAACACACCCTTTGTTTGCTCTGGGAACTTTCTAGCTATTTTATTAGCGACTTTAGACAACGCTTTTGTTGGCGCTATACCAACACAGGTAGGAATACCTGTCCATTTTAAAATTCGCGTTCTAATAGTCGAACCGTATTCATTAAAATCGACGTTTCTAAATCCTTTAAATTCTAAAAACGCTTCGTCTATGCTATACACCTCAACATCTGGCGTAAATTGTTCTAAAATGCGCATTACCCGACTGCTCATATCGCCATACAACGGATAATTAGAAGAAAAAACTTTTATAGTATTAGCTTTAAAAAATTGCTCGTATTTAAAAGCTGGAGCCCCCATAGGCAACCCCAATCGTTTCGCTTCATCACTACGCGAGATTACACAGCCATCGTTATTAGATAAAATGGCAATGGGTTTACCTCTTAAATTAGGGTTAAAAACCCGTTCGCAAGAAGCATAAAAATTATTACAATCTACAAGCGCATACATGGTGATAAAGGTACATCATTTTCATGTATGTTATAAAAAATTGAAATGCTTTAAGCTGTTAAACTTTAATGAAGATTCGTTTTCTGTATAAATAATATCCCAAAATTAAGTAGCATAAAACAACACTTAAGGCATATAGTAACGATGACAGTTTAGATGCTAAACCGTTGAACACAAAGCAGGTTTGATACAGCCAACCGTGGATAGAATTACCACTACCTACAGGAATGGTATAGAATATTTTACTGATTAAACTAGACAGAAAATAAACCGTTATGGCATTCATACCAGCATATTTAAAGATTGCTCCAAAATGCTTTTGTTTTACATCTACAATGTAATAAATAACACCTAAAATTACAGTACCAATACCTGCTGTTACCAACACAAAACTACTACTCCAAAGTGCTTTATTTATTGGATAAATTTGATGCCACAAATAACCTAAAACCGTAAAACTAAAACCAACAGCTAAAAGTTTAATTGTTTTATTAACGGTATCCATATCTAAAAGTTTGCCAATTAGCACCCCTAAAATACAAGTGGCAATAGCAGGAAACGTTCCCATTATGCCCTCGGGATCGTAATCGGGTTGCCACATGTGTTTTCCTAAAATCTGTAAATCTATAAAATTTGACCAATTGTTAGGTGCTCTATCAAACGTTGGCATTGTACCGTCTGAAAACGGAACAAAACCTAAGAACAACCAATAAGCAATTAGAATAAAAATTACGACAACAACCAAATAACGCCAATGTAAATTAAGATATAACCAAGCCGTTACAAAAAACACAATACCTATACGTTGCAGTACACCAGGAAGACGTACTGTTTCTAAAGATTCCACAAAGGGAGGCACAGGTGTAAATGCATTCAAGAATAAACCCAAGGCTATTAGCTTCAAACTTCTTATCGCTATTTTTTTGTACACCGCGTTCGATTTCGTCTTGTTTTTATAAGCGTAATAAATAGAGATGCCCACAATAAACAAAAAGAACGGAAAGATTAAATCTGTAGGCGTTAAGCCGTGCCAATCGGCATGGAGTAAAGGAGCATATACACTCCCCCAATCGCCTGGTGTATTAACTAAAATCATAGCAGCAATGGTAATGCCACGAAGCAAGTCAACAGATTCAATACGTTGCGCCATAAGCTATTATTTCGATTTTCTTAATCCTATTTTATGACCATAAACGGCATAAAATAATATGAACGCATAACACGGTATTAAAATCCAGTACCCAGAGGTTGCCGATGTTGCTGTGGCAGTGGCCTGCTCTACACCTTGAACTAACAATTCTTCTTTCTTTGAATCGACTAATGCGCCATAAAGTGGTGGAATAATCGCGCCACCAGAAATAGCCATAACCAATAAGGCCGAAGCCGTTTTAGTAAATTTCCCCATACCATTTAAAGCTAATGGCCAAATAGCGGGCCATACCAAAGCATTAGAAATTCCTAATGCCGCAACAAAAAGCACCGAGGTAAATCCGTTAGTAAATAAAATACATACAGAGAATAAAACACCTAAAATAGCACTTGCTTTTAAGGCCAGCTCCTGACTAACATATTTTGGTATTAAAAATACTCCCAAAGCATAAGTAGCCACCATAGCCATTAAGGTCATTAACGTAAACGATTTTGCTTCTTCTCCAGGAATTCCTAACGATAAGCCATAAGATATTATGGTATCGCCCGCAATTACTTCTACCCCAACATACAGGAATAAAGTTAACACCCCTAACCATAAATGCGGAAACTGAAAAATGCTTGTTTTTTTGGTTTGTATATTACCATCTGTAACATCTTCTTCAATAGCTTCTGCTTCTACATGTGGCAGCGGTGCTTTTGTAATTAAAATAGCTAGAATAAATAACACCACAGCCATAATAATGTAAGGCATAACCACACTATCGGCCATGTTATTAAGCAATTCTGTTTTTTCTTCTGAAGATACCGTCGCTAATTGTTCCTGAATACCATCTATTCCGGATAACAAAATAGCGCCGAAAATTAAAGACCCTAAAGCACCCGCCACTTTGTTTGCTATTCCCATAATTGCAATACGCTTTGCGGCGCTTTTCATAGGCCCTAAAATTGTGATATACGGATTGGATGCTGTTTGCAACAACGTCATACCTAAACCTTGAATAAATATTCCCGTTAAAAACAAAGTATATGTTCTAGCTTCGGCTGCTGGAATAAACACCAAAGCCCCCACTCCCATAATCGCTAAACCTAACGACATGCCTTTTTTATATCCCACTTTGCCTATAATATAAGAGGCTGGAAGTGCCATAACCACAAAAGAAATATACGATGCCGAAGCTACCAAATACGACTGGGCATCGGTAAGTTCGTTAATGGTTTTCATAAAAGGAATAAGCGCTCCGTTAATCCATGTTACAAATCCGAAAATGAAAAATAATCCAGCAATAATACATATAGGCACAAGCGAATTGCTTTTCTGTGCCGCGTAAGCTTCAACAGTTTTAGACATGATAATAAATTGATTGTTAAATTAGTAATGTGGTTTTGTTTAGTTTTGCAGGTCTTCGTTATTAAAAATACGCTCGCGCGTTACTTTAACATAATTCCGCCCTATTGGTATTTTTCTGTTGGCAATTTCTATGGTATTACCTTCTACAGATTTTATTTTATTTATGGAAATGGTGTACGACCGGTGTACACGTAAAAAATTAGATTGTGGCAACTCTTCAGAAATTGCTGTTAACGATTTATGCACTACATAATCGCCCAAGGTGGTAATTACTTTTATATAATCTTTAAGGCTTTCTATGTATAAAATATCGTTTAAATTAACCTTTATTAGTTTTTTGCTAACCTTTAAAAAAATATGAGGTTCTTGTTGCAAATTTAAATCGGCTGTGGCATTGTTAATATACACTTGTTGGTACACCTTGTTAATGGTTTTTAAAAACCTATTAAACGGTATGGGTTTTACAAGATAATCTAAAACATTAAGCTCGAAACTTTTTACGGCATACTCTCTATATGCTGTGGTAATTACAATTAATGGTTTATAACTTAGGTTTTCTACAAAGGCAAAGCCACTGAGTTGCGGCATGTTTATATCTAAAAAAATAACATCTATTTTTTCCTGCTCTAAAATAGGATACGCTTTAAGTGGATTCGTAAAAGTAGCGACCACTTCTATATGGTCGAAATTTTTTAAATGATCTTCTATAACCTTAATAGCTAAAGACTCATCGTCGATTATAACGCATTTAATTTTCATCTAATGGGGATTTTTAAAAACAAATTATACGTATTATCTTTTATGCTGGTTTCCAAAACATAGTTGCTCGAAAACAATAAATTTAATCGGCGTTTGGTATTGGCAATGCCTATACCCTGCTCGTTGGTAATGTTAGAATCTGGATTAAATGTGTTTATAAGTTTAAACTCTAAATAATCTTTATTAGTAATTTCAAAACTCATACACACCTTTACCTTATCGCTGTCTTTTAATCCGTGTTTAAAACAGTTTTCTATAAAGGTTAAAAACAATAAAGGTGGTACTTCTACATCTTCAATATCTCCAGTAATATCCATTTCGAATTCTATACTTTCGTTAAAACGTAAACGCGCAATATCTATAAAATTGTTTATATGGTTAATCTCGTCTAATAAATCGGCTTTCGAGCTGTTAACCTCGTAAAGCACATACTGCATCATATCGGATATTTTAATTACCAATTGTGGGGCATTATCAGACTTTGTTAAGGTTAAAGCGTATAAATTGTTTAACGTATTAAAGAAGAAATGTGGCTGAATTTGGGTTCTCAAATATTTTAATTCTGTACTTAATTGAAGCTTAGCCAACTCTTCGTTGCGTCGTTTTTCGATACTCCAATCTATTAATAATTTTATTGCCGACACAAATGTAATTACATACAATTCGCCTAAAACAACAGCAATAATATGGTTTAATTGTAAAAATGTACCTGCACTTTCGGCTTCTGGCCAAATGGCTTTGGTTACTAACAAGTAGTTTAAACCCGTTCTAACCAAATACACCAAAGCAAGCATCAATATTAATGAAAACAAATAAGTTCTATAACGTTTTCGTAAAATTAATTTAGGTATTAAATAATATACATTTATATACACTACTATTATATGAATAGGAAATTCTATCAGATTCGATTTTAGCGAATACCAATAGTCGTGAAAATAGCTTCCCCATCTAACTACGTTAAATAAAAAATACCCAAGCCAAAATAAGACATGATATTTAATTGATATAGAGGGTTTTAAAGTAAATTTAAACAATGGAAAAATATTTAATTAAACACGATATTCTTAAGCAAAACGCAAAGAATGATTAAGCAATTTTAATAATATAATAATTAATTAACAATTAAATTACCCTTTGTTTATTTTGCAAAAAACGTTCATCGAAACCTAAATGTTATTTATATGTTAAATCGTGTCGTTTAGATATTTTATTTTAAAAGAAATATAAATATGAATAAACTTGATGTAAATAACGAGACTAAACAATCAAATTATGAAACACTATTTAAGAATGACTTTCTTATGTTCTTTCTTATTCTTTAGCATGCAACTCCTGTTTGCTCAAGAGAAAGACATTAAAGGTACTGTTACTTCTCTTGTAGATGGCATGCCCGTTGCAGGAGCAAATGTACTTGTAAAAGGTACATCTACCGGAACATTAACAGATTTTGATGGTAATTATACCATTACAGCCAGCACTGGCGACGTTTTAAAATTCTCTTACCTCGGAATGACCACTGTAGAGGTAACAGTTGGCGCCTCTGATGTTTACAATGTTGAACTAGGTGAAGATAGCGAACAACTTAACGAAGTTGTAGTTACCGCCTTAGGGATTCAAAAAGAGAAAAAAGCTTTAACCTACTCGGCTCAAGAAGTAGGTGGCGACGAATTAACTCGCGTAAAACAAACCAACCCTATTAATAGCTTATCTGGTAAATCTGCTGGTTTAACCATTTCCAGAAGTTCATCTGGTTTAGGTGGTGCTACTAAAGTTGTTTTAAGGGGAAATACCTCTACCACCAACAACGACCCACTATATGTTATAGATGGTATACCTATGCTTAACAGTGGTAATGGGTCTAACGGTAACGAGCCAGGAACCGATATTTTTGGTAGCCAAACTGGTAACCGCGATGGTGGAGATGCCATGTCGTTAATTAACCCAGACGATATCGAAAGCATGACGGTTTTAAAAGGAGCATCGGCTTCGGCACTATATGGTAGCCAAGGGGCTAACGGGGTTATTTTAATTACTACTAAAAAAGGAAAAGAAGGTGCATTATCGGTAAACTTTAATTCTAGCTTTACTGTAGACAATGTTATGTCTTTACCTAAATTACAATCGGAATACCAAAGTGCTTCGGTAGGACAACCTATTGCAGAAAACGGACGTGTTGCAGATCCTAAATCTTGGGGAGCAAAAACTGATGGCTTAAGCAACGATGCCGAAGATTTTTTCCAAACAGGATACACCTCTATTAATGCGTTATCCTTAACAGCTGGTAATGCCAAAGCTCAAACGTATTTTTCGTATGCAAATACTATAGGCGAAGGTGTTATTCCGGGTAACCGCTTAACCAGAAACAATATAACGTTAAGAGAAACAGCAAAATTCTTAGACGATAAGATAGATGTATCGGCAAATATTAACCTTTCCGACCAACGCATCTGGAACCGTCCGACCAACGGTTTATACTCTAACCCGTTAACTGGAGTATACTTACATCCTGTAGGAATAAGCCGAGATACATACAAAAATAAATACGAGTATTTCAATACAGCATTAAACCAAATGGATCAGTACGCAACGTCTTTCGACGAAAACATACAACAAAACCCATATTGGTTAATTAACAGAAGTCCTAGTAAAGACATCGCACAACGCGTGCTAGCTAACGTGTCGGTAAAATATCAAATTACTGAAGCATTTTCTTTACAATCTAGAGGAAGTTTCGACAAGACCTTTTTCACCTTCGACAAAAGACAATATGCAGGAACCGACCCTGTAAACTCTGGAGATAACGGACGCTATATTTTAGAAAAGACTGAAAACACGCAACAGTACATCGACTTAATCGCATCGTACAATAAAGATTTTTCTGAAGACTTTACCTTCTCTGGACTTTTAGGTACCAGCTTAACAAAATACAAATTAGGCGATCAAGTGTATTTAGATTCTGGTCGTGATGGCGTAGGTTTAAATTATCCGAACATTTTCAATATAGCCAACTTTGCAACAACTAATAACATCAGACAGGCGGTTTCTAACAGAGAGGTACAATCTGTTTTTGGTTCGGCTAACTTTGGTTTCAAAGACATGTTATTTTTAGATGTTACAGGTCGTAACGACTGGTCGTCTACCTTAGTGTACACAGATTCCGATTCGTTCTTCTACCCGTCTGCAGGTTTAACAGCAGTATTAACAGAAATGTTCGATATGGGCGATGGTATTTCGTTTGCTAAACTTAGAGGGTCTTACGCCGAGGTAGGTAAAGACATACCTGTTTACGCGACAATTCCGTTAAACACTATTAACAATACCAACACAGGTATTGGTACAGCTCCTTTTGCGCCTTTAGAGGGTGAAACTTTAGAGCCAGAACGCCAAAAAGGATTTGAAATAGGTACAGAATGGCGCTTCTTTGGTAACCGCTTAGGCTTCGATTTCACGTACTACGACACCAGAACACATAATCAGATTTTCTACATCCAAGCAGAGCCAAACCCTAACGGATATGCTCAAAACATTGTAAACGCTGGAGAAATATCAAGTAAAGGTATCGAATTGGTTGTTAACGCTAAACCTGTGGTAGCAGACAAATTTATCTGGGATACCTCTATTAACTTTGCTGAAAACAACAATAAAGTTGTTGCTGTACACCCATCGTTACAAGATGGCGAGGCTATTGTTACTGCACGCGGTGTAAACGGTTATGAATATTCTTTAATTGAAGGCGAAGATTTTGGTAGCATAAAAGCAAGATCTGTAATTCGCGACGAGAACGGTACTCCAGTAATCAACTCGTCTGGAACTTTAATGTCTACCGATTTCGAAACCGTAGCACATGCGCAACCAGACTTTACCTTAGGTTGGAATAACAGTTTTGAGATAGGCGATTTTCATGTAAACTTCCTTATCGATGGTAAATTTGGTGGCGACGTAATGAGTGTTACCGAAGCCGTAAACGATAAATACGGTGTATCGCAAGCTTCGGCAGACGCGCGTAACAGAAACGGCGGTATGATAAATGTAGTTAACGAAAGCGGTGTTGCTTCACAATTAAGTGCACAAGAATACTACAATGCCGTTGGTGGTAGAGATGGTATGCTAGGCGAATATGTTTACGACGCTACCAATGTTAGTTTAAGAGAACTTTCTGTAGGCTACAGATTATTATTAGAGCACAGCGATTTTATAGACAACATCAACTTTTCATTAATCGCCAATAACTTGTTCTTTTTCTACAAAGATGCGCCATTCGATCCAAACATTGCTGCTAGTACAGGAATGGGCTTACAAGGGGTAGACATTTATAACCAGCCTTCTACAAGAAGCATCGGGTTAAACATTAACGTAAATTTCTAAGAAAAATGAAACATATACTTAAATATACAATGGCTTCCGCAATAGCCATAAGCTTAACAAACTGTACAGGAGATTTCGAGGACATCAACACCAATCCCTACGGCATTTCACAAGAAAGCTTAACACAACAAAACAACCATATTGGCTCTAGATTTTCGCCTTTATTTTCTAATGTAATTCGTGTAGAACCAGCTTGGAACTACCAATTACAGCAAAACCTAAATGCCGATGTGTTTTCTGGATACATGACAGCTCCAACACCATTTGCTGGTAATATTAACAACCAGACCTATGCCCTAGTTAACGGCTGGAATGGTTTTATTTGGAGCGATGCTTACGATGCTAATGATGGAAATGGTGTCATGCCATACGCCCGAGAAATAGTACAACAAGTAGAACTTTCTGGCGACGAAAGCGGAGTTAAATTCGTATATCTGGCCAATATCATTAAAGTAATGGCCATGCATCGTGTTTCCGATGTATTTGGACCAATCCGTTACTCAAAATACAACGATTACGATACTACTGGCGAATACGATTCGCAAGAAATAGCTTACCAAGCTTTTTTCGCCGATTTAGATGAAGCCATTAACGGATTGGAATCTTTTACAGACGATGCTCAGTTTACTGCTTTCGACCAATCTAATCTTGGTGGAGATATTGCTGCCTGGAGAACCTTTGCAAACTCACTACGTTTACGCTTAGCCATACGCATATCTAAAGTAAACCCTACGCTAGCACAAACCGAAGGCGAAAAAGCTTTATCTAGCAATGCTGGCCTAATGGAAGCACAAAATATGTTAATAGACATGGGTGGCTTTGTTCATCCTATCCAAACCATTAGCCGTGTTTGGGGAGATGTAGTAATGAGTGCAGAAATGGAATCGATTCTTAAAGGCTTTAACGACTCTAGAATTTCTAAATTCTTTACCGCCCCTGCCGATGCTAATTTAGGCGATTATAAAGGTGTACGTATGGGTATTGCTATTGAAGCTAAAACCGAATACGGCAGCCACTCGCTTATCGGAGAAGCTGTTGACGGAACAAATAAAATTTGGATGACAGCTGCCGAAGTTCATTTCTTAAAAGCCGAAGCTGCCTTACGCGGTTGGGCTGGAGCTGGAGATGCTAAGACTAATTACGAAGCCGGTGTTCGTGCCTCTTTTGCACAATTTGGAGCTGGTGGTGTAGACAACTATTTAGCCGATAACACCAGTACGCCTAACGATTTTGTTGATGCGCTAAACCCAACAAACAATTACACTTACCCTAGCGACGTAAAAATAGCTTACAACGAAGCTGGCTCAAGAGAAGAACAATTAGAGCAAATTATTACCCAAAAATGGATTGCGATGTTCCCAGACGGACAAGAGGCCTGGAGCGAGTTTAGACGTACTGGCTACCCAAGAGTATTTCCTGTGGTAGTAAACAATAGTGGTGGCGCTATAGATACCAATATACAAGTACGCAGAATCAATTTTGTAGATAACGAAAAAAACACCAATGGTGCTAATGTAGAAGCTGCAGTTGGCATGTTAAAAGGGCCAGATACTGGTGGTACTAGACTTTGGTGGGATACTGGATTACCAAATTTCTAATAGAATAGTAGTTAGTTTAAACCAAGCGAGTATTTGATTAGTTCACAAAGTAAACGGGAAAAACACATTCCCGTTTGCTTTATCAAAAGATAATAAAATGAAAGTAGATAGTACTGATTTTAAAAGTATAGCCTACAAGGAGGCTGGAAAGTTTGAAGAAACCCGTTTCGAGAAAATACACAATGTAATTTTCGACTCTTCAAACGAAGCATCAATTATAGTTGCCCAAGAAATAGCAGCTTTAATCATACAAAAAGAAAAAGAAAATAAACCCTGTGTACTTGGTTTAGCAACAGGTTCTTCACCAATAAAAGTATACGAAGAACTGGTTAGAATGCATAAAGAAGAAGGTTTAAGTTTTTCTAACGTAGTAACCTTTAACTTAGACGAGTATTACCCAATGAGTAAAGATAACATCCAAAGTTATTTTTATTTCATGCACGAACATCTTTTTAATCATGTAGACATACTGCCAGAAAACATTAACATACCTAATGGTATGGTTAGTACAGACGATTTATACCAATATTGTATAGATTACGAAATGAAAATTAAATCGTATGGCGGCTTAGATTTTCAATTATTGGGTATTGGGCGTACAGGGCACATTGGGTTTAACGAGCCTGGTTCGCATTTAAACTCTGGCACCCGAAGCATAACCTTAGACCACCTAACCCGCGTAGATGCTGCTCCTGCGTTTTTAGGCATAGACAACGTACCTAGAAAAGCAATAACCATGGGTATTGGCACTGTAAAAAGTGCTAAACGCATTGTATTATTAGGTTGGGGCTTAAACAAAGCCAAAATTTTAAAACAAGCCATAGAAGGCGACATGACCGCTAATGTTCCTGCAACTTATTTGCAAGACCACGATAATACTACTTTTGTTATCGATAGCGAAGCTTCGTCTGAATTAACTCGAGTTAAAACACCTTGGTTGGTAACGTCTTGCTATTGGACAGACGACTTAAAAATTAAAGCCGTGGTTTGGTTAAGCGAATTACTAAACAAACCTATTTTAAAACTTACAGACAAAGATTATAACGATAATGGCATGTCTGGACTTTTAACCGAAGAAGGCACAGCTTACGACTTAAACATAAAAATGTTTAACAAACTACAGCACACCATTACAGGTTGGCCAGGAGGAAAACCGAATGCAGACGACTTACACCGTCCAGAACGTGCAACACCTGCCAAGAAACGCGTTATCATTTTTAGTCCGCATCCAGACGACGATGTGATATCTATGGGAGGTACCTTCGACAGATTGGTCGAGCAAGGTCACGAAGTACATATTGCATACCAAACCTCTGGTAACATTGCCGTATCAGATGAAGAAGCCTTAAAATTTGCAGAAATCACATTAAAATTAAACCCAAAATCTACTGAAGCTCAAAATATTATTGACTTTCTGCAATCAAAAACAGATAAGGACATCGACTCTTTAGAAGTAAGACAACTAAAAGGATTTATAAGACGAAGCGAATCGTTAGCCGCAACGCGATACATGGGCTTAAAAGATGACAATGTTCATTTTTTAAACCTGCCTTTTTACGAAACCGGAACCATTAAAAAGGGAAGCTTAACCCAAGACGACATAGATATTATGTGTAGTTTAATAGATAATGTTAAACCGCATCAAATTTATGCTGCTGGCGATTTAGCCGACCCTCACGGCACACATAAAGTCTGTTTAGATGCACTCTTTACAGCTTTAGAAGTGCTAAAACCAAAATCTTACATGAACGATTGTTGGGTATGGTTATACCGTGGTGCTTGGCACGAATGGGAATCTTACGAAATCGAAATGGCCGTGCCTATGAGCCCGGATCAGGTACTTAAAAAACGCCATGCCATCTTTTATCACCAATCTCAAAAAGATGGGGTTATGTTTCAAGGCGACGACTCGCGCGAATTTTGGGTGCGTGCCGAAGACAGAAATCGCTTAACAGCAAAAAAATACAACGACTTAGGCCTAGCAGATTATGCTGCTATCGAAGCCTTTAAACGCTATCACTTTTAATAGATGAAACGATTTTTCATATTCATTTTTAGCTTAGTTGCATATAGTTGTTGGTCTCAAATGCCATTGCAGGAGACCTTCAACTTAATGCCTTGGCCAAAAACAATATCCGCACAAGAGCAACAATTCACGCTTACTCCAGACTTAAGCATTGCTATAGATGGCCCAAAGTCTAATCGTGTTACTACTGCGGCAACAAAATTTTTAAGACGCTTATCGGGTCGTACAGGATTGTTCTTAAAAGAAGGCTTTCCTAGCACTATAAACAACCGTAAAGACGCTAGTATTATTCTTACTTATACTACTGTAAGCACATTAAACATTAAAACCGACGAGGCTTACAAACTAACCGTAACTAACAATAACATACATTTAAATGCCAGTACAGATGTAGGAATAGTAAGAGGTTTAGAAACCCTATTACAATTAATAAGCAACACGGCTACAACATACTATATCCCTGGTGTTTCTATTACCGATGAGCCTAGATTTGTTTGGCGCGGATTAATGATAGATGTGTCTAGACATTTTCATCCTGTACACGTTATTAAGCGTAATTTAGAGGCCATGGCCGCTGTTAAAATGAATGTATTTCATTGGCATTTAGTAGACGATCAAGGCTTTAGAATTCAATCTAAAACCTTCCCAGAGCTTACCGATTTGGCTTCGGATGGCTTATTTTACACCCAAGAGCAAATACAAGATGTGGTAGCTTATGCCAATACTTTAGGAATTCGCGTAATACCAGAAATAGATGTTCCCGGACATGCATCGGCTATTTTAACTGCCTTTCCTAATTTAGGAAGCAAACCAGGATACGAATATAGTATTGAACGCAACTCGGGGGTGTTCGATCCTACTTTAGATCCTACCAACGAAGATACTTATGTGTTTTTAGAACAACTTTTCACAGAAATCACACCACTTTTTCCAGACGACTATTTTCATATTGGTGGAGATGAAAACGAAGGAAAGCACTGGGATGAAAACAAAGACATTCAAAAGTTTAAGGCTGCTCATAACCTTAAAACCAATCACGATTTACAAACCTATTTCAATATAAAAATTGAAAAAATCCTTCATAAATTAGATAAAAAATTAGTTGGCTGGGATGAGATCTTAACACCAACCATGCCTACCACAGCAGTAATACACTCTTGGCGTGGAGAAAACGAAGGTTTACCTAAAGGCGGAACCTTAATTGAAGCCGCCCAAAAAGGTTACAACACCATTTTATCGAATGGGTTTTACATCGACAGAATGGAGTCTATCGAAAAACATTATTTAACCGAACCAATAGGCAATGTTACATTAAGCGAAGAAGAAACCGCAAGAATTTTAGGAGGCGAAGCTACCATGTGGAGCGAGCTTACTACGAGTTTAACAATAGATTCTAGAATTTGGCCAAGAACCATTGCCATAGCAGAACGTTTATGGTCGCCTAAAACTATTAACGATGTAAACAACATGCTAAAACGCATACAACCAATAAGCTTCAGGTTAGAAGAATTAGGGGTTACGCATATAAAAAACCGAGACGTTATTTTAAGAAGTATGAGTAATAATCAGGATATTTCATCGCTAATTACGCTTCAAAAGGTTTGCGAACCGCTTAAGATTTATGCCCGAAACAAAGACGGTATTGAGTACCAAACATACTCACCTTTCACGCTTTTTGCAGATGCCTGTGTGGCAGATGCGCCAGATGCAGTAGCTTTTAATAGATTGGTGGCCAATTATACCGCCGCACCAACTACTAAAACCAAAACTGAAATAAAAAAATACTTAACCACCTGGAATACACAATACGAAGCCTTTTCGGCTTTAGACAAAAATCCGACTTTAAACACTTTAGAACCATTATCTAAAAACTTATCGGTAGTTTCTAAAACACTATTAGATGTTTTAGATCAGAAAACGATTTCTAAAACTGCAAAACAGCAATTTACAGAAAGTCTTAACATTTTAAAACAAGACCACGTAGATGTTGAAGTTGCCATGGTAAACGCTTTAGAGAATTTAGCAAAATTCCCTAAATAGTTAATTAATACGTTTGTTTGTGTTAAGAGCCCAGAAGCGTCATGATTCTGGGCTTTTATTATTTATGTACCTGCTTAGTTTCTGTCAAAACAGCATTGTAAGCTAATTTTAATGCACCAACAACACGCTCTATTTCGGTTTCGTTTAAATGGCCAAATCCAAAACGAATTGCACACGTATTTTTAGTTTGATACAATAAGGTTTTTGGTATAAACACATCATATTTTTCTGCCTTCTCGGCAAATCTTACCAGCGAAATTTCCGGTTTAAATTGTAACCAAATGGCCAAACCTCCCGAAGGCATATCCCATTGCAACTCAGCCCCAAAATGATTTGCTAATTGGGCACACAAATAATCGCGACGCTGCTTATAAACAATAATATTTTTTTTTATTAATCGGTAAATTTCACCTTCAGCAATAAGTTCGGAAAGCATTTGTTCCTGAATTAAATCACCCTGCTTATCCAATAATTGCAAGTAATTCTTGGCTTCGGAAATAACAGTTTTTGGAGCAATGATAAACCCTGTTTGAAAACTAGGAAACAACGATTGCCCCAACTTACCTAAATAGATTACATTACCGTTAGAATCGGAACTCGCCATAGGCAACATCGCCGAACCATCGAACTGGAAATCGTAATCAAAATCATCTTCAATAATAGCAAAACCATAAGTATTTGCTAACTCTAAAAGTTGTAATCGCCGCTCTGCACTTAATGTTTTTGTAGTTGGGTAATCACGATGCGCACATAGATACACACAACGAATGGGGTGTTTTGTGTAATGGGTTTCAATAAAATCGATATCTAAACCCTGAGCATCTACAGGAACAGTTTTAATAAGCGCACCAACTTGCTGAAATATCATATTCGCGGCATAGTTACTCAATTCGCCAACAAGTACAACATCGCCTTGCTTTAACAACAACTGAGACACCACGTACAAACTCATTTCGGTGCTACGTGTATTGACTAAATTGTTAGGTGAAATATAAAATCCGCGTGTAGCATTTAAGAAATTACTTAGCTGTATTTCGAAATTAGAAAAATCGTTGTCGGCATCCCGATTCCATTTCTTTATTAAAGGTTTGCGTTTCATAGCCGCACTATACCATCTAGAAAACTGAAATGTAGGATGCAACCTTAAATCGGGTTTACCATCGTTTATACTGTATTTCGCTTTTGTAAGCTGTTGCGTTGGTGCCAAATGTAAAGCCGGATTAAACACAAATCCTGTTGTTTTAGCATAAGTGGTTACGCCATCTACAGGAGTTATTAGCGCTTTTATGGCTGCTGTTTTAGGCTCTGGCAACAACACAAATGTGCCTTTGTTTGGCAGAATACCTACCCACCCTTGCGATGCTAACTCGTCGTAAATAGCCACAGCCGTATTTCTATGCACCTGTAAAAGCTCACTTAAAACACGCGTTCCAGGCAAACGAGTTCCTTTTAAAATATAACCACGCTGAATAAGGTTAACCAACTGCTCGGCAACTTGTATATAAACTGGTTTCGATTTAGTTTTATCGAAATCTATTAAAGTTTCTATTAGTTCATCAACCGGACTATTCATTGTTTTTTAACTGGACTAGTTTAATAGTCCGCAAAGTTACGACTTTTGCGGCGTTTTTAAATTTTAGCTATGAAATCTATAAAATTCCTGACCTTACTTAGTATTTTTAGTACAGCATTTGTATATGCTCAAGACCCTATGGCCGAAGAGCAATTAGAAGAAGTTATAGTAACCTCTAGTCGTATAGACTTACCGTTTTCTAAAAACTCAAGATCTATTAACATTATAACATCTGATGCTATAAAAGCTTCAGCGGCAACCAATGTAGCCGATTTGCTGCAACAAGTTGCTGGGGTAGATATACGTCGTCGCGGTACTGCAGGAATGCAAGCCGATTTGTACATTCGAGGTGGTAGTTTCGATCAGACTTTATTGTTAATTGATGGCATTAAGGTCGATGACGCCCAAACTGGGCACCACACCATGAACATGGCTTTACCTATTGAAGTTATAGAGCGCATAGAAATAATTTCGGGACCAGCAGCTCGTGTTTTCGGGCAAAATGCTTTTACAGGCGCTATAAATATCGTGACTAAAAAACAGACCGAAACTAATGTTTCTTTAGGTACGCAAGCCGGATCTTTCGGTACGTTTAATGCCGCAGTAAATGCAGGCGTAGAATTAAACAACTCGTCGCATATTATACATGCATCTAAAAACACATCGGAAGGTTACAGACATAATACCGATTACGATAACCAAAACTACTTTGTTAAAAGTTCTTTCAACAAAAACAAACTCCCTATACATCTTTTAGCTGCCTTTTCTGAACGGGATTTTGGCGCTAATGGGTTTTACTCTACACCATCGGCAACCGAACAGTATGAAGAAACCCAAACCAGCCTTGTAGGATTATCTACACGAATAAAACATAACGATTGGGTTATTAAACCACAATTGTATTGGAGACGCAACCAAGACATGTATTTATACGATAGAAACAATCCTACCGGTTACAGAAATTTACATATCACCAATAAAATTGGAGCAGAAGTAAATGCATCGTACACATCAAACCTAGGCGTTACCGGTTTTGGTGTAGATGTTGCGCAAGTGTATTTAGCCAGTAATAATTTGGGCAATAGAGAACGATTAATGAGTACTTTATTTTTAGAACATCAATTTAATTTTTTTAATGACCGATTAGATGTTACGCCAGGCGTAGCTGTAACCTACTATTCCGATTTTAAATGGCATGCCTTTCCTGGTGTCGATTTAGGGTACGAACTAAGCAACAGTTTTAAAATCTATGGTAACGTGGGTTACACGTACAGAATACCAACTTATACCGATTTATTTTACAGCGACCCGACAACGCTTGGCAACGAAAACTTAGATCCAGAAAACGCTCTGGCAGAAGAATTCGGAATTAAATTTAAATCTGCAAACTTCAGTGCTTCGGCAGCTGTATTTAATCGCGATTCTGAAAATTTAATAGACTATGTAAAAAGCAACGAAGAAGACCTTTGGCAAGCCACCAACATACGCGAATTAAATACAAAAGGTATAGATGTGTATGCCAATTACAATTTTAATATAGGCACACACGTACAAAGCCTTAATACGACCTACACTTTTCTAGACGACGAAATTAAAGACCTTGATTTAGATTATTCCAGATATTCTATTAACTCGTTAAAGCATCACTTTGTAACCAGATTAACCACACAATTTGTAGACAATCTATCTCAATCTATTATTTATAAATATGCCGAACGTACCGAAGGCGAAACCTATTCCGTAATAGATGCTAGTATAAATTACACCTTTAAAACCTTAGAATTTTCGTTTATTGCCAGCAATATTTTTAATACCGAATACACCGAAACAAACTTAGTACCAATGCCTAAAGGCAACGTTTTATTTGGCTTAAAGTATGGTTTTAATTAACGGCTAATACACCTTCAAAAAACATTTAATGCATACTCTAGCACAAACTATTTGGTAACATTTTATTAACTTGCGGCTTTAATTCATTTTACATTGAAATTAAATCTTCAAGACATACCTCGTGTAAAATCCATTACCAAAGAGGCTTTTATAAAAGATTATTTTAAACCGCAAAAACCTGTGGTTATAGAACATTTTATAGACGACTGGCCTGCGTATTCGAAATGGAGTTTAGACTATATAAAAAAAGTGGCAGGCGATAAAACCGTGCCACTTTACGACGATAGACCTGTTGACCATAAAGACGGATTTAACGAACCCCACGCCACCATGAAAATGAGCGAGTATATAGACTTACTTAAACGTGAACCTACAAAATTTAGGATATTCTTATGGAATGTCCTTAAAGAAGTGCCTGTATTACAAAACGATTTTTCGTTCCCAGATTTTGGGTTACGCCTTATGAAGGGATTGCCCATGCTTTTTTTTGGTGGTCGCGACTCGTACACCTTCATGCATTACGATATCGATTTGGCCAATATTTTTCACTTTCATTTTGAAGGCAAAAAGCAAATCATATTATTCGATCAACAACAAAACAAATACCTATATAAAGTGCCACATGCGCTTATTACAAGAGAAGAT
Source organism: Bacteroidia bacterium (assembly GCA_030427735.1). Taxonomy (GTDB): domain Bacteria; phylum Bacteroidota; class Bacteroidia; order Flavobacteriales; family Flavobacteriaceae; genus Formosa. Next base: position 197,143 of record JAUIBP010000004.1, on the reverse strand, counting down.
ATAGATTTTAATAATCCAGATTTCGAAAAATGGCCGGCTTTAACCAAAGCCAAAGGTTATAAAACCGAACTTAATCACGGAGAAGTATTATACATGCCAGAAGGCTATTGGCATTATATGCGCTACGTAACCCCTGGGTTTTCTATGAGTTTAAGAGCCATTGCCAGAAACCCAAAACATTTAAGCAAAGCGTTATACAATGTCTTTATTATGCGAAATTTTGATAACATTATGAGACGCTTAAAAGGACAAAGATGGATTGAATGGAAAAATGAAGAAGCTATAAAACGTACCTCAAAATTTAATTCTTAACCTTAATAATTCGCTATTAAAATTATCTTTGTGTCCAAATTATCAATTATGAAAAAACAACTATTATGTATTGCTTGTTTGTGCTTTGTGGCTTTTGCTCATGCACAGGCATTTAAAGGAAAAGGTGACCAAAAGTTTCAAATTGGCCCTAGTTTTCAAGATGGTGGTACCGGAATAACTGGTTCTTACGATTTTGGAGCAGGAGAAAACATTTCTTTTGGAGTAACTTCTACCTATGTATTGGGTTTAGCCGACCATATAGATGCCGATTTTGGTGATCGATTTGATGTTAAAGCCCGTTTTAACGCCAACTTATGTAGTGTAATTGGTATTAGTGAATTCGATTTATATCCGGGTTTAAGCTTTAGTTTAAAAAACTTTGGTGCGCATGTAGGTGCAAGATATTTCTTTTCTGAAGGATTTGGAGTATTTGCAGAAGCTGGCTTACCTATTGCTAAATACGATACTGGCCATTTATCGCCTGCCGAAGAATTACACAATCAGTTTGTGTTTAACTTTGGAGCATCTTTCAATTTATAACTGAGCATAACCTAACAATAAAACAAAAGCGTTTCTGGACTCCTCCCGAAACGCTTTTGTTTTTAAGGTATTAACTCGATTACTTTCTCGTAAACCAAAGCAGATTCCCACCCTCTGTACAACAAATAATCTGCTAGTTTTTTTCGTTTTTTATATGTATTCGGCTCTTTAATTTGTTGGTATCTTTGTGCTGCCAAAGCTTCAAAAGCACCATAATAATCTAAATCGTCTAGTTCTTTAAGAGCAGATTCTATATTAAATTTACTTATTTGTTTTTGTTTTAGTTCTTGTACCAGCCGCACTCTCCCCCAATGCTTATGTTTAAATTTTCCTCTTACATAAGCTCTTGCAAATCGTTCTTCATTTAAAAAATCATGCTGAAGCAAATGAACAACCACTTCATCTACAGCCTCAGGAATCATACGCATATCGAACAATTTTTGGCGCACCTCTTTATGGCAACGCTCTTGGTATACGCAATACCTTTCCAAAGCACGTTTTGCTTCATCTAAAGTGTAAATTTTGTACGTGTTCATACGTATTTTTTTGATGATCAGTGTTTTTGTATCGATATAAGTTTCTGAATTTCAACAAGTTCACTAACTTAATAAGCCATTTTTACAACGCATCTAAATTACAATTTAAACATGACAAAAAAATACATTCTTTCAGGCTTTCTAATATGCGAAGCGTTTTTATGGTGTAACGCGCAGTGTGTATTTGATAACTTTAATACCGACTACGGTAATTGGACAAGTTATGAAACTTACATAAATTCTAGTGCAGGCGTAACAGGAATGGGCGTTGGTTTTAACACTAGAGACGACCATATTACGACTCAAAACCCTATTAACAACCCAAACAGCATAACATTTTATCTTGGCCGTAGCTCAAGTGCATCCAATAGAACTTTAAGTATACAATACAGCACTTCGCTTTCGGGCAGTTGGACAACCGCCGAATCCATAACGGTAGATGCAGTTTCCGAAGCACACACCCTATTTTCTGTAAACTTAAATTTAGAGGGTATGTATTATTTAAGAATAATCATGTCCGAGCGTTCTGCCGGCTCCTATTATTTAGATGATGTAACCGTATATTGTTCTGCTAGCAACGCACCAGAATTACAACTTATAGACGAAAACAACACGCTACAAAACTGTGGATATACCTTGCATTTTGATGATATTTTAACTTCGGAAACTGCAGAAAAAACAATTACATTAAAAAATACAGGCGATGTAGACTTAGACATTTCCGACATACAAATTTCTGAGCCCTTTAGTATTTCAAATGTCACGGCGCCAATACAAATTGCACCTGATGAAGCACAGCTACTTCGCATTCGTTTTTCCTCGGATAGCGCAGGTGCCTTTAATAACATCATTTCCATTATAAATTCAGATGCCGATGAAGGCATGTGCCAGATCCAATTATCAGGAACAGCCATAGCGCCTTCACCAGAAATTGATGTGGAACGTAATACCGAAAACTCCATTCCATCGGGAGCGAATGCCAGTATTGGTTACAATACTATTTTTGCTTCGACAGCCATTAACGAAACCTCGCAACCCAAAACCTACTACATTCATAACGAAGGCACAGCAGATTTGACTATTGGTACTATAAATTCTTCAAACGCTACTGAATTTAAACTCATTAACACCCCGAGTAACCAAATAATTCCTCCAAATACCAAAATCACTTTCGACATCGAATTTTCTCCACAAACCTCAGGAACTCGTTCTAGTGTTATTAGTATTACAAACAATGATGCAGACGAAAATCCATACACCTTTAGCGTAGAAGGCACAGGTACCTGTGTTGCTACTTTGCCAAACATTATGCCAGATACTGGCCCGCCAGGAACGGTAATAACCATTACTAGCGCCAATTTTGGTAATGAGACCACGGCAGATATTAATGGCATTTCTGCTAACGTAAATGTTATTACGGACACACAAATAGAAGTCACTTTACCAGAAAACGCAACATCTGGGAACCTGAACATCACCAATAATCTCGGATGCAGCATGTCTACAAATTTCGATGTGATTTCCAGAAATTCTACGGCTTGTAAAGGCGACAATGGCAATACACCCACACAACTCTTCATTAGTGAAATTACCGATCATCCTACAGGATCGCATTCCTATATCGAGATATACAATGGCACAGGAACACCCATTAACCTTGAAGATTACACCGTAGAAATTATATACAATGGCGAAGACACCACTAGAACCCTTGCACTAGATGGCTCGCTAAATCACCAAGACACTTACCTTATTGCCTTTGGCGCCACCGATGCCAACCAAGAGCATGCCACCGTTACAGCACAGCATATTAGTAATGCCGTGGGCATTAATAATAACGACCATATTCGTCTTTTATATCAAGGAGAACCCATAGATGTTTGGGGCGATGCGACTGGGAACACATTTACAGTTTCCGATAGAGGATACACTTACAGACGTAAAAACACCCTGTCTAACCTACCCTCTACTTCCTGGCAAGCGAACGACTGGTACGCTTTTAAAACTGTAGATTATACCGACATCGGGATTTATGATTTTTCGGTTGGTATTCCGCCTAACATTACGCTACAGACCGAAACCACACCATCTAGTTGCAAACTAACCGACACCTTCATCGTTACGGCAAATGAAGGCGTTACCGACGCGACTTCCTTAAACTATCAATGGTACGAAAATTTAAAACATTCTAATACTTGGAATATAATACACGACAACGACAACTACCAAGGGACGCAAACCTCATCGCTTCACATTTTAAACACAGCTTTAGTTGATGGCAACCAATATTACTGTCGTGTTTTAGAAGATAATAACCTCTGCTACACGGCCTCTAAAAGCATTGCAATCGACCTAAAAACAAGCGAATGGCATGATGGGAATTGGGTGAATTCGGAAGCAGACGAATCTGCCATTACTATTTTAAACAGTAACTTTAACACCCAAACACACGGCAATTTAAACTGCTGTAGTTTGTATATTCCCGAAGATGTTACTTTAACTATAAATGCCGAACATTACACCAAAATACACCACAACTTGATTGTAGAAGGCACATTAATTGTAAAAAATAAGGGCTCGTTTGTACAAGAAAACGATACAACGACTCCAACTAATAATGGAACCATACTCGTAGAAAAAGAAACCGCAATTTTAAACGCTTGGTACGAATATACCTATTGGAGCACTCCAGTTGTAAACGAAACATTTGCCAACGCTTTCAATAATTCCAAACGCCTGTTTTGGTTTGATGCAAGCCGCTTTGCAGATCTTTACAAAGAAGAAAATAACGATAACACACAAACGTTAGGTCAAGATGATGTAGATGATAACGGAGACGATTGGCAACCCATTGCTACTGGAGAAACCATAACTAAAACCGATTATTTACAAGCTGGTGTAGGTTATGCCGCTACCCATACCGACAACAACTTTACAGCTGGCATGCACTATACCTACTCGTTTTCGGGAAATTTTAACAATGGAATTATTCACACGCCTGTTACACGTAATGATGAATCGACAGACGACAACAATTGGAATTTAATTGGAAACCCTTATCCTTCGGCCATCAGTGCCGATGCTTTTTTTAATGCTAACGTTTATAGCGCAGCTACACCAAATCAGCCTCTAGAGGGTGTTATTTACCTATGGTCTCAAGATACGCCGCCTTCAAAATCCTTCAACGGTAATGATGTTTATAATTTTAGCCCGTCCGACTATGCCATAATTAACGGCACGGGTACTGTAGCTGCTCAAGAAGGTTCGGGGCAAAAACCCAATCGGTTTATACCTTCTTGCCAAGGATTTTTCGTGAAATTTTCGGATGCTTTTCACACCAATACCGCTACAGTTTTATTTAATAACCAAATGCGGGTAACTTCGGAAAACACACAATTTTTTAAATCGGAAGTAACCCCTAAAATTTGGATTAATCTAACCTCGGACAATGCTATTTTCAGTCAGACCTTAATTGGATATTTACCCAATGCGACCGATACTTATGATGGAAGTTATTTTGATGTAAATACCATTATTAACGACACCCATTATGCGAAATTATATACCACAATTCCAAATACCGATGTAAAACTCGTTATTCAAGGTAAATCAAAATCGAGTCTGTCGCAAGACGAAAATATTGCTTTAGGCTTTTACAACGCAATAGAAACGCCAACCATTTTCAGTTTAGATATTGATGATTTTGAAGGCAATTTTTTCGAACAAAACCCGATTTACTTAAAAGACCATTTTACAAACACTTACCACGACCTTAAACAAGGCGCATACAAATTCATTTCAGATCGCGGCGATTTCCCTTCTAGATTCGAGATTGTTTTCAAAACAGCAACTTTAGGTGTCAACGATTTAAAAAGCGACAATTTTCTAGAGATTATACAAATAGACACTCAACAGACGTATTTCAAATTACATTCCGATGCGCTTCAGATAAAACAGATTACAATATTTGATACCTTAGGCAGAACCCTCTCAACCTTTAATCAAATACAACAGAAACCTATTTTCAACCTCTCTTCATTACAATCCATTCCCATAATTGCAGCTGTCACTTTAACTAACGGAAACGTAATACACAAGAAATTACTCCTCAGGTAGTACGTTTTAGTTTCGGAATAAAACAATCGCCTAAAAGTTATACTTTACAGCTACAATTGCATTTCTTCCAGCTCCTGAAATTCCAGACGAATATGGCCGGTAACGCTGATCTGTAATATTTTCTAAACTAGCTGTAAGCGTAAACGCGGGAGATATTTGATACTGCGTTCTTAAATTTAAAGTGTACCAGGATGGCGCATACGGGTTGCGTTCATCGTCTAGCGCGTACATATAATCCTTTTCTGTTTCCGAAGGTGCTAATTGGTCGTTAGACAATTCTCCGTTGTACATTACAAATCCGTCAACTTTAAAAGCATTATATGTCCAGATAAGATGCGCATCGCCAAACTGAGGCGCGGCGTGGCGTAGTGGCAGCTTTTCATCTTCTTCTAGCTCGTAACCTCCAACAATATTGTATTGCGATGTTAATTGTAATGTTTTACTGAAATTTACTTCTAATCCGGCTTCAAAACCATAAATTCTGGCCTCGGCAGCATTTTGTATGGCTTGGATTCTGCTATTCTCGCCATCGTAAATTAAGTATTCTTCTCCGTTAATGGTAAAGTTTCGTCTTACCAAAGCATTGTCCAGAAACGTGTAGTAAGTCGCTGCATTTACAACAACAATATTCTCGAAATTTAAACGCACACCTAGCTCTCCTGTATAGGCATATTCTGGGTCTATATTGTCGTTAGGCACTACTAAAGCACCAGGTTCCGAATCGAAGACCTTACCTATATCGTCTATATTTGGCGCTCTAAATGCAGTAGAAAAATGAAGTCGCCACTGAATTAAATCTGATGGGATCCAGCTTACACCCGCAGTACCTGTTAACGCTCCAGTGTTAATTTGGGCATCGTTAAATGGCAGGTACAAAAAATTGTTGTTAGCTTCAAAATTAGCATGCGAAATAACATGATTATAACGCAGTCCCGTTTGTAGTACAAACTGCTTATTTGCTTTGTATTTTATACTGGTGTATGCCGACATTGATTGCCAGTAGGAACCATTTGGGTACCTTGTTATGGCAGCAAGAACTTCATTCGTCTCGATATTTTCTTCTTCCCCAAACGAATGAATTTTATTATACACATACTCTAAACCATAAAACAATTCCGTTTTTAAGCTCAATTGTTTTTCAAAATCTATATTGGCGGAAAGGGCATCTACTTTTTCTTCGGTAGTACTTCGAATTGGCGATTGGTAATTTCTATCGATACGACTTTCCTGAAAGTTTTGATATGCTAAATTCACCTGAACTTTATCGTACAATACAGAATGTTTGCTCAGCTTTGCGATTTGTAAATTAGACATAAACCAGCGCTGCGGCCCATAATTCCATTCGGCAGATCTTAACTCGTCTCCGCGATAGCGTAAAAGTCTGTCGTATCTGGAATAATCGGATGTTGTAGAATAATGCAAACCTAAATCGAAAGTTAAATCGTTTTTAGGCTCAAAACGCACTTTTTGCATAACATTTATTTGGTTGTACCCTGTTGGCACTTGCACTTTAGGATTTGAATTCTGAACGGTAATATCTTGTCCGTTTTCGGTAACCACATATTCTGGCCTTAAATAATCGTCTGGACCGTGACTTCCCATTCTTAAATCATCAAAATCGGTATAACTTACACTGGTTAAAAAAGCCCATTTTTTTAAGCCAATATTAAAATCGACATGTCCTGTTTTCTCTTGATTTGCCGACGAGTATCTTGCGATAGCATTTCCGCTAAACTCCATCGCGTCATTGTAAGACAATGTTGCATTTTTAGTATAAAACCCCATAACGCCACCAATGGCATCGCTACCATAAACTACAGAACCTGCGCCTAAAATAACCTCGGTGTTTTGTATCGAAAAAGGATCTATAGAAATAACATTCTGTAAATTTCCCCCTCTAAAAATAGCATTATTCATTCTAACACCATCTACCGTAATTAATAAACGATTGGTTGACAAACCACGAATCATCGGGCTACCACCACCCAACTGACTTTTTTGAATAAATACATTACCTGTATTGGTTAATAAATCGGCACTGGTTTGCGGAGTATCGAATTCTATTTCTGATGCGGTAATAGAAACTACTTTTTGCGGAATATCGCGTTTGTCCTGTTTAAATTTAGAAGCCGAAAGCACCACCTCGTCTAAGCCTTGGGTAATAGGTTCCAGATAAATAATTTGGGCATCCTTAATTTTAGATTTTTCTATGCTGAATTCTTGAAAAGATAAATGTCTAAAATAAATGGTTTCTGTAGCATTAAAATTTTCGATATAAATTACCCCGTCGAAGTCTGAAATTGTACTTTTTGATTTATCTGCATTAAAAACAGCGACTCCCGATATGGCTTCTTCTGTTTGCCTATTTAATACTTGAATGTTTTGTGCGTAAGAAATAATTGAACATAAAAGGCCTAAACCTAGCAGTAATTTTTGTTTCATAAAGTTTGATAATGGGTTGTTAGCTAAAAACTTGACTAAAAACAGCCAGCGATTTAGGTTTTTTAAAATGGCCTAAATGCAGTTCGTAAAACAATAGCAACATGTCTAAAAAACGTTGCCTTTGTTTTGCGGTCATCTTAATCGTGGCTACATCATCAAAAATTATGCCCAAAAACAATTTTAAAAACTCCAGATTCTCATCGGAAACAGAATATTTCCCATAAGGTTTATTTTCGAATAAGCCAGAACTTAAATTAAAGTACGGAAACTCCACGAGAGATGTATCAGGATAAAATCCTAAATATTTGGTAAGTTGAAGCAAAAACAATAAGTGAAAATTAGAAATTTTCTCATGCTTGTCCAACCAGTCTAATTTCTGCTCTAAAAACGAAAACAACTCTAAATTAGACTCTTCTTCTTTTAAAGCCATAGTAAGCACATCGGCCAAAAACATTACAATAGTACTTTTTACAACCTGCGTGTGCAACGAGGTATAAAATGTATTGATTTTAACCTCCTTTATTGTGTGTAAAGCTCTGTTTGGCTTGTAATCTATTACTATTTGTATTTGAGACAGCAACTGAAAATACGCTATTTTAGTATTCCCTTTTTTACTTTTTAAAACACCCCGAAGCAAAAAACTTAACACCCCAAAATCCTGAGTATAACAACTTACAATAAGGTCGTTATCGCGATACTTTAATTTAGATAATACTATGGCGTTGGTTGTGTAAAACATTATCTTACAACCATAACCTTTAACACTTTGGTCTCGAAAGTATCTAGATCGGACAACATGATTAAATACACACCCGATCGCACAACATTATTGGCTAAATTTTTACCATTCCAATATGCTATTCCACCATCAATTTCCAAATTATAACCATTGTACCTTAAATTTACATTAGATTGGGCTTCGGCTACTAGATTGCCTTCTACATCGGTAATTTTAATATTCACATTATCGGTAATACCTTTAATTTTCACTTTTTCCTCTGTAATATTAAAATGAGGGCGTACAGGGTTGGGATATACAAAGGCATCGGTAAAATCTTCGGTGGCTTTAGAACTTCCAGAATTAAATGCTACCATGCCATTATTCGTGGCGATAAACACTTTTCCGTTAGAACTGTCTATACTAACATCAACAATATCGTTAGACGGTAAAGGTGAATTTTCGGTAGTAAAATGATATATGGTTTCTTGGCCATCTGGCGAAAAATAAAACAAGCCAGAACCAACTGTAGAAATCCATTTATTATTAGAGCCATCTACTTCTATATCTGTAATATATTGTAGCGCTAGTAATTCCTTAGGAATGCCGTCGTCTAGAATAACAATTTCACTTGCTTGGATATTATCGTTTGCAAAAAAGTTAGCCGTATTGTATAGCACTCGAAGTCCTCTAATGGTACCAATCCAAACCTGGTTTCTATTATCGACAGCAACTGCCGACACTACCGAAGAAGGCATATTTTGCGTGTCTTCGCTGAGGCTTTTTATTCGTGGCGAACCATTATTGTAATCGTAGCCCATTAAACCGTTAACGTAACCACCTGTCCAAACCACACCAGCATTATCAATTTCTAAATCGCAAAACCCCCATTCCCCGTTAAAACCGTCGGAAAATAGACCTCCAAAGCTATATGAACGCCATTGCCCATTATCTGGATTATAGGATTTTAACGGACTTAAATTTCTCCCTGTTAACGACCACAACAGTCCTTCGTTATCAAAGGCGGAAGCACTCACTCTTATACTTGTATAATTTGGCGCATTCGGATCTTCTAACGACTCCAAAGCGCTATTAGACGCGTTGTACAACATAGTAGCTTCGTCTCTATCTACTTCTAAAATACCATCGTTAAAAGAGCTTATAAAAACTTGATTTATTTTATTAGGATTAATTGCTATTGCATTAAGATCTCTAGCACCTAAAACACTATCGGAAGGGATGTTGCGCCATTCTCCGTTACTGTAATGGCTTACCCCTCTTAAACGCAGTGGCGACGGATTGTATGTTGCGGTATAATCGCCAAATGTTAACCATACCTGATTATACTCGGCTTCAACCGAAAAACCTGCATTCATTAAAGGACCATCTGGACGAATAGCTTCGAAAGCCGTAGGACTGCTAATAGGACTTTTTAAAAGCCCTAAACTGTTTGTACCAATATAGAAATTTGTACCATCTGTTACTGCAGAAGTATAGTTAGTTGAAAACAATGTATTAACCCCAACTTCGGCCACTTTCGAGAAGGTGCCAGTATACAAAAACACATTCTTACTTGTTGTTACTATTAGATAATCGTTAGCAGACTCTACATCTTCAGGCATTTCTGCATATTGATATACACTAGAAATACTGGAATCGGTAACCCTAAACAGGGTTCTGGTTGTGTTTAAAGCATATAAATTTGAAGCAACTTCAGTTATAGCCGAAAAATTACCTGTAGTAATCTGACTCCATTGATTGTAGTCTATTAAATTGCTATTAGCCACTTCTGCCCTCATAATTCCAGATCCGTTTTGGCAGGCAGCGTAAATATAACCGTTGGCCACAGCTGTTTCGCTAACTACAATTTGCGTACCCGAAGGCCCAATGTAATATGTATCCCCAAACTCCAATCGGCTTAAATCGTAAACAGAAATACCATAATTTGTTGCAATATACAGGAGTCCATCAGATTCGTTAAATTGATTGACGCGCTTACTCGTTGGTGGAATTGTAGGTTTTTCTAAAATATCTACTACACTTAAAACATTCGATTCACCATCGAGCACAATTTCTATCAAACCATTTTCGTACCCCACAATCAACGCCCCAAAATCTGCACTATAATGTATGGTAGATATACTTGCACCGGCCAACCCCTCTATGGTAGATAAGGTTGATATTTCGTTAGTTACAACATCTAGAGTAAAAATAGCATTTTCCGAAGCTGCAAAAATTTTATCGCCGCTAACTTTTACATCTTTAATATTATAATATGAAAAATGCCCTTCCCAAAGCGCCGAAAAATCTTGAGACTGCGATACCAAAGAGCTAAAAAATAGAATGGTTATAAGTATTCGTTTAAACATAAATAACGATTAATGTTTCAAATATATTTATAACTAACGAGTTTTAGCCGAAAATAATATATTAAACAAAAAAAGCTCCCTTTACAGGAAGCTTTTTGCATCTTTTAACCATCAAAATCCATCTCGTTTTCACCACCTTGACCGTGGTCGTCCTGACGTTTTTTCTGCTGATTAAACCTATACGTAAACGCTAAATTAAAACTGCGCTCGCGCCATTGAAATTCAGCATCGCTTATATAAGTGTCGGTTGTAGAAACTGTTTGTCGTTTTCTAGAATTAAACACATCGCTAACATTAAATGTTATAGATGCATTTCGGTTAAACAGATCTTTACTAAAGGCTAAATCCATACCAAACATGCCTTCCGATTTGTTCTGCGCATCTTCGTTTGGCCCCATATACATTAATCGGGTTTGCCACTCTATGTCTGCTGGCAGGGTTACTTTGTTGTTAAACCTAATGAACCAACTTAAGTTATCGGCATCAAAATTCACACCGTTATAATCGCCTCGAGTTATCGAATTGAAGAAGTTAAAATTGGCATTCATATTCCATTTTTTTGTTGGCTTGTAAGTTGTTGTAAACTCAAAACCATAACGATCGTTCGTAGCTAAGTTAATTGGCGTACGTTTAATTACCGGTACATCTGTATCTCCTATTTGAACATAATCTCCCGTTGCCTCGGTTATAAATGTAAAAACATCGGTAGAGTGCTGATAGTAGATTGAACTGTTTAAAGTTAACTTACCAAATTCGTGTAAATAACCTAAATCTATAGCATCGGAATAACTTGGATCTAAATCTGGATTTCCTTGAAACAAGTTTGTGGCACTACTTCTGGACGGAAAAGGGTTTATAAAACGAGAACGCGGTCTGCGTAAACGACGGTTATACCCCAACATAACACTTTGGTTTTCGGTAAACTCGTACCCTAAATTTACAGTTGGAAAAAAGCCTACATAATTCTTTTTTTCTAGGTCGTTAGTCGTAACTTGGTCTATAGTAATTCGTGTAGACTCCATTCTAAGCCCTAATAAATACGAAAATTTCTCTTTAATTTTACTTCCAAACTGTGTGTATACAGCATTAATATATTCCGAATAAATTAAATTATTACTGACATCGGTATCTATCTCGAAATCGTTAGTCTCGTCGTTGTAAAAGGCTAAGGTATAATCGGTATCTAATTTATTAAAATCGCCTCGGTAACCAAATTCAAACTGACTAGCTTCGCCTAACGGAAGTACATAATCTGATTGCAATAAAATATTATTTTGCTGTTCTAAAGTTCTTACTTTTTCTGAATCTAAACCATTTTCGGTAATGATAGAATTTTCGTCTTCGCGGGAATCTTCAAATTGAAAATCGAAAGTTAATTTATGGCCTGGTTTATCAGCAAACTGTTTATCGAAATTTACAGAATATTGCACGGTTTGGTCGTCCTCAACTTCAGGATCTAATCGTAAAGTTTCCGAAACCAAATTCCCTAAATTATCATAATCGTAAATATTGTTGGTTGTATTGCTACTATTGTCTTGCCCTCTGTAGAATATAGATGTTGTTAACGAAGTATTATCGTTAATATACCACTCTACACCTAAATTGGTATTGATGCCCTTACGGATTCTATCAAAATCGCGATATTCGTTTAAGAAAGTATCTGGCAAATCGCCAATTAAATTTCCATCATCATCAAACTCTTTATTAAAATATTGAGTTTCGGTAGTAGAATTTCCAGGTACTTCTCTATAAGAATAACCAGTAGTATTAAAAATATTGAAGGCGCCTGTTCGGTAATTAATATTACCCGAAATACCAGCCGTAGCAGGATATCCTCCATTAGCTGTGATAGAGCCATTGAACCCTTGCAGCTTGCTTCGTCTTAAAATAATATTTAAAATACCACCTGTTCCCTCGGCATCGTATCTGGCCGATGGCGATGTAATAACCTCTACGCGCTCTATAGCATCTGCTGGCAATTGGCGTAAAGCTTCGGTTGAATCTAGACCCACCAACCCTGAAGGCTTCCCGTTAATTAAGATGGTTACGTTATCGTTTCCTCTTAACGCTACATTACCTTCTACATCTACAGAAACCGAAGGTACATTATCCAACACATCGCTCACGGTACCACCGCTAACCGTTAAATCCTGACCTACATTATAGATTTTTTTATCAAGTTTAATATCTACCGTAGTTTTTTCGGCTACAATTTCTACCTCATCTAAGGTGGCGAGATCCATTTCCAAATAAATGGTGCCCAAATTGGTATTCGCGGTTAAGTTTTTGTTTTTTAAGGTTTGCTTTTTAAACGAGATATATTCTACAGATACGTTATACGTTCCTGAAGCTACAGTAATATTAAAATTACCATCCATATCTGTTATACCTCCTGTTACAACACTGTTATCCGAAGGTTGCAAAAAGGCAATGGTAGCATATTCTAGCGGATCTCCTGTGTCTTTATCTATTACTTTTCCAGTAATTTCTACGTCGTTTTGTGCATAAGCTTGAAACGCTAAAACCGACGCAAGAAATAAACTAAAAAACGCCACTAATTTTTTAAGAGTCATGAATTCTATTTTTTTTGAAGGTAAGACGGCAAAAATAGAACTTGGTTTAGTTGCGTTTCGTTAAATGTATGTTAAATAGAAACAGCCGCTAAATTCTAAAAAAAATCTAACGGCTGTGCTTCTTATAAAATATCTACCACTTGTTGCGGAGGCCTGCCTATTACAGCTTTTTCTCCGTTAATAACTATTGGCCTTTCTATCAATTTAGGATATTTAACCATAACATCGACTAAAGCTTCATCAGATAAATTTTCGTTTTTAAAATTATCTTTCCAAACGTCTTCGTTCTTTCTTATTAAATCTATTGGCATAATATCCAACAAATCTATAATATGGTTTAACTCGTCTTTGCTTGGCACGTCTTCTAAATACTTAACAACCTTGAATGGTTTTCCTGAAGCTTCTATAATTTGAAGCGCTTCTCTGGATTTACTACATCTGTTATTGTGATAAATTGTAATCATAATTAAAATTTATAGAGTGTTAGAATCTTCTGTTTTTTGCCCCATCATCATAAGATAGGCTTTTAAAAAGGGATCTATTTGTCCGTCCATTACAGCATCTACATTTCCTGTTTCGTGCCCTGTTCGTACATCTTTCACCAGTTTATACGGATGCATTACATAATTACGTATTTGGCTTCCCCATTCTATTTTCATCTTTCCGGCTTCAATATCGTTACGCGCTTCCATACGTTTTTGCAATTCGATTTCGTAAAGCTGAGATCGTAACATTTGCAATGCTCGTGTTCTGTTATCGTGCTGCGATCGGGTTTCGGAACAAGAAATCTGAATTCCTGTTGGCTTATGTGTTAGCTGTACTTTGGTCTCGACCTTGTTTACATTCTGTCCTCCTGCACCACTAGAACGCGCGGTTGTAATTTCTATATCGGCTGGATTTATTTCTATTTCTATAGTATCGTCTACTAAGGGGTACACATAAACCGACGCAAAACTAGTATGTCGTTTGGCATTACTATCAAACGGGGAAATTCGCACTAAACGATGCACACCATTTTCGCCTTTAAGCCAGCCAAATGCAAAATCGCCTTCTATCTCTAGCGTTACCGTTTTAATACCTGCAACATCGCCTTCTTGGTAGTTTAATTCTTTAACTTTAAAATCGTTTTTCTCGGCATACATTAAATACATACGCATAAGCATACTGGCCCAATCGCAACTTTCTGTACCTCCTGCTCCTGCTGTAATTTGCAAAACCGCACTTAAACCATCACCTTCTTCAGAAAGCATGTTTCTGAATTCGATGTCCTCTAAAAACGTTTCGGTAGTATTAAACTGGTTTGTTACATCCTCTAAGGTCGTGTCCCCTTCTTTATAAAACTCGTACAATACTTCTAAATCGCCCACTAAAGTTTTGGCTGTATTGTAATCTTGCACCCATTTCTTTTTTACTCGTAAAGATTTCATAACTGCTTCTGCAGCTTTAGAGTCGTTCCAAAAGTCAGGATCGAAGGTATGCTCTTCTTCGTTTTGTATTTCTATGAGTTTGACATCTATGTCAAAGATATTGCCTTAACGCAAGAAGGCGGTGTGAAAGATCTTTAATTTGATCTGTTGTTATCATGATATTCAATTTTCAACCAAAAGTACTACACTTTTTTCAAAAATTAAATGAAGTCTCCTTTTATTGTTGCGAAGCTACTGTAACAATACAGTTTACTTCGTGCTTTCCTGAAGCATAAAATATGCTTTTAACAGGCGCACAATCGGTGTAATCTCTGCCGTGCGCTATTTTTATATAATACTGATTTGCTAAACAATTATATGAAGGATCTATACCCAGCCATCCGCTATTAGGGCAATAAATTTCTACCCAAGCATGGAGTTGAGATCCGCTTTGCTCTTTTAAATTTTCATACAAATATCCAGATACAAAACGTGCCGGAAGCTTATTCTGCCTAGCCACTGCAATTAATACATGTGACAAATCTCGGGCGTTTCCAGCGGCATCGCTTAAAACATTTCCCAATTTTGATGGCATTGGATTCATATCTGATTTTAAAGTTATGTAAGCACTTATCATACTATTTAATGCCAAACAATACTCTAAGATTGATGCCGTTTCAAGTATTTTAAACAACGAAAAACAACCTTCTGGCAAACTGGTATGATCGGTTGGAGTTAACCAAGTTTCAAAATCTGTCCTAAACTCTAAACTATTTAAATCTTGATACGACGTATTTATAAGCGACTCCTTTTTCTGAACCCCTTCATGAATTTTTTTTAGAGCAAAAACAGCCTCAAAAACTATGGTTTTAAATGGTGCCTTACAATGCAATTTTACACTATTAAAACCAAAGCCGTTAATCGATTTCTGAAGACTACATGATTCTGGCACAGTGTAAATTTCCGATATCAATTCTTGTGTAGCGTTATTTTCTGGCAAAATTATATGCTGCAAATACGCCTCGTTCACTATAGTTTTGCACGTATGCACTGCTCTGTATTTTACAGTATACTGCATTTCCATAGGTTCGGCTTCTTACTAGTGATAAAAATATTCGGTTTCTAATTTAGCACCTATTTCTACCAAGGTATTTAATGTTTGATTAATGAAACCTTTAACATCGTCTTGAACTTCTTCTACCGTTTTAAATCGGTATTCGCAACGCATTTTACTAATTAAAAATGCAGCCGAGTGTTTTTCGTGCACTTTTAGCGGATCTAGAATTTGTACATGTTTATGAATTTGATTTAAACTGTAAATTACAGACCTAGGGCAATGTGTATTTACAATTAAAAATTCGAGAGCTGTTAATTGTGTAGGTGTTTTTTTATACAATCGCCGATTCATATCGTAACATTCTGTACATTTAAGCAAGGTCGTCCATTCAAAACTATTTTTTAAAGGTTTGTTTTTTACTTCGGCTGTTTTTTCGGCATCTTCATACTTCGTTTTAATTATTCTGGCTATTTGGGTTGCGCGCTCAATATTAATTCCTAATTTAATTAAGGCATAAATTTCGTCGTGCAATAGCGTTCCCCTCATCTTACCTTTTAAAATTGAAGTTTGGTCTGTAACGTGTGTTGTAAAATCGTGCAAACCAGAATTTACGAAATAATCTTTTGGGTAATCCATTACAAAATGATAGAACTTATTGATAGACTCGTAAAATTCTGAAGACAGTAAATCTCTTGAGCTATTGGCATTTTCTCTAGCACATTTTACACCTTGCAAGATAGAATATGGCTTATCTGGATTTAAACCTACATTATACAAAATATGCTCTTCTATCAACTCTTTGTCATCCAATATAGGATCGCCCGCCATTTTAGAAATGGAGCGCAATACAAATTGACGATCTCTAGACAGCTTGGTTGGCGCATCTAAAGACGAAAAATAATTAACATTCATAAAACGCGCCAGATGTTCTACGCGTTCTACATATCTGCCCATCCAAAATAAGTTATTTGCAATTCGTGCTAACATATATCATTATTATTTTTTTAATACCCAAGTATCTTTAGAGCCTCCACCTTGTGAGGAATTTACTATTAAATTACCTTTTTTTAAGGCCACCCGTGTTAACCCACCCTTAAGTACAAATTCTTTATTGTTACCTAACAATGCGAAAGTTCTTAAATCGACATGGCGTTGCTCAAAAGATTTATTTTCATCTATATAAGTGGCGTGTACAGAAAGCGACATGATAGGCTGGGCAATATATTTTCTTGGTTGCTCTAACACTACTTTTTTTACGGCTTCTATTTCGGCCTTTGTCAGTTTATTTCCAATAGAAATGCCGTAACCACCCGCTTCATCTACTGGCTTGATTACTAGATTCTGAATATTTTCTATCACATATTTTAAATCGTCTGGTTTACTACAATGATAAGTATGTACATTATTTAAAATGGGGGTTTCGCCTAAATAAAACTTAATAATTTCGGGCATAAAAGTGTAAATTGCTTTGTCGTCTGCAACGCCTGTTCCAGGTGCATTAACTAAAGTAACGTTTCCTTTTTTGTATGCCGCAAATAATCCAGGAACTCCCAAGGCAGAATCCTCTCTAAACACTAACGGATCTAAAAACACATCGTCTATTCGTCTATAAATAACGTCTACCCGCTCTAAACCGGTAATCGTTTTCATGTACACAAAATCGTTCTCAACCACTAAATCCCTGCCTTCCACCAGTTCTATACCAATTGTTTTTGCCAGATAAGCATGTTCGTAATACGCCGAATTATATACTCCGGGCGTCATGATAACACAATTAGGCACATCGACTCCCTTAGGCTTTACAGACTCCAGAATTTCCAACAAATTCTCGGCATAATTAGAGACGGAATGAATTTGATAATGATTAAACACACCAAACAAAGCCCGCTTTAGGGCATTGCGGTTTCCAATAACATAACTAACACCAGAAGGACTCCTAATATTATCTTCCAAAACATAGTATTTCCCATCTGAATGTTTTATTAAATCGGTTCCCGAAATATGATTATAAATCCCTCCTGGCGGATCTAGATTAACCATTTGTCTTAAATAATTAGAAGACGAACTAATAAGCTCCAAAGGCACTATGCCTGCCTTAATAATGTGCTTGTTATGATATAAATCCCAAATAAACCTATTTAAAGCCTTACTGCGTTGCAAAACGCCTTGCTCTATAGTTTTCCACTCATCGGCATCTATAATTCTAGGAAATAAATCGAATGGAAATATTTTCTCGTGCCCTTTGGCATCATCATTATAAACCTGAAAAGTAATACCCTGATTAAAAAAAGATGATTTAGACTTATTATTTAAATTAATAAAATCGTCTATGGACTGGCCACTATACAGCTCGAAGATTTTCTGATAAACCTGTTTTACATTATTATCTTTATCGAAGATTTCATCAAACAGCTTTTCATTGCGTTCATATGAAGAAAATAGATGCTTCAAACTCGTGGACTCCATAGGCATTGCGTTTTTCCTAAAATAACCATAATATTTAAGATTTTTAGACTAAAAAAAGCATTAATACCCTGCAAAAAAGAGGTTTCACATAAAAAACAACCTATTTTATTAAGAAAAACACAATTGATTTTACATACATTTCGACACGACATAACAACAACATCTAAGTAAGAGCGCGGTAAAAATTGTAAATTAGCAGTATTAATATGGCAAAAATCCAATATCAATGTTAATAGATTTACGAAGCGATACCGTTACAAAACCTACTCCAGAAATGCTTGAAGCCATGATGGCTGCCAAGGTAGGAGACGACGTTTACAAAGAAGATGAAACCATAAACGCTTTAGAAACCAAAATAGCCGAGCTTTTTGGAAAACCTAAAGCTCTGTTTTTCCCTAGCGGCACCATGGCCAACCAAGTTGCCATAAAATTACACACCAACCAAGGAGATCAAATTATTTGCGATAAATACGCTCACATATTTAATTATGAAGGAGGTGGCGCAGCGTTTAACAGCGGCGTGTCCTGTAGTTTATTAAATGGAGAACGCGGCATGTTTACCGCCGACCAAGTGCGTGCCGCCATTCATCCGCCAGAGTTTTACCATAGCCCCTTAACTAAATTGGTAGAAGTTGAAAACACAACAAATAAAGGCGGTGGTGCATGTTGGGATTTTAATGAACTATTAAAAATTAGACAAGTTTGCAACGAACATCAACTAGGATTTCATTTAGATGGCGCAAGACTATGGAATGCTCTTGAAGCTAAAAACGAATCTACTAAACAGTATGGGGATATTTTTGACACCATTTCTGTTTGCCTGAGTAAAGGACTTGGCTGCCCAATCGGTTCGGTTTTAGTAGGTGATGAAAATCTTATGAATAACGCCATTAGAATAAGAAAGATTTTGGGAGGCGGCATCAGACAAGGCGGCTATTTAGCTGCAGCAGGTTTATATGCTTTAGAACACCATAGAGCCCGTTTGCAGGACGACCATAAAAAAGCAAAATCGTTAGCCCTTCACTTTTCTAAACTACCCCACGTTAAACAGGTAGAGCCTACAGAAACAAACATTGTTATTTTTGAATTACAACCCGATGTAAATAGTGCGCTTTTAATACAAAAATTGAAATCGAAAAACATTTTAATTAGCGATATGGGGCAAGGGAAATTGCGCTTAGTAACGCATCTTGATTATACCGAACACATGCACGATTCTGTTTTAAAAACAGTAACATCTACCTTATTTTAACTAAACCACTATGGACTGGAAGTCCGATTATTTGTGTTCATTTTAGCCACAAATACACGAATATTCTTTATAAAAACTATGTCAAATATTCGTGCATTCGTGGCGCAAAAATATTTATTGAAACTGTAAGTCTTGCTCTAAAAACACATAGTTTCAGCTAACGACTGAGACCAATGAAAAAACCTTCAGAATTTATAATTTTCTGAAGGTTTTAATAATATCTTGTCTTTATAGTTTTTATACTACACCTTGTGCTAACATAGCATCGGCAACTTTAACAAAACCAGCAATGTTGGCTCCTTTTACATAATCCACATAACCATCATCCTCTTTACCATACGTTACACAAGCCTCATGAATATTATTCATAATATCATGCAATTTAGCATCAACCTCTTCTCTTGTCCAATTTAAACGCAATGAATTCTGACTCATTTCCAATCCAGAAGTTGCCACACCACCTGCGTTAGACGCTTTTCCTGGCGAGAATAAAACTTTTGCTTCATGAAAAACAGCAATAGCTTCTGGCGTACAAGGCATGTTAGCGCCTTCGGTTACGGCCATAACACGACTGGCTACAAGCGCTTTAGCATCATCTTCATGTAATTCGTTTTGTGTAGCACACGGCATCGCAATGTCACAATTCACACGCCAAGGTGTTTCTCCTTTAAAAAATTCAGCCGAAGTATAGGTATCAACGTATTCGCTAATACGACCTCGCTTTTCATTTTTAAGCTCCATTATAAAGGCCAATTTATCAGCATCTATTCCTGCTTCGTCGTAAATATATCCAGACGAATCGGACATGGTAACTACTTTAGCTCCTAACTGTGTTGCTTTTTCGCAAGCATACTGCGCCACATTACCAGAACCCGAAATGACTATGGTTTTATTTTGTAATGATTCGTTTTTAGTTGCTAACATGTTTTTAGCAAAATAGACTGCTCCATAACCAGTAGCTTCAGGACGAATTAAAGAACCGCCATAAGATAAACCTTTACCTGTTAAAACTCCTGAGAATTCGTTTTGCAATCTTTTATATTGTCCAAACATATACCCAATTTCTCGAGCCCCTACACCAATATCGCCTGCTGGCACATCGGTATTTGGACCAATATGACGACTTAACTCCGACATAAATGACTGGCAAAAACGCATAACCTCGTTATCACTTTTCCCTTTTGGATCGAAATCGCTACCGCCTTTACCGCCACCCATTGGCAACGTAGTTAAAGAGTTTTTAAAGGTTTGTTCAAAACCTAAAAACTTTAATATACTTAAGTTTACACTTGGGTGAAAACGCAAGCCTCCTTTATAAGGCCCTATTGCCGAGTTAAACTCAACTCTAAATCCTCTGTTCACCTGTGTATTACCTTGATCGTCTAACCAAGGCACTCTAAAAATGATAGTGCGTTCTGGCTCTACCATACGCTCTAACAACATTTTATTTTTATATTTTGGATTATTCTCAATAAACGGAATTACAGTTTCTGCAACTTCGTGTACTGCCTGTAAAAATTCTGGCTCATGACCATCTTTTTTTTCAACTAATTTTAAAAATGCATCGATTTTGTTTTTCATTTTTATAGAAATTATGATACTGTCAAATTTGTAATCATTTTACAGTACAAATATACATTATCTTTAAATTTTAAAGCATTTTAAATAAAAATTCGTAACCAAAAAAGAAATGTAAATTCATTTTTAACATTTGTTTACTATTTATTTGATTGTCATAACCTATTTTATATATTTGTTAATGCTATTAATCCCCAAGAACAGCATCTATTTTTAAAGAATACTATGCTAAACACGTTAAAACCGCTATTTTTAGTTGCATGCTTGTTTTTGATTTCCCCTTTGTTTTCTCAAACGGGTCATGAAGCTGGAATTTTTACTGGCCCCGTACAAATGCGATCTGATTTTGGATTAAGAGGAGATACAGATACCAATTTAGGAAATATTGGCTTTGGAATTGGAGTGTTTTACGCCCTAAACCCAATGGATTGGGGTAGCGGGTATAGACGTAATGGATCAAAACTTTTTGATCATTTTAAAATCAGACTAGACGCCGCCTACAACAAAACAAATTTAAAACACTACGGAAAATACGTTGAACCCGACCAGGTTAGTGAAAACGCCGATAAATTAAGAGCACAACGCGGGGTAGCACAAAATATAGATCTTGGATTTAATTTTGAAATTTACCCTTTTAGTTTAAAAAACTTCCATTATCGCTTTTTCAGTTTTTCTCCTTATTTTCTACTCGGAGGCCATGCCGTTTACGCCTCTCCAGATGCTAGTACAACTTATGGCGATCAAGATATTACAAATCCTGATAATTTTTTCGGGCCTTGGGCTCCAGGCTCTATAGATACAACATCGTTCTACACGTTTTCTGTTGTTACAGGTGCTGGTGTTAGATATAAAGTTAGTGATTATTCTGACTTTTTGTTCGAGGTAAAATGGCAGTTTTTTAATAGCGATTGGGTTGACGGCCTTAATCATCAACTAGATTACAACAAGCACAACGACTCTATGATCTGGTTAAATTTTGGTTATGTTTACTACATTAACTAATTTACAATTGCAATAACGGCCACACAAAATTCCCCGACCTTTAATTAAATTTTAAAGTAGGTATTCACTTTTATTTCATTCGAAATATCTATCTTTATTATTAAATAACACGCCGTTTCATGTCTCCTAAATTTTTAATTGCATTACTTATTAGTATTACAATTTGGTCTTGTTCTGAAGAAAAAAAATTACTCCTTTTCGAAGAGCAACACATTACTACCCCAAACAACAACATTGTAGAAATACATATACCTGAAGCTATTGGCAATAGTAAAGTAGCCAATAACATTAATGCAATTTTACGAGAAAAAACCGCTCTTGCGCTTCAATTTAATCAAGAACAAAAATCGACAAGTTCGTTAGAGGAAAACATCTCAATATTTAACACCGAATACCAAAATTTTAAAAATCAATTTACCGACAGCGTTATAGAATGGGAAGCACAAGTTGATGGAGAAGTCATGTATCAAACTCCAGAAATAATAAGCATTTCGCTAACCTGCTATACCAATACTGGTGGCGCACATGGTATTTTAGCTATTAATTTTTTGAATTTTGATGCACAATCGGGTTTATTACTAACAAATCGACAACTGTTTACCGACGAAAAATCGTTCGCCACATTGGCCGAATCGTATTTTGAAACCGAAACAAAAGACAAAAAGGATATGTATTTTGAAGCAGAGTCTTTTACACTGCCTCAAAATATAGGCTATAGTTCCGAAGGTTTGATATTATTATACAATACTTACGAAATTGCACCATACGCCACTGGTGTTACAGAATTCGCTATACCTTACCACGAAGCCAATACCTATTTAAAGTTTAATGGCATTTAGCAAACCTTTTACAACACCCAAGTGCAACCCTTCATGAAATAAGGCAAACGTTATTGCGTCTTCTACACTTTGCAATGTATTTCCTGTAGTAGAAACAGTATACTCCTGAAAATTCACAAATAATTTATTGTTATAATCTGTTTGCGTTTGCGAAATAGTTTCGAATAATAAGGCTTTCATATCATCTACCTCTTTTTGAGATACGTCTTGCTCTGGTCGTGTTCCTTTTTTATAACGATCTATTAAACTAGGTGCTATCTGCACAGGCAAACCAGATAATTTATACATTAAAATTTGTTGAGTAACCACAATATGGCTAATATTCCAAATAATATTATTATTGAATCCTTGCGGTATCGTATTTAATTCCTCTAGTGATAATGTTTCTAAATACGAATTATAAATGGCTCTAGATTTTTCGAAAACAGTAAATGTAAATTGCATTTTTATCTTTTTTATAAATATAAAGCAATCGCTCCTTTAAAACCTTTTATTTTTGCATTAAATAAAGCACTCATGAAAAAATTCTATTACTTAAAAACATGCAATACCTGCATGCGCATTTTAAAAACTCTAGATTTACCTGAAAATGTGGAATTACAAGATATAAAAGAGCAACCAATTACCGTTAAACAGTTAGAGGAAATGCATAAACTCTCTAAAAGTTACGAAGCTCTTTTTAGCAAACGCGCTAAGTTATACAAAGAAATGGATCTTAAAAACCAAACTTTAGAGGAAGCCGACTACAAACAATACATTTTAGAACATTACACCTTTTTAAAGCGTCCTGTACTTATATACAACAACGACATTTTTATCGGAAATAGTAAAAAAATTGTTGACGCTGCCAAACTAGCCGTTCATGAATAAACGTATTTTGGCATTAATTGCTGCTTTTATAGTTCAGATTTTTTATGGTTTAAATTACAGTTTTGCCAACGATGTTATAGACGGTGGTTATGTAAAACCATTTGGTTTTATTTTGTTGCGTTTAATAGGCACCACTCTTTTATTTTGGATTTTTGACGTTTTGGTTCCTAAACAAAACATCGCCAAAAAAGATTTTTTAATTTTTATTGTCGCTTCGTTTTTTGGCATGTGCGTAAATATGCTTTCATTTTTTAAAGGCTTAGAATATACCACACCTATTCATGCGTCGGTTATCATGACAATTACTCCAATAGTCGTATTAATACTTTCCGCCATATATCTAAAAGAAAAGGTTTCTAGAATTAATATACTTGGTATTTTCATGGGGTTTGCAGGCGCTTTGGTACTGAGCATCTATGGAAAATCTTCTCAACCAGGAGACAATATTTTTCTAGGCAATTCGCTTATCCTTTTAAACGCAACTGCCTTCAGTATTTATCTAATCATAATAAAAAAACTAACCGAAAAATACCACCCATTTACTTTCTTAAAATGGATGTTTTTATTTGGCTTAATCATGACAGCGCCTTTTAGTTATCAGGAAGTTTTAGAAATTAAATGGCATAGCTTCCCTGCTTATATTTGGTTTGCGGTTGTGTTTGTAATTGTTTTTGCTACCTACGGCACCTATGTTTTAAATCCGTTGGCATTAACACAATTGCGCGCTTCAACAGTAAGTACTTTTGTATATATACAGCCTGTGATTGCGGCAATTTTTGCTCAGTTAATAGGGTCGGATCAAATTAATTCTGTAAAAATCAGTGCAGCCGTACTAATTTTTATTGGTGTTTATTTAGTAACTAAAAAACCAAAAACCGCTTAGACTTTTAACGGTTTTGGCACTTTATTATTAACCCGAGTATCTTCTTTAGTTAATATTTTAAAATTTTCACTTTTAGGAAAAACTTCAAGTAATGCTAACAACTTTTCTGGTAAGCCTATAAGTTTTCGTTGTTTTAAATCTATCCATCCGCCAAGCATTTCGCAATGCGCTATATTATCGCCTTTATCATTGTAAAACTGATGTTCGAACTTAAAAAATTTACCATCTTCACTATAGCCCGAAACTTCTAAACCAACAGTAATTGGCTGGCCTAAAAAC
The DNA here is from genome assembly GCA_030427735.1 of Bacteroidia bacterium. GTDB lineage: Bacteria > Bacteroidota > Bacteroidia > Flavobacteriales > Flavobacteriaceae > Formosa. The sequence continues at coordinate 171,905 of JAUIBP010000004.1, read as the reverse complement.
GCTTCTTTAAAATAATACATATGCTCGTAAAACACCACAGGCCCGATATTAAATTTAGCCAGTTCGTTTGCAGAAAACCCTTGCTCCATTAAAAATGCCATACGGGTATGGCTCATAAAATTGGTATAGGCCGAATTCGCTAAATGACGATTAGCATCTATATCGCTCCATCTAATTTCGAATTGTTTTGTGTACATGCTTCAGTTTTACTTCAAAAATAAAAAATATTACTCTGCATGCATAATATTAATTAGTGTTTTCTAAACCTTTAGTTTTAATTATCTTTGTACAACTTTAAAAGACGCTTATGATATATTCAATGACAGGTTATGGTAAATCGGTACTACAATTGCCAACCAAAAAAATTTCTATCGAAATAAAATCTCTTAATAGTAAAAACCTCGATTTGAATACGCGCATGCCTTCCTTTTACAGAGAAAAAGAATTGCAATTACGCAAGCTTATAGCCGACCAACTAGAGCGCGGCAAAATAGACTTCTCGATATTTGTTGAAGTTACAGGCGAAGAAACCACAACACAAATTAACAAACCTGTGGTTACGCAATATCTTAAACAATTACAAGACATTGTAGATGGCGATGCTACAGAACTGCTTAAAATGGCCGTTCGTTTTCCAGACGCTTTAAGCACAGAACGCGCAGATATTGATGAAGATGAATGGAAAGCTGTTTTAACCGAAGTAAATGAAGCCATAAACCATTTAAACCAATACCGTTTAGACGAAGGAAAGGTTTTAGAACAAGATTTTAAAACTCGGGTAAAGACCATAGAAAGCCTACTACAGCAGGTTATTGCAATAGACCCAGAACGTGTTGAAGCCGTTAGAGAACGCTTGCGTAAAGGTATTGAAGAATTGAAAGAAAAGGTAGACGAAAACCGCTTTGAACAAGAACTAGTTTACTATATCGAAAAATACGATATTACAGAAGAAAAAGTACGTTTACAAAACCATTTAAGTTACTTTATAACTGCCTTAAATTCTAAAGATTCTAACGGAAAAAAACTAGGATTCATTAGTCAGGAAATAGGACGAGAAATTAACACCATTGGCTCTAAAAGTAATTATGCCCCTATGCAACAATTAGTCGTTCAAATGAAAGACGAACTAGAAAAAATAAAAGAACAACTTTTAAACGTTTTATAATATGCCCGAAGGAAAACTTATTGTATTCTCTGCACCATCCGGATCTGGAAAAACCACCATTGTAAGACATTTGTTGGCTATAGAATCGTTAAACTTAGAATTCTCTATTTCGGCGACTTCTAGAGCCAAACGTGGGGAAGAAATTCATGCAAAAGACTATTATTTTTTATCGTTAGAAGAATTTAAAAACAACATAAAAAATGATGCTTTTCTGGAATGGGAAGAAGTATATCGCGATAATTTTTACGGCACTCTTAAAAGCGAAGTAGAACGCATCTGGGCTAAAGGGAAACACGTAATTTTTGATATAGATGTATCTGGAGGGTTACGTATTAAACGGAAATTCCCTGAGCAAACCCTGTCCATTTTCGTAAAACCACCAAGTATTGACGAACTAAAAATCAGATTAAAAAAACGTAAAACAGAATCTGAAGATAAAATAAACATGCGTGTAGCCAAAGCTTCGGCCGAATTAGCAACAGCGCCGTTATTCGACTGCATAATTGAAAACGACAATTTAGAACACGCATTGGCAGAAGCCGAAAATACAGTAGCCAATTTTATAAACCAATAGCTGTAATTCATGAAAGTCGGATTGTACTTTGGCACGTTTAACCCAATACATATAGGCCATATAATTATTGCAAACCACATGGCCGAATACAGCGATTTAGATCAAATTTGGTTAGTGGTAACCCCGCACAATCCTTTTAAAAAGAAAAGTACTCTATTAGATAACCACCACCGTTTAGAGATGGTGTATTTAGCAACAAATGCTTACGACAAATTACAACCTAGTAACATAGAATTTAATTTGCCGCAACCCAATTACACCATTAACACCCTTATACATTTAGAAGAAAAACATCCCAATCACGAGTTTTCTTTAATTATGGGCGAAGACAATTTAAACGGTTTTCATAAGTGGAAAAACCACGATGTTATTTTAGAACGTTACCACATTTATGTTTACCCAAGAATTTCTAATGAAGGTATTAAAACACCATACCAAAACCATCCAAAAATTCATAAAGTAGATGCGCCAATTATGGAAATTTCATCTACAGCCATCAGAAAAGCTATAGCCGAGCAAAAAAACTGCATCCCCCTACTTACCGACAGCGTTTGGCAATATATAGACGAAATGAATTTTTATAAATAAAAAACGAGTCTGAAAAATTTAATTTTTAGTCAATCTGAATGTATTTCAGATTATCATACTCATTGCTTTGAATATGATGAGATTCTGTGTCTGGCACAGAATGACGAATTACTTAACTTTCTCAGACCCGCTCTGAAGTCTTTTAATTTTTTATTGACTACCCTAAAGTAGGAATACGCAATACCTGACCAGGGTAAATTTTATCTGGATCTTTAAGCATAGGTTTGTTAGCTTCAAAAATTTCTGGATATTTCATTGCATTACCATAAAACTTCTTGGCAATCTTTCCTAAAGTATCGCCGCTAACTACAGTGTGAAATTGAGCTTCTGGCTCTGGATTTTCAACAGTCATCTGGTCGTCTACTGTGGCAATACCTGCCGAATTCCCTACCACAAGCACTACTTTTTCTTTAGTAGCCTGATCGTAAGCGGCACCTGTAACGGTCGCTAAATCATCTTTAACAACTATATTTAAGTTGCTTACTTGCAAACTTAAGTCGGTTACTGTTTCTTTTAACTTAGCCGCAGCTGCATTTTCGGCTGCTAATTTTGCAGCAGCAGCATCGGCCGCTTTTTCTGCAGCCTCTTCGGCACTGCTTTTACCAATTCCAAAAATATTGGCACCTGCATCTTTAATGAATGAAAATAAACCCATAATTATTTAATTTTTAAAATGTTATTTAATAGCTCTTGTAAAGTTTAAAAATTCTCAGTTTAATTCCAATTAAACACTCACATAAATTCTAAAAATAAAAACTGCTTAAAGGAATTATCCTTTAAGCAGTTTTAAACTAAATAACCAACCAAAAAAATTATGTATGTTTCATTTCTTTTTATATAAATTGAAAAGCGTGCGACTTACAAATTAAAAATCTCCTGCCAAGAAGTAATTTGGCTTACATTCCTATGCATACTTTTGTTTATCTTGACAGGGATTTTTATAATAAATCTTAGCAAACTAGTAACGGTAAAAATTATACCAGAATTGTTTTTAAAATCACAATGTCTTGTTAAAATTTTAATTAACAAGACATTAGCCACACACGTAGTCTTTTTCTAAAATTTAAAGGGCTATTTAAAAACGCAATTTTTATACATTTTAAACTCTAATATATTCTTTACAAATTTGTATCTTTAAAATAACTCTGATGGTTTTTAACTGTTTAATATTGAAATAATATGGCTACAACTAGTATTATAGCAGTATTAATTGGAATAGTTTTTCCTATTTATGTGGTGCTTACCCATAAAAGAATAAACTTGAATATTAAACGAGACGGGGCATTTCGACTTATAGATTACAAACTAACCCTTTTTATATTTTGGTTTTTAACACTATTGGTAATTCTTCAATATTTAATTTACAAACAACCTAAACTAAATTTTTATCCCAATTTTTCGATTATTGGCTTAATAGTCTTTCTTTTAATTATGGCATTTAGTATCTTTCAATATAAATCGACTAAAATATCTGCAGAACACAGTAATGACATAAAGAACAAATTAAACGCCATCTATCATTACCTACCCAAAACAAAACAAGAACGTTTTTGGTTTATTTTACTATCAATAAGCGCTGGAATTTGTGAAGAAATAATATTTAGGCTTTTTTTGTTTGAATTTTGTAGAGAACACACCATGTTAGGCTTTGCTTTTATTATACCGAACATTATTTTTGCTTTAACCCATATTGGCAGCGGAATATCTAACCTAATAATCGCCTTTATATTAGGTTTGCTATTTTCTGTTATTTACTATTTTACTCAAAACATTTGGTTAGCTGTTCTTCTTCATATAGCAATAGATATTAATACAGGACTTCTAGCTTATAACGTAGAACAGATTCAAAAACAGTCAAACATCCCACTATGACGCGCAACACAATAAAACAAGCTTTAAGCAATTTAGAGCAGATTCCTTCACTACTATATCTCATTAAATGGTTTTGCATCTGTTTGCTTTTAGGCGCTGTTGCTGGTAGTGTATCGGCTTTTTTTCTGTTTAGTTTGGAGTGGGCAACACAATGGAGAGAATCTCATTTATGGATTATTGCACTATTACCCATTGGTGGCTTCATTATTGGTCTTTCGTATCATCTTTATGGCAACAGTGTGGTTAAAGGCAATAATTTATTGCTTGAAGAATTTCATTCTCCTAAAAAAATAATTCCTTTTAAAATGGCGCCGTTGGTTTTATTCGGAACCGTTGTAACCCATTTATTTGGTGGCTCAGCAGGTCGAGAAGGCACGGCAGTACAAATAGGCGGAGCTATAGCCGATAGGTTTACGAGTGTTTTTAATTTATCTAGAAGAGACCGAAGAATCATATTAATCGCTGGTATTAGCGCTGGTTTTGCATCGGTATTTGGCACTCCTCTGGCAGGAGGTATTTTTTCTTTAGAAGTTCTTATTCTTGGCCGCATAAGGTTAGACGCCATAGTGCCCAGTTTTTTAGCGGCGATACTTGCTAATTACTTTTGCGAACTTTGGAATGTGTCGCATACCCATTATCATATCGATCAAGTTGCAGAAATGAACCCTATAAATTTGCTTTGGGCGCTTTTAGCAGGCATCATTTTTGGCTTGGTAGCCATGCTATTTTCTAAATCTACACACTTTTGGAGCAATTTATTTAGCAGATATATAAAATATCCTCCGCTACGCCCTTTTATTGGCGGTATAGTTTTAGCAATATGCATTTATGTAATTGGTACCACAAAATATATTGGTTTGGGCGTACCTACTATTGAAGCTGCTTTTAACACCTCTATGAACTCGTACGACTTTTTAGCCAAGCTTTTATTTACATCGTTTACGCTTGGCGCCGGATTTAAAGGCGGAGAAGTAACTCCCTTATTTTACATTGGTGCCACCTTGGGTAATGTTTTAATCTGGTGCATTCCTTTGCCAATGGGCCTTCTGGCTGGTATGGGCTTTGTAGCTGTTTTTGCAGGAGCTACAAATACACCGTTGGCCTGTACTGTAATGGGTATTGAATTATTTGGAATAGAAGCAGGTGTATTTATTGCAATTGCCTGTGCTACAGCCTACTTATTTTCGGGGCATTCTGGTGTTTATTCATCTCAAATTATCGGAAGTCCTAAGAACACGAACTACCTCAGAGAAAAAGGACTTCATCTTTCTGAAATTAAAAACAAAAGACATCCAAAATGAATACATTAACCACAATTAGAATTTATTTCGAATATGGCAAAACATTAAAAAATGTATCGTTTTGGAAAAAGCTTCACGCTGCCGATTTTGCTTCAGAAATACTAAAACGTGCCAAAGCTAATAACTTAAAGCAAGCTCTTCAATTTAATGTATCTAAAGGCTACCTCAACCAAGCCAATATACATTGGGGACATACCGAAGTAAAGCAGGCTAAACATCCTCAAATTATAGAACTTACAGACACACAAGAACGCATAGAACAGTTTTTAAATTCTGAAAAAGCACTATTAGAAGACACCATGGTTGTTATGGTTAAAAATGAAATCGTTATGAAGTCTAACCTTTAATAACATTTCTTTAATTAGGTACCATACGATTTTTATGTACATTTGAACAATAATTTAGAATGACCTTATGGAAAACCATTTAAAATACGCTGTATTTGGTGCTGGTAGCTGGGCAACAGCTATCGTAAAAATGCTTTGTGAAAATTTAGGCGAAGTAGGCTGGTATATGCGTAGTGTTTACACCAAAGAACATTTATTAAAAGAACAACACAACCCTAATTATTTAAGCTCTGTAGAGTTTCATACCGAGCAACTTAAACTTAGTAACGATATTAATGAAATGGCCGAATATGCCGATGTGCTTATTTTTGCCATTCCTTCTGCGTTTATGCATAGTGAGCTTAATAAGCTGACTGCAGATATAACTTCTAAAACCATCGTTTCGGCCGTTAAAGGTATTATTCCTGAATCTGGCTTATTGGTTGGCGAACATTTTCACGACATTTATAATATCCCGTTTAAAAACATTGTTATAATCGCAGGCCCTTGCCATGCCGAGGAAGTTGCCCTAGAACGCTTATCGTATTTAACCATATCTTGTGCCGATTCTAAAAAAGCAAAAACCATAGCAAAATCGCTTTCTAGCAACTATATAAAAACTAAAATTAGCGATGATATTATAGGGACCGAATACGCCGCTATGCTTAAAAACATATACGCTATTGCTGCTGGAATTGCCCATGGATTGGGTTACGGAGACAACTTCCAAAGTGTATTAATGAGCAATGCTATTCGCGAAATGAAGCGCTTTATAAAAAAGATGCATAAAATGAAACGCAACATTAACAATTCTGCCTATTTAGGCGATTTATTGGTTACCGGATACTCTGTGTTTTCTAGAAACCGTATGTTTGGAAACATGATTGGTAAAGGTTACACCGTTAAATCAGCGCAAATGGAAATGAGCATGGTTGCCGAAGGATATTATGCTACCAAAAGTGCACATCTGCTAAACGACAAAAATGAACGTAAAACTAAACTGCCTATAATAAACGCGGTTTACGAAGTTTTATACGAAGGGAAAGATCCTAAAAAAACCTTCGCCAAGCTAACAGAAAAATTAGATTAACGTTGATTATTCTTCTTTCGTGTATGTTGTACTTACATATAGCATATCATTATAAATACTATCAATTACATAAGTAACATATACAGCTTCACGCTTAGGTATTTCTAAATAGCGAGCAAAATTATTATCTCCAGAAGAACAATAAATCAGAGAATCATCTTTTAATGCATTAAAATTTAAAATTTGATACGCTGAAGTGTCTCTAGGTTTCAGATTTTCGAATGGCATTGAAAATAAAGAAACATTGGTAAAATATATCTCTGTATCGTTTATCACCCTAATTTTAGGACCACTGTAAAAACCACTTTTATGCTTCACTTGGTAAATAGCGAAACTAAACAACAGTATTATTACTCCAAACTTCATAAAACACCCCTTTAAAGTACAACATTATATCTCATTTTGCAGCTTAATTTTAACTCTTCAATTTACTAATAAAAATTGGTTCTGTTTAGAATCTCAAAACGGAAGTTAATACCGAATTAATAGCACTTTATCAAATCTTCATAACCTGCTGAATTAAAAATATTACCTTTATAAGTAACAATTCTAGATACTACATCGATCTTTCAATTGAAAACTTTGTTTATGAAAATATTATTCGTAATCGTATTTATGTTCTTCAGTATTTTGCTACATGGTCAAATACAAATTACAGGTACAGTTTTAGAATTTAATCCAGAAGAAAAGGAAAAAACACTATCTGGAGTACATGTAACTTGGTTAAATACTCCAATTGGAACAATTACAAATGAGCAAGGACAATTTAACCTTCCATTTAACACCTCGTTTACAAAACTTGTTATAAGCTATGTTGGATATAAAACTGACACTTTAACTGTTAACAGACCCCGACTGGGTAAAATATGGTTGCATCCAGAAATAGAATTAGAAGAAGTTTTATTGCGAAAAAAAATTAAGCCAATTCAAAAATCCTTATTTAATGTTCAAAATTTAGTACATGTAGACAGTAGAGAAATGCTTAAAGCCGCTTGTTGTAATTTATCGGAATCTTTCGAAACCAATCCTGCTGTAGATGTAAATGTTTCGGATGCCGTTACAGGTGCAAAACAAATACAAATGTTAGGTTTAAACAGTCCTTACCTATTGTTTACTCAGGAAAACATACCTTCTATTAAAGGTGCTTCACAAATTTACGGGCTGTCTTTCATTCCTGGATCTTGGATAGAAAGTATACAAATAACAAAAGGATCGGGTAGTGTTTTAAATGGCTTTGAAAGTATTTCTGGACAAATAAATACTGAATTAGTAAAACCTTTAACCGACCAGAAATTTTTCCTAAACATGTACGCCAATAATTACGAACGTTACGAATTTAATACCCGTTACAATAAAAAATTCTCGGAAGAATTAGCCACAGGACTTTATGTACATGCCAACTTAAGGAACGGAAACATAGACAGAAATTCCGATTTGTTTTTAGATACGCCCCTGGCCAAACAAATTAATATTATGAACAGGTGGCAATATGCAGATCCGTTAAAAGGCTGGGTAGGTTATTTTAACGCTCAATACCTTTTAGATGAAAAACAAACAGGAGAAATTTCGTTTAATCCAGATACAGACAAGTTTACTAACAATGCTTGGGGTAGCGAAGTCAAATCTAACAGACTAGACCTATCGGCTAAAATAGGTTATGTATTTCCAGATTTACCCTATCAAAGTTTTGGGTATCAAACAGCTTTAAGCCATCATAATCAAGATTCGTATTACGGATTTAATATCTATGATATTGAACAAACTTCCTATTACTCCAACCTTATATTTAACAGTATTATTGGGAGTACCCAACATAAATTTAAAACAGGATTAAGTTTTACCTACGATAGTTTTAAAGAAGATGTCAACCTTCAAAACTGGAATAGAATAGACAACTCTATTGGAGCATTTTTTGAGTACACTTACGATAATCTAGACAAATTAAGCTTTGTTGCTGGACTTAGAGTAGATAACCATAACAGATTAGGCACTTTTATTACACCACGATTACATTTAAGATACTCGTTATGGAAAGGAGCTAGCGTAAAATTGTCTGGCGGAAGAGGTAAACGAGCAGCTAACATTTTTGCAGAAAACCAACAGCTTTTTGCATCATCGCGAGTTATAAACATTTTAAACAATAATGGAGAGCTTTACACACTTAATCCCGAAATAGCATGGAATACGGGTATTGGATTTGTTCAAAAATTATATATCTGGAACAGAGCGCTAGACATTTCTGCCGATTACTATATTACCGATTTTAAAGATCAGGTCGTTGTAGATTGGGAAAATCCGAGAGAAATAGCATTCTATAATTTAAAAGGGCACAGTTTATCTAAAAGTTTACAAATAGACATCAGCTACGAAATCATTCAAGATTTAAACATCAGATTAACCTATAAAAACTACAATGTTACAATAGACTACCAATCAGGTAACTTGCAAAAGCCTTTACAACCAAAACATCGCTTTTTTGCAAATATGAGTTACGAAACCCTAAAAAAATCAAGAGGTTCGCAATGGAAAATAGATTACACGCTACATTGGACTGGTGAGCAAAGACTTCCTAATACTACACCTAATCCTGAAGAATACCAACTTAAACCCTATTCTGACCCTTATAGTATTATGAATTTTAACCTTACTCGAGTTATTAACGAAAAGTTCGACTTATATTTAGGTGGCGAAAACATCGGAAATCAAGTACAAAAACAACCTATTCTTGGTTCCGACGATCCTTTTGGACCTTATTTTGACAGTACGATTTTATACGCTCCTGTATTAGGAGAAACGTATTATCTAGGATTTAGATATAAATTAAAGTAAACTCACTGATTTTAAATCAATTAATACTTTATTTTAATTATTTTTAAATCTATAAAAATCTTTATCATGACACAATCAATATCCTTAAAACGCATTTTCTGCTTAGTTTTTATTTGCCTTTTCTGCACCCTGATAAATGCACAAGAAAAAAACGTCGCTAAAGACAAGAATAAAAACTTAAATATAGAAGTAAAAGGGAACTGTGGCATGTGTAAAACTCGAATAGAAAAAGCCGCTTTAAAAATTAAAGGTGTAAAATATGCCCAATGGGATATCCCGTCTAATCAATTAACCCTAGTTATAAATGAAAATAAATGCTCGCCCCAAGATATTAAAAAAGCAATAGCCGCTGTAGGACATGATACAGATGACTTCAGAGCAACAGACGAAGTGTATCATTCTTTACCACCATGCTGCCAATTTAGAGACCCTAATAGTATTAATATGGATCACGGAACTAACCATTAAAAGCCCAATCCAAATAGAACTTATATTATCTATCTTACAAGTGTTGTGAGATTAGTGTTTATCACATTTTTATAACACGTTTTGCTAGAATAATATTTCCGGCGGCATCAACTACATTAATAACATAAAAGCCTGTTGACAGGCCATACAACTTATTAATAATTATTGTATTAGTATTTTGAAAAGCCTCTTCCCGTATTAAACCACCCATCATATTATAAACACTAACCGTGCAATTTGTATTTTTATTGAGTTTGATTGTAATCTTCTCTGTAAAAGGATTCGGATAAGTATCTATAATTATTGGAGTGTCATCTTTATCGTCTTCATTCCATATAATTGTTGCATTTATATTCTCATCAAAACTATACGCTTTTTTCACTCTTGTTTTATTACCACTTAACCTTTGTAAACTGGTATTATTATCTATTGTAGCAACTAGATTAGATCCAGAGGCAGCTTCAAAGCCAGGTAAAAACTTTATGCCGTTTACAGATTCAATTCTACAATTTGCCCCGTCAGGTATTATAAAGTTATCTCCTGCTTCTATTAAATATTGGTAATAAAAATATTCTTCAGGCCTGTAAGTATTGCTAACAATATAATTATTGAGGTTAGCAACACCATTGGCAGCATAAAATACACCAAGCGATCGCGTATCTGTTATGTCGTTAGGATTTACTAGAGGTAATGTTTCGCCATCAAAAGCATAAGTGCCATCGTACCTCAACATAGAAGTTGTAATAAAAGCAGAGTTTTCATGAATTTCTTCCCAAATATGCCAAACCAAATCCACAAAAGTATGATGAAGATAAAAAATAGGATCTCTTGGCGACAACGGTGTAGGCATAGCGCCACCCGTCCAAACATGAGCCCCTCTATGGACATTTCGTCTTTCCAATTCATTAGAAAATTGAAAGAAATCTGAAATATTGTACAAAGAAGCTAATTCACCAAGTGTGGGCATAGGGCCATTCCCTCCAATATTCCTGCGCAAGTCCCAATTTACATTAAAGCTTCCCATAAAATCCTCGTCCCACAATGGAGAATCTAAAGCTTGATCGCTAGGAGATTGCCAATACGCTAAACTTATTCTTGGATTTATATTCTGTACAGCCTGTTCCATTTCGAACATTTGTTGTCTATGCCAAGCCAAAAATATCTCACGCTCTGGTTCGTCGGGTAGATTAAAATGAAGATCTCGACGCGTTGGATCGATAGTGTTATCGAAATTAAAAAACTGACTATGGAACACTGCCAAATCATTAAACAAATCTGGTCCTTCTCTTAACTCATAAAAAGCATCAACCAATTCCGCTTTTTCATAGTCTGTCATTTCCTGATAACTCTTTCGAATACTTTGCCCGCTTAAGGTATGTACAAAGCACAAGAGCATTAATATCTTGTATAAATGTTTCATGTGTTGATTTAACAGATATAATTAAAAATATTAAATACTTCTAGGGAGTCGCTATTACAGTAATATTAATCAAAATTTCAGAGAGTTTCACTCTAAATCGCTGAAAAGCCATTAATTATGCACAAAACACCACTACACGGCAATCGTTGTCAGAATCAGCCTATATTAAAGCTTAATTATTGGTTACCGGATACTCTGTATTTTCTAGAAACCGCATGTTTGGAAACATGATTGGTAAAGGTTACACCGTTAAATCGGCGCAAATGGAAATGAGCATGGTTGCCGAAGGATATTATGCTACCAGAAGTGCACATCTGCTAAACGACAAAAATGAACGTAAAACTAAACTGCCTATAATAAACGCAGTTTACGAAGTTTTATACGAAGGGAAAGACCCTAAAAAAACCTTCGCCAAGCTAACAGAGAAATTAGATTAGAAAGGCTAATAAATGTAATTTCGGAATTAGAGCAAGACCATTTTAAATTCAAAAAAATCAAGAATTATGTTAAAAAATTATTTGTATATTTAATTTTAAACATAAAAAATACATATGATTAAATATCTCGCATTATTCCTCATGGTGCTCCTAAATCTTAATTTAAGTGCACAAGAAAACAATACCGATACCAACTATAACGTTGCCGACTCAGAACAGAACATTCAAGATATAGGGTTTAACAAAAAAGATCTTGAAACTGAAATACAAAAGATTGCTTCAAAAGACAAAGACTCGGTAAAAATAATTTCGATAACACCAAATTCGAATTTAGTTAAGGGAGATATTTATACCTTTTCAATTATCGCCGTTTATAATTTGGCCACTAAAGACCAGGCTCAATTACAGATTGGATTTAACAATGGTCTAGATCCAAACGCTTATAGAATGATTTCTGAAGCTTCAAAAATTGTAGATTCTAAAACGGGTTACCATATCTTTAAAGTAAAAGCTAGAGCTGTTAATTGGAAAGAAACCGGTCGTGATTTTAATGCCTACGTAAACATTTCCGAGTATCCACATTCCTCTAGGTATATCCCTCTAAGTTCAAACAGCATGCCTATAAAAACAGATTAGTTACTTAACCAAAACGCCATTAACACCCATAACTGGTATAGGCTGAAGCGCCTTGTCGTTAATCGTATTAGCTTTAAAAACAAACGTTTTATCGTACATGGTATTACCTTCAAAAAACGATATTTTAAAGGTGTTATTTAAAGCCAAAACATCGTCTTGTAAGTATTCTATTTTAGCATAACTTTTAGCTGGAAGTTTATCTAATTTATGGCGCATTAACGAGGTTTCCTTATCCTTTAAGGCTCCTTTGCTAACAATTAATACCGTTTCTAAATCAACTGCCTTGTCGTTAACAATATAAGCTGTCCATTCCTCTACGTTCAACGATTCGTTAAATACCTTTACTGCGGCTACGTAAACACCTTCAACTTTGGGAATTTGGATGTCCTTTTTCATGTGTTTTTAAATCGTAGATTTAAACTGCTCTAAGAAACGCACATCGTTTTCACTTAATAGTCGAATATCGTTTATTTGATGAAGTAACATAGCTATACGGTCGATACCAACACCAAAAGCAAAACCAGAATAAGCTTTAGAATCTATTTTACAATTCTCTAAAACATTAGGATCTACCATACCGCAACCTCCAATTTCTAACCAACCTGTTCCTTTGGTTATGCGATAGTCCGATTCGGTTTCTAAGCCCCAGTACACGTCTATTTCTGCACTCGGTTCGGTAAATGGAAAATACGACGGACGTAAACGAATTTTAGACTTTCCAAACATTTCGGTAGTAAAATACTGTAGGGTCTGCTTTAAATCGGCAAAGCTCACATCCTTATCTATATACAAGCCTTCTATTTGATGAAAAAAGCAGTGCGAACGTGCCGAAATGGCCTCGTTACGATACACTCTACCTGGTGAAATGGTTCTGATAGGAGGTTTATTATTTTCCATATAACGCACTTGCACCGAGCTGGTATGCGTTCTTAATAATACATCGGGATTGGTTTGAATAAAAAAGGTATCCTGCATATCACGAGCCGGATGGTATTCTGGCAAATTTAATGCTGTAAAGTTGTGCCAATCGTCTTCGATTTCTGGCCCTTCACTTACATTAAATCCAATGCGGGAAAAGATATCGATAATTTGATTTTTTACAATAGAAATAGGATGACGTGCCCCTAGATTAATAGGCTCGCCAGGTCTAGACAAGTCGCCATAAATGCCCTTAAGTTCTTCTTTACTTTCTAACTCTTCTCTTAAAGCATTAACCTTATCTTCGGCCGTTTTTTTAAGTTTGTTTATAGTTTGCCCAAACTCTTTCTTTTGGTCGTTAGCAACATTTTTAAACTCGGCAAAGTAGTCGTTTAACAAGCCTTTTTTTCCTAAATATTTAATTCGGAAGGCTTCAACTTCTTCTTTAGATTGCGCTTTAAACGCTTCGGCTTCAGCAATAAGTTCTTTAATCTTGTCTATCATGATATCCACATTTAACTGAAAATTTTTCAGTAGCTAAAATAGACGGCAAAGTAAAGAAAATATTTTCAAAATATCTATCCAAAACACAACTCTTATCAGTGTTCGCCATAGCCTACATCGTCCATTTTTCCTTTAAATACTTTATACTGAATTATAAAATACACCAAAACCAAAATGGCGGCAATTACAAACCAATACACACCTACCGAAAGTCCGTAATCATCGGCAGCGACATTATATATGGTTAACGACGGATTAATAGCGTTGGTTGATGGCAACACATTCGGGAAAATAGACGCTACTGTTGAAGCTAAACCACCCACCAGAAACAAACTGGAAAATAAAAAGCCTTGACCGTCTTTTTTAAATCGTTTTACATTAAACAAGCCTAAAAGACCAATTAAAGTAATTACCGGAAAGATGAATAATACAGGATTCACTAAAAAATTATGAAATGGTTTAGGCTCGATAAGATGCCAAACACAAACCGAAATAACAACCAGTACCGACAAGGCAACATTTAAGTTAAAAACTACCCGTTTTAATTGCTGATTGATGGCGGCATTGGTTTTATAAACAATCCAATTGGCACCATGTATGGTTAAAGCCACCACACTAATAACTCCCAATAACAAGGTAAACCAATCGATAATACCTAGATGTTCGGCATGTGGGCTAAATGTCGGATTCCATAATGGCAGAAAAAAATAATGTGCTTCTTGAGTAGACACACCATTTTCTACCATGCCCAGATTTACACCGCGAACAACATTACCTAAGGCGATACCAAAAAACAAGGCCAATAGCAGGCTCGCAATGCCAAAGGCTTTATCCCAAACCGTTTCCCACAAAACATTGTGAATTTGCCCTCTTAACTCCAAACCGATAGCTCTAAAAATAAGCAACCATAGAATCATGATTAGCGGTAAATAAAATCCGCTAAACGAGGATGCATACAAGGTAGGAAACGCAAAAAACAACACCCCGCCTGCGGCAATTAACCAAACTTCGTTAGCATCCCAAAACGGACCAATAGCATTGGTTATTGCTTTTTTATCCTTTTCGGTTTTAGCAAAAAACAAATGCACGATACCTGCACCAAAATCGTAGCCATCTAACACCACATAAGTAGCCAACATAACAACCAGAACTATATACCAAAATAACTCCATAATTAATGTGTTTGCACGCTAGGGCCTTTCCTAACAATTTTTCCGATTAATAACATAAATAACAATCCTAAAAGGGCATACAAGCCAATAAAACCTAGTAAAGTAAACAAGGTGTTTCCAGAAGATACCGTTGGCGAAGCACCACTTGCTGTGCGTAATAAATTATATACCAACCATGGTTGCCTACCCAGTTCGGATGTGTACCAACCTGCCGTGTTGGCAATGTAGGGAAAAGGCATCATAAACACCAAAACCCATAAAATCCAATGTGTATGGATTAATTTTTTCCGAAATAATTGTAGACTGGCTAATAGCATTAAACCAATAAAAAGTGTGCCCAACCCCACCATAACATGGTAAGCATAATACAACATCGGTATATTTGTAGGGTGTGTATCTTCGGGAAAGGCTTCTAAACCTTTTACCTCTTGATCCCAATTGCCATAGGTTAAAAAACTTAGCACATTGGGCACTGCAATTTTATTATCTAACTTTTTATTTTTTATGTCGGGTTGACCAATTAAAACAATTTCCGATCCGCCTGGTTCTGTATGGAAAATACCTTCCATAGCTGCAAAAGTTACCGGTTGATATTTTACCACATTTTTAGCCAGCAAATCCCCTGTAGGCACCGCTACTAAAATTGAAGCGATAACACCAAAAATAACGCCCGTTTTCAAAAACAAATACCCGTAATCTTTAAACTTATTATTTAGCACATACAAAGCACCAATGCCTGCTACTACAAACGAGCTGGTTACCAAAGAGGCCGCCTGATTATGTAAATATGATGGCCATAACCATGGGTTTGTGAACAAAGCAGAAAAGTTGTTCAGAACAAACTTACCATTGGCCAAAATTTCGTAGCCCACTGGATTTTGCATCCAGGAATGTGTGGCTATAATTAAAAATCCGCTGGCCCAGGAGCCTAAAAACACTAGAAATCCCGTTAAGAAATGTAGCTTATGCCCCAATAATTTTTCACCAAAAAGAAACAAGCCTAAAAACGATGATTCTAAGAAAAACGAAAACATGCCTTCCATCGCTAAAGTCTGCCCGATAATACCACCTGTTAGTTCGGAGAACTTTGCCCAATTGGTTCCAAACTGAAATTCCATTGGAATTCCTGTTACCACACCCATAGCAAAATTAAGTGCAAAAATGCGCATCCAGAATTTAGCAGCATCGTTATATTGTAGGTTATCGGTTTTTAAAAACTTCCATTTAAAATAGACTATTATTAAGGATAGTCCCATGGTAAGTTGCGGAAATAGGTAGTGAAAGGTAATGGTAAATGCAAACTGCATTCTATCGTAAAATAGCATGTCTTCCATATCGGCGCACGGTTTTTACAAATTTAAATAACCGTAACTATAATACCTTGTTTTAAGGCAGCTATTTTTTACGAACGGAGAATTGCGTTAGCGATTGCAGAGGAAATCCTTTTGCCTTAAGCAAAAGATTGTAGCGGAAAGCGCGACCCGTAGGGTAACGCCCAAAGTTTAATTAATATACTCGGTTTCCAGAAAGTAGTTTACTATGGCTTCTTTCATTAATATGCTTTGTTCGCCTGCTTTTAAGTTAGGAAGCTGCTCTTTTGCGGTATAATGCGGCCAGCCGTCGTCGTCTACAAAATCAAACTCGTAATAACCATAAGGCATTAGCAATTTACAAATGGCAATGTGCATGAGATCGAGTTTATGATCTTTTTTAAATTTACGGTCGAATTGCCCGAGTTCCTGCAAACCAATAAGATAAATAATGGCATCGAGATCTAACGTATCGCCATCGGCAAACTGATTAGACAATTTGGTAACCACTTGCTCCCAACGTATTTTTAATTGTTCGTCTCTAGACATATTATATGGTAAAACTTAAAAAATATGTGCAAAAATAAAAAAATAGCAGGTTACTTATTCTTAATCGAAGCTTAAAATAGCATTAAAACATTTAAATGTTATATTTGATAAACCAACACACTCTGTATGACAACAATAGATATTATTCTGGCCATTTTATTACTTTTTGGATTTGTTAGAGGTTTAATGAACGGACTTTTTGTAGAAATTGCCTCTTTACTTTCTCTAATTTTAGGAATTTATGGCGCGATACATTTTAGTAATTTTACCGCTTCGCTTTTTGAAGACAAAGTAGATTGGGACGAAAATTATGTAAACATTGTAGCTTTTGCTGTAACATTCGTTGTCATTGTTTTAGCCGTTGGTCTTGCCGGGAAAGCATTTACCAAACTGGCTAACTTAGCATTTTTAGGTATTGTAAATAAAATTCTTGGAGGCGTTTTTGGTGCCTTAAAAATAGGCTTAATTACTAGTGTGGCCTTAAATGTGTTTGAAAACCTAAACAACACCATCCCTTTTGTAAACAAAGAAAATATAGATAAATCTATACTTTACAAACCTGTAATTTCTTTATCGACTACAATTTACCCTGCTTTTAGAGAAAAAGTTGAAGAGAAAAAGAAGGATTTGTTGGAGGGGTAATTGGTTGTTGGTTGTTAGTTGTTAGTTGTTAGTTGTTAGAAAGTAAAACTTTGAAAAGTTTGAAGGCAATTTTAAAAGACACTATCCTAAAAGAATGCTTCACTTTGTTCCTCAGCCACCTATTCGCAGACAGGTTAAGCATGACAAACGGATTGTCATTCCGACTAAAGGAGGAATGTTTTGTTGCTGATATAATTGAATCTAGTTTTTGGTTTAGAGTTCTAACTTCTATTATCTAAAACTAAAATCTCAATACTCCATCCTCTAATTAATAACAATCCAACTTAAGCTGTCCCCTGTTTTTAAAATAGCTTAACGGTTTCTGCAATTGGGTTTCACAAATAGTTTCCAAAACGTCTAAAACACCTTTTTGCATGGCGATCGACCCACAAATAAGGATAATTCCTTTATCTTGAAATACCTTAGCTACCGCTTCGGCGTCGCGTTCTAACAGATTTTGAACATACACTTTATGTCCGTTAATCTGTGAATAAGCAATTTCCAAACGACTCAATTGTTTGCTCTTTAAACCAGATTCAATTAACGGTTTGTATATCTCGAACGAACTTTCTTGGCGGCCGCCCCAATACAATTGCATCTGTTTGCCATTGTTGTTTTGGTTAATCATCCCCAGAAATGGTGCAATCCCCGTACCATTGGCAATCATTAACACCTGCTTCGTGTTTTTTGGCAACCTGAATTCCTTGTTTTTAATAACACGCGCTTTTAATGTTTCACCTAGTTGCAAATCGTTTAGATAATTAGAACACAAGCCCAATTCCTGACGTTTTACACTCAAGCAAATTTGTTTATCCACTTTTCCTACCGAGTATAAACGTTCAATACTATTCGGTTCTGGTTGAATCGCCAACAAATCACCCGATTGAAACCGCGGTAATCCCAATTTTGGCTTCAGCAGCATGGTAAACGTATCGTCTGGATTTTGATTGGCTACTGTTTTATGGGTGATAGCAAAACTTTGTTTGCGTTTTTTAGGTTCAGCAACATCGTCTGCCGATAAGGTAATGGTTAAACCAACCTTTTTGGACCACGCATTAATCCATTGCGTATACGCTTCGAACGATTTATTATGAATGGTAAATGGCTCTAATAATTGCAAGCCATTGGTTTGTTCTTGTAAACAGGTATCTACTGTAAAAGCGTATTTACAAAAATCGGGATAAGCCAAAGAACCAAAGCCAACTACCGAAAAACTAAACGGTTTTTCTATTTGTGTGTTCTGCAATCTTTCAATAAATTTTGTAGCATTTTCTGGTGGATCTCCCTGACCGTAAGTCGCTGTAATAACAACTAAATGCTGTAATTTTTTATAACGATCAAACTGATTCAATTCTGCTATAAATGATGATTCCCCAATTTTCAACAATTGTTTGTGCAACATGTTCGCAAATTGTAAGGAACTACCATTTTCCGAACCAACCAAAATAACATACTTCGCAGCATCCTTTTTAAACTTATTTTTAAGCTTGGCACGACGCCGTTTAAAAGTCATTACAAAACCAGAATACACAAAAAACAGAATATTCACACAGGCTAGGGCCAAAATTAAAGCCCAAATTATACTACCCTGTCCCGTATGCAAATTGATGCTTAAACGCGAAGCCAAAGTAATAAAGGGATAAGCCGTTTCACTTAAAATATCGCCCGTGTATTGATTGACCAAAACCTCTCGGTCTTTCAGTTTTAAAGTGTAATAATCTTCTACATCGTCTGAGAACGGAAACTCTACTTCGCGAACTTCAGACAACTTCGTATCTTTAAAAATAGGCTGGTCGGCAATTGACAATTTAGGTTCCGAAGTAATGGCTTCGTAATCTACCTCGTGATTTATCGACTCCTTCGGCAATAAATCGAAACGGTATAAAGACAAATACACACCCGTAAGCGTAATAATTAGGATTGGAATTAAGGATAAACGTCCTAAAACCACGTGGTAATATTGCGAGAAACTCTCGTTGACTATTTTATTGAAAAAACGCTTAACACTACGTTGTCGCTTCACTATTAAAACTGTTCCGGAAACGGCTATTAAAAACAGTAAAAAGGATGTAATTCCAACAAAAATTCGACCAATAGATTTTAAAAACAGGGATCTGTGAAAATTTGTTGCCCAATTAAAAAGTGGCGCTTTCTCTATTATATCACCTAATTTTTCACCCGTTTTCGGGTTAATGTAAAAGGTTTCGGCGTCACCTTCTTCGGTAATTACAGATGCAGCAACAAAGTCGTTTTCATCTATTTTAAGATCGATAACTTCAATATAATTTGCCTTTAATTGACTAACGGTTTCGGCTAAATTTACCTGATTAAATCCATCAATTTTATACGGTTGAATTTGATTGGAAATAGGCTCGAATGCCAAGATAACGCCCGTTACCGAGGCCAATATTATAAAAACAAAAGAAGATACAGCCAAGGCTAAATGGCTATATCTCCATATTGAAATTGTCATCTGTTACTACAATTTTAGTTAGGAATCATTCGTATGTAACGAATAAATCCTTTTCCTTCTACTTTACTTTTTACGCTTGCCGAAGTCAGTTCGAACTGTACATCTTGCTCGTAATATTCCTGATCTTCTACCGCCGACTCAAATCGGATGCTGTATCCTGCATCAATTTTAGCATCTTCAATTTCTACCACGTTAATACTACGTTGTCCACCAGCAACTGTTGCTCCGGTAATCGCATCGATATTATGGCGTTTTTTACCGTAAAATGCCCACCACGAGGTAATATCGTTGTACCATTCGCTATCGTCTCCTTGTACGTACAAGGTTTTTTCGTATTCCCCTTGTGGGTTGATTAATGAAATAACCACATAAGCACCTTCGCCTGTATAGTTAGTCATCTGCACCATACATTTGTACTTGGTAGCAGGCGCCACAGTTTTAAATGAATATAAACTGAAAACAACCAGAGCCAATGCTCCTAATGTTTTTATAACTGAAAATTTTTGCATCTTTCTTACTTTAAGAAATTAATATTAACCTTATTAGCTTTTAAAAGCTCGTTTTCGCTAGCTAAATCGTAAGCTGTTTCGTCGAATTCTGTTTTAATCGATTTATCGGCGCCATTGGCTAACAAATATTTTAAAACGGTATCGTCTTTAGCCGACATGGCTTCTTGTAATAAAGGTGAATTCCCTTCCTTATTAACCGCATTGATATCGACTTTAGAGGTTTTTGCCAGCTTCAATAAATCCATACTATTTTGGTTTAAAGCTAAGTGGTATAACGTGTTACCATTATCTTGTGGTTTCGCAATATTTAAACCTTTAGCTTGTAACAACGTTAATTTTTTCTTGAATTCGGCTTCGCTTCTTGGCGAAAATCCATTAATTAAATACGCTGTTAAATTGTTTCCGTTGCCATCAACCACATTAATATTAGCGCCTTGCTCTAATAAATACGATACAACTTCTGTTTTGTTATTTTGAACAGCTAAAGCCAAAGCAGATTCGCCTTTTTTGTTCGTTGCATTAATATCTTTAACGTGTTTATGAAGCAATTTTACAATCTCCAAATCGTTTCTTGAAGCAGCATTTATAAAAGGCGTATTTCCGTTATCATCGGCCTGATTAACATCTACACCTTTAGCTAAAAAATAATTAATAACTTCGGTATCTTTACTTCTTCCGGCTAAACCGTGTAATGGCGTAAAACCATTTTTAGTAGTAACATTTGGCTCGATACCTTTCGACTCTAAAAACTTAAAAACATCCAGACCGTTTGCTGGTCCGCGACCACCTTTACTGGCAAAAATCATGGCGTTACCACCTTCGTTGTTTAAATTTTTATAATCTACACCTTTTTCTATTAACTGATTTAACATATTAGTGTTTCCAGATTTAGCTACGTAATTAAAAATTCCGTTTCCATCGGCATCCTTACTATTAATATCTAAACCTTTAGACACAAAATAATTGATTGTTTCAAAATCCTTAGCACGTTGCGAAACTAAAAGTAAAGCATTTGCTCCGTGGTGATCTAGATCGGTTTTTAGGTTAGCGCCATTAGCTAAACACAAATCGTACACTTTGGTATCGGTTTGCCCTGTTGCTGCGGCAAAATTTAATAAGGATAAACCGTGATTGTCAACAATATCGGTTTTAGCACCTTTACTTAACAAATACTCCATTAATGGCACATTGCTTTTATTAGCTGCCCAAAAAATATAAGTACGTCCGTCGTGGGTAAGCTTATTAACATCGTTTCCTTTTTGGTTTATTAAATGTTTAACCGTAGCATCTGGAGCGCCTTGTAAGATAGCCAATACAACAGGATCGAAACTTGAAGAAGTCATTTCTGACGGGTTGTTTCCTGCCTTAATTTTTTCGTCTACTACCGCTACAGACGGATTCGATTTCCAAAAATCACGATTTAAAAATACGTTAGACTCTTGCGCACTAGCTGCAAGACCTAACATTAAAGAGAGTCCTAATATACTTTTCTTAAAGGTTGAGTGTATCATAATAGCATTATTTTTTCACGAAAGAATCGATAACCGTATTTATTGAAGCTTCATCTTGATATTCGGTATCCGAAAACAAATATTTATACAGTTGTTTGTTATCTACTTTTTCTTCTAAATTTAAGTTGGTATCTCTTGCAAATACCTCATCCCATTTAGCACGTACTAAAGCCCACTTTGCACTTGTTTTTGCCCAGTAATCTTGTGCTGCTTTACATTTGCTATCGTCTACCTTTTTATACGTATTATAACCTTTTTCTTGAGCGATAACAACATCTTGTTTACCAGCTTCACGAATTACTTTATCGTTGTCTTGGTCGTGTACCCAACCGTCTTTAGTAATTTCCTGGCGGTTGCGTCTTAAAGTAATATTGTAATCGCTACGTTGCGTGTATTCGCGACGCGGAAGCGGTGCTGTTGTGGTGTTTTCCCAATAACTTTTACCATCTACATGTACCCACGATGCAGACCCTTCGTAACGCGGACTATCGTCTACCTGAAATACTTTTTGAGACCACTGCCCTTTTACATCGGCTTTAGGCAAACTTACGTAGTTCCACGCGTTGTCGCCATTGTACACGTACAAATCGGTATTTTCGTACTCCCAATCTTGTCTCCAGTGTTTTACAATATGCGGATGTGCAGGATCTCCAACAATTAATAAATGTTGTAGCGAAATGTCATCTTTAGAATCCTCAACCAATTGCACCCATTCTAAACCTTTATCGTGCTTTACTTTTGAAGGCACATAGGCAGAATCGTTTGCATAATTAAAGGTTTCGGCAAAATTAAAATTCACTTCGTAACAACCACACATGCTTTTAATAGCATCTTGGTCTTGCTTTTTCTTTTTTTGTGCATTAGCAGCATTAAAGTTAAATGCCGTTGCGCATAAGGCCAGTAGTAATAGTCGCTTCATCTTTTTATTTAAAATTAATATTTTTTAAAAAAACATATCCTTATTTAGATTCATTTAAAATAACTTGATATATTTGCCACAAATTTAAATAAGAATGAGTCTAAATAAAAATTATATTTTACTTTTTTTTATACTTCTCTGCGGTATTTCTGTAAACGCCCAAACAAAACAAATAGACTCTCTAGATGTAGAAAAACTAGACGAAGTTGTGATTACAGGACAATACAACCCACAATCGGTTAAAAAATCGGTGTTCGAAGTTAAGGTGATAAACCGACGTACTATAGAACAGCAAGCCGCCAACAACCTTGCCGATTTATTAAACCAAACCCTAAATATTACTGTAACTCCCAACCCTGCTACTGGAAAATCTGGTGTTAGTTTGTTTGGTTTAGATGCACAATACTTTAAAGTTTTAATAGATAATGTACCTGTTATTAATGAAGAAGGTGTTGGTAACAACATGGATTTAACCCTAATTAACCTAGACGATATCGAACAAATTGAAATTGTAGAGGGTGCTATGGGCGTACAATACGGTTCGAATGCCGTATCGGGTATCATAAACATTATCACTAAAAAATCGTCTAAATACGGTACGCAAATAAAAACCTATTTACAAGAAGAAACTGTTGGTAACGAATACGAATGGTTCGATAAAGGCAGACATATTCAATCCTTACAGGTTAATCATAATTTTACCGATAATATTTATGCAAATATTGGCTATAGCCGAAACGATTTTGGTGGCTATTGGGGCGACAAACAAGGCGAGCATTACGATAAAAATGATGGCTTACGTGGCCACGAATGGTTACCCAAACTACAACAAAACGGTAAGGCGCTTATAAATTACAGCAAAAACAATTTCAATATTTTTTATAAGTTCGATTATTTTAACGAGAAGATAGACAAATACAACTCGGCTGTAGACCCAAATACAAACCCAGCTACGGCTACTAGCGCCCCGACTGCTTTAGACGAAATTTACACCAATAACCGTTTTTATAATCATTTAAATGCCAATGGACTTATAAAAAAGAGGGTGAATTACGATGTTTCCATATCGTACCAAACCCAAACCAAAGATTTAGAACAGTATACTTACCGTATTCACGAAGACGAAAAATACAACGTTACCGAAGGTGAATATTTGTCTAGAACTGCGTTATTTTCACGCGGTACATTTAGTAATCTTTTACAAAACAATACGTTTAGCTTACAAGCTGGTTACGAGTTAACCAACGAAAAAGGCTCAGGCTCACCTTTTGCCATTACTATAAATCCAGATAAAGATCAAGTAGATCAACAATTAAACAATTACGATGTTTTTGCATCATCCGAAATCACTTTAAGTGATGCCTTTTCGTTACGTCCTGGAGCAAGAGTATCCTTTTCAAATCTATTCGATAATCAATACGTTTTTTCTTTAAGTAGTAAATACAGTTTTAAAAACAATTACGAATTACGTGCCATTATAGGCTCGGCAAACAGAACCCCAAGCTACGATGAGCTTTTCACCTATTTTGTAGATGTTAACCACAACGTACAAGGTAATCCCGACTTAAACCCAGAAAAAGGTATCTCTGCCTTTCTGCATTTTAAGAAAGCATTCGATTTAAGTCAGAATGGCCTGTTACTAAAAACCAAATTAAGTGGCTCGTACCTTAATGTCTCCGATCGTATTGAGTTAATTATTGTAGAACAAAATCCGTTATCCTATCAATATAACAACATCGACAAATACACCTCTTTTGGTATTTTCTCAGAAAACAGTTTACAGTACAAACGTTTAAAAGCACAGTTGGGTATTTCGGTGTTAGGGATTTCTAAAATATTAGATAGTTCTTTAAATCCAAACAACGACTTTTTGTATAATATGCAACTTAATAGCACGGTTAGTTATTTGGTACCAAACTGGAACACGTCGTTTGCCTTATATTTTAAATACGTGGGGCAACAGCATCAATTTGTAGAAGAAACCAACGACAATGGCGACGCCGAATACGTAAAAGGTACTACAGACCCTTACAGTTGGCTGGACTTTACCGCAAAAAAATCGTTCTTCAATAATGCTTTCGAAATAACAGGAGGCATCCGAAACCTACTAGATGTAACCGAAGTTAATACCACTGCTGTTTCAGGCGGTGCACACAATGGCCCGGCGAGCAGTTTGCTTTTAGGTTACGGCCGATCGTACTTTATAAAACTAGCCTACAACTTTAATATTTAATTTATGAAAGCCATTTTAAATAAAATATCTGTCGTTTTAATAGGCATTCTTTGTGCTATTAGTATACAGTCCTGTAGTGAAGATTCTGCATTTACCCCAGAACCTTTTGTAGTTGCTTTCTCTAACTTATCTGGAAATTTACAAGAGATAGAAACCAGCACGAACATTGCTTTAGAATATTCCGAAATTGCCGAACAACAAGGTACTGTAACCATAAGCATAAGTGCCGAAAATGCCACCTACGGCATCGATTTTAAAACCCAACCCGAAGCCAACAATAACGAGATAACCCTATCTATTAATTCGGGTGAATTAACGAATGGTTTAACCTTCGAAAAACTAAATCCGTTTTTAGATGAAACCACCGCAATCAATTTCCAAATCACAAATATAGACTATAGCAACTCCAATATTCAAGGGTACACTAAATTCACTTTAAATTCTAGTGCAGCATTAGGCGGACATTTATTACCAAATATAGGTGGCCCCAACGAAGCCAACCAAGTATACATAGATTTAAGCAGTAAAGCACAAACCGAGGTACAGCGCGATTCTTGGGACTTAGGATTTTACAGCGGAGATGCTTTTCGGGTAACCATAAACGGATCAGTGTATATGGCTGCTGGAGCAACAACCTTTACAAATATAGACCAAGTAAATACTGCTAACACTTCCGATTTAAAGAAACTAGTCGCCGTTGGTACTTTCGACCCTGAAAACGAAGCCTATATCGATGCCCCTAGCGGCAACATTTTAGAGACAGCCATTGCCGAAGTATCTGAAAACGATGCAGAAAACAAAGTCTATCTAGTAAATCTCGGTTATGAAGTCGGGACAATAAAACCAGTTAATGGCAGCGTAGCCGTTGCTAGTGATCATCGTGGTTACAAAAAAATTCGAGTATTACAACGAGACAATCACTACCTGTTGCAGTATGCCGATTTAGAGGCCACCACACATCAAGAAATCAGTATTCCTAAAACACCAGACTTCAACTTTACGCACTTTAGTTTTAACAGTAATGCCATTGTAAATGTAGAGCCCGAAAAAGAACAATGGGATGTTTGTTTTACAGTGTTTACCAATGTTATTGAAGGCTCAGGGAGCTACGGGTATTCAGATTTTGTAAAACACAACAGACTTGGTGGAACTAGTGCTTATGTGGTAGAAGTATCTAATATACCCTATGCCGATTTCAACTTGGCTTCAATCGATCAATCATTGTTCCTAGAAGACCAAACTATCATAGGTTCTAATTGGAGAGACGTGTTTACAAACGCTGCAGATAGCAACTACTACTTCATTATAAAAGATCCAAACGACAACCTATATAAACTACGCTTTTTAGCGATGTCCAATAATCAGGGGGAACGCGGTCATCCAGAATTTGAATACGAATTATTACAATAATTATATCCTTTTAAAAACCTTAAAAAACATCTTATTATGAAAAAAACTTTACAATCTTTAGGTCTGTTTCTTATCGGGGCAGCTGCCTTTGCACAAGCAACAGACGCCACGGTATCTTTAGATCCTGATTATGCAAATACCGTATACTACAACCTAGATACCCAAACAGAAACTAGTTTTGCAGCAGATTCGTGGGATATCGGATTTTTAAGAACCAGTGCCATGAGCATGGGCATCCGCACAAATGCTTTAGTTGAAGTTTATGAAGCTTCTGATGATATCGAAAACTGGAGCGCTATAGATGTTGCCAACATCGACAATTGGACACAATTATACAACGACGACACCAATTGGACTTCTGGGGCTTACGATCAAGGTTCTGCAACATATGGCTGGGGGGAATATAATATAGCTAATCACCATGTTACAGGAAGCATCATTTTTGTCTTAAAATTAATAGATGGCACATTTGTTAAATTTATAAACGAAGATTATTACGGCGGCTACACCTTTAAATACGCGACTTGGGATGGTAGTGCTTGGAGCGAAGACAAAACAGAAGTTATTTTAAACAGCGAAAACGACACTAATCGTTTTAACTATTTCTCTTTTAAAACTAATAGTAAAGTTGTTGCCGAACCAGCTATGGATGCTTGGCACTTAGTATTTGGTAAATACTACACCGATGTACCTGTAAGCGCCACAGAAACCATGAAATATATGGTTACAGGAGCATTGGTTAATGCAGGGATTACCGTTGCTGTAAACGATGAATCTGGAGAAAACCCAGACACTTCTAATTTAACCTATGCCGAAGCAATAAATACTATTGGTTATAACTGGAAATCGTTTAGTATGGAAACTTACACTTACGACATAGATTCCGATACCGCTTATTATGTTAAAACCGAAGCAGGAAACATTTACCGCCTAGTATTTACAGGGTTTGAAGGTAGTTCTACAGGAAATCTATCTTTCAACTTTGAAGATGTAACCGAAAAATTAAGCATTACAGATGTTAATGAAGGTATTGCTTTTGGCATTTACCCTAACCCTACTACCGACAAAAAAATCAACTTAATTTACGATGTTAATGCTTTACAGGCTACACAAAGTAACATCTCTATTTATGCTGTTACAGGTGCAAAAGTTTTTGAGACCACCATTAAAAACCAAAATGGCTTTTACAATAAAGAATTACAATTAAACAACCTACAAAGCGGTGTTTACATTTTAAAATTTACATCAGGAAATCAGTCAGTAACCAAGAAACTTGTTCTTAGATAAGTTTTTATTTTTGTTTGAATGAAAAGCCACTCTATTTTGAGTGGCTTTTTTACTTTAATGCAAATCAATATTTTTACAATTGTTTTTGAGTAAACAATATGTTTTAATCTAAATGATAAATTTGTCTGATATTTTCTAAAATAGCATCGAAATCTATTTTCAGATCGATTAATTTTCCAGTATAAATATCGAAAACCCAACCATGTACTTTTACGCCTCGGGTACGAATTGCTTTTTGTACTTCGGCAGTTTTAATAAGGTTAACACACTGCTCCTGCACGTTTAGCTCTATTAAACGATTGTAACGTTTATCCTCATCTTTAATCTTATCTAATTCTTTAGCATGAATACGATACACATCCCTAATATTGCGTAACCACGGGTTTAAAATACCTAAATCTTGAGATTGCATCGCTGCTTTTACACCACCACAACCATAATGACCGCAAACCACCACGTGATTTACTTTTAAATGCTCTACGGCATAATTTACAACCGACATCACATTTAAATCGGTATTAGGCACCATATTAGCAATATTTCGGTGCACAAAAACTTCCCCCAACTCTAAACCCATTAATCCTTCTGCATCAACGCGACTATCGGAACAGCCGATGTATAAAAACTCTGGACTTTGTCCTTTTCCTATATTTTCGAAATACTTTGTATCCTGTGCTAATTTATTCTTAATCCAGTCTTCGTTGTTTTTAAAAACCTGTTTTAATTTCATAATTATAACTTTTAGTTTGTTTTTTATATCCTATTTTTCAAATTTAATTTAAGGATTAAACCTCATTTTACTGATGTAAATAGTGTTTTTACCTTATAAATTACATCCTAAACTAATAGATTTTCACAAATCGTAATTTGTTTAATACTATTTTTTTTAACTCAAACTCATTTTAGATTTTGGTCTTTCTCTAAAAAATTTAATATAACTATCTGGGTTTTCTACAATTCCGCGTTTAGAAACCAATTTTACATCTATATTTCGTTCTTTGGCTTTAACCGCAAAATCCTCTAAAATCTCTATAATATCATGATCTAAATATCTCGTATTAATAAGATTTAACTCTAAATATGTATTTTTAGGCAAGCTATCTAGCTCTTTTAAAATGGCACCTTTATTAAAAAACGTTACTTCTTCTGCTAATGTCATTTTTATTTGATGCCTGCCATTACTCTTGTCTTCAATATGAAGGAAATGAGAGTTCTGATAACTCTTTAAAAGTATAACTATAACGCCAACTATCAAACCTAGGCTTATACCTTTTAATAAGTCGGTAAACACGATACCAAGAACAGTTACTATAAAAGGCAACCATTGTTTCCACCCCATTCTATACATTTCTTTAAATAACTTTGGCTTTGCTAATTTATAGCCTACAACCAATAAAATTGCTGCTAAAACCGACAGCGGAATCATATTTAGTAAACGCGGAATTAACACTACCGAAATTAATAACAAAAACCCATGGATTATAGCCGACATTTTACTTAAAGCTCCA
The DNA here is from genome assembly GCA_030427735.1 of Bacteroidia bacterium. Lineage (GTDB taxonomy): Bacteria > Bacteroidota > Bacteroidia > Flavobacteriales > Flavobacteriaceae > Formosa. The sequence continues at coordinate 142,254 of JAUIBP010000004.1, read as the reverse complement.
GATTGAATATTAGCAGAACTCCTTACTATTACTTGCGTAATGGGTAACCCTCCTATCAATCCAGACAAAATATTACCAGTACCTTGAGCCAGTAACTCGCGATTGGTTGGCGTTACATTTTTATTGGGATCGATTTTATCTGTAGCCTCCACACACAATAACGTCTCTAAACTAGCAACAAGTGCAATGGTAAAGGCTGTAACCCATATTTCTGGATTTGTAATGACCTTAAAATTAGGAAAGGTAAACTGCCCTAAAAAAGAATTAATATCTTCAGGAATAGGCACATTTACTAAATGTGTTTCGGAAATACTAAGAGTACTGCTGGTTTGGGTTAAAACAAAAAAGAGTATTCCTAAAGCTACAGCAACTAATGGCCCTTGTATTAAAGTAAATATTTTTGCTTTTTTTGCCAGAATATTATCCCAAAACAAAATGGTAAACAGACCTACTATTCCTATAATCATAGACCCCATGGTTATATGATTAAAAACATTAAATATTGCTGAAAAGGAATTTTCTCCTGAAATTTCTAAAAAACTATCGGCGCCTTCAGGCTCGGCATCATAACCAAAAAAGTGTGGAATTTGCTTTAGAATGATAATAATTCCTATGCCCGTTAACATTCCTTTTATTACAGATGAAGGAAAATAATAACCAATTACACCGGCCTTTAAAAACCCTAAAGCCAATTGAATTATCCCACCCAAAACAACAGCTACCAAAAAATTCTGATATCCGCCTAAAGCTCCTATAGCGGTTAATACAATTGCGGCCAACCCTGCGGCTGGCCCACTAACACCGATTTTAGAGCCACTTAAAGCTCCTACAACTATTCCTCCTACAATACCAGCAATTACACCTGAAAATAGAGGAGCACCACTAGCCAAAGCAATACCAAGACATAAAGGTAAGGCTACAAAAAACACGACAATACTTGCCGGCAAATCATTTTTAATTGTTTTAAACATAATACAACCTGTTTTAATTCTTTTAAACTTTGCCCGATTAGATTTAATTAATCAAGCCTATGAAACTGTGTTATATTATGATAATTCAGGTGGAGGATATTGAAGATCGAGACTTAATGAAGTATAGGTGTTTTGATAAAAAGATACATTCTCTGCGTGGCCTTTAACAAACAATACGTTTTGATATAAAGATTGCTCAAGAAGTTTCAGTTCAACTTTTTTAACGACTTCATTTTTATGGTTTTCTTCTTCGTTAATATTATTATAGAAAGAGGAAATATCGTAGCTTTCATTCACAAAAGACACTACTGTTGGCATTGCAATAAACATTGTAAAAACCAAAAACAGAAAGTATGTAAAAACCATTTTTGCCATAAAAATCAATTTAGCTTCTTAACAAAAATACGGTTTTGATGTTAATTTTTTAAATTATTATCTTTAAAAAACTTAAATCTTTTTAATGTCTTCACTAGAGATCCATCCTGTTTTTCCGTCGGCCAACTTAATTTTCTTCCAGTTATTAACGGTATCTAATATCTGTACTTTCGTGCCTTCATGAAGTTTAAAAACCTCCTGACTGCTTAAATTGGGCTCGCTTTTAACCTGACTTTCTTGGGCAAAAACTATGGCTGGATTATTTTTTTTATCTAAACTAAAACTATGAAACGCTAAAACTAAAGTTAAAATTCCTGCTGCCAAAACCAAAAAACTTCCTGTAAAAGCCATACGCTTACGGTTGGTATACTCGGCGAAATAATAAATTAAAAATAGCACCACAAAAGCAAGAAATAATAAAACCGTTGTTATGGCCCACCCATCGTAAGTCATGCTATTGGTAATGTTATTTACTATTTTAGAAATTCCAGCTTCTGGCACAACATCTATAGCGTCTATAGTCATGTTTTTGGCATAAGCCATATTATTTTTAATGTCTTTATCCTGCGGATTTAATTGAAGTGCTTTCTCGTAATAATAAATACTAGGCGCTATCTGATTTAGCTTATAATAGGCATTTCCTAAATTAAAATACAATTCCGATGAATGCATGCCACTATCCAATATGGTTTGATATTTATCTACCGCCTCGGCATATTTACCATCGTTATACAGCGCATTTCCTTGCTCGAAAATCGTTTCGTTTTGGGCAAAAGTTAAGCTCGCCCACAAAAAAGTAAGTATGTATACTACAGCTTTCATCTTAACTTATTTAATTTGTTTATCTATTAACGAAATGGTTTTAGCCGCTTTGTCGTAATCTTGTTGCATAGCCACGTTGGTAGACGGCGTATATCGCGCTAATTCGCAGCTTTCCAACAAACTTGTAAAATCGGTTACCACTTCGGTATCTACAGCTTTAGATGTTAATAGTTCGCTGATTTTATCCTTGCTAAACTCGCTTGTTTCAATATTTAATTTTCCTTTTAAATAGTTGTGTAACGCTTTTTCTAGAGCGACATAAAATGCTTCTTTTTGGCCTAATGCTTTCTTGGCTTCGCTTAAATATTTCTTCGCCAATTTATCTGCTTTTCGTATTTTATTACCTACCACATCGGCATCGCGAACTGCTTTTTGTTTTCTAAATACCATAGCTAAGGGTATAGCCAATAACGGCGCTAATAAAGACCCCCAAAATAATTTTGTTTTAAAAAATTGCGATGGTTTTACAGACACCAAATTAGGCTGCGTTTTAATAAATGCAAAATGGTCGCTATTAACAACCACAGGTTGTTTGCCATTATTCGCTAATGTCGCACTATTGTCTGGCGCCGATGTATTGTTAGGCCCTTGAAAAACATTTACAATTATCTCATCGGAAGACAAACGCTTGTAACTTTCGGTTTTTACATCGAAATAAGAAAATGAAATGCTAGGTATAGGGTATTTACCTTTAAATTGAGGAACAACCGTATAATTATCGGAAATTCGACCTTGCATACCTTGTAAATTGGTTTGTACGTTTTCGGTATGTTCTGGCTCATAAACCTCTAAAGAACTTGGTAAATTAACCTTTGGAAGTTCGAATAACTTTAAATTTCCGTTTCCTGAGACCTCAACATTAAGATTTAAAGATTCTGTCGCTTTCAATTCGGTTTTTGAAGTGGTCACTTTAAAATCGAAATCGCCTACCGCACCTGTAAAATCTAGTGGTTTGCCTTGTTCCGGTAACGGCTTTACGTTTATGGTGCGTTCGCCAGCCGAAACTGTTCTGTGCACCTGTGTCATTAATCGGCCACCAAAGATATCGCGCCTGTTTGTAGGCACATCAACCGTTAAATCTAAGCTTAAAGGTTCTATTAAAAGTTTACCTGTTTTTTGCGGATACAATACCGTTTTTCTTAAAATAACATAGCGATAATCTTCGCCTTTATACGTTCCATTCTGAACTTTTAATCCTTTTATTTCGATATTCTGACTCCAAAAATCGCTGTACTTCGGACTATCAATCTCTCGCCAATTACTTACACCTGTATTGGGAGACACAAATAATTTATAGACTACCGTTATAGCCTCGTTAAGGTATGGTGTTGCCTTAGAAACTTCGGCCACCAAATGAATATTCTCGGAAGCGACATAATCGGCATTATTGCCATCTTTTGGTTTATCGACAGCCTTGGTTACCGTTACCGTTACCGGAGTGGTTTTATACACTTGCCCATCAACTTCTATTGTGGCCTGATTAATTTTAAAATTACCCAGACTTTTAGGTGCTAAAAAATAGGTGTATGTTTTAGAAAATTGAGACACGCCATTTACCCACGATTTACTTACCGATTGGTTGGGACCGCCAACCACGCTAAAACTCGAAAAATCTGGCGGATTAAAATTATCGCCATCTTTGTTCATTTCAAAATCTACACGTAAACGCTCGTTAATACCTAATTTTGTTTTACTAAGTTTTGCTTCAAACTTAACTTGTGCTAAGCCTAAGTTTGAAAACAATACTATTACAAGTATAGATATGTATTTAATCCCTTTCATTATCTGTATTATTCGCAATATAAATTACCAATCTTTATCTGTTTGTATTTGCACCCCTTTTGTTTTTTCGGCATTCATTTTTTCTTGAACCTTTTGTTCTTGGTTATTCATGGCCTCTAGCAAGTTTTTAATTTGCTGTGGCGACATTTGCCCTTGTTGTGGTTTAGGTTGTTGGGGTTGTTCTTTTTTATCTTGATCGCCTTGTCCAGGATCTTGTTTATCGTCTTTAGGCTTTCCATCTTCTTGTTCGTCTTGGTCGCCTTCCTTTTGATCCTGATCGCCCTGATCTTTATTATCCTGATCTTTTTGATCGCCTTCGTCTTGTTTGTCCTGATCCTTTTGATCTTGATCCTGATTATCTTTATTCTGATCTTGGTTTTGATCTTGATTGTCTTGGTTCTGGTCTTTATTCTGATCCTGATTATCGTTTTCGTTATTCTGATTGTCTTGCTTCTGCTGCTCGGCACATGCTTTGGCTAAGCCAAAATTATAACGCGTTTCGTTGTCTGAAGGATCGTTTCGCAATGCATTTTTATAAGCCTCAACAGCTTCCTTACACTGCTTATTTTGCATTAATATATTACCAATGTTGTGGTAAGCCTTATGTTTTTCTGGTTTGCTGGTTGCTTTAGCCGCAGCTTGTTGTAAACGGTATAAAGCTTCATCGTAGTTTCCTTTTTTAACATACGAAGTTCCTAAATTATAAAGTCCAGAAATATTGGTTTGTTCGTTAGAAATGGCTTTGCGATAAGCCATCTCGGCATCGACATAATTGTCGTTTTTCAGGTCTTCGTTGCCTTCAAAAACAAAGTTATTGGCTAGTCTTTTGGCGTTCTGCAATACTTCATCATTGTCTTGTGCAAAAGATGAAAACGAACAAAGTACCAAAACAAGTAATAGTATCTTTTTCATAACAAATACTCCAAAATCACCGAATATTACTAATTTTTTAGCGTTTTCTATCATAAGTTTTCGTTAAATAAGTTTAACTTCTTTAACCATGCTGTTTTACGATCTAATAAGAAAATGTCTATAAAAAGGAAAGCTATAGCTAGTGCTAAAAACCATTGAAACTGATCTTTAAAATCTGCAAATTGTTTGGCCTCGAACTCGGTTTTATCCATGCCATTTAAAAGGTCGCGGATCTCATCGACTACCACACTTGTTTGCCTTCCGTTAATGTAAACCCCATCGGCTTCTTGGGCGATATTCTTCAGGGTTTCTTCGTTAAGTCGAGTAATAACAGTTTCGCCATTACTATCCTTCTTATAATTGAGCGTAATGCCATTATGTTTTAGTGGTATTGGCCCGCCTTTAACATCGCCTACGCCTATGGTAAAAATTCTTATACCTTCTTCGGCAGCTTCTTCGGCTACTTTGGCAGCCATTTCGCTATGGTCTTCACCATCGGAAATAATAATTAACACTCTGTTGGTTTGCTCTTCGTCATCAAAATAGGTTTTCGCTAAATTAATCGCTTCATTAATCGCAGTACCTTGAGACGACAGCATATCTGTGTTCATATTTTGAAGAAACATTTTTGCCGAAGCATAATCTGTAGTAATGGGTAATTGCGGAAATGCTTTCCCAGCATAGGCAATAATACCCACACGGTCGCTCGCTAAATTATTGATGATTTGTGTTACTAATTGCTTGGCCTTTTCCAGACGATTAGGTGCGATATCTTCGGCCAACATACTTTTAGAAACGTCTACCGCAAACACGATATCTACACCTTCGCGTTTAACGGTTTCTAATTTGGTTCCTATTTTAGGGTTAACTAGCGCTACAGACAAACACGCAAACGCCAAACACAACATTATAAGTTTTAAAACCGACTTAAATAACGACCGATTTGGACTTAAACGTTGTAAAAGCGCTTTGTCTGCAAATTGTTTTTGTTTATGACGTTTCCAGAGTTGTAACGCCATAAATATGACAATAATTACAGGAATAATTGCCAAAACCCAAAACCATATTTTTTCTTCTAATTGATACATTATTTATATAAAACTTTTAAATATTGTGGAACGAAGTAAAATTTCCAGAATTAATAACAATCCGGCTAATAAAACTAAGGGACGGAATTTTTCTTCGTAATTATAATATTTAAATTCTTCGATATCTGTTTTTTCGAGCTTATTAATCTCTTCGTAAATTTCTTCGAGCTTTTTATTATCTGTTGCTCTAAAATACTTACCTCCTGTTACCGCTGCTATTTCTTGCAATAAAGCTTCGTCTATCTCTACTGGAACACGCCCATATTGAAACCTTCCGTTAGGTAACATGCCTATTGGTGACAAAGCCATACCGTTGGACCCTAAACCTATAGTATAGGTTTTGATTCCAAACTCAACCGCCATTTCGCTTGCTATTTTAGGATCTATAAACCCTGAGTTATTCACACCGTCTGTAAGTAAAATAATAACTTTACTTTTGGCTTTACTGTCTTTTAAACGATTTACAGAAGTTGCTAAACCCATACCAATGGCTGTACCGCCTTCTATAATATTATTGTATTTAATATCTTCTAAAGAACGAATTACGATAGCTTTATCGCTGGTAATTGGTGTTTTTGTATAACTTTCGCCAGCATACTCTACCAAACCAATACGATCATTAGGACGCTCTTTAATAAATTCTGCCGCAACTTCTTTTAAAGCTTCTAATCGGTTTGGTTTTAAATCTTTGGCCAGCATACTTGCCGAAACATCTATAGCCATTACAATATCGATACCCTTAGTGGTTTTTGTTCTGGAAGACACATCTACCGTTCGAGGTCTTGCCAATGCTGTTATTAGCAAAGCTAAAGCCAATAAGCGCAATACAAAAAGCAGATGTTTTAATTTAGGCAGCCACGATTGGGTAACTTTAAACCCTTTAATGCTCGACATCTTTAACTCGGCATTTTGCTTATTCTGTTTAAAAAGATACCAGATAATGGCTAATGGCAGTAATAAAAACAACCAAAATACCTGTTTGTTCAAAAATTCTATCCCTTCAAACATTATTGTGATTTTTTATTAAGTTCTACCGAATTTACTATACGCTCTGCCATTTCTTCGGCATAAACATCGCCATCTTTCCAACTTACTACAATTTGCTGCAATACATTTTGCGATGTAAAATGCAACATGATATAATGTGCCAAAATATAATTCTCGGTATTAGCAATAGGAACAAGGCCCGTACCATACGTTTTTAAACCCTCGGCGCCATTAGGCGTGGTAAACTTATCGCGTTTTACAGTAATATCGGTAACTTTATGAAGCTCGAACTGTTTAATGGCTTCTTCCGAGGCTTGGTTTAAATCTATCGTATTTTCTTGTGCTGCTCCATTTTGCTGACCTTGCTGTTGCGCATTAGGAGTTAAGGTTTTGGTTGTGTTTACCGTGATACTAAATAAATCTAAAATAGACCCGTAACCAAACACTGTAACCTGCACTTTATCTTTTAATTGATCTGGAATTGGGCTCTCCAAACGCTTTAACACCTTAGGTGTGGTAATGCTAATTAGCGGCACACCATAATCGCTGGTTACCCATTGCCCCTCTAGCAATTCTTTAGAATCGTGACCTAAAATGGTGTCTTTTGTATAATCGAAACCATATTTAATGGCAAAACCTGTAAAGGTCATGGCCAATAATACGATAGCCCCTACAACGGTTAACACAATTTTTTTACGCTTCTTTTTGCGTTCCTGTGCTTCTTTATATTGCTGATCTAAAAGTTTTTCTTCTTCATCTGGTTCTGGAAGGACTTCTTTTACATGATCTATTTCTACTTCGATTGTTTTTTTATCGAGTTCTGCCAACTGAATATCTGGTGCAGATTTAGCAAATTTCACCAAATCGGCACGTTTTAAAATGCTCTCGATATTTTTTATAGTTTCCTTGCTAAAATCTATTTGATTACCTTCTTTTAACAACTGAAGCCTCGCGATTAACTCATCGGTAGTACTTTCTAAGGCCCTATCGTATACTTTTTCATCTAGATATTTTCGAAGTACAAGTGTTAATTCGGAATAGTATTCTTTAATTTCGGAATGTTCTAGATAATGACTTTCATCTAGTTTTTGAAGCGCTAATTTTGCGCGTTCGTAAGGCGGTAATAAAGCAATTTCTTCGGCTTCGGTTAATGGTTTTTTACGCCAAATAAACCAGTACAGAATACCCCCAATAATTATTAAACCTAGTAAAATATACAGTGGTAATCGCCACCAGTTATTGTTTGTTTTTTCGACTTCAATAATTGGTTTAATATCGTAAAGTCCTTGCTTGGTAGTATCTATAACTACGTTATTAACTTCTACTTTTAACGAATCTGTAAACAGTGTTTTATTTCCTAAAACGACTTTTTGCGGCGGGATGGTATATTGCCCAGAATCGAATTGTGTTAAACCGTATTTTTTTATCAGGTTTAATTTATCATTCAGTTTGGTAGTATCTACAGCATAAGATTCTATAACCTCTAAAGGCATAAATGTTTGCCCTTCTGGAAACACAACAACACTGGTGGTATCGGTTACAACTTCTATTTTATAAGTGATTTGCGCACCAACTTTTATGTTTGTGGAATCTATACCAAACTTTAAGTCTTGTGCCGTGCTAAGGCTTGTAAATAAGCACAAAAACAAAAGGCTTAACAGACTGTTTTTTAATATAGGTTTTATGGTAAATTTATGGCTCTTCATACTTTTTAAGCGATTATCCTCTGCGTTTAAAATAGCCTAACAGTTTTTTAACATAACTTTCATCTACACGACAATCTATAGTTCCTGCTCCCGATTTTGCGAAACTGTCTTTATAATAATTAACTTTATCTTGATAGTATTTGCTGTAATTTTTTCTTACGGTTTTAGATGCGGTATTCACCAGCATTAATTCTCCAGTTTCTTCGTCCTGCATCTGTACCATACCTAAATTAGGAATGCTTTCTTCGTGTTTATCGTACACCCGAATACCAGTAACATCGTGGCGTCCCGAGGCTATTTTCAAAGTCTGTTTATAATCGTCTGCAATAAAATCGGACAGCACAAAAACTATGGCTCGCTTTTTCATTACGCTGGACAGAAACTTAAAAGCCTCGACAACATTTGTCTTCTTACTTTTTGGTTCGAACTCTATTAATTCGCGAATTATTCGTAATACATGCGATCGTCCCTTTTTGGGCGGAATGTATAATTCTATAGCATCGGAAAATAATACCAACCCTATTTTATCGTTATTCTGGGTTGCCGAAAATGCCAAGGTAGCCGCTATTTCTGTAACGACCTCGTTTTTAAATTGCTGAGCGGTACCAAACCATTCCGAGCCCGAAACATCTACCATAAGCATCATGGTTAATTCGCGCTCTTCTTCGAAAACTTTTATATAGGGTTCGTTATATCGTGCGGTAACATTCCAATCTATATTTCTAACATCGTCTCCAAATTGGTATTGGCGTACCTCACTAAAAGTCATACCACGCCCTTTAAAGGTAGAATGGTATTCTCCTCCAAAAATATGATTAGACAAACGGCGTGTCTTAATCTCTATCTTTCGTACTTTTTTTAGTAATTCTTTAGTGTCCATGTTTCAATTTACGATTGTGCTTTTTTGAAATAATAATCAAAAAAACGTCCTGCTTCATTCCTAAATTAAAAACAATTAAGGCACTTCTATTTCATTAACAATTTTGTTAATTATATCTACCGAAGTGATATTTTCTGCTTCGGCTTCGTAAGTAATTCCTATTCTATGGCGTAATACATCGTAAACTACAGCGCGAACATCTTCTGGAATAACGTAACCTCTACGTTTAATAAACGCATAACACTTGGCTGCCGTTGCTAAATTAATACTACCACGAGGCGATGCTCCGAAAGAAATTAAAGGTTTTAAATCTGCTAATCTGTATTTCTCTGGAAAACGGGTTGCAAAAATAATATCTAGAATATACTTCTCGATTTTTTCGTCCATATAGACTTCGCGAACCGCTTTTTGCGCGCTTAATATTTGCTCTGTAGATACTACTGGATTTACCTTCTCGAACGAACCGCTTAAATTAGCACGAACAATAAGTTGTTCTTCATCTAATTTAGGGTATTCTATAACCGTTTTTAGCATAAAACGGTCTACCTGAGCTTCTGGTAACGGATAGGTACCCTCTTGCTCGACCGGGTTTTGGGTTGCCATAACAAGAAACGGTTTATCTAAAATAAATGTTTCGTCGCCAATGGTAACTTGCTTTTCCTGCATGGCTTCTAACAACGCCGATTGTACTTTTGCAGGCGCCCTGTTTATCTCGTCTGCCAAAACAAAATTGGCAAAAATCGGTCCTTTTTTAATTGAAAAATCGTTGTCTTTTATATTGTAAATCAAGGTTCCCACAACATCGGCAGGTAATAAATCTGGTGTAAATTGTATACGACTAAAGCTTCCGTTTATAGCTTTAGACAGGGTATTAATGGCAAGCGTTTTTGCTAATCCAGGCACCCCTTCTAAAAGAATATGTCCTTGACCCAACAACCCAATTAATAAGCGTTCTACCATGTGTTTTTGACCAACAATTACTTTATTCATTTCTAAAGTAAGTAAGTCTACAAAAGCACTTTCTCTTTCTATCTTTTCATTAATCGATTTAATATCTATTGTAGTGGTATTATCCATTATCGTATTTTTTTAAAACCTCGAATATACTAAGCAATTTAACAGCCTGCAAATTGTTAATTTTTTTCTTGTGTCGCTGTTAACAATTGGTTAAAAATTAAAAAGCAGCACAATATGCCAATTTTATTAAAAATATTACACAGAAATTAACAGTTTTTATAACCAAACAATTATTTCTTATCAAAACCTACACTTGGCACAACTCATAAATTGCACAAGGATGTTTCGTTAACTATTTTTAGTTTTTATGTTGTTTTCAATAATAATTAACTCATATCGTTTACATTATTAACTGGTAATAATTATTTTTATAACTAAATCATTAGATTTCTTAATACATGAAAAATAAAATTGCTCTTATAACGGGCGCAACAAGTGGTATAGGAAGAGCTACAGCACATGAATTTGCCAAACATAATATAGACTTGATTCTTTGCGGCAGACGTTTGGAGCGTCTTCAAACCATAAAAAAAGCTTTAGAGAAAGAGGTCGATGTGCACATTTTAAATTTTGATGTTAGAGACAAAACACAAACTTTAAAAGCCATAGATTCCCTACCTGAAGCATTTTCCGAAATCGACATTTTAATCAATAATGCAGGTAATGCTCACGGACTAGACCCAATACAAACTGGAAATTTAGACGATTGGGACGCCATGATGGATATTAACGTGAAAGGCTTATTATATGTTAGTAAAGCCATAATTCCTGGCATGACAGCAAGGCAATCGGGGCACATTATTAATATTGGTTCTTCGGCAGGAAAAGAGGTATATCCCAACGGAAACGTATATTGCGGCAGTAAACATGCTGTATTAGCTATAACCGAAGGCATGCGCATAGATTTAAATCCCTATGGCATAAAAGTAGGCGCTATAAATCCAGGACTGGTAGAAACCGAATTTTCTAAAGTACGTTTTAAAGGCGATCCTATTGCCGACACTGTGTACAACGGCTTTCATGCCTTACAAGCGCAAGATATTGCAGAAATTATCTATTTTATGGTAAGTCGCCCAGACCATGTAAACATTGCCGACCTTTTGGTATTCCCTACAGCCCAAGCTAATTCTACCACTGTAAAGAAAAACTGATATGATTAACAAAAGGCTTCTTATTAAAAACCTATTGGCCCACAACGACGAAAATAGTTTTTATGATAAAAAGCGCAAAATTGATATTAGTGAAAAAGAAGGTAAAGCCAAATTCTTAAAACACATTTGTGCACTATCTAACAGCAACCCCAACAACAATTCGTTTATTGTGATTGGGGTTGAAGATGAAGACAACACAATTATAGGTGTCGATTTTTTTGATGATAGCAAAATTCAAAACCTCATTAACGCCTATCTTACCCATCCGCCAATTGTACAATACGAAAACATTCCGTTCCCACATTTACCAGACGATAAAGTTGTTGGTTTAGTAACCATTAGGGCCAACAATAAAATTACCTCGTTAAAAAAAAATATCTGGAAATATTACGGCGGTTCTGTATTTTTTAGAGATGGCAGTATAAGCATGCCCAAGGTATTCGACATTACATTAAAAGATGTAAATTCTAAAATTGTTGAAGCCATAGAAAACCATGCGCAAAACAATATAGAATATACTTTAAATGGTGTTTTCGACTTTTTAAAAAAACGAAAAGATTATCATCCTGAATACCGCGTGTTTAAAGAGTATTTTGTTATTTGCTGGGCAGGACAAAAAAAAGTGGTTAAAGACAAAACCTATTTCTCTAGGGTAGATATAGAATTAATAAACGAACAGGTGCGTTTATTTTTTTCGGAATTAGATGAAGTCGCCATAACTATAACAGACGATGCTTTTAATATCATAGAATATGTTCATTTAGGACTTCAGAACTCATACAGCTACTACCCACTTGAAGAAACAAACATCAGTTTTAACGAAAATGCCAGTTACCAAATACACACGAAATTACTGTTTAAACCACCTTTATTCGATAAAAAAGTACTGCATCATATTTACAATAGCAACAATGCCATTTTCAACAAATTAAAAAAAGGATTAACATTAAGTAAAAATGAACATGCCGATCTAAAAAACCTGCCTGCCACCTATCTTATTTGCTACTTAAACGATTTCCCGCAAGCACTAAACAAACTGCACGATATTAAACCCTACTTAAAAAATTACAGCGAGGACATCTACCAATTATACAAGGAATCTTTAAGGATTTTACGCAAGGTGAAGTATAGCTAATTTTAACTATACAAAATAGCCTACCAACTATATAATTTTTTATACCAACTATATAACTCTCTCTATAACTACTCTATTATATTATATATTTGTATTGCTATTAGTCAATAACTAAATACTAACCTTATTTCTCCCAACAAAAGCTTGGCATTGAAATAAGGTTTTTTTTTGCTCTAAACTAAAAAGGCACATTCATAAAATAGCTTCATTAAACCCAAAAAAGAGGTCTAAAAAATTAATTTTTCGTCAATCTGAATTTATTTAACGTCGTTGAATCTTCGATTTCAGATTCTCATAATTATTGATTTTTATTATGATGAGATTCTGTGGCAAGCACAGAATGACGCTTTAAAACTTTTTGGACAGCTTTTTTTATTTCTTTTTAGATTGATTATCATCTAAAAATATAGAAACCAATACATCTTATTAAGTCTCACCATTCCCAGAAAACTTACGCTCCAGTTCTTCTTGAAATTCTTCCATAACAGGGCGCACAGTACTTTCTGGCAAATCGGCTATTTTTATATACATTAAACCATCAACCGCATTATTAAACAAAGGGTCTACGTTAAAAGCCACTAATCTGGCATTTTGTTTAATGTATTTTTTAAGCAATACAGGCAATCTTAAATTCCCAGGTTCTACCTCATCAATAATCTTATCGAACTTATTTAAATCGGCTTCGGTAGCATCAAAAACAAAATCTTTATCGGCATCCTTCAGCTTCACTTTAAATTCCTTTTTTGGGTGTACATATTGCGCCACGTAAGGATCGTAATAATGTGATTTCATAAACTCAATCATTAAGGATTTCGAAAAATTAGAAAACTGATTGCTAATACTTACGCCACCAATTAAATATTTATGTTCTGGATAACGCAGTGTGGTATGTACGATGCCACGCCACAATAAAAATAATGGCATAGGCTTGAGCTGAAATTCCTTTACAATAAACGCGCGTCCCATTTCTATAGATTCGCTCATCATTTTATGCAATTCTGGCTCGAAACGAAATAAATCTTGAAGATAAAATCCGTCTATTCCGTATTTTTTATAAATCTGCGCGCCTAACCCCATACGGTATGCTCCAGCGATTACTTTTTGATCGTCGTCCCATAAAAACATGTGATGATAATAGGTGTCAAATTTATCTAAATCGATCGATTCATTAGTCCCTTCGCCTACAGCTCTAAAAGTAATTTCCCGTAAACGTCCTATCTCGCGCAGTACATTTGGTATTTGATCTGTTGTAGCCAAAAAGACTTCGTAATTTTTACTTTGCAATAACCTGCAATCGGCAGCACGTAACTGTTCAACCTCTTCGTTCATCAAAATGGTATCGACAGGTGTAACAATACGTTTCGGTAATTTAGTGGTTTTTAAAGTAGACGATAAGCTATTTAATATTTTAGATTTGTCTTCAAAAACATTGGCCAACATATAGGTTTTTCGCCTTAAAAACTCCGAGTATTCATGCAAAGTCGCATACTCTTTCTGATCGGCTACCGGTATGGGTTTTCCTATACGCACTTTTATAACACGACGCTTTTGCGTAAGCATTTCCGACGGTAATTTAGCTGTTCGCAAAGTGTCGTTAAGCTGAGACAATCTGTAAAACAATTTACTGTTTTTGGCGTGAAAATAAATAGGTACCACAGGTACTTCGGCACGTTTTACCAATTTTAACGCTGCTGCTTCCCAAGGTTTGTCTACCACTAATTTTCCTTCACGATATGTCGAAACCTCGCCCGCAGGAAATACACCTAACGGATGCCCTTCTTTTAAATGCAACAATGCATTTTTAAACCCTGCGACGCTAGATTTTACATCCTTGCGATCCTCGAAAGGATTTACAGGCATAATGTAAGGTTTTAATGGTGCTACGCGATGCAATAAAAAATTAGCTATAATTTTAAAATCGGCGCGCTGCTCTAACATTAATTTTAGCAATAAAATACCATCAATACCACCTAAAGGATGATTAGACACCGTAATGTAAGCGCCATCTTTTGGCAAACGTTTTAAGTCTTCCTCTGGAATTTCGAATTTAATATCGAATTCATCTAAAATACGATCTAGAAAAGCAATACCCTCTAAATGATTGTTCTCTTGATAAAAGGTATTTAATTTAGATATCCTTAAAAGCTTCATTAAGCTCCACCCCATAAAAGTACCCAGAAATCCATATTTCTCTAAATTAATAGCTTGGGCCACTTCACTTGCTGTTACTAATACTTTTTTGTCGTGTTTTGCCATGATAGCAAATGTAGTAAATTGTTTATTGAGTTACTATTTGTAATGTGTCTTGCGACCGTTGTTTTAATAAAATGGTTTTGTTGCTTTCTATTAAAGCAATGGCTTGGGTATTGTAATGCCTCACTGTATAAAGCGCCACATTGGTGGTGTATTGCACTTTAAACTTCTGTTGCAAATGTGCTACCACGTCTTGTAATGTATTGTAAAGATCGTCTACACAAACCGAAAATGTGATGGCTGAATTCTGAATGACATCAACTTTCATTTTAAAATGATGCAATAGTCTAAAAATGTCGCTAATATTTTCCTCTACAATGTATGAAAAATCTAAAGATGACAACTGTATTAACATCTGGTTTTTCTTTACAATATAACAAGGCACTTGCGGATGAATACCAGCTTGTGTATGGACTACAGTACCCACACCATCTGGATTTAAAAACGACTTTACATGCAACGGAATAGCCTTTTGCTGCAAGGGTTGTAAGGTTTTTGGGTGCATTACCGAAGCGCCATAAAATGCCAGCTCTATGGCCTCGTTATACGACATGCGCTCTAATAACTCTGGCGCTTCAAAATATCGCGGATCGGCATTTAATACCCCGGGCACATCTTTCCAAATAGTAACACTTTCGGCCTGCAAGCATGCGCCAAAAATGGCTGCAGTATAATCGCTGCCTTCGCGCCCTAAAGTTGTAGTAAACCCTTCAGCATTACTGGCTATAAAGCCTTGTGTTACCATAAGCTTGCCAGTTTCCGCTAAGGGCAAAATAAGGCGCTCTGTAACCTGCATATCTACTAAAGCGCGACGATAATTTGCATTGGTTTTAATATAATTTCGGGCATCTAACCAACTTACTTCGAGATCTATTTGATTGAGAAAATGACCAATAATTTGGGTCGAAAACAATTCGCCATAATGAATAATTTGGTCGTAACTAAAATCGTAATTGGTGTTGGTATTTGTTTCTAAAAATTGAAGCAGTGCTTTATAAGTAGTTTCAAATTGAAGCATTGCAGGATGCGCCTCGCTTAAAAACAACTCCAAAATAATTTGTTTATGATACTGTTTTACAACTTGTAAGGCCGCTTGTAGCCCTTGACCACCGTTTGCATACTGGTTTACTACCGCCTCTAAAGCATTCGTAGTTTTACCCATAGCCGATACTACAATTAAAGTATCGTTACTTCCATAATGCTTTACAATAGTGCCAAGGTTTTTTACAGCTTGAGCATCTTTAACAGAAGCACCACCAAATTTAAAAACCTTCATATTATAGTTTATCTACGTAGGCCCGAATGGCTTGCTCGTCCAGATGCACAACATCCCAATCTCGCAACACGCGTGCTCCTTTGCTTTCGTAAAACGAAATAGCACTTTCGTTCCAATCTAAAACTTCCCAATTAATGCGCTTAGCGCCACGACTATGGCCGTATTTAACAACTTCGTCTAACAAAGCCGAGCCAATACCTGTGCCGCGATACGCTTCATTTACAATTAAATCTTCTAAATGAATGATTGGGCCTTTCCAAGTAGAATATCTATTGTACACCAAAGCAATGCCTTTTATACCAGCAGCTACCTCGGCAACAAAACAGATAAAAAGCGGCGCATCTCCAAAACCATCGCGTTCTAAATCGCTAGCAGTTACTTCTACCGCATCGGGTTCGTTTTCAAAAATTGCCAATTCGTTAATCAATTGAAGAATTCCTGAGATATCTTCTTTTTTTGCCGCTCTAATTTTAAAATCCATAATCTTGTTTTGTGCCTGCAAAGATATAGAAAATTGAGTGGATTTTAATTGCATTTCAAACGTTGTAGTTTCGTAAAAAACACGATATTTGTACCAACCAACATCACAATTAATGAGTCAAAAAAACAAAACCCTCGGTGAGTTTATCATCGAAAACCAAGCTGCCTTTAGATACTCTTCGGGAGAATTATCCAGATTAATAAACTCTATACGATTAGCAGCTAAAGTAGTAAACCACGAAGTAAACAAAGCAGGATTAGTAGATATTATTGGTGCTGCTGGAGAAGTGAACATTCAAGGCGAAGACCAACAAAAATTAGACGTTTACGCCAACGACAAATTTATACAGACCTTAACCAATAGAAATATTGTTTGTGGTATTGCCAGCGAAGAAGAAGACGATTTTATTAGCATTAACAGTCAAGACTCCAATAACGGCAACAAATATGTTGTTTTAATAGATCCATTAGATGGCTCTTCTAATATTGATGTTAATGTATCTGTAGGGACTATTTTTTCGGTATACCGCCGTGTTACCCCCGTAGGAAGCCCTGTAACCATTGATGATTTTTTACAAAAAGGGAATCAGCAAGTAGCCGCTGGCTATGTTGTTTATGGTACCTCTACCATGTTGGTGTATACCACAGGAGCGGGTGTTAACGGATTTACCCTAAACCCAGCGATAGGCACCTTTTACCTGTCGCATCCAGACATGAGCTTTCCGTTAGATGGCCGAATTTATTCTTGTAACGAAGGTAATTACATTCATTTTCCACAAGGCATTAAAGATTACATAAAATATTGCCAGATGGAAGAAGGCGACCGCCCATATACTTCGCGATATATTGGCTCGTTAGTATCAGACTTTCACAGAAACATGATTAAAGGTGGTATTTATTTATACCCAAAAAGTTCTAAAAACGAAAAAGGAAAACTACGATTATTATACGAATGCAACCCAATGGCTTTTTTAGCAGAACAAGCCAACGGTAAGGCTAGCGATGGTTTTCAGCGTATTTTAGACATTCAACCTACCGAGCTACACGAACGTGTACCGTTTATTTGTGGCAGTAAACACATGGTTGAAAAAGCCGAAGAATTTATGCGCAATGCCAAATAAATAATTTTTAAGTGTAAAAAAAAGCGACCTTTTGGGTCGCTTTTTTAATATCTAATAATAGAGGACAAACCTAGCGGTTCATCATTTTTATTTCTTCTATAAATGTATCTAAATCTACACCGTTAGATACTAAAGTTAAAGCTTTATCGACTACGTACTTTACGTTTTCTGGCGAAAAACCTAATCCTATTCCTATTTTACGCAATAAGATTTCTTCGTTATCACCTTTAATATGGTCTACATACACCATACGCGCCAAGTCGTATAAACGCTCTAAACGGTTAATGTACAAGGTTGGTGGGTTAATAGGATGCGATTTATAATCCTTTAAAATTAGCTCGTAATCGTGCTCGTTTATGTGCAAGTTTCTAGCTAATCGGTCTAAAAACGCTTTTTCATCATCAGAGATAATACCATCGTCCATAGCTACACGTACAATGGCGGCAAAATGATCTTCGTTACGTTTTTTAAATCCACTATCAAATAAATCTGAAAATGACATATATTTTGGTTTTTTAATCGTGCAAAGATAATTAAACTTCTATCGTTTTATAACGAAACTTTGCTTTTTTTGTAATCGTTCGTACAAGCTTTTATCGCATAACGCTTAAATTAGAAGGCTTTAAAACAAAGTACATAAAAAACATTAACCTTATATTTGCACAAATTATATTGCTTTGAGTAAAAACAACCTCTTGCAAACTTTTGCACAAACTTTGCAAACGCAAAATTTGCAACTTGCCATTGCCGAAAACGAAAGTAAAACACTTTTAAAAGGCCTAGTTGGATCGTCATTCTCGTTTGTTATTGCCAATATTTTTAAACAAGCAGAAAAACCGTTCCTTCTTATTTTTAACGATAAAGAAGAAGCCGCTTATTACCTTAACGATCTCGAGCAACTTATAAACGATAGAGACGTTCTTTTTTATCCGGGAAGTTACAGAAGACCTTACCAAATCGAAGAGACCGACAATGCCAATGTATTGCTAAGAGCCGAAGTTTTAAACCGTATTAATTCGCGTAAAAAGCCGGCCATAATTGTCACCTATACCGATGCCTTATTCGAAAAAGTAGTCACCAAAAAAGAACTGGAACGCAACACCCTTAAAATTGCAGTTAGCGATAGCTTATCAATTGATTTTGTAAACGAAGTTCTTTTTGAATATAAATTTAAACGTGTAGATTTTGTTACCGAACCGGGCGAATTTTCTGTCCGTGGCGGTATTGTAGACGTGTTTTCGTTTTCGCACGACGAACCTTACCGTATCGAATTTTTTGGCGACGAGGTAGACAGCATTAGAACCTTTGACGTAGAAACACAGCTCTCGACAGAACAAATCAAAAAAATCAATATAATCCCCAATGTCGAAAACAAATTTTTAGACGAAGTCCGAGAAAGTTTCCTGCAATATATTTCGTCTAAAACCATAGTGTTTTCAAAAAACTCACAACTTTTATTTTCAGGTACTGACGCTCTTTTTGCTAAAGCCGAAGAAGCCTTCGAGAAGCTCTCTAAAGACATCAAACACAACACCCCAAACGAATTGTTTTGCAATGCCGAAAGCTTAAAAAAACAACTCTTAAAACTTACGGTTGTTGAGTTTGGTAGCGGGTACTACTTTAACAATGCCAACGATACCGCTATTGTGTTTAACACTACACCCCAACCCGCTTTTAACAAACAATTTAATTTGTTGATAGACGATTTAAACAGCAATCATAACAAAGGTTTTACCAATTATATAACGTGTGCCAGCGAACAGCAAGCCAAACGCTTTCACGATATTTTTGAAGATACAGAACAAGGTGTAGCTTACAAAACACTCGTACTTTCGTTACATCAAGGTTTTATAGACCACGATAATAAAGTGCTGTGTTATACCGACCATCAAATCTTTGAGCGCTATCATAAATTTAGTCTTAAAAACGGTTATGCCAAAAAGCAGGCCATTACCTTAAAAGAGCTTACCACCCTAGAAATTGGCGATTACGTAACACACATCGACCATGGCGTTGGCCGTTTTGGTGGACTTCAAAAAATAGATGTTGAAGGTAAAAAACAAGAAGCCATAAAGCTTATTTACGGCGAACGCGATATCTTATATTTAAGTATTCACGCCTTACATAAAATCACGAAATTTAACGGTAAGGATGGTAAACCTCCTAAAATTCATAAACTAGGAAGCAATGCCTGGAAAACCTTAAAGCAAAAAACCAAAACCCGAGTTAAGGAAATTGCTTTCAATTTAATTAAACTCTACGCCAAACGTAAACTGGAAAAAGGTTACCAATACTATCCCGACAGCCATTTGCAACTGGAACTAGAATCGTCTTTTATTTACGAAGATACTCCCGACCAAAGCACAGCGACAGCCGATATTAAAAACGATATGGAAAGCGAACGCCCAATGGACCGCTTAGTTTGTGGAGACGTTGGCTTTGGTAAAACCGAAGTCGCTATTCGTGCCGCATTTAAAGCCGTAGATAATGGTAAACAGGTGGCCGTTTTAGTGCCTACCACCATATTGGCTTATCAGCATTTTAAAACATTTAGCGAACGCTTAAAAGATTTTCCGGTAACTGTAGATTATGTAAACCGATTTAGAACAGCCAAAGAAAAACGAGAAACTTTAGAGCAACTCGAAAACGGACAGGTAGACATTATTATTGGCACCCACCAATTGGTTAACAAAAGTGTTGTTTTTAAAGATTTAGGCCTTTTAATTGTAGACGAAGAACAAAAGTTTGGTGTAGCTGTAAAAGAAAAACTAAAAACCCTTAAAGACAATGTAGACGTGCTAACACTTACCGCCACGCCTATACCAAGAACGTTACAATTTAGTTTAATGGCAGCACGCGATTTATCTGTTATTACCACACCGCCACCTAACCGCTACCCTATCGAAAGTCATGTGGTACGCTTTGATGAAGAAACCATTCGCGACGCAGTGAGTTACGAAATTCAGCGTGGTGGACAAATATATTTTATTCATAACCGTATCGAAAATATTAAGGAAGTTGCCGGTTTAATACAGCGTTTGGTTCCCGATGCCAAAGTGGGTGTTGGCCACGGCCAAATGGATGGCAAAAAACTAGAACAACTTATGCTCGCTTTTATGAATGGTGAATTTGATGTTCTGGTAAGTACCACCATAGTAGAAAGTGGACTAGATGTACCGAATGCCAATACTATTTTTATAAACAACGCTAATAATTTTGGCTTGAGTGATTTGCATCAAATGCGCGGTCGTGTAGGTAGAAGCAATAAAAAGGCCTTCTGTTATTTTATCACGCCAGAATATTCTGCCATGACTGCCGATGCCCGAAAACGTATTACGGCGCTAGAACAATTTACAGAGCTTGGTAGCGGATTTAACATTGCTATGAAAGATTTGGAAATTCGTGGTGCAGGCGATCTTCTGGGGGGAGAACAAAGCGGGTTTATAAACGATATTGGTTTCGATACCTATCAGAAAATTCTAAATGAAGCCATAGAAGAATTAAAAGAAAACGAATTTAAAGACCTTTATCAAGACGATAAAAAGCCAAAAGAATACGTTAAGGATATTACTATAGACACCGATTTTGAATTACTGTTTCCAGACGATTACATTAATAACATTACCGAGCGTCTTAATCTATACACCCAATTAAACAATCTTAAAAACGAAAGCGAATTACTCAACTTCGAGAAAGAACTTATAGATCGTTTTGGAGACATGCCAACTCAAGTAATAGATTTATTAAATAGTGTTCGAATAAAATGGATGGCTGCCAAAATTGGCCTCGAAAAAGTAGTAATGAAACACGGTAAAATGGTTGGTTATTTTATAAGCGACCAACAAAGTTCGTTTTACCAAAGTCCAGGCTTTACCAAAGTATTACAATACGTGCAAGCCAATCCTAAAGCCTGTAAAATGAAAGAAAAAGACACCCGTGCCGGATTGCGCTTATTATTGACTTTCGACCACATTAAAACCGTTAAACAAGCCGTAATGGCCCTACAACCCATTACCTCATAAATAGAGATGAAAAAATTAATTTTTATTTGTTGCCTACTCCCGTTATTCGCCGTAGCACAACATCAGCTTTCTGGAAGTTTTTCTCCTGCAGAAGATTTTAAAGCTGCCATTTTATATAAAATTGAAATTACAAATTCGGTATATATCAATCATGCGAATATAGAAAATGGAGTGTTCGAGCTCACATTGCCGCCAGATGCAAAATCAGGCATGTATCGCATTGTATACGCTTTGCCTCAAAACGAATACAATTTCGATTTCATTTACAACAACGAAGACATTCAATTTACCTTCAATCAAGATGAAGGGGTTAAGTTTTTAAATTCAGATGAAAATCTTTTGCTTACCCAATATCGGGGCGAAATGCAGAAAACCAAAACAGCTATAAACTCGTTTTACAGCAATGCGAACCCTAATCCATCAGACTATTTAAATTACATCACCGCATTAAAAACCACTCAAAATCAATTTGAAAGTAAATCTAAAGGAACTTTAGCTCACCATTTTATAGTTTCAGAAAAACCATACACACCAAACAATTACGAGGATGCCGCGACGTATTTCAACAACTATAAAACACATTATTTCGACGCGATCGATTTTAGCGATCCTGTCCTTAAAAACTCCAATGCCTTATTAGATGCAGCACTTAACTACGTCTTTATTTTTGTAGATAAAGACCAACCTAACGCGTCGTATAAAAACAACATAGATCGTGTTGTTGAGCAGTTACAAAATGAAACAGCTTTACAAAAAACTATTTTAGAAATACTGTGGTCTCAGTTTAAAGACCAACAAAACAATGTTGTTGCCAACTATATCTCTTCAACCTACTTACTTCAGCTTTTAGATCCTGAAACCGACAAGGATTTTTTAGATGAGATACAAGCGTTTAAAAATACGGCTATTGGCGTAACAGCGCCTAATTTTAGTTGGCCAACACCAGAAGGCACTAAAAGTTTAGACCAATTGTCTGGCAATACATTTTATATCGTAACATTTTGGAGCAGCACCTGCTCGCATTGTTTAGAGGAACTACCTGTACTAAAACAATACCTAAGCCATAAGCCTAAAACAAAAGTAATTGCTATTGGTTTGGAAGACGAGCCCACACATTGGCAACAAACCATTAAAAATTATCCGGATTTCACACATATTTACGGCGAAGGCCATTGGGACAACCCTATTAGCACAATGTATGGCGTAACGGGAACTCCATCGTTTTTTGTTTTAGATGCAAGCAAAAAAATTGTAGCCAAACCAGATGATGTTGAAGAACTTATGTCGTTTTTAGACTTACAACATCAGTAGTAATTACTGAGACATATTATCGTTACAATCGGTCTTAACTAGGGGCTTTTCCGAAAGAAATTTAAGCGCTCCTAAATCTTTAAAGGCAGTCCCTTCGGCATTTAATTCGCCGTAGCCTTCAAGTAGCTTATTATCTAAAACCAAATACGCCATTTGTCTTGTACTGTTAAGTCCTTCCGACTGGAATGTATAATCTATAACTAAAGTATCGCCATAAACTTGCCCAATAAAAGATCCTGTATTGGCGTCTTTTTCGTTGTAGCGAACAGCCAATGTACCTTTCACTAAGGTTCCTGCTTCTGTAATTTCCATCCGCACTCGATCTCCTGCATTATTGTATGTATAACATCCCAGAAGCATTAAATCTGATTTCTTCTGTTGAGAAAACACTTCAGATTCTTGATTATTTACGGCAGCATTAGTAGCCTGTTGTTTACAAGACAGCAGAGTTAAAAGCCCCGCTAAAAGAAAAAAAATAGATTTCATACTGTATAATATTACTAAATCTGAACTTCTAATTCATCAAGAACTTTACACCAACGCGAACGGAAAAATTCAGCTTTTCGAAATCGACCTCTATGGGTGCGCTTTCATAATTATCGGACATACTTGCAACACCTCTAATTTGAATACCAGATACTTTACCATACAAATTACCAGAAATTGCATTGTAATCTGAAATATGAATGGCTTTACCCACTGTTTGCTGTAATGGCGCAACCATATTTTCGGCATTGGTTTTAGCCTGCACAATAGCCTTAGCTCTTAAAGCTTGAAACAATTGTTCGGATTTTGAGTATTCGGTTTTAGTGATAGACACATTCGATATACCTTCGCGTTCCAAACCTGCCATAACTTTTCCAGTAGTTACAGCATCGTGTACAATTACAGCATATACTTTAGACTTCAAAACTTTTTGTCCGCTTAAAAAGTAACTTTTAAAATCGCTGCTAGCATCTAACAGGGTTAAGTCTTTTTTTGTGTCTATATCCAACGATTTTAAAACCTTATACATATCGCGTTCTAAAGCTTCAGTCGATTTCTTGTTTTTGCTATCCTCTTCGTTTAAAATTATTTTTAAGTGAATTTTATCTGGCACAACCAGCGTATCTACACTTACTTCGGTCTCGATATACGGCTGATCGATATAATTTTTGGATTGCGCTTGTAATTGTAAACTAAAAATACTTATGCCTACTAAATAAAAAACATGTTTCATACTTCAAATAAATTAAGTGATTAACCACTAATTTAGAAGTCTGCTTTAGTATTCTACACACTATTAACAGGTATTTAACGTCTGCGGCCAGAATACGTCATGGCTTCGCCTTTTCCAAACCCATAACTAAAACCTAATGTAAAGAAGCGACCACGCATACTTCGGTTGTAATTAAAATTGGTAGTATTGTTAATGATGGACGTATAAATTCTAGATTCGAAAACATCGTTAACAGCTAGATTTACTACCACTTTACCTTTTAGTATTTTTTTGCGCACGCCCAAATCCATAAACGCAAATCCTTCGGATTCACCTTGTACCGTTTTATAATCGGATTCGTATTGACCGGTCATTTCCAAATCGAAATCGGCCGGTAAACCTACTTTGGTTGTTAAACGACCATTCCATCGGTTTCCATTAAAATCGAACGATTGGGATTCAAAACTGCCTTCGCGTTCAAAATAATTGAAGTTAAAATCACCATTAAAAGTCAACCAATCTAAAGGCGAATATTTTCCGTTAAGCTCAAAACCTACCGCACCATTTGTCCCAACATTGATTGGTGTGGTGATAGTAACATTGTCTTGGAATGTCGATACCCGCTCAACCACATCGGTAGTGTACAGGTAAAAAACACTGGTGTTTAAAGTGGCTTTTCCAAACTTAAAAATACCTGTTACTTCATAAGAATTTGAATATTCTGGCTGCAAATCGGGATTACCAACACTAATGTTGTAGTTGTTTCTAAAGTTGAAGAACGGATTTAAATCCCATAATCGCGGTCTGTAAATACGTTTAGAATATCCTGCTTGAACCGAAAAATCGTCGTTGAATTTATAAGAACTGTGTAGGGTTGGGAAAAAATCGGTATAGGCCTGATGGTTGTTTTCATTGGTATTGGTTAACACGGTATGCAGGTTGGTGTCTTCAATACGTAGGCCCAGTTTTAATCCCCATTTATCCTTTTCGTAAGCACCGGTTCCGTACACACCAAATACCTTTTGGTTGTATTCAAAATCGTTGGTTAGATCTGGGTTTATCACCCATTCACCAGATTCGAATTCGCGAACTTCATAATCGTTACCTACATCGTTGATAACATATTGCAGACCTGCTTCTAGCGTTACAATATCAGAAATTGGGTTGGTATAGTCTAATTTAAAGGTGTAGTCGGCTTGCTGGAAAGCTGTTTCGGTTTGCTGATCGACATTAACAATATCACCAAAAGTGGTTGTATTGTCGAATTCCGATTCTTGTTCTTTTCCAAAAAAGCTACCTAATGCACTGAACAACAACGTGTGCTCTTCGTTATTTTTGAATTCTTTTTTGTAGTTGAGTTCGTATTGCCACTTTGGGTTTGTAGCATCTGTGGTTTCTTCGCGATACCATGTAGACTCTAAAACAGAATTTTGATAGGAGCTAAAATCGGTGCGTGACGGTTGATCTTCTATTTCGTAAGCAAAATTCCCCGAAAGGGTCAACACATTTAAATCGTTTATATGATAATCGGTCCCAAGAGTGATATTAAAAAACGTTTCGTTTCTGTATTCTGTGCCTTCGCTAAACACACTGGATTGGGTTTCGAAATCGGTGTTTTCGGTCGTGTTGTCTCGGGGTAAAGACCGATAACCGCCACCAAATTGGGTGAACAGATTAAATTTTTCGGTTCGTCTGTTTAAACTCACTCCCAAACTATGGTTGTCTGGAATTCCTGTATTTAAAGAAATGGAACCGTTCAGTCCCTTTTTTTCTTCCTTTTTTAAGATGATGTTTAAAATACCGGCGGTTCCTTCAGCATCATATTTAGCCGACGGATTGGTAATCACTTCTATACGCTCTATCATATCGGCGGTTATGGTTCCTAAGGCGTTGCTACTTTCGTCTGCCAAGACCGAAGGCTTTCCGTCAATTAGAATTTGCACGCCACTGTTTCCTCTTAAGCTTACTTGTCCTTCAATATTCACATTAACCGATGGCACATTATTCAACACTTCTAGGGCACTTGCCCCGGTACTCGCAATATCTTGCCCCACGTTAAATACTTTTCGATCTAATTTAAATTGGGTGCTAGACACCTCGGCACGTACCACCACTTCGTCTAAAGCTTGGGCGTCTTGCTCTAAAAACAAGGTACCTAAATCGGAATCTGTACTGGTATCCAAAGTTTTTAACGTTAAGGTTTTGAATCCCATAAAACTAATTTGCAAATACCCTCCTTTTGATGTTTCATTAACCTGAATGGTAAACTTACCTTCTTCGTTAGTTGTCGTGCCTGTTAAAGGCTTATCGGTATTCGAATCTAGCAAAACTACAGTCGCATAAGGCACAGGCATGTTGGTATCCTGCTCTAATACCACACCAGATATTGTAACTTCTTGATGTTGCGCAAGGGCATATAAGCTTATAAAAAATGCAAGTAAAGTAAATAGTGATCTGTTGTACATTAGCCTACGATATTCTCATTTAAAATTATAAAAGTATAAAACTAAATACTGAAAACAGACCAATATGCTAAACTTAACATGCTTAACAAAAAACACTACACAATTTTAACAAGAGTATATTTTGTAAATATTATTTCGGAAATAAAAAGATGACATTTACACGAAAACCAAAATCAGGATTTAAGGGATTATTCCCATAATACACTTTTGGCCCGCCACCTAATTGAACCGTTTGAGATCCAAAATGCATAACCTTAGCAAAATACACTCCAACAAAACCTCCAAAAATATCGTTAAGCCAACTTTGTGTGTTTTCTGAAGCCAAAGTATACGATACTCCATTAGGTTTCGCATAAGTTACAAAAGGCTGCACAAAAGAGGCACTAATATCGTTACCGCTACCAGCATAAGACCACATGTGATTTACCAAAGCCCCGTAAGTATAAGCCCCGCTTAATTTTAAAAATACGGCATTAGGTCCCGCTGCCCAAGTGTTCGCCCCTAAAGTATTTTCAGACGCGGTATCTAACAGCAATACGGGGCCTACACCCCAAACCAGACCGCTTTTTGTAGGTTCTTTAGGCGAGAAGAAAAAACTCTGTACAATATCGCCCAGACCTCCTGCACTATCGCCATCGTACAAAACATCTTTCTGCGAAATAATAGGCACTATGGTTCTGCTTATCAGATTCCAATCATCGTTTAAACTAAATGGCAAAACAGGCTGAACATTTAAATTATACCGAAATCCTTCATTTGGACCTGTATTAAAATCGAAATTGTTTTGAAGTGGAACACTTATCAAATTCGCTACAGGATTAGCTAATTGTTTTGCTAAATCTTCGGCTGTTGGTCCTGTTGACGGAGCTGTATCTTCTTGGGCATGTACAACTACAGAAAACATCAAACTTAAAATGATAATTAAACTATTAAATCTATAAAAACGTTTCATCTTAATAATGGTTATAATTTTATATTGTTGATTTTAAAAAGTAAAATATGACTCTAAGTAAAGACTTAATTTTAATTACAATGGATAATATTGCCGAAGAAGTAAGAACCCTTATTTACAATCATCCGTTTTCAGTCGATGAGCACGTCACCTATCGAGTTTATGCCGACAAGCATTTGGATTTGGGATACATTATGGATACCGAACAAAAGCTATTGAAGGGTTACAGCTATAAAGTAAAGCGAGAGCGCTATCTTTTAGAAACTGTAAATACCAATATAGATGGTCCTAATTGGTTAAAAGCATTAGAAGGCCTGGATCTTAACCCAGTTAAGGGGTAAAAAATTGTAAACCACTGTTATAATTGAGCCACTATACGCTTATAAAAATCTATAAAAGATTCATCTGCATTCAGCTTCAACTTTTTACGTAATCGATAACGTTTAGTATGCACGCTTTCGGTAGAAATTTTTAATACTCCTGCAATTTCTTTAGAACTCATTTCTAAAACTAAGTACAATAAAAGTTGCTCATCTTTCTTAGTCAATTTCTTATATTGCTTGCGTAGCTGTATTAAAAAATCTTGATTAATTTCTTTAGATAACGACTGTAATTGTTTAATATAATTTTGGTCGTTTATTATTTCTGAAAATGACAATTTTAAAGCATTAACATCTGCTTTGGTAGTAACTTGAGTTTGCTTGACTTGCGTTTTTAAAGTTTCTAAAAATTCATCTATCTGATGCACCTGATTAGCAAACGATATGAGATGCTCTTGATTAAATTTTAACTTTTCTTTCATTAAAGCTTCCTGTAATTCTTGATTTTTTATTTTGATATCACTTACCTGCTTTTTTTGAGCAATACTCTCTATTTTTCTTTTTTTATTTTGAATTGTAAGATGAGAAATTCCTACGATACAAGCAATAAACACCAAAGCTATAATTACAATTATACGATATAAGTTTTTTTGTTGTTGAGACTCATCCAACAAGCGTTGCTTATCTTCCAACCGATGCTCTAAATTTATACCATGTATTTTATCTTTACTATTTAAATCGCTTAATTTCTGGCTTTCGGCATGGTAACGTTGAAAATAATCTAAAGCCTCGCTGTATTGCTCTCGCTGTTTATAATAATTAAAATACAGATTATAAATTTGAGACAAATAATCGCGATAATCTAAAGAGTTTGCTAGATGTTCTGCTTGTTCCAACATGTTAAGCACCTCTTCCCAGTTTTCCTCATCAAGGGCTATTTCTGCCAATTGTAACATCACATACACTTTACCCTTAATCCGCCCAGCTTCTTCAAACGATGATTCGGCGTTCATAAAAGCCTCGCGAGCTTTAACATATTGCTCATCGTATTTGTACCATTCTGCCCTATGCACATACACAGAAGCTGCAATTTCAGGGTTTTTAAGGGTGGAATTCAAATCTTCAGCAATAGCGTACTGTTTAAATGCCTTTTGCCTTTGCACTTGTGCTTGCTTAACACCACCATTATTTAAAGCTTTATCTAAAACACCTGTACTAAATGTATTACCCAAATTTAAATGAGCTTTTGCTAAGTTTACAGTATCTTTTACCAAACCTAACATTTTAATAGCTCGCTCTAAAAGTTCTATTTTTTCATTTAGATTTTCGGTTATGTGCGATCTGTTCATTACCGAAATCCCCACTAACCGATTATCATTTATAGAGTTACTAATTGCTTCAGCTTTCAAATAGCTTTCGAATGCTTTAGCCAAATTGCCTTTAGTATACCAAAAGTTCCCTAAAGAAATATACGAATCTGCATACTCCTTCATTAAATTGTCTTCTTTTGCCTTTTGCAAGTTTTCATTAAGCACGGCGTAAGCATATTCTGGATCTAGAAATGTATTACTATTAATAAGCCTATTAATAGCCATAATGTTATCTTCGTCAGACAGTGCTTCAATTTTTAATTTAATTTGTTGGGTAGAGTCAATCTGTTGTCCGATTATTCGACCAAAGCAAAGAAAAATTAAAAGATATTGAATTGCTTTCATAGACAAAAAAAGAGCTGATAATCTACTATCAGCCCTAAATTAAATTATTTTTAAAAGATACTGGTTATTTTTTAATCAACTTAACGGTTTTAGCATATCCTTGTTTCTCTATTTTTAAAAAGTAAACCCCAGGCTGCATATTAGTTGTTGAAATAGTGCGTCCAGTAAAATTGGTATTAACATAAACTTGTTGTCCCGTTACTGTATATAGCGATACTTGCAAAGGCTCACTTTTTGCAATATTAATATGAATCTCGTTTGAAAATGGATTAGGAAAAATTTGAGTTTGTATGTTATCGTTAACATCTTGTGTACTTAAAGTAGCTTGATTCTCCCATTTCATAAAGAAACCTCGCGTATGATCTAAAGCATCTTCAATTGGGCCATTCTCTATTAATTGTGTTTTCCCTACAAAACGACCACCTGTATACATAACTCCATCAGCAGTTATTTGAGTGGAATTATTAGATATAATCGTACCTTCATCTATACCATTTACAGCAAAGGCTTCGTTAAACGATCCATCCTCATTTAAGTGAAGTTGAAACATACTTAAACTGTTAGGGCTTTGGGCGTTTAAAATATCTGTTCCGTTAAAATTGAAATTAGAATAATTATCGAAACCTCCTCCTACAAAAATAGCATTGGATGCATTTGTTGTAATATTAAATACTCGATCGTTATAATCTCCCCCCATCTCTTTGGCCCAAACCAAGTCTAAATCTGAGTTAAATTTTGCTACAAAAGCATCAACCAGGCCATAACCATTTAATAGAGTTCCTTGAATATTAAAATTACTTTCTGGTGTAAAATGTCCACCAACTATAACATTTCCTTTAGCATCTAAAGCTAAAGCAGATTGTCCCTGACTTACATTTTCAGATCCGTAAGTTGTAAAATCTACAACATCACCCGTACCTGTATTAAACTTTGCCAAGCACATCATATAACCCCATCCAGAATACGGAATCGATTCGTCACCTAAAACATAAGGCTGTGCATAATCGAAAGTTAAATACAAACCTGTTGCATTTACCCCCATTGAACGTACCGAACCGTAGGTATTGTTTTGTTCAGCCTCAATTTGTTTATTCCAAATTATGTTCCCATCGGCATTTATTTTAAGCAGAAAAAAATTATAACCATATTCAAAATCGTAAGTAAATTCTGTTTCACCTATGGCAAATGCTCCATCGTAATATCCAGAAACATAAATATTTCCTGCCGCATCTACTGCAGAACGAATAGGGTTAGCCGTTTTATATTCTGAAGCATACCAATGCTTCACCCATAATAACCCTCCTGTTTCGCCAGAAAATTTAGCAATAATCCCCCTACTTGTGTATTCTGGACCATTTCCAGCAATAACCTCTTTATCGTTAATGATGATATCTCCCATAGAACTAGACCACCCAACAGCTAAAATATCTTTATTCTTATCTAACTGAATATCAAAAAAAGCATCCGAATCACTTCCGCCCATAGTAGCCGTCCAAATCGGATTACCATCTAAATCGGTTTTTGTAATAAAAGCATTTGTTGATGGTAATGCAGGTAATTCTACACTACCAAAGCTCCCCGAAGTATTATAAGCTCCATTTACAAAAATAGCATCTTGTGTTGCTATAACATTATTAACATTGGTATTGGTATGTTCTCCAGAAACATATTGCACCCACTCAGCATAGTTATGTTGCGCTACTGAAACTTGAAAGCCAGCAACCATTGAACATAATAAAAGTAACGTTTTTTTCATAGAAATGATATTAAAGAATTGATGCTTCAAAGGTTGAACAATTCTTCAATTTCACAATGAAATTTACATGAACACAACATAGACAAAAATTTCAAAATACTGAATTACAGATAGATAAACTCGAAAATTAACACAACATATATCTTACATTTAAAAACACACCATTGCTTTATCTAAGGTTTTAACTCACCACATGTTGCGGCTCGCCATTTAAAAAGGCCTGTACATTAGCCACTGTTACCTCCATACATCTGCGCCGCGCTTCAATAGGCGCCCAAGCGATATGCGGCGTAATGATGCAATTTTTAGCTTGCAACAGAGGATTGTTAGCAGCTATCGGCTCTTTGGAAACCACATCGACAGCTGCGCCAGCAATGCTACCCGAATTTAAAGCTTCTGCTAAATCGGATTCAACTACCAAACCACCACGAGAGGTGTTAATTAAAAACGCGTGGGATTTCATTTTCGACAGACTGTCTCTATGTATCAAACCCTCGGTTTCTGGGGTCTGCGGACAGTGTAAACTAATCACATCTGAAGTTTGCAATAATTCTTTGAATGATACAAAGTGTAAAGCATCATTTTCAAATTCAGGATATTTCGTACGATTGTACACCAATACTTGCATTCCAAAAGCCTGTGCCAATGTTGCTGTTGCTTTCCCTATTTGTCCAAACCCCACAATACCCATGGTTTTTCCAGCGAGTTCGACTAAAGGATAATTCCAAAAACTAAAATCGGAACAACTAGTCCACTGGCCGTTTTGAACCGCTTGGTTATGAGCGCCAATATGGTGACATAATTCCAACAATAAACCAATGGTAAATTGTGCCACAGCCTGCGTGCTATAAGCTGGCACATTGGTAACGACAATACCTTGTTTTTTTGCAGCTTCGGTATCAATAATATTATAACCTGTTGCGGTTACGCCAATGTATTTTAAGTTGGGCACCTGCTCTATTACCGTTTTGCCAATAGGTACTTTATTGGTTAATACCAACTCGGCATCACCAATAGCTTTTACAATTGAAGCTGAATCTGTTGGTGTACGATCGTGAATAGCAACTGATGCTAACTTTTTTAAGGGCTCCCAACTTAAATCGTCAGGATTAAGAGTATATCCATCTAAAACAGAAATTTTCATAATATGCAATTTTTCGTGTTATTAACTAATGTAGCATTTTTCATAAACACTTAAAAACGTAAAGTGCTTAATCAACTTTTATACAAAACACAAAACCGCCAAGTCTTTATATTTTTCTTAACATTTAGTTAAATTACATTTAACCAGGTATTAAAAACAGCACTTTGCTTTGTTAATATTTTTGTTGCGGAAAAGAAAATTGCGCATCATGGGATATTTAGTAAGTATAATTGTATTTCAAACCTTGTTTACCTTAATGCTTATTATGGTTACCAGACAGAAAACCACAGGTGTGTTTGAAAAACTGCTTACCATGTTACTGTTACTAATGTCGGTGCATTTTTCTATAAAACTAATTTTTCTGTTAACAAACCCAGACTACTTTACCTTACCGTCTAGTTTTTCGTTAGTGTATGGCCCTGTTGTATACTTATTAACCATTTCTACTACCAAAACACTTAAGCGCTCTACAATAATCACTCACTTTTTACCATTTATAATTATGAGTGTCGCTTATGTTTTTGTGCTTATTCAATTACATGCGTTTCCGCTTAAAAACAATTTATCGTTACCATTATACAACAAAATAGCTTTTTTAGATTTAGTGTCTATAGCAACATACAATGGTTTAAGTTTAGTACTGCTTCGTAAGAATAAATTGAATATAGACCCCTTAAAATTTAAGCTCTTAAAAAGTATTGCATTGCTGTTTATAAGCATGGTATTGTTGCCCTTATTCTTTATATTACTAGAACCTTTAGGTATATTTTTAGACACGAGAATTGTTTACATTTTTATTCTCGTCATTGTAGTATGTATTGCCATTTACAAAGTAAAGGTCAAGGAATTAAAAGCCGAACCACATACAACTACTTCGCCACAGGAAAAAACACAAAAATACAACAGCTCTAATTTAAGCGAGACCGACTTAAACGCTTACCAAACACAATTAGAGCGCTATTTTAATACCAACAAACCATATTTAGAACCCGAATTAACCTTACAAATTCTATCCATTCGTTCTGGTATTCCAAAGCATCATATTACGCAAGTATTGAATACCCGATTTCATAAAAATTTCTATCAATTTGTAAATGAATTTCGCGTTCGGGAAGTGATCTCTAAAATGTCTAAACACAAAAATGTCTCTTTAGTTGATTTAGCATATCAATGCGGATTTAATTCCAAATCTACCTTCAATAATTACTTCAAAAAAATTACCGGATTTACACCCAGCGAGTATAAAAAACAACACGATTTGGCAACTTAATAGTTTGTTAACAATCTGGCGCGGTTTTATTAAAACAAAATAAAACACTCATTATCAACCAATTACAGTCGTATTTTGTTTAACTCACACGAGATACACGTACAAAACGTCCTTCTCAGTAAACTTAAACGCCTGCTTGAGAATCCTGTTTCATATTTGCCAAAAAATTAATCATAACAAAATGAAAACAACTTTTAGATTACTAAATTATTTAGCAATCCTTATGGTACTTTTTGCGAGTGCATACACTAAAGCACAGGGCACTCAAAGTGCAACACTAATAGCAACTAATTATTCCGTTTCTGATCCGCTTGGAGATGAATCTGAGATTATTGGAATTGTTACAGACGAACTTGGCCCGCTTCCTGGAGCAAACATTAGCATAAAAGGCACAAACAACGGAACTACAACCGATTTTGATGGAAACTTTACCTTAACACACGTTAATGCTGGAAATCAGACTTTAATTATTTCGTATTTAGGTTACGAAACCCAAGAGTTAGAAGTTAACGTTCCTAAAAGTAAACAGGTTAATGTTGGTAAAATTGTTTTATCTGCAGGTTCCGAAAAGCTAAACGAAATTGTTATTAACGGCGGTTACCGTTCGCAACAGCAAAAAGCGCTTAACATTAAAAAGCAATCGTTGGCCATTATGGAAGTTATGGCTTCGGACGTGATTGGTAAATTACCAGACCGTAATGCGGCAGAAGCTGTACAACGTATGCAAGGTGTTTCTATAGAAAGAGACCAAGGCGAAGGCCGTTACGTTATCGTTCGCGGTACCCCGATTGCCTGGAACTCGACCCTTATAAATGGCGACCGTATGCCAGCTACCGAAGGTACTTCGGATAATACTGGAGGAACACGTGCTGCACCGCTAGATATATTTCCTTCGGAAATGATAGAATTTGTTCAGCTTTCTAAAGCCATTACCCCAGATATGGAGGGCGACGCCATTGGCGGCTCTGTAAACTTTATTACACGTACAGCACCTAGCAAAAAAACATTAAGCGTTAACTTAGGCTATGGCGAAAACTTTCAGGCACAAAAACCTATACAAAATGCTTCGTTAGTGTATGGTGATCGTGTGGCTGACGGAAAAATAGGCTTTATGGTATCTGGTACCTATTGGAACAGAAGCTGGGGAACAGATAATTACGAAGTTGTATACAACGATAATTTTTCTTTAAACAATCTGCAATTACGCGATTATTTAGGAAAACGAACAACTGCTGGTTTTAACGCTGGGTTCGAATACGTTCCAAACGCTAATAACAAGGTGTACTTTAGAGGATTGTACACCGATTTTCAAGATGAAGAATCTGCCGTAGAACACACCTTCAGTTTTACCGATAGCGAGATGTCTTTAAGAGTTCGACATGGTATAACAGGTATTACCATGTACGGTTCTGAAATTGGTGGTAACCACAAATTTGCCAATGGAAAATTAAACTTAGATTGGCGAGCTTCGACTTACGACGCCGAAATGGGCAATCGCCGTTTACCAAATTCTGAAAATACAGGGGATCCTGCTTATTTAATGGCTACCTTCTCTACTCCTGTAACCTACAACAATGTAACTAGCGATGGTTATAAATTCTTAGACATCGATGCGCCTGCTGGCTATACTGGCGACCATTACGATAATATTCAGCCGTACCTAGCTTCGCCTGTACAAAACTCTCAATTGCAACTAGACAACCAATTGGCTTACAAATCGTACAGTAAAGAAACCGACTACGTGGGGCAATTAGACCTTACCTATATTCCTTCAGACAATTTTAAACTTAAAATGGGCGGGAAATACAAAACCATGAAATTAGAACGTGGCGCGCCTTACAGTTACTATTTGTATTTAGGAGGAAATTACGGTGCTCCAATACACATGACCGACTACGAAACTACAGGATTCCCGTATAACGGCGGCTTTTTAACAGAAATTGATAGTCCTTACGACAATGTATTATTAGATCCGATTAACAAATCGCAATTACCTGTATTGTTCGATCAAGAAACTTTGGAAAACCCTATGTACTATCACATCAATTTCAATAAAGAAAATCCAGCGTCTGCAGGCTCTTTCTACACAGGTAACGAAGACGTTGCTGCTGCTTATGTGATGGGCGATCTTACAATTGGCGATAAATTGGCGTTAATTGGTGGTTTCCGTTACGAACACACCTATCTAAAATACAAAGGTTACGGCGTATCAACTTCCGATGAAGGTGAGGAAATCAATCCTATAGAAAACTCTAACGACTTTGGTTCTTTTCTACCTATGTTACATGTAAAATACATGCCAAACGACCATTTAAACCTAAAATTAGCGTATACCAAAACGTTCGCAAGAGCCAATTTCTCCGATTTAAATCCGACCGAAACAATAAGCTTACTTACCGTACCGAGCACCATAGTAAGAGGTAATATTTATTTAGAACCTACCTACTCCAATAACTTCGATTTTATGGGCGAATATTATTTTAAAGATGTTGGTTTACTCTCAGGAGGCGTGTTTTACAAATCGTTAAAAAACCTAATCTATTCGGCTCGTAGTTACGAAACTATTGATAGTGAATTGTTTCAAATTACAGAACCTAAAAACTCCGAAGAAGGTTGGCTAGCTGGGTTTGAAGTTGGTATTTCTAAACGTTTAACTTTCTTACCAGGGTTTTTAAGCAACTTTGGAGTTGAAGCCAACTATACTTTTGCAGATTCCGAAATGAATGTTCCATTGTACACTACAGACGAGAATACTGGAGAAATTATCGTAACAACAGCTACAGAAAAAATCCCGAATCAATCCAAACACATCTTTAATTCAGCTTTATTTTACGAAAGCAACGGCTTTACAGCACGTGTAGCAGGAAATTACAAAGGCGAATCTTTAGCTGTAGTACAAGGTAATCCAGAAAACTACCGTTGGTACGACAAAAACTTTACCGTAGATTTTTCGGCGTCGTATAAACTAAACCCAAAACTACGTTTTTACGTAGAGCTTAACAACCTTACCAACGCACCATTGCGTTACTACCAAGGCAACACCAACAGACCAGAACAAACAGAATATTATGCATTACGTGGTATTCTTGGTATTAATTACAACATCTTTTAAATCGTTACACAATGACATTCAACTTACATAAAACCATCAGTTTAATTGCCGCAGCTATTCTAGCTAATAGCTGCGCCGATTACGAAAAAGCAGAACAACCAGTATACACTTTAAACGAAACCATTCTTGTAAATCGTTTAGATAACAACAATTACCAATTAATACTTAATAGCAAAGGCAATTGGTCTATTTACAAAGGAGCTAACGCCAACGCCATTCAATGGAACGAAGTGGCCAGTTTAAACGAAGCTAACAATACGGCAGAGATAAAAAACGAAAGCCCTACAAAACGATTATTCTTTGCTGCCGTAAATGGCGCCGATACCTTATACCTATCGGAACGAGAAATCAATTTAGAAAAGGCGTATAATTTTAGAGATATGGGCGGTATTAAAACTGCAGATGGCAAACAAACCAAATGGGGTATGTTATTTAGATCTGGTGAAATTGCTGAATTATCTGAAGCTGATCTGGCCTATATGAAAACGCTGAACATTAAAACCATCCTAGATTTAAGATCGGATCAAGAAATTGAAGACAAACCAGACACGTATCCTAGTCAGGTGAATTGGAAACACCTGCCAATTGGCGACATGGGTAAAAATGGTAAAATGGAAGAAATGATGAAAGTACTTAAAGAAGCCGATCCAGAAACCTTTGATAGTAGCAAATTAATGGAAGAAGCTTCTATTCAATTTGTAGGCAGCACCGAACAATTCAAGAAAATGTTTGCCGACTTATTAAACGAAGATGAGGTACAAACACCGTTATTGTTTCATTGTACCGCAGGAAAAGACCGCACCGGGTTTTCTTCGGCATTTATTCTTCGTGCTTTAGGTGTCGATCAAGAAACCATAATTAACGAATACCTATTATC
Organism: Bacteroidia bacterium; assembly: GCA_030427735.1. Lineage (GTDB taxonomy): Bacteria > Bacteroidota > Bacteroidia > Flavobacteriales > Flavobacteriaceae > Formosa. Next base: position 104,156 of record JAUIBP010000004.1, on the reverse strand, counting down.
TAACTATTTCCGTTTCGAGCATAACGAAGATATGGTCAAAAAAGCGGCGCGTTACTACGGCATGGACCAACGCATATTAAGACCGCTGATGGGCGTTAAAGCCGAATGGCTAAAAAAAGGATTTAATGAAATTGACACCCAATATGGGTCTTTCGATAATTATTTAATGGCTATTGGTGTAGATTCTACAGCCAAAGCGAAACTTAAAACTAAATTCTTATACTAATTAATTTAGTTTGTTTGTTTATTTTCATGAAAACCACGGTTTGTCGCCGTGGTTTTTCTTTTAAAACAGTTCTAAAAATAATAAAAAGCATCTTCTAAATGCTCTATATCAAAACCTGATGGCGTTTTTACAATTGCAATAATATCAAAGCGAACCTCGACATCTAAATCGTGAATTCCAATAAAAGCATCAACAGCGCCAACTAGCCGTTGTATTTGTTTAGGCTTTACAAAATCTTGTGGGTTTCCAAACTCTGTGGTCGATCGGGTTTTCACTTCTACAGCCGTCAAAACATCCGCTTTTAATGCCAAAATATCAACCTCGGCTTTCTGGTAACGATAGTTTCGGTCTAAAATTTCATACCCTTTTTTAATCAAATAAGCTACGGCTTCATCTTCCCCTAATTGTCCTAACGTGTTGTGCTTTGCCATAACCTTTATATTCTAAATATTAAAGTTACATTTTTTAATTAAACCGTATAAGTTTAACCTCGAGACAAAATAAAAAGGACTGCCCTTTAAGCAGTCCTTTTCAAAAAATAATATTAGAGTCTATGCAAATTAAGCAATATTTTTAGGTCCCCAATGTGAACACAACATATCTGGTGCCGCCTTTGTTGGGTTAGGACAACTTGTTGTTGAAAAACGCAAACAAGTCGCACAACTGGTATCGTCTTTTAAAGCCAGTTTCATATCGAAAGAATCACAGGTATAGTCTTTATTCACTTTTACGTGGTGTACTGCACAAGTATGACCTGCCTCCATATTAGCACAATGGTCGCAGTTATTAGATAATCGAATTGCCATAATATTAAGTATTAAATGTTACTAAGCAAAAGTACGAACAGCATTGCTTAGAAACAATTTAAACAACTAACAAACAGTAGTTTAAATTTAGAATAACTTAAAATAACTACTCTTCAAAAATCAATGTAGAACCACCTTTGGCAACCGTTAATTTTACCGTTCGCCCTAAAATTAAAGCGCGATTATCTTTGGCATGTCCGGCTGGCATATTAAACGCTACAGGAAAATTGTATTCGGCAACCACATCTAAAATAATTTCTTCGATGGTGCGCCCAAATTCGGTCGTGTTTTTGCGCACTTTGGTAATATCACCAATAACCAAACCTTTACAGTTTTTAAAGTACCCAGCGCGCTTTAAACTCTGTAACATACGGTCGATATGGTAAGCGTATTCGCCAATTTCTTCAATAAAAAGAATAGAACCAGTTGTATCAATACTCGTATTTGAACCCAGCATGGTATGCAGTAAAGTTAAATTACCGCCCGTAATGGGTGCTGTTACCGATCCCGATTTATTATATGGCGAACCTTCTAGCGTATACGACAAATCATCTCCAAAAATAGCAGCTTTAAATGTTGCTATGGTTTCTACAATATCCTGTTCGCTATCCGATAAACTGGTACACATCATGCCGTGAATGGTCTGGTAGCCTAAATTGTGAATCTGATTGTGTAAGGCCGTAATATCCGAGTAGCCAATCAGCCATTTCGGTTGTTTTTTAAAAGCGGAGTAATCCAACTTGTCCAAAATCCGAACCGTACCATAACCACCTCTGGCACACCAAATGGCTTTTATTTTGGGGTCGTCTAAAGCCCATTGAAAATCGGCTGCCCGTTCGTCGTCGCTACCAGCAAAATGTCCATACTGACTAAACACATGCTGCCCGACCACATAATGCAACCCCCAACGCTCTAGCAAAGCTTTGGCTTTATTAACCTCATCGTATCTATGCTTTAAAACACCTGAAGGCGCCACAATTGCAACCGTATCGCCAGCTTTTAAGTACGGCGGTTTTATGTAAGTAGTAGTCGTCATATTCAAAAAAGATTCAGTTGCGTTTTGAGCGTTAACACGCCCTCCAATAATACTAAAAACAAGTAAAAATAAGGGTAGAAAAAATCGGTTTAAAGGCATAAAAAGTGCTTTTTGTAAAAGTACATTTTTTTTCTAAATGCATAAGTAATTCCGTACTTTTGTAGCTTCAAAAAACAAAAATACACATGTCTCAACGATATACCATCACGGCTGCATTACCGTACACAAACGGTCCTATACATATTGGTCATTTAGCTGGCGTTTACGTTCCAGCCGATATTTATGCGCGTTATTTACGCTTAACAGGAAACGATGTAGCGTTTATTTGCGGAAGCGACGAACACGGTGTGCCGATTACCATTAAAGCGAAAAATGAAGGCGTAACCCCACAAGATATTGTCGATAAATACAACGCGATAATTAAAACCTCTTTTGAAGATTTTGGTATATCTTTTGACAATTATTCGCGTACTTCAGCTAAAATTCATCACGAAACAGCTTCAGAATTCTTCAAGACTTTATACGATAAAAACGAATTTATTGAAGAAACCACCGAGCAACTTTACGACGAACAAGCCAATCAGTTTTTGGCCGATCGGTTTGTAACCGGAACCTGTCCAAAATGTGGTAACGAGGAAGCTTATGGCGACCAGTGCGAGAAGTGTGGTACCAGTTTAAACGCAACGGATCTTATCAATCCAAAATCCACTATTACTGGAAATACTCCGACCTTAAAACAAACCAAACACTGGTTTTTACCGTTGGACAAACACGAAGATTTTTTAAAAGAATGGATTTTAAAAGATCATAAAAAAGACTGGAAACCGAATGTTTACGGTCAGGTAAAATCGTGGATCGACGACGGTTTACGTCCGCGTGCCGTAACCCGCGATTTGGATTGGGGAATTCCCGTTCCGGTTGAAGGTGGCGAAGGCAAAGTGCTTTACGTGTGGTTCGATGCGCCAATTGGTTACATTTCGTCTACCAAAGAATGGGCGGCTCGTGTAGGCAAAGACTGGGAACCGTATTGGAAAGATAAGGACACCAAGTTGATTCATTTTATTGGTAAGGATAATATTGTGTTTCACTGTATTATTTTTCCAGCCATGTTAAAAGCGGAAGGTTCGTATATTTTACCAGAAAACGTTCCGGCTAACGAGTTTTTAAATTTAGAAGGTAACAAGTTGTCAACCTCTAAAAACTGGGCGGTTTGGTTGCCAGAATATTTACAAGATTTCCCAAATCAGCAGGATGTGTTGCGTTATGCTTTAACGGCCAACGCGCCAGAAACTAAGGATAACGATTTTACTTGGAAAGATTTCCAAGCCAGAAACAACAACGAATTGGTGGCGATTTTTGGAAACTTCATTAACCGAGTAGTCGTACTGACTAACAAATATTACAACGGAATAATTCCAACGCCAAGCGAATTTACTGCGGTAGACGAAGAAACTTTAGCGGCTTTAAAAGCTTATCCAGCTGTGATTTCTAGTTCAATTGAACGTTACCGCTTCCGCGAAGCGAGTCAGGAATTAATGAATTTAGCACGCTTAGGAAACAAATATTTGGCCGATGAAGAGCCGTGGAAAGTCATTAAGGAAGACGAAGCGCGTACGCAAACCATCATGTTTGTTGCTTTGCAAATTGCAGCTGGTTTAGCTACTTTAAGCGAACCGTTTTTACCGTTTACTTCAGCGAAACTAAAAACAATGTTGAATGTCACATCGAGCCTGCCTGGCGGACAGACAGGCGCAGTCGAGATGTCTTGGGATAGCATTTCAACTCAAGATATTTTACTTCCTGCCAATCACCAAATAGGTAAAGCCGAATTGTTATTCAGCAAAATTGAAGATGAAACCATTCAGCAACAATTGGATAAATTGGAAGCTAGTAAGAAAGCCAACGAAGCAGCAAATAAAACTGTGGAGCCTCAAAAAGACACCATCACTTTCGACGATTTCACCAAATTAGACATGCGTGTTGGTACCATTTTAGAAGCTGAAAAAATGCCAAAAGCAAAGAAATTATTGGTTTTAAAAGTCGATACCGGCTTGGATGTTAGAACCATCGTTTCTGGTATTGCCGAAAGTTTTACACCGGAAGAAGTTGTCGGTAAACGCGTTACGGTTTTAGTGAATTTAGCACCAAGAGCATTACGAGGTGTAGAGAGCCAAGGTATGATTTTAATGACCGAAACCGCCGACGGCAAATTAGTATTTGTTAATCCTGATGAAAAAGGGGTTAGCAACGGTTTGCAGATCAGTTAAACAAACTTAAAACAGAAACTATTATGATGAAGAACATTTCACTCTTTTTAGTCCTAGCTATTACGATTATCAGTTGTAAATCAACTTCAGAAACATCTACCGACACACCTGTTGGCGATACCAGTCAAACCAGTTTAGATTGGAATGGCATCTATGTTGGCACGACGCCTTGCGCCGATTGCCCGGGTATTAAAACGGTAATTATCCTAAACAACGATTTAACGTATACAAAACAAACCAAATATCTAGAACGCCCTGTTGATGCAACTAGCGAAACCGGAACATTCTCTTGGAATGCAGCAGGAAACACCGTAACTTTAAAAGCCAATGGTAACACGCAGGCTTATTTTGTTGGCGAAGGCACGTTAACACATCTAGACCTAAATGGTAAAAAAATAACTGGCGATTTAGCCGATAAATACGTTTTAAAACAACAACCCGAAAACATGCTTATAGACACGCCTTGGAAATTAGTAGAACTTAACGGTAAACCGATAGCCAACGTTTCTAAACAACCGTTTTTATTGTTAAGCGGTACCGACAACCGAGTAAGTGGTAATACCAGTTGCAACGGTTTTGGTGGCGAATACGAATTACTAGAAGGCAACCGTATAAAATTTTCTAAAATGATGCACACCATGATGGCATGCCCAGACATGACTGTCGAAAATCAATTTATGAAAGTTTTAGAAATGGCAGACAATTATTCTGTGGTAAATGGCGTTCTAAATATTAACAAAGGCAGAATGGCTACTTTAGCAAAATTTAAAGTTGATTATTTATTAAGCAACTAAATCTTTTTGCCCTAAATCAATTATTAAAGACCTCACAATCTTATATTGGGAGGTCTTTTTTTATTTCTTTATTATTCTCTTTTTTATAAGTACAACGTCTCTTACAAAAATAGAAATAGTGTAAATTAAACCATAAGCTTCCTTCACGGAAAGCGCTATTTTTTTACTAAAATATATTACTTTGCATCGCCTAAAAAAACTTAACCTCATATGAAAAGACTTACAGCCTTATTATGTATTTACTGTTTTGCCTCTAATCTATTTGCGCAAGACGTATTAGCAACCTTTAAAAACAAAGTAGACGACACCAACTTATCTATCAAAGAAGTTATTCCTGTTATTAACCAACGAAACAACGATTTATGTTTTTTCGTGTTAAATTCTAAAAACGTATACGGCTATTTACTAAATGAAAATTTCGAAATAGAAAAAAGTTTAAGCTCAGAAGATCGAAGAAGAAAGTATAAAACTTTAATTGGCTATGGTATCATAGATAAATTTAACTACGACATTATTTTAACGAATACCAATAAAACGAAATTTGCAACAGTAAATTTTTCTTTTAATACGGGTACTTCAGAATTAAAAGAATTTGAGCTTGACAATCCTCAAGAAAAATTTATTCAAACCGTTACAATTAACAACATTTGTTATTTAATAGCAATCGCTCGAGATAGTAACAGTTTAAAATTTTATAAATTAGATGGTTTAAATCCTCCAAAATCAAACCAAATAGATTTTTCAGATGAACATTTCATCGACCGCAAAGGTGGTAAAACCAAACTCTATACCCTATTTAAAGTAACAAGTAGTGGCACGATTACAGAAGCTGACACACCCAAAATAGATTACGATTTACCCAACACGGTGGAAGTCGTATCTGAAGAAAAAAAAATATATGTTAGAGATCATAAAATTGTTTTCACGTTTGATATCAACAAGGACCTTATTCAAATTATAACGATACATCCGGAAGATTTTAGTTACACCTTTAAAACACATTCTAAAAATGTTTTAGAAATCGACCAGCCTACAAAAAAGAGTAACAGCTTTCTTGGTAAAGATGCCCTATATACCTTAGAAGTTTCTAAAGACTCCTTGGGTTTCCAAGCCACAAATTATCATTCTAACGAAGTAATTAAACAAATTCGTATAAACAAAAACGACTCTATTACCTTCAAAAACACTAGTATTGTCCAAGAAGGTGGCGTTTACGATAAGTATAGAGAACTAGAAAGTACTCAAAAACTTTTAAGAAAACTAAGATTAGCAGATTTAGGCATTTCGGTATACAAACCACAAGACCAATACGAAATTACGATTGGTAGTAAAAAAGAAATGAAAACTACTAGCCCAATGCTAACGCCCATGGGAAATTTCGGCGCCATACCAATAGCATCTTTAGGCTCTGTAAACATGTTTTTTAACCCTACGCTATTTGCTTATTACAATTATAACGGAACTCGATCGGTGTACGTAAAATCGCTTTTCGATAAAGATTTCAATCATATAAAAGGAGAAATAAGTAAAAACATTTTCGATTTGGTGAAGGATTACACCGAAAATCGAAAAGAGTATATAAACCAATACAAAATTCCTAAAAACCAACCTGGCAGTGACATATTCAGCGATAAAAACAACCTTATTATTAACGGATTTAATAAAGATGCTGAAACCATTTTTAAATACAAAAGTTATTTAATTTTTGGAGAATACCATATCAAATCTAAAACATACATTTTAAGACAATTTAAACCTGCTACATCTGGTAAAGAAAACCACATTGTAAATTAATAACAATTATTTTATTTGTTTACATCTCTTTTTCCATGTTACCTTTGAAAGCGAGATTTTTTCTATAATATCCTATCCTAATGACATCAATAATTCAATATATAACTACATCTACACAATTAAATGAAAGTAGTGTCCAAAATACCCTAAAACTATTAAACGAAGACTGTACCATTCCCTTCATTTCTAGGTATCGTAAAGAATTAACAGGAAATTTAGATGAAGTCCAAATTGCCGAAATTTTAAAACATAAAGATGCTTTTGAAACTTTAGAAAAGCGTAAACAAACCATTTTAAAAGCGCTAGAAGAACAAGAAGTTTTAAGCACAGAACTACAGGCAAAGATTGAAGCAACTACAGATCTAATTAGTTTAGAAGACTTGTACTTACCCTTCAAAAAGAGTAGAAAAACCAAAGCAGAAAAAGCACGACAAGCTGGTCTGGAACCTTTGGCGAAAATTATCATGAGCCAAAATGCAAGAGATTTGGAATCTGCTGCTTATAATTATGTAAAAGGGGAAATAGACACGGTCGATGCCGCTTTAGAAGGCGCCAGACACATCATTGCCGAATGGGTTAACGAACGTAGCGATGTGCGAAACAACATACGTTACCAATTGCAGCGGTTTGCGAACATTAGCACTAAAGTTGTAAAAACAAAAGCCGATGATGAAAAAGCACAGAAATTCAGAGATTATTTCGATTGGTCCGAAAACTTAAGCCGCATCCCATCGCACCGACTACTCGCCATTTTAAGAGCAGAAAGTGAAGGATACATCCGTTTAAAAATTGAATTGGACGACGAAGCCGTTTTAACTAAAATAGAAAGTAGAATTATTAGGTCTAATTCAGAAAGTGCCCAACAGATACAACTGGCCATAAAAGATGCTTACAAACGTTTATTGCTACCAGCTTTAAGCAATGAGGCGTTACAATTAGCCAAAGAAAAAGCCGACGAATCGGCTATAACTGTTTTTGCCAAAAACTTAAAACAGTTGCTTTTAGGGTCGCCATTAGGCGAAAAACGCGTGTTAGCCATAGATCCCGGTTTTAGAACAGGTTGTAAAATTGTATGTCTAGATGCCCAAGGCGATTTAAAATACAATGAAACCATATATCCGCATCCACCAAAAAACGACACTACAGGAGCCATTAAAAAAATCAGTTCGCTGGTTGAAGCTTATAAAATTGAAGCTATTGCTATTGGCAACGGTACGGCGTCGCGCGAAACCGAACAACTTATTAGAAAAATACGTTTTAAAACCGATGTACAAGTATTTGTAGTTAGCGAAGCTGGTGCATCTATTTATTCGGCATCAAAAATTGCTCGCGATGAATTCCCAAATTACGATGTTACCGTTAGAGGTTCGGTGTCTATTGGGCGTCGTCTTCAAGATCCATTGGCAGAATTGGTGAAAATCGATGCTAAATCGATTGGCGTTGGGCAATACCAGCACGATGTCGATCAAACCAAACTCAAACAATCTTTAGATTTGGTAGTCGAAAATTGCGTGAATGCCGTGGGTGTAAACATCAATACTGCTAGTACATCGCTTTTAAGTTACGTGTCGGGAATAGGCCCTAAACTCGCCGAAAACATTGTAAACCACCGTTCCAAACAAGGGCCATTTACATCGCGATCGGAAATTAAGCAAGTGCCCCGTTTAGGCGACAAGGCTTTTGAACAGAGTGCGGCATTCCTCCGCATTAAAGACCCGAAAAACCCTTTAGACGATTCGGCTGTACACCCAGAACGCTACGCCATTGTTAAACAAATGGCGAAAGATACGGGTAAAACTGTCGATGCCCTTATAGGCAACAGTTCCGTTTTAAAAACTATCAACCTAAAAACCTATTGTTCGGAAACAGTAGGTTTACCAACCCTGGAAGACATCATTAAAGAATTGGAAAAACCTGGTTTAGACATACGCGAACAAGCCAAAGTTTTCACTTTTAATCAAAATATTAAAACGATTAACGATTTAAACGAAGGTCAATTACTACCGGGTATTGTAAATAACATTACCAATTTTGGCTGTTTTGTAGATATCGGTATAAAAGAAAGCGGTTTAATTCATGTCTCTAATTTATCCGATAGTTTTGTTAGCGATGTTAGCGAACATGTGAGTTTGCATCAGCAAATTATCGTAAAAGTGTTGGAGGTGGATGTGGCGAGGAAACGCATCCAATTAAAGCTTCATAAATAATTAAAGTTCAATTTAAAAGATTGTCAATTCGAGCGCAGTCGAGAATAATAAAAAGTTTCAACCTGTAAAGGATTTCAATGGCGCTCAACCTAACAAAACGCCGTTAAAGACAAAGTAACTAAGTTAAGTTAAAAAAATTCATCCGAACACCCTTTAAATAGCATGCTAAAAATTGCGTATCATCCATTATACAACCATCCGTTACCCGAAGGGCATCGGTTTCCTATGGAAAAATACGATCTGCTTCCAGAACAATTAATATATGAAGGCACCTGTACTTCTAGTCATTTTTTCACACCTGAATACATTCAAAATCACAATACTATTTTACAAGTTCATGACGCCAATTATTTTTACGATTTACTTAACTTGACTTTAGATCAAAAAACAATACGAAAAATAGGATTTCCATTAAGCAGAACCTTAGTGAAGCGTGAAATTATAATTGCCGACGGTACCATTACAGCCTGTAAACACGCTCTAAAATATGGTATAGCTATGAATATTGCAGGCGGCACGCACCATGCATACACCACACATGGCGAAGCGTTTTGCTTGCTAAACGACCAAGCCATTGCGGCTAAATTTTTACTCGATACAGGTAAAGCCTCTCAAATTTTAATTATAGATTTAGATGTGCATCAAGGCAATGGCACCGCTGAAATTTTTAAAAACGAGCCGCGCGTCTTTACCTTTTCTATGCATGGTAAAAACAACTATCCGTTTAAAAAGGAACACAGCAATCTAGATATCGCTTTAGAAAATAACACCAACGATACCTCGTATTTAAGCATTCTTAAAAACACCTTAGCCCAATTGATAGATCAGGTGCAGCCCGATTTTATATTTTACCTGTCGGGGGTAGATGTTTTAGCAACGGATAAATTAGGCAAATTGGGTTTAACACTTTTAGGCTGTAAAGCTAGAGATAAAATGGTGTTAGAAACTTGTAAAACAAATAACATTCCTGTTATGTGCAGTATGGGAGGTGGGTATTCGCCAGAATTAAAAACCATTATTGAGGCACATGCCAATACGTTTAGACTGGCTCAAGAACTTTTCTTTTAAAACCTAATTTAAAATTGTTCTATTAAAAGAAGCCTTTAAATTGCGTAACTTTACTTATAAATCGTAGTAAAACACGATGGAAAGCATGATATATAAACACCATGACATGTTACGATACAGGCTTTCCTAAATATAAATTACTAAATATAAAAAAGAAATTATGTTATCAAAAATTATAGAAAAAGCATTAAACAAGCAAATACGAATTGAAGCCGAATCTTCGCAAATCTATCTTGCCATGGCATGTTGGGCAGAAGTGAAAGGCCTAGAAGGTGTTGCTAATTTTATGTACAAACAGTCTGACGAAGAGCGTGAGCACATGCTAAAATTAGTCCGTTTTGTTAACGAACGTGGCGGACATGCACAAATCTCTGAATTGAAAGCACCAAACGTTACCTTTAAATCGTTTAAAGGGATGTTTGAAATGTTATTTGAACACGAAGTTTTTGTAAGCGAAAGTATAAACGAATTAGTACATATTTCTTTAGAACAGAAAGACTACTCGACACACAACTTCTTACAATGGTATGTGTCCGAACAAATAGAAGAAGAAGCCATGGCACGCACTATTTTAGATAAGATAAATATGATTGGAGACGACAAAGGCGGATTATATTTATTTGACCGTGATATTAACCAACTTACCGTAAGCACTGCCGTCCAAGAAAGTCCAGAATAATTTAACATTTAATCTTATTTAGATTAATTTAAAATAATTATTTTTGAACCCAACATGCTAACACACATGAGTTTTGGGCAAGAAAAAAGATAAAAAGACACAAAAAAAAGAGCTTAAAAAAGCTAAGAAAATTTTATTGAATGCCGGAATAGAAATTTCGGATAAGTGCAAAACCAAATGCTGCGAAAAGTATCAGAAATCGGAAAAGAAACGTTGCAAAAAATGCCCGTGTTTCGATTTATTGAAGAAAGTAGCGTAATTGATATATAAAGAAAACTTAGCCCTTCAAGGTTTTAAAAACTTTGAAGGGCTTTTTAATTTTGAACCTCTGCCCATAAAAAAACCTCCGAATTTGTGTTCGGAGGTTTTTCAATATATAAGTTTCTTAATTAAGCCGAATTACGACTGGCATTAATATTACCAAATAACGAGCGTGTTACAAGATTTTCGTAAATTTTAATTTGCTCTTCATCTCTTACCTCTGCTTTTTCCAACTCTTGGATTTTACGCAATGCAAATTGCTGAATGGTTAACAATGGTAACACTATAGATTCTCTAATGTCGATAGAAGCTTTACCAGCAGGCTCGTCTTGCATTAAGACTTCGTACCCCGTAAGCTTTAACAATAAACGCTTAGTCGTTTCGAATTCGGTGTAAATGATAGTCCAAAATGCACCAAACTCAGGGTCGTCGGCCATGTATTTTGTTAAATCGAAAAACGATTTAGACAGCGACATCATACTGTTTTCTATAAGCGTTTTAAAGAATTTAGAGTCTTTGTACAATTGTTGTACTTTATCGAAATCTCCTGCATCTTCGTATTTTTTAAGGGCAGTACCAACACCAAAGAATCCAGGTACGTTTTGTTTTAGTTGGCTCCAAGACCCTACAAACGGAATAGCTCTTAAATCTTCAAAAACCAAGCCATCGCCTTTACCGCGTTTAGATGGTCTACTACCAATATTGGTTTTAGCATAGTATTTTAACGTACTCATACGCTCTAAATACGGCACGAACATCGGATGATTTTTAAAATCGACATAGGTTTTATAACTGATAGTCGCCAGATCGTTCATAACTTCTGTATTAGTCTCAGACATGGCGTTTTCCTTCTCGTTAAAACGGTTATAAATACCCGAGCTTATTAACTGCTCTAAATTGTATTGCGACGAGTCTAAAGTTCCGAAATTCGAGCTTATGGTTTGTCCTTGTATGGTTAACTGCACCTCTTTATCTTCAATTGTTGGCCCTAAAGACGCATAAAACTGGTGCGTTTTTCCGCCACCACGTGCAGGAGGTCCACCGCGACCATCAAAAAATATAACGGTTACATCGTATTTTCTAGAGACTTCTGTTAGGCGTTCTTTGGCTTTAAAAATTGCCCAGTTGGCCATTAAATACCCACCATCTTTTGTACCGTCGGAGAAACCTAACATAATATGCTGTCTGTTACCGCGATTTTTTAAGTGAGCACTGTATGCTGGGTTGGTATATAACTCTTCCATAACCAAATGTGCATTCTCTAAATCGGGTACCGTTTCGAATAACGGCCCAATGTCTACAGTCAATTCATCGTGAAATGCCACTAACTTTAACATGGCAAACAACTGCATAACATTTAAAGTGGTTTGGTTATTACTAATAATATAGCGGTTTGCGGCTTGCTCGCCATTGCCTTCTTGAATTTCCTTAATAACCTGCATGGTTTTTAAGGCTTTTAAAACTTCTTCGTCTTCAAATAAAGCTAAATCTACTTTCCCTTTTACTTTAGATAGAACGGCAACTTGTTCGTCTTGAGACAAACTCAAATAATCCTCTGGGAAAATATCACTTCCCGAAGCAATAACCGCTTCTACCATTTGGGTAAATACTTTATCGTGAGCGCGGCTATCTTGACGGATATCTAAATTAGCGAAATGATAGCCAAACAACTTAATCTTATTTATAAAGCTATTAACTTCTGTAAGGTATAACGATTGGTGCTCGTCTTTTAGCAATTGCTTAATAACTTCCAATTCGCTTTTTAATTCTTCTAACGGCAAAATAGACGTATCTAAAGGATTAATCATGTGGTCCCAAAGCTTGGTCTCTATAGCCACTATACGGTGCTCTACCCCTTTAAATGTTAAGCGGCGGCGTAATTTTCGAGCATCTCTATAATAATTCTTTAACACGGTCTGCTTTAAACGGCGTGCCACTTGCATGGTTATTTCTGGCGTTACAAATGGATTTCCATCGCGATCGCCACCCGGCCAAAAACCAATGTTTAAAATATCGTTATCTATCGGGCCATTATCAAAAATGTTTTGTTGAATATAATCGTAAATGGTTCCGAACGAGTAGTAGAAAACATTTTCTAAATACCAAATAAGGCTAATGGCTTCGTCGTAAGGTGTTGGTTTATTATGCTTGTAAAACGGTGTTTTACCCAACTGGCCTAAAAGATCGTTTATTTGCAATAAGTTATCTTCGCGAATAGCCTTAGTTAATTCGGTAATAATACCTAAAACAGAACCCGGATAAAATTGTGTTGGATGTGCTGTTAACACAATTCTTACATTAAATTCTTCTAAATATTTTTTTAACTCTTCGCGACGCTGTTCTGATGATGCTGTTTCTTTTAAACTACGGAGCGTACCAATACCCTCCATATTATTAACCACCGGAAAAGCGGCATCTTCAATAGCATCAAACAACACCACTTGGCGTTCTATATATTGAATGAAACGAAAGAGTAAATTTATCTGACTCTCTTCTGAACGGCGTGCCTGATACTTCTTAAAAAAAGTCTCTACGATTGTAGATGGATTATCCCCATTTTGAAACCCTTTGGTACAGGTTTCATGAAAAAGGGGCAATAACACACCTGTTTTGGTTATCGCATCGAAGGGCAGCGTCATGAAGATGCTGTTGTAGATTTGATACTTAGATAAAACGTTTTGATTAAATCTAGTTAATTTTGGTTGTACTGACATTATTTACTTCTTCTTTAATTTTCATAAAAATACTAAAGGTTATCCGAAAGCTTGGTATAGTTTTACAATTTTTATGTAAATTTAATTTATACGAATTATTTGATTAATTTTTATGAATAAAAAAACGTTTTCGTTAAAATTTAACTTAAAAAAATAATTCAGTAATGTGTTATGAATAAAAAAAGAGCAATTATTATTTTATCGGTGTGTTGGCTGGCTTTTATTGTTTGGGAAATTCTGTTTATGAATTGGGCCAACCAACAAGGTACAGCTATGGTTCGATTCGACTTGGTGGTTATTCTTCCTATTTTAATTTTATTTACCATTTTTATGCTCTTTCAGATATATAGTAAAAGAAGAAAAAAGTAAGCTTTTAAACTTGCAACGCCTAGCCTACTGAGGTAATATTCGAATAAACTGACGCTACTATTGCGTAAACAGCGTATCAAAACGGCCTTCGCGTATTTCGACAATTTCTCCAGTATATGGATTTTCTATATCATACCAAAACGTACCCGACACGATATTATTTACCAAATCAAATTTACTTATATATAGCTCACCCGTATATTTTGAATTTGTTGTTGTAAATATTTGAGATGTAGAATTAGGATTAAAACTACTTCCTGCCCACGCATTATTAGGGACAATATCCATTAATTTATATGTTTCATTTTCTTTAATTTCTTTTTTTTCTGTACCAATATTTACGCTTATAAAGGATCCTACCCTATCATCACCTTGTATACCAAAATAATATCCACCATCTATATATTGATAATAACAATTAAAATACCCCCCACTAGTATCTATAAAAGACTTACCATTAACCTTACAGGCAAAAGTTCCCGCACCTATTTGTGTTTCAGGAGGTAGGGATTGGTTATTGTCATCATCATTACTACAACCTACTAAAACAATACATAATAGACTTATAAAAAACGACTTAAACATTCGTGTTATCATACTGCATTTTTTTTCTCTAAAACTAAGTTTTTCTTTTAAAACTTTACTACGGAAAAACCATAACTTGTGGTTTCTGGGAATTTTAATATGTAATATAAAGCGGAATCTAAACAGTAAAACTGATAATCCAAATTTCCATTGAGTTGATCAACAAGCTTCAGGTCTGAACAACATGGTATTGCCCAATTTTTACTCTTTAATTTTAAATTGTAAACTAGCTCATCCCAAAGAATAGTTTGTTAAATTTCACCTAAAGCACTCTGTAAAAAAACATAGTAAAAAAGGTCATAATCTTCCTCCAAAGGAAAAGAGAAAGACTACCTGTCAGCAATTCTTTGTATCTTCATAGTATTCCAAAATAAAACCCCGCTTTGAACCATATCGATCATTTTCAAGGTTTAGTATTACTTCAATATACACTAAAACCATTGTAGACGCAATGGTTTTAGTGCCTTATCAGGATCCAAAAAAAACCACCTGCGAACAGATGGTTTTTTTTAAATATAAGTTTTAAAATACTATTTACCGCCTTTTAAAACCTGTTGCCATTCGTATAGTTTTTTCCACTGTCCTTCGTAAGCCAACTTAGCTTGTTCTGGCCAAGTTCCAGGGTTATGCACTTTGTAAGCCTCACCGCCTCCGTCAAGCACTTTCTGGCAGGTAGCAATACTCGCTTCGGACAACGATTTCCAAGTTGTAATTCCAGAGTCGTGAAACAATTGTTCTATTTTAGGCCCAATACCCTCTACAATTTTTAAATCGTTTTCTTTTATCAGTTTACCATAAATTGCTTTAGCTTCTGCCGCATTAAAAGCAATTAAAGGAGCTGCCATAGCAGCCGCCATTCTGCTGTCTTGCATTTTTAAAGCGCCAAGCTTAGAGTTACAATCTTTTAAATCGGCTTCTAATTTAGATATCTTAGAGGTGTAACCACTAACATCTACTGGTTTCTGACCTGCTTTGCCTAACAAATAGCCTAGTAAAGCACTTATTAGTCCAACAATTAACGGGATTAAAATACACATATTCATAATTTATATTTTTATTGATTTTTTAGTTTAAGGTTACAATGGTTCTTCTATTTTGGGCTTTACCTTCATCGGTTGTATTATCGGCTATAGGTTCTGTTTGCCCTTTAGAAATGGTAGTTATTTTACTTTCTGGTATATGATTTCTTATAAAATAAGATTTTGCGAAATCGGCGCGTTTTTGCCCAAGCACCATATTACTTTCTGCATTCCCAGTGTTATCTGTATGTCCTACAATAGTAATGGCTGCACCGTCTACTTTATCTAAATACCTAGAAATTTTAGCTACTTTCTCGCGTTGTTCTGTACTTAAATTAATACTAGATTCGGCAGTATCGAAATACAACACTAACGGATTTGCTTTAATATCTTCTGCTATTAAAGTAAGCCCCTCTAAATGCGACTCGTCTCCCTCCTCTCTGGTAACAATCTCGTAAGCTTCCGGACCATAAAACACATCGTCTTGATCGGGAACCAATGTATCATTAAGTTCGCCAAATGTATCTATTTGTCGCGAAGACATGCCTTTAGACACAAAATAGTTTTTTACCGCATTGGCACGCGCTAACCCTAGATTAGGAAATGCAGAATTATTAATCTCGTCGCTCGTGTAATACCCTGTAATTTTAAGTGTTTTTAAAGGATATGCCCCTAAATAACGCTTTAGGCTATCTATACCATTTTCAACCTTTTGAGAGACAGGTTGTAAAATTGAAATACCAGAAACCTTAAAATTAATGTTATCGTTAACATTAATGTTTAAATCTCCGTTAGAATCGTTTACCAAAAACGGATTCATTGTGGCCGCTACAGGTTCTTCTATTACCATGGTTTCTTCTACAATTTCTTCTTCTGCACAACAGGTTGCACACAAACTGTTATACAAAACTGTACCAAGAAAAATGGTTAACAAAATACCGAGTAGGTAAAGTGCTTTTTTACTCATTGGTTAATTAATTTTAAGTTATTGACCATTAAGGTATTAATTTTTTCAATAAGATTTTAGATTAAAAAAACATAACCGATTAAATACAAAGTACTTATCGTTTAACTGTTAAAAAATCTGTTATAAAGTAAAAAGCGTCACCAAAAATATTTGATGACGCTTTTTTCAATTGTATTTCTAATCCTTACAATTCGAACTTAATACCTTGTGCCAAAGGCAGATTAGCGGTATAATTAATGGTATTGGTTTGTCGTCTCATATACACCTTCCATGCGTCGGAACCAGATTCTCTTCCGCCACCTGTTTCCTTTTCACCTCCAAAAGCACCACCAATTTCGGCACCCGAAGTTCCTATATTAACATTAGCAATACCGCAATCGGAACCATTAACCGATAAAAATTGTTCGGCTTCTCTTAAATTATTAGTCATTATTGCAGACGATAATCCTTGAGCTACGTTATTTTGAATTTCAATAGCTTCAGAAACATCTCCTGAATATTTTAATAAATATAATACTGGAGCAAAAGTTTCGTGTTGCACAATTTCAAATTCAGGCTTAGCTTCGGCTATAGCTGGTTTAACATAGCACCCGCTTTCGTAGCCCTTGCCAGTTAACACACCTCCTTCAATAATAATATTTCCACCTGCTTCTACCACTTTTTTTAAGGCATCGTTATACATTGCAACCGCATCTGTATCGATTAAAGGCCCTACATGATGCTTCTCATCTAAAGGATTTCCTATCTTTAATTGTTTGTACGCATGTACTAAAGCATCTTTAACAGTATCGTAAATACTCTCGTGAATAATTAGACGTCTTGTAGACGTACACCGTTGACCACAAGTTCCTACCGCACCAAAAACAGCACCAATAACCGTCATTTTTATATCGGCATCGGGCGTTACAATTATTGCATTGTTCCCGCCTAATTCCAATAACGATTTACCCAGTCGGGCAGCAACATCCTGCGCTACAATTTTACCCATTCGGGTAGATCCGGTTGCAGAAATTAAAGGTATACGCTTGTCTTTAGTTAACATTTCGCCTACATGAAAATCGCCATTTACTAAACAAGAAATGCCTTCAGGCAAATTATTTTCCGCAAACACTTCGGCTGCTAAATACTGACAGGCAATACCTGTTAATGGTGTTTTTTCGCTAGGTTTCCAAATACAAACATCGCCACAAACCCAAGCCAATGCGGTGTTCCAAGACCAAACGGCTACAGGAAAATTAAAAGCCGAAATAATACCAACCACGCCTAAAGGATGATATTGCTCGTACATGCGATGGCCAGCGCGCTCGGAATGCATGGTTAAACCATGTAATTGACGCGATAACCCCACAGCAAAATCGCAGATATCTATCATTTCTTGAACCTCGCCTAAGCCTTCTTGAAAACTCTTTCCCATCTCGTAGGATACTAAGGTGCCCAAATTCTTTTTATGCTTTCGCAATTTATCTCCGAACTGCCTAACAACCTCACCACGTTGCGGTGCTGGTGTTGTTCTCCAGATTTTAAAAGCTTCTTGAGCCGACGTTATAACAGTTTCGTAATCTGCTTGTGTTGTAATTTTTACAGCACCAATTAATTGTCCGTCGACAGGCGAGTAACTTTGTATAGTTTCCGAACCACTTGCAAATGATTTAACTCCTGTAGATGTGCCATCATTTATCTCTTTAATTCCAAATGATTTAAGCACTTTTTTTATTTCGAATTTTGCTGAAACTGACTTCATTTTATATTTTTTTTCAATTTACACAATACATTATTGCGAATATAACCATTATAAACGGCTTTAAATTGACAGTGACTTATAAAATAAAGTTATCTTTTTAAGGTAAAATGGCCTGTAAACTTTTGCGAATTGATTTCTATTACATACCAGTAATCCGATTCTGGTAAATTTTCATTATTAAAAGTTCCATCCCAAGAAAAAGGCTGATTTTTTGAATACATAATTAACTTCCCATAGCGATTAAAAATAGATACTTCTGAAGTGTTATACGTTTCGATACCTATTAAATTGAAAACATCATGATTACCATCTCCATTTGGGGTAAAAAATAACGGAATAACAAAATGAAGATAATCCGTCTGGATATCTACACCACAACCATTGCGTTCGCGTACAAAAATAGTATAATAGCCACCATCTATACCTTTAAACACATTACTTGCTTGATAATTATTTCCATCTAAAGAATACTCAAAATCGCCAGGTAATGTCGTTTTAACATTAATAGCGCTCCCCTTAGAAGTAACACTTTCTATTTCTGGTGTTAAAATTTGATTTACAGTAAATGTTTTTAGACTAGAACAGCCTGCTAAATTAGTAATTGTAACAGTATAAATTCCTGGTGTAGTAATTGTAATTGAGGATGATGTTTCTCCTGTATTCCATAAATAACTTACATCTGGCTGTGTAGCATTTAAAATTAAGGGTTCGGAATTACACAATAACAAGGTTTCATCAAAAACTATTGGCGCATCAGAAACAGTATAAGTTACCGCAGTCCTGCTGTTAGAAGTACAAGCGCCTGCAACAGAAACTGCTTCAGCATAATACGTACCTGTTTTATTAGGTTGATATGATGTATTATTGGCTTCAATTAAATTTCCTCCAGAAACCGAATCGTACCAATTAACAGTTATTCCCGAAGGTACACTCACACTAATAGGTTGTTGGTTATTGTCGCAAACAACAACATCTCCGTTACTTACAGCGTCTTTTGGAGTTGGAATTACTTCAATTTTAAAAACATCGGTTAACGAATTACAATTATCGTTATTCACATTTATTTGGTCTTCGGCCACTTTAGCCCTATAAAACGTTGTTTGCAACACTGGGTTAGGAGTAAACTCACTATTTACCGCACCAACTATATCTGTCCAAATAATATCGTCGTTACTAATTTGCCATTGATAATAATGAGATGACGAAATTCCTGTTGTAGGATTTGCTTTAAGCGTACCTAAAGCCACAGGGGTTTCAGATTCACAGGCGACTACATCTGTTTGCAGGTTAATATCTTCAACAATAATTTTATCGCCACAAGACTTAAAAACAATATCGTCTATTGCAATATCATTCCCACAGCCACCAACACCATTATTTATCATTTTGAGAATAACAGAGTCTTGTCCAGGTTCCGAGGTAAATACCAATCCGTATTGTTCCCAATTAGGCGATGTTGTACCGCTAATGGCTCCAGTATCGCCAGCTGCAAGTAAAACAGTATCTGTATCGTCCCAAATTTGAAACTTTACATTAATAGGAATGCCAATACCATTACATCCAGATGCGGGCAATAAATTTAAAACCCAGGCAGAGAATTCGTAAGTAGTATTCTCGCACAAATCTTCAATAGATGTTCTAAAAAATTCATCGGCCTTATTATCGTTAGCATTCACAATCAGCATTCTACCATCTGTATCATTTACAGTATGATCGCTCGTATTATGCCACCCAAACCAATTCGTATTACTAGATATTGTATAGTAACCGTCGTTAGGAGAATCGTTTACATAAATATATGTAGTAGTGCCTTCAGGAAGTGCTGGTCCGTTTGTTAAACCTGCCCCGAAATCTTCTTTAAAAATTGGCGCTCCTGAATTTCCAGAGCAAAAACCAAGCTGTGCTAAGGTTGAGTTTGAGTAAAAAAACAATAGGAAACAACCAATTATTTTAATGCTATTAGTTAGTGTATTCACACTTTAAATATATTAATTTTGAATTTAAATCGCATTGCTTTTTTATACCCTTTATTATGAAACCACCTTATTACGCTGTTATTTTTACATCTAAACGCACCGAAATTAATTCTGGTTACGACGACATAGCGCTACATA
This sequence comes from Bacteroidia bacterium, assembly GCA_030427735.1. GTDB lineage: Bacteria > Bacteroidota > Bacteroidia > Flavobacteriales > Flavobacteriaceae > Formosa. Next base: position 83,509 of record JAUIBP010000004.1, on the reverse strand, counting down.
TGGAACAATTGGCCAAACACCAACCTGGATTTTTAGGTGTAGATAGCGCTAGAAGTACCATAGGAATTACTGTGAGTTACTGGAAAGACCTTGAAGCCATTAAATTATGGAAACAACAAACCGAACACAAACAAGCGCAAGCATTGGGCAAATTAAAATGGTATTCGTACTACAACGTTAAAATTTGTAAAGTAGAACGTGAATACGAATTTTCGGTTTAACAACTTGTTGTATACCATTAAAAAAACTACCGCTCAACATTAATAATACCCCAAAATCGTTCTACCAAATAACTCGGTTCAAGATCAGTTTTGGTTGTTAGCCACCACTCTATTAAACCTGCACCTGCTGAAATTGTAGCCTGTATCATGATTTCTTTATCAATTGGGTCTTTTATGGTCTTGCTTTCAATAAAATCACTTAATCCAACTTTTAGAATTTCTTCCATTCTTTTTCGAAAGAAAGTATTGTCCTCTCCTGTTAACATCACCTTATAAAAAGCAGCATTGTCATTTAAGTAATCAAAGGTGGTCAGCATGGCTTTTTTAGACGTAAACTCTTCTTTAATTCCACCTGCGCAACTGGTCATGAGTTGTGTAAGATGCATATCAATGCATTGTTCTCGTAACTCAAATTTATCCTTAAAATGAAGGTAAAATGTACCTCTATTTACATCAGCTTCTTTTGTGACCATCGCAATAGATAACTTTTGAAAAGGATGTTCGACCATCAATTTCGTAAAAGCATCAAATAAAGCCTGTCTCGATTTTTTAACTCTTCTGTCCATTTTTCATTGTGTTTTCAAAGCGGTATTATTCAACAGATTTCTTTAAAATGTTCATTAAGCAACATATCTAATCTATAATTTCTTAAATCTTTCTGCAAAGATAAATAAACACTTGTTGATAAATAAACACCTGTCTATTTTTGTGTGAGAATTAAAGATTATTAGCCACTTATAACTCTAAATGCACAATATGGAATTGAAAATAGCTTATAAAAAAAACAGACTAAAAGCAGTTTCCTTTATTGGTATTTGCACCATTGTCATCGGTACGATAGCCATTTTTAAAGTAACAGCACAGTCCAATAATCAAAATCAAGAAATGATGATTACAGAAAACAAAATATCAGAAACCGCAATAAATGAAGATAGTACCGTACTTGTAGAAGTGTGGTCAGATTACCTATGTCCGTGGTGTTATATAGGGGAAGCCAACCTTGATAATGCGATTGCTGATTTAGGTATCAATGCTACAGTGGTATACAAGAGCTTTCAGTCAAACCCTACATTGCAAGGAGCTTTTACCGTAAATGAAATCGCTAAGCAAAGCGGTTTTAGCTTAGAGGAAGCGAGAAAAAAGTCAAAATACATCGAGGATATGGCTAGTAGTGCAAATGTGGAACTACACATGGATTCGGTAATTATGGTAAACACAATGGATGCACACCGTTTTGCTTATATGGCCAAACAAAGAGGTCATGGCAAAGCAATGGCAAAGCGACTTTTTGAAGCTTCCTATTTGGAGGCTAAAAATATAGCAGACCCAAATGTGTTGGCAGGATTAGGTGAAGAATTTGGTATCTCAAAAGAAGAAACTTTAGCCATGTTGAAAAGCGACCAATATAGAGCTGAAATCAAATCGGAAATACAAGACGGTATTAATAATGGCCTACGTGGCGTACCGTATTTTGTAATTAATAAAAAATACTCGCTATCGGGAGCACAACCTAAAGAGGTGTTTAAAGAGACACTCTCAGGCATTTTAAAAGATGATGGTCCTTACAAACCTTTAATTAGCAAAAGCCTATCTGGTTATACCTGTGATGAAAATGGCTGTGAGGTTCCAATTAAACGATAATCAACTTTAAATTTTAAGAAATCATGATACTAATAACAGGAGCAACAGGTCATTTAGGCTATTTGACCTTAACAGAACTATTAAAAGAAAAGTCAGCATCCGAAATAGCAGTATTAGCTCGTAAAGTAAGTGACAAAACTAAAGAAATTGCCGCATTAGGCGTTGAAGTAAGAATTGGTGAATATGCCAGTAAGGAGTCCTTGCTAAAAGCTTTCAATGGTATTAAAACCCTTTTCTTTGTATCTACTCACGAAGCAGCACAAGATTTTACAGTTCATAAAAATGTTATTGATGCAGCAGTAAATAGCAACGTTCAAAGTATAGTATATACAAGTACACAAGGTGAAAAGTCACTAGGTAAGAATAATCCTGAAGGAGCTGCTGATATGCACGCCTTAACCGAAGAAGCTATTAAACAATCCGGTTTAAACTATACCATACTTCGAAATGCACCTTATATGGAATCCTTACCAATGATATTAGGTGAAAGCGTTTTAGATACTGGTTATTCAATGCCAATGGGCGAAGGAAAACTATCGTTTGCTACTAGACAGGATATGGCAATTGGCTCAGCCATAGTGTTATCCACAGATGAGCATGATCATAAAACTTATGAATTTGGAGGTACTGTTTCAGTAGGTTTCAATGAGGTTATGGAAATACTATCTGAATTGACGGGTAAAAATCTGGAATACAATCCAATTGATTCTGAAACCTACGAACAACAAAGTAAAGAAGCGGGTATCCCTGAAATGTACATTCAATCTAACCTGGGGTTTGCTAACCAAGTAAAGAATGGATATTTTGACCATCCTACTCAGGATTTAGCTAATATATTGGGACGAGAACCAGTTTCAGTTGAGGACTTTTTGAAAGAAACTTATATACAACAAGTAGAAAAGAGATAATAACTGAATATAAATTTATGTAAGCATAGCGGTTTGAGTGTCAACTTGAACCGTTTTTGTTTTTTTATAATAGGTATCTCGTTAACCGAACAGCAACGACATAAAATCCACCACGGTATATACATAAACCTTTATACACTTAGTACATCCAATAATTCTAACGGAGAATCTATAACATACCGAGCGCCATTGGCTTCTAATTCTGTTTTAGTTCTAAATCCCCAAGTTACACCAACACCGTGCATATTTGCATTGTTGGCTGTTTGCATATCAACATTCGTATCGCCTACAAAAAGTATGTCTGTAGTCTCGCAGTTGTAAGCTTTTGCAATTTCTAAGGCTTTAAACGGATTTGGTTTTTTTAAAGTTTCGTCTGTTAAACCCAAAACAAAATCGAAACAATCTGGAAGCAAAGTCATGGCAATTTCTTTGGTAAGCGCATCGGCTTTATTCGAGAAAATACTTAAATTTAAATCGGTTTCCGCCAATTGATTTAAAAGTGATAAAATATCTGGATACGGTTTTGTTTTAACCACACAGTTTGCTTTATAAACCTCCAACATGCCTTTAAATACCTCGTCTACCAACTGCTCTGTTTTATCGGGTGCAGGTATCACTTTTTCGGCGAGATTTTTAAGGCCATGACCTATAAAAATTTTGTATTCTTCGTAAGTGAATGTTGGATAATCGTAACGCTCTAATACCTGATTCATGGCATCGGCAATATCTGCAACCGAATCGACTAAAGTGCCATCCAAATCAAAAATAACGGCTTTAAACTTCATTTTTTAATATTTAGAGAATTAACGCAACATAAAACCTTTGGCTGCCCACCACGGGTGCACTTCTATTTCCAATCTACCAGCTTGCACCATAGGGTCTGCATTGGCTAAACTATCGGCCATTTTAAGCGTAGGCACATTATAAATGGTAATACCACGTATTTTTCCGTTATCTCCAAATGGACCAGAAATATCGGCATAACCCAATTCGTACATTTTCCCTAAGTGGGCTAAATGAGCTTCCTGTAATTTCTGGGCTTCTTCCTCATTTTGTGTTCTTACCGACCCGCTTTTTAAGAATGCAATAAAGTATTGTTGCATTAAAATGGTGTCTTTAGTTTTTTCGTCTATATAATCAAACGTCTTAAAACCTTGGGCTTCTAATTCGGCTTTAATTTCTTTTTGCGATTTCGTTTTTACGACTTCGTCTTCAAATACATCTAAGGTATCTGTTATCGCTTCTGTAGACAATGTATCTATCTCTGTATTTGCATTTAAAGGCTCTGGTTTGGTTTCATTTTTACAACTTAAAACCAAAATTAGAACAGATAACAAAATGATGTGTTTTATCTTTTCCATGTTGTGTACGGGTGTTTGCTTAATTGTGAATTATAATACTTAATATTTCCTGTAACTTCCTGTCCTAACCACGAGGGTTTGGCAAATTTTTCATTAACATGATTGAGTTCTACTTCTGCGATTATTAAACCTGCATTGCTTCCAAAAAATTCATCGACTTCAAAAATATGTTCCTTTTCTTTAATCTCGTAACGTATTTTATCGATAACACCTTCTTCACATAATTTCAATAACGATTCGGCATCCGATTTAGCAATACGTTTTTCCCATTCAAAACGCGACAAACCATCGGCTGTAGACAGTCCTTTAATGGTTAAAAACCCTTCTTCTCCTTTTAAACGCACTCTAACAGTTCTGGCTTTATCGGTATTTAAAAAGCCTTGAATAATTCTTGTGCTCTTAATTGCCTCGGCTTTAAAAGCATCAGAATTCACTAAAAATTTACGTTCTATCTCTACCATACAATTTTTAAAAGATGTTATAAATTTACACGATGCAAAGCGATTTACCAATAAGAAAAATAATTCATGTAGATATGGATGCGTTTTACGCTTCTGTAGAGCAGATGGATTTCCCTGAACTTAAAGGTAAACCCATTGCTGTAGGAGGCAGTGAGAAGCGCGGAGTAGTTAGCGCCGCTAGTTATGAAGCCCGAAAATTTGGTGTTAAAAGTGCCATGAGCGGATTGCAAGCCAAACGCCTTTGTCCCGATTTAATTTTTGTAAAACCACGCTTTGAACGTTATCGTGATATTTCGAAGAAGATTAGAGCTATATTTTTCGATTACACCGACTTAGTTGAACCTTTATCGCTAGATGAAGCGTATTTAGATGTTACCATTAACAAAAAAGGAAACCCAAGTGCCTCGCTAATTGCACAAGAGATAAGACAACGCATTTTTAACGAAGTCGGTTTAACAGCATCTGCGGGAATTTCCATCAATAAATTTATTGCAAAAGTAGCTAGCGACTACAACAAACCTAACGGACAAAAAACGGTAAACCCAGAAGATGTATTGCTTTTTTTAGAAGATTTAGACATCAGAAAATTTTATGGCGTTGGCAAGGTTACTGCCGAAAAAATGTACCAATTAGGCATTTTTACGGGCAAAGACTTAAAAGCAAAATCTATAGATTATCTCGATACGCATTTTGGTAAATCTGGAAGGTACTATTACCATGTAGTTCGTGGCATACACAATAGCGAAGTAAAGCCAAACCGCATTAGAAAATCTTTAGCAGCAGAACGCACCTTTAGCGAAAATTTATCTAGCGAAATATTTATGCTGGAAAAGCTAAAACACATTGCCCAAGAAGTATCTAAACGTTTAACAAAAAACAAAGTTGCAGGCAAAACCATTACCCTTAAAATAAAATACAGTGATTTTACCATACAAACACGAAGCAAAACCTTACCGTACTTTGTAAGCGATACATCTTTAATTTTAGACACCGTTAAAACACTATTAGCGCAAGAAAAAATAAACAATTCGGTGCGATTACTGGGCATTTCTATTTCGAATTTAAATACTGAAACCAAAGGCCAAACAGAACAAAAAAGTGTAAGTATTCAACTAAAATTTGGTTTTTAAGTTGGCAACCAGATTGCTTTATTTTATGAAATCACTTCATATTCACCCACATCAATTATCATATCCTCTATTAAAACGAGAATAATTAACAAATTCATAACATTTTAAACAACAAACTTAAGTATTTCCAAAACCGCAATACTCTTGTCTAAAACCGCTATTTTTATTTGTAATAAATCTAAATAAAAATTAGTTTTGCGTGAAAATTTTTAATCATGGTCTTAAACCAAAGACTTTTAAGTATTTGTTTTTTTCTAACTAGCTATATTTTAATCGCTCAACAAGGGCATTTAAAGGGCTCCGTTATTTTTGATAATAACGAACCCGTTTTAGGTGCACATATTGTTTTAACAGGAAACGATCTTAAACACGAAACCATTTCGGATATTAATGGTGAGTATTTGTTTAAAAACATTCCGTACGGTAATTATAATATTCAAATGCATTCCTTGAATGCAAAGTCTCACAGTATAAATGTTGTTCATGATGCGACTGATAAAACCCATCATGCTACTTTAGAAATCACCGAATTTCATGACTTAGAAGAAGTTTTAGTACAAACTCAATCTACAAAGTCGAAAATAGAAAATGAGGGGTTTTCCGTAAATGTTGTTGAAACCAAAGAGGCTAGTTTAAGAAACATACAAACCAACGAACTGTTAAACACCACAGTTGGTGTAAAACTAAGACAAAATGGTGGTTTAGGTTCACAAGTACAGTATAGTTTAAACGGTTTGTCTGGTGGCGCTGTTCGTATTTTTATTGATGGTATTCCTATCTCGGTTTATGGTTCTTCGTTTAACTTAAACAGTATCCCGCCATCAATGATTAAACGTATTGAAGTATACAAAGGTGTTGTGCCCGGGCATTTAGCCGATGATGCTTTAGGAGGAGCCATTAATATTGTTTTACAGAATTCTACCAGAACAAACTTTAATGCTTCGGTATCTTACGGCTCATTTAACACGTTACAAACCAGCGCTAACGGCCTGTATAGATTCGATAAATCGGGCTTTACTGTAAAAGCTTCTGGCTTTTATAATTATTCCGACAACGATTATAAAGTTTGGGGCGGACAAGTAAAACACATTGAGGTTGATGGTAGTCAAATCCCAATAACAGCAAGACGTTTTAACGACGCCTATAAATCTACTGGAGGGATGATGGAGTTTGGTTTTACTAATGTAAAATGGGCTGACCAATTTTTTATTGGTATAACTGGTTCTGATGACTACAAAGAAGTACAGCATGGTGCTTTTATGACTATTCACCCATATAAAGGTCGTTTTTTAGAATCTGATGCTTTACTTACTAATTTCAACTACCAAAAGAAAGATTTATTCGTACAAGGTCTGGATTTTAATACAAACGGATTAATTGGAGAAAGAAACAGAATTGTTAACGACACAACAGCCTACGCTTACACTTGGCTAGGTGTTAGACAACAACGCCCTGTAGATTTTTCAGATCCCTATGGGGAGTCTATCGATTTAGAAAACTCTTGGGGCTCGCAACAAGAAGGCGGCCCAACTTTACTCAACATAAATAGAAAAGTAGCTTCAATACGTTCTGGAATCAATTATGAAATTAATAATCATCATAAATTATTATTAAATCATATTTACAGTGGAGTAGATAGAGAAGACCACGACGAGATGGTTTCTTTATTGGAAAACACGTTTAGACAAACCAGTAATTTACACAAAAACATTTTTTCTTTAAGTTATGAATTAAACGCATTCGACGATAAATTAAAATTCAACCTATTTGGCAAACATTATCGTCAAAAGGTAGAACGCATTAGGCCTGAATTTAACGATGATAGAACCGAAGTAATTGAAGATATATATACCAGTAATAAACATTATAACGGTTTTGGATTTGCCTCATCTTATGCACTTTTCCAAAATTTTACGGTACTAGCTTCTGCAGAAAGAGCTATCCGATTGCCTAATGAAACTGAGGTTTTTGGAGATGCTGGAGATAATGTTGTAGAAAACCCAAGCATAAAACCCGAAATAAGTAACAATATAAATTTGGGGTTTAGGTTCGGGGAATTCAATTTCAATAATCACAAATTACTGGTAACAACAAATCTGTTTTCCAGAAAAATTCAGGACATAATAGGCTTACCTCCAAGTGCTGGAGACAGATGGGAAAACGACGAACTTGTTCAATACGACAACTTTAATGAAGAAACCACCTCCCAAGGTATAGAATTTCAACTAAACTACACGTATAAAAATAATTTTGGATTCAACTTCAACCTTTCTCGACTAACACTAGAATTTGAAAATCAGTACGGTAATATTACTGATGTACCTAATACACCGTTATTTACCATGAATGGTGCTTTGCGTTACTCTATAAATAATTTTATTCAAGAAAAAGGGCGTTTAAACTTATTTTACAACGCTTACTTTACAGACGAATTCTCATATATTATTGTTTATGGAAACACGATAGATGATGGTAGAAATTTGGTTCCTACACAATTTATAAATGATTTTGGACTTAGCTATTCGTTTCCAAAAGAAAACTTCGTACTAAGCTTTGATGTCAAAAATATTTTTGACCAAGCCGCTTATGATAACCGATCTGTTCAAAAGCCAGGAAGAGCATTCTATTTAAAATTAAATTACATATTCAATAAATTATAAATCAATTAATAACTATGAAAAATCGATTTTTAAACCTTAAATTTATGTCGCTTGCCTTAAGTGCATTAGTACTTACGACTAGCTGTAGTGACGATGACTCTTCGGACGAAAAAGAAGAAGAGCAACTTGAAGATACCCGATGGATAACCGTTGCAGGAGCAAGAATGGGCTCAAACCCTGGTGATGGAAACGGTGGAACTTTAATCTATTCCATCAGTGCAGAAGATGCTAAAGATCCTACAAAATCTATTGCGCCTTTCGACAATGGTTTTATTGTTCCATCAAACCGTACAGCACGTTTACAAGCTTCAGAAGACGGCAATACTATTTTTAATATAAGCTACGCCGGAGATACAGGAGGAAACTATTCAAAGTATACCGTAAAAGGTGACCAAAACTTTACGCCAACAGGTTCAGAAATTAGTATTGCGCCTTATGTTGGTACTGCTCCAAGATGGATAAAATTATTTGATGGCGATAAAACTGGTTGTGCTGTTTACGTTTCTACCGAACATCAAGTAGACGATAACGGAACTCCAGATGACGTTACAGACGACACCTACCTACGTACTGAAGCAACCATGGGTGTGCTAACTTTAGATTTAGAAAATTCCTTAATAAGAAACTTTCAAGAATCTAGCATTCCGTTAAGTGCCGAAGAGGAAGCACAAGGTTATTACATTTCAAGAATAGACATGCCAACGTTAAACGCTGCTGGCGATAAACTATACATTGGCGCACGTTTAAGTAAAGTAGATCCTGCAACTGGAGAATCTGATAACGGTTACGATATTTTAGCTTCTAAAACTATAGTGTTAGATTATCCATCACTATTAAACCCAACTGTAATTACTTCTACTGTTGGCTATGGTAACACAAATGGTTACCGTAGTATTAATTCTTTTGAGTATAATGGTGCTGTTTACCAAGCAAACCAAGGCGATCCTAACGGTTCTCACATTTTAAGAATAGGTGCTAATAATCAATATGATGATTCTTATGTATTCAATTTAGATGATGCCTTAGGTGTAGAAGATGCTTACATTTTAGCATGGAGACCAGCAGAAAATGGTAAAGGTGTTTTAGCATACCGTCATGCAGGTTCTGCTGAAGGTGCAGCTGGAGCACAAGGCTATTTTGCACTTATTGATTTAAATGCAAGAACAGCTCAAAAAATTGATGCTATTCCTTACGAGCCAGATTTTTACTTATTCCAATACCAAGGTTTTGCTGTTAATGGTACAGAAATATTCGTTACAGAAGCTCCTGTTGGTAAAAACGGAAACATTTATGCTATAGAAACCGAAACTGGTGAAGTTACAAAAGGTGCTGAATTAGTAAATGTTGAAGGTAGCCACTATATTGGAACATTCTAAAACAGAATTGTGTTAATTAAAATAGACTTAATTTTAAAAATTAAGCTATTAAAAAAGCCTCAACAAAATAATGTTGAGGCTTTTATTTATCATTAAAGTAATACTACTTTTATTACTTTTTTCTTAAGTTACAATCTGTAATTTCAGACACACGTAAGGTATTCACCATGCCTTTTTCTTGAATTGGCATCGCGGCTAAACTAATTAACATGTCGCCTTCTTCTAAATATCCTTTTTCGCAAGCCAAAGCATTAACATCCTCGATAGTTTCATCGGTTGTTACAAACTTATCGTAATAAAATGCCTTAACCCCCCAAAGTAAATTTAACTGCGTTAAAATACGCTTATTAGATGTAAACACTAAAATATGTGCCGATGGCCTCCAAGCTGAAATCTGAAACGCTGTATATCCACTATTCGTAAGTGTAGAAATGGCTTTTGCATTAATTTCGTTAGCCATATTAGCGGCGTGGAAACAAATAGATTTAGTGATATAACGTTTTGTACGAATGTGTGGCGGTGATTGTGGTACTTTAATAAGCGGAGAATCTTCTACACTTTTAATAATATCAGACATTTGTCTGATTACCTGAACAGGGTACTGCCCTACCGAAGTTTCTCCAGAAAGCATTACCGCATCGGCACCATCCATAACCGAGTTTGCAACGTCGTTAACCTCTGCACGCGTTGGTGTTAGGCTAGAAATCATGGTTTCCATCATTTGGGTTGCAATAATTACAGGAATTCTGGCTTTTTTTGCACAACGCACTAATTGTTTCTGAATTAAAGGTACTTCCTGAGCTGGAATTTCAACCCCTAAATCGCCACGAGCTACCATTAAACCATCGCAATACGCTACAATTTTATCGATATTTTCTACCGCTTCTGGCTTTTCTATTTTTGCAACAATAGGAATTTTATGATCGCTGTGTTGTTTAATAAGCTCTTGTAATTGCATTAAATCTTCGGCGTGGCGCACAAACGATAGTGCCATCCAATCTACTTGTTGCGAACACGCAAAGATGGCATCTTCCACATCTTTTTCGGTAAGTGCTGGCTGAGAAATATTGGTGTTTGGTAAGTTTACTCCTTTTTTAGATTTTAAAGGACCTCCTTGAATAACTCGTGCTTTAACTTCGCTCTTTTTATCGGTTGAAACGACTTCAAAAATTAATTTACCATCATCAAGAAGAATGCGCTCTCCTGGTTTAGCATCTTGCGGAAACTGCTCGTAAGTCATGTAAACACGCTCTTTTGTGCCTTCAAACTTTTTTCCAGTTGCAAAAATTATTTCGTCGCCTGGATTTACAAAAACCTCGCCTTTCATTACGCCTACACGAAGTTTAGGCCCTTGTAAGTCACCAAGTATCGCTGCATTATATCCAAATTCATCGTTTAACTCCCGAATCATTTTTATGCGTTCGGCAACATCGGCATAATCGGCATGCGAAAAGTTTACTCTAAACACATCTACACCTTCTTCTAACATACCCTTTAATACTTCTTTGGTGCTTGTTGCTGGCCCTAGGGTAGCCACTATTTTGGTTTTCTTTCTTCTTAACATTAATTAAAAATTAAATTGTCTTTCGATTTTAATTGTTCAACATTTACCGTATAAGTAGTAATTACCTGTGGTATTTGTTGTATTTTATTTACTATTAGTTTTTCACTTATTTGCAGATCTTCTTTGGTTATTTTCAATAAAAAATCTACGTTCTTGAGTTCGGGAAGCAGGTTATAAGATTTTATTATTTTATGCTGCGTGTTAAATAAAGACCCCGAACTTTGTAAACTATCTTCTTCGCGCTTACAAATATTAGACACTAAATGATAAGTGATTAAGTGCTTAATATCTTTCCATTCGAATAAGGCATAAGACGCCGAAAAATATTTATAGTCTACATCTTGTTTTCTTCGTGCTAGCTTAATGTTTAAAACTTTATTTAAAAAATAGGCTAGCCTATAATCGTCTAATCTGCTATGTATGGCAATTAATATATAATCTATATCGTCTAAAAAGTCTTCAAGATTAAGTTTATGAATAGCCATTAGTACACAATTATAGATGTAAATATAACATTTATAACCGTTAAAAACTGAGGTTTAAGCTAATCTTAATGTTATATTTTCACGAAAACGTTTTAGTTTTAGTGTTTTTTTAACAAAAGTTAAAGAATTTAATTTCCTTTGGTAATTTGTTTTTGAAATACAAAAAAGGCGCGTTTAGATGCTTTTTCTTCGGCCTTCTTTTTTGATGTAGCTCTGGCTTTGGCTACCACTTTTTTATCGATAGAAAGCTTTACGGCAAAATGCCTTACATCGTCGTTTCCGGTATCGTCGTAAACTTCATAATTAAACGTCTTTTTTTCTTTTTGGCACCATTCTATAAGCAAGCTCTTATAACTGATAACCTTGCCTTCTAACTTTTCGATATCGACAAAAGGAATGATGATACGTTTATAAATGAATTTTTCGCAATACTTATATCCCCTATCCAAAAATATGGCTCCCACCAAGGCTTCAAATAAGTTACCATGTATGTTGTCGCCAAATTGGCCTTTTGGTATTTTACTCTCTACCAAATCTATTAAATCCAGGTCTTTACCCAAATCGTTTAGATGTTCGCGACTTACAATTTTTGAACGCATTTTGGTAAGATAACCTTCGTCTCCTCCTGGGACTTCGGTAAATAAATGCGATGCTATTACAGCGCCCAGCATGGCATCGCCAAGAAATTCTAAACGCTCGTAGTTAATTATATTACCCTCTTTATCTCTAATATTCATAGAGCGGTGGGTAAAGGCTGTTTTATAAATAGCCAAGTGTTTAGGTTTAAAACCTAAGATTTTACGTATAGATATAAAAAAATTCCCGTTGTTGTTAAAACGGGAATTTAATATGTTACGAATGTACTTCATTCGATTTAATCTAATTTTCTGAATAATACACAGGCGTTATGTCCGCCAAATCCAAAGGTATTACTCATAGCTACTTTAACTTCGCGTTTTTGCGCTTTGTTAAGTGTTAAGTTTAGTTCCGGATCAATTTTTTCATCAACAACCTCATGGTTTATTGTAGGAGGCACGATACCATTTTCCATAGCTAAAATAGAGGCTATGGCTTCTATGGCTCCTGCAGCGCCTAACAAATGGCCAGTCATAGATTTTGTTGAATTGATATTGATTGTTTTAGCGTGTTCGCCAAAAACTTCGGTAATTGCTTTTAATTCTGCAACATCACCAAGTGGTGTAGATGTACCATGGGTATTAATATGGTCTACATCTTCTGGTTTTAATCCTGCATTTTCCAAACAATTTCTCATTACAGCCATAACACCTATACCGTCTGGGTGTGGCGCCGTCATATGGTGTGCATCAGACGACATACCTCCACCTACTAACTCTGCATAAATTTTGGCTCCTCTAGCTTTAGCATGCTCGTATTCTTCAAGAATAATTGCTCCAGCGCCTTCGCCTAACACAAAACCATCTCTGGTTGCATCAAAAGGTCGAGATGCTGTTTCTGGGCTTTCATTTCTTGTAGATAAAGCGTGCATCGCATTAAAACCACCCATTCCTGCAATGGTAACTGCTGCTTCGCTTCCTCCAGTAACTACAACATCGCAATGCCCTAATCTAATATAATTTAGAGCATCTATCATAGCATTTGCAGAGGAGGCACAGGCAGAAACCGTAGTATAGTTTGGTCCCATAAATCCATTTTTAATAGATATGTTACCAGGTGCTATATCTGCAATCATTTTAGGTATAAAAAACGGATTGAATCGCGGCGAACCATCTCCAGCGGCAAAGTTTAAAACTTCATCCTGAAATGTTTCTAAACCTCCAATTCCTGCGCCCCAAATTACACCTACTCGTAATTTATTAATGGTATCTAAATCTAACTTAGCATCGGCGATAGCTTCGTCTGAAGCTACCATCGCATACTGTGTAAATCGATCCATTTTACGAGCCTCTTTTCTATCTAGAAAATCGGTAGGATTAAAATTTTTTAATTCGCAAGCGAATTTCGTTTTGAACTTCTCAGCATCAAAATATGTTATAGGAGCAGCTCCACTTTTACCACTAATTAGACCATTCCAGTATTCGTCTTTGGTATTTCCAATTGGTGTAAGAGCCCCTAAACCTGTAACTACAACTCGCTTTAATTCCATAAAATATTATTCCTTATTTTGCAGCTTCAATATATGATATAGCTTGACCTACTGTTGCAATATTTTCTGCTTGATCATCTGGAATTTGAATATCGAATTCTTTTTCGAATTCCATAATTAATTCTACAGTGTCTAATGAATCTGCTCCTAAATCGTTAGTGAAGCTAGCTTCTGTTACAACTTCGTTTTCATCAACACCTAATTTGTCTACGATAATCGCTTTTACTCTTGATGCAATGTCTGACATAATCTTTAATTTTAAGTTTTAAATAAGTCGCAAAAATAAAAAACTTTATTTTAAAACACACCATTAGTTAAAAAATGTGATTGTAAATTACTAAAATTAAATTGAAGTAAATTAATTTTACACCTTATTTATTATTAATAATCCTTTTTATACCCTATAAATTTAAAATCTTTTTTACTTCCTAGGCGCTACATTTTTATTTTTAACTAGGTTAGTATTATTTTAATTATTTACAACATGAAACGAATTGTAATCTTTGCTTCTGGTTCTGGGTCGAATGCAGAAAACCTTATAAAATTCTTTAACACAACCCAAGACGCCAAAGTGGTTTTAGTACTTACAAACAACCCGCAGGCCAAAGTGCTGGACCGCTGCAAGACATTAGGTGTTAGCGCCATGTCGTTTAACAGAACGGCATTTACAAAAACTAATACCGTATTAGACCTTTTACAAGCTACAGCACCAGATTTAATAATACTCGCTGGTTTTTTATGGAAATTCCCAGAGCATATTTTAAATGAATTCCCAAACAAAGTAATTAATGTGCACCCTGCCCTATTGCCAAAATTTGGAGGTAAAGGCATGTACGGCATGCATGTTCACGAAGCTGTAGTCGCAAACCAAGAAACTGAAACTGGTATTACCATACATTATGTAAACGAGAATTACGATGAAGGCGCTACGATTTTTCAAGCAAAATGCGACGTGTTGCCAAACGACACCGCCGAAGATGTTGCTGCTAAAATTCATGAATTAGAAATGGAACATTTTCCTAAAACAGTTCAAAAACTTCTAAGCTAAAAAAATCTGATTATGGCTGAAATTATAGATTTAAGTCAAGATATTTACGAAAACATGCCTGTTTACAAAGATTTACCACAAGTAAAAATGAGTATTCACAATACTCATGAAGCTTGGGACGGATTAGAAGGTGCTACAACAAAAACCCCCGCGGTACACAAACTAGAACTTGGCGAGCACACAGGTACACACGTAGACGCCATAAACCATATGGCCATGCAATACAAGCAGCATTCTATAGACACCATGCCGCTCTCTATGTTTTATACCGAAGGCATTTGCTTAGATTTATCTTACAAACATTTTGAAGAACTGATAACCACCGAAGAATTAAAACAGGCTTGCACAAAAGCCAATGTAACCATTAAAAAAAACGATACCGTTTTAATTTATACAAACCATTACAGAAACGCGTTTGGCACTAACAATTGGAGCAAAGGCCCTGGATTAACACCAGAAGCTGCCAGATGGTTAGGCGAACAAAACATAGCGGCTTTTGGCGTAGAGACCATGTCTCCTGGCGTACCAAAAAAAGGCAACAAAACCATACACCATATTTGTGGCGAATTACATTTTACGCATTACGAAAACTTAATAAATTTACACCTATTAATAGGTAGAGGGCGTTTTAGGTTTATAGGATTTCCTTTAAAAATAAAAGGTGGTACAGGCTCTCCTGTTCGAGCTGTAGCCATTTTTGAAGATTAATTTAAGCAAACGAATACTATTTATGTCTAAAAAGAAAAAATATTACACCGTTTGGAAAGGGCACCGCGTTGGTGTATTCGATACTTGGAACGACTGTAAAGCCCAAATTAAAGATTACCCAGGAGCTGTTTACAAATCGTTTCCTACTTTCGAGGCTGCCAAGCACGCCTTAAACAACAATCCTAAAGATTTTATTGGCAACAGTAATTTTAAAAGCACCTTAACTCCAGAACAACTCAAAAAAATAGGTCAACCTAATTACAACTCTATTGCTGTAGACGCAGCTTCCAGTGGCAATCCCGGGGTTATGGAATACCGAGGCGTAGACACTAAAACCAAAAAGCAACTTTTTATACAGGGTCCCTTTCCTGAAGGCACTAATAATATTGGCGAATTTTTAGCCATCGTTCACGGTTTAGCCTTTTTAAAACAACACCAAAGCGACCGCATCATTTACACCGACTCTAAAACAGCTATAAGCTGGGTAAAGAAAAAGTCGTGCAATACCAAACTAACGCCTTCAGAGAAAAACAAACCTCTATTCGATTTAATATCGCGAGCTGTAAGTTGGTTAAAAAATAACGACTACACCACTACAATTGTTAAATGGGAAACCAAAGCTTGGGGAGAAATCCCTGCCGATTTTGGTCGAAAATAACACTTAGACTCCAAATAATCAACTTGTTAATTTAGATTTTATTTAAGTCTAATAATTATTTAAATTCGCCCATAAAACCATATATTTGCAAAAAATTTGACACCTCTTTATGAGCAAATTAGTAATTGTAGGAACAGTAGCCTTTGATGCTATTGAAACCCCTTTTGGAAAAACCGACAAAATCCTTGGTGGTGCTGCCACATTTATTGGGCTCTCGGCATCGCAGTTTAATGTAGATAGCGCTATTGTTTCTGTTGTAGGAAACGATTTTCCGCAAGACTATCTCGATTTATTATCAAACAAAAACATCGATATTTCAGGAATAGAAATCGTAAAAGACGGTAAAACGTTTTTTTGGAGCGGTCGCTACCATTACGATATGAATACGCGCGATACCTTGGCAACAGAACTAAATGTTCTGGCCGATTTTAATCCTGTTGTTCCCGAAGCCTATAAGAATGCAGATGTTGTTATGCTAGGCAATTTGCATCCTCTTGTGCAACTAAGCGTATTAGAGCAGATGGACGATTCGCCTAAGCTAACCATTCTGGACACCATGAATTTCTGGATGGACAATGCCTTAGAAGATTTACACAAGGTTATTGCCAAAGTAGATGTTTTAACCATAAACGACGAAGAAGCAAGACAGCTTACTGACGAATATTCGTTGGTTGTTGCTGCCCGTAAAATTTACGATATGGGGCCGAAATTCGTTGTCATAAAAAAAGGAGAACACGGCGCGTTATTGTTTCATGAAAATGAAATTTTCTCGGCACCAGCATTACCATTAGAAAACGTTTACGATCCCACAGGAGCTGGAGATACCTTTGCAGGTGGATTTGCAGGATATTTAGCAAGCACTAAAGACTTCTCGTTCAACAACATGAAAACCGCAATTATTTACGGGTCGGCTTTAGCCTCGTTTTGTGTTGAAGCTTTTGGCACAGAACAATTACAAAACGTCTCGGAACAAGCACTAAGCCTTCGGCTGAAACAGTTTAGAGACTTAACAACATTTAATATAGAATTATCAGAATAAAAAATGCGCGCTTACTAAAAGCGCGTTTTTACTTAATTACACTTTTATACACAACACAATGAGCGATGCTTTAAAACACGAGTGTGGTATTGCACTTATTAGACTTTTAAAACCATTAGAATACTATAAAGAAAAATATGGTACTGCATTTTATGGCGTAAATAAAATGTACTTAATGATGGAAAAACAGCACAATCGCGGGCAAGACGGTGCTGGATTTGCAAGTATAAAACTAGACACCCAGCCTGGAGAACGCTACATTAGCAGAGTACGCTCTAATGCCCAACAACCCATACAAGATATTTTTGGCCAAATAAACGACCGCATTAATCAAGAACTTAAAGAACACCCAGAATACGCAGACGACGTGGCCTCGCAAAAGCGCCATATTCCATACATTGGGGAAGTGTTATTAGGACATGTTCGCTACGGTACTTTTGGTAAAAACAGTGTAGAAAGTGTACATCCTTTTTTAAGACAGAACAACTGGATGCACAGAAACTTAATTGTTGCAGGTAACTTTAACATGACCAATGTTAACGAGTTATTCGACAATTTACTACGCATTGGGCAGCACCCAAAAGAAAAGGCAGATACGATTACCATTATGGAAAAAATAGGTCATTTTCTAGACGATGCCGTTGCCAAAAAATACAAACAATTAAAAGCCGAAGGCTACACTAAAACAGAATGTTCTCCTTTAATAGCAGATCGATTAAACGTTGGTAAAATTTTAAAACGTGCTGCCAAAAATTTTGATGGCGGTTATGCTATGGCAGGTATGCTTGGACATGGAGATTCTTTTGTTTTAAGAGATCCAGCTGGTATTCGCCCTGCTTACTATTATAAAGACGACGAAATTGTAGTGGTAGCTTCAGAGCGCCCTGTAATCCAAACGGTATTTAATGTCGATTTTGATAAAGTTAAGGAACTAGAACCAGGACATGCGATAATTACCAAAAAATCTGGAAAAGTAAAAATAGAGCAAATATTAGAACCCACAGAGCGCAAAGCCTGTTCTTTCGAACGCATCTATTTTTCTAGAGGTAGCGATGCCGAAATTTATCAAGAACGCAAAGCCTTGGGCCGATTAATCATGCCTAAAGTTCTTAAAACTATAGATAACGATACCAAAAACACTGTTTTTTCTTACATACCAAACACTGCTGAAACCTCGTTTTACGGAATGATAGAAACGGTTGAAGATTTTCTAAACAAGAAGAAAACTAAAGCCATTTTAGACGGCAGCAGAAGTTTATCGGAAAAACAAGTTACAGACATTTTATCTGAACGCTCCAGAATAGAAAAAATAGCTATAAAAGACGCTAAACTAAGAACCTTTATTACCGAAGACAGTAGTCGAGACGACCTTGTAGAGCACGTTTACGATGTTACGTATGGCGTAATTAAACCTACAGACAATATTGTAATTATAGACGATAGTATTGTACGCGGCACCACTTTAAAGAAAAGTATTATTAGAATGCTAGATCGCCTGCACCCTAAGCGCATCGTTGTAGTATCGTCGGCTCCACAAATACGTTATCCAGACTGCTATGGTATAGATATGGCTAACCTAGAAGGTTTGGTAGCATTTAGAGCCATGCTTAGTCTTTTAAAAGAAAACAACAAATACCATATGGTAGAAGAAGTTTACAATAAATGTAAAGAGCAGGTAGAGCTAAAAGACAAGAAAATAGTAAACTACGTAAAAGAGTTGTACGACCAATTTACCGATGATGAAATTTCAGAAAAAATTGCTGAATTAATTTCGGATGAATCTACAAACGCAGAAGTACATACTATTTTCCAAAGTGTAGAAAACCTAAATAAAGCCTGTCCTAAAAATTTAGGAGACTGGTATTTTACAGGAAACTATCCTACCCCTGGAGGAAATCGTGTGGTAAACAGAGCATTTATAAACTTTTTTGAAGGCAACAAAGAACGCGCCTACTAACTGGTTTTTAATGCTTTACATGTGTAAAATTACATTTTACCTAATAAAAATGCATTTAATCTAAAAGATTATTTGATAACCTAAAAATAATCTAATTTGGCTGAACCATAACATAAGTAGGTTAAGTTCATGGTAGATTTGGGGCAAAAAAGGCGAATTAATTTTCGCCTTTTTTATTTTTAAAATTTTACGTCTTTCAATTCGTTTTCCCAAAACAGATTCTTTAATATTTTATATTGGACATGCTCCAATTTTCAAGTACATAAATTTAATTCCCTGCTCTTTAACTTAACGTTAGCAACTTCAGTTTAAGAGGCTTGACTTCATTTTTTGGAACATCTCAAAATTAACCTACCTGACTATTTTTTTCATATTCATAAAAAATAGCGATTACGATTAACTAAAACAGAACAAGACTCCATATTTATCCCGTTAGACTAATTTATTAGCATTTCAACTAGTATTATTTTAAGTAGACCTAAATCCACTTTATATTTGTTTCACCATAACATAAGTAGGTTAAGTTCATGGTAGATTTGGGGCAAAAAGGTGAACTGAATAAGTTCACCTTTTTATTTTTAAACACATAAAAAAACGGGCTACAAAACATTTACGTTTGTAGCCCGTTTTTATTTAAAACTTAAGCGTTTATTTTGCTTCGGCGTAACGACGCTCTACCTCGTTCCAGTTAATTACGTTAAAGAACGCATTAATATAATCTGGTCTTCTGTTTTGGTAGTTTAAATAATAAGCGTGCTCCCAAACATCTAATCCTAAAATAGGAGTTCCTTCGCAAGCTACTCCTGGCATTAACGGATTGTCTTGGTTAGGTGTAGAACAAACTTCTACTTTACCACCTTTGTGTACACACAACCAAGCCCAACCAGAACCAAATTGTGTAGCTGCTGCTTTACTAAAAGCATCTTTAAAAGCATCTACAGAACCAAAAGCAGTTTCGATAGCTGTTTTTAATTCGCCAGACAACACACCTTTACCTTCTGGATTCATTACTTCCCAAAATAATGAGTGATTGTAAAATCCACCACCGTTATTTCTAACAGCTGCATTACTCATGTCTAAACCTGTTAAAATATCTTCGATAGATTTACCCTCTAAATCTGTACCAGCAATGGCATTATTTAGGTTATTGGTATAACCTTGGTGATGTTTTGTATGATGTATTTCCATAGTACGTGCATCAATGTTTGGTTCTAATGCATCGTACGCATATTGTAATTTCGGTAATTCGAAAGCCATAATATTTTTATATTTTAATGATTAATAAATATTTCATTTCAAATTTAAGGATTATACACGGTAATTAAAAATAATTAATGGTTATGAAACCATCAATAGTTTTTATCTTGTCTACAAAATTGTTTAATATGCAAAACCAGACTTCTTTTACAATTTACGATGCCTCGGCAGGTAGTGGCAAAACCTTCACCTTAGTAAAATCGTATTTAAAAATTCTATTTGAATCTGACAGTTATTTCCAATTTAAAAACATATTAGCAATAACTTTTACCAATAAGGCGGTTTTCGAAATGAAAGAGCGTATTATTAAAACGCTTAAAGCTTTTGCAGATCCAACTATTTTAAAAGAAGAACACACCATGTTTAATTTGCTTTGCGCCGAATTAAATATGCAACCCGAAGCATTACATAGCAAATCGCAAACCCTTTTAAACACAATAGTCCATAATTATGCAGCTTTCGAAATTTCTACTATAGATGGTTTTACACACCGCATTATTCGCACTTTTGCCCACGATTTAAAATTGCCTTTAAACTTTGAAGTTGAATTGGACACCGATGCTTTGCTTACCGAAGCTGTAGACAGGCTAATAGCTAAAGCTGGCACAGACCAAACTCTAACCGATGTTCTGGTTCAATTCGCTCTGGAAAAGGCAGATGACGATAAAAGTTGGGACATAGCCTTAGACCTGAATAAAATTGCAAAACTACTGGTAAACGAAAACGACATTATATATTTAGACACTCTAAAAGATAAAAACTTAGACGATTTTAAAGCCCTAAAGACCCATTTAAAATCTGAAATACAAAGCACAAAAAAAACCATAATTAGCAAAGCTAAAGATTTGCTTACGGTTTTCGAAAATCACAATTTAAGCGCTAAAGATTTTTCTCGAGGTACGCTTTACAATCACTTTGTAAAAGTTTCTGATTTTAATATCGATAAGATTTACGAAAATCAATTAGAAAACAACATAAACGACGGAAAGGTTTATACCAAAACCCTAGCTCGCGACAAAGCAGCAAGTATAGACGCTCTTTTACCATCTATAAAAAACACGTTTTTAAGTATAAAATCGCAAGTATATCATTTTAAATTTTTAAATACCGTATACAAAAACATAACACAATTATCGGTTTTAAATACCATAAACAAAGAACTAACACTATTAAAAACCGAGGAAAATAAAATGCTCATCTCGGAATTTAACACCCTTATCAGCAATCAGGTTTCCGAACAGCCCACACCATTTATTTACGAACGTTTGGGCGAAAAGTTCAATCACTATTTTATAGATGAATTTCAAGACACGTCGCAACTGCAATGGCAAAACCTAATCCCGTTAATTTCTGAAGGTCTAGACACCATTGATACCCACAAAACACCAGGATCGCTAATGTTAGTAGGCGATGCCAAGCAAGCCATTTACAGATGGCGTGGTGGAAAAGCCGAACAATTTATAGAGTTATGCGAAAACGCATTTAACTTCAATCCTTTTCATACTCCCAAAGAAGTATACCGTTTAGAGACAAATTTTCGCAGTTTTAAACACATTATTAATTTCAACAATTCCTTTTTTAAATACCTAACAAAAGCGGCCTTTAGCAACGTAGTTTATAAAGGGCTATACGAAAACGCACAACAAGAACTATCTAACCCTAACGACGGGTTTGTTAATATTACTTTTTTAGATTTAAAAGAAGAAGATAAAGACGAATTATATCCAAAGCAGGTTTTAAAAACGATTGAATCTTGTATTAAAAACGGTTATAATTATAAAGACATATGCGTGCTAGTTAGAAAGCGAAAAGAGGCTGCCGTAATTGCCGATTATTTAAGTCTTCATGATATACAAATTATATCTTCGGAATCTTTGCTTTTAAAAAAATCGCCCGAGGTTATGTTTGTTACTCAATTAATCTCGCTGCTTTTCGAACCTAAAAACAACGAGATTAAAGTAGATATCTTAAACTATATAGCTACAAAATATAACGTTGAAGACAAGCATGCTTATTTTGCTGAGCACATACAAAAAAACAACACAGCACTGTTTCAATCGTTTAGTACATTTGGTATTTTTAGTCAAGCACATCAATTAATACAAATGCCATTATTCGACATGGCAGAAACCATAATTAGACAATTTCAACTCACAAAAACCTCTAACGCATATCTTCAATATTATTTAGACATTGTTTTAGACTATACGCAAAAACACGGATCGGATGTTTTTGGCTTTTTAGAGTATTTTAACAACAAATTAGACGTGTTAAGTATTGTATCGCCCGAAGGGCAGGATGCTATACAAATTATGACTATCCATAAATCTAAAGGTTTAGAATTTCCTGTAGTTATCTTTCCTTATGCCGATTTGGATATTTACAGAGAAAAAGAACCCAAAACCTGGTTTCCGCTAGACCAAGACCAATACAAAGGGTTTCCTTATACGCTGATAAATTACAATGCAGATGTCGCTGAATATAATGAAGCAGGCCAAGAGATTTACATGACCCATCAAGCCGAGTTAGAGCTAGATAATTTAAACCTGTTGTATGTAACATTAACACGTCCCGTAGAACAATTGTACATTATATCCAGTCTGGATTTAGACACTAAAAAACTACCCAAAACCAAACAATATTCTGGGCTTTTTATAGATTTTTTAATGCAAGAACAACTCTGGAACGACCAAACCTTAAGCTACAATTTTGGCACTCCCGAACGCCCAACTTCAATAACAAACGAAACAGAACAACACGCTAACACTAACGAAATAATAGAATTCATTTCAACCCCAAAAAACGAACACAATATTAAAATTGTTACCAATAACGGTTACCTGTGGGATACCAAACAACAAAACGCCATAGAAAAAGGAAATTTAGTTCACAATCTTATGGCAAAAATTTCCACAAAAAAAGACGTTCCAACCGTTTTGGAACAAGCTAACAGAACTGGATTAATAAGTACCGAGCAACAAACAGCTTTAAACCAAACCATAACTCAAATCATTCTCCATCCAGAGTTAGAGCCTTATTTTAACGAAACTTATACCATTTATACAGAACGAGACATTTTAGCGAAAGATGGCACTATTTTAAGGCCAGACCGTTTGGCAATTTCAACAGATCACGAAGTCGTAATAATAGACTATAAAACAGGTTTGGAATTAGAACAGCACAAACAACAACTTTTAAACTATCAACAGCACTTAGAACAGATGCAATATAAAGTCACCAAAAAACTTTTGGTATATATTAACGACGAGCTTCTGGTTAAGAGCATTTAAATTATTCTTAAAAATTCCGAAAAAAGTTAACACAAAACAACGATTCATCAAAAAAACAAACAACACCGTTCACATTCCGCAAAAACTATTTTAAATTTGCCTAAAATCATAAACAAATATGTACGGAACTATTAAAACACATTTAGAGCAAGAACTTCAAGCCATAAAAGACGAAGGTCTGTTTAAAACCGAACGCATAATAACCTCGCCACAGGGCGCAGAAATAACACTTAACACAGGAGAAACAGTATTAAATTTCTGTGCTAATAATTATTTAGGTTTATCTGCCCACCCCGAAGTTATCCAAGCAGCAAAAGACGCTATGGATACTCATGGTTTTGGGATGTCATCGGTCCGTTTTATTTGTGGCACCCAAGACATACATAAAACTTTAGAAGAAAAAATAGCAACGTTTTACAATACCGAAGACACCATTTTATATGCAGCCGCGTTTGATGCTAACGGAGGAGTTTTCGAACCGCTTCTAGGTCCAGAAGATGCTATAATTTCAGACTCGCTAAACCATGCTTCAATTATAGACGGCGTACGTTTATGTAAAGCTGCGCGTTACCGCTATGCGAATAACGACATGGCCGATTTGGAACAACAATTAATTACTGCTAACGAAAAAGGTGCCCGCTTTAAAATAATTGTAACCGATGGTGTATTCTCTATGGATGGATTAGTTGCTCCATTAGATAAAATTTGCGATTTAGCCGACAAATACGATGCGCTAGTTATGATTGATGAATGTCACGCTGCTGGGTTTATAGGGGAAACAGGTATTGGAACACTTCAAGAAAAAGGTGTTTTAGGGAGAATAGATATAATAACTGGAACTTTAGGCAAAGCGCTAGGAGGCGCAATGGGCGGATACACCACTGGCAAAAAAGAAATTATAGAACTCTTACGCCAACGTTCTAGACCATATTTATTTTCTAATTCTCTAGCACCGGCAATAGTTGGTGCCTCTATTAAGGTATTCGATTTATTAAGCAACGACACATCTTTAAGGGATACCTTAGAACAAAACACAGCGTATTTCAAGAAAGGAATGCAGGCTGCGGGATTCGATATTATCGACGGAGATTCTGCCATTGTACCAGTAATGCTATACGATGCCAAGCTATCGCAAACCATGGCCAATAAACTTTTAGAAGAAGGTATTTATGTTATCGGATTCTTTTTTCCAGTAGTTCCAAAAGGCAAAGCAAGAATTCGCGTACAGCTTTCGGCAGCCCATAAAAAAGAGCATTTAGACAAAGCCATTGAGGCATTTACCAAAGTCGGAAAGTCTTTAGGCGTAATCTAAAACCTGTCTAAACTCTATTTCTTTGGTAGAAGTAATCAATATTTTTTTATA
Organism: Bacteroidia bacterium; assembly: GCA_030427735.1. Taxonomy (GTDB): domain Bacteria; phylum Bacteroidota; class Bacteroidia; order Flavobacteriales; family Flavobacteriaceae; genus Formosa. The sequence continues at coordinate 58,257 of JAUIBP010000004.1, read as the reverse complement.
TTTGTCTTTGTTAATAATATTTAACAACTTACTTTTGTTTACAATTAACACTTAAAAATTAAACTTTTGAATATGAAAAATCTTAGCAGATTATTGTTCGCAATGTTGCTTGTATTTGGCTTTAGCAACACGTATGCGCAAGATGAAAACAATCCTTGGCAGATATCCTTTGGGGTAAATGCAGTAGACTTCTACCCTTCTGGAGACGATTCTAACTACCCTTATCCTGCAACTGAGCTTGGAGGTTTTGGTGACGAATACTTCAATGTGGGTGACCATTGGAACATCTTACCTTCTTTATCAACAATTTCGGTTTCTCGTCACTTATCTAACGGGTTATCTTTTGGTGTTGCTGGTTCTATCAACAAAATAGACAAATACGGAGACGAAGAAGTTTCAGATTGGTCTTACTACGGGATTGATGGTACTGTAAAGTGGGGCTTCCTTAACACAAGCGTTTTCAACCCATTTATTGGTGTTGGTGGAGGTTACACTTGGGTAGACGAAATTGGAGCTGGTACTGTTAACGGTACTTTAGGTTTCAATGTTTGGTTTACAGACAACATTGGTTTAACATTACAATCTAGCTACAAACACGCTTTCGAAGATTATTTAACTTCTCACTTCCAACATACTGCTGGTATCGCTATCAAATTTGGTGGTAAAGACACTGACAAAGATGGTATATACGACAAAGACGATGCTTGTCCAGACGTATTTGGTTTAGAAATTTTCAACGGTTGTCCTGACACTGACGGTGACGGTATAGAAGACAGCAAAGATGCTTGTCCAAACGAAGCTGGTCCTGCAGAGCACAATGGTTGTCCTGATACTGACGGTGACGGTATTCCAGATCCAGAAGATAAGTGTCCTACTGTTGCTGGTTTAGCTGAATTAAACGGTTGTCCAGATGCTGATGGTGACGGTGTTGCCGATGTAGATGATGAGTGTCCAAACGAGGCTGGTCCTGCTGAAAACAATGGTTGTCCTTGGCCAGATGCTGATGGTGACGGTGTTGCTGATAAAGATGACAAATGTCCTAACGTTGCTGGTACTGTAGCTAACTACGGTTGTCCAGAAGTATCTGAAGAAGTTAAGCAAAAATTAAATGCTTACGCTAAAACTATCTTATTCGACACTGGTAAATCTACTATCAAGGCTGAATCTGAAGAAGTATTAGAAAACATTACTTTGATCTTAAACAAATTCCCTCATGCTAAATTTACAGTAGAAGGTCATACAGATAGTTCAGGATCTGATGAATTAAACATGAGATTATCTGACGCTAGAGCTTTAGCTGTAAAAGATTATTTAGTTAGTCATGGAATCGATGAATTTAGATTATCATCTAAAGGTTTTGGTGAAACTAAACCAATCGACACCAACAAAACTAGAGCTGGTAGAGCAAACAACAGACGTGTTGAAATTAACTTAGTTAAAGAAGACTAATTCTGTTAAAATATAATTTTAGAAAACGCCCCGTTTATTCGGGGCGTTTTTTATTTTTATACCTATGACGACTTTTATAGCAGAGGTTATTAATAACCTGTTAAACCAAAATCTAGAGCTTTCGGAACTTACTTTTGTTTTACCAAGTAAGCGTGCTGGTACGTTTTTAAAACACGAATTATCGAACACATTAACAGAAACAATTTTCGCTCCCGAAATATATAGTATCGAAGAGTTTGTAGAAAACCTATCGGGTTTGCAATCACTTTCTAACACCGAACTCCTATTCCATTTTTACAACACCTATTTGGAGTTACAAAAACAAAAAACTCCAGATACTTTCGATACCTTCTCAAAATGGGCTCAAATTTTATTACAAGATTTTAACGAGATAGACCGCTATCTGATTCCTTCACAAAAAATTTTCGAATACTTAACAGCGATTCAAGAATTGAATCATTGGTCTTTAGCGGAAGAAAAAACTGAATTTGTAACTAATTATCTAACCTTCTGGAATCAATTAAACGACTATTACGAGCATTTTACCAATTCGCTAATTAAACTGGGTTACGGCTATCAAGGTTTAATTTATAGACAAGCAAGTAAACAGATAGATAACTACATAAACAAAAACTCTAAAATTCACATTTTTTTAGGGTTTAACGCGTTAAACACAGCCGAAGAAAAAATCATTCAACAATTATTAGATGCAGGGAAAACACAAATATTTTGGGACATAGACGCATCCTTTTTTGAGAGTAAAATTCACGATGCTGGATTATTTACAAGGCAGCACAAAACTAATTGGCCATATTATAAAACGCATCCTTTTAATTGGGTTAGCAACCACTATAATAATCGAAAAAATATAAGTTGTATCGGAGTTTCTAAAAATATTGGTCAGGCGAAATACATCGGTACTATTTTAAACGATTTAACAAAAACCTCACCTAGCTTACAGCAAACAGCTATTGTTTTAGGTGATGAAAATTTACTGATTCCTGTTTTAAACTCAATACCGTCAACAGTAAAAACCTTAAATGTTACTATGGGTTTTCCACTAAAATCTATTCCGTTGGCCTCGTTATTCGAAAACCTATTTCAATTACATAAAAGCAATCCAAAAAAAATATATTATAAAGAGCTTATAACCATTCTATCGCATCAATTTATACGACCATTATTTCAATTAAACGGAAAAGACTATTCGGCCGAAATTATAGACAGTATAAAAACTAACAATTTAGTATTTATAACACCAATACAATTAGAAGCACTTGCTCCAGCATTTGCGTCAACATTACAGCTACTTTTTAACTCTTGGAATAATAACCCTACTACAGCTATAAAACAGGTCTTAAAACTCATTTTAAAGATTAAATCCCATTTAGACAACAATAAAGATCAAAATATTCTAGCCTTAGAATACACTTATAAATTCAATGAATTATTTAACGAGTTAAGCAAACTTAACGAAACGTACAATTATTTAAATTCTATACAAACACTGCATCAAGTTTACAAAGAATTACTAAGCACAGAAAGTATGGATTTTCAAGGAGAACCATTACAAGGATTACAGATTATGGGCATGTTGGAATCGCGCGTTTTAGACTTCGAAACCGTAATTATTTCTTCGGTAAACGAAGGTATTTTACCTGCCGGTAAAAGCAACAACTCATTCATTCCGTTCGATGTAAAACTCGAAAATAATTTACCAACATACAAAGAGAAAGATGCGGTTTACACCTACCACTTTTACCGATTGTTGCAACGTGCAAAAAACGTTTACATTCTATACAATACCGAGGCCGATGCATTAAATGGTGGAGAAAAAAGTAGATTTATTACCCAATTAGAATTAGAAAAAAAGCACAATATTATTCATAAAATTGCAAGTCCAATAGTACCAACAATAACAGCACCATCAAAATCAGTAAAAAAAACTGTCGCCGTTATAGAGCAACTAAAACGGGTAGCAAAAAAAGGATTTTCACCATCATCGCTAACCAATTATATTAGAAACCCACTGGACTTCTATTACGATAAAGTCCTTAAAATAAAAACGTTTGAAGATGTTGAGGAAACTGTCGCCGCCAATACTTTGGGCACCGTTGTTCACAACACATTAGAAGATTTTTACAAACCTTTGGAAGGCGGGTTTTTAAATAGCAACCAAATAAAAACCATGCAACAAAACATTGCAAACATGGTTTCTCATCATTTTAAAGAAACGTATAAAGAAGGAGATTTTACCACTGGAAAAAACCTGATCATTTTTGAAATCGCTAAGCGTTATGTTTCGAATTTCTTAAATTCTGAATTAAAAGCTATCGAAGCGGGAAATACCATAAAAATTGTAGCTATAGAGACCGATTTTAAACAAATACCTATAACAATTCCCGAGCTTGATTTTCCCGTTACTATAGGGGGAAAAGTAGACCGGGTAGACGAATATAATGGTATAACACGGATTATAGATTACAAAACCGGAAAAGTAGAACAAGGGCAAGTAGAAATAGTAGCCTGGGAAGATTTAAATACCGACTACAAGAAATACAGCAAATCCTTTCAAGTATTATGCTACGCCTACATGATGAATCATCAAAACCAATTACATACCCCTACAGAGGCTGGAATTATTTCCTTTAAAAATTTAAACAACGGATTTTTAAAATTTGCAAAAAAGGATAAGTCAGGTGTCGGTGCTAAAAAAGATTTTAGTATTACTGAAGCAACCATACAAGCATTCGAAAACGAATTAAAAGCATTGATTTTGGAAATATTTAATCCTAAAATTGATTTTGAAGAAAAAGACATTTAATTATGGTGATTAACAAAAACATAGTATTACAAGGACCACATAATAAACCTATTTTAACCGATGTTTTTTACAATGCCAATACCTCAAAAAAACCAATTGTAATCTTTTGCCATGGATACAAAGGTTTTAAAGATTGGGGCGCATGGGACCTTATGGCCCAAGCCTTTGCTAATCGCGATATATTCTTTATAAAATTTAATTTTTCGCACAACGGCACAACTATAAACAGCCCTACAGAATTTGAAGACTTAGAGGCATTTGGACAAAATAATTACGTTAAAGAATTAGATGACTTAGCCCATGTTATGAATTGGGTTACCACAAACCCAGATTTTAAAGAAGAAGCCGATAGTTTAAATTTAAACATTATTGGGCATAGTCGTGGTGGCGGTATCGCCATTATAAAGGCCGAAGAAGACTCTAGAATAAAAACAATTATTAGTTTAGCTGGTGTAAGCGATTACGGCAAACGTTTTGCAAATTTAGGTGATTTAAAAACTTGGAAAAATACAGGTGTAACCTACGTTATTAACGGCAGAACTAAACAACACATGCCACATTATTATCAGTTTTACACGACTTATTTACAGCATGAAAACCGTTTAAACATAAAACGTGCAGCCAAACACTTAAACAAGCCTTTTTTAATTATTCATGGCGATAACGATACTAGTGTTTTAATTGAAGAAGCCCACAACTTACACCTGTGGAACCCACAAAGCGAACTAAAAATCATAAAAAATGCCAACCACGTATTTGAAGCATCGCACCCTTGGATACAATCGAATATGCCAAAACAGTTAACAGAAGTTGTAGAAATAGTAGTCGCATTTATTAGAAAAACATAAGTTAAAACAAACCCCAAAGCATTATACTTTGGGGTTTTGGTTTTATAAACGATATAAGGTATTAGTTGCTAATCATTATCTTTTTAGTGAAAGCATGGTTGTTACCTTTAATTTTAACGAAATACATGCCCTTAGAAATGGAACTCACATCTATATCTTCACGATCTAAATCTGAGTTTAACATTTTCGAAAAAATAAGCTTTCCAGAAATATCGTAAATATTTAATTTTTCAAACTTATAAGATTGCTTACTTAAATGTAATGTGCCATTAGAAACAGGATTAGGATATAATTTTAATTGATTTTCAGTAATTTCATTAACAGATAAAGACGATGCGTTACCAAAAAATTCAATTTCTCCAATAGCACTCCAAGCACTTTCTCTTTTATTTCCATCAGAATTAAATCTTCCAAACCCTACTAGTTTTACATAACGTGCATGTGCTGAAATTTCATAAGTGTTGAATTCTGTAGTACCTGTGGCAGTAAATAATAAATCGCCCGATGTAGGTAAAATCATAGAAAAGTTTGAAGCTTCTGTTCCTGTGTTAGACACCCAGATTTGATAACCGAAGGCATCGCCCTTATTGGTAGTATTAAACTGAATAAAGTCTAAAATATATTCAGCGCCTAAATCATAAATAACGTACTCTCCATCACCTTTATAATCGCCAGCTAAAACAGAGCTATCTTCTGCTGTCCAGACGGAATTCATATCTTTATCCAAAGTATTGGTTGCAACCTCATCTTTAGAAGAATTTTCTTTAGACACATAAAATATACTTACAGGATCATCGCTTTCTCCTGTATTAATTAAATTTGTTCGCGGCGCCGCTTGTTGGGTTATAACAAGTTCTCTTATAAGATTATCGCCTCCTGGCACTTGGGCAAAGGTTACTGTGCCTGTTCTTTCTACAATTTCTTCATTTGTTGTAACAGACACCACAACAATAGCATCGCCAGTGCCTTCTGTAGTATCTATAGTTATCCAATCGTTATTAGACATAGCCGTCCAACTTACATTTGCAGTAACTGTAACTTCGCTAGAAGAAGATTCGTTAGAAAATGGCGATAAAGTACCAACAATTAAAGACTCCTTTATTTTAATTGTACAATCGCCATTAGTTATTTTGTTTCCTTTGCTATCTAAAAAACATGCACCTATTCCATAGCCAACCATATCATCTGTAGTAGGCTTATAGGTTCCCATATCAGCTCCCTTCCCATCTATTGCTGTAAAAGTATAGATCTCGCCTTCAAGAGTTGCAACAATATCATTATTTTCAACAAAACCGTCGTTTGTTGCTCCTAATGTAGTTCCCGTATAAACGTTTCCAGTGTAGGCCAATGCGGTACCAAGATTGTTATAAGAGTTATCTGTATCTCCACTTATAACAGGAGTAATATTTGCATTATTAGGTCTAAAATAAATTAAATTGTTCGACACTGTACCTGTTGGATCTGTAGACCCTTTATCTGTATTATAAAATAAAGGTGCATTCGTATTAACTATCGTGTTATTTGCCAACAGTATATCTTCTACTTTCTGATAATCACTAGAAGTGTTGGATGAAGTACAAGAAACCGCTGCATTGGAGCTCCCTCCTAAAAATGTAATTCCGTTATTCCATTTAGCTTGATCGATCACGGTAATACAATCTTGAATATAATTATTCGTAATAGTATGTTGGCTATCTACAATTCTTATGCCCCCTGTACCATCTACATTCTCTCCTAAAAAGTAATTACCATCTACTGTAGCGTTAGAGCCATGACGTAATACCAAAGAGCCTCTAGATCGCCTAAACGTATTATTGATATAGGTGTTATTTTTACTTTTATTAGTAATTATTTCGTTCTCTCCATCGGCTTCAACAAAATAATTATTGCTAACCGTTGTTCCCGAATTTACATTTTGATAAGAACTTGTACCAATACGAATAGTTTCACTATCTCCCGAATTAGTTAAATCAGCATCTATTTTAACATATTTATAAAAATAGTTATTGCTTATAGTATGCCCAACTAACTCACAGCTTGTATTAATTTCATCTTCACCATCTGGAACTTCTGGATAGGCATTATAGGCCAGTTCAACCAAAATCATATTTCCTGCATTCGTTTTATTCATAAACGAACAATTAGTCACGGTATTAAAAGTGCCATACAATTCTACCCAATTGTGTTTTTCGCTTGTTCCTTCTTCCATATCGTCAGGATCAACGGTTAAACCATCCATTACACAATTCTGCATGGTACTATGATGAGCAAAGTCTGTTCCGTTTCTAAACTCTATTACACTACTAGAGCCATAACCGCCTTTCCAATAAAAACCATCGACTACTAAATACTCTCCAGTAGCTAGTTTTTCTCCGGTATCTTCGTCGGTTTCACCTCCAATATTAAGTTGCATCCCACCTGAAAACACAACACCTCCTGGAGTTTCGGCTCTAAAAACAATTGGATTTTCGCTTGTCCCCGAGCCCATAAAAGTTATTCTGCCATCGGAATCATAAACTCCGTCTTTAAGGATAATTTCATCTCCAGCTTCATAAAAATGTTCTTTTAAATCTTTGGGATCATCAAGGTAATAGGTGTTTTGCGCTATTCCTGTGAAAGAACACAGAAATAGAAAGAAAGTGGTAATTTTCTTCATTAGTTTTGACTTTATAATTATTAGTTAGATTTTTATCTGGCATTTTTTGGTTATCCAGATTGGTTAACCAAACTTAATCATTACTAATAAAAAAAACAACACTAGATCAATAAAGTATTAATAATTATGATATTACGTGATGAATATTTAGATATGTATTGAACAAACTCATGAATGTAAGAACAAATAAGTTTTCAGGCTTTATGATACCATGCTGTCTCAATGTGAAAATATTGGATGAAAAAATAAAAAAATCCTTAAATTATCGGCTCCCAATCTTCAAGGTACAGATACTACGAACTAAAACTTAACAAGTTTTTTTAATTAAAGATATTTCAATTCTAAATGGAAGTTAAACAGAATATCTTTTTGTACTGATTTTCTAAGAACAAAATAGGACGCATGAATAAACTAGAATTTACAATAAGAAAAAGAAACCATAGGTTGAAGATGTTTTTTGAAACTTTAGATTTGGACGTAAAAATTATAGGAAACCCTAACACGCCCTCTATAATCCTCAACAACAAAAAAGTACTTAACTGTTATGTACATAATTTCGATTTGAGGTTTTTAGATCAATGGGAGAATGGTAAAATATTGTTTGAGTTCAAACTACAACACGAATATAATTTTTCGGAAGAAGATAAAGATGTGATTTTTGATTGGTTGTTTTCGCCCGAAATAAAGCATAAAGAGTGTTTTAGAGTTAGGTTAGTAGGTACAGAGCTCTGTTTGTCGGGTTACAATAATATACACAAGGATGAGCATTGGAAAGAACCAGAATTATACCCCGTTTTTGCCGAGCATAACTTCAAAATTTACTTTCATAAACAGGCCGCCGAAGAAAAGGTGAAAGAATTTAGTCACGAAGAACTTCAATTAGAAGTTGTATAAATTTAGACACAGCAACTACTCATCGCTAGCAAAGACAGTTGCGGGCAATTTTCATGCTTAATTCTGAAAAATTGGGCAAATCGAGGGTAAATGGTGTTACAATTTCTGATAGCAGCGCAACAAAAAAGGGCTTCAATTTATTGAAACCCTTGCTATCACTAGTGGAGAAGATCGGGCTCGAACCGACGACCTCTTGACTGCCAGAGTTAGGATTTAAACATTACCCAACACCAATAAAAACAATAATTAATTGATTACTAGTTGTTTAATTATATTTATATGTGTTTCAAACCAAATAAAATCAATTATTTGCGTGCAAATTACGTGCAATTTTTTCATTAACTTTGAACAATATGAACACAAGTATAAAACTTACATTAGACACTAGACGAAAGAAAAAAGATGGTACTTACCCCATCATTTTAAGGCTAAGCCACCTTCGGAAAACTACTTCTATAAGAGTTGGAGAATCTGTACCTTTAAATTATTGGGATGAAAACAGTGAAAGAATAAAAAAATCTTATAGCGATTCAACAACGGTAAAACGCTTAAACAATAAACTCCTAAAGGAGAAAGTGCTTGCAAACAATATCATTGATAAACTAAATGAAAAGGAAGAACTTAATTATTTGTCCGTAACTCAATTAAAAAACAAAATCACAAAAAAAGTAACGGTTAAATCTTTTTTTGAGTACAGTAACACTATTATCGACGAACTTAATAAAGTTGAGCGCTATGGAAATGCAAATTCATATTATGCTGTTACCAAAATTTTAAAAAAATTTAATAACAATCATGATTTAAAGTTCAACGAAGTAAACTATGGGTTTCTTAAAAAGTTTGAAAAGTATCATTATTCCAGAGGCAACTCCACCAATGGACTTGCGGTTTACATGAAAACCATTAGGGCAATTTATAACAAAGCAATTAAGGACGGCATAATTTCCAAGGAAGCATATCCTTTCAATAATTATAGAATCAAAACGACACCAACAGAAAAAAGAGCTATAGACCTTAAGAGCATTAAATCCATAATGGAATTAGAGTTAAATGAAAATGACACCCTATTCCATTATCGAAACTATTTTTTAGCGTCATATATGCTTTATGGTGTTTCCTTCATAGATATGGCTTTTTTGAAACTTGAAAATATTGTTGGCAATCGTGTAAAATTCTTCAGAAGGAAAACATCAAAGCCATACGATATCAAAATCACACCACAATTAAAAAAAATCCTAGTATATTACATTAAGGGTAAGACTAAACAGGATTTTATTTTTCCAATCATTACTCGTGACACATACGAACTCCAGTATAAGGATGTACTCTGGGCCCGAAAAAGATATAATAAGGGTCTTAAGGAAATTGCAGGAAAATGTGAAATAGATCAACGTTTAACCTCCTATGTATCTCGTCACAGCTTTGCTACACAAGCGATGTTGCAAGACGTCCCTCTACAAGCTATTTCTGCAATGCTTGGACATAATCGCCTATCAACCACACAAATTTACCTCAAATCTTTGCCTAGTGAGGTATTGGATGACTATAACAAAAAGTTGGTTTCATTGTAACTTAATTTAAAGGAGGATTAACAAAGACATCTATTTCTGATATTGAAATTTTAGGGTTAGCCCCTTGACTTTCCGTTACCAAGGCTCCAACAGCACAGGCAAAATCGATGGCTTTTTGAGGTTTTTCGCCATTTAAAAGCTGACTGATTAGCGACCCCAAAAATGAGTCGCCCGCACCAACGGTGTCAACAACTTTAACCAGATAGCCACTATTATAAAATAATTTATCGTCGTAAAGCAGAACAGCACCATGTTCGCCTTTAGTAACACAAATATGTTGAGTGTTGGTCTTTTTAGCTACAAACTTTAGATTCTGTTCGAGTGATTTGTATGGTGAACCCAAGTACCCACTTACCTCATAGAGCTCTTCATCATTAAACTTGATAAAATTGGCTTTCTCCATCAAATGAAAAAGCACTTCTTTGGTGTAATACGGACGCCGAAGATTGAGGTCGAAAATTTTATATTTGGCCAACTCAATCAAACTGTAAAGGGTATTTCTGGAACTTTCATCTCTTGCCACCAAACTGCCGAAAACAAAAGCATCAGCATGTGTCACTCTACTTTGGGCCGCTTCAGTTAACTTAATTTTATCCCAAGCTTTCGGATATTTTATATCATAGGAAGCCACACCTTTTTCATTAAGCATGACTTTAACCTTACCCGTTTTATACTCTTGATTTAACTGAATCAAATCCGTTTTAATACCACATTCGTTCAAATAACTTAAAATTTTATTACCAGATTTGTCATTGCCCACGGCACTAATCATAGCTACATTATTATTGAACGAGCTTAAGCGGCAAGCCACATTTAACGGAGCGCCTCCAATTTTTTTGTGCGTTGGAAACACATCGAACAACACTTCTCCAAAACAAACTATATTTACCATATTTCGCTATCCAATCACTTTGTTATTTTACTTCTTCAATTAAAAGCACCACACTGGTACGTTTAACATTTATTTCTGGGTTTATTCCAACAGTCATTAAAAAATCACCTGAATACTTGACTGGATTTACGAAACTTCCTTCATCATTTTTATTCAGATTAACCTCTTTTATAATGTAGTTTTTGTCAGCATCCAAGCCTTTCATTTTTATAGGTCTTTTGGTCATTCTTTCCATAAACCTATTAGAACTTAAATAATTGAACATGACGGCTTTCGACTTATTTTTATCGACATACATTAAGGATGCATAAGGGTTTTGGTACGGACTGGCCAAACGGAACTGCTCGCCATGAAGTACCAAATGCTTGAAGCCATTGTAATTTTTGATGGCCCGTTTCGAAAACTCCAGTTCGTCTTTTGTGAGATGGTTTACATCAACATCGAAGCCCAATTTTCCCATACTCGCCACATCCACCTTAAATTTTAATGGTTGATTGCCCCAATTGGTTACATGGCAGTCCATAGTTATGGCCGGGAAAAAGTAGGTGTAGTTCCATTGAAGAAAAATGCGTTCAATGGGATCGGTATTATCACTTGGCCAAAACTCGGTAAAGTATTTTAAAAACTCGTAATCTGCCCTTCCGCCGCCACCGGAACACAACATCATGGATACATCAGGGTACTTTTTCCGTATTCTTTCCAATACGTTATACAAGCCCTGCACATAATCTACATACAAATGGGTTTGTGGCATGCCCTTTTCCTGTAAATAAGCGGAATAGGCATTATAGATCACGGCATTACAATCCCATTTTACAAAAGCAACCTTTGGGTTTTTGGTAAAAATATTGTCCACCACACCATAAACAAAATCCTGCACCTCCGGATTGCTTAAATCGAGTACCATTTGGTTGCGATACAATTTTGCACTGCGCTCGGGCTGTTTTATCACCCAATTTGGATGGGTTTTAAAAAGCTCGCTTTCGGGGTTTACCATTTCGGGTTCTATCCAAATTCCGAATTTCACTTCATTTTTATCCGCTTCCTGTACCAAATAACCCAAACCATTGGGCAGTTTTTGTTTGTTCTCTTGCCAGTCTCCCAATCCGGCATCATCATTATTTCTTGGGTATTTATTACCAAACCAACCATCATCCAACAAAAAAAGGTCTAAACCTAAATGTTTGGTGTCTTCAATCAATCCCGATAGTTTGTCTTCATTAAAATCAAAATAGGTCGCTTCCCAATTATTTAACAGCGTTAATCTATCTCCATTTCCGTTGAGCACCCTATGCGATTTTGCCCAAGAATGTAATTGCCTAGAGGCCAACCCTGTACCCTCTTTAGAAATGGAATAAATTAAGGAAGGGGTTTTAAACCGCTCACCCTTTTGTAACTCATAAGTTGACTCATACGGATTGATTCCCGCAATAAGCCGCAGATTTTTGTTTGAATCGATATCAAATTCCAGTTTGTAATTACCGCTCCAAGCCAACTGACCAACCAAGGCCATACCACTGTCTTCTTGAACCGGATTTTCAAAGGAAACGATAAAATTAGGCGTACCCAACAACATAGCCCGAGTGCCTAATTTTGACTCTACCGTTTTTGTGCCTTGCGTGAGTTTTTCTTCAGTTGGCATCATTTCCCTCAAATATTCACCCTGAAAATGGGTTAAATAAAAATCTTTATTGGTAAAAAATAGGTTGGCCGAAGCATACTTATTTAATTCTATTTTTCCCTTTTCGTTGTTTATAATTTCCGCCCATTGCTCCACAACATTTAAATCGCTCCACACTTTATAATGAAGCACTACCTCAAGTTGATATACGGGGTCTTGCAACTTGATTTTTGTTACTGTTGCACCGTCTTGGTTTGCTATTGAAACATCACGAAACAACAATTCAGTAGACCGATTCCCATCAAAATGTTTTACCTGCAAGGCCGGCTCGGACAAATTCCAAGTGCCCGAAGGAGTATATGCCGAATTGTAAATTCCTGCGTTGGCATCCGGAAAATAATATTGTTCATCAATTTGCTTATAATCCGAGGTATTTTTAAGCTTTTTTCCGAAGTAGATGTTCCACAGTCTATGCTGTGCATCGGTTTTAAAAACCATGGAAAAATCTTTAGTTTCAATGGGAATGACCGTTTGCGCATTGCACAAAAAAGTTAATGCACACAGGGCTATGGCGAATGTATTTCTGGCTTTCATAATATTTACTTTTAATTATTTTGAGGGGGAATCCACTTGTTCCTAATAACTAAAACACGCTGATTTTCAAATAAGTTGAAAAATCCAGAGCAGCCATATTCAACTCCTCTGGATTAAAATCAAACTAACTTAAACAAACAAATTCTTATTGAATAAAAACTCTAATAACCAGCATTTTGAATATACAAGCCGCCAGTAAAATCAATCTCCCGTTGGGGAATGGGGTAGTATTCATCCCGTCCAGCGGTAAATTGTGCATTAGCTAAGAAATCCTTTCGTGTTTTTTCAACAGCTAAATAACCGTTCAACACCTGCTCGGCCATGCCCCATCTTACCAAATCGAAAAACCTTGGGCCCTCCATACCAAACTCCAAGCGTCTTTCAAACATCAAGGCTTTAAAGGCTTCGGCTTTAGTCATTCCCATAGGGTATTCACCCATGTTGTAAACATCGGTCGCACCAGCATCCAATTGACGCTGTGTACTTGCCGCAGCACGATTTCGTATTTGGTTGATTATAGTAACCCCGGCATCAACCTGATCCATTTGAATCAATGCCTCAGCCTTGAACAATAGGACATCGGCGTATCTAATAAAATCTACATTTTTAGACGTTCCCACAAAAGGCCCTTCTTTAACGTAACACGAACAATCGGGGGCTTGCTGCTCTTTCATATTGCCGAAGTAACCATACACTCCGGGATCTCTCGCCCAACTGAAATTATACACCATATCCCCCGTTTCATTCACCGTATTGCGGTATTTGAATGGACGTCCGGGGATACCAACGGTATGGTCTATTCTTGGATCTAAAGTTATTCCTGCTGCCAATGGTGTTTCACCGTTACCATCAACCGTATCAAAAATATTGGCATCGTTAAAGGTATCCAACAACGGCAAACCTGAAGCATCGGTTTTAAAGGCATTAACCATGTTATGGCTGGCCAAGTGGAAACCACAGCAACCGTACAATCCTGTACCGTGTGGAGAATTCAAGCCTGTTACGAAACTCACCCTACTTACGGTGGTTCCGTCATTTATTGAAAATTGTGCTGCCCAAATGGACTCCGGACCATTATCGAAACCGTCCAAGAAGTTGTTTCCAAAATCGGGTTCCAAACTGCCAGTAACCTCATCGGCAAAATCAACCACTTCTTGTAATCTCGACATGTTAATGTTTGTTACCTGGTGGGTATCGTTCTGCTCATAAGCTTGGTACAAACGTAACTTAGCCAAATAAGCCGCAGCGGCATTTCTATCGGCACGTCCTACCTGATCTTGTGCTTGTGGTAAATTGTTATAGGCGAATAAAAAGTCGTCTGCAATGGTGTTCCACAACGCATCGTTATCCATGTCGTTTGATATTTGCAAAAGTTCTTCCTGCGACAGCCCTTCGGTGATATAAGGGATTTTTTTGAACAACAATTTCAACATAAAATGAGAGTGAGCTCTTAAAAAACGTAGCTCCGCCTGTCTAGTCGTTTTTTCGGCATAATCAGCATCTGGAATGTCATTAATAACCGATAGCGCAAAGTTGGCCCTTGAAATGGCTTTGTAATAGTTGGTCCAAGTTCGCGGCCCCATCCAATCTGATGGGTCATCGGCCGCTGTTAGGTTGTACTGTTCGTAACGGTCAACAATATCCACATCGCTACGGCCTCCTCCGCCTTTATAAGCATCGTCTGAACGCACACTGCCATACACCCACATGTGCGTAAGTGGACCAATCATATCGTCGTTGGCAATTCCGGCGTAAGCCGCTACAACCAAAGCTTCGGCATTTCCTGCTGTGGCTACATTTTCGTTTGAGAGTACACCTTCCGGTTCGTACTCTAAAAAGTCTTTGGAACATCCTACCAAAATAACACTGGCAATAATTCCTATAATAAGTGTTGTTATATTTTTCATGTTTTCCAATTTTTTAAAAATTTACATTAAGGCCTAATGATAAAATGGTCGGGTTGGGAATGTTATCTACATTGGTTCTTTCTGGATCGGAACCGATGTAATCTTTTGGTGTTGCCCAAAACAAATTCTCCCCTTGGAAATACACTCTTAAACCTGTCATGCCTCCCCATTTATTGATTATTTCTTCTGGAAGCGAATAACCAAACTGAAGGTTTCTTAGTTTAAAGTAAGAGTTGTTTCTGTATAAGTAATCTGAAACCCTTTGATCGTTGAATGCCAATGACAAAGAAGGTATTGTTGAACCCGTATTATTTGGCGTCCAAGCATCAAGTACACCTAGCCCGGCGTTTTCCCTTCCTTGAACAAAATTGTTCCAAAAGATATATGGGTCTTGCCCTATTCGACCAGCGACACCCGAACCGAATACCGAAAAGTCGAAGTTTTTATAGTTTAAATCCACTCGAATACCATATTCTAGATCTGGCAAGGTGGTACCTAAGAAATCTCTATCCTCTGGTCCAATGCTTCCGTTACCATCCAAGTCCTGAAATTTTAAGCCCCCAAGTCTCGCTCCAACCTGATTGGGACTGGAATCGATGTCTTCTTGACTTTGGAACAAACCAGCCGTTTTATATCCAAAAATTGAAAACTGCGAATGCCCAATGATAGAATTATCTACAGTACCGGGATATGAAGACACCACTTCTTCCGGTAGCTGGGTGATTTCATCTTTAAATGAACCAAAATTGGCAGCAACCGACATTGACAAACCGTTGTCAAAGGTTTTTGAATAGCCCAAAGACAATTCCCATCCTCTGGTTTCGGTGGTAGCCCCGTTTAATACACGTTGCTGACCTTCGCCCACTACCGATGCAATTGGTGGAGTAGTTAAGATATCGCTGGTTTCTCTGGTGAAGTAATCAAAAGACCCTACAATATTATTGTTAAGCAAGGTAAAATCAACACCAAAGTTGTATTCTTTTGTGGTTTCCCACTTCAATCCTGAGTTTGCCGCTTGAATGGACACGAAACCAGATGGCAAATTACCAGTGTTTACGCCATTCAAATCATAAGCCGTACCTACATTCCAATATGTATTAAAGAAATTATTATCGCCTGTTGCCTGTAATTGGTTAGCACCGTACCTAGATTCGAACAAGCCAAAACGTGCCACATCTCCAATAGATTGGTTACCAACCTCACCGTAACCTGCCCTCAGTTTTAAGGAGTTTACAATATCGTTGTCTTTCCAGAACTCTTCATTACTTATTCTCCAACCTAAAGTAGCCGCTGGAAAAACACCATATCTGTTTTCTGCACCAAATCTTGAAGAACCATCTCTACGTAGTGTAAAAGAGGCAAGATACCTATCCTCATAAGCATAGTTTATTTTTCCGAACTGTGACAACAACCTACTGCCGGTTGAAGACCCCGAATTGGTTCTCGCTCCAGTTGCTGCATTCAGCTGAAAAAAGGACTCTGATTCTACTGCAAATCCATCAGCTTGAGACAGTACGCTATTAAAATCATCTTTTATGGATTCCGTTCCCAAAAGCACACCAATTTTATGCTTATCGTTTAGGTTCAATTGATAATTTAAAGTGTTGGTAAATATCAAACTGGTAAAATTATTGGTATCTATGATTAACCTGTTATTACTTCTTGTAACAAACCCATTGTTTACTCGCGTTTCAATATCTCTTCTGTTGTAGGCTCCGTAATCTACACCCAAACTTGTTCTAAAGGTCAGGTTTTCCAAAATATCGTACTCGGCATAAATATTCCCAAAGAATGTGGTTCTATCGGTATTGTCCCAACGGTTTAAGTATTGCATCAATACGGGGTTGTTTCTATCGGAATAACCAGCACCCAGTGGCCCTGCAAATTCTCCGTTCGCATCGTAAACCGGCAATGTAGGCACAAGGGTAATGGCCAAACTGGGGATCCAAGCACTACCCACGTCGCGGGACGCTAGAGTTTCGTCTGACGTAAACATCTGGGTATTTACACCCAATCTCAACTTATTGTCGAACAAATTAAAATTGGAATTTAACTTTGCAGAGATTCTTTCGTAACCGGTGTATTTTAAGATTCCTGTGTTCTTTAAATGACCGATATTCAACAAATGGAATGAGTTGTCCGTTCCTCCTGAAACCGATAATTCATTGTTATAAACATAACCTGTTTCATAAGTTTCGTCTTGCCAATCGGTATCACCAGCCGGCACACTGTTATCGCCACCAACAAAAGGCTGAACGGTAACACTATTTAGTACCGGGTTGTTAAAGTCGCCGTTCCAATCGAAATTATAAATTTCGCCATAGCCCGCATTAGGATCGGCACCGTCATTAACAGATGCACGCCATAACACTTCGCCACGTTGTTGGGCATTGAGCATATCGTATCGCTGTTGCTTTTCTGAAAGCACAGAAATATTGGAATTCACGGTTACGCTAAATTTTTCGCCACCAGCAGCTTTAGCGCTATTTTTTGTGGTTACGATGATAACACCATTACCAGCTCGGGCTCCATAAAGCGATGAAGCCGAGGCATCCTTTAGTACTTGAACAGATTCAATAGTACTTGGATTAATACTCGCAAATACCTCTTGCCTTACCGTTGGTACACCGTCGATAACGTAAAGCGGATCGTTATTCCCCAAAGTGGTAGCACCACGTATTAAAATATTATTGTTCGTCCCCGTTGGGTCGCCATTTTTCTCTATGAACAAACCCGGAACGCGACCTTGCAAACCTTGTACGGCACTACCGGAACTCATACTCACTCCTTCAGTGGGTCCCAGTTCTACAACGGTAATAGCTCCCGTAACATCTACTTTACGCTCTCTGGAATATCCGGTAACGACAACCTCATCGAGGGCGGCCGCATCTTCAACCATAATCACATTGATCACTGAACGGTTGTTCACTTCAATTTCTTGGGTAGCGTAGCCCACATAGCTAAAAACAAGTTTGGCATCTGTAGCGATTCCTTCCAGCAAATAATTGCCATCAAAATCGGTAGCGGTTCCCACGGTCGTGCCAGCTACCAAAACCGACACCCCCGGCAGGGGCATACCGTCTTCTTGAGCGGTAACCGTACCACTCACCTGCCCTTGCACCCAAAAACCTATTAGGGCGAACAATGACGAAAAAATTAGTTTTTTTAATTTCATGATTAATTTAGTTTTAGTTGAACTTTAGTTTATTTATTTCAATAGAATCAAGAATAAATTCCTGTCCATGTGGTTCTATGCTAAGTTGCGTGTAGGGCTGGTTGGGGAAAAATATTTCGGTCATTACCGTTTCCCCATTGTCGAAAAACAACTCAATGGATGTTTTATCCAACAGAATGGTTCCTGTAAATTCTTTACTTGTTGAAGTTCTGGGCGCAACAGATACTTTATTGGCAAATTTTTCTTCGAATCCTACTTTTCCAGAATTTTGGCGGTTTACGTAGTAAGTATTATTAGTATGGTTGAAACCAAACTTCAACTCGTCTCCCACTTTGTTTTTAAGTTTAAAAGTGTACGACCCCGTTTGTAAATCTGAAATATTAAAGTGGATTTCTGAACTCGATAGGTCGATTTCATTTGTCCCTATCAGATTCGTTTCTTCTTTAATTTGAATGTTTTTTTCTTCAAATTTTGTTCCTCTATAATTGTTTAATTCACTAACCGGGTTGAATAATAACCTGTACCCCGATTCGTTTTTTTGAAGTTGTATGGTTCTCGCAATGGTCATGGCACTTCGCCATTTTTCAGTAGGTACTTTTTGGGCATAATCCCAGTTGGACATCCAACCCATCATCAACATACTACCATCCTTTTTTCTGGCATTGGACCATGTTACCCCAGCATAATTATCCCGTCCAAAATCAATCCAGTAATTATGATTTTCATTCAGTCGCTTCTCAAAATCCTTATCCATAGTGAATTTAGTGCCATCAAAATCACCAATAAAATATTGGGTGGCACTACCGCCATTGGGGCCTCCGGGGTTGATGCTTACAAAAAGCACCCATTTTGATTCATCTGTACCCAAAACAGGCAACTCAAATAAATCTGGGCATTCCCAAACACCACCGTGCCCGCCAATTCCTTGTCCGAAATCAGACAGTAAGTTCCAGTTTTTTAAATCCTTGGAGTCATAAAACATAATCTTATCCCCTGCAGCCAAAACCATCACCCACTTGTTTCTGGCTTCATCCCACGTCACTTTTGGATCCCTAAAATCTTTAATTTTGGTATTATCGATTACGGGGTTCCCATCGAATTTTGTAAATGTTTTCCCTTCGTCATTACTGTAAGCGATACTTTGTGTTTGTTTCCAATTGCCATCGCCCAATTCTTTTGAGCTGGTGTACATCGCAACAACAGGAATAGACCTTTCGGTGTCTCCCAACCCAGAGCTATTGCTGATATCGACCACTGCACTTCCTGAAAATATAGTGCCTAACTCATCAGGATAAAGTGCAATAGGCTGCTCCGTCCAAGTAATCATATCGGTGCTTATAGCGTGCCCCCAGTGCATAGGCCCCCAAACATTATCGTCTGGGTAATGCTGAAAATACAAATGGTAATACCCGTTGTAATAGAACATACCATTAGGGTCGTTCATCCAACCTTTTTTTGGTGTAAAATGAAAGTTGGGCCGATAAAGCTCTTCTTCGGTGTAAGTGCGTGCTTCAGATGATTCGGCAACATTTTGCTTCGAACCTGTAGTGTTTTTACAGCCTACAAGAAAAAGACACCACATAACGGCGAATAATAAATTTCTGTGATTGATTGTTTTCATTTTGAATTTAGTTTAGGTGTTGGTTATTTTTTAATTAGTTTTTTACTGAGTTCTTCGAGTGAAATCCCTTTGGTTTCGGGCATCAGAAAAATGACAAACAGAAGTTGCAGTACCATCATGATATTGAAGAACAGAAAGACCATGCCCGCACCAATATTTGAAAATAACACTGGCACTAACGAAGGCACTACGGCTGCCAGTACCCAGTGTACCGAACTGCCAAATGATTGCCCCGCACCCCGTAAGTGGTTTGGAAAAATTTCTGAAATGAATACCCAAATAACGGTGCCTTGTCCAATGGCATGCGCAGCAATGAACATAAATAGGAATATGGGCATGAGGCTACCCTCCCATTTTAAAAAGAAGGCTGCCGATACCAAGGATAATGATATAATGTAACCGAATGAACAGATATACATTAGTTGTTTTCTACCCAATCTGTCGATTAACAATATGCCCAGTAGCGTGAACAGCATGTTGGTTACGCCAACGCCAATGCTACTTAAAAGCGCAGAACTTTCGCCCAAGCCGGCCTCTTCCAAAATTCTTGGGGCGTAATACAGCAGGGCGTTAATGCCCGAAAGCTGATTGAAAAACGCCATTAAAAAGGCCAACAGTAAGGGGTATCTGTATTTTTTTAAGAAGATGTTTTCGTTGGGAACGGTATTTTCCATTTCCTGTTTTATCTCCAACATCAATTGCTCGGGATTTAAATCGGGATTTATAACCTTAAGTACTTCCCGAGCTTCATGGTTTCTGAATTTAGTGAGCAACCATCGCGGACTTTTAGGGACGGTTAAAACAAACAGTGTGTACAATAGTGCAGGTAATGCCTCTATGCCAACCATCCAGCGCCAGGCATTTTCACCAATATCATTTAATAAATAGTTGGAGAAAAACGCTACCAAAATACCGAACACTATATTAAATTGGTATAATCCAACTAGCTTGCCTCTGTCTTTTGCAGGCGCTATTTCAGATATGTAAGCCGGAGCTGCTATAGTTGATGCACCAACTCCCAACCCTCCTATAAATCTAAAAAAAGCAAAGGTCCAAGGGTCGTTGGCCAAACCAGAGCCCAAAGCTGAAATGGTATATAAAACACCAATCCATAATAAGGTTTTCTTTCTCCCCAATCTATTGGTTGGAATCCCTCCAAAAAAAGCACCTATTACAGTGCCCCAAAGAGCCATACCAATAACCACGACACCGTGAAACATATCGGATGTACTCCATAAGGCTTGTAATTTTTTCTCGGCTCCAGAAATAACTACTGTATCAAATCCAAAAAGGAAGCCTGCCAAAGCGGCGGTGATAGACCATATTAATATCTTATTTTTCATGGTGGTGGTGTTTAGTTGGAATTACTAGTTGCAAAGTACAGCACATCTTCTGTTTTGCTTTTTTGATTTGTAACAATTGATTATGAATATGTTAACAAAAACCCAAAACACACCTAAAGCCCTATAAATAAAGATACTACAAAACCATGATTCTTTTGAACCCTCTAAAAAGTATAATATGGTTACATCATTTGTTTAAAATTGATACCTAAACATAAAGAGCAACACTAAGAATTTGACAAAATAGCAATGAGTAATATATGATTATGCCATTTTTGAAGCACTAAAAACACCAAGTCATCAAAATACTACCACTAAAATTATGAATTTCACACCCCTATTCAAGCCTCTCTGTAAGCCTTAGGAGATTGGCTAAACTTGCCTTTAAAGGTTGTAGAAAAATAATTAGGAGATGAAAAGCCCGTTGCATAAGCAATTTCAGATATTGTTAAGTTCGATTCCTTTAGTAGCACTTTGGCTCTATCCAACCTAATCTGCAACACGTAATCGCTTACGTTAACGCCCAAAATAGCTTTTAACTTTCGGTATAATTGTACTCTGGAAATATTAAGGTCATCAGCCAAACTTTCAACTGAAAATTTAGAGTTATCCAGATTATCGTTAATGATCTTATTTATTTTTAGCACAAAATCTTGCTCTGTATTTCCAAAGTTTTCATTCGCATTGATTTTATGGACGTTATTAACAAAATAATACCTCAATCGCTCCCTATTGTAAATCACGGTTTTGATGGATTGCGACAGCACCGAAAAACTAAATGGCTTGGTTAAATATAAATCGGCCCCAGATTGCAAGCCACGCATATAAGATTCTTTATCATCTAAAGCCGTCAGCATAATGATTGGAATATGCGATGTTCTCAAATCTTTTTTTACAATCTCGCAAATTTCAAACCCATCCTTTTCTGGTAGGTTTACATCGCACAAAATGATATCCGGCACAAGTTCCAAGGCTTTTTCCACGGCGTCAGGACCATTGGACAAGTGTACTTCGTAATCACCAGTCAATTTGCTTTTCAAAAAATCTATCAAATCTGGGTTATCCTCAACAATCAATATCACGTAAGCATCCTCGTTACTTTTTACAGGCTCTACACTAAACACGTCCTGTTCGCTGCCGTCATTGAAATTTATAACCGAAGCATCTATCATATCTGCTTCAGCAATCATTTCATCGGAAGATAAATGGGCATCGCCCTTGGGCAGTGTCAATACAAATTCCGCCCCGTGTTTACTGAAAACCTCGATGGTTCCTTTGTGCAGTTCAATAAACTGTTTTGAAAGGTGCAACCCAATTCCCGATCCAGCTAAATTGTTGTTCGAGCCTCTAAAAAATGGTTTGAACACCCGTTCCAAATCTTTATTGGGAATGCCCATGCCCGAATCTTTAAAGTACACTTTCACCAAATTATTTTCTTGGTCTTCCTCAATTTTAATGAGGATGGAGCCATTATTGGGGGTAAATTTAAAAGCATTGGACAATAGATTGAAATACACTTTGTCCATTAAATTTCGGTCAATGAAAAGAGTAAGGTTTTCGTTATTCGATTCAATTGAAAAATTAATATTGCGCTTTTGAGCCTCGCGTTCAAAATCCTTGAAAATTTGCTTTGAAAATTCCAACAAATTGGTTTTTGAAGCCCTCAAACTAAACTTTTTCTCTTCAACTTTTCTGAAATCCAATAGCTGGTTAATCAATCTCAAAAGCCGTTTTGAATTATTGAAAATCAGGCCTATTTCTTTGGTTAACTTATTATCGATTATGGCTCTATTTTCTGAAAGCGACTCAATAGACGACAGGATAAGCGTGAGTGGTGTTTTAAACTCGTGCGACAAACCTGTGAAAAAGTTAACCTTCGCTTCGTTGCTCTGCTTAACCTGCTCTGCTATTTTTTTTATTTGATTTCGCTGAACGGTAATTTTTTTATTTTGAATCTCCAACTCGCGTTTTTGCTTCCTAATGTTATAACCCGAATATATACTGTACGCCCCTAAGAGTACACTGGTTATTAAAAGCCCTAAAAGAAGTTTTAAAATGTTGCTTTGTGTCGAGTAGGTTTCTTGCTGCTTTTTAATGCGTTGCTGTTGGTCTAAAATATCCAATTGCTGTTGGCTTATTTTAGCAAACTGATTATGCATAATATCGGCATTTCTAGCATCAATTACCGTAGTTTTTAAAATCGTGTTTTTCGGAACAGCTTCTCCTTTTAAAATTTTTTCAGCCAGTTTTATGGCTTCATCACCCCCTGTCGGGTATAAAATAGTGGCCAGCAAAGCGCCCTCCTGAACCAGTTTAATACCGCCGTTTTCGGTAGCCAATCCGTCAACGCCAATAATACCTATTTTATCTTGAAGGTTTAATTCTTTGGTTACCTCCCATGCCCCGAGAGCCATTCTATCGTTGTGCGCAAATATGTAATCCACATTATCAATTTTATCCAAAACATGGCGTAAGCTATCTTTTATGGAGTAGCTTTCCCAGTTACTTTCAATGCGCTTAACAATTTCTACCCCACTCACTCCTTTTAAGGTATTATTGAACCCTAAACTACGCTCTTCGGCCGGTGAAGACCCCGGCAATCCGCTTATTTCTATAATCCTTTTTTCTTTCTTAGGAAGTGAAGCTATATAATTGGCGGCATCTTTACCCACTTGGTAATTATCGCCACCTAAAAAGGCCGTGTAATTTTTGCTATCGGTTTTTCTATCGACAATTAAAACCGGAATTCCTTTATTAAAAGCTTTTTCAACTATAGGCGTTATGGGTCTGGATTTTACAGGAGAAACAATTAAAACATCTACGTTTTGGGCAATTAAATTTTCAATATCTTGGGTTTGCTTTTCTACATTATCCTCTCCATCTAGAATAAGTAATTCAATATTGTTATTCATGGATGCCTGAATTTCCATAGATTGGTTCATGGCCCTTCTCCACTCATCGTTTACCCCGGTTTGTGCAAAACCGATAATAGACTTTTTGGTTTCATTTTTAGAACATGAAAAAATAACAAGCGAGAATAATACGCCTAAGACAAAACCGATTTTTTGTAAAAAAATAAAATTCATTTGATCAAGATAATATTTAACATAAAAACAATTGACATTAGGTTCTCTTTTAATACTAAAACATATGTTTTGGTTTTCCTTTTACCATAAAAAGAACTGTTAAATTAGATTACAAAGTATCTCACTTAATATTCAACCAATACCGAGTCCCTTTTAAAACCCCTGTTTTCAGTAGTATATTTTTATCTATAAGATCTTTTAAATCACGTGTTGCTGTTGAAGCAGATGTTTTGGCGATCCTGGTATAATTCTCAGCACTCAAGCCCCCTACAAACCCTTGTGGCCCTGCCGCAAATAATCGGTTCACCACCTTTAATTGCCGTTCATTCATTTTTTGGGAATATCGGTCAAAAAACTTGGCTTTTTCAATAGTGAAATCAATAAGCCTTAGGGTCTCTACCTGTGCCTCTATTATAGTTTGTCCAAAGTAAATCAACCAATCGGTAATTTCACATATCTTATTATTCTTCTCTAAAGCCTTATAGTAAGCCTTTTTATTGGATTCGATGGTTTTAGAAAGCGATATTAAAGCGGGTTGCCCTATACTTCTGGAAATAGATTTTTCCGACAAGGCACGGGCTATCCTACCGTTGCCATCTTCAAAAGGGTGGATACTCACAAAGTATAAATGGGCAATCCCAGCTTTTGCTATGGGCAGCAATGTATTAGGCTCTTCAAAATGACATTGGTTGAACCAACCTACAAAGCGTTCCATTTCTTGAGGCATGTCCACAGATGGCGGTGCTTCAAAATGGACAGTCGGCCTATCCAATCGTGCTGAAACCACTTGCATAGGATCCTCATGCGTTCTATACCTACCAATATCCATTAAATCACGCCTCCCATTGGTTAACATTTTGTGCCAATTAAACAGCTGTTGGTGCGATAAGGGACTAGAATAGTTACGGTATAGATCCACCATCATTTCAGAAATTCCAAATTCGGCCGGAGCCACTTTTCTTCGGTCTGCACTAAGTCCCAAGTTTTTCTTTATGGAAGACTGGATACTGTCCCGGTCCAAATATTCTCCTTCGATTTCTGAGGTCTTTAAAGCTTCATTGGACAATAGCTCAACCACAAACAACTCTTTATCGTCGCTGTCTATATGCTTAAGAGCCCCTGAAACCGTGCCTATATTTTTAGAAAATTGTAGTTCCAATGCCCTTAGTGCCTCTTCATTATAGGTGAAATTTGGCCACTCATCAGATTGCCAGTTCCATATTTTACGATTCATGAGCTATAATTTACTACTTTATAGCTCAAATATAACTTTTTTTTGAGCTATATTATAATAGTTTTTAGCCCATTTCATTGTTTTGAAACTTTCATGAACAATGAACAACCCCTTGGAGCGAACACCACGAACCCATTTTTTTTTATTTCAAAACACCCCTATCACCAATACCACGCTAAAACCCAAACAAAAAACGCAAACCACTATAAGCCAAATAAAATAGGACTTAATCCGTTTCACTCCATTTTCGAAGACATTCCCGAATTGCCTTATCGTATTTTGATGGTCGGCCATTTTCTTTTGGTGCTCATCCAAAAGGGATTTCAATTCTGTGAGATCCATCTGCACGGTGGTGTCCCGCAGGCCTTCATTGAGGCGCTCCAATCGTTCTATGCCCCGCTCAAAGTCCCTGAGCTCGTTGACCAATAGTTCCGTAATCTGTTCCAGTTTTGCCATAATATATCGTTTTAATAGCCTATTCCTTTATCAATAGCTCTTTTAATAATGAACTTGGCCACTTTCATCGCCAGGTTCGGTGTGATGTCCACCACCTTGCCGGCCAGCTTGACACTGATCCGCTTTTGGCCGTTTTGTTTGGTGATGGCCATGCCCTCCATGCCCGACAGTTGCCGGCCGATGTTACCCAGTGACATCTGCCGGTGCACGGCACTGCCCTTCAGGTTGTGCCCGCCGAACTCAAAACGGAAGCCCTGCAACTTGTTCTGTTTGTTGATGCAGGGTATCACCTCCACTTTGTTGGCCGCCATGGCCTTGACGTAATCCTCAAAGCTCTTGGGCTTCAACTGTTTTATGGCCATATCGTGCCGCCTTTTTATCTCTGCCCGTATTTCCCTCATATGGAACTCCTTTTCGAACTGTACTTGTTTCACCGTCGTCAATTGCATACGCTCCGCCACCCGCTCGGCGGCCTGTTGGCTCCGCTTCCCGATAAAGCTGTCGTTATAGGCCGTGCCCCTAAAATCGATGCGGTTCACATAAAGATGGATATGGGTGTGCTCCCGGTTGCGGTGCACAAAGGCTATGGCCTGACGCTCCCCCAGCTGCATCTGTTTGATGAATTCCCTGGTCAGGGCCTCCATTTCCTTTTTGCCCAGGGCCTTGCCATCCTCCACGGTGGGGCTGAGCACAAAGGACAGGGTGTTCTTCCGGCAGTGCTCGTTCTGCTCCTGTACCATTTCGAACTCCTTGGTAATCTCTACCGGGGATTCCCCGTGCAGGAACTCCCTGAGCACCACCTCGGCCTCCTTTTCCTGGTTCCAGCCATATTCCATCGAGGCCCTGGTATGCGCTATGCTCTTCCCCTTACCTATCATCTTTGGAACTTTTTTAGGTGGCCCTTTATCTCTTCGGCCAGGTCCAGAACGGTCCTCACCAGTTTGGGGTTCCGATTTTTGTACATATTGGCTATCCGTTTAAAGTTGTTGTGGTACTTGATGAGTATTTTATAGATCTCGATGTGCTCGTCGTCCATACGCTCGACAATTTCCTTTTTCAACGCGCACCTCCGGAGGTACTCGCTAAGGCTCAATCCACTTTGCTTGGCCTTGACCTTCAACAGTTTCTTTTCGAATACCGAACACCGAAACTTAACGAGTTCCCCTTTCCCCTTAAACACCTTTTTTCCTTTGCGACCATCGGGAGCAAACGAGAATGTGGCCACAGCCACACATCTCGAATTCCTACCCAGAACATTATCGTCTCCGTCCATGTTTCGTTCCAGTTCCAAGTCCAACTTGTCCGAGCGTTCCAGTACATCGGTAGGAATCTTGAGCTTCCGTTTTTCAGTTTTTGGGATTTCCTCTGGAATATGTTCCAAATCATCTTTGCTTAACATGGCACAGGTATTCGTTTAAATCTTTATAGCTTTTATAGTCCGTTCTTCTGTCGATGACATGGGGATTAATGTTTGTCAGATACCGCACAGCATTATCCCCAGCAACATCATTGTCCAAATAGAGTAAGGTTCGGTCATAATCGCACAAATAATCCGCTATATTTTTTATGAAGGCAATGGAGTTGATTACAAGGATATCCGAGGTGCCCATCAATTCAATATCCAGCATGGCCAGTGACAGCAAATCGAACATGCCCTCCAATATGATGAGCTGTCTGCTGCTGTGTTTCAGATGGGTGCAGTATTTCGGGCTGCTAGAATTCTTGAAGAACTTGTTGCGCAGTTCCCAACCGCCCCTATCGTTTTCCAGCCCGACCGCGAAATAGGATTTGCCCTTGACGGTGTACCAGACCTCCTTACAGTACATCCGTGCCACCATGGGGTCTATATGTCTTGATTTCTGGTACTGCAACAGTGCGGGGTGCTGTAACGGCTGGACTTTTATTATCCGTATGGCCGTTTCCCTTTCCCTAAAAACGGGTGGCTGCTGAAAAGAAAAAAGAGGATTCCCTTCATTTAAAAATCTTAGCGCCTCTTTCACCGAACAGCCCGATATTCTGCACACCAAATCAATAACATTACCGCCTATACCGGCACCGTAGTCGTACCATCGGTTCTTTCTTTTGGATACCTTGAAAGAGGCTTGCGTTTCTGACCGG
This sequence comes from Bacteroidia bacterium, assembly GCA_030427735.1. Taxonomy (GTDB): domain Bacteria; phylum Bacteroidota; class Bacteroidia; order Flavobacteriales; family Flavobacteriaceae; genus Formosa. The sequence goes on along the minus strand of JAUIBP010000004.1, from coordinate 29,968 downwards.
AACGGACTCAGGAACCAAGCTTCTTTCTCCGTTGTGCGCTGTGGAAAGTGCCCGAGTTTTTCCAGTGCCTTCAACACGGAAAAACCTCGGGCTGTTTCACAGTTTATTTTTCTTTTCATCTGCATAAATTTTATTGTTTTTTATAGGCCAGATGCAATTCGCCATTAAGAACTTCCAAACCATACCTAGATAGAGTTATGGCTCATTTCATAAGCCAATGTGTTTTTGGTCATTTTTTTGATGTTTTGATGATTTCCTTCGGAATCCCCTGCCACTAATGGGATTTCCGGGTCATCAAATGGTCATCACGTCATCATTCTTCGTTTTCTTCTGCGTTGTTCCGTCATCATTATTTTTTTTGATGACAGAATGATGATTCTTTGATGACGGCCCCAGAGCAATAAAACCAACAGTTTTTCTACACCGTCATCAAATCATCAAAGTGTTCTGTTAAAAATGTTTTTTCCACGGTAAAGTACCTGCCCTTGGCATCCACGAAGGTCACTTTCCCGTCCGACCAGACCACAAATTTCTGGTAGCTGTTGGAGTTGCCCTGGTTGCTCAGTTGCCATTCCTTCTTCAACAATCTCCTTAGTTGGGTCAAATCCGTTTTCACCCGGGTCTTGTTCAGCGCCAATAGCGCATCCATTGGACAGAGGTCCACCGATTGCAGGTCAAACCGTTCCATGACGTCCATAAGGATACTGGCCAGTTCCTTTTCCACGCGGTTGCGGTTGTTCTGCACTAACTTGGTCAGTGCCCTGGTCTTTATTTGCTTTGGCGTGAACCACATCCGCGTGAGGTGCCTGGAGCTTAACTTGCGGTGCTCCAAGAAATGCATAAAGGCCGGAATCTCTGCGGTTAGTGCTTCCAAAAATTGTGTATCCTCTTGTTTTAGTACCGGCACCTTGATGACCCAGAACCGGGTCTCGTTGGCATCTATCTTAATGAAGCTTTCCTCGTTGTTGCTGCACAGGATGAACTTTCCGAAGAACTCCACCTCGCGCTTGTCCTTGCCCTTGGCCTCCAGTTTGTTGATGTTGGTGGTGCTCAGGTACTTGATGCGCTCGGTGAGCTCCTCCTTGTTGAACAATACCTCGTCGATGCATATCAACAATTTGTTCGCCCAATCGGCGTTGAACTGGCTACTGAAGCTATCGTTGGTCAGGTAGGTCAGGTTGTTCTCGAAGATGGCCTTCAGCCACTTCAAAAAGGTGCTCTTGCCCGTGGAGCGCTCCCTCGACACCAGACACAGGATGGGCAGCACCTGAATGGGCTTCAGGTACAGCAGCTGGAGGTAGTCCAGTCCCAGTTCGAAATGCCCGCCGAAAATGTGTTCCACGAATTCCAGTGACCTTTGGACGCTGCCTTCTTTCGGAGCATGGCCCAAGGGCGAATAGATGTTGTAGAAGCCGAGGTGCTCCCGTTTGAAGTCCACATGGCTCGGGATGCAGGTAAAACCATCGTATTTGGGGACCTTGGCCAAATGGCCCCTGCCGTGGTCCTGCCTGATGGTCTCGATGTTCCAGTGCACCAGGATGTCGTTGAAATGCCCGGCTATGGTCGGGGCCTTGACCCGCTTGTAGTACGAGGTGCCCACACGTATATAGGGAATCTGTTCCATATCGTTCGTTTTTTTTAGTTGACGGAATGGAACGCCCTAGCGTTTGTTGCGCAGGGTGTGTGCCAGGGCCTCGGCCTCCAGTTCATGTCTGCTCTTTCGCCGGTTCTGCAGCAGCCAGTCCACCAGCTTCTTCTTCTCGAAAAAGAGCATCTTGCCGTTGGGCTTGGAGTGCGGTATATTGCCCGAAGACGTAAGCTTATAGAGGTAGCTCCTCGATATTCCGGTGTAGTCGCAGGCCTCGTCGAAGGTCAGTACCTCCTTTTGGCCAATGAGCAGTTTTTCCAAACGGTCCAGCCGTTCGAGTATCAATAAATTGTCCATTTTATTTATTTTTTGGGTTGATAAAAATGAACAAAAGCGCTTTTGTTTGCCCTTACGGGACTATGGCAATAAAAGTATAAAACAGGGCTATTGGAAGGGAAACAAAACTGGAATAGTTATACACAAATATTTTATAATCAACATATTAAAACAAACCTAATCATGTAAAATGAGACGTTTTTTGCTCTGGTTTTATTTAGTATCGGATGGCTTTGAAACAGATTGTTTTATATGTGGATTTTTTTGGCCGATTTTGGGGTTTTGAAGAGTTATTAACAGGACTGAAGGGTAAATGGGACTAAAACCTGGTTTAAAAGAAATATTTTGAGTTTAAATCAAACAAATATTCCGCCCAAACACTTAAACGATTCAGGATTTTCATCTCTTAATTCGATATTTACCCCAAATCAATTCATTTTATTTAAAAAATTATGATTTATTTTTTTGCGTGCAAATTGCGTGCAAACAAAAAAGGCTCTAAAAGATTAAATCTTCTAAAGCCTTGCTGTTTCTGTGGAGAAGAGCGGACTCGAACCGCCGACCTCTTGACTGCCAGTCAAGCGCTCTAGCCAACTGAGCTACATCCCCATTTATGCGACCAAAATTACATTTTTTTCGCATATAAAACCAAAAAATCACACTTTTCACAACTATTAATCATAATTCATTCAATTTCCGACATTTACAACTTTAATTAAAATCTTATTTCTCTAAAAATTACAATATCATACTAATTAAAAACACGACCTTTGCCTCTTTAAACTATTTCCCCTTTAATGTTAGAAGCTTCTTTATCTTTAAAACAGATTAACAAATTAGCTATTCCCGCTATTATTGCAGGCATAAGTGAACCCATTTTATCTATTACAGACACGGCAATAGTGGGTAATGTTAATATACATCCTACCGAAGCTTTGGCTGCTGTGGGAATTGTAGGCACGTTTATCTCGATGCTGATTTGGGTATTGGGACAAAGCCGAAGCGCCATCTCGTCTATCATCTCGCAATATTTGGGTGCCGACAATTTAGATGCCGTTAAAAATCTGCCCGCTCAAGCCATCTTTTTAATTACAGGTTTAAGTCTTTGTATTATTTTAATAACCTACCCCTTAGCCGAATCTATTTTCAAACTCTACAACGCTTCCGGGCTTATATTAGACTACGCTAAAGTATATTATAGAATACGCGTTTTCGGTTTTCCGTTTACTCTATTTACTATTGCTGTTTTTGGCACATTCCGTGGCCTGCAAAACACCTATTACCCAATGGTAATTGCTATAATCGGATCTTGCTCCAACATCATTCTAGATTATGTTTTAGTGTACGGTATTCCCGAAATTATTCCAGCATTACACATTAAAGGTGCAGCTTATGCCAGCGTTATAGCACAGGTTCTAATGGCTTTATTATCGGGTATTTATTTATTCAAAAAAACAGATATTCCGTTACTTGTATCGTTTCCTTTTAATAAGGAAATACATAAATTCGTGATAATGATCCTTAATTTATTTGTGCGTACTCTGGCACTTAATGCAGCCTTATTTATGGCCAGTTCGTTCGCTACCAATTACGGAAAAGAATACATTGCAGCCTATACCATTGCCATAAACCTCTGGTTTTTTGGTGCTTTTTTAATCGATGGTTTTGCCAGTGCTGGTAATATTTTATCGGGTAAATTATTTGGCGCTAAACGCCCCGATTTACTGATGGCCTTAAGCAATAAACTGATTGTTTACGGAGTGGTTTCTGGACTTATTCTCGCTGCTTTGGGAGTACTATTTTATTATCCAATCGGACTAATATTTACAAAGCAACCAGCTGTTTTAAACGAATTCTACCACGTATTCTGGATAGTATTAGCCATGCAACCGCTTTGCGCTTTAGCCTTTATCTTCGACGGGATGTTTAAAGGTTTAGGAAAAATGAAATATTTAAGAAACGTTTTATTAGCCTCTACATTTTTGGTATTTATTCCTGTATTATTACTATTCGATCGTTTAGACTATAAGCTTTACGCCGTTTTTATTGCCTTTACCTTTTGGATGGCTGCTCGTGGTATTCCGTTAATTTTTAAATTCAGGCAACTTTTTTTAGTTCGGTAATATAATTCTTCTAAATTTGACCGTGAAGATGTAACCAAAACTCTAAAATAATGTTACTCGCGATCCAGGACATAGACATCGAACAAAAAATACAAAACGCCCCCGATTCCAGTTATCAGATAGGCGTTTTTATCGGTTCTATGCTACCTTTTGTTATTTTAGTACTTCTGGCATATCTGCTCTATAACTACAACAAAAAGAAAAACAAAGACTTATGAATATTTTAAACTTTTTAAGCGGAAACGGCCTGTTCCTAGTACTGGCTTTAGTACTGGTAATAATTTATGTTTACAACCGCACAAAAAATCGCCGTTAGGTTTAACGCGTTTTTAGCCAACCTGTAATGCTATACCGTTTAGTATTTACAGGTTTTACTTCGTGTTCCAACAGCTGACTTTCAAAAATAACAACACGCCCTGGAAACGGGTAAATTACTTTTTCAACCTCAACGCCGTTTTCGTTGGTATATATTACCAATTCGCCACCATTTTCAGGCAACCAATTTTCGTCGTTCAAATAACATACAAACGACAATTTTCTGCGGTCGTCGTTTTGAAACGTATCTAAATGCCGCTTGTAAAACGTACCTTTAGGATAAATAGCATAATGAAACTCCTTATGCAATATCCCCAAAAAACAAGTTCTGTTTAAATAGTGCACCAAGGCATTTATTTTGTTAAAAAACAAGGTTTCTGCTGCATTTTGCGTCTGCTCGTCTATCCAAAGAATCACATCGCCACGGATCGATTTTTCTATCGTTTCATTTACGCGATTGCCAATGGCAGCCCTCTTAAATGCATCATCCTCATATTTTAGTAAAATAGATTCCCGAAGTTTTAAAACCTCATCGGCATCAAAAAAGTCATCTACAATACTGTACTGCTGATTCAAAAGATCATCTATGACCCTCTCGTATAACGGATTTTCAGCAAGCTCCAAATGCTCAAAAAGCATTTGCATTAAAAGCGTCTATTCATTTAGTTACACCCTTAAATTTTAACATATTAGCCTATGTTTTCAACAAAAAGCGCGCAAATATAGGCGAAAAACAAATTGCTTTTACAAATTGGCTACCTTTGCACTGTTAAATTAATTTTGAAATGAGCAAGATTCGCATCACCAAACAATTCACTTTCGAAACCGGTCACGCCCTGTACGGCTACGACGGTAAATGCAAGAACGTCCACGGCCACAGCTACAAACTATCGGTTACCGTAATTGGCACGCCCATTACCGATAACAGCAACGTAAAATTTGGCATGGTAATCGATTTTGGCGATTTAAAAAAAATCGTAAAGCACGAAATTGTAGATGTCTTCGATCACGCTACCGTATTTAACAAAAACACACCACATGTAGAACTGGCGAAAGAACTGGAAACACGCGGACATAATGTGCTTTTGGTAGATTACCAGCCCACAAGCGAGATGATGGTAATCGATTTTGCTAAAAAAATTCAGCAACACCTTCCAGAACACATCCAGTTACACGCCTTAAAATTACAGGAGACCGAAAGCAGTTTTGCCGAGTGGTATGCCGCCGATAATAATTAGGGCGTTCCCCTAATGGGTCAGGCTTTCGCGAGTCGCTTTTTTAAGGTTTAATAACCTTAAAAAGAGCTCCAACAAACGCTCAATCCTTAACGCAAATTCTAACCAAAATTAACATTTAGAAATAACTAATGGCCTATCGAAAATTTATCGTAAGCCTATTTTTTTTTGGTTAGATCACGCTTTATTATCATAAATTATGGAGTTCTTGGATCTCTTAATATCGATTTCGTCTTTTATCAATGGAAAAAATGAACCACTTTAGACTGGAAGTCCATAGGTTTGAAACAGACTGAAAGTCTAATTATTTGTGTTCATTATAGCCACAAATACACGAATGGTTTTATAAAAACTATATCAATTATTCGTGCATTCGTGGCGCAAAAATATTTATAGAAACTGAAAATCTTGCTCTAAAAGTGCATAGTTTAAACTAACGACTGAGACCAATGAACAATAACCTATTTAGAAAATTAAAGATTTCAATATAAACTCATACTCCAATTTAAAAAAATCGAGAAAACAATTTTTATATTTACACCATGCAAATTCCCAACGGCAAATACATTTATTTTTCATCCGACAATCATCTGGGTGCTCCTACGGCAGAGGAATCTCTGCCACGAGAAAAAAAGTTTGTAGCCTGGCTGGATAGCATAAAACACGATGCCGCCGCCATTTTTCTGCTTGGCGATTTGTTCGATTTCTGGTTCGAATACAAAACCGTAGTACCAAAAGGCTTTGTAAGAACCTTAGGCAAGCTTGCCGAATTACGCGATGCAGGCATTCCCATTTACTTTTTTGTAGGGAATCACGATTTATGGATGGACGATTATTTCGAAACCGAACTCAACATCCCCGTGTACCACAAACCAAAGGAATTCACTTTTAACAACAAAACCTTTTTAATTGGTCATGGCGATGGTTTAGGACCTGGTGACAAAGGCTATAAACGCATGAAAAAAGTGTTTACCAATCCGTTTTCCAAATGGTTATTTCGTTGGTTACACCCCGATTTAGGCGTGCGTCTAGCCCAATATATGTCGGTTAAAAACAAACTGATTTCTGGCGATGAAGACGCTAAATTTTTAGGCGAAGACAACGAATGGCTCGTACAGTATTGCAAGCGCAAACTAGAAAGCAAACACTACGATTTTTTTGTTTTCGGACACCGCCACTTGCCTATGGAAGTTCAGCTAAACGATACGTCTAAATACTTTAATCTGGGCGACTGGATAAACTATTACACTTACGGAAAGTTTGATGGAGAAAAGTTTGAGTTGAAAGAACTTGACCCAAAAAGCTAGACAGCTGGAAGCTGGGCTAATTTGAAAATGCGTTAAAATAGTAATGCGTATTGAGCTTTTATTTTCAGTTACAAACCAATTTACCCAAGCAATTACCGTTTCACTAAACCACCGCTTCACTACTAACTAGAATGTTCCTCCAGATCTTTACGCAAATCCAAGCGTCTAAAACTTGGTGAAAACAGTCCGGTTGCTGTTACGATTAATAATGTCATACTTCCTCCAAATACCACTGCTGTAACAGTGCCCATTAGTTTTGCGGTTAAACCACTTTCAAAAGCGCCTAATTCATTAGAAGATCCCACAAACATCGAATTTACGGAAGCCACACGACCGCGCATATGGTCGGGTGTTTTTAGCTGTAAAATGGTCTGGCGAATCACCATGGAAATACCATCGAAAACCCCGCTAAAAAACAGTGCGCCTACCGAAATCCAAAACCAGGTGGAGAGTCCGAAGACAATAATACTTGCTCCAAATCCAAAAATAGCTACGAGGAGTTTCATACCTGCATTTTTATTTAAAGGCACATAGGCCGAAATAAGCATGGTAATGCAAGCTCCTACCGCTGGCGCAGCACGCAGTACACCAAAACCTTGCGGCCCTACTTTTAAAATATCCTGAGCAAAAACAGGCAACAAGGCTACAGCACCACCAAATAATACCGCAACCATATCTAAAGTTATGGCTCCTAAAATGGCTTTGGTATTAAACACAAACTTCACACCTTCTTTTAAACTCTGCATAACAGGCTCGCCTATCTTCGGATTTAAAATAGGTTTTTTAGAAATTTGTGTCAAAGCCAACAAGGCCGTTACAGCAAAACCAACAATTAAACACATAGACCAATGCACACCAATTAAGTGTATGGAAAACCCCGCCAGCGCAGGCCCTAAAACCGCTCCCATTTGCCACACCGAGCTGCTCCACGTAGCCGCATTAGGATAAACTTTTTTAGGCACTACCAAGGCCATTAACGAAAAGATAGTTGGCCCCAGAAATGCGCGAACGAATCCACCTAAAAACACCAATGCATAAATGGCGTATAGTACAGAATGCTCAGAAAATCCTGCAACCATTCTAGGCCAAGTTAGCAGAAACAAGCCCAAACTAATTACCGAAAAACCCGCAATACATGTAAACAATAAATTCCGCTTTTCTTTTTGGTCTACGATATGCCCCGCAAACAAAGCCATGGAAACTGCAGGAATCACTTCCATTAGCCCGATAATGCCCAAAGACAACGGATTTTTAGTCAAACTATACACCTGCCATTCGATAACGATAAACTGCATGGACCAAGCAAATACCATAGCAAAACGCACCAATAAAAACCAATTGAATTCTTTATAACGCAGGGCTGCGTAAGGGTCTTGTTGTTTCATAAGGATTTGTAATTGAAACCAAAAATACGGTTAATTTGATTAGGGTAAGACTTTAGTAGTGCGTAGTTAGCAATGAGATCCAGGACAGCTGTATACTAGAATATAACCTAATAACATGTATCGATTTAAATATGAGCTAATTTGAACATTTACGATTGAAGTCCTTACACTACTTTTTATCTACTACTGCCAAACGCAAATTGCTACTGAATACTAATTCTTACAAAGCTCATTCACGTAATCGTGCAAATGAATATGAAATAGAGTACCGTTTATTAAATCGTCTATCTCTTGTAATTCTGCCGAATTTATCGCTAAATCTACCTGCTTACTTGGTGTTTTTAAAAGCATATTTCTGCTATAATCTTGGCGCTTACACTTAAAACAGGGATTTGATTGCTTAACAATATGTACTTGCTTCCTAAATTGAATAATTTCGTTATAGGTTAAATAAAACCCCATATCTCGAAAAATAATTTGAATTTTAGGCGTCTTGGTCTTTTCTGCTTCTTGGTTCCAAATAAACGCCACCCCAAAGTCGTTATGATATAATTTATTAATGTCTTGGCTCATAAGCTATACTTTTGAGCTACTAAATTAACCGATTATTTATAATTAATCTAAATAAAAATAAATTATTTTTTTATTGATAAATAAACAAGGCTTTAAAAAAAAGAAAGTATTGTCCTTTAAGACACCAAATATTGTAAATACTTACCACGTGTTTAAATCCCGAAGTTTCAGCTGCAAACTCACCTCCCCATTCCAATGGTTTTCATCAACAGAATATGCAATATTAAAAGGTTTGGTAGTAGATACGATATCGATTTTATCGCCTAAACCAAATCCTATACCGGTAAAAGTTGGGGCGTTAGGCTGTTTTAGTACAACTCTTAAATGCTCTTCGTCTTTTCCAACTTTTTTACTATATCCGGTATCTAACACATCTTCGGTTATAAAAATTGGCGACATATTTCCTGGGCCAAGCGGCGCAAACTGCTTTAAAATACGGTAAAACTTAGGCGTGATCTCATTAAAAGAGATTCTAGCATCTATCTTAAGTTCTGGAGTTAACAATTTACGATCGATTGTATTAGATACAGCATCCTCAAAAGCTTGTTTAAACGCCTCGTAATTTTCTTGCTTTAATGTTAAACCTGCTGCGTATTTGTGACCACCAAACTGCTCGATATGCTCGCTACAAGCTTCCAAAGCATTATATACATCAAATCCAATTACAGAACGTGCCGATGCCGCTAACTTGTCTCCACTTTTGGTGAACACCAATGTGGGACGGTAATACGTTTCGGTTAAACGCGACGCCACAATACCAATAACACCCTTATGCCAATCTTCTTGATACACTACTGTGGTTAAACGCTCTTGTTCCTTATTCGTTTCAATTTGGATTAACGCCTGTTTGGTAATATCCTGATCGGCTTCACGTCGATCTAAATTAAACTGTTCTATCTCTGCTGCAAATTGCTCGGCCAATGTCAAATCTTGTTCTGTAAGTAATTGCACGGCGTAATTGCCGTGTTTCATACGTCCAGCAGCATTGATTCTTGGCGCAACTATAAATACGACATCGGTAATGGTGAATTCTGTTTTTTTCACCTGATTTAAAATGGCTTGAATTCCAGCTCTCGGATTGCTGTTTATCACTTGAAGTCCGTAATAGGCCAACACCCTATTTTCACCTGTAATGGGTACAATATCGGCACCAATGGCTGTCGCTACTAAATCTAGATACACTTGTAAATCCTGAAGTCCTAAACCTTCACGTTCGGCCAAAGCCTGAATCAGTTTAAACCCTACTCCACAACCACAAAGTTCTTTATATGGGTATTTACAATCGTCGCGTTTTGGATCGAGTACAGCAGCTGCATCTGGAAGTTCTGCACCTGGCCGGTGGTGATCACAGATAATAAAATCGATGCCTTTCTCCTTGGCATAAGCCACTTTATCGATAGCTTTTATACCACAGTCTAAAGCCACAATAAGTGTTATGTCGTTGTCGTGTGCAAAATCGATGCCTTTATACGACACGCCGTAACCTTCGTCGTAACGATCGGGAATGTAGGTCGCAATATTATCTTGGCGTGTTCGTAAATATGAACTTATTAAAGCCACCGAGGTGGTGCCATCGACATCGTAATCGCCATAAACCATAATATTTTCGCCCGCTTCCAGAGCTTGCTCTATTCTAGCCACCGCTTTATCCATATCACGCATTAAAAACGGATCGTGTAATTCGCTTAAATCTGGTCGGAAAAACGATTTAGCCGCGTCGTAAGTTTCGATACCACGCTGAATGAGTAAAGTAGCAATTACCTCATCTACTTGCAGGGCATTTTTTAAGGCTTCAATTTTATGAGATTCTGGTTTGGGTTTTATGGTCCAACGCATACAAAATTCTAAATACTGTTTTTACTGGTTATGAAAATGTGAAGTAACTTTTATTTCGGCAAAACGACGAAACATTTCCATAACGCCACAATATTTATCAACTGAAAGATTTACAGCACGATTAATTTTTTTCTCGTCTAAATCGTTCCCATAAAAATGATAATCTACCGTAACCGTGTGGTAGTAAGATGGTATTTCTTCGGTTAAATGGCCTTCAATTACAATTTTAAAATCGTCTATTGCAACCTTCATTTTTTCCAGCATTGGTGTAATATCCACACCCGAACAACCTGCCAAAGCCGTAAGCATTAAGGCCTTTGGACGCAAGCCTTCGCCTTTACCTCCATTTTCTGGTCCCAAATCTATAAACACTGAATTTCCGCTTGGATTATCAGACTCGAACTTTACATTTTTTTTCCACTGGGTAGTTACAATATGCGACATGATTTCTTAGATTTTAATTGAAAAATCAAAAATACTATTTAATTTACTAATGTAACAATGTTGCAATGTACTAATGGTGCAATATGGTAATTGGAATTTGGTTGATAATTGGAGAGTATTTCCTAATCAGTCTATAATTTAAATTTTCAATTCTTTGAGAACTACTTAGCTTTCAGCGGTTCACCGTCAAACTGCACTCCTTCAAAACCAGTTTCCATAAAATTACGAATGTTTTGATGCCCTGAACCATTAGGATCCTGTAACACATCTTGAAAATAAAACTGCCCAAAACAAGCCAATGTTTCTGTCTTTGTAAAACCTTGCAATTTGGCAAAAGCCAATAATTTACAAGACCCTGAATTTTCACCAGCTTGGTTTTCTACATCTCCGTTAGTAAAGTGTGTGGGTGTAAATTGGTAATTCTCGTCTATAACAGCCATTGTATCTGCAAAAACTATACGTTCTGGTGTATTTTGCAATTTTTGTTTAAATGTATCTATCGTCATTTTAAGTCTTTTAAATTATTTTTTACCTCCAACTACAATTACTATTTCTCCTTTTGGCGGCTTATTGGTGTAATAGTCTAATACTTCTTTTGCTGTGCCTCTAACGGTTTCTTCGTACAATTTGGTAAGCTCTCGAGATACCGAAACGGGTCTGTCGTCTCCAAAATACTCGCAAAATTGCGTTAAAGTCTTTATCAGTTTATGCGGTGATTCGTAAAAAATAATAGTACGTGTTTCTTCGGCTAATACCATCAGTCGTGTTTGGCGCCCTTTTTTAACGGGTAAAAATCCTTCGAACACAAACTTATCGTTGGGCAAGCCCGAGTTTACTAAAGCCGGCACAAAGGCTGTAGCGCCTGGAAGGCATTCCACTGGAATATTATTTTCTACACAGGCTCGGGTTAACAAAAATCCAGGATCGGAAATTGCTGGCGTACCAGCATCGCTAATTAGCGCTATGGTTGTTCCTGCTTTTAATTTTTGCACCAAATTATCGACCGTTTTATGTTCGTTGTGCATATGGTGCGACTGTGATGGAGTGGCAATATCGAAGTGTTTTAATAATTTTCCAGAGGTTCTGGTATCTTCGGCTAAAATTAAATCGGCTGCTTTTAGTACAGTAATGGCTCTAAAAGTCATATCTTCTAAATTACCGATGGGTGTAGGAACTATATATAATTTGCTCATATGTATTGTAATGGCAAGAACAAAGTCGTGCCCAAATATCAATTAACGCACAACTATTTATTAAACTAATGGTTAAGGCAATTAAGTTTTATTTAATTGAATCTGGCTTCTATAATTTCCATAAAACGCTCTTCGAACACCTCTTTACCTTGCCAATTATTGTATTCTGTTTTTACGACATTCTGAATCAGGTTTCGAGCTTCTTCAAAATCACTACTGGTGTTTACCTGAGCAATAACGCGGTGATATTCTTCGTTACTGCCATCGAACAACTGTTTTATAAACGCCAATTTATCGTTTAAGCCTATATTTAATCCACCACCTTTTAATTTATCGTTTAAGGATTTTTTGGTGTTGGTTAACAACGGATTTTTAACAGGTTCGAAAACGGGTGTATCTTTAAAATCGGCTGTAAGATCATCAAAATCGTTGGATTGGTAATTTTGTTCTGGAGTAACTGCTTCAAATAAATCGTCTACGGCATCAGCCTCTTCGGGCATTTGTGCTACGATATCCTTAATTTTTTCCATTAAAGGCTCGATAATAGCTTCATTATCTTCCTCGACCTCATCAACTTCTTCCTTCACATACACGTTATTATTCAACTCTATACTATCGGTAACAGTATTATTAAACGCTTTATCTAACATCCCAAAAAACGAGGAATCATTTGCAATAGTAGCTGGTGAATCTTTAAAATTATCTTGAAGAAATTTTAACGCCGAAAGCTTTTCAAAAAGTTCAGAAACTTCTGTATGTATGGTATTAAGGTCTTCAAAATCTTTCATACCAAGAATACGATATGCAACATCTTTAATTTCCGATTCTAACTTCTTCTTCATAACTTTTAGATTTAAACTATTTTCGCCTTTTGATTTTTAATAAATTTACGCCACCTTTAGGGCAGACCTGGGTTTGTCTAATTTTAGTGTTAAAATTACAAAATGTTTCTCGAAAATACAGTAAATCATAAAGAACAATTTGGGTGGATAGAAGTGATATGCGGATCGATGTTCTCTGGAAAAACCGAAGAATTAATTCGCAGACTTAAGCGCGCACAGTTTGCCAAACAGAAAGTAGAAATCTTTAAACCCTCTGTAGATGTGCGTTACAACGAAGACATGGTGGTTTCGCACGATGCCAACGAAATACGATCTACTCCTGTTCCCGCCGCAGCAAATATTCCTATTTTAGCAGATGGTTGCGATGTGGTAGGTATAGATGAAGCTCAGTTTTTCGACGACGAGATTGTTAGAGTATGCAACGATTTAGCCAATAAAGGTATTCGTGTTATTGTAGCTGGTTTAGACATGGATTTTAAAGGAAATCCGTTTGGCCCTATGCCCAATTTAATGGCTACCGCCGAATATGTTACCAAAGTACACGCCATTTGCACCAGAACTGGTAATTTGGCACAATACAGTTACAGAAAATCTAAAAGCGACGCATTGGTTTTACTTGGTGAAACCGAAGAATACGAACCCTTAAGCCGTGCCGCTTTTTATAAAGCCATGCTAAGAGACAAGGTTAAAAACATGATAGTTAACGATCCCGAAGACCTTTCGCCTAAACCTAAAGATCCCAATGCCTAAAGCTCAGGAAACCATTCTGGAAATAGATTTAAAGGCATTACAACACAATATAAACTACCTTAAATCTAAATTAAAACCAGGCACAAAATTTCTTGCCGTGGTTAAAGCTTTTGCTTATGGAAACAAGCCAGAGGCTATTGCCAGTTTTTTAGAACATTTAAATGTAGACTATTTTGCTGTGGCTTACACTAGCGAAGGCATTGCTTTAAGACAAGCTGGTGTTACCAAACCTATTTTGGTATTACACCCGCAAACTGTTAGTTTTTCCGATTTAATAGAACATAAATTAGAACCGAATTTATACAGCCTTAAAATTCTTTCAGAATTTATCGCCTTGGCCGAAAACAGACAGTTAAATAAATACCCGATACATTTAAAATTCAACACGGGACTAAACCGTTTAGGATTTTCTAAAAACGATATCCCAAACATATTAACCCTACTAAGCCCAACGCAAAACGTTACAGTTGCCTCTGTCTTTTCTCACTTGGCTGCAAGCGAAGATTTAAACGAACGCGAATTTTCGGAACAGCAAATAGGACTTTTTAAAACCATTACAAGCGACTTATTAAAATCATTAAAAAGCACACCACTATTACACATGTGCAACACTTCGGGCATTTTAAATTATCCTGAAGCGCATTTCGATATGGTTAGAAGCGGGATAGGTATGTATGGTTATGGTAATTCCGAAAAGGAAAATAAAAGCTTAATCCCAATTGGTACTTTAAAAACCGTTATTTCGCAAATACACCATATTCCTAAAAACGAAAGTGTAGGGTATAATAGAGCTTTTAAAAGCAACACAGCCACAACCATTGCCACTTTACCCATTGGACATGCCGATGGTATTGGCAGACAATATGGTAACGGCAAAGGATTTGCCACCATTAACGGACAACGCGCACCCATAGTTGGTAATGTGTGTATGGATATGATTATGGTAGACATTACCAACATACCGTGCCAAGAAGGCGACGAAGTAATCCTATTTGGTAAAAACCCAACTGCCGAAACTTTTGCCGCTACAGCCAACACAATTTCTTACGAACTTTTAACAGGACTCTCCCAACGCATAAAACGCGTTATTTTAAAATAGTTTTTACCCCTATTGTTTTTTCAATTTTTTGGTTACTTTAGTACTTATTAATCAATCCTAAAAACTATGGCGTTCTTTAAAGATTTTAAAGCCTTCCTTATGAAAGGCGACATTATTAATTTAGCTACTGCAGTAATTGTTGGTGGTGCTTTCGGAAAAATTGTAACTTCTTTTACCAATGATATTTTAATGCCTCCTATAGGCATGCTATTGGGAGATGTTAATTTTACCGATTTAAAACTTGTTCTAAAAGAAGCAACAACCAATGCCGCCGGCGAAGCTATTCCTGCAGTCACTATTAACTACGGAAGCTTTATACAAGTTATTATAGATTTTATAATTATTGGCTTTTGTATTTTTATGGTTTTAAAAGCCTACGAAAAGACCAAGAAAAAAGAAGAAGAGGCACCTGCACCTCCTGCTGGCCCAACGCAAGAAGAATTACTTGCCGAGATTAGAGATCTTCTAAAAAAATAATCTTTGTTAAATAAATAACATTTTGTTATTTGTTGTTAAAAAGCCTTGGTTTCAAACAAACTAAGGCTTTTTTTAAATTATTAATACTTAGTTTTGTTTTTCATTAAAAAGAAAACAGTTTTAAACACAATATAAAAATGAAAGTAGCAGTTGTAGGTGCCACTGGTATGGTTGGCGAAGTAATGCTTAGAGTTCTTGCAGAACGTAATTTTCCATTAACAGAATTAATTCCTGTAGCATCAGAGCGATCTGTAGGTAAAACCATTTCATATAAAGATAAAGACTATAAAGTAGTAGGTTTAGAAACTGCCGTAGCTATGCAACCCGATATTGCTTTATTTTCGGCTGGTGGCGACACCTCTCTAGAATGGGCTCCAAAATTTGCCGCTGCAGGTACTACGGTAGTGGATAATTCTTCGGCTTGGCGAATGGACCCTTCAAAAAAACTTGTTGTTCCTGAAATTAATGCTTCAGAATTAACAAAAGACGATAAAATTATAGCAAACCCTAATTGCTCTACCATACAACTTGTTATGGCTCTGGCACCGCTTCATAAAAAATATAATATGAAACGTGTTGTTGTATCTACTTACCAATCGGTATCTGGTACTGGTGTAAAAGCCGTAAAACAATTAGAAAACGAAATTGCAGGTGTAGAAGGCGAAATGGCTTACCCTTACCCAATTGGTAGAAATGCGTTACCACATTGCGACATCTTTTTAGATAATGGTTACACTAAAGAGGAAATGAAATTAGCCAAAGAACCTCAAAAAATATTAGGCGATAATTCGTTTTCGGTATCGGCTACAGCTGTAAGAATACCAACCGCCGGAGGGCATTCTGAATCTGTAAATGTTGAGTTTGAAAATGATTTCGACTTAGCTGAAGTTAGACAACTTTTAAGCGAAACTCCAGGCGTAGTTGTACAAGATAATACAGACACCAATACGTACCCAATGCCAATTTATGCACACGATAAAGATGAAGTTTTTGTTGGCCGTATTAGAAGAGACGAAACTCAAGCAAACACCATTAACATGTGGATTGTAGCCGACAACCTGCGTAAAGGTGCTGCCACAAACACTATTCAAATTGCAGAATATTTAATAGAAAACAACCTGA
The DNA here is from genome assembly GCA_030427735.1 of Bacteroidia bacterium. Lineage (GTDB taxonomy): Bacteria > Bacteroidota > Bacteroidia > Flavobacteriales > Flavobacteriaceae > Formosa. Next base: position 13,343 of record JAUIBP010000004.1, on the reverse strand, counting down.
TATAATATAAATTCTTATTAAAGGTCATTAAAAAGCTCTTATGCATTTGCATCGGAGCTTTTTTTATTACATATTTATGCTTAAAATGTATTAAAATGAAAAGACTAATAGCCACTCTAATTATTTTAACAACAGTAAGCTCTTGCAAAAACGAACAAGAACTTAAAAAAAACCAGAACCAAATAGTGAAATACCCTATTACAAAGACAGTCGATACGGTTGATACGTATTTTGGCACTCAAGTTAAAGACCCTTATCGCTGGCTAGAAGACGACCGAAGCCCGCAAACCGAAGCTTGGGTAAAAACTCAAAACAAACTTACAAATCAGTATCTCGAAAAAATCCCCTATCGCAATCAATTAAAAGAAGCTTTAACATCGCTTTGGAATTACGAAAAAATTGGAGCACCTTTTAAAGAAGGTAAATACACCTATTTTAGTAAAAACGACGGACTACAAAATCAGAACGTTATATACAGAACACCCGAAGGCAGTGATTCTGAAGAACTATTTTTAGACCCCAATACCTTTAGTAAAGATGGCACCATTTCTTTAGGCGGACTTTCATTTTCTAAAGACGGAAGCATGCTTGCCTATTCCATTTCTGAAGGCGGTAGCGATTGGAGAAAAGTTATTGTCTTAAACGCCGAAACCAAAGAAATTACAGAAGACACTTTAGTGGATATTAAATTTAGCGGCATGTCTTGGAAAGGCAACGAAGGATTTTATTATTCGAGTTACGACAAGCCTAAAGGCAGCGAACTATCGGCAAAAACCGATCAGCATAAAGTATATTACCACAAGTTAGGAACACCACAGAGTACAGATATACTTATTTATGGTGGCACGGCTGAAGAAAAACACCGCTACATTTACGGCACGGTTACCGAAGACGACCGCTATTTAATACTATCGCCAAGAACCTCTACCTCTGGCAATAAACTTTACATTAAAGACCTTACTAAACCTAACAGTAAATTTATTCCTGTTTTAGAACATACAGATAGCGACACTTATGTTTTAGATAATATAGGCAGTAAACTATTTTTAGTCACTAATTTAAATGCACCTAACAAACGCATTGTTACAGTAGATGCTGCTAACCCGACTCCAGAACATTGGGTAGATTTTATTCCTGAAACCGAAAATGTTTTAAATGCTTCAACAGGAAGCAACGCTATATTTACACATTATATGGTCGATGCCATTTCGCAGGTAAAACAATACGATTATAATGGCAAGTTAATTAGAGAGATTGAACTACCTGGTATCGGTACAGTTTCTGGGTTTTCTGGTAAAAAAGAAGATCCAACATTATATTTTTCCTTCTCAAATTATATTACACCTGCAACAAGTTTTGCATTCAACCCGAAAGCAGGAACATCGGAAGTATATGTTAAACCCGATGTAAAATTCAATCCAGACAACTACGAAAGTCAACAAGTATTTTACACCTCTAAAGACGGCACTAAAATACCTATGATAATATCTTATAAAAAGGGAACAGTGTTGAACGGAAACAACCCTACCATGCTATATGGTTACGGTGGATTTAACATTAGCTTAACCCCTGCGTTTAGCATTGTAAATGCAGTTTGGATGGAGCAAGGTGGTATTTACGCTGTACCAAATTTAAGAGGAGGTGGCGAATACGGCAAGGTTTGGCACGATGCCGGCACGAAAATGCAAAAACAAAATGTATTTGATGACTTTATAGCCGCTGCAGAATATTTAATTGCCGAAGGTTACACATCTTCTAAATACCTAGCCATTCGCGGCGGTTCTAACGGCGGATTGTTAGTTGGAGCGACCATGACACAGCGCCCAGAACTTATGCAAGTCGCTTTACCTGCTGTTGGTGTATTAGATATGTTACGCTACCACACCTTTACAGCTGGTGCAGGATGGGCTTACGACTACGGCACAGCCGAAGACAGTAAAGCCATGTTCGAATATTTAAAAGGATATTCGCCCATACACAATGTAAAATCTGGTGTAAACTATCCAGCAACCTTAATCACCACAGGAGATCACGACGATCGCGTAGTACCCGCGCATAGTTTTAAATTTGCAGCAGAACTGCAAAGCAAACAAAAAAATGGTCATCCTACTTTAATTAGAATTGAAACCGATGCAGGCCATGGAGCAGGAACGCCTGTAAGCAAAGTAATCGATTTATATGCCGATGTTTTTGCCTTTACACTGTACAATATGGGCATAAATAAATTGAAAGACGACACAAAATAACCTCTTCAATTAAACAGGTTTTAAAAGGGTCATATCTTGAAAATATTACAAGTTATGACTCTTTCTTTTTTTAGTATTTTTACCATCAAATTCTTTTTATGCTTCAAGTCGAAAACATTGCTTTTAGTTACAACAATACACCAATTTTAAAACACTTGTCTTTTACAGCAAAACCTGGAGAACATCTTTCAATAATAGGAGAAAGTGGCTCTGGAAAAAGTACGCTTTTAAAATTAATTTACGGCACTTACGATTTGCATGAAGGTACAATCCGTTGGAAAAACCAATCCATTCTAGGGCCTAAATTCAATCTCGTTATCGGTTACGATTTCATGAAATATGTTGCTCAAGAATTCGACTTAATGCCCTTTATTTCGGTAGAAGAAAATATTGGTAAATTCTTATCAAATTTCTTTCCCGAAGACAAAAAAAAGCGCACTCTAGAACTTATAAAATTGGTAGAATTAGAAGACTTTGCCAAGGTTAAAGTAAAGTACTTAAGTGGCGGCCAAAAACAACGTGTTGCTTTGGCTAGAGCGATTGCCCGACAACCAGAAATTATATTATTGGACGAACCCTTTAGCCATATAGATAACTTTCAAAAACAATCGCTGCGACGCAATTTATTTGAATACCTTAAAACACATAACATTACTTGTATTGTAGCAACGCACGACCGTGAGGACGTATTGCCTTTCGCCGACCAAATATTGGTGCTACACGATGGCAATATAGTAGCTAGCGGAGCTCCACAAACACTTTACGCCAACCCAGAGCAACCATTAATCGCTTCATTTTTTGGAGAATTCAACATTATAAACCAAGATATTGTTTATGCTCACCAATTAAAAATAGTAACATCATCATCTATTAAAGCCGTTGTACAAAAAAGTTATTTTAAAGGACACATCTGGCTTATCGCTGCTAAATTTAATGAAGAAACTATTTATTTTGAACACTTAAAACCATTACCCGAAAACGACATTATTTTTCTAGATATCCTTAAGAATTAACACCTAAACAACTTGCAAAAGAGTTATTTCCTCGCCTCTAAAAATTACCGTTTCACCCTGTTTTTTTCCTATTAATAACTTTCCGATTGGTGTATTTGGCGCAATCGCATAAGCCTTAAAATTTGTAGTTTGTAACTCGCCTGCACTTATAGCTATAAAATAATTGGCTTGCGAGGTATACACTAGACTTCCCAGACATACAACCTCGGAGATTTTAGTGATATTGATTTTAGAAAATGCCAATTTTAGCTGATTTATTTCCGATAATTGTTGTCCGTACTTTTCGCGTTCAAGCTGAAGCATTGCTCGACCAGTCTCGTGTTTATCGCCTGCAGTATTTTTAGTTTCCGAAGTTAGTGCAAACTCCACTTCTGCAATATTTTGCTGTACGTTCTGCAAACGCTTATTTATAAACGCTTCGCATTGTTTTAATAATGTTTCCTTTAGATTACTCATGTGTATCTTCTAACCGTAATGGCCCATAAAAATTCATTTGTCGAACAATCCACTGTTTTCTTTTTTGAATATAAGCCGATGCTGGAGCTGCCTTATATTCTCTAGGGTTAGGAAGAATGGCTGCTATAGCTGCTGCCTCGTAATTAGTTAATTTCTTGGCCGATTTTTTAAACCAATATTGGGCGGCAGCCTCTACCCCATAAATACCACTACCCATTTCTACACTATTTAAATACACCTCTAATATCCGGGATTTGCTCCAACACAACTCGATTAAAAAGGTAAAATACGTTTCCAAACCTTTTCTAAACCAACTACGTTCTGGCCATAAAAACACATTTTTTGCGGTTTGCTGACTTATAGTGCTGCCCCCTCGAATGCGTTTTCCCTTTTTATTATAATCCATAGCTTTTTCTATAGCTTTTAAATCAAAACCATTATGATTTAAAAATTGCTGATCTTCGCTACAAATTACAGCCTTCTGCATGGCAATAGATATATGATCTATACTTACCCAACGATGTTCCCACGATTTTGGCAAGTTATTATCGGATTGTTCAAAACTCCTAATTAGCATTAGCGGTGTTATTGGCACGGGCACCCATTTATAAACCATTACCAGGCTTACAGAAACCAAAACAGCCCAAACAATAACTTTGAAAAGAAATTTAAAAATTCGCTTCATTTAGTTTTTAACAATTTCTGCTAAAGATTTACCAATTATACTTCCTATAGCCACGCCCATACCACCTAATCTAACACCACAAAATACGTTATTAGAAATTTGTTTTACAATAGATTTTTTTTGTTGCCCAACCCCCATAATACCGCTCCAACTATATTCTATGTCATGTGGTGTATTTGGCAATACAACCTCTTTTAACAGATCTCTTAAGGCCTTTTGTACCTTAGAGGTTGTTCCAAATTCGGTGGTCTCTTCTGTTTTAAAATCGAGTTGCCTACCGCCCCCTAATAAAATACGATTATCTATATTTCTGAAATAATAATAGCCACGGTCTAAGTGAAATGTGCCTTTAATATGAAGATTTTTTATAGGTTTTGTAATAATTACTTGTGCTCGTGCTGGCTTAACCTGCGCTTGGATTAACTGCGACGCAAAACCATTAGTCGCAATAATTAATTTTGACGTTTTAAATACCAGTTCATCCGTTTTAACCTCTACATAATTACCATATTCCTCGAAAGTGCTTACAGAGGTGCTATTTAAAATTTTAATGCCTTTAGATTGTACTTTACGCAATAAAGCCTCCATCATTTTTCCTGTATGAATTTGACCTTCAAACGGATTAAACACTAGCTGATCTTGAATATTTTTAAACTGAAACGGATTGGTTTTCAACTGAAACACTTCGGTATTAAAAATAGGTTTCAATAACGTGTTTATCGTCTCTCGCTGTGCTATACATTCTTTATAAAAATAGGAGTCTTGCTCTGTAAACAATTCGTAACCACCCAAGTTTTTAAATTCTATTGTTTTATCGCCTAAGGTTTCACGCAATAATTTCAATCCGTCATAACGTTGTTTTACGAGTTCCAAAACTTCTTCTGGCGAATGCGACTTTAAATCACTTAATATTTCACTTAAACTTCCAAAACAAGCAAATCCTGCATTTTTTGTACTTGCACCTTGCGGCAAACGACCTCTTTCTAATATTAAAATATTTGCTTTAGGGTAAAGTTTTTTAAGCTGTAAAGCACAACTTAAACCCACAATACCACTGCCAACAATAGTAAATTGCAGATTAGAAAACCAAGATTGTTGTTCCCAATACGATAAATTCAACATAAACCCGTTTTAGTTTGTTACAGAAATGTACGTATTTATATGAACATGATTAAAGAAACAGCTTTTAAAATTTCTGTTAGTCCAATAAAATCTTGGTATGTGTAGTAATAAAAAACTCCGAAAAAAATTTCGGAGTTTTGTTTATTATTCTTCTTTAGGAGCTTCCATTTTAAAGTCTTCCATAAATTTGGTTGTATAATTACCAGAAATATAGTTTGGATCGTCCATTAATTGTCTGTGAAACGGAATCGTTGTTTTAATGCCTTCAATCACAAACTCATCTAAAGCACGTTTCATTTTGCTAATGGCTTCTTCACGAGTTTGTGCCGTTGTAATTAATTTAGCAATCATAGAATCGTAATTAGGCGGAATGCTGTAACCTGCATACACATGGGTATCTAAACGCACACCATGACCTCCTGGAGCATGTAATGTTGTTATGCGACCAGGTGACGGGCGAAAACCATTATAAGGATCTTCGGCGTTAATACGACATTCTATAGAGTGTAAATTTGGCGTGTAGTTTTTTCCAGAAATTGGCACTCCTGCAGCAACTAGAATTTGCTCACGAATTAAATCGAAATCAATAACTTGTTCGGTAATAGGGTGCTCTACCTGTATACGGGTATTCATTTCCATAAAGTAGAAATTGCGGTGTTTATCGACTAAAAATTCGATAGTTCCCGCTCCTTCATATTTTATAAATTCGGCAGCTCTTACTGCTGCTTTCCCCATATCGTCTCTAAGTTTTTTGGTCATAAAAGGCGAAGGCACCTCTTCTGTTAACTTTTGATGACGACGCTGTATAGAACAATCGCGCTCTGACAAATGACATGCTTTTCCTGTAGAATCGCCAACCACTTGAATTTCGATATGTCTTGGTTCTTCTATCAGTTTTTCCATATACATACCATCGTTTCCAAAGGCTGCTTTGGCTTCTTTACGGGCAGAATCCCAAGCCTCTTGCAAATCTTCTTCCTTCCAAACGGCACGCATACCTTTACCACCACCTCCAGCAGTCGCTTTAAGCATTACAGGATATCCTACCTCTACGGCTAATATTTTACAGCTTTCAAAATCTTCTATAATACCGTCGCTTCCTGGTACACAAGGCACGCCTGCAGCTTTCATAGTTGCTTTTGCAGTAGCCTTATCTCCCATTTTAGAGATCATTTCGGCAGTAGCTCCAATAAATTTTATATCGTGTTCCTCGCAAATTTTAGAGAATTTTGCGTTTTCCGAAAGGAATCCGTACCCTGGGTGAATGGCATCGGCATTGGTAATTTCGGCAGCAGCAATAATATTAGACATCTTTAAATAAGATTCGCTACTTGGTGCTGGCCCTATACAAACGGCTTCGTCGGCAAATTTTACATGCAAACTATCGGCATCTGCAGTCGAGTAAACCGCCACCGTTTTAATTCCCATTTCTTTACAGGTTCTAATAACACGTAGTGCTATTTCCCCTCTGTTGGCTATTAGTACTTTTTTAAACATAACGTCTAGTTTTTAAAAATCTCAAATTCCAAATTCCAATCGTATTGGGATTTGTTTTGGAATTTTAAAATTTGTTATGATGGATCTACTAAGAATAATGGTTGATCGAACTCTACTGGAGAAGAATCGTCTACCAATACTTTTACTATTTTTCCTGAAACTTCCGATTCTATTTCGTTAAATAGTTTCATAGCTTCTATAATACAAAGTACATCGCCTTCGTTAATAGTTTGCCCTACTTCTACAAACACAGGTTTATCTGGCGAAGGTTTTCTGTAAAGCGTACCAATAATAGGCGATTTTATTGTAATATATTTTGAATCGTTATCTGCAGCAGGTGTTACAGGAGCTGCTTGCGGTGCAGCTGGCTGCGCAGGTTGTGCGGCAACAGGAGCTTGTGCTACTGGCGCATTTACAGGTATTTGCTGTACATAAGTTGTTGTTTCTCCTTTGTCGTCGCTACCTGTTTTAATTGTAATTTTTACATCGTCTGTTTCTAATTTAACCTCGCTTGCACCAGATTTAGCAACAAATTTGATTAAATTTTGAATGTCTTTTAAATCCATAATAAATTAGATTTTAAAATGAGTTATTATTAGTCAATTAGGAATTATATGCCCATGTTAAATACGTAGATCCCCATGTGAATCCACCTCCAAAAGCAGCAAAAATTATATTATCCCCTTTTTTAAATTTTGATTCAAAGTCGCTTAAAAGTAAAGGTAATGTAGCCGATGTGGTATTACCATATCGGTGTATGTTTTTAAGAACTTTAGAATCGTCTAAATTCATTCTATTAGCTGTGGCATCAATAATGCGTAAATTCGCTTGATGCGGTACCAACCAAGCCACATCGTCGTGACTTAAATTATTGCGCTGCATTATTTTTTCGGCTACATCGGCCATGTTAGATACGGCAAACTTAAACACCGTTCTACCGTCTTGATGCACGTAATGCTGCTTGTTTTTTACAGTATCTTCAGTTGGTGGTAAAAGCGATCCTCCTGCTTCAATTTTCAAGAAATCACGTCCTGAACCATCGCTGCGTAAGTATTCGTCTTGAAGTCCGTAACCTTCTTGGTTAGGCTCAAATAATGCTGCTCCAGCACCATCTCCAAAAATAATACAGGTAGTACGGTCTGTATAATCTATTATAGACGACATTTTATCTGCGCCTATAACTAAAACTTTCTTATATCTACCAGCTTCTATATAAGCTGCTGCCGTAGACATTCCGTATAGAAAACTCGAGCAAGCGGCTTGCAAATCGTATGCAAAGGCATTTGTTGCACCAATTTCTGTGGCCACGTAAACTGCTGTAGAAGCTACCAATAAGTCTGGTGTTGCTGTGGCTACAACTATTAAGTCTATTTCTTTAGGGTCTAGTCCCGATTTATCTAAAAGGTTTTGTGCTGCTTTAATGGCGAGGTAAGACGTACCTTTACCTTCTTCTTTTAATATACGACGTTCTTTAATGCCAGTTCTTGTAGTTATCCACTCATCATTAGTATCTACCATAGACTCGAGTACCTTGTTACTTAAAACGAAGTCTGGTACATAGCCTCCTACTGCAGTAATTGCCGCTGTAATTTTACTCATAACGTTTTTGTTACTTAAAACTAAAATTTGGAGTAATTTTGATCTAAACCATCAAAATTTCGACAAAAATACTCTATTTTGAAATAATTTTATGCAAATTAAGTGGTTTTTGATTTATACAAAACCATATGACAAAAAAAACGCCCCCAACGGAGCGTTTTTTTGTATGCATGCATAATACTTATGCTAGATTTTCTTCTACTTCTGAGTTGTCTATTAAAACTTGACCTCTGTAGTATAATTTACCTTCGTGCCAATGTGCTCTGTGATACAAGTGAGCTTCTCCTGTTGTTGGACACGTAGCAATTTGTGGCGCAGTTGCTTTATAATGTGTTCTTCTTTTATCTCTTCTAGTTTTCGAGATTTTTCTCTTAGGATGTGCCATTTTCTATTTATTTATTATCCGTTAATAGTTTTTTTAATGTATTCCAACGAGGGTCTGTATCCTCTTGGTCGTTTTTATTTTCTTGCTCTTTAGGGCTTAATTCTTCTAACTTATCTAGTATATCCGATTGCAACGTACCATCTTCAACTCCAGGATGAATACGTTTGGTTGGGACAGCCAAAACAATAAGTTCGTAAATATATTGTTGGATATTAACTTCGTATTCACCATGCGGCAACACCAATAAATCAATTTCCTCGTCGTTATATTCGTCGCCAAACTTAACCACTAAATCAAATTCATTTTGAATAGCTTGATCGTAAGGTTCGTTTGTTACATCGCAATATACGTTAACACTTCCCGATATTTTAAAATGCAATTCTAGCAGGGTTGCCTTTTTTTCTAAAAGGACATCTACTTGAATATTGGCATGATTAAAATCGTCATACTCAAAATGTTTAAAGAACTCGTCTCCAATTTGATACTCGAAATGATGTTTCCCTAATTTTAATCCAACAAATTGAATTGTAAATTCTTTCAACAACTTCATTTTCACATCTAATTTGAGCCTGCAAATATATAAAATTTTATTTTAGGCAAGCTTATTTATAAACATTTTTTGTTTATATCTTTTTTATTCAATATTTTACAGTCTTTTTACCAACTCTTGGTGCTCTACTCTATTCTTATAGATTTGCATTCCAGTAAATAACGCTTCTTTAAACGAACTTTCGTCGGCAATACCTTTTCCTGCTATTTCAAATGCCGTGCCATGATCTGGCGATGTACGCACTTTATTTAATCCGGCTGTAAAATTTACACCTTCCCCAAAAGATAATGTTTTAAAAGGAATGAGCCCCTGATCGTGATAGGATGCAACTACAGCATCGAAATTTTTATAGTTATTAGAGCCAAAAAAACTATCGGCAGCATAAGGACCGAATACTAATTTACCCGATTCTTTTATTTTTTTTAATGTTGGCCGCAATACTTGGTCGTCTTCATTACCTATTACACCATTATCTCCAGTATGCGGATTAATACCCAAAACTGCTATTTTAGGCTTGCTTATTCTAAAATCCTGCTGTAACGATTTGTAAATGGTCTCGATTTTTTTAGTTATTAACTCAGGTGTAATGTGCTTGGCTATATCGCTAACTGGCACGTGATCTGTTAACAATCCAACCTTTAAAGTATCGGTTACCATAAACATTAAGCTATCGCCTTCTAATTCCTGTTCTAAATAATTGGTATGTCCTGGAAAGTTAAAGGTATCGGACTGGATATTATGTTTATTTATTGGCGCAGTAATAAGCATATCTACCCGCCCTTCTTTCAGCGCTTTTGTTGCCGCCTCTAAAGACTTAATAGCATATGTTCCTATTTTAAAATCTTCTTTCCCAAAATTAATCGACACGTTTTCTTTCCAAACATTAAAAACATTTATTTTTCCAGGAACAACCTGATCTAAATTTTGAATACCATTAAAATTAATATCGAACTTAAAATGATTCTTATAATAAGACATTACCTTAACCGAAGCAAAAATAACTGGCGTACAAAACTCCAAAATTCGAGAGTCTTCAAACGTCTTTAAGACAATTTCGCCTCCTATACCGTTTAAATCGCCTATAGAAATACCTACAATTATATTTTCTTCTTTCTTCATTAATTTTAAAACTATTTGTTTGTAATTTTATCTCCACAAATTTAACCAAATAAATGAGATAATATGTTTACAGGAATTATAGAAAATTTAGGCATCGTAACCCATCTAGAATCCGAATTAGACAATCTTCATATTACTATAGAAAGTCAGCTAGCCCCTGAATTAAAAATAGATCAAAGTGTAGCACACAATGGCGTTTGCCTAACCGTTGTAAAAATTGACGGAAATACCTATACCGTTACAGTCATAAAGGAAACATTAAACAAAACCAACCTAGGGGATCTACAAATAAAAGATGTCGTAAACATAGAACGCGCCATGAAACTAGGAGACCGATTGGACGGCCATATAGTACAAGGACACGTAGACCAAATAGCCACCTGCACCAAAATAGAAGAAGCTTCTGGCAGCTGGATATTTACCTTTAATTACAATCAAGATTTAAACAATATTACCATTGAAAAAGGATCGATAACCGTAAATGGCACCAGTTTAACTGTAGTAAACTCCAAAAGAAATGAATTTAGCGTAGCCATAATCCCCTACACATTTAACAATACTATCTTTAAATTCTTGAAAGAAGGAGCGACCGTAAATTTAGAATTTGATGTTTTAGGAAAATACGTAAAACGCTTACTAGAATTAGATATTAAATAAACTAGCGTTTTGAGGATTTTTTTATGCCATAACAAGCACCAGCCACTAACAAAACCACTAAACCACCATCTATTGGTGTTCCAGGAGGGGTAGGCCCTCTCCCATCTGGGGTTGGAGGCGTTTCTTGCGCAAAACACAAAACACCTGCAAAAAAGAAAAGTATTAAAAAGATTTTTGTTTTATGTTGCATCATTAATGAATGGTCAAAATACTTAACCAAAAAGGGTTATATAAAACTTTAAATTCTGTTGGCTATTAATTCAATCCTTTTATATGGCGTAAATTTAACATAAAAAAAATGACTTTAACAACTATTCCCTACACTATTTAAAGCTTATAATGCATTTTTTTATCTTCAAAAAATTACAAAACAAAATGCAACCCGAAATTTTTAAATAGTTATAAAGCACAACATTGCAACCAAATTACAAATAAAAAAAGTCATTCTATAATCAAAAATCTCACACAGCTACTATTGTATAATCTACGCCCCAGTTGTTAATTTACACAATTTAAAAGGTGATTTTTAGCGAAAAAATCAAAAAAACACAACAAATTTTACACAATTCTAACATTGGTTGTCAATATTAAAATAAAAAACATATATTTGTGTAATCGATTACATAAAATAAAAAAGAATGACTCATTACAATTTCAGATACGCATCTCACCCTAAAGATGCACAAAAATATTCAACCACCGAATTACGCGAACATTTTTTAATTGAAAATCTTTTTCAAGAAGATACCATACAACTTACCTATTCTATGTACGATAGATATATTGTTGGTGGTATCATGCCTAGTTCTAAAGCTTTAACACTAGAAACTATCCCTTATCTTAAATCAGAACATTTCTTAGACCGCAGAGAATTGGGTATTGTTAGTGTTGGCGACCCTGGAATTGTAACTGTAGACGGTACAACTTACGAACTTAATAAAAAAGAAGCTCTATACGTTGGACAAGGCAATAAGGAAGTTGTTTTTGAAAGCAAGCCAGGAGGTCAGGCTTTATTTTATATCAATTCGGCGCCAGCCCACAAGCAATTTCCAACAAAAAAAGTAGGAAAAGCAGATGCAGAAGTTATAGAACTTGGCGAAGAAAAACTAGCCAACAAGCGTATTCTTAACAAACTTATTGTAAATAGTATTGTTGAAACCTGCCAATTACAAATGGGCTTAACAGAGTTATTACCAGGAAATGTTTGGAACACCATGCCGGCACACACACACAACCGTAGAATGGAAGCTTACTTTTATTTCGATTTAGACGAAAGCCAGACCATCGCCCACTTTATGGGAGAAACAGATAACACGCGACATATTTTCATGAAAAACAAACAAGCTGTGTTATCGCCAGAATGGTCTATACATTCGGGCTCAGGAACGTCCAACTATTCATTTATTTGGGGTATGGCAGGAGAAAATTTAGATTATGGCGACATGGATGTTTGTCCACCTAACGAATTAAAATAACAAAATGACTTTATTCAATTTAAAACATAAAACCGCCTTAGTTACAGGCGGAACACATGGCCTTGGTATGGCTATGGCCGAAGGATTGGCACAAGCTGGTGCTAAACTGGTTATTACGAGTACCACCCCACCTAAACTAGAGGAAGCCTTAGCTCATTATAAATCTAAAGGTTTTGAAGCCGCTGGTTACATTTTTGATGTTACCGATGAAAAAATTGCAGCAGAAAAAGTTGCAGAAATCGAAACTAACGAAGGACAAATAGACATTCTTGTAAATAATGCTGGTATAATAAAACGCGTACCTGCAGAAGACATGGAAATTTCGGAATTTAGACGCGTACTCGATGTAGACTTAACCGGAGCATTTATCATGTCGCAACTTGTTGGCAGAAGCATGATAAAAAATGGAGGCGGTAAAATAATAAACATCTGTTCTATGATGAGTGAGTTAGGCCGTAATACCGTTTCGGCTTATGCTGCAGCCAAAGGTGGTTTAAAAATGTTAACCAGAAATTTAGCCACAGAATGGGCTAAACACA